>CAWCKL010000041.1:0-642361 GCA_963796095.1 uncultured Acidobacteriota bacterium
ACGTAATCCCGCTTGCTCGCTTGCGGCATGGAATTTATCATCTCGAAGCCTGGAAGTCAGGACTCCCGAATCGATAGGTTCCTCCAGAGCCTCGCGTGAAGAATTGCCGATCTTTATCTGTACGCCAAATGATGCCCGCAATCTGTATGCCAAATGATGCCCGCACCACTGGGCTGTTATTACACACGTCGTATCCATCGCTACTAAGTAATGTTTACATTCCTAGGTTTCTGTTGGACCTAAGTTGCGCTCCGCTGTCCTTTGCAGGTTTGGCACGATTCGTGCCTCTGTTCGCGAAGAGGCGCTGCTCTCTGGACTGGCTCCAAAGGCAAGTCTTCTCGTACTTGTCTGCCGACAAATCCGAGGATTGCCATGCCAAAAAGACCTCTAATCCTGTGCGTTGATGACGAGTGGAACGGACTTGAGGGACGAAAGATGCTGCTTGAAGAAAGCGGCTGCAGAGTTCTAGCCAGCACAAGCGGAGTGGAAGCTCTGCAGCTCTTCGCTTCCCATCCCATTGACTTAGTGCTTCTCGACTATCACATGTCGGCGATGCGCGGTGATGTGGTGGCAGCGTGCATGAAAGCTAGTCAACCCGATATTCCCATCGTGCTGCTGTCCGCCGATGATGAGCTACCAGAGAGCGTGTTGGAATTGGTAGATGTGTTTGTGTCCAAGAGCGAGTCGCCCGCGAACCTGTTACAGATCGTCGAACACTTGCTCGAGTTGCGCTTTCTTTTTACCCCTCTCGAAGAGTTGATTGGCGGGCGACAAAAACACACTGCGTAAGATGGGGCTACAGAACGGGGAGTTCAAGCCGCAAGATTAATTGTCGTAACCGCGGGAGGTTCGTGCTTCTCTTGCAGTTTGCCTTCGTTGCTTATCTTCGCCAGTTCTGCATTGAGTTCCGCTCCCACTAGCATTGCAAAACCTGTCCAGTACAACCAGACCATCAGCGCAATGGCGGCACCGAGCGTTCCATAGGTTTTGTTGAAGCTGCCGAAGTGGCGAAAATAAGCGCCGAGCACATACGACAAGCCGATCCAGCAGCCCACCGAAAGAACTGCTCCGGGCAGTGTGGCAAGGAAACGCTGCTTAACATTGGGAGCGAGGAAATAGAGAGCTTCAATCGCGACGACGGTAAACCCACTGCAATGGTCCAGTGGATGTAAGGCCAGAGCAGAACGAACAGTCCAGAAAGGTGAATTCTACCAGCGAGCCATTCTCCGAATCTTGGTCCCACAACCATTACAGACAAGGAAATCAGCACTAGGGCTCCGACGATGAAGACCAAACCGACAGCCAAAGGCCGGGTTTTCCAGAACGGGCGGTCGTCTTTGACCTGATACGCAGTATCCAACGCTTCAATGATTGCAGCAAAACCACCGGATGCGGCCCAAAGGGTCCCCAGGATTCCGAAAGAGAGAAACGTCCCTCTATTAGGAGTGACTACATCGCCTAGGACTCTGCGTACCAGGCCCATGCTATCAGCCGGCAGAAAACGCGCCATTAAAGCCAAGGCCTGATCGAACAGATCAGGGACAGGTAAGTAAGCGACTACTGCGGATAAAAAAACCAAAGCCGGGAACAATGATAGAACGAATAGTACGCAAGCGCAGCTGCCATCTGCAGCGTATGGTTCTGAACTACATCAGCGTAGGTCAGCACCAGTGCGTCTTTTATAGAAGCAGGTCGCATGTCTAATGGCTCAGGCTTGATCTGATAGCATCCTTGAGTAATTTTTCTGGCCAGTTGTCCTAATAGCACGAGCTGTACCAAATCAAATTGCACCTTTGCACCTTCTGTTTTGTACTAGGTAAGCAGCCGACCGGCGGAAGCGTCGGAATTCGGGAAGGTCAACCGAGAGAATCTGCGCTGCATCAGATGCTGCGTATCTCGAACGAGCTGAGAGGTTGTCACCGGAAGAGAGGAAGAAGAGAGGATAAGGATGCCTGAGGATGACGACAAGTGCCGAAGCTATCGGCTGCGTTATTCACCTGTTCTCACCGCGCTGTATTTTAGGCAGGCAACCCGCTGATTAGTCGCGGTATCGAGAATTTCCCAAAGACCGAGAAAATTTGCGCTACGGCAAATGCTGTACCTCTTAGACAGGCACGTAGGGGATTCATCCTATAAAAGGGAGGACAGACTCGATATTGGCCTCAGCTTTATATCGATTTGAATGGAACAGTCTGGGCTCCACGACCGAGGTTCTCGACCGGCAACCAAATGAACCGGTAGCCTGTTGGGCGCGTCCATAACATGGCGCACAGCGACTCACACTAGGATTGGCCATTAACTTGATTCGGAGTCAAGTATTTTGGTACGCGACGTGCTGATAACTTAACTGGCGGCTTAGCCGACTGGGAGTCAAACCCTGTCTCGGTTTGCAGGCAGCAACTAACCAAGCGACGGCCCACCGATACCGTGTAATGCGTCTGCGGTAAACATGTTTGGCAGGGCTGACAGTCGAACGTACGGGTTCGAATTTTCATAGCAGGCCTGCCCCCGAGTATCTAAGCCGCAAAATCCCTTAATCCACGTAACCCGAAACAGCACCAAACTGGGCAAAACGAAGGATATATGGGGCAAGAGGAAACAAAATGGCCATTCGATCCATTCGTTCGCTGTTGTTCGGCTCGATGTTGTTCGCAGTTCTGACGCTGGCGCTATCCACTGCATCGCCGGCGCAGATCGGCGTGTCAATCACGCTCGGTCCACCCCCGTTGCCCGTCTACGAGCAGCCTCCTTGTCCCGCCGAAGGTTATATCTGGAAACCTGGTTATTGGGCCTATGACTACGACGAAGGCGATTACTAATTGGGTGCCGGGTACATGGGTGATGGTTCCGGAAGTCGGTCTCCTCTGGACTCCGGGCTATTGGGCTTGGGGCGGAGAAAGTTTTGTTTCTTACGAAGGCTATTGGGGACCGCATGTAGGGTTCTACGGCGGAATCGTTTACGGCTACGGCTATTTCGGTCACGGATACGAGGGGGGACGTTGGGACAATGGGCAGCTTTACTACAACCGTGCGGTGAGCAATGTGAACATCACTAGCTAAAGGCCGTTGCGAAACCCAGGGCTCAACCCCTTGATTGACGCGGGTCGCTGATGTAGCGGCGTGGCAGATCTGCAGATTTTGGTCCCACCTCCTCCCAAGAAAACTGATCCGCTCATTATTTTCTTGACAATGTAAATCTTACTCGATATACTCGAGTACGTTATGATATCCCCCTGCTCTCACCAAGCCTGGCTCTTCTACTCCCCTCTGGCCCAGCAAGACGCCCTGCTCAAAGACGATTTGCTCGATCCCGTCGATCTCCTCTTAGACGATCCTGCCTTAGTCGACTTGGTCCGCCAATGTTTGGCCAAACGTAGCCCCCGCTCTACTCGTACCGGTCGCCGCGGCTTGGCCCCCGATCGTCTGCTGCGCTGCTGTGTCATGAAGCACCTGAAAGGCTGGAGCTTCCGCGATCTGGAACGGGAACTGCGCAGCAACCTGGTGTATCGCCGCTTCACCCACTTCGATGCCGACATCACCCCTGAGTTCACTGTCTTCAGCCGCAGCTTTGCCCTGCTTAGTCCGGCCGTCACCGCCGAGATTCATCAGCGCGTGGTCCGCCTGGCCTGCGAGCACGGCGTAGCCCAGGGCGAAAAAATTCGCACCGACACTACGGTTGTGGAAAGCAACGTTCACTATCCTACCGACAGTTCGATTTTGGGCGATGGCATTCGGGTGCTCAGCCGCAGCTTGCAACGCATCGCCGACGAGTGTAAGACCGGAGCTCTGGAAGTGGTCGATCACGGGCGCGCGGTCAAACATCGTCTGCTGGAAATCAGCCGCGCCGCCAAGTCCCTCACCGAGGCCAACCAGCAGCGGATGCGCCACAGTTACCAGAAGTTGTTGGCTCTGACTCGAGGCGTAGTGCGACAGGCCAGCGAAGTGGTGCAACGGTGGGCGAAGGGACGGCTGAAAGTGGTGGGCACAGTCCTGGGAGTAGCCACCCAGATTGGCCAGCTGCGGCACTTTCTTCCTTTGGTGGAGAACGTGATTCGGCAAACCAAGGAACGAGTGGTGAAGGGGAACAGCCGCGTGGAGGACAAAGTGTTGAGCCTGTTCGAGCCCCACACCGAAGTCATCCGCAAAGGCAAAGCCCATAAGCCTAACGAGTTTGGTAGGCTGGTGCGGATTGACGAGGTGGAAAACGGCATCGTGAGCGGCTACCAAGTTCTGGTCGGGAATCCGCCCGATAGCACTTCTTGGATGCCGGCGCTCGAGCAACATCAGGCTAGCTTCGGGCGAGTTCCAGAGATGGCCACCGGCGACCGCGGATTTTTTTCCGCAAAAAACGAGCGGGAGGCAGAAACCCTGGGAGTGAAGAAGGTGGCGCTGCCGGCGCGCGGACGGCTCTCGGCCAAGCGGGCCAAGCAGCAGAAGCAGCGCTGGTTCCGCCGCGCGCTGCGCTGGCGGGCCGGGATTGAAGCCACCATGAGCACCTTGAAACACCCTTCTCGATGGCGCGAGCTACCTATAAAGGAGGGCGTGGCTTCGAGCGCTACGTAGGTTGGTGTGTATTACCAAGAATCTATTTTCCATCGCTCGCTATCAACAGCGTCGGAGGGAGCATGACCAAGTCAGTTGAGGGCACAGCCCAACGACGCAGCTGCTGGGAGAGATCGAACGTCTGGCCGAGATCGCTGTCTTTGGAACGCTCTCGGAAACCTACCGCACCTGCGGACGAGCGGGCTGCCATTGTCAGGGCGATGGACCCAAGCATGGTCCGCATCTGAATGTGAGTTACCGCGGGGAGAAAGGCAAGACCACCGGCTACTATGTTCCCAAAGCAGCCGAGGAGGCCACGCGAGAAGGAGTCGCCGCCTGGCAACGAATGCAGCAATGCTTGCGCGAACTGGCAGAACTCAATAAGGAGCGCAATCTGCAGCATGCGCGGGAGGCTGATTCGCAATGACGTCTTGGTTTCGTCTAACTCTCTGCTTGGCGTTACTGTGTCTGTTACTCCACCTTACTCAGCCCGCCGACCTTAATCAGTTACAGATTGTCGGCTGCGGATCATGGTGCGATCGAGGGAGAGAACCCGCACCCGACGCGATCACCGTTTCGGCTGTCAGAAGCATGGAATTTCGGGCTCGTGCTGGACCTCGGCAATCTCTAGTCCTCAACTCCACGTTGACTGCGGGAAATAGTGGTCCACCCGGCTGGGAGTCGCATGGGCAATCGGCACCGATTGGGCCTTTGGCGAGTTGCCGGTCAAGCGGTCAAGCCGGCAACTCCAACCAACGCCCCTCGAGCACACTTCAGCGCGAAAATACTGGCTCAAACCACCAATTTTAAAACTTCGGGGTTTCGAACAGCCTACTAGCATTCATAACGTTTACAACACAACAGTGATCAACAATACCACCGTGAACCGCGTCAGCTACAACGGTGGCACCGGCGGGATTAACGCTCGGCCGACCCCGGAAGAGGAGGCTGCCACACATGAAAAACATATCCCGCCCGTATCCGTTCAAACTCAGCATATGCAGGCTGCCCGTGCCAACACGCAGCTGCGTGCTTCAGTAAACCACGGCAAGCCGTCAGTCGCGGCTACGGCCAGGCCGGGGGCATTTAACGACCGGGCAGCCGTACCGGCCAAGGAGCCAGGAGGGCCCTATAACCCCCCAGTCAATCGTGCTGCGGCTCGGCCAACGCCCAACACGCCAGTTCCGCATCCAGAGAACAACGTTCCTTGCTCCAGCACTGCAGTTCATCCTAACGACCTCCCGCCCAGAGAACGCCCGGCTCCTCCAAGTACTGGCGACCCGAATTTGGATCTGAAATACCAGCAACAGCAGGAGGAGCTGTTTTCAAAGCAGAACCAGGAACGACAATCGCTGCAGCAGCAGCAGGACCAGGATCATGAGAACCTAGAGCGACAAAACGCTGATGATGCGAGAAAGCAGCAAGTGGAGCAACAGACTCCAGCAGCAGACGCAGCAATTGCAGCAAAAGCACATCCAGGAGGAACAGCACCTGCAGGAAAGGCAGCAGCCACTGCACCCGAACGAGTCCAACCTTCCCAAGGAGAAGCCCTAATCTTCTATTGAATGCGCACGGGACGTGTTGTCAGCTAACCGGCTGATGCCTTGTCCCGATCAGGTTGCCGTTATGAGCTCGAACGTCGCGAAGTTTTGGGAATCCGCTTATCAGATGATGGACAGTTTCGTTGCGCGACTTCCCTCTTTGACAGTGGGCGTTATCGTTTTTCTGCTGTTCTACATGCTTAGCATTGTCGTGAGCCCAGTGATACTTCGCACCACTCGCAAATACCGCCCGAACCTGGGTGTGGTCTTCGCCCGTCTAGCGGGAGCCGCGACCATTCTGCTTGGCTTGTTGGTCGCTTTCTCAGTCGTTGCCCCTTCTTTCCAGGCCGGCGACCTGATAAAGATCCTCGGCATTAGCGGCGTTGCCATCGGATTCGCCTTTCAGAACATATTGCAGAATTTCCTGGCGGGCTTATTGTTGTTATGGGCCGAACCATTTCGCGTCGGCGATGAGATCAAGCTCGACAACTACGAAGGCTCTGTGCAAGAGATCCAGGCACGGGCAACGATCATCGAAACCTACGATGGAAGGCAAGTAGTGATTCCAAATGCTGATTTATTCACTCACTCCGTCACGGTCAATACGGCGCACGACGTTCGTCGCTGGGAATACGACCTCATCGCAAGAGACGGTCGGGACATAGCTCAACTTAAGTCTTTCATCATCAAGACCGTGAGCAAAGTTCAGGGGGTTTTGTCGGACCCCGGCCCCGAGGTTTTCGTCATGGACCTGGGCGATCCCGACTCGAACACAATTAAGCTGCGAGTGTTGTGGTGGACGGGGGCTCCCCGCCAGCATCAAATGCTCACTTCGTATGACAGCGTCTTAACTGCGATCAGCCAAACGCTGAATCGTTCCAGGGGAGGTCAACAACGCGCCGCCTAGTTCCTTGGTGCCCGCTCCACTCCAGCGGGTCGCCTCAAAGGCAGCGCTGAAGAACTCACCCGTGCGTGCGGGACTCCAACGTAATCTGCGCGTTGTGGCGGAGGGCGCTCGCGTACGGCTGCCCTTTTTCCTGCGTTCTGCGTGTCTATCGTATTTCCGCGTCTGTTACCTCGCCGAAGGCATGAGCACCAGTTCCGCTCCGCGATTGTAACTGAAGAGCGTCATCGATGACCTGGCCGTGTTTCATCAGCAGGCCGAATCCGTGTAGAAAAGAAGCCTGTCCTTCCCAAAGATATTTGTGAAACCGGCTCTAAGCAGCATCGAGAAGCTTCGAGACACTCTGCAACGGAATCCGGAGCCAGGACGGCCGGTTGTTGAGTTCATATCCCAGCTCATATACGGCCTTGGTGATGACGTAGACATCCAATAGGACCGCAAGTTCTTCACGGCTCTGAGGAACAAAGGAGGCAGAGCCCGAAGTTCTCAGATACGTTTTTAGGAAAGTAGCAGAAACCCACGTTTTGCCAATATTGCGCCCAGACATCCAAAGCATTGAGTCTGTCTTGCGTAACCTCACGGCTGCTGATTTCTCCGAGAAGTGGCGCGTAGGCCGCGTAGTGAAAAGAGCGCAGCATTCCGGCAACGTCCTGTAAGGGAGAGTTCTTGTTTCGCCTCTCGCTCAAAGGCCGGGCGGGTTCTCCCTCGAAATCGATGATGACAAAGTCGTCGCCCGTGAAAAGGACTTGCCCGAGATGGTAGTCACCGTGGATGCGAGTACGCATTGCGGAAATCTTGAACCCGTCAAGCAAACTGACGCGATGGCGCAATCGCTCCTCGAGCTTCACGGCTTGGCTGGCTTGTTCTAGCACGCTCTCCGAAAGTTTCTCACTCTGCTGGCGAAACGACTGAAATGTCCGGGCGATAAGATCGAGTGCGGATTCCACTAGCTTTCGCTGATTTTCGCCGGTAAAGGCTTCAGGCACAAAAGCAGGCTGGTCCCGGGTTGTGCACAGGGCAAGTTGAAGCTGGGCGGTTCTGACGCCGAGCAACCGGGCTGATTCAAGATAAGAGCCAATTCTTTGTTCTGCCTCAGGTGGAACCTCCCGCTCAGCCAGTGCCAGATTGGGGCATGTGGCAACTTTTCGAATCGAATCGTGGCTGCGGATTGAGCCTGTTCAGGCTGGGGAACAAAATGCCGAGGTTGGGAACGAGCCCGTTGGAATTCCCGCTGCAGAAGGCCACATCGATGTAGCGCATGGTCATCTCGGGAGAGGTGTGGCCGAGTAATTTCATCAGCACGGGAAAGCTCACACCGATCCTGAGATGACCATGCGCTATGTGGATTTGGCCTTGACCGATCTCCAGCGCGAGTTCCACCAACCACGGGCCCACCCAAAGTATCTGGTTCCGCAGCCTAAGGCCTCATCCATTCCCCTTCGTGCCGGCCCCGACGGCGTCATCGATTCTTTGCTCGCCGCTCAACATGTCCTTGAAATGTTCCGCCGCCCGCTACCAAAGGACACTTCTCGCTCTTGCCCCGATCGCCCCTCCAACCGTCTCACCAAGATCCTCACAGAAGCCCGCAAACTGCACACAACCTGATACTGGGCAGAGATTGGCGGGTTAAGCCCTCAATACGACCAGAACCCGTCCACCGGCACTCATTTTTCATCAACCAATTCGACGATCCGCTCTCCGTGAGCCTTGGTCAAAAACAGAGGTCCCCAAATCATGCAATCGAAATCATTGGGCGTAACTCCCTGCATCTCACTTCTAAGGAGATTGGGCCCTGTGTGGATACTCCCAGACAAAAATAAGTCTGCCGGGACCGTAACTTTTCCGCTTGTTTTCGGCATTGTCTGATTAAGAACGAAGTGCCGCGGAGAACACCTTGAAGGCGCTGGAAAACCAGAACCTGAAGAACCACAATGATGAGCGGCTGCAGGTTGAGGCGGCGCAGGAGGATCCGGCGCGCTTTGCCGAGCTGTACGAGAACAATTTTGAACGCGTCTACGCCTACGTCGCACGTCGCGTGGGAAACCGCGAAGAAGCACAGGATGTGACCGCGGATGTCTTCCACCAGGCCCTAGCGGGGATTCCGCGGTTCGAGTGGCAAGGCTTGCCGTTCGTCGCATGGCTGCTGGGGATTGCGGCGAACGTGCTTTCGGATCGCTGGCAACGGGTCGCTAAGCAGCAGGAGGTCGTAACGGACGACCTGGAGCAGGTAGGCATTAAAGACGATATCGAGCAGCGGGCAATGCTTTACCAGCTCGTCGAAACGCTGCCAGACGATCAGTGGCGGGTGATCATCCGGCGCTTCGTTGGTCAGAAGAGCCTGCGTGAGATCGCGACGGAATTAGGACGAAGTGAGGGCGCGATTAAACAGCTTCAACTGCGGGCACTGCAAAACCTTCGTGAGCGGATAAGGAGCAATCATGGCTAGCACTTCCATGGCCGATCAGCTTGAAGATGCGATCGAGATGATGATCGCGGAACCGGATTCTGCACCACCCAAAGTGGATCTCAAGATAAGTGAATTGTTGGGGATCGCGGCGGAACTGCGTTTGCTTCCAGATCCTGAATTCAGGACGGAGTTGAAAGCGGAGTTGCTCGGACAAAACCATTCTGTGCCAGTTGCAGCGAATGTTGACATTCGCCGCGAGACAAGAGAACAGGGAGAAGCACGGCGGGACCTGAAACTTGATGAGATTCTGCCAACCCTGTTTGGACCAGGTGACGGGAACCCTGTCCATCGCGGAAATTTCGCGATTTCAGCGGCGATCCACGTCGCCTTGATTGCAGTCGTAGCGACAACGGGACTCTGGATCACGAGACAAACGCAACTCACACCTCATACGACTAGCATTCTGCTGACGGACATCAGTGCATTTGTGTTACCGCCGTCCATCGAAAAAAGCAGAGGTGGGGGAGGCGGTGGTGACAGAGACAAACTGGCCGAATCAAAACGAAGCCTGGCTCGTTTCGCGCGGGAGCAGATAACTCCTCCAGCAATCGTGGTACGCAGTGAACGGCCGAGACTTGTCGCGGAGCCGGCGATTGTAGGCCCGCCTGCGCTGACCGTCCCGCTGATGTCTCAGATTGGCAATCCTCTTTCCGCGATTCTCCAGCCACCGTCGAACGGAACCGGGTCGGGCGGCGGACTTGGAAGTGGCAGCGGCGGGGGAATCGGCTCAGGAGAAGGCGCTGGCTTTGGCCCAGGACATGGCGGTGGCACCGGCGGCGGCGCCTATCGCGTGGGCGGAGGGGTTTCCGCACCACGCCCAATCTACGATCCAGATCCGGAGTATTCCGAAGAGGCTCGCCATGCAAAGTACCAGGGAACGGTGTTGCTCTGGGTCGTCATCGGCCCAGATGGCGGGCCGCGCCATATCCGTGTGCAGCGGTCGCTCGGCATGGGCCTCGATGAAAAAGCCATCGAGGCAGTTCGGAAATGGAAGTTCGAGCCCTCAATGAAGGACGGATACCCCGTAGCAGTTCAGGTCAATATCGAGGTCAGTTTCCGGCTGTACTGAAATGAGTGGGAGTTCCGTCCAAACTTCCGATTGTCGGTGTCTAAATCTACTGCGCTGCGAATCGTCTTCGCGAAAACAACTTCGGCAGGCATTGGCAGCACCAGTGACCGCTTGATTTGATAAGGAGGAGACGTGCGTATTCGAACACTCGCACTGCTGTGGTTGACACTCGCCACGATGTCATGCGCTCAGACTTCAGCACAGCCAACGGTTCGACCGGCAACTGCCGCAACGGGTTCGGCGGCACGCCTGCCGGTGACCAGGGTCATCCTCTATAAGAATGGCGTTGGGTACTTCGAGCATGCCGGCCGCATTCATGGCAATCAGGACGTAGACATCGATTTCACCACAGCGCAACTGAATGACGTGCTGAAGTCTCTGACGGTGTTGGATCTCGGGAAAGGAAGAATCACCGGTGTAAGCTACAACTCGACTGCTTCGCTGGAGCGGAGGCTGGTTTCTTTGCATCTCCCGGTAGGTGAAAACCCAACCACAGTCCAATTCCTTGATGCACTCCGCGGTGCACGCCTAGAAGTGCGCAGTGGATCTGCGAACGTCTCCGGTCGTTTGTTGAGCATTGACCAGCGGGAGTTGCCCGTCAAGGACGACCAGAAGATCACGGTCAATCAGCTTTCCATCGTGACCGACAACGGCGAAGTCCGAGTGTTCGACCTGAATCCCGCGACCAGCGTGCGGATTGAAGAAAAGGATGTGAATGAACAGGTCGGAAAGTATCTGGGCATGGTCGCTTCCACGCGCGACCAGGATGTTCGGCGCATGGCCATCTCGACCGCAGGCGATGGCGACCGAGAGCTGCTGGTCAGCTACATCAGCGAAGTCCCGGTGTGGAAGTGTACGTACCGCATCGTGGTTCCGAGGGAAGGCAAGCCGTTGCTGCAAGGCTGGGCCATCGTGGATAACACGGTTGGCGAAGACTGGAAGAATGTCGAGCTATCGCTGGTAGCGGGAGGGCCGCAGTCGTTCGTCCAAGAATTGTCACAGCCTTACTACACACGCCGTCCAGTTGTGCCGTTGCCGGAAAACGCAATGGTCACTCCGCAGACGCATGAAGCAACCATGGAAGAGTCCGAAGTCGTCAATGGACAGCTCCGGTCGCCAACGACAATTCCAAATTCAGTTAAAGAAGATGGCGCTCCATCTGGTATTCCCGGAGGTCAAGCGGGAGGCGTTATTGGCGGAATTCTGTCGGGCTCTGGCGCCGGAATCGGCAGCGGATTCGGTGCGGGTCACGGCGGGGGCACTGGCGGTGGGGTTTTCAGAGTTGGCGGTGGCGGCCGTGACCACTTTGAAGCCACAGCAGTAGCGCAGTCTCTTGAAACCACAACCACCATGGCACAAACCCAAGAAATCGGCGATCTGTTCGAGTACAAGCTCAAGGACCGCGTCACCATCCGCAAGAACCAGTCGGCAATGGTGCCCATCCTCCAGGCACGCATCGACGCAGAAAAGGTTTCGGTCTGGAATCCTTCGCAACCATCGGTGCTTCGTGCTCTTTGGATTAATAACAGCAGCGACCTCACACTCGACGGAGGCAGTTTCAACGTGCTCGAAACCGACACGTTTGCCGGTGAGGGTCTGATGGAATCCATCAAGCCGGGTGAAAAACGTTTGCTGTCTTACGCGGCCGACCTCGGCTTGTTGGTGGATGAGAAGCAGAAATCGGAAAAACAGAAGATCAGCAAGATCGTGATCGCGCATGGAGCCATGACCCAGATAACCGAGGAGCGGGAAGAGCACGTCTACACTATTCGCAACCGCGATACCTCTGCCCGGACTGTTGTGATCGAGCATCCCGCACGCCCAGGGTGGCAGCTAGCCGACGGAACTGAGCCAGCGGAGAGCACTGCATCGTTCCATCGCTTCCGGTCAAGTGCTGAGCCCAAGAAAACCACAATCGTGAGCGTGAAAGAATACCGGCCAATTTCAACACGGTATCAATTGACCAACGTGTCGGACGGCCAAGTCGATTACTTTGTTAGCCAAAACGCTGTCAATGCCGAGGTGGAGAAAATGTTGCGACGGGTGGTGGGGCAAAAGAACGCTATTGCCGCCCTCGAAGCCGATATCGCCGCCCGTAAGGCGCAGATGTCCAGCATTGCCGAAGATCAGCAGCGAGTGCGCGAGAACATGAAGGCGCTCAAGGGCAGTTCCGAAGAGAAGGCTTTGGTGGAACGCTATGCGCGAGAACTGAATGATCAGGAGGACCGAGTGCAGTCTTTACAGCGTGAGATCTCGGACTTGCAACAAAGGCGTGACTCGGCGCAAAAGACGCTTACCGAGATGATTGAGGGCTTCGAGTTGGAAACGACATTGTAGACAGAGGGAGGGAACACACCCAAGAGCTCGTGCTGAAAACGGCAACCGTCAGACTTGTCCAAGAAGCCTATCCGTTGCGCGCCTTGACCCAAGACTCAGCGATTGCAAGTGCGGGCGAATGCGACACTCAACTTGAAACGCATATAACGGTCCCTTTAGCAACCAATGGTCGCCGCCCCACGAGCGGCTTATCAGTCGAGTTCGTGACCAGACGGCCGACTTTGTGGCCTAAAGATCGTTGTCGACAAGAAAGCGGCCATAGTCTTTGGTTTCCAGCCAGTCGTACAGATGAATCTGGTACAGATAAGAGGCGACGACTTCCTCGCCCAATTCGTGGGTTTCCGTGCACAGGAAAGGAATGTTCAGTCCGGCGAGGACAGCGATCAGGGACTGCAGAATGCGGTTGGGGCTAATGTTGGAGTGAGCGTAAGGAGACTTCACCTGGCTGAGCGCGGCTGAGATTACCAATAACCGATGAGGGAGGGAGCTCATGAACCGGAGCCGATTGATAAACGCCGGACGATCGACCGTGAAGGAATGAATCAAGTCGGCGAGATCCTTCCGCTCCACGGCGCAGATGTCCTCCAGTCCAGCGATGGTGTAATCTCCAACTTTGAGAGCCTTCTTCTCGACTCGTACGAACCAGCCAGAGAAACGCGAAAAATCGAAAGGCGTCTGCTCCCGAGTGTCCATCAGTACCACCGCACGCGGCACCCTGAGCTGGGTGCCGTCACGCTCTGCCAAAACTGGGATTGGCGGGGGCAATACTGGGGCTGCGGTCATTTGCCATTTGAGCGGAGAGGCAATCAATGGGCGTCGTCTCATCATTGTTCTTAGACAGACCGCTATCTTAACTTTCCTTCAGCCTTATCGTCGCCCACGCGATTCCCAAGTTCACGCGGAGTCGGTCCCGCCGGCGTTGGGACATCGGCCAGTTGTTCAAGCAGCTTTTTCCATGGCCGTGACTCCGTCATCAACCGCAGCCCAGTTCCGAGTCGTTCATCGGTCGAGCCATCCGTGGCGAAGCGCAGTTTTCAGGGTCTGCCGCAGCGTCACGATTTCCTGATGCATGGTGCTGTGCCCCGGTGGCTTGCCGCGTTCAGCAATTGCTTGCTGGTGTCGGTGAATTCGCTATTCCTGGATCTTTCCTGCGGTGATCTCCGAGATGCCCAGGTTCCCGAAGAACGGGACCAAGTGAACGCTCGACCGCCAGTGCTGGCCATTCACGTATTGCGTGTTGCGTTGTCCCTGCGTGATGATGTCGTACTCGCGCAGATACTGTTCCGACACCTCGCGAAAGGTCTTTTCGCTTTTGATCTCTCCAGCGCGGAGTTTTCCGCGAAGCTGTAGGTACCAGTCCTCGGCGATTTCCTTGGCTTTGGAGAGGCTCTCTTCTTTGGTGTTGGTGCGCCGCTTCTTGCCCGCGAAATAGCTTGAGCTATACCACAGGCTGCGGTTTGGACGCTTGTAGACGTGAACCTTGCCGCCAAGGATGGTGTGTTGTTCCGGCATCTTCGTTCCTCGTTTGAAGCGGCGCGAGAAACGCTAAAATGTGTAATAGATGTGTAAGCTATGCTCCACTCTGGCATTTTGTCAATAAGCTTATTTATTTTATTTCAGTCAGATAGATTTGTAGTCGTGGTTATATATAGGACTGTCCTTTGTGGTTCTGGCGTTTGCACTTCATCAAATCACAAAGGACACAAAGGTACACAAAGGATGCGGTTTGCTATGGCCCTTCCGGCTTGAACACCATTCCCAGGCTGGTCTTCCCATTCATCACGACGACCAGCGGCGCGTCAAATTGCAAATGCCGCACACATCCCTGCTCCTCAACCGCCGTCATGGCGCCAAGCCACTCCCAGTCCACAAAACCCTCTCCTGCATCTGGATTGACGGTGAAGTATCCCACCTGAAACGCTGTGAGGTTCTGGAAGAAGTGGCTGCCTTGCGATGGGGTCACGCGAAAGTCTCGAAACCCTGCCTCCACAATCACGCGCGCTCCTGAAATCTCGTCCCACTCGACAGGGATTCCGAGCCAGGGATCATTCGATCCCCAGCGTCCGACGCCAATCAACAGGTATGGAGTTCCGCTTTCACTCAGTTTGGCATTCAGGTGGGCCACCCCTTCGGCTACTTCCTGACTTCGAGACCGCTCGAAGCGGTGAAAGTCGACCACCACGACGTCGCGCAGGTCCCCGACGCGTCCATTGCCCAGCACCTTGGAGCTGTGACAGACCAGCCGCTCCGGATTCACATCTTCCATCCGCAATTCTTCGCCTTCCCGAGAAAGTACCAGCGGACGTATTTGCAGAAATCCAAACTCGCCCGTCTCCCGTGGTGTCTGCGGCAGGCGCACTGCGAACTCCACTTCCACCGGCCGGCCGAAGGCCTCGTCGCCAATTCTCGTGAGCAGCTCAAGAATCAGGGCCAGCGGAAACACTCCATGCTTCAGAATCGGAGCGAAGCTCACGACGCGGGTACCAGGCCGGCTCAGCCCGTCATAAATGACGTTGTTGTCGACTGAGTACGTCGATCCCAGGTTGTTCAAGGTTCCGTCGCTCTCCGCCACGTCCAGACCGAAGCGAGATTCTTTGAGCTCAAGCAGCGGATCAGACATGGGATCAGCACGGCGCTCGAGATCAAGCTCAAGTGCCCAGAACTCCCGCTGCGAGTTCGCCAAGATATCTTCCACCGAGGAAAACTGCAAAAGATTTCGGGGATAACGCGGACAGAAGGTCAAGCATTTTCCACCATCCACAACCGCCCGCCCCAGGCCCAATGCCACGGCGGCGATTCCGTCTTCATAACTCATGGGCGGTACCGGATAGAAGTTGTGCGATCGCACCACGCCTGAGAAATCCGGATAGAACCGCTGTCCATCATGCGAACCATGAATCGTGCCCACGACCTGTTGCACGATGACCGCCATCTTCTCTTCTTCCAGCCGATACGGCGTAGCCCGCACATATCCCTTGGCATGCTGGCTGAAGGTCGAAGCATAGACGCGCTTGATCGCCTCCATCAACTGCTCCAGACGCACCGACAAATCGGGATGCTGATTGGCCAGCATGAAAGTTTCGTACACGCCGGTAAAGGGCTGGTATTGCGAATCCTCGAGCAAGCTGGAAGAACGCACCGCCAGCGGATAATGCACCTCGGCCAGACACGCGAGCAGATCGTCACGCAGCGAAGCGGGAAGAGACGCCTCAAGGAATCGACGCTGAATTTCAGCATCGTTGTTGCTGTTGATGGCGAAGTCGAGCAGATTGTTCTCGCTGACAAAGCGATCAAACATATTCGTCGCCAGCACCACGCTAGGCGGGACGGCGATGTGGACATCGGCGAAGCGGCGCGCTGTCTGATATTTGTGCAACAGGTGGCGAATGAAAGCCAGTCCCCGCGCCTTTCCGCCGAGCGAACCTCCACCAATTCGCAGAAAGAAGCCCTCGGTCGACTTGAACGTGGACGCGTTGAAATCTCCGATCAGAACCTGGCTCTGTTCGTTGCGATACTCAGCGATCGACTCGATCAGATCGCGGCGCAAGTCTTCGAGCGTGGCGAAGTCGGAGACCTTCCGTGGCCGGAGTTTCTGCGCCAGGGCAAACTCGGTCCGCGCCCACAACCAGCGCGAGAAATGGTTCCGCTCGCTGTGGTACGCGATGCTCTCTGCCGGAACTTCGTGAAGCCGGGCCTCGAGTTCGTTCAAATCCCTCGCCCGCGCTACCTCGCTCCCATCGGGCAGACGGAACGCAAAGTCGCCGAAGCCGAACTGCTCGGTGAGGAAACGGCGCAGATCGCGCAACAACGTAGGTGAGCGTTTCCGCAGGAACGAGTATCCCTCCGCATGCGCCCGCGCCCGGAATTCAGTCCGGCTGGTCTGCAGGACGATGGGAGCATCCGGTACTTCTTCACGCACCATGCGGGCCAATTCGAATCCTGAGTCGGGGCTCAACTCGCCGGCGCGGGGGAATTCGACATCCGACACCACGCCCAGCAGATACTCGCGGTAATTCACCACCTGCCGCGCCGCATCTTCGTAGTTCGACGCCAGCAGAATCTTCGGCCGAGCCCGCATGCGCACCAGCTTGTGCGCAACGTTCAATCCTTCGCTGAGCAGGCGGCGAGACTGGGTAATCAGCTCGGTATAGATAGTCGGAAGAAACGACGAGTAATAGCGAATGTTGTCTTCGACTACCAGGATCACCGGCACGCCGATGGCGCGGGTATCGTGTTCAACGTTGCGCTTATCTTCAATGTACTTGACGATCGAAATCAGAATTCGGACATTGCCCTGCCACAGAAATATCTGCTGCAAATCGGTGACCGGGTTGCGAGCCACGAACTTCTTGATCTCGCGATAGTCGTATGCCAGCACGACCACGGGTACGTCGAGCCCTGCCGCTTTGACCTCGCGTGCCAACTGCGCCGCGTCCATGTCTTCGATTTCGAGGTTGGTGACGATCAGATTGAATCGCGGCTGAGATCGCGCCAGCTTCAATGCTTCCGCGCCGGACGAAACGTGGGTGATCCCGGGAATCTGCTGCTGCTCGAGTTCGAGAGATTCCCCGATCAGCAGCTCATTCAGCCGGCCGTCTTCGCGCAGAATGAAAGAGTCGTAAAGGCTAGAGACGAGCAGAATATCCTGCACCCGGAAGGGCATCAGGTTCTCGAAGCCTTCGAAGAGGCGCTCGGGGTCGACGATCGGGTCGGGGGTCTGAAGGATGGACATCTCACTTCACCAAGAGCTGTTCAGGAGCCGAACGTGGGATCATTTCGGCGGTGCTACAGGAACCAAGCAAACCTAACCGCACACTAACTGGTCGCGAGCATGACTCAGACGCCTTTGAACTCTGAATGTGCACCATCTCTTTCAGCGGATAGAACCCCGGGCTCCTAACGACTAGTCGGTACGTCCCGTCCTTGGCATCGTGCACGTCGAAGCGGCCAGCAAAATCTGTGTGCACCTCCTTCATGACGTTTTGGTTTGGACTGTTGTCCAACAGCAAAACATCTGCATTGGAAACGACCGCGCCAACGGTATCGACGACATTGCCGCAGAGGCCCTCCACGGTTAAGTCCGGGTGCGAGCATTTGGTTCGATCTGTATAGCTGAATCCGCAGCTAGACCAGCCTAGGTCCAGATCCAGTTTCTCCTCATCAGCCTTGCTATTGACCTCGATCGCAATCCAGTCACCACCTTTTTCGGATGACTCGCTACGAGCTCCGAACGGCGTTAGTGCCAGAAAGTAAATTCCCGAGGCAACATTCGGGAGAGTGAACTGGCCGCCGCTGTCGGTATTGGTAGTCTCAATCACTCGAGTCGACAAGCCTTCCAACAGGGAGACTGAGAATTGCCGTGGTCTGAGAGGATCTCTTAGAGTGCCGCTGACCGTGCGGACGCATACTGGCTTCTCGCCGGGCCATTTCAGAGGCACTGTCACGGCACCCGGCCCATCGCGCGAAACTTCAATAGTGACGCCGTCAGCCATTCCGCCATCGTGGGCTGCGCTTAGGAAGAAGGAACCTGGCAACACATGATTGAACTGCGCAAGCCCGTGATCGTCGGAGATTGCGTCTATGACATCGGGCCTCGCGGTGTTTCGCGTGTCGTTTCTGACGAGTTGCAAGCGGAGTCCTTGAACCGCCTGCCCGCGATCCGTGACCATCACAAGAAAACCGGGACCAGCGCGAACAGTGGGGTACACAAGAGTGCAAGCTCCGGCCAGAATTGGAAGAATCGCTGTTATGAGCAATGCCAAGAACGGCGAAGATATCGCGTACGGATTCTTCATTTCTATGATCTTGCCAGCTGACCCCAAAAACTTGCGGGGTGGAACTTCTTCCACCCCGCATCATAGCCAAGCGAGACGTTGCGAGCAACGTCTCTACAGAGAGACGGACAGGAGTGTCCGCTGCACACGAGCTACACCAGACCCTGATCCAGCATGGCATTGGCGACCTTCAGGAAGCCGCCGATGTTGGCGCCGTTCACCAGATTGCCCGGGGTGCCGTATTTCTCGGCCGTCTCGAAGCAGTTCTTGTGAATGGCGATCATGATTTTGTGCAGCCGGTCGTCGACTTCTTCGCGTGTCCAGCTCAACCGTGCGCTGTTCTGGGCCATCTCGAGGCCGGAGGTCGCTACACCGCCGGCATTCGCAGCCTTCGCCGGCCCGTAGAGAATCCCGGCTTCCAGAAACATCTTGGTCGCTTCCAGAGTGCTAGGCATGTTCGCGCCCTCGGCCACCAGCTTGCAACCGTTGTTGATGAGGTTCGTGGCGTCTTTTGCCCTGATCTCATTCTGCGTGGCGCTCGGGAATGCGCAGTCCGCCTTGATGTTCCACAGCGGACTGTGCTCCAGCTTGATGTCTGTGGGCATGAAGATCGCCTTCCTGAACTTCTCGCTGTATTCGCGAATGCGTCCGCGGCGAACGTTCTTCAGCTCCATCACCCAAGCCAGTTTCTCGCGATCGATCCCATCCGGATCGTAAACTAGGCCGTCTGAATCCGAGAACGTAAGCGGCTTCGCGCCCAGATCAAGCAGCTTCTCAACCGTGTACTGCGAAACATTACCGCTGCCCGATACCAGGCAGAGCTTGCCTTCAAACGAATCCTTGCGCGACTTCAACATCTGCTCAGCGAAGTACACGCAGCCGTAGCCAGTGGCCTCGGGACGAATAAGTGACCCACCCCAGCTCAGGCCTTTGCCGGTCAGCACGCCGGTGAACTCATTGCGCAGGCGCTTGTATTGGCCAAACATGAAGCCGATCTCGCGTCCGCCAACCCCAATGTCGCCCGCCGGAACGTCGGTGTCCGGTCCAATGTGCCGCGACAGTTCGGTCATGAAGCTCTGGCAGAAGCGCATGACTTCGTTGTCGCTCTTGCCTTTGGGATCGAAATCCGATCCGCCTTTGCCGCCGCCCATGGGCAGCGTGGTCAACGAGTTCTTGAACACCTGCTCAAAGGCCAGAAACTTCAAAATGCCGAGGTTGACCGAGGGATGGAAGCGCAGTCCGCCCTTGTAAGGGCCGATGGCGCTGTTCATCTCGATGCGGAAACCGCGGTTCAGTTGAATTTCGCCGCGATCGTCAAACCAGGGCACGCGGAACATGATGACGCGCTCGGGTTCGGTGATGCGCTCAAGAATCTTCGACGATCTATACTCCGGATGCTTCTGCAGCACCAGCCTTAGAGAATCGAATACTTCCTGAACTGCCTGGTGAAATTCAGGCTCCGCCGCGTTTTTCGCTTTTACCGTAGACATTACATCTTCAATATAATCGCCCGAATTTTTGATTCCGGGCGGTGTCATTACACTCATGGGATTTTCCTCCAGTGTGAGAAATGCTCTCAGAATTTACGATTTGCTACGTTGAACATGGCGCACTCATGAAACTGGCCAACGCTCTATTAAAAGCCCAAGCCTTGATTTCTGCCTTGATCGTTATCACCGGCAACCGTGACAATCTTACTGCTACAAGGCACCAAAATCGCTACTTTTTGTGAACTGGCAGGACCACCTTCGGCACAGATGGCCTGCGATGAACAGAAGAGTTCTCGCTCTGCATCCACGTTCGTGGCATAGTTAGAACAGTTTTGCGAGGTGTTCAATGATCGATCAGGAAAGGTTCCAAAAAGGACGGGGCTGGGCGTATGTGGTCGGGCTAGGCGCTTTTGTGGTTGTGGCAGTGTGGAAATTCGCGACCCGCTGAGAACGGGATTCCCGCGGCCTTATATTCCCAGCTTCTTCACTTCTTCGTTGTAGTACTTACGATAAAGAATATCCCATTCCTGACTGCCCTCGAGGATGGTCCGCTTCTGATTCTCGATCTTGTGGCGCGCTGCCTGATCGATTTTCTCCTCCTGATTCAGCAGGTCTTCCAGAACCTTGCGCACTTCCAGTCGGATTGTATTTCGGTCCTCGATAAAGTCCAAATCATCCGTCTCGGCCAATGCGTCCGTGACCACGTGCGCCATTTTATTCACTTTGTCACGGCTTACTCTCACAGCACCGCCTTGTACTTACGCACCAGTTCGTTCTTCACTTTGCGGAACATTTCCTGATAGTTGGCTCCCGTCTTCTGCATCTCGGCGGAATATTCCTCCAGAATCACGCGGACCTCGTCATTGATTCGATCCTCGAGCGAGAATTCATCGAGTATCGCCGCATGCACCTTCTCCGTGACCGCGGCCGCAGCTTTGGTCTCGATGAACTTGCCTGCAATCAGTTTTTTCGTGACTTCGCGGGCCAAATAGCCCACATATTCTTTGGAAAGAAGCATGGTGCGGATCGGAGGTTCGTCGTGAAACAAATAGTGTAGCATAGTGAAGGTCGTCGGTCCTTGGTCGTTCGCCTGCTGACCAACCACCAACGAACATCGACCGATCGCATTTGCGAACGACGAACGACCGATCCCCATTTGCCTTCTCCCCCGCATTCAGGCATACAATGCAATTATCCAGAGCCCCATATGCCTTCTGTCTCCGACGATCTCAGCAGCCTTAAAGACGACATGGTCGCCTTCATCGAAGGCCACGGCATGCGCCGTTTTCCCGGCTTCGTCGACTACGAACAAGTGCAGAGCGTTACCTGGAAGTCGCAAGACAACCCCGACAGCTGGAAAGATTTCGTGGAACTGGCCAAAGCTGCAGCAGCCCCATTCCTCACGATGGACTCGTGGCGGCTGGACCGCGACGAACTTGATGCCATGATCCAGCGCCTGAGCACGGCGGAGTTCACCAGCGATGAGGACATCGAGGACGCCCGCTGGCTGCGCACCTACGTCGGCAAGACCGGCTTCGTTCAACTCGGCTTCCCTCAACAAGGTGTAATGATGGTCTACGAAGCGTCGACGCCCTGGTACGAGCGCTACCAGAATATCCTAGAAATGGCTGACGATTTCGCCGGCCTCTCCATCGACGAACCCGACCAGGACGACGACAAGCCCTATTAAATGCAGACGGACTCGTGAGTGTAGGGACGGGTCTTCGACCCGTTTCGTCGAGCAAAGCTCGGCGGCTTTTTGTAGCGCCGTCATCCCCTCGGCTTCGCTCGGGGCGGGCACAGCCGCCGGAACAGCGGCGCTACCAAGACTCCGCTGCGAGTAGAATGATACTTCCCGCAGAATCTGAATCACGGAATGAAATGGCTTCCAAAGACCGCTGATCTCGCCCAGACCGAACGTCTGGCGGCAGCTTTATTTTCGAACGGCGCCCTCGGCCTCAAAACGACACAACTCGCCGCGACTCTCGCTCGTCTTCTCGTCATGCGTGGAATCGACGACGCCGAAACTGCGGAACGCTTCCTCAGTCCATCTCTCGCCCATCTGCACTCTCCTTATTTAATGTCTGGCATGAAAGCCGCCGTCGATCGTCTCGACGCCGCTATCGACCGCAAGGAAGGCATCCTGATCTACGGCGACTACGACGTGGACGGCACAACCGCGATCGTCATCCTCAAAACCGCGATCGAACTTTGCGGCGGTTCTGCCGACTTTCACGTTCCCCATCGAATCAAAGAAGGCTACGATCTTCGTGGAGACGTAATCGAACGCGCCGCCGCCGCAGGCATTCATCTCATCATCAGCGTGGACACCGGCATTCGTGCCTTCGCCGCCGCCGAGACTGCGGATCGCCTCGGCGTGGATCTGATCGTCACCGATCACCACCTCCCGGGCCAGGACGGCACGCCGACCGCTCTGGCTGTGCTGAATCCAAATCAGCTAGGTTGCGAATATTCGTGCAAGGCGCTTTGCGGTGCGGGCGTTGCATTCAAATTGGCGCAAGCTCTCATGGAGCGTCGCCTCACTCATAGAGATCAAGTCCCGCTCTTGAATTCGTTCATGAAAGTGGTCGCCATCGCTACCATCGCCGACGCCGTACCCTTGACCGGAGAGAACCGCGTATTCGCCAAGCTGGGTCTCGAAGCTTTGCGCTCCGCCGTAAATCCCGGGCTCAAGGCGTTGCTCGAAGTCGCGCAAGTCGGCGGCAGGCCACTTACGTCGGGCGAAGTTGGATTCCGCATCGCGCCGCTCATCAACGCCGCCGGCCGCATGGACGTTGCCCGCGACGTGATCGAACTCTTCAGCGTGAAAGATGCGGCCCGGGCCCGCGAAATCGCCAGCAAACTCGACCAGCTCAACGTCGGCCGTCAAGCGGAAGAACGCAGAATTCTGGACGCAATTCATTTGCGACTCGAGCAGGAGCCCGCGCTCCTTGATGCCTTCTGCCTGGTCATCGACGGTGACGGATGGCATCGCGGCGTCATCGGCATCACCGCGACTCGCCTGGTCGAGCGTTATTGCCGCCCTACGCTCGTGGTTTCCCGCGACGGCGATCAGGCCCACGGCTCCGGCCGCTCTATTCGCGCATTTCACCTGTTGAATGCGCTCGAATCCCGCGCCTCGCTATTCACCCGCTTCGGCGGACACGCCCACGCCGTTGGTTTCTCCATGCCCGCCGCGAATCTGCCAGAACTGTGCACCCATCTCGACGCATACGCCCGCGCCCGCCTGACGCTCGCCGATTTCGAACCCGTCCTCGATCTCGATGCCGAACTTCCATTCGATCAAATCACCCACGACCTGTTTCAAGCCTTGCAGCGACTCAAGCCCTTCGGCATGGGCAATCCCGAACCAGTCTTTGCCGCTCGCAACCTGCGCGTGATGGCGATGCCTCGAGTGATCAAAGAAAAACACGTGAAGCTGAAACTGTCGTTGCAAAACGAAGACCTCGGCGAAGCAGGCGTACTGCCCCGAGTTCACGCACAGAGTTGCGATCGTGGCTGGCGAAAATCAATCGTCCACGATGCCCTCGGATGGCGCATGGCCGAGCGCATCCTGCAAGCAGAGCTCCTCCCCGGTGATGCTTTGGATATTGCCTTCACCCTAGATCACAACGACCACCCGGAATTCGGAGGACTGGAACTCTGCCTCCGCGACTTCGGGAGTTCCAGGTTCACCCACCAAGCGACCGGCGTGAAGGTAGTTGCGCATCGCGCACTCAAATAGATGTCATCCTGAGCGAAGTTGCGGTCGCAAAGCAACCGCAACGTTGTCGAAGGACCCCTGCGAAGGCGATTGTGATTCAAATGCTGCAAGGCATTTCGGCGCAGACGTGTTCCTGTGCGAGCAAACCAGAACGCCTCTCCGCAGCACGACCGCATTGAGCAAGTAGGGATCCTTCGATTCCGCAACTGCTGCGCTGCGCGAAGCAGTTGCTCCGCTCCGGATGGCCAAATATGGTGGTCGCCTAAAGCCTGGAGCTCTACTCCCGAAGCCAGCCTTTACGCCTGCCCCTTCACCGGCCAAACGTAATTGATCGGAGCATGGTCAGCCAGCTCGCGCACTCTTTCGTTGTCCTTCCGGAAAGCGTATCGCACCACATACACCGCGACAGCCGAGACGTGGTCCCAGAAAATCGACAGTTCACTCGGATTGATGGTCACCTTGCGATTGCGTTTGATGTAATGCGGTACTCCGAGATGCCGATAGCCCAACCCCTCCGGCGGTACTCGCGCCACCAGATCGCAGCAGTCCACATAGCGGAAGCTCTTAAGATTCTGCAGCGCAGCGACAAAATCGACGTCGCCGACGAGGGGACTGCCGAAAGTATAGAGAGCATTGGGCCGTCGCAAGCCGGCCATCAACGTCGCCATGGCGGCGCCTAAACTGTGGCCCGTATAAAGCGAGCGACATGGTCCCATGCTTTCGAGTGCCAGAGTAAGACCGGGCCGGACCTCTTCGAGCGCTTTGGCAAAACCTCGGTGCACCTTGGCAGGACCCGGCCACTTCTCCAGCTCAAGATCAACGTCGAATACCAGATTGCTCGTGTCCTCAACATCCGTTCCCCGGAACGAGACCACGGCCAGCTTGCCGTTCTCCCCTGTGTCATCCCCGACCGCCAGAAAGCAATGAACTCCTTTGCCTTGTGGCCTGTTCTGGCTCTCGAAGAATTGGCATTTGAATCCGACACCCTTTAAAATTTTCTGGATTCGCTCTTGGTCGAAACCAAAGTCAGGTTCTTTCCTGCAGTAGGCTAACCTTGCCATCTCCGCGCATAAAGCCGCTTCAGATTGCGGTGCCGGAGAAAAGAAACCGTCTCGACGTCCGGGATTGAACAAATCATCCTGGGCAGCGCTATAAGAAATGCGGGGGCTCATCGGATCCTCCTGTTCGAGTGCCCAGGGTCGGCCCGACAACTCTAATTCTGGTCGCGTATCTTACACCCGAACGAACATGCAGTGCACAGAAAACCCATCTGAGAACCGAGAACGACGAACTGACAGCTGTCTTTACCCGGAAGCCCGAAGCCCGAAGCCG
Source organism: uncultured Acidobacteriota bacterium (assembly GCA_963796095.1). Lineage (GTDB taxonomy): Bacteria > Acidobacteriota > Terriglobia > Terriglobales > Acidobacteriaceae > JABDBE01. The sequence continues at coordinate 25,181 of CAWCKL010000041.1, forward strand.
ACCCTGAAGTACACTAATCTCCAGATGCCCTCTAATCTATCCCGCCTGCGCCGCTGGTTTGCTGGCGCCACGATTGCAGCCATATTGCTCGTCGCGGGGACATATTTCTACGCGCGTCATCGCATCCAGAACGCCCTGCAACAGGTTCCAGCGAAAATCGGCCTCGAAATCAAGCAAAGCGCTACCGGTTTCACCGTCTCGAAGTCGGAGCAGGGACGCACCCTATTTACCATCCAGGCCAGCAAGGCCGTCCAGTTCAAGCAAGGCGGACACGCCGAACTGCATGATGTGCAAATCACGCTTTATGGAAGCGACTCCAGCCGCTTCGATCAGATCCGTGGCGCCGACTTCGAATACGACCAGCAGACTGGAAACGTTATCGCCAAAGGCGAAGTCCAAATTGATCTGCAGTCAAATCCGGAAGGCCTGCTGAATCCCGACCAGTCCCCTCCCACGGACCTGAAAAATCCCATCCACCTCAAGACCAGCGGCCTGATCTTCAACCAGAACACGGGCGACGCCCACACCAAGGAGAGAGTCGACTTTGATCTGCCGCAAGGCAGCGGATCTGCCGTAGGCGTGAATTATGCGGCAAAGGCGAACGTGCTGACCTTGCAGTCACAGGTGAATCTCGCGTTCAGCGGTGCGACCGCCGCAACTATAACCGCGGTACGGGGAACCATTACCAAGGATCCACACCATGTCGTGCTCGATCATCCCCACGTGCAGAGTGGCGCGCGGCAATGCGACGCCGACGAGGCCACACTTTTTCTGCGCTCGGACAACACTGTGGACCGTGTTCTGGCCCGTGGCAACGTGCTGGTAAGAGCCGAGGGCTCGCAGCCCGCCGAAGCACGATCCGAGCAGCTCGAGCTGATGATGGCCAAACAGCACGACACGCTGCGAACCGCTATTTTTTCTGGAGATGTCCAAACCCAGATCGCAGGCAATTCGCCACCAGATTCGATGGAGGACGGGCGTCCCCGCCAGTCCAATCCGAGCGCCACAGCGAAGCTCGCGGACGAAACGCCAAAAGAGTGGCCCATGCAAGGCAAAGCGGGTCGTGTCGTCCTCGAATTCGCCAGCAAGAATTTTCTGAACAAGGTCCACGCCGAAGACCACGTGAAGTTGCTGCAGCATCAGAATCCCGTGACCACCCCATCGAGCGCGCAGGATCTGGAGTTAACCGCGCAAGGCATGGATTTTTTTATGGCTAACGATTCTCATGCCGCTGAGGGAAGCCATCTCGACCGAGCCGAAACCTCCGGTGCCGCCCAGATCACCATTCGCCCCGCCGCCGGCAGCGGACAGCAAACGCTTGTCACGGCAGCGAAGTTTAACGCCCAGTTTGACAGTTCCGGGCAGTTCACTTCAGTTCACGGCAAGCCCGACGCACGCATCGTCAGCCAGAATCCCGGGGAGCCTGACCGCGTCAGCACCAGTCGCGTCGTCGACGCCACCTTCCAGCCCGGCAGCGGCATCCAAGCCATCGTGCAGCAGGGAAGCGTCACTTACGTCGACGGAGAGCGCCAAGCTTGGGGCGCCCGCGCCCGCTATACCCCAGCCGACCAAGTCTTAATGCTCACCGGCTCTCCTCGCGTGACCGATGGTGGAATGACCACAACGGCGAACTCTATGCGCTTGAATCGCGCCACCGGAGACGCCTTCGCTGAAGGCGACGTCAAGACGACCTACAGCGATCTGAAGCCGCAGCCGGGTGGCGCGCTTCTATCTTCGTCCAACCCCATCCACGTGACCGCTCGATCAATGAGCGTCCACGGCAGTTCAGCCATCGCCCTCTACACCGGAGAGGCCCGGCTCTGGCAGGACGCGAACGCAGTAGAGGCCCAGTCGATTGAATTCAACCGCGACCGCCGCTCCATGGTCGCCGGCGGGTCGGCCACGTCTCGAACCGTCGCGACTGTCTTGGTTCAGGCCGAGAAGTCAGAAGGCACGTCTGAACCGTCGACGCCGATTGCCATCACCTCCACTCGCCTCACCTACGCCGACAACGAACGCAAGGCGCACTTCGACGGCGATGTCACGGCCAAAGAAGCCGACGTCACCATCACCGCCAAGAAGATGGACGCATTTCTCGAAGCCCGCGGTGGTACCAACCAATCGCTTTCCGGAGCCGGAAAACTCGACAAGATCATTGCCCAGGAACAAGTCGTGATCACTCAGCCCGACCGCCGCGCCACCGGCGATCTCCTTATTTACACCGCTGCGGACGACAAATTCGTCCTGACCGGCGGACCGCCGAGCATTTTTGATGCCGAACATGGCAAGATTACGGGCGTTTCGTTGACTTTCTTTAGGCACGATGATAGGGTGCTGGTTGAAGGCAACAATTCGTCCCCCACCGTCACCCAAACGCGAGTGGCACGATAAATGCGTACACTAGCCACCGACGAAATCGGCAAATCCTATCGTAGTCGCCGGGTTGTAAACGGGGTCAGCCTGCGCGTCGAGCAGGGCGAAGTCGTTGGTTTACTTGGACCTAACGGCGCCGGCAAGACCACAACCTTCTACGCGATCGTAGGCCTCATCCCCCCGGACACCGGCCGAGTCTTAATTGACGACGACGACATTACCGACGTTCCCATGTATCTCAGGGCACGCCAGTACGGCATCAGCTACCTCCCGCAAGAGGCTTCTGTGTTTCGTAAGCTGACGGTCGAGGAGAATATCCTGGCGGTCCTTGAAGCGCAGTCCATTTCCTGGCATGAACGCAGGGAGAAGATGGAAAAGCTGATCGATCAGTTGGGGTTAGAGCACATCCGGCAAAATCGAGGGTACGCCCTGTCCGGAGGAGAACGCCGCCGCGTAGAAATAGCCCGGGCACTCTGCATTAGCCCGACCTTCATTCTGCTGGACGAGCCCTTCTCGGGAATTGATCCCATCGCCGTGCTCGACCTGCAGAAAATTATCAGTGATCTGAAAGCCAGCGGCATCGGCGTCCTGATCACCGATCACAACGTGCGCGAAACGCTATCGGTCACCGACCGCGCCTACATAATCAGCGAAGGCCGGATTTTCCGCCAAGGCACGCCAGAGCAGTTAGGCGGCGATCCCGAAGTAAGACGGGTCTACCTGGGCCAAAGCTTTTCGCTAGTGTGAGAAAAACGTCGTTGGTCGTTAGTCGTCGGTCGTTGGGCGGCACGCGACGGATGGCCAACGACCAAAGACCAAAGACGAACGACCACGACTGACTTTTTATGGTCCTGCTGCAACACAAACTAAGCCTCAAGGTCTCCCAGAGACAGATCCTGACCCCGGGCCTTGTCCAGATGGTGAGCGTTCTCGCGCTCAACAAGCTTGAGCTGCGGGACATGATCACGGCCGAGATGGTCGAGAACCCGGTTCTCGAAGAACTGGAAGAATCGGTTCCGCTCATCGACGACGTGAATCGCCGGGAAGAGGACCGCGACCGCGCTCCCATCGAAGAAAGCCCGACCGCCGCCGCTGACGCCGAAAAGAAAGATCCCTTCGAAGAAATCGACTTCGGCTCTTTCTTCCAGGACTACCTCGACCCGGGCTATCGCAGCTCCCGTGAAATGGAGGACATCGAGCGCCCTTCGTTCGAGAATTTCCTTTCGAAACCCGGCAGCCTGACTGACCATCTGGTCTGGCAACTCGGTTCCATTTCCATGCGTCCCGAAGTGCAGGAGGCGGTTGAACGCATCATCGGCAATCTCAATGAGGATGGATACCTGATCGCCAGCGACGAAGAGTTGCTGGGAGTCGCGCCGCCTGCGCCACCCGAATCCGATGCCGCCGTCGTCGAGAACGTTTTCAAAGAAGCTGCAGCTATCGGGATTAGTTCTTCCGAGCCCAGTCCATCCGGACTAAGCTCATCCGAGGAAGCCGCGGCCCAGGCTTCCTTAGAATTGAATTCGTCCGAACTCGCTTCGCCAAAATCCATTTCGACCGACTCTCTTTCGACTGATCTCGCCAGCGATTTCCCTGAGGCCGCAGCTTGGAGTGAACCATCGCATGGCGTAGACATCACCAGCGCCTCCGCTGCAACCGCGCCGGAACCAGCCGCCGCCAAGCCAGCCCCAGTCCCGCATCCCACATTCCCCGCCAGCTTCAATCTCTCCGATCTCCACGAAGCCATTGAAGTCGTACGACAACTCGATCCGCCAGGAGTGGCATGCCGCGACCTCCGCGAGTGCCTGCTCTATCAACTCCGCTATCACCAACAGCAACACGAGCTGCACAAGAACGGCAATGGAGAAGCCATCACCCAAACCCTTACCGACGCGATCGCCATCGTCGATCAGCATCTGCGAGCCGTGCAGAACAAGCAATACAAGGAAATTGGCCGCGCTCTGAGTCGCCCGGTAGAAGCCGTGCAGCAGGCGCTCGACTACATTCGCACTCTCGACCCACGCCCGGGCCTGCGCTACAACAAAACCCAGCCGCGCCTCATTGAACCCGACGTAGCCTTCGTGAAGCACGGAGACGAATGGCTGGTCGTCATGAACGACGAAGATGTTCCCCAGCTTCGCCTCAACCCGGCCTACAAGCGCCTCCTCACCAAAGACACGAACGACAAAGACACGCGCAACTACGTCAAAGAGCGCTACAAGAGCGCCATCCAGCTCATCAAGAACATCGAGCAGCGCAAGCAGACCATCGTCAAAGTCTGCTACAGCATCCTGGCCCGGCAACAGGACTTCCTCGAAAAAGGCATCGACCAGTTAAAACCCATGATGATCAAGGAGGTGGCCGAAGAAATCGGCGTGCATCCTTCCACAGTCAGCCGTGCCGTGGCTAGCAAATATGCCCACACTCCCCAGGGCGTGTTTGAACTGCGCTACTTCTTCAGCGAAAGCGTGAACGGTCCCCAGGGCGGCAACACTTCGCTGCTCATCCTGAAACGCCGCGTCAAGAAACTCATCGAGGAAGAGGATCCCGCCAGGCCGCTCACCGACGAGCAGATCACTCGCATCCTGCAATCGCAGGGCATCCAGGTCACTCGGCGCACGGTCGCGAAATACCGGGAAGATATGCGCATCCCGAGCACCCACCAGCGCAGAGTAAAGAAGTAAAAGAGATGTCCATGAAGACCGTACGCAGCAGCCGCGAAGCGGCGCAAGCTTTCTCACCAGCTCCAAATGTAGTGCCCAAGTAATGCGAACACAAATTTCTATGAGGGGGCGCTCATGAACGTGGAATACACCGGCAGGCATTACGAAGTCACTCCCGCCATTCGCAAGGACGTTGAATCCGGACTCGTCAAAATCCGCAAAATTCTAGGCAACAAGTTTGAGACCAAGGTCGTTCTCGCCGTCGAGAAGCATCGCCACAAGGCCGAGATCACCATCAGCCCCCGTAACGGACCTCTCGTCGGACTAGCCCAGGCCGGCGACATGCCCTCCGCGATCAGCGAAGCCCTCGATCATCTCGAGAAACAAGCAGTCAAATACAAGACTCGCTGGCGCACCAAGAAACGCCACAACCATAAGAGTCCGAACCCCAAGAGCCAGAGTTCCAGAGGCCCAGTTGTCAGAAAATGGAATGGTGAGGGCACCCAGGAGGCGGTGGGAATTGCCGTCGGCCTCTCCGAACAAACCTCGGTGGACGTGGTCGTACACAAGTTTCCCGCCGTCGCCCGCACCACCGAAGTTCACCTAGTTCGCTCCGAGGACGCCGTCGCACTCCGCCCTATGACCCTCGAAGAAGCCATCAAGGAAGCCCACTTCCGCGATCGCGACGTCTTCGTCTTCCGCGATCCCAAAGGCAAAGTCATGGTCCTCCACCGCACCCGTGACGGGAAAATGGAACTGATCGAAGCTCCATAGAACAGCACTCAGCTGTTAGCTTTCAGCAAGCTCGTGTGGGGATAGGTCTTCGACCAGTCCCGCCGAAACCTCCGCAAGAACCACGTGGGGACAGCCGTCCCCGGTTGTCCGCCGAGCGAAGCTCGGCAGCTTTACCGTTATCTCACACACAAAATACTCCGCAACGTGTATGATGCTCTCGCCGTTTCCCCCCGCAAATCAACTCTAAGAAGATCCATGAAACGATCTACCGTCTCGCTGCGTTCCTGTTGTTGCTGGCCCCTGCCGTTCTTGCGGAAGAACATCACACCGAAGGCCCACTCTGGCGCGTCTCTCTGATCCGGGTAAAGCCCACATGGATTACAAATTGTTCCTCAAAGAGACCAAGAACAATCCCGAAGATTGGGACGTCTGCCTCGCGGTCGAATACAAGAATCACGCTGCCATGGACGGTTTGGCTGCGAAAATGATTCGCGACAAGATCCTCGGCGGAAAACAACCGGCCCAGCAGTTGGCCGACAAGCGAGCCGAAATCCGCGAAGTAGTTAGCTCCGAGCTCCTGCAAGAGATCGTCCTAAAATAACGTAGACAACCAAGGGCCGGGCTCCCCACCCCGCCAAGGCCGTATGAGCCTGCGTGTGGACAGCCGCCACGGCTGTCCACGAGCGAAGCTCCGCTCGGTGTTCCCCTTTCAAGTAAAATCACTCAGACCGTGACACACGGGGAGCCGTGATGCGCATCGCGCGACTAACTGCCGGCCTGATTCTGACGCTCTTGTGCATTTCCCTGCAGGCTCAGACACCAGATCAAAAACTGACCGTAACGGGTAAGCTCGGGCGCGCAGTGGCGATCGGGGGAGAAACGACTGGCTGGGTTATTCAGCTGGAGTCCGAGATAACGGCCGACGGCAAGCAGGTCAATTCTATCGAGCTGGATTATCACAAAACCAGCAAACTTGAAAAACTGGAGAACCAGCGCGTTCAAGTTGTTGGTACGTTATCCCATCGGCAAGGAGTGGAGGCGGGGGAGCGGACAGTTCTTGTCGCTTCCTCAATAAGGGAAGCCAAGGCCACAAGGCAACCGAAATCCGCGCAGACGGTCTCCTTCAGCCTCATAGGCAGCGAGTGGCTACTCGAAGATCTCGCTGGCAGCGTAGTGATGGACGGTATTCAAGCGACGCTCACCTTTCCCGAAGCCGGGAAGATCGCAGGGAACGGATCGTGCAATCGCTTCTTTGGTCCCGGAGAGATCAGCGGGAATTCGATCAAATTGGGTCCTCTGGCCTCAACCCGGATGGCCTGCCTAGCGGCCGTGATGAACCAGGAGATGAAATATCTGGCCGCGCTCCAGGCAGCCGAGCGCTTCGAGTGGAAAGATCCTTATTTATTGATTTACTGCCAAGGCTTCGAAAAGCCGCTGCGCTTCACGCGCCTATCACCAAACCCCGCCCAGCATCCTGAATAAGGGTGCACTGACCTATTACCGTCAGCCAGACGGGACGCCACCCTGCAGGTGACATTCGTAATCTTCTCGATGTGCTTTAGCATGGCAAGACCTTTTGCCAGCTGTTATGTTTTTGCCAGCGTATGCGCGCCTCGCGTGCCTGCGGCACGAAACTGTCAGCGCGCCCGATCAAAACGGACATGATCAAGCCAAACACGATCGAGGCAATCCTCTGTTGCCTTCTGCTAACACTTGGAGCCCTGGCGCAGACCGCTCGCGACAAAGACGATCCCCAGTCGACCAAGCTGGTCGTGCTCGAGCATCTGTGGAACGAGGCGCAGGTTCATCGTGACGAGCGCGCGTTGGAAGGCATGATCGCCGATTCTTTTTCCAACACGGAATGGGACGGCGAGGTCAGCGAGCGCGGCAGGTTCCTGGCCGATATCAAAGACCCGAAGTTCAAGCCTGACCTGGTGACCATCCAGGATGTGAAAGTGAACCTGTATCACAATGCCGGCGTGGTGACCGGTTCCTATCACACCAAAGGTTCCTACAACGGCAAAGCCTACGATCATCTTGGCCGCTTCACCGATACCTGGGTCTTCGAAGACGGCAAGTGGGAGTGCGTAGCCAGCCACACCAGCCTGTTAAAGAAATAGTCCTAAAAGAGCTTCGCGGTTCCGGATGCCGAACCGCAAATCCACTGGTCCGCTTTGCGGGGACGGAGTATTCTGATAGCACCTAATAAGGTGCTGTTGACAGGAGCAGAATCATGCTTGACCTTACCAAGGACATCCAATCGCTGACCACCTTCCGCCGTCGCTCTGGTGACTTCATGAAACAGCTTAAGAAGACCAAGCGCCCCGTCGTCCTTACCGTAAAGGGGAAGGCAGCGGCCATCGTGCAGGATGCCGAGGCTTATCAGCGTCTGCTTGACATTGCGGCCAGTGCCGATGCTGAGGAAGGCATCCGGCACGGGCTCGATGACGTTGCTCACGGACGCACTCGTCCGGCGAGAGAGGTCTTCCACGATATTCGCCGCAAACATAACATACCTCGTTGAGCTTACCGCTCGGGCGGCCCGTGGCCTTGAAATAGTTTATAGGGAAAAGAACGCCGCGGAGTCAGACGCAGCCGCTCGCTGGTATAACGGGCTAGAGAAGTCGGTCTATGCTATCGCCCAGTTTTCCTCAACGCTGTCCCGTTGCCTCGGAAGCACGAAAGGCGAAGCGAAAGCTGCGGCATCTGCTTTACGGAAAGAAGCCTCACGTTTATCGGGCCATCTATGAAGTGTCTAGACACCCCCACCATGTTTGGTTCTATTGGGCTGTCAAGTTCAGTGTTTTCGGTTCCTGTAGTCTAATTGTCCTTACAACTGGAGCGTTGGGGCTAAACCCGGCAGTCGGATGCTCTAGTAATTTGATTCCTAAATAACATTGCAATACTACTTATTGTGGTGTAGGCTTATCGACATCCCGCCGGTTGGGGACCTGTCGATGCCCTTTGTGAGTAGTCGTGCCCAACTGAGCCTGGCCCCAGAAGAGGAAGCTTGGCTCCGCCAGTTATCGCAGTCGCGATCGGAGTCGGTGGCTCGTGTTCAATGAGCCCAGATTCTGCTCCGCTATGCCCATGGGGAGACCGTCTCGGCGATCGCTGCGGGTCTGGATACCAATCGTCCTAAAGTCGAACGGTGCATTGCCAAACCCTCCACAACTGCCGATCCTCGAACACGCAGTTCAAACGAGAATGGGACACGACGTTGCTTGCGGCCTTTCCATCGAGTAGGATAAGCAGGTTGTCCATGTCGATATCGGCCACATGCAGAGTCAACGCTTCAGTGATGCGGCATCCCGTGTCGAGCAGGATGAGTATGAGGAGATGTAGACGACGTTCGTAGAATCCCTTAGGCTTCCATCCCGTCAGCAACTTGACCTGCGGTACAGTGAACGTCGGAAACACGATGGTGGATTCCTTCATCTTCGGAATGCCTAGTGTAGAGCCCGACCCACTTGAGGTAAGCGTTGATTGCACGGCTGCGGCAGTTGCACCCCGTGGCCTTAAGCCCCTTCTGTCGCATTGCAATGACAACGGACTTCAGGTCGGACTCATTGGGCGTCTCCGTGCCCAGCCACGCAAGACTCTGCTGATACCACTCGATTGTCGACGGGGATACGTTGCTGAGATATTGCCGTTCTGTAACGAGTCGCACTGTTTTCCCCGTAAGGTGTCAGCCAATTTCCCGACCGCTTTCTCGGATTTCTTTTCTGTCTAATCAGCGCTGGCATGTAGACGGCGCAGGCAAGTGGGATAGGATACTCGCCTTGTGTAGGCAGGAGCGGTATCCCAACCGCAGAGGAGCCAAACAAAACTGCGATTCAGAACGCCCGGCAAAGACGGCCGGGCGGTCTTCGCGTTTTAGGCCCAAGGCCTCCGCTCCGAGACTTCACCAAAGAAATGGACTTGATTTTGACTTGGCGCAGGCTGAGGGTGTGTAGCGCCTGAAAGTAGAAGCTGCGATGAGCAGGGGTGGAAGCCAAACCCTCCCGCACAAACGAATCGTGCGCGGGAGGGTTGTAGTCAGCCGATTTCTTCGGAGCCAGCCCCGTCGCATCGGCCTTGGGCATCCGCTCGGGCGCGACCCCGCGCGAACAATCGATAAGCTGCCCCGCCCACACCTCGCGCCACGAAAGCTAGAGCGGCAGAAGATATTGGCCGTTGGCTTGCGCGATCCAGCCCTGCTGGCAAGCTTCGGCGATGGCCAGTTGAGCCGTCCGTTTGGAACACTCGGTGGCATTCATGATCTGATCGCGCAGTTGGTTGAAGCGAACTTTGTTGCCCACCTCTGCCAGGGCTTGTGTGATGTCTGTCTTTTCGACTTTGCGTCGCGTCGATGCAGCGGCGAGCGGCTTCTCGGTGGAACAGAACCACAGAGTGCGGGGATCGAGTTGGAGCAGTCGTGGAGGTTGCGCGGCCGCATAGCGAAACTGGAAACGAAGCTCGATGGTGGCGAGTTGCGGAGCCGGCCGTGTGAGCAGCAAATAACTGTCGCCCACCGCATGCAGAGCGCTGGAACCACGAAAAGCGGTACCAATCTCGTGGCGGCCGATCGACTTGCGGACATGGTGCACAACGACGAGAGCGGCGCGGGAGGTATCGCGCAGGCGCAACAGCGACTGGCACAAGGCGGCCATGGCACGGGTATCGTTTTCATCCTGATCGTGGGTGGAGTAGAGCGGGTCGAGAACCAGGACCTCGGCGGCAGCAGCCCGCGCGGCGGAGACAAAGTGATTCAGACCTTGCGCGGTGCTGAGCAGATGGCCTGAGGCGCGTGTGTCTACGAGGAGATGCTGATCGGCGGCCGCTCCCAAGGCGCCGCGCATGGAGGCGAGGCGGCTGACAAACTGCGGGACCGGAAGTTCGAACTGGCAGATGAGAACCCGGCGCCGCGTCGGGATGGAAAAGCCCAGGCGGTCGACGCCAGCCGCCAGCGCCAAGGCGAGGTTGGCAACCAGCAGAGACTTACCCACCTTGGGCTCTCCGCCCACAAACAAGATGCCCTGCGGTGGCAGCAGTCCCGGTTCGACTAGGCAGGCCGGCGCAGTCGAAGGCTGCTGTTGGAGCAACTGGGCCAGAGACAGCACTGTCGGTGAGGCAGCCTTTGTCGATGCGGCATCGCTCACAGCAGCGCCTCCGCGGTGGCATCCAGCAGGATCGATTCCCCCACCGTTGACTCTTTGCGAGAAGCCGCCAGACGCAGAGCCGTCAGAGCCAGTTTGTTGACCTTGCGGAGGATACCTTTGGTGGCCTGATAGAGGGCTTGTCTGGCGGTGTCGTCAAACAAGGGCTGGGTCACGCCGGCCGCCTTAAGTTGCTGCGCCAGATAGGCGTCGAGTTCTTCGCGCGAAAGGCCTTCGAGGTGATACTGCACGGCGATGCGCTGACGCAGTGGTTCGTGGAGTTGCAGCGAGAGGGTGCGGCGCAGCAGCGGCTGGCCCACCAGCAGCAAGGTCAGATAGCGGCTGGAATCCATGTCGAAGTTCAACAGCAGGGGAAGTTGTTCGAGCGCAGGATGGCACAGCAACTGGGCTTCGTCGCAGATGAGAAGAGGATGCTGCTTCTTATTCTGATTGAGGTGCACGATGGTCTGGGAGATCTGGCGCACCAGGTCGCCGCGGTAGTGCGCCGGTTGCAGATCAAGTAGCAACGCCAGTTGGCGGAGCAGATCGAGCGTCGATCCGGAAGTCCAATACAGATACAGGACCTTATATAGGTTGGGATGGAGCGCGGCGCTGAAGCTGCGAGCGGCGGTCGATTTGCCGGCGCCGACTTCCCCGGTGAGCAGGCCAACGCCGTGATGATCGGCCAGAAACTGCAGCCGCGCCTTAGCCTGATTCCAGGCTTGCGAAGAAAACAACTGTTTGGGATCAGGGCTATCGCAGAAAGGGGTTTTCTTAAAGCCAAAGAAAGTTTCCACCATGACGGTTACTCCTTCTCCTGTTTCTGTTTGAGCAGTTCGACGAAGTTGATGCCGGTGGGTTCGGGCTCGGCCGAGGCGGTCCGTTTCAGGGAAGGCAACTGACCGTTGATCACCGGGTCGACGGGCCGTGCTGAGGTTTCCAGTTGCCCCTGAAACCAGATCTCGACCTCGGCGGCATCGAGAGGATCGAAGCGCACTTCGACGCGCTGACCGGCCAGATGAGGCGGAGCCTCGTAGAGACGGTTGTGCAGCAGGAAGGTGGAATCCCGGCGCACCACACGATCCAGGCGATGGAAGAAGAGACGGCGCAGATCGGTAGCGGGCGGGAGCTGGCGGATCTGCTCGATATCACGCTGCCAACGCGCCAGCGGAGTAGTTCCGAGCGCGCTATGTTGGGAGCGATGATAAGCCCTTTCGATCCAGATCCACAGGCGATCGTTTAACTCTTCGAGGGAGAGCACGTGCTTGGGGTCGAGGTTGGCGAGGAATTGCTCTCTTACGGTGCGGAAGAATCTTTCCACCTTGCCGCGACCTTCCGGCTGATAGGGACGAGAGTGCACAATCAGGGTGCCGAGGGAGGCGGTAATCCGCGCCAGTTGCGGCGAGCGATAAATCTTTCCATTGTCCATGTAGAGACGAATGGGTATTCCGCGGGCGGAGATGGCGTGGCGCAGACAGTCGAGCGCGGCATCGAGTCCCTGGCTGGCATAAAACTGCGCATGGGGAATGAGTCGGCTGGCGTCATCGAGAGTGGCGTGGAGAAAGACCTGCATGCGGCCGCCATCGTTCACCCGCCGGACCCAGGGGCCAAACAGCATGTCGGCCTGCCAGATCTGATTGCTGAGTTCGGCCTCAAACTTCTTGTGCGCCGGCGGTGCGAGCAGTTGTTTTTCTGACAAACCGTGTTGTTTGAGGAAGCGGTAGAGTGTGGAAGCCGAGAGCGCGGGCCTGTCCTGCCCGGAAGACAAGGCCAGTTCGCGCAACAGAGTCGTGCCGGTGCGATGCGGGTTCTCGCGCTTGAGGCGTTCGATGAGGCTGGCCAGCTGCGGAGTCACCGCGCGGGACTGTCCCCGGTCCTGGCGCGGTTTGGGAGCCAAGGCTTCGAAACCGCCATTGCGGTAGCGTAGCGCCCAATCGAGCAGGGTATCGACGCAAACCCCCGTCCGTTTGGAATGGGGGATGTCGTAGGTGCGGGCGGCGATCTCCTGGGCGCGGCGCGTGAGTTCACCACGGGGAAGACGCTCAATGACCAGCGATGCGATCAGGCCGTAACGAAACAGGGCCAGTTTTTCGGCTTTTGCCTCCATGCGGAAGTCCTCCATGCCCAGGACCATAATCCGGAGCAGCGATCTTCCACTAGGCAAATGCTGTGTGGGGAACCTCAGGGAGCGGGGCACGCGGCGGACAGCGTGGTTCGCCGCGCTGCCGGAACGAGACAGGCAAGCTCGCCCAGCAAATGGACACGCAGCTGCGAAAACAGAAAACGATGCGCCGCGATCCATCCGATGGATTCGAGCATTCCCAGAGTTCTGGAGACGAAGTTCGCCGCCGGGTCCCGAAGGTGCCCCGGCGTCTCCAGCGGCACTAGAGCCAGGCTCAGGGCGGGAGCCTGTTTTTGAAAACGGCGGATCCAGAACTGTCCGCGCTGGTATGGCATGGTGGTTTGCGCGGCCGACAGCGCGGCGGCTACCAGCGTGAGACCGTTGAGCAAGCGGGCGACGAGAAACAGTGCGATCACGGAGATACTGAATCGTAGCCAGGGCAGGACGAACTCGGGTAGCAAAGAGACCGTCCGTTTACAGCAGCAACATAGATAACGGCGAATGCGAAGGACTCCGTTGAAAGTGACATCCACCAGTGTGCGGCAGTAGAACCCATGCCCGGTCAAAGGTCGTTTGGCGCCGCATTGCGGGCAATAGTCTGGACGGTAGCGATTGGGATCGGCGATCTGGTCCAAGTAATGCTGGATGGAGCCGGCGAATGGATGTAGCATTTGCATTGCAAGCCTTCCTGGGAGCGTCAGACTCCCTGGTTTGGTCTCGCGGAGGGCTCGGTGGTTCCTGACAGAAACGAGCCGAGCCTTCCACCGCTCGACATCCTACATCGAATTATCCGAACGAAAGACACAGGGATACCCAGAATCGAAATGTAACCCGGCGTGATCCGCGCCGCGGCTCACACTGCCACCCGGTGCGCTCTCGCGATCACCACCCTACTTCCCGGAATTAACTGAGGAATATTAACTTTCGAAGAGGAAAACAAACGCGACTCGTTACACCGTTCCTTCAGGAATTGTTCGAACATAGTTGACCCCACACAGGTGCGCTGATTTGGAATCAACCGTTGCAAGTTGTTGTTGGTCGGGGCGATAGGATTTGAACCTACGACCCCCTGCGCCCAAGGCAGGTGCGCTACCAGGCTGCGCTACGCCCCGACATTCAATGAGTTACCACTGGTTCCAACCTACGAGAAGTCTAAGGCAGGTGCGCTGTTGAAGCAAGCTCTGCCGTCATAGGCAGCGATAGGCAAGGTTAACGAGTGTAATAGAGATATTTTATCAATTGAGTCATCACCGGCGTTGCCGACCCGCAGGGGATGAAACGGAGTTCGATTCTGTAGTCTGTAGTAGAGTTTCTTGGCGTCAGCAGGCACAGAGGTCGTTCATCTCTTGGTGCGAGTGAGCCCGTAAATGAGTCGGACCCGGAACCTTTGAGCACCCCGGATTATGCCACGGGCTGGCAACAGCCCCGGAGCACGCTTGTCAGATTTCCTTGGATAGAGGTTCCAAGCCTGCGGCGCGTGAGGAGGAGCGATGGAAGTTTTGCACCCGCATTGTGCCGGTCTGGATATTCATAAGGACTCCGTGGTGGCTTGTGTTCGTCACAGGGTGGATGGCAAGGTGACGAGCCCAGTCAAGACCTTCAAGACGACGACCCAGGAACTGATGGCGCTGTCGGATTGGCTGTCGGCGGAAAGTGTGACCCATGTTGGGATGGAAGCGACAGGTGTCTACTGGAAGCTGGTGTGGCACATTCTATCGGACGGCGAGTTCGAGCTGGTGCTGGCTAATGCCGCCCACGTCAAGAATGTGCCGGGACGCAAGACCGATGTGAACGACGCCACTTGGCTGGCCGATCTAATGGCGCATGGGCTGATCCGGCCCAGTTTTGTGCCCGATGAACCGACCCAGCAGATGCGAGACCTGCTGCGCACCCGCAAGCAGTTCGTGCGCGAACGCACCGGCCATACGCAGCGCATCCAGAAGACGTTGGAGGATGCCAACATCAAACTCGATTCGGTGATCAGCGATATCGTTGGCATCTCCGGCCGTCGCATGATCGAGGCCCTGATCGCCGGCCGAACCGATCCCCAGGCCTTGGCGGCACTGGCGGACGGGCGCCTCAAGGCCACCCCGGCGGAACTGGAGACGTCGCTGCGTGGCCGGGTGACGGCCCATCACCGCTTTATGCTACGTCTTCATCTGGACCAGTTGGATGCTCTGGATGGGGCCATTGGCCGCATTGATAAGGAGGTCGACAGCAACGTCGAGCCCTTTCGCGTAGCCATCGAAATGCTGAAAACCATTCCCGGCGTCAGCCGCCTCTCGGCCGAGGTGATCGTGTCGGAGATCGGTATCGATAGGAGCCGGTTCCCCACTGAAGGCGATCTGATTTCCTGGGCCGGACTCTGTCCCAAGAACGACGAAAGCGCTGGAAAACGCCGCTCCACGCGCATGAAAAAGGGTGCCCCCTGGCTCAAGACCACTCTGGTCCAATGCGCATGGGCGGCCACGCGCACCAAGCAAACTTACCTCCACGCTCAATACCTGCGCATTCGATCCCGCCGCGGCGCCAAGAAGGTCATCGGTGCTGTCGCCGCTTCCATCCTCACTGCCGCTTACCACATGCTCAATAATGGCACTCTCTACGAGGACCTCGGCGCAAACCACTTCGACAAACGCGCCCAAGGCAAGCACGTCTTGCAACTCGTGAACCGCTTAAAGAACCTCGGTTTCGCCGTCCAGATCACGCCCATGGCGGCTTAATCAATGCATTGTTTCTTGTCAGAGTAGTTCAGCCTTGCTACAGCCCCGCAGAATGAGGAGAGGATCGCATTCATCTGTGATTCTCCGACCCATCTTCCGATTTGCCGACTATGCATGCTCGATCAGCACGCTTCGGCGTGGTAGCTGTTAGTTTGCGGGTCCAGCAAACAGCAGCAGATTCCCATCCGGATCCTTGACGACGAAATTCTTGGCACCCCAAGGCTGCTTTTTCAGCGTCTGGTGAAAGGCAACACCCGCGGACTGAAACTCAAGAAACAGCAGCTTGATCTCGTCCGCTGTAGCGACGGTCAGAGACACCGACAACACTTCCTCCCGATCGCGGACCGTCGACTCCATTACTGGTCGCTCGATACACCTTAGATTGAGACGCGCCGCGTCGCGACCCACCTGTGCATAGTAGGGAGGATTGCCGTAACTGAATACAAGCGAAAAGCCTAACTTCTCACGGAAAAATTCGCATGATCTCTTGATATCGGTGACGAACAGTTGCGGCTCTGCACTGACAATCGTTGCTTTGGATGGCGATGATTTCAGCTTGAGCGACGTGGTTGAAAGTCCAGTTTTCAGGGCTTGCCAACTATCGAAGCCTTGCTGTCTAGCGACCATTTCTTGCGCATCGCTGAGCTTAAAGCTCGCCGCAAGAATCTCGGAGTCGGGCATATTCAGGAAACGAGGCAAATGCCCGCGGATTTGTGCGGCGACGGGATAGTGGTGTTCGCGATGCCACCGCAATATAAGCTTGGCTTGCTTTTTGAGGTTCTCTAGATTGGGCATGTAGGCCTCCACGATGAGATCGTAGGTGGGCATTGCCCTTCGGCGACGCGCCGTTGCATCCTACATGCGCAGATTGCAGTATCTGCGACGGTGTGAGTAGTTGTCAATTGAGAACGACGCCACGCTACACGTTGTTGGCCGCACTTACGCATTTTGTCGTATCACGGGCAGGGTCGAAAATCCCGCCGCGCAGACGGTAGGTCAACTCGGATTGATCGATCGCCGTGGCGAACTGCTGCGATGCGAAGAGGCTCTGCGGCTGAATCGCGCGAGGCTGGCCGTTGTCACGCTCAGTGACGTTGAAAACAACCGCATGGGTGTGCAGTTGTGGCGCGACATAGCCATCGACCGGGCGGGCTGTATCGTGCTCAAACTTGGCGGCGATAAACCTGCCTGTGGTCTCGGGTAGATGGTCGCCGCCGATGCGGGCTTGCGTGGAGTGTTCGAACTGGTCAAGGGCAACGCGGACGCTCTCGCGGTGCACTTCGCGGACACGCTCATCGCCGCCGACAAGCGCGGTGAGCGAGACCGATTTGGGCGCGGACAAGGTCGCATCCCAGCCGGCTCGGTGCTCCATTGTCTTGATGGTCTTGCCGTCGGCATCCTGATATTCATACGACGCTCGTTGCCGCACGAGTTGCTCGCCGGTCTGCGGATGCTGGCCCTGGCTGAGTCTTGCGAAGTCTTCGGCAGACACAGCCCCGGCAAGGCGGAACTGCCCCGCCAGTCGCTCTGCCATTCCCCCGCGATGACGCCTTGTTGCGACTAATAGTTCTGCTCTTTCGCTGTGAATTCCTTCTGGTGGTAGGTCTGCACCTGATCTGCAGAACGTGGTTTCGAAATGGTTAGCATTATCGTCTACTCCACCTGGTTCTCGTGCGGTTGAAGCGCATATTCGGGGCTTAAAAGATTGCCCTGGATCTCGTTTGAGTCTGCGGGCGGTGGCGCGCTTGGCACTATCAAGTCGTCCATTTTTCGCTCATCGAAGCCGGGACTCTTCTCTTCTATCGCGATGAACGGAAACGAGAACCTAGCAACATGGTTGCCGTATTTGAGGAAGCCGCGCAGATCGTCGAGACCGGAAACCTCAGATGGCAGAACTAGCGGTTCGGTTTGCCGGTCAAGAGCGAAGTTGCGCCCTGCGCGTGAACCCTCGTAATGAGTTTCGCGCAATCGCTCAACCTCAACCTCGCCGATGGCCTCGCTGACCCATTTGGCGGCCCGAGGCTCGGTGGTTCGGAGGAAAATCTTGGTTGCGGGCTGCGAAAGCATTGCTTCGGCATCTTCACCGTAGCGAGCTTGCATCTGGCTCCGTCCCTGGACGCCCATGATGACGGGGTTCTGCGATTTGCGATTCTCGGTGATGGCCGTATGGAGTTGCGGCAAACGCTGCAAGCTGGCCAACTCGTCAATGACAAACCAGACGGGTTTCTGGTCCGGCATGGGTTCGTTTAGGAGACGCAAGACGAGCGTATCAATCCATAGACTAATGAGCGGGCGAAGTGCCTCGCGCATGGTTGGACGTGAGGTGATGAAGATCCAACCGCGCCGGGTCTCGGCCCAATTCGTTGCTGTCCAGGCAGAGGTTGTCTCGTCCGGCTTCGGCAGAAGCCGGAAGCTGTCTGCGCTCATATTGAGAGAGCCGAGAACTCCTGTCCGCTGTTGCGGGGCCTTCGGATCGATCAGCATCCAATACTCGGTTCCTTTGACACGACGATCGATTTCGGTAGGATCGGACATCCATCGCACCAGTTCTTCCGGCGTAGGAAGGAAGGTAAGTAGGTGCGCAAAAATCTTCTGCGGAGCTTCCACGAAGAAACGATTCGTCACGCCTTCGGGCTGGTAGAGGGAGACGGCCAGTGCTTTGGCTTCAGCCTTGCGGCGGAGTTCTTTCGACGGGTTCCAATAGGGCATTCGGGCGTCGAGCGGATTGAGAACGATGTCGCCGCGGTGCTCGTCATAGAACTGTTTCACAAACTCGCAGGCGGGATCGTAGACGATGGCGCTGTCGCCACGAGCGTCCACCTGATAAAGCATCTGGCGAATGATGCTCGACTTGCCGGAACCAGTGTCACCCACGATCAGAAAATGCTTGTTTTCGGCATCGCGCGGAATACGCAAGGGTAGCTTCGAATCGTTCGTCGTGATGCCGATGCCGTTGCTGCTGACGGCTTCGGTGAAGTCCTTGGCGTTGACAAGAACCGGGCCTTTGAGGCGACGCCCGTAACGAAGACTCTTGATTCGCCGGATATCTTTGCGGATGGAAAACGGCAGTTGAAACGCGAAGGCTATAAGGCCAAAAATCAGTTGAGTTGTAAAGAGCTGGGCGAGTGGAATATCCGCGTAGACCCAATGCTCGATCCAGGTGTGAAGAGCCTTGTTCGAGTAGCTTCTTGATCGCTCGCGGAACAGGAAACGGAGACCCTGCTGCCGTGCTTGCGACGAAGGTTCAAGGGGCAACGGGCTTCCAGCGAATTGCAGCGTGCTCCCTGGTTCCACGTCCGCTTTAAGCGCAGTCCGCGGGCGCGATTTGCCATCAGAAACATACAGGAGTTGATAATTACTAGTGGGGTGTCTGAAGCCCGCCAACTCAGTCCGGAGATAGTACGGCAGGTAGTAACGTTCGAGCGGTGAAAGGCCAAATTGGAAGCGAACGTAGACAAAGAATCCTGTCGCGACCAGCGAGAGAAAGATCGCTCCGAGCGTGTAAAGGTGACGGCGGGGCGGCCAGATGATCGATTCCCTGCGGCCCCACTGCTGAATGGCGGGCATTGCTATTTCTCCTTGTTCTGGCTGCGCTTGGCGAGCAGTTCCTGCGCCTTCGCAGCCTCGGTTGTCTGGACTTGGCGAACGAGCATGTTGAGCTGTTCCTGGGCAATCTTGTTGCCGCGTAGCAGCGGTTCGAGCGTGTTCATCAAAAGCATCGGGATGCCCACGAGTTCGGTGAAGATGTGCATGTCCATCGACGCGTGACTGCCGACAACAGTACCGCTCAACAATAGTTAGAGCCGGATGCGGAAAACCCGCTCGTCCGGATCCGTGGAGGGGGTCATGAGTAATCGTGATCCCTACTCCGACTAATAGGTGGTGGAATCAAGCGATCTTTCTGCGGGAAATCATTCTCTGCGCCGTCTGCGCAATCTCCCGCGCACGAGCGCGGCAGAGTGCGATGGGAATCTCAAAGCGGCGACGAACTTCAAGCAGCGTCACAACGTCGTCTGCCGGCACGCCTTCGATGAGCCAAAGTCGGGCCGACGCAACGTCAACCGTCCTCTGAGCATAATAAAGAGGATTGGGCTTATCGGCGCGGCGCGAAGCCAGCTTGCGCGTGAGCTTCGTTGCGTCTTTGCCATGGGCAAGCTCATGCAGAACCCATGCCCAATCGTGTTCAGAATTGGAGTAGTTCGAGGGACGATTTCGCGGTGTGATTGCGCGGGACGGAAGAAGCGCGTCGGCGGCAAGAATGTCCAACCGGAAATCGTCCGAATTCCAGGTGGAATCGCCGGGGTATTCGACGGTCACTGCATACGCGGGATCGTACTTACAATTCAGGAATCCGGGCAGACGGAGAACACGGTTGCAGTCGGTACAAGCGGGATCGCCGCCAAAGGTAATGGCAAGCAGTTTCAGGGCGCTTTCCTGCTGTTCGAGAGTGAAGCCGTTAACGCGCCAGAGGATCTGATACTTACCGCACGATGTCGAGAGGATTGCATTCGGCGGGGGAACCGCATCGGAGGCCCGGAGCGAAGTGAGGCGGGTCTCTCCATCGGTATCTAAATCCAGATAGAGATGGCGAACTGTAACGATGGATTCCTTGGTGCGTTTGCGGCTGCCCGAGCGAAGCGGATTGGCAGCTACGTAGACATTCGCGCCAGCCGCGTTCTTCTGGGCGAGCCAGCCGAGGTAACGAGGCGCGAGCGCAGTCTCCAGTTGGACGATCCTCTGTACTGTCCCGGTCGGGGCTTCACAGCGTAGAAGGAGAGCAATGGTCTCACCCGGAGAAAAGCAACGTATTAGGAATTTGGCAGCAGTGGCGGTTGTGATCGGAGCATTAGGCTGTGGCATGTTTCACCTCGAAGACCGGCTCTATCAGGAAGCGCTTGCCATCGCGGTCGTATCCACGAATCGCCAGCACTTCCCGGAGGATGCGGCGCCCTGGCTGCCGCTCAACATGGACGACAAAATCAACCGCTTCCCCGATCTCGGCTTCGGTGTCGGAGAAGGTGGTTTGCGCGTGGTTGCGCATAACTAAATTGGCGAAACGGCGGAGCGCTTTCTCCGCGGAATTGGCATGAATCGTCGCTAACGAACCGGCATGGCCGGTGTTGAAGGAATCGAGCAAGGTTCGTGCCTCGATTCCACGCACTTCGCCGAGAATGATCCGGTCTGGTCTCCAGCGCAGAGCCGACTTCAAAAGGTCATCGAAAGAGATGTTGGCATTGAACGTGTTGGTCTGGCATTCGGTCGGAACAATGTTCGGCTTCTGGATGTGAAGCTCCGAAGTATCTTCGATGACCACAATGCGGTCCTGATCCGGGATGAAGTCTGCCAATATCCGCAAGAGTGTGGTCTTGCCGGTTCCCGTCCCACCACTGATAAGCAGAGTCTTTCCATTGCGAATTTGTTCCCCCAAGAAGTCCGCGAGTGACCGCGTCAATGTGCCACGAGCGATCAGATCGTCTATCGTGTAATGCCGGCTGGTGAACTTTCTGATTGTCAGAGCAGGTGCCGGGCGCACGACCGGAGGAATCACCGCCGCCAGGCGGCTTCCGTCTGGGAGGTGCGCGTGCAGCAAGGGATTGTCCTCGTCTAGCTTTTTGCCGAGTTGATTAGCGATCACTTCGAGGCCGGTGCGGAGTTGGCCAGCGTGGAAGGAAATGGTTGCTTCTTGGCGCATGATCCCATCGCGTTCGTACCACCAAGAAGCATCGGGATTCCCCATGATCTCGCTGATGCTGTGGTCCAATAGCAGCGGCTCTATCGGGCGAAGAAATGGAAGGATCAACTCGAAATTCACAATGGGAACCTCACAGCTATGGAAGCCCAGCGGTTGGCCGGGCTTCCGAGAGTGAAGAGCAAGGGTCTATGCGGCCGTTTCCTCCTGGGGCGCATCCTCGGGCGCCTGATCTTTCTCTTGATCGTCCGGGGCGACTTTCTCAGCGCGGTCCAGCTTCAGGATCGAGGCGACCCGAATTTCCCAGACGCGCCGCTTCGAGTCCGTCTTCTTGCTGTCGTATTCCCGGCTGCGCAGTTCGCCTTCCACCTGGATATGTGCACCCTTGGTGAGCGTTTTGGCGAACTCCGACAGCTTGCCGAAGACGACGCAACGGTGCCATTCGGTGTGCGAGATGTACTTGCCATCCTTCTTATAGGAGGACTTGGTTGCCAGCGAAAGGGTGGTGACACTGAAGTCCGCGCTGTTGGTACGGGCTTCTGCATTGCTGCCGAGAAAGCCGATGAGGGTTACTTTGTTCTGGTACATGATTGTCTCCGTTTGTTGAATCTCCCGATCTTGATCGGGGCACCAATAAAGCGACTGGGCCATGCTCCCAAGTGCCGAAGCTCTGCATTTGCGGAGGCTCCGGAGAAATCTTTTCGGCGTTCTTTCCGAAAAGACTTGGAGGGAAACCGTAACCCGCAATGCGGCGTAGCCGAAGCAGAAGAGCGAGCTGCCGTAGGGCGCATGAAAAGCCCCGAAGCGCTGCCCGAACAAAGGCGGGATACGAAACGGCGGACACGCGCCAGGGCAAAGTTGTCATCAGCACACTGGCTGTGAAAGGCCACCGCGATTACCGTGCGATTCGAGCTGGCATGTCCGTGGCAAGAAGGGTGTAGTTCGCCACCTCCGTTGAATCTCGGAAGGCTCTTGTTCGCCCGCTCCAACATGCTCAGGGACACCTGTGGCAGGCCAGCCGGATTGGCAGCAGAAATGGACATCGTTTAGTCTCGGGATTCTCTAAGTATCCTTAGCTGAACGCCTGGTCGGCCCGGAAACGCACGATAGTCAGACCGAGAGGGTTCACGGCAAGCTCATTGTTTTTCACGTTCTCGCGAAAGACATAGGTGACGCTAACTGTCCATCGCTCCCGCTTGAGTTCGGTGTGATCCGCGGGGTTGGTATACACCTTCTCGAGCTCGATGCGCGCTGAATACGGAGACTGTCGCAGGTCGTCGAGGATGACGTTCTTGATCTCGACATCGACATACGGCAACGTGCTGTCCTTAGTGTAGTTTTGAATGCTGTTGTCTTTCCGTTCCCGGTCGATCACCGCCCGTTGTACGTCGCTATTGAGGAAGTAAAGGGACTGTGTTTGATCGCGCTCGATCGTGAAACGATTGCGGCTGAAATACAGTTCCGCCCAGCGGGCGAGGTAATACTTGTTCTCCGCCTCCTGCGGGCGATACTGAAAGTTCCGATAGTCGATCGCTTCCGCGTGGCCCACGTCGTTGATCCGCACAATCATTGGGTGCATGTTGGCTATCGCTGTCCGACTCTTGTAGGTGAGCCCAGCCAGGCTGACACACGCAGCGGCGAGCACAAGAATGGTCACTTTCAAGTAGGTATTCATCACCAGTGGGTCGCCGTACTGCTCCAGGTAACGCTCTGCGGCTCGGGTGATTTGCGGGGTGGCTTTGGTTTCTACGCTCCTCGTTTCTGCGTGCATCTTGACCTCGTTTTCTCGTTGCGGTTTACATCGCGCCCCGTATCGCCATCGTCGCTATGCCGAGGCCCCCACCGTGTCCGCCGGTACCGCCTGTGAATAAGGTGTGCGTCATGGTCGGAATCTTGAAAAGGATGTAGATGTTGACGAGCACCAGAAGAACAAGAAGCGGCAATGTCTGGACTATCAATGAAGGGTCCGACAAGCTCTGGCCCAGTTGAATGTAGTAATTGGTGAGAACATGAGACAGAACATTCAGCGTGGCCGCGGCCACGACCTTGTAAAAACTGAATCCGAGATAAGCCTTGAGCCACCCCCAGAACAACCAATCGAGCTTGTCGAAGACAAGGAACGGAATAAAGATCGGCCCGAGCAATCCGATGATCGTTGCTGCAATTGCGCCGTAAGCCACGATTGCAGAAACGATCGCGGCCAACAGCGCTAAAAGGAATTGCACCGCAAAGTACACGATCGCGTAGTACGGGGACATCATCGTATTCAGCAGCCCCGGCCCTGTCTTGGAAGATGCAACATTGATCTCGTTCAGCATGCTGTTGGAACCATCTGATCCAATCAGGCTCACAAGATTGATAGTGCCGCCGTCAATGAAGCCCTTGAGCGAAAAGCCAAGTCCAGGGATGGAGCTGTCGTAATAGTTCACCATCGCAAAAGCGAAGGTAAGCAGCATGAAGAGGTTGAGAAACCTCCCCATGCTGAATCCGGCCTCGCCGTGTGCCGATGCAAGTGCTTCCTGCACCCCGAACCAAACCATCACGATGGTGGCCAACGCCAGGACGATATGAATTCCCATCGCCGTGATGGAGGGCGCCACCGTGGTTGCAAGCGACTGGCACGCTTGAGCGATAAACTGGAAGAGACTCATATTTCATCCCCTTGTGTTTCGCTCCTACTCAGTACGCCTGCGTAAGGAGATTCCCCGACCCGCTGCTGGTTGTGGTGATGTTGGCGTTGTAATAGTTTTCGTATCCTGCCGAGTCACGGAATGCTGATTTCAGTGCGTCTTGTTGTTGTTTTTGGGCAACGATCTGTTGCAGAGAAAGATTAGCATTGATCTGGTTCGCGTCCTGCTGGGTGCGGAGTTGCAAAAGCAATGCCTGATTGATGCGCTGCAACGTTGCCATGATGGTGTGTTGGGACGCGTCCTGGGTTTGCGTTGCGGCCTCAAGATTGGCGATGTCGGTTTGTCTTGATGACTGATTCGCACGGATGGTCCCGAGAGCCTGCAAATTGTTGGTCATCACGGAGTCATTGATGTCAACGGTCGCGCCCTGCGCGGCAATCTGCAACTGGCCGGCAACACTGGCAGTGCTGTAGCCAGGAATTGGGTTGGCGGTATTCGGCACGCTCACCTGCTGGTAGGAGGCTGCGGCCCCCTTTCCGGTATTCGCCGAATTCAGCCAACCCATCGAATTACCGTAGGTATTCGAGATCTGCTGTAGCGGCAGCAAGTCAGAAGTTGGCGACAGAAACCGCGAATAGAGCATTCTTGGCGCGAGGATCATCTGGTGCACGAGGTCATATTGCTGCTTGGCGACGTTGTAGGCTTGAAGCGCCGTTGCGGCGATCTTGACGGTATTGGTGAAGATTTGTTGTCCCTGCTCGAGCTGCTGAACTTGGTTGGAGATGGATCGTTCTTCGTGTTCGATCTGCGTAATGGCATGGGCCGACTGCGTAGGGTCGTAGACGATACCGGAGCCGAATTGCGCCTGCGCGGCGGGTTGCGAGGCGGCAGCGAGGCCGATAGAGAGTGCGGTAACGATTAGGTTCTTCACTTTCTTGTCCTTTCGTCTGCGGTTGGTGTGGCAGGCTCTCACAGCAATACCGCGCTACTGCTGGGCGGCAATAATTTCCTTCTGAATCTGTGCAAGGCGGTCCGCTTCTGGCTTACACCGCGCGTCTCGTTCTTTCTTCTTGGTTTCCAGGGCCGAGATCTGCTCTGGAGTCAGCTTCTCTCCTGTCAGAAGCGCTGATGATCCGGCAGTCGCTGGATCGATGCAGTCCCTGGCATAGGCTGGGTATTCGGCGTTGTATTGATCCTGCAAATGTTTCACCTTTGCCGCTTTGCTCTGACAACGGGCAAGGGTGAGCGTCCACAGAACGAAGAGGGAAAGAGCAACTTTTCGCATTGGAAGGCTCCTTAAAAAGTCTGTGGAATCGTGTGGTTCGAGTACGCAGGAAGAAGCAAGTCCTGCGTGAAATAGACTTTCACGCGATGTCCTTCCCGAATCGTGATCGTGGGTGGTATCTGAATGAAGCGGTCAAGGATAGTAGCCGCAGACTGCGAAACACTTCCTGCAGCCCCGTTCGTGAACGCCTCGGAGCCGCTCGTGGTAATGGTGCCGCCACCCTGCGTGATTTGGCTCGCGCCGGCGATCACACCCAAAGCGATCGAGGTGCCGAAGATCTGAAGGTAGTGATTGTTGACCTTGTCTTTTAGCCCTTGCTCCCCGATCTGATCGAGACCCTGAAACTGGTCGAGATCGACGGAGTAACCGTCCGGCATGATGAGGCGGTGAAAAACAACGGCCATTCGTCGCTGTTGGCCAAATCCTGCCGCTCCAATCTTCTTTGCTTCACCGAGAACCACCGTCCCCTCGGGAATGATTACGTGTTGATGATCGTGCGAATACAGCGGATTTGAGACAAGAATTTTGACCGGTCCTACGGCGTCCCCATCTAGGCGGTTCATCAGAACGCTGTCGAGCACCGAGCCCTCATAAATCAAATACGGTTGGCCGTTGGCTGAATCGACATTGGCCTCCAGTGGGCGTTTATAGCCTCCCTGTGTGTCTTTTCGCTTGGCGTCGGATTCTGGCGCGCCGAGATTACTGTTTGCCTGTTCTTCGGCGGGGCCAGGCTGGGCGGGCATCGCCTGGCCTTGCTGTTGTTGCGGCTGTCCGGTGGAGCCGGAGTACACAAGGTTGGAAGCGAAACGTGAGTTATTAGCTCGTTCGCACTCTTTGGCTGCGATTAGCTGCGCCTGCTGTTGTACGGGCGTTAGTTGCATCTGCATGTCGCCCTGCTTCAATTGCGAGTAGGGCTGGTCCGGAACGCAAGGGGCAGCAACGCCGGTCGGGCCGTAGGCCGCGGCGGTGGTTCGCTGCGCGGGCGTCGCAGATGCAAGCGCCGGATCTCCCATTGCGGCAGCGGCCATTGTTGCCTGCCGCTCTTTCTGACGTTCGGCCTGGATCTGATTCTTCAATTCCTGCACATTGCTGTCGGTGTTGTCCTGTAACGTCGGTTGCGGCGGCTGACCTTTCGCGCTGGCCTGTTGCGCGGGCGTCTTCTCTCCGGACGAACTGAAGAGCGCCGCCACAATCACTAGCAACGCCGCACCCAGATAAACGAAGGTCTTGAGGTTTTTCTGCATGACTCCTTTCGGCAGCTCCAGGTTGCCACGCAACGTGGGATCGCATGGGGGCTCGGTCTGCGCGTCGGTGCGGGTAGTAAAGATGTTTTCGGTCATGGCGGCTATCCCTTGCGCGTGAAGTCCATTTTCTTTTTACCCAGCTCTACATATCCGCTGTCCATGATCTTCGGGATGATGTACGTCCCTTCCCGGAGGTCGTAGGTGACGAGGTTGGGCTTGCCGTCCTTCATTTCATACACGCTGAACTTTTCAGGGGCGTTCGTCTTGATGTAGGTGAACTTGTCGTCGTGATAGATCGACTGGATATCGAAAGGCGCTTCGTTCGCTTTGTAGACATAATCGAACTTGAGCTGCGTTGGATAGGCGCTCTTGTACTCGTCAACGGCCTGCTCAAGGTGCGATTGAAGCGCGGCAAGTTGCTGCCGCGACTGTTCGAGTTGGGCAGCGGGTACAAACTGCGGTGGACTACTCGCGGCTACAATGGCGGAACGGTCAGCAGGTTCGACGATCACTTTTAGGTCAGGGCTGATGGTGGGGGTGGAGCCCGATACGTCTTGGAGGGTGAAACTGTAGATGTTGCCCTTGTCGGTGATGAGATTCAAGTTAGAGCTGATGCCTTGCTTTGCCGGATGCACAAAGCAGAAGTTGCCGACCACGTCCACAATCCAGAAATCCTTGTCGCCAGTGGACGCTTCCATGATCTTTTCGGTGGTGGGCAGCTCAATAAGGGTCGTGTATTTCAACCTTGCACGGATCGGAATGATGTCCTGGGAGTGATACTGCACCGTGCGCGCGGAATCTTGTGCCACGACGTCGACGGAAGAAACGATCAACATACAATTGATAATAAATTTCAGACGCTTCACAGCATTTCTCCTTTGTTGTTCGTTGTAGGGGTTGATCCGGCCAGCGCACGTGGCTGGAATGGATGATCTTCCGCAAGATGGCGAAGGCCGTCGGCAACACCGAAGCGGTCGAAATATTCCTGCTTCTTGAGGTTGTCGCGAGCGTTATTAGTCGCCATCCAGTGCGAAACAGAATCGACGCTCAAATGCACTTTCTTTGAGGTCTGCGCTTTCCGAATCAGCATTTGGCCCGGCGGGATAAGGCCGCCGATGATGTCCAACTCTGTGTCGTTGAGATGAAAAGCCTCACGGTAGACTTCGCGGTTCATCTCCGGGTTGGCCAGGAAGATCTTTGTGGGGCAACTCTCGGCCACTATCGCCAGCATTCCCGATTCCTCCAATTCCTTGATGGATTGCGTCGCCAGGATCATGGCGGCGTTGTGCTTGCGCCACGTCTTCTGCGCCTGCACCACGTAATTGCGGATCGTTTCGTTCTTGATGAACAGCCACGCCTCATCGAGCAGGAAGGTTTTGAATGTGGCGAGTCTTTTTGGGTCCGCGATCTCGTTTGACGCGCGATGCAAAACGTAAAATAGGAGTGGCTCCAAGACTTCCGGCGCGTCAGTCCAACCATGGAAGTTAAAGGTCTGAAAGCGGGAGAATGAAAGTGTGTCCTCGGCGTTGTCAAAAAGGAAGCCATACTGTCCGCCGCGCGTCCAGCGGTACAGGCGTTCCTTCAACTCGCCAATGATGTTTCCGAAATTAGAAATCGTGCGTTGGGTTGGCTCCAGCACGTATAGTCGCTCGATCGCATCCCACAACCGGCGTTCTTGCTTGAAGTCGAGCCGGTGGCGTTTCTCGTTACCCTCAATGAGCACTCGAAAGAAGCTGAAGAGAAATTGCAGGTTCTCTTTGGTCTGAGGCAGCGAGAATGGATTGATGGTGAACTCCCGCGCCTCCTGGCCGACGTTCAAGTATGAGCCGCCGAAAATCGTGGTAAGCGACTGGAAGCTGCCGCCGATATCGAAGATGAAGGTCAGCGGCGCATACTTCTGTGCGTTCTGCAGAAGGAAATTGCAAAAATACGATTTTCCGCTTCCCGTCATACCGAGAATCAGCGTATGGGCAACTTCACCGTTATGCAGGTTCAGAAAATATGGCGTGCTGTTGTCGGTTTCGAGCGCAGCCAGATACTCCGTACCGAGATGCGCGTTCGTCTTTTCGCCGGGCAGGATCGTAAAGAGAAAAGACAGGTCGGCGTAGTTCGTGTTGAGCAGATACAGCTTGCGGACGTTGATCGCATAGTTGCCCGGAAGGGTGGCGAAATAGGCGTTGAGCTGGTTGTAGGTCTCGGCAAACAGATTGCCGTCCGCATTGGTGAAGACGCCAGTAAACTGGGCCACGAGTCGATCGAGTTCTGTCCGTGATTGGCCATACAGCACAATCGTGAGCGAGAAATCGCCAAGTGATTGGCCGTCGCCCAGGGCACGAAGGCAATCGCCCAGGTCTTCGATGTCAGCCTGCTTGGACTCATCCACCAGCACATCGCGCGGGTTCGTCTTCGTGGCATCGTTGCCCATCTGAGAGACGAATCCCGTCTTCGACATATTGAAGTGGCGGCGACGCTTGTTCACTTCTTTGCGGGCTTTGTCCGCGGGGAGAGGTGTCCACTCCGTCACGACATAGAAGTTGGCAGGGATCTTCAACAGTGCGTCCAGCACGAGCGGCCGCGTCTCTGTGATGGCCTCTTTCATCGTCAACACGCGGACGATGTGATCGCCGACCCGCAAATGGTCTCGTTCGGCTTCGATGTCGGAATTCACTACCTGATAGTCGAGAAACTGCGTCGACTGCGGCCTGCCGGCAACTCTCCAGCCGTCGTAGTTCAGCAAGCGCCGGAAGAACGTAAACTGTCCCTGCTGATTCAACACCTCGATTTGCATGAAGTCTGCTAATTGGCGGGCGAATGCCTGGACGTACTGATCGAGTCGGCGAACATCGTGCTCGACATGAGTGCGCAAGAGGGTCTTTATGCTGTCATTGGTGAACTGCGCTCGGAGCTCCTCAACAGCACCCCCGGGATCGCGCAAGAAGCGAGCGAGGGCCGTGCCCACGCCGGTCTTCGACCGGGCGCTCTCGAGCAGGACGCAGTAGAAGATTTCAACCTGATAAAGATGGTCCCGCTTTGCTGCAAAGAACTTCCGCCTCTGGTCGATAGCTGCTTCCACAATAGGATCGTCATACGTCGCGAACGGTATGTCGGGACGGTTCGATTTGAAGAGGTACTGGTAAACATGGAAGCCTGGGCCAAACGCTTTGAGTGCTGCCTCCAACCGCTTCACTGCATACTCTTGTTCCGAGCGGTCAAGACTTTCGTAGTCCGCGCCGGGAATACTGAGGACCATTCCTACCTCGCCGCCCTTGGTGATGAAGGTCATCTCATTCCAGAAGCCGTAGAGATTGATATGGTCGTTCAGAGCTGCGCTCTCTTTCCAGGGCTTGATGACTTTGTCGAGACGCAGCATCAGACAACCTCCACGCGGGGGACCTGCTGCTTGGCCGCGTCGTAGCGCAGCTTGTAGCGTTCCGACTTCGCCAGGATGCGGAGAAATGCTGGATCGCTGTTCGTCACCCAATGGCCGAAGGCAAAACCGCCGATGAAGGCGGCGACTCCTGCGAGGGGGGAATTGAAGAGGTTGAAAGCCCCCACCGCGCCGACGCAGACGAAGTAGAACAGCGTACGTTCTACGCCCAGGTACGTGAGCGGCTTATGCAGACTCTTGAAGACTCGATTTGTGCGATGCTTGTGCTGTATTTTGTCTGGCATAAATCACTCGCCTAAGCAATGCTTGCTACAGGATTGAAGGTAGCTGTTGGAAGGTGCTACACGCCCCAGAGCCAACTCAGGACATTCACTGCGAGAACCGCAATGCCCGTTCCGGCGGCAACGCCGGCCAGAGCCTTTTTTGCACCGGGTTCGCCGTGCGCGAAGCCGTAGCCGCCGATTACTATCGCAACCAGACTTGCAACCTTCGCAATCGTGCCGGTGAAGAGGTTTTGGATGGCGGTAAAGCCGGTGTCGAACGGTGAACCCTGCGCCAGCGCTGCCGCAGGAATAACTAGAAGAAGGGTAACAAGAACGGCGGTTGAACGCCCCCAATTCGACCGAAGACGGAGTTCGATGTTGCGGATCAAATGGAGTCGGGACCAAAGTGTCATTTGCGCCTCCCGCAGCACATCAAATCGGCTGCTTGTGGCGCAAACGTAACCTGACTCAGTCACCATGTCCAACAACTTCTCGTCACTCTGTTATTCCTGGGAGGAATAACTGACGAACATGGTGTCGCGACCAAGTAGGTCGCGCCGCTCGGCCCGATACTTTCCGATAGAGAATTCTCCTCAGAAGGCGCTTGATCGCCAAATTCGACTCGGCTACCCGCACAAGGAAGCCGTCTGGTTAGGCGTCCCTGAGATGCAGTTATGGTGGCGGGCCGGTCGTCGCTTTCCCCGCAAATCAGGGCCCAAGTGCCTGCTGATGAAGCAGATGAGACTGTCGTTGTCTGCTTAATTCGGCGCGTTTGTAGCGACCGCTCCGCTTCCACAAAGCGATTTGCTCGAGGAGGTCAAGGTTACGAGTCCACTTGACGCTGCCTGATATTCCCGGCAGGAATATCACGCGGACGAAAAGTTGTTGGACACGGCGGAAGGAATGAATCAAATTGCCTGACATCACCAGCCCTGCGGAAACTTGGCAGCGGTGAATAAGGTGCAACATGCGAAATGCTATTTTGCTTCAGCCTGGGGCAAACGCTGCAACTCGGGATGATTGCAGCGAGCTTCCAACGTCAACCCCTCGGGGATCGTCCTTCCTTTCCAGTTGCCAACGGGCCGGGTTGAACCCACGGACCGACGTAGTCGCCAGCAACTCGTCAGCACCAAGGAACTCTCCGAGATCTCGGGTGTCCCAGAAAGCACGTTGCGCTACTGGCGTTGTGCGGAGATCGGTCCTACCTATGTGAAATTGGACGGACGAATCAAGTATGATCTTGCTGACGTTGAACGTTACGTCTAAGCCAACAAGCGAATGCCGTCCGTGCGGGCACATGAAGGCTAAATTAGAACAATGGCTCTGCACAGACGAGGTGGAATTTACCATTATTATTTTTGGGTCGACGGTACGCGCGATCGTGGATCATCGTGGATCTACCAAGAAAGCAAACCTGGCCGCCCGGCGGGTGGAATCGCTGCTGCTCGCCCAAGCCGAAGAGAACGGAGGTGTGGTTCTCAGAAAGCGCAGCCCACTGTTGCGTGATTTCAAGATCCGGTTTCTTGAGTGGGTCGAAGGTAACACGACGCTCAAGCAAAAAACTAAGGACTATTGCGAGAACGGTTGGCGGTTGCTTGAAGGGACTGACATAGCGGCGATGAGGCTCAATGCGATCACCAAAGATGATGCGGACCGGCTTACCTTCCCAGGTGGTCCGTCAAATCACAACAACGCCTTGCGTACTCTGCGGCGAATGCTCGGAAAAGCCGAAGAATGGACCATCATCAAGGCTTCTCCAAAGATCAAACTCATGCAGGAGCACGCACGGGAGCGCGTCATTGACACCGACATAGAAGCCAAGCTTTGCCTTTCTGCAAACAGCTGCTTCCGACTGTTGCAAATACCATAGTCAGTGTTTTCTTGTGAACGTGGCCGGCTACATCTTCTCCATAACGATTTTGGAACGGAAATATCGGCCCTAGCAATTTTTCCATAATCGCGTTTGCGTCTCTACTGCCCGCGTCACGATCGTTGTCGGAGACCATATCTTGTAAAGACCTTCGATCTAAGTGGTCAAATTTGATCGAGATACAGAGCCCGGTTTGCCTCATCCTTTGCCCATCGTTTTGCCGCTTCCGCTATGTGCTGTTCGTTCAGCAGCCGGGCTCTTTCCTTCGCACGCGTATGGGCCGCTGCCAGGAGATCGCCTGCCTTACGCCGTTGGCTTTCAGCAAGCCCGTCGGAAGTTTGCTCTAAGCT
Source organism: uncultured Acidobacteriota bacterium (assembly GCA_963796095.1). Classification (GTDB taxonomy): domain Bacteria; phylum Acidobacteriota; class Terriglobia; order Terriglobales; family Acidobacteriaceae; genus JABDBE01. The sequence continues at coordinate 57,654 of CAWCKL010000041.1, forward strand.
CTTACGCCGAAAAGGCTGCACAAGGTCGTTTCGCCAGCGCTCGCCCTGCTCCGCTGCCGCAGCAATGAGCAACTCGTCCTTGTCCTTTTCCGGCAGGCCTCGAATCCATGCCGACAGCTCTTTGCGGCTCGGTCCAGCGGAGAGCGGTTCCGAAGCCCGTGCTGCAACCTCGACCAGATCCTCATCGATTTCGAGGAATTCGATCAGCGCATCAAGGGGACCGGACAATTCTTGCAAGCCTGTAGGTCCTTGCGGCTCCAATTCACCTTCATCACGTCCTCCATCCTGCGCGCTGCGAAGCCAGCCAAGATACAGGCATCGGAGGTCGCCGCGAAGCAGATCTGAGCGCAGAGGCATCAGGGCGGCCACCCATCCGGTCCCGTCGTCCTCGCCGTCCCACTCGGACTCCCTTCCAAATTCAACGATCCCGAATCTCGCGGTTTTTCGCACCCGCTCGCCCGGGACTTGAGCAACTTGTAGTCGACCGATTCCTGCGGGAGGCGAATACAGAACTCATGCGTGCCCCCAGTTCGCGACGTAGACAAAGGCGTCAAAATATTTCTCTAGCAGCTTGCTCGAATTGGCTTTCAGGTCTCCCCATTCGTAGTGGTTCGTGAAGCTCGTGGTGGTGATTACGGCCCGCGTCGAGATGGAACGGAGCGCTGCCATCTCTTTTTTCGTCAGCGGACGGTCGATTGCGCGGAAATCGTAGTACTGGTATTCGCTCACGAGGTCCCTCTGCGCCAGTGGCGATAGGCGACAATCCATTCCACGCCTGCCGGTGCCGGCGTTGGCAAAGGCACGTCCACGATTGGGATCTTCTGGCGCGTTTTGCCTCGACCCTCTGTGTCAACAATAGTGAGACATCTACGCCATCAACAATTATTGTAGCGGCGGAGAAAGAATTCTCACCTTCATGAGCAAGAGCAAGGCTATACGGATGGGGTTGTCTGCTGCGGAGCTTCCCACTCCGGGGGCGCGTCGCGTGCCGTGCCCGATCCTGAGGTGGCGGCCAAGCCCAAGCGGCGTCGGTTCACCGCCGATTACAAGCGCTCGATTGTCCAGCAAGCCGAGGCCGGTCAGGATGCAGGGGCCATCGGCTCTCTGTTGCGTCGCGAGGGGCTTTACTCCTCTCATCTGTCCACTTGGCGCGCCAGTCCCGGCAGGGGGAACTGGCCGCCTTGAGTCCCCAGAAGCGTGGTCGCAAGATCACCGTGAGTCCGCTGCTCGAAGAGAATCGAAAACTGGTAGCGACCAACGCTCGCCTGCAGAAGCGGTTGGAAAACGCCGAACTCATCATCGATGTCCAAAAAAACTTGCGGGATCCTTCTTTTCGATATACAAGAGGTTGCCGCGAACAACTTGAACCTGCACCGGAAAGGGGCCAGGTATTGGACGCTCTGCTCGTTTTCGGGATGGTGGCAACGTCCAAGGATCTTGTCCCTCATCTTCCGCAGAGCTGATTCTCACTCCGACAAGGTCTCCACTTCGTTGGGCTTCCAGAACCACGGCCTCGGCAGCAGGAATGGGCATCCGTTTCATGCTCGCCAGAAAAGTCCATTGGTCACCGTACGGGCGAAACTCCGCATCTATGAAGAGGCTGTTTCCGTCTGCGCGAGGAGGTTTTGCCGAGGTAGAGCGATTAAGTTGCTAAGCCCTCCCTTTGGCATGGTGTCTTGGTTGGGGAAAAGCGGTCGTACGAATCCAGTCCAAGTTGGTGACGGGACTCCATAGAACGAGTCAGGATTGCGCAGCCGAGTTTTCGTGCGGTGCTTGCGGGGATCGCTCGGTCGAAGAAGATCCACACGTGGCCACCGTTTCCTGAGCGTGAACGCTCTAGTACCGCTGGCACGTTCAGTTCGCAGCATACGGCCAGAAACGCAGTGGCATCCTTTTGCCATGTTTTCTTGTCGAAATCGACAGCGAGGAACCAGCAGGTCTCATCCTGCAGCAGCGGATAAATGCCGATGGTGTGATCTCCGACCAGGTGCCACGTACTACCTCGTCAGTCAGCGGTCTGAACTTCCGAGTCTGGCGGTCGACCTTCTTGCGGTCTTCGTCTTTGGCGCGAAGATAGGCTTTCCAGTCACGATCTGCTTTGGGCATGTACCCGGATCGCCCGTCGGTGTTCCCCCTGCGAACTGCATAAACATCGTCGCGCCCGCGGAAGAAGCTCCGGAACAATGCGATTCGTTGTTCAGCTTTCAAGACAGGAATACGAGCACTTGGCAGTGCTTTCGTTGTGACGGGAATCCCGGTAGTGGACTGCACTGGCAGAATCTGTATGCCGTGCTCCTGCAGAAGATACCGTAGACGAATATTTTCTTCACGCAAGCGCTGCATCTCAGCAAGAGCAGACTGCAAGTCCAGGGGCTTGGGATCAGATTCGTGCACGTGAAGGGATTGTCGCCGTCTTCCACCTATGACTAGATCACATAATCTCACAGTTTTGCGGACCCGTTGGTCGTCGCGCTCGAAGGCTCCGTCTATTAAGTGCCGGTCGCCTGGCATAGCAGCGAGTGGTTGGCCGGTGTGAGCGCTTGTTTCGCGAGAAGGGTCTCCAAGTCATCCAACGATCCCGTTCTTCGGTTATGGAATAGTATATTAGTCACAATATTGACATATAAATAAAATGCCTATTATATTAGTCTCATGCTGAAGCTGCATTCTGTTGGCTCTCAGATCGCGTCTCGGCGGAAGGCTCTCGGGTTTAGCCAATCCGACTTGGCTCGCAAGGCCGGTGTCAGTAGGGCAACGCTGGAAGCGTTGGAAAATGGCCGATCCGGCGAACTTGGCTTTTCCAAGGTCGCCAACATTTTGTCGGCGCTCGGACTAGAGCTGAAGCTACAAGAGGCAAACCTGCAACGGCCCACTCTGGACGAGCTCTTAGAAGAGGATCGTGATGATAAAGGTCTGGACAGACGCCGCTGAGGCAGGATTGCTCGACAGGCAACGGGATCGCGGGAGCGCTTTTGCGTACTTGCCAGAAACAGCCCCACAGCGTGCCGTCTCCGTTACCATGCCTGTGCGACTTCCCTCCTGGGACGTGCCCTTTGGCCTTCCTCCGATCTTCGAGATGAACCTCCCGGAAGGTGCGTTGCGGGAACGGCTGCGACTGGCCTTCGCGAAAGCGACTGGAACATTCGATGATTTTGACCTGCTCGCCATTGTTGGCCGCTCACAAGTAGGCCGCATACGGTACACCGGCGACAAGGAGCGGCTCAACGAGGATGTTCCTTTTCAATCGGTAGACGAGATTTTGGCGAGTCGTCGCGACGCAGACTTGTTTCGCTACCTCATTGAGAAGTTTGCAGCCTTTTCCGGTATCAGCGGCGTCCAGCCGAAGGTTCTTGTGCGCGACGAGAACGCGTCCCTGACACTGACAAACGCGCAACCCCGAATCTCACCGAGCTGTAGGGGTGCAACGCACATCGTGAAGTTCTGGGAGCCGAACGAATTTCCTCAGCTCGCTGCGAACGAGTACTTCTGCCTGAAAGCCGCTGAGCGTTGCGATCTGGACGTACCTCGGTATCGGCTCGCAGAAGACGGAATGGCCCTTGTCGTTGACCGTTTCGACTTGCGCCCAGATGGTACCTACCGGGGCTTTGAGGATTTTTGCGTCCTGAACGCAAGACGAACGGATGAGAAGTATCGCGGCAGCTATGAAACGTCGGTGATGAGGCGATTTCAGCAGTTCGCAAACTCACCCGCTGTACTCGCGGATGCTGAAAAACTATTCACGCTGATCGTACTGAATTGCGCATTGCGCAACGGCGATGCTCACCTCAAGAATTTCGGCATCGTCTATGATGACGTGCTCGGTGAAGCTCGACTCGCACCGGTCTACGATCTCGTAACCACTTCCATCTATCTGCCGAAGGACAGTCTGGCGCTTACGCTCAACGGAACAACCCAGTGGCCCGACAGCAAAGTTCTCCGTCGCCTCGGCGAAACTCGGATGACGGGCACACCCGCAAAAATTCGCGCGATCCTTGAACGGGTCTCGGATGCTCTTTCGCAAACCGAAATCGATCTTCGGTCCTACATCAACGAACATCCCGACTTCAAAGAAGTGGGTGAGCACATGCTGCAGGAATGGGTAAAGGGTCGACAACTCTCACTTCAAGCCGGTTGAGATTCGAACCTACGACCCTTCGGTTAACAGCCGGGGAGCATACGCACAGCCCAGATCGAAGCCAATGAACTCGTTCAGTATTCTCTATTGGCAAACTGGCATCGCGTGGGCAAGACGCCAGCCCAGTGGCCGATCAATCTGGCTACAACGATCCGCTCGGAACTTGATCAATTGCAAAGGGAGTTAGTCCGAGAGTTGGCGGACGCTGCGGTTATCCGCACAAGTCCAGCATGCCGCGCCGACACGGCCAAGGCGGTCGGGAGATACCTGGCAGCCCATAAGCGGGATGCCGGGCCACTCCAGGAAATCGCACTCGGTCGAGCGATGGGTGCTATCTGTACATGACGCGAAGCGAGAAATGCCGTGTCCAGGGGAATAATCTTTGATCCTAGGTGTCCTAGACTGTGAAGTCGTCATTATCAGTGCCCGAGATGCTTCTGAATGAACTCCTGCGATGATGCTGTTAACGTCCTGCGTTATCTCGACGATGAACTCAGCGGTCAGGAACTGAAACGTTTTCGTGCACATCTGGAGAGTTGTCCGAGTTGCAGAGTGCGACTTGAGGAAGAGCGGGCATTCTCCAGCGTTTTGCACCGATCTCGTCCGCTGTACCGGGCACCCGAAACGCTTCGAAGCCAAGTGTCCGAGATCCTCCAGCAGCATCCTTCGGCGAGCGGCGTACCGGGAGTCTACGAACGTCTACTAAGAATTCTGCAGCGGCCATTCCTGAACCGTTGGCCTCATCTTCGAAGGTGGGGCATGTGGGTGACCCCGCTTGTGGTAGTCAGCTTATCTCTCATTTTTGCCCCTAATGTGGTGCGGCGAGTGCATGCTGCAAGGTATGTGGAAACACCGGTGGCGGCCCATCGAAGCTATCTCGAAGGCAGCCTTGCGCCCGAAATTCGATCGGATTCTCCGGCATTCGTTACCGCATGGTTTGCGGGCAAGGTTCCGTTCGACTTCCGACTGCCCGCGGCTCGCGATAGCAATCCTCCCTACCACCTTGCGGGCGCGAGGCTCGTCAACTACAGAGGGCACCACGCGGCGTTGGTTATTTACGAAACGCAATGAGATAAAGATCAGTCTCCTGGTGACTTCAAACAAGTGGGCCGCTATAGCGGGTGGAGATGAGGTCCGTTCCGGTAATCTCGTGTTTCACTATTTCGGGCGGGAGAATTTCAAAGTGATCACATGGAGCAATCATGGTCTTTCCTACGCTCTTGTGTCCTCACTATCGGCTTCGGCGCGAGAGTCCTGTCTCGTCTGCCATAAAGCGCCGCGCTCCGGCAACGGGCCAGCGGTGCGGACGCAGTGCCGGTGCACGCAGACCCGACGCTTGAACGAAAAGATCACTTGACGGACGTATTGCGCATTTTACTTCCGACCGTGCCCATTCCCGAACAAGACACTCCATGGGAACAGATAGTCGACTTCAGGTCTGACCCCGGGAGCCGCGACAAATTCGTGCGGTTTCGCCGTTGGGCCACCTACCTGAGCACGCATCCGGAAGAAATCGCAGAATTGAACGGTCAACTGGACTGGATGCTTTACGACTATGCCAAGCATATGGAGTTTTACAAAATGAAGACACGCCAGAGTTTGTTCGAGGTGCTCGTTTCAATCCCGGCGGAGTTAATTTTGGGCCTGCCGAAGGCTTTACTTGGTCTTGCAAAGCCGGGCTTTGCTCTCAAGAAGAGGGAATGCGAATTGATCGAAGCAGATTTAAACGCCCCCGGCAAGGAGATTGCCTATCTGTATGATGCGCGCCAATCCTTTCACTAACGCTGCGTTGATGGCGTAAATCCCGGTGGGTCGAAAAACGGAACAAAGAGCATTAATAAAAAGGACGAGAAAAATCCATTACTCATTCTTCTTACTTTTCTGAACGTTACCCGCCCATGCTTTTGCGGGGCGGCCCCCCACGATCGCTCCGACCTCTGTCATCTTTATCTGATTGGGTATTGCACTAATGTGACAGAGCACTATAACTTGGAAATAGTTAACAACAATAAATCTCTAGGGACATATGCCGCGGCTGCGAAGGTGTGCGCGCTGGTTGTGTGCGCCTGTTGTATATTCATCGCTTTCCTTTGCGGCCGGCGCGGAGCCAGAAACGCTGCAGCAAGCCTGGACGCAGGCGTATGAGAATAATCCCTCTCTGGAAGCGCAGCGCGCCAGCCTGCGCGCAACCGATGAACAGGTATCCCAGGCGCTCAGCCACTGGCGCCCTACCAGCCGAGCAAAGCGATGTTCGACTCGTGGCTTGATCTGACGATATGTACTTGGGCTGACTATGACGGCACGGCTTGCGCGGGGTTTGTCGAGTGCTTGGCGGACAATCTCCCGGGCACGCTTTGAGACTGAGCAAGGGAGAAAACGTGTATTGGGATCATCGCGGGTATCCTCTTTGACAACCGGCCGAGTCCGCGCACGGAGTGCTAGTCGCATCTGCAGTTCAATGGGCCGAGCGGATCATGCGGAGGATCGACGGCGTGTTCGCGAGTTCTTCTGACGATGAAAGACTATGGCCGCGAGCTTAGAAAGAGATTGACGTCGGTGTGCACGTTGCTGTCGGTGGAGGAAAGGGTGCGGCGCTGGGGAACGGCTTCGTCCGATGAACAAGTCAGACCATGGCGAACACGAAGATGAATGCAGCGATCGAATTGAAACGCGGGCGTCAACCAAGTTACTCGCCGTCAGATGGTGAGTCGGTAGAATTGAGTTAAGAAGGTAAACTTTGCGTGAGGTTCTGTGATGAAGAGGTCGGAGATGGAAGGTGCGCGATTTCTCAATGCGGTTGCGCTGAAAAATGCCGTCTTGTGTGCCGAGTGCGAGGTTGTCAGTGACAGCCCGCATGATACCTGCCTGGTCTGCGGGAGCCGCTCGCTTGTGAATATAGCGCCCATGTTCGGCGGGAACCTTCCGAGCATCGGGCCATTCGCATCGAAGCCGAGACACAGGAACCCAGGATGCCAGAACTGGTATTGGCTTTTCCGAGAATGCACAGGGTGCGAAGGAAAGCCTAGTAGATCAAACCTGCATGCTGCATGCTGGCAAAATGCAAATGGCTAGCTTGATCCAACATGTGTTCGTTCTCATGCTGGAGAACCGATCGTTTGATCACATGCTCGGTTTCTCGGGCATTACGGGTCATGACGCCGTGAACGGCGGTTCGACACAGATCAACGGCCTGACTGGGAGCGAAGCCAACACCTTCAATGGCCGGGCCTACCCTGTTATCCGGGGCGCGGACAATGTGATGCCGGCCGATCCGGGACACGAGTTCACGAATGTCCTGGAGCAGCTCTGCGGAGCGGGAGCGATCTACCCTTCGGGCGGTACGTATCCAGCCATCAACAACACGGGCTTCGTCGTCTCATACGCGGCGAGCGGCGGGGCTGCGAACCCGGGTGAGGTCATAAGGTGTTTTGCTCCCGCGCAACTTCCCGTCCTGGTCGGCTTAGCCCAGGAATTTGCGGTCTGCGACAACTGGCATGCGTCCATGCCGGGTCCTACGTGGCCGAACCGCATGTTTGTCCACGCGGGCTCTTCCGGCGGGCTTGACCACAGCCCGACCACGGAAGAAATCGTTGAATGGGAGACGATAGGAGGCTTCCGGTTCAAGGCAGGGAGCATCTTCGATGCGCTGAAAAAGAAGGGGGTGTCGCGCCGTTTGTACGCCGGCGACGATTTCCCGATGGTCGCGGCTTTGAAGGGCATCAGCCTCTCTGATATCCGGCACTATGGCAATTTCGTCAGCGATCTCAGCCAGCCTGCTTATCCCTACAGCTATGTATTCATCGAGCCCAGCTACGATGTTTTGAACGAATACAAGAACAGCACTTCGCAGCACCCGCTCACCGACGTCACGCTGGGCGAGGGACTAATCAAGGAAACCTACGAAGCGATCCGCAACTCTCCGCATTGGAATAGCAGCGTTTTGATCATCACCTGGGATGAGCACGGCGGGTTTTACGATCATGCCATTCCCCCGGGTGCGGTGGCGCCGGGCGACACCGTGTCGCCGGACAAACGCGATCAGTACGTTTTTACCTTCGAACAGTATGGGCCTCGTGTGCCAACGATCGTCATCTCGCCGCTGATCCCGAAAAATGTGATTGATCATCGATTGTATGACCATGCCTCGATACCCGCTACGATCGAGTCTTTCTTCGGGGTTGATGCTCTGACCGAACGCGATGCCAAGGCCAATCGTTTCGATGCGCTCCTTTCCTTGAATGCGCCGAGGACCGACACCCCCGCAACCCTGCCTTCGCCCGCAACCTCTCAGGCCCAGCCGCCGGTGATGAAGATGATGGTCCCGGACTTGAGTATGATGGTTGCCGCCCGACCGAATGAGACGGTCGACCAGGGCACGCTGCCGGTGATTCTCCATTCAGCTCTGCGCCAGGATCTTGAAATGTCGCCAGAGCAACGGACGGTCATCCTCGAGCGGGTACGGTCAATCAAGACGCGCGAGCAAGCTCGGCAATACTTGGCGGAAGTCCAAAAGAAGATCCGTCAGCGCCGGGCTGCTGCACAAGGGGCACTGGGTTAGATGTATGAGCCGCCGGAAAATCGGTACATACTTCGCGATCTCTATTCCCAGCAGCAGGCTGTTACTCGGTTGACGTTGGTACTCACCATAGCCCCTAACTGGCTCGGGAAGGTGTCCCAAAATCCCCGCAAAGGGTTCGGGCACGCTTGGCCCGTCTGCTCCCCTACTTTTCTGGTCGTGGCCAGGGCGGGGCTTCCGCATCCGTCTCTCGGATTGCGTGTTTGCGGGTCCGCAGGCGTCTTCTGTCAAACCCTTCCGAATCACACGTGGTAGGTGGGCATGGCGTAATGAGTGCCGCAGAGAGTAATTTCTTGACATCGTGTTCACGTTGCTTCAAACCCCAACGGAGTATCCGAATCCGGCCCAGTACATCAGAGTGCACGCTCAGAACGCAGGCTCGGGAACCGTTTGCTGTGCACTCGCTAGATGAGGGCCGCATGCTTTCTGCTAGCTATAGCTAGGTAAGGAAGTCATGATTCGTGTCGGCTGCAACTTTAACCCTGTAGGGTTTTGGGCGGAGTCGTGGAACGTCGCTACACATCGCCGTACTGTTGGATCCAGTCTCAGAATCCCACGGCCCGGGGACGCCTGCCCTCGGTAACGGCTGCATCCAATCGTGCCCCGAGTTCGGCGAAGCCGGGCGTGGGGCCGACCCAGCGCAACTCGTCTACATCTTCGAAGAGCGAGATGTCAGTGCGGAGGGTGGCGAGCCTGCGAAAGAGTAGCGCGCGCTCCCGCTCGCGGGAGAGAGTGGCTGCGAGGGCACTTGCGTTGGCGGTATTCACGTGCCACTCGCGACAGTCTGGAGGGATGGATTCGAGATGGAGAAACTTGGCAAGGACGGCAGCCGAAGATTTCGCACCCCAGCCCTTCAGTCCCGGATAGCCGTCCGCCGCATCGCCCACCAGCGCCAGATAGTCGGGGATGGATGCCGGCGAGATGCCAAACTTCTGGACCACTCCAGCCTCGTCCAACGTGACCCGTGTCCGGCGATTCAGTTGGACGATGCGTGAGGCGCGCACGCATTGGGCAAGATCCTTGTCCGGGGTGCAGACGATCACGCGTTCGAGACGTTCGTCTCGAGCGGCCGCAGCCGCCCCGGCAGCGAGCGCGTCGTCCGCCTCGAATTCCACCATCGGCCAGACGACGATACCAGCGGCTGTAAGGACGTCTTCGAGCAGTGGAAACTGTGCCAGCAGCTCGGCTTCGACGCCTTCGCTGGTCTTGTAGCCTGGCCATAAGCTGTTGCGAAAAGACTCGATTACATGATCGGTTGCAACCGCGATGTGCGTGGCGCCGCCTTTGATCATGCCCAGCATCGAGGCGAGGACGCCTCGGACTGCCGCGACCTCCATGCCGTGCTCATCCCGTGCAGAGGGCAGCGCGTAGTAGTGCCGGAACAACTCGTAAGTTCCGTCAATCAGATAGACTTTCATTCGGGACTGCTGACAACCCTATAAGGCTGGTGCCAGTAAATCAACTTCCAGACGCCTCAACACGTCGATTTCTGATCCTCGCGGCGCAGCAGACTCGGGGAATTTACCGGATCCAAATAAGCGCCGTTGCGGTGGTAGCCTGTTTAGGTGGCGAAACAAGCAGCCAGTGAGGTGCTCTCCATCGATGGACGCGAAGTCCAGATAACGCATCCGGACAAGCTGTACTTTTCATCGCAGACACAAATTTCGAAACTGGATCTGGTTCGCTACTACCTGTCTATTGCGCCGGGCGCGCTTACTGGGATTCAGGATCGTCCGGTTGTTCTAAAACGGTTCGTGAATGGCGCTGAAGGAGAAGCGTTTTACCAGAAACGTGCGCCCGCACAAAGGCCCTCATGGCTCCGGACGGTCACGCTTTCATTCCCTTCGGGGCGAACTGCGGAAGAGATCGTAGTCGATGATGCGGCTGGCCTTGCCTGGATTGTCAATCTTGGTTGTATTGAGCTACACCCGCATCCGGTGCGCTCGAATGATCTCGATCATCCTGACGAACTGCGCGTCGATCTCGACCCGATTCCAGGCGTCGGTTGGTCCGATGTACGCCGGGTCGCTCTCGAAGTTCAGAGCTTTCTCGATGAGGTCGGCCTTCGGGGATGGCCCAAGACCAGCGGTTCGCGCGGCATGCACGTGAATGTGCGAATCGAACCGCGTTGGACCTTTACTGAGGTCCGCCGCGGCGCCGTCGCATTGTCGCGTGCGATAGAGAGGCGTGTGCCCAATCTGGCTAGTTCGAAATGGTGGAAAGAGGAGCGTCATGGCGTGTTCCTCGATTACAACCAGAATGCAAAGGACCGGACCACGTGCTCTGCGTATTCGGTGCGTCCACTTCCCGACGCGCGAGTGTCGGCGCCTCTTTCGTGGAACGAGGTGCCGGACTGCGACCCTGCCGCTTTCACGGTCTTAACAGTTCCGGAGCGCTTCGCAAAGATGGGTGACCCTCATGCCGGAATGGATGCTGCGCCTGGTTCACTGGAAAGGTTGCTCGAACTCGCGGAGAAAGACAAAGCCGACGGTCTCGGCGATGCACCGTGGCCGCCGCACTTTCGCAAGATGGATGAGGAAGCGTCCCGAGTCGCGCCGTCGCGCGCTAGGTCGTCGGTAAGAAAATCACGGGTGAAAATACCGCTCATCGTGGTCGCGAATTCACCCGACAAAACCGCCGCGCTAGCGGGACTCGAACGATGGAAGAGCAAACATGTCGAAATAGCCGGATTCCTTGAGGTAGACGACGTGCTGATCGACTCCATGCGCGGCAGATCATCCACATGGACGCGCATCCGAGTCAATCTGCGTCATGTGCCGGAAGACCTTCGGCCGTTGCAGGGGACTCCAGATCCGGACGATGATCCTACGCGTGAGTGGCGTGAATGGAACAGGAAAACAGGTACGAGAAAGAAGGAATGAGGAGTCGCTAGACCTAGCGATCATGTGAAAAAATCACCGCCAGCTCTTGCGGCGGAACGACTTCCAGCTGGGCAAAAGTGCAGTCGGTTGGTGTTTTGTCCATTCGCCACCGACGAAACTGGGTCGTATGACGGAAGCGGTTTCCTTGCATGTGGTCATAAGCGACTTCTACGACCAACTCGGGGCGCAGCGGTTCCCATGATAAGTCCTTGCCTTGACTCCATCGGCTCTGGCCGCCGGGCATCCGATTGGCCTCACCATGTTCAATTTCTTCGTCCGCCCATTGCTTCCATGGGTGAGTGGCGAGTGCATTTATACGGTAGGGCTCGAGGAATTCTGCAAGTTCCCGGCGTTTGGCCGTGCTGAAACTCGCACAGACCCCGACGTGTTGCAAAACACCGGAATCATCGAACAGTCCTAGCAGCAACGAGCCGACGAGAGTGCGATCACCTTTCTTATGCCAACGAAATCCTGCAACCACGCAGTCACAGTCACGCTCGTGTTTGACCTTGAGCATCACGCGTTTGTTCGGCTCGTACGCTCCTGAAATCGATTTCGCGATAACGCCGTCGAGCCCTGCTCCCTCAAAACGTCGAAACCAGTCCGACGCGACGCTGCGATCATCGGAAGCTGGCGTGAGATGTATCGGTGGCGGGGCCATTGAGATTAGCGAATCCAGTTCGCGACGGCGCGCCTGAAATGGCTCGCCCCGAAGATCATGGTCTCCCAGGCAAAGCAAGTCGAAGAATACGAATGATGCCGGAGTCTGCCGGGAAAGAAGATTCACGCGCGAGGCGGCTGGATGCAGGCGAAGCTGCAGAGCGTCGAAGTCTAGTTCGTCATTCTTAACTATGACGATCTCCCCATCGAGGACACAGCGGGAAGGCAACGAAGTGCGTAGAGGGTCGAGTAGCTCGGGGAAGTAGCGGTTCAGTGGCTTTTCATCGCGGCTTTGAATTAGGATCTCATCACCATCGCGGAACACCAGCGCGCGAAAGCCATCCCACTTCGGTTCGAAAACCCAATCTCCTTCGGATGGTAATTCATCCACTCGCTTAGCGAGCATTGGCAAGATCGGCGGGTTGACGGGAAGTTGCACGCTTCATGGTATACCGCACAGCTGATTCGGGTTGCCCGCTAATCAGACGACACAATCAATAAAGCGGCTGAGTCTGCAAGAGCTAGATGCGGTGCCCGAAACTTCATCGTCGGGTGGTCCTCCAGCTCCTGCCAGATCCTGCGCGGATGTCGCGGGCCGGCTGCCCGAAGCGCCGATAGTCATTTTCGGACCGGCCAGTAGAATAGAGGTCAATGGCTGTATTGGTCGAACTGCATAATACCGGCGATGCTGCTATCGGACCAGAAGTTCGGGCGCTGATTGAACATGCCCTGAGCGACAGGCCGGGAGATTGGCGGGTGTCGATAGTTGGATCTCGCGAGAACGACAACTGGGACATGAAGGTCCTGGGACCAAACGGGTTTGAGCGGTCATATACATTGGGGGGACCGCGGGAGAGCATCAGCCTTTGGTGATCGCGAGCGTGCTTGTGAAGTTGCTGCCGGCGAAGGTTGGGGAGCAGCGATAGGACGTACACACACCCGCCCCCGTGATTCCGCAGTTGAAGCCCGGAGAGTTCTTAGTTTCCGGTGAGAGCTCAGTTCATATCTTCGGTGGGCTCCAAACCGCGCCGGGTTCCAACGCCGGTGATTTTGTCGCCGGGTCTGTCGACTGGGGCCATCCTGAACGAAAAGATGGGGTAGTGGTCGATCCGTTCCAGCAACTGGTCGGCATCCAGAGCCAAAGCGTCTAGCAGCGCCTGGTTCATTGGGAAAAGGATCGAAGGCCGAACCAAATTCAGGCTTGATTCGCATCGGCTCGCCCTCGAGGATGTACGTATCAAAGCCATTCGATGCAAACCGTCACGGCGTACTTGGCTCCGCTATCGAGAACCGTCCTGCCAATGTTCACGGATGATAGGACTGAACGCAGTCTCTCGGGGGATCATATGAGCGCAGTTCGGGTGCTTTGGGGGAGCGGACTCCACAATCCGTGAAGCCTAAAGCTTCTAGCCCTCAGTAAAATTCGTCGGGTGTCATAAAAGACCTCCTTTCTTTCCTCACATCGCTGGAATAGGCAAATAAATGAGTTGTTTTTCAGCAATGAAAGTACCCGCAGCCCTGCGAGTTGATGTTCGCCGGGCGAACCCAGAATCAATGGCCCAAACAGCCGAGCCGGACTTGCCAGGTGTGCCGCAGAATGTGCCGTGCGCTTCGCGCCGATAAGGGCTTTTTCGATACTTCGACAACGTGCTTCCGAGCGGGCTAGGTTGTGGGGCAAGATATTGAAAAGGATGGTGAGCGCGGAAGGAATCGAAATTTCAACCTACTGATTAAGAGTCAGAGCAGCGCTCTCCTAAGTTGTTGACGAGACAAACCTTACTCCCTGTCTCGCCCTAATTTGGGGAGTTTTTGTGGAGTCCTTGCAACTATTCCTAAGCTCAAGAAGACTTGAACCGCATCACCAGGTCGTGAAGGAGACTGAGTAACTCGTAATCTATCGAAAATACGCGAGGGGGTGGCTGCCAAAAGCGTTAAGTAACCCCTGGCACGAGTCTCGGGCCCGACAGACAAGAATCAGGCAGCGCTACAATTATGGCAAGCAAGAGCAGCCGTGCGCGCAAGTTAGGATGACGCTTCAGATCAGCAGTGCAGACACGATCTCGGGAATTCCGATCAAGAAGGTTCGTGGCTTCTTTCGGCACCTTGTGTCTTGGCATCAGCATTCTTTCGAATTGCCGCGGCTGCAGGAGCAGCTATCGTTGGACAAGGAATCCGCTTTAGCTCTGGCCACGGAGTTGCAATCTCAGGGCTACCTTAAACCACCCGAGAAGGGCATGTACACCTTTACGGATAAAGGAGAGGAACTGGTTCGCGCTTCCGCGGCCGGTAAAATCAGGCGGCAAACGGCGGAGAACGCGCTCATGGGACTGCTTGCCAGGGCTGAACAATATAATTCCGATCCGAACAAACTGCTGACGGTTGAGGCTGTTGTCGTTTTCGGCAGTTTTCTTCGCGCGAACGACAAATTGGGCGATTTGGATATCGCAGTCAAACATCGCCAACGCAATCCTAATGACCCCGACCGAGCCGCTACTGCGCTCGCTTATGCGGAACAGTCTGGTCGTCATTTCAACAATATTGTGGAATGGCTATCTTGGCCAGAAACCGAGCTACGCCAATTCCTGAAGGCGCGGAAGAGGACTATCGCGATCCAAGACTGGCATGCTTTCCTGCGAATGACGGTAAGCAGTCCTGATCATTTTCAGTACAGGGTCGTGTTCGGCAGCGTTGAGGAGGTCGAGGCAGAGACTCGTGCTCTATTGAAGAAGGCGTAGGGTGTTGCCCAATATATTCGGATTGTGGATTTCGGTGACGGGCGGGGGATTTGTTGCAGTGCGGCCACGCGGACCCTGACTGATAACCTCGGGTCTTCTACGATTCGTTGCCATGCAGCTTCGGGTTTGAGACGTGACATAAATTCCAAACCTGGACCACCCTGGGGATTACGTCCGATGGCGAGTGAGGCGAGGGAAATGTACATACAATGCGGTAGTTACAGTAATTGCGGGTTGTTGATGGAGGGGGAAACTGCCAGAACGGTCGCAGACATTTTGGAGGTCGCTGCCGAAAACGAACGACTGAACTCAAAACGTCCCATCTGAGTATAAGGGCTTGCCAACAGAACGGAGGCCCGCTGCCTTGGATAAATGCACATAACGCGGCTACTTAGCTCATATCATTTTCTAATGTTGAAACTTTTTGATAGTGTCCCCTCACGGACCGAATAGAAATGTCCCCTTAAACTGAGACCTCCAGCCAAGGGAGGTTTTGTTGAAGAGGACAGCTATGAGCACCCGTGAGCTGGAGCGAGTGGAAGTGATGGGACGAGTCGCTAAAGAAGAACTGAAGTTGATCGATGCCGCAGCGATGTTGCAGTTGAGTTACCGCCAGATCAAACGCTTGTGGCGACGCTATCAGCAGAAGGGCAGCAAAGGGCTGCAGCATGGC
This sequence comes from uncultured Acidobacteriota bacterium, assembly GCA_963796095.1. GTDB lineage: Bacteria > Acidobacteriota > Terriglobia > Terriglobales > Acidobacteriaceae > JABDBE01. Next base: position 73,315 of record CAWCKL010000041.1, read on the forward strand.
AATGTGGGTCGAGTTTCCAATCGGAGCAAACCCGGGAAATTTCGGCGCCGGGTGCTGAGTTTGATCCGGCAGAAGTATTCTGGTTCGGAAGAGGAGCGATTCGGGCCGACGCTGGCGGCTGAGCACTTGGCGGAAGAAGACGGGATTGCCATAGATCATGAAACCTTGCGTGGTTGGATGTTGGCCGAAGGACTGTGGAGTCGTCAACGGAAGCGGAAGAAACACTGCCAACGAAGAGAGCGCAAGGCTCACTTTGGCGAACTGGTACAGCTGGACGGGAGTTTTCACGACTGGTTGGAAGGGCGTGGTCCGAGGGGTTGCCTGATGAACATGGTGGACGATGCCACCAGCGCAACCCAGGCATGTCTGGGGAAAGAAGAGACGATCTGGGCGGCGGTAGGAGTGTTACGAGCCTGGATCGGGAAATATGGGGTGCCTCGCGTGCTCTATACCGACTGGAAGAACGTTTACAAACGGAGAGCGACGGCGGCGGAACAGATGCGGGGCAAAATTCCGGTTACGCAGTTTGGACGTATGTGCCAGAAGCTGGGCATTCGGATCGTCGCCGCCAGTACGCCCCAGGCCAAGGGGCGGGTGGAGCGAAACCACGGGACCCATCAGGATCGGCTGATCAAGAAACTGCGGCGGAAAGGGATCGATAGCTACGAAGCCGCCAACGAGTATCTGGAAAAAGAATATCTGCCGGCGCACAACCGACGGTTTGTGGTTCCAGCAGCTCAGCCGGAGGACTATCACGGTCGCAAGCCGACCGTTCGGGAACTCCGTGAGATCTTCCGCTTAGAGACCGAGCGCGGAATCAGCAATGACTGGGTAATCCGGCATGAAGGCGGCAATCTGCAGCTGAAGCCCGGCTCACGACGCTATGGGCCCACACGAAGCAAGGCTTTGGTCTGCGAGTGGGAGGACGGAACCATGAAGGTGTACTACCGCGGAGAAGCAATGGCTTTTACGGAGCTGAAGCAGCCCCAGAAAGCCTCTGCCCCGCTTCCCCCGCGCGCCCGGCCCGTGGTGGTGAGGAAGGCGAAAAAAGACCATCCGTGGCGCCAACCCTACCAGACTATGCGGACACCGATTCCCAAGGAGCAGATCGGAGCGCCGCTCGTTGGGATGCGCACTTACGCTTCGCCCTAAACTACAGGGCTTCGCTTCAGTGCGCATCCCAACGACAACATCAACCACAAAAAGGGGACATTTCTAATTAGTTAACGATGGGGACATTTCTAATCAGTCTTGACACTCATATCATTTTCTAACTGAAACGGTAAACCATTTGTGCTATACTCCCGCCCCAGAAACGGCCACGCTACGTGGCAGGTCATCGAAATGAGGACCGAGTGACACAAAATGGCGACTGGCAAACGCTGTACTACGATGCTGTGGTCGAATTAGACCCAATAGCCCTGCTGCACAAAATCGAAGCAGCCCAGAAAGCAATCGGTGACCGGCTGAGGGAAGCGCGCCCGATTAACGCCGATGAGCAGGAATTGATCGAAGACGCCCGGCGCAATCTCTACTTCCTCAGGAAACATCCAGCGGCATGACACTAGATAACAAACTCATGGAGCCCAAAGGAGACGATCCGCCTCGGCGACTTCGCGTGGTTGAGTGGACTTCAATCGTGCCCGCGATCGCAAACTGCACGGCCTGCGCTGAGCGATTCACAGTTCCGGTGGTCGCTCTAAGCAGCGCGATGGCCCAGGCGAACCTTCAATATCAGTTCGACCGCCACAAGTGCAAGCATAGCGACGCATGCTAAGCGCCAACGAAGTAACTCCCAGGCGTCGGATCGACGCAGCATGACGGCGACCCGGCGCAGAGAGGTCACACATGCAAAACACCCGACCGCGAATCGTAATTGCTGACGACCACGCCTTTGTGGCCGATGCGTGCAAGAAGCTGCTTGAACCGGAATATGACGTCGTAGCGACGGTAGTTGACGGGCGTGCCTTGGTGCGCATCGCGGCTACTCTAAAGCCACAGGTCATCGTCATCGACATCGGAATGCCACTTCTGAACGGTCTTGATGCCGGACGGCAGATCAAGCAGATACTGGGTTCGTCAAAGTTGGTGTTCTTGACGATGAACACCGATCCTGCCTTGGCCGCCGAGGCGTTCCGGCATGGAGCCTCAGGGTATGTACTGAAAACCTGCGCAGCTTCCGAATTGACAATTGCCATCCGCGAGGTTCTGAATGGCAGGTCCTACCTCACTCCAGCAATCGCAAGAGAAACGGTCGATGTTTTGTCGCGCCAGGACAAGGAATTTATTGACGAAGGGCACCTGCTCACTGAACGCCAGCGCGAAGTGTTGCAGTTGCCAGCCGCAGGAAAGTCGATGAAGCAAGTGGCGTATACGCTGAATATAACTGCGAACACCGTTGCCTTCCACAAGTACCAAATCATGGAAATCTTGAACGCCAAAAGCGACGCCGAGCTGGTTCAATACGCGATCAAAAACCATATCATTGCTGCATAAAGAATTACCTTCGCGCCATCTAAGATAAGGTGGGGCTCTGGAATCGCGTTGAGATTGCGCTCTGGTGTGAATCACGTAAACAGCGCGAGGCGATCGATACAGGTAGCCGGCGGACGCTGTGGCATATCAATCTCAGACGCTGAGGGCGTCCTGCCTCAGTGCATCGCGGACGCGCTCGTAGGGATGGTTCACGTAGTTGTAGCAGCGAATCTCACGCCCTTTACTCATCTACGTCGTTCCGTCCAAGATTGAGAGACTATCTTCGAACCGACGGTCACGGAACTGTACCATACTGGGACAGGGGATTGCGCCCAACGCTGCCTAATAACCTGAATTCCGGGCCAAAAATACTCACGACAGCTCACCTCAGAACGGCCGCCTCTAAGAACCACTGAATTTACGCGAGGTTTACTATGCATGTCCTTTTCTGCGAAAGATCTTGTCTTAGTGTTGTAGTGAGTATATTAATCACTACATTAGTTACATCCGCAAATACCGAGTCGGTGGCAAAATCTATCTAGCCGAGGTGGAGAGCCGCAGGATCAAAGGAAAGGTGGTACAGCGCTTCATTCGGTATGTCGGCAAGCAGGCCGACGGTAAGACCGTTCTTTCCACTTCCATCTCGGATGTCGACGTCTCCGAGGTCAGGCTCTATGGCCCGCTTTTGGTCCTGCATCATCTGGCTCAGGAGATCGGCTTGCCGGAGCAGCTCGGTCCTTACGCCAATGAAATCCTGAGCATGGTCTACGCCCATTGCCTCGATTACCGCAGCCTGAATCACATGCGTCGCTGGTTCGCTCGCACCTATCTCAATTGGCTCCTGCGACTGGAACAACTCACCGAAGAGCGACTGCTGCGTGCCATGGATTTCCTCGAGCAAACCGACGGAGAAAAACTGCAACGTACCATCTTTAACTCCGTTAAGCAGCGCTATCACCTGAAAGCGTCCGGTGTGATCTACGATGTGACCAACACCTACCTATATGGCAAGAAGTGTCCCTTCGCGCAGTTCGGCCACGACAAAGAAGGCGTGCGCGGACGCCCTCTGATTCAAATCGGTCTGGCGGTCACTTTGGAAGAAGGCATCCCCCTGTTCCACAAGGTCTTCGATGGCAATATCAGTGACAGCCGGACATTCCAGGATTTGATCACTACATTTGGGAGCTATGGTTTGCGCCCGGAAACCATCCTATACGACCGCGGCATCACCTCCACGGGCAATGTTAAGGACATGAAAGACTTAGGGTGGAACACGATCGGCGGCCTCCCGCTTACCCCACCCCTGCAGAAGTTCTGCCGCCCGCTGCTGGTCAAGGTCTCGGACCTGCATTATGCAAACCGGGTGGAGTTGAAAGAAACCACCTTCTACGTCACCACCCGCCCCTATCGGCTGGGCACACTGCCGGGCACCTTGTACCTGTGCTTCAACCCCCGTCAGCGGCTTCAACTGCAAGACTGGCGAAGGCGGCAAATCGCCCAGGCGCAGCAACGCGTGCGCCAAGGCAAAACCATCAAGCCCGGTCTGGAGAAATTCTTCGACGTCCGGGGCCAGGTGCGTCTTTCTGCCTTGCGGCAAGCCGAGGAGTTTGAGGGCTACTCCTGTATTTTCTCCTTGCAGCCGCTGCCGAAAACCGAACTGGTACCGCTCTATTTTGACAAGGACCTGGTGGAGAAAGCCTTTCATTCACTCAAAGGCGTAGTTAAGCTACGACCTATACGACACTGGTTGGCCGAGCGAGTGATTGCGCACGTATTCATCTGTTCGCTGGCCTATCTTCTCCTCTCCCTCCTCCAATATCGCCTTCGGCCTCTCGGCCTTTCCCCAGAAAAGGCGCTAGATGAGTTGAATACCATGTACAAGGTGTACCTACGCGACGCGAAGCGTGGGTTTCAGATCTCCCGCGTCGTCGCCCTCACCAAGAAGCAGGAAGACATTCTGAAGACCATCGATCGCAGCCTTCTCAAGATGAAAGAATCGATGTAGTGAGTATTTTTGCCCCGGAATTCAGGTAATAATCGGGAGCTTGTGTTCCTTGCACAGCCTCTTCTGCGGGGGCGGCATCTTCTTGGTTCTGTAACAGTCTGCGCATCCTGTAGTGCGGTGGCCGGAGCGCCAACGACTCGGTCGGATTGGCCTGCCGTGAATCGTGCAGAGGTGCCGCTTGCGTGAGCGGCTCCTTTTTGTCTTTTTCTCCGTGGTCATTACAGTATGAAAAAGCCTGTCCTGGCAGATGGGCTAAAGGTTGTCTTTGGCCGGCAGTTGCGGTCTCAAGCACCAAAACTCGTGAGCATTCCGATCCTCTGGCACGAAACTGGATCAAGACTTAGCGCCCTAGCGCATGTTTGCCATGGGGGCCTGTAAGCCCAAGAAAAAGCAAGAGCGATTTTTGAGTTTGGTCACTACATGAGCCATTCTCGTCCCTCCTCGGGTGTGGGCGGATCCAGCTGAGTAATTCCGAGAATGCGCAGCACTTCGGCGGCGTGTTGGTTGCCGCGGGTCACACAAGTCTTGCGGCGCTGACCGAGATCGACTTCGACACAGCGGATCGTCTCCAGCGCTTGCCAAGCAAACGGCGAGGACAACTGGCTACCGGCGCGGCGCAGACTCTTTTCCAGAGCGCGATCCAGTAACAGCGCGAGTGCGGCCACGAACACGTGGGCCTGCACACGCTCGTCGCTGTGGTGGTACACCGGGCGTAGCTCCAGCAGATCTTTCAGATGAGAGAAGCCGCGCTCGACTTCGTTCAGCTGCTTATAGGCGCTTACCGCCTCGGCGGCCGACAGATTCCGTTCCTCGGTCTGAATGACGTATTTGCCTTCCAGCGCCTTCTCCCGCACCAAGTTGAGGGGATGCTCAAAAAAACGAAACTTCCCCTTCCGCAGCTCCCAGGCAAAATAACGATGACCATGATGGCGGCGCAGACGCGTGGCGGCCGCAGCCCCAATCTTGTCCGGCTCTTTTAACTCGCCTTTTTCTACCTGCGCGCTTAATGCTTCCAGCTCTTTGCGAGCCCGCTCCATCGCTAATACCCGCAGGCTGCGCTCATACACTTCGCGTTCTTCGCTGTGCACTACGAACACCCGCACCCCAGCTTCTTTCCCCGCCACTTCGACCACACTGGTCTTGGGCGTCACCGCCTTCTCGGCCGCTGCTATCCCCACCGCACATTCTTGCCAGTCGGTGCGCGCCTCGGCTTGCTGGATATACTCAAATGTGTCTTTGCGATTGCGCCGTTGCAATCCTACCAAGTAGCCTTGGTTCATCTTCCGCAGCTGCTGCACATTGCCGATGGTCATCATGCCGCGGTCCCCCACGAACACCACTCGGTTCAACTCAAACCGCTGGTTCAAGTCCTCCACCACTTCCCGCACCGTGGTCTGATCGAGACGATTGCCGGCGAACACATGGTGGGCGATCGGCCAGCCTTCCATCATCACCACCCCGATCACGATCTGACGATTCCGGGGTTTGCCATCTCGGCTGTAGCCGAAACGTCCCAGCTCGGCCGGGCCCGCCCCTTCGAAGTAGGTGGAGGTGATGTCATAGAACGCCAGGTCGGGCTGCAGGCTGAACAGATTCCGCACCTCTAAGTAGACGGCTTTCTCCATGCGCTTTTTCTCGGCCAACAGATCATCCAAGCTCTGATACCAAAGCTTCAACTGATCGAAGCCCACCTTGACTCGGCGGGATTGCTTCCACACCGGCACCCAGCGTTGGCCCGCAGCATTGCACACATAAAAATCTTCCAGCCATTGCGCCAAGGCATGTTCGCTACCCGGACAGCTGAGCCGATTGGCGAGCAGAGGAAAGATTCGCTCCGATAGCGGCTGACGGTGGCGCAGCGGCGCTTGGCCCGCGTCCAGTATCGATCCCAGAGAGAGTTGGTCGAATAGGTGCCGGGCTACCAAAATCGGTCCCCAGGTGGAAGCACGGGGCGTGGTGATCTGGTCGGCGGAAACCCAGCGCGGAGCTGCGGTCTCAGCCTGCAGCAACCGCACCAAGGTGTCCAGGTGAGGAGCCAGAAGATCCTTCCGCCCCAGATGAGCGACGATGCGTTGCTTGACCTTGTCGCCTTCGCGAAACGACTCGACCAGCCGGAGATACTCGTGGCGACCATTGGGTGCCTTAACAGAGCGAAGGAACAAGCCAAGCCCTCCAGAGACACTACATATAGCGCGGTCTAGTGGGCATGTTCAATAGAAAACTGAGCACAACAGCAAAATACTTTGGCACTACATTTTTCGCCCGCGACAACAATCAATGCTCATAATAAAAAGAGTTAGCATCGATGCCCCCCATTTCCATGGCAAACATGCGCTAGCAATCCAAACACAGCTATGCCGTTCGCGGTGCCGACATAAACTTTGCCATTCACGATTATGGGTGTGCCGAAGTGGCTGGCGTCCCCGAACTGATCGCGTCCGTTCTGCGCCTGGTTCGAGTTGTAGAGTTCGTTTGCGAGGTTTTTGGCGTCGTAGGCGTGCAGCACAGAGGGACTGGCGTGCTCAATGGCCCACACGATGCCGTTGCTGGAGCCATGCGCGGAAACACTCGGTGTGCTGCCGGGATAGGTAAATGTGATCGCACTTTTTGAGACAGGCGCCGTCGACAGCTTCGCCTTGGAAAATCGGAAGTGCAGCAAGTTGTTGCCTTGCGGTCCGAAATAGACGTTGCCCTGAAAATAAGCCGGCATAGCGTACATCCCGCCGCCGAGAACTCCATCAATCTCCTGGTAAATGTTGTTGCGGTTGGGACTGAACTTCCCCATGTTGGTGCGATCCACGATGTAGACGTTCTGGTCTTTGCCCGCCCCGATCGCTAAGGATCGAGTCTTTCCTTTGGCGTCTTTCATAGGTGGTAGAACCAGAGCGCCTCCGGAACCCAGGTCTTCATCGCTGTCTGATTCCGAAACCGTGTTGAACATGTTGAAATAGTCAGCCACTGCGAGTTTGTTGTTGGCAGTGGAAACTTTGAGAAAAGCGTTTCCGTAGTCTCCCCGCTTGGGGAAACCCTTTTTGTTCAGGGTGGTGTCGAAAGTTCCATTGGCGTCTAGAAAAAAGAGGTTCTGCCCGTCGGAGGCTATCCCAGCGCCGCTTTGCCAGATCGCTCCCTCATTTCCGTTAGGGGTTAGGTTCAACACACTAGTTTGCTCCAGCGTGCTCTCGTCGTAGCCAATCAGCCAACCGGTGTAGGGACGGAAATCGCAGTGCGAAGTCCAGCCGGTGTAGACTACGTGGTTCAGCAGGAGCAGTCCCTGCCGCTCAGCGTACTGCCCGGGATCAAAGATGACGTAACCGTTGTGGCTGTTATCGCCAGTGCCCGGGTACCTCGCCTTGACTGCAACGGGCCCCCCAAACTCTTCTCCTCCAGTGGTGATGTCCAGGGCGTGAATGCGCTGGAAGTAGTTCCCGGATTTCTTGCTCATGGCTACGACATAGATCGTGCCGTTCGGGCCGCTCCCGCGATCAATCACCGGGGTGGAGGTAATGCCGATGTGCGGAGTGATAAAGCCGCAGCCGTGATCATCGGAAGGGGTCTCCCCCAATCCAAGCAGGGATACCTGCCACAACTCGCGCCCGGTGTCCGCATCGAAGGCGTAGACACCGTCGTTTTCTGTAACGGCGTACACCACGTTGTGCGTTCCCTTGCCCCGAATGGAAACGACCGAGAGATACAAGGGCTCGGCGTCGATGATCCCATCCACCGACAAAGTCAACACTTTGCCGAAGGTAGAAGAGCGGACATTGCTGAGGTTGAGGATCGTCTCTTGCAGGTTCTGACCAGTCCGCGCATTGTCGTTGTGGTAGGTCACAACGTCAGTACCGAGCGCTGGCAAAGCTACGCAGGCGGTGAACAGAAGCGAACAAAAACCCGCCAGACAGCGGCACAGTGCAGAACTGTCCAGGCGGCGTCCACACCTGCGCCTAACCTCAGGAAAAAAGCTGCAACAACTTGCTTTCAGACTACTCGCGCTATTTTGCTGGCTGCAAATCGCTCTCACAAAAGCCCCCTGCGACTCTGCGCCTGATGCGGTTCTTCGGCAACTCGAAGATTTGGTGGAGCTCGTCGCGATTCGAAATATCGACTTCATCCTTGCGAGTTCTCAACTCCATCCGACCTGATACGACACCAAAGCTTTTTTCAGTGTGACGAGAGGGTCCTTCTCAAGCTTTTTTCAGTAAGAGAGTAAGCCAGACCAAAATCGCAGCGCCAACAAATGCCACAATGATGGAGCCGATCATGCCGCCGCCCGGCCATACGCCCGTAGCCACCACGCTTCCTCACCTGGCCAGCAGGCCAACCTGCGATCAGTCCAACCACAATCCAAGCGAGAACCCCCATGTCGGCCCTCCTTGAATCCGCCTTAAGCGGGCCGACCGAAAATGTACACCCAGTCACGTCAATGCTCAAGCGCTATCAATCTAGAACGGAATTGGACCGATTACTGTTGAAACATCGCCATTACGGTGCGCCGGGATAGTGCAGCGAAGCTAGTTGATGGTCTAGCGGGTGAATCTCTGGCGACAGTCCGAGCTTGTGAAAAGCTTCCGCAACAAACGCGGCCTTCAGGCGAAGTTTCCAGAGATGCGGTGGTTGGAAATACCTGAAGCGCAGTTGAATACGGATTGAGGCCATGCTCACGATTCCAGCGGTCACGTTATTAGAGGTGGTCGGCGTCAAACATCAGTACAGGCCGGCGACCGACGAGGAGTTACGGGCGTACAGACAGATCTGGGGGACCTCAGTAGTATGCAAGCGCGCGTCGATGAGGCATCCGGGTCCGCCCGGGGGCCGACGCTGAAGGTGGTGGTTCGTTTCGTCCAATTGCCGTGACTGTCGTATTGATAGAGGTAACCCACCGCTGACAATTCGGAACGCGGGGAATGTCTTCCGTTCGAGTGCAACACGTCAGTTCTTGAGCATTACTGGTGTAACGTCCCGCAAATGGATTCGTCGCCAGCCCAAGCCGACGCTTCGGTGTAAAATCGCTGGTAGGATCTTCCGTTCCGGGGGGTTATGAAACGAATTCCTGCTTTCGTTCTGCTGGTCGCCTTAAGTTCTGCAGCATCGATCCCGGCTAAAGCTCAAATCTTCACCGGCCCAGACAGTGCCCGCAAGGCCCAGAACGCGGCTAAGCAGCAGCAGAAAGCGCAGAGCAAGGCAGCCAAGAAGCAGCAAAAATCAATGAAGAAATACGAGAAAGCGCAACGGAAAGCGGCCACAAAGGCGCAACGCCGCGCTTGAGTCCCTACCTGACGATCTTACGCTCTGCCTTCCGCCATCGTCGTCCATGCATGCTTGACCGCAGCCACGATTTGTGTACTTTTGCAACCCAACGATTGCGCCCTGCTGGTGTCAGTTCTGGTGTCAGTTGGTTTTTGATTTCAGTGCGCTTCGGTGCATTTTATTACCGTATAAGAAAGCCAACGAAGTTGCGGCATATGTTGTGAACACAGGCGTTTTTCGTTTCTGTTCTTCTCAGTGCTTCTCGATGCGCTATGGAGTTAATTGACGAAAAACGCCGTGACAGGGCAGCGCTCAGGGGTGGGGGTATTTGCTAGGTAGTCGCCTGTGAAGTCCCGAACGGTGTCCCGAAACTGCCGAATAAGGTCACATCAAGTGAGTTTTGATGCGTGGGCGCGAACGGGTCCGTACACGGCGGTTCGAGTTGGTTGCGCTAACAGCCATCGATCAACGTCGGAAGTCCCAGCGATTTGAAGTAAGCATTGGAAAGCCCAACAGAGAGGGCCTTGGCCCGAGCCAAGTACCAAGGGCCTCGTCCACTGCCAGCCGTAGTCATCCGGGAGTAATGCGTTCATTTCCCATAAGGGAGGGGTAGAAATTCCAGAAGAGGTTCCGCCGGTTGCCTGGGAATACACTACGTGCCGAATATTCGGGGACATAGTTGTATTCCCAAGCCAAACATTTTGTCTGTCCGATTTCCGCGATCCATTTGGCGTGAGCGCAGCAATGCTTGGTGTCAGATGCATTTCTAGCAGATTATTCGGTGATGATCCGATCTGCCCATTCCACCATCGACACGAATATCGCAGGGCTGCCGAACTTCGCTCCCCATTGACTCAGGTCTGTTTCCGTAACCCCACGGGCACGGGAGAGCGCCCCTCAAGAAAAGATGGGGATGTGCTTTGCCACAACCTTGTCGAGCGTTTCGCTCAATGGAGGCCAGTCCACGGGCATGACAGCGTTCACGGTCGCCTTCCGCATTAAGTAGGTGGCTTCCCCTGTAAGGAAAATCTGGACTTCGTGCGCGGCGTCAGCCAATGCCAATCCGTGCGCGAAAGGGCAAGACGCCCTTGTGGGGTCATCCGATCCCCATGCACTTTTCATCATGATCTTGAGGGCTTTCGAAGTTTGCGGCGCTTCTTTCGCCTTGGCTGCGCCGAATGCGAGAAACGGCAAACAAGCAAGCTGCGAGAGAAGTTTTCGTCGCACCATAGTTTCTCCTTCAGTCTGGATTGCCCCGTTGAGTTGACATGTTAAGCAAGGATGCAGGGGCGGTCAATCGCAGCGCAGAGGAGTGCGCTACTGCAATTTCGCGTGCTCGGCTTTGGCTTGCTTCAGGATGGGGATGTCGGGGTCGGCGTCTTTCCAGAGCGTGAGGAAATCTTTGTAGGCGGCGAGAGCACGCACGCGGGCCGCGTCGGCATCGGCTCCCTGCGAGGTTCTCGACTGTAAAGCATTGGCGCGGGCCACTCCCAGATGCGCCAAGGCTCCCGTCCAGCAGTTCCAGACGATGCCGCTGTGGTCGATGATCTTCTGAAACTCAGCGGCGGCAGCATTGCCCTGTCCGGCTGCGAGGTATGCCTCGCCGCGAATGTAGGTGGGATAAAGGCAGGAGAGATTTGCGACAAAGAAGATTTGCCCGAGTTCGATGGGCGAGGCGGCTTGCAAGTGATTCAAAGCGAGTGCCGGATTCCTCCGATTGAGTGCCAGTTGTGCCTGAATCGCGGGTAGCCACAGGGATTGCATCTGCGTATCGAGCGGGTAACGTTTGTTCAGGTCTTGCGCCATTGATTCGGCTCGCGTCGCATCTCCTGCCGTGGCATAGGCCAGCGCCGCCTCAGCAATGGTGCCCTGACTCGTAGGAGCGAGCTTTAGACCTTCCGCGGCCGCTTGCTTCGCTTGTGTCAGGTTGCCGAAAACAGCTTCGCGAAGACCCGAGTTCTCCAGCGAGATCGCGCCAGTTTCCTTGCTGTCAACGCGAATTGCGGAATCCACTGAGCGCTTGGTTAGTTCCCGCGCCTTGCCAAGGCGACCTACGTAGGCTTCGGTATCAGACGCAAGCGAAAGAACGAGATTCTCTTCCGGTTTTCCCACAAACCATTGTTGCTGATCCACCATAGCAATCGAGTTTCCGTGAAGAAACACGATGGCGTATAAGGCGTTATGTATTATGTAGTCATCGAGCTTCCGCGCCTGCGCCTGCTGTATTATCTGCTGCGCTTCGTCGAGGCGCTGCAAGGCAAGAAGACTGTTAGCAAGGTTCTCAAAGACAGCGACGTTATCCGGGTCGAGGCGCAGACTTTCGCGATATGGGTCGATGGCTTTCTCGTATTGTCCTTGTTTGGCGTACACATTACCTAGATTCCCGTGGGCTGCCACGTCTCGCGGGTAGCTGGCAATCCATTGCTGATAGCTTTGAGCAGCTTTCTGCAATTCCCCGGTCACGCTTTCATAGTAACTTGCGCTGATAAACATCTTTTCTTGCTCGCTGGCGTGCTCCCGCAACTGAAAAGCCTTGGTGTAGTATTCGCTGGCGCGCCCTAGTTGACTCACGCTGAAGTAATCACTCCCGACCGCTGCATAGGCTATAGCAAAGTTCGGATCGAGTTTGATAGCACGCAAATCGTAAGGCAGGGCGGCTGAGACCCCTTTTTCGCGGGCAGCCCGAGCAGCCAAGCTGAATGCTTTCAGAGCATCGAGAGACGAAGTAGTCGCCTCGGCCAGTGGTACACCGAATTTCTGCACAGTCGCCAGAGATTCTCCGAGTTTGCTGCGCATCCTCGTGGCTGCGTTCCCCAGAGCGGTTAACACTTTCTCCTTGGATGGAGCCGTCACTTGCTCTTGCGCGAGAGTGTCCCCACTCTGGCAATTGACTGCCTTTAGGCTGAGCACATATTCGCTGCCCAGACTGGCGATTGCTCCGGCTATGAATGCCTTGCTGCCCGCTCGCTGGCATAGCTCACGGGTTACTTCGGTTGTAAGTTTCGTGTCCGCTGGGCGGGTCATAGATTTCAATGTCTTCGCAACGTTGCTGTCGGAAAGCACATTCAGAAACGGCGACTGCTGGAGTGATACGCCAAGTCCGGTTTTCAGCGTGTCATCGAACACCGCATCGCCCGTCCTGTTGTCGAAGTCAGCGAGAACGATTGTGTCCTTGTCGGTCAGGGGCTTGGGGCGATGCGAACGATAGTAAAGACCGCCAGCAATCAATGCGGCTACTACAACGACTGAAGGTACGGCGATCTTCCAGAGATTTCTCTTCGCCGCGTGTGTCCCACTTTCCTGCACAGCGGGTACTGCTCCCGAAGTGGCGGCTGGCATGCGCCCCGTCTCCGTGTTGCGCTTCAGTCGTTGCAGATCAGTCCTCATCTCCGCTGCGCTCTGATAGCGGAGATTGCGATCTTTCTCTAGCGCCTTATTGATGATCTCTTCCAGCTTGGGAGGAATCTCCCGATTAAAGCGAATTGCGGGCGTTGGATCGGAATCAAGGATGGCTTTGAAGATCAGACCAGAGGTTTCACCATGAAAGGGCAGCGTCCCCGTCACCATCTCGTATAGTACCGCCCCGAAGGAGAACAGGTCGCTTCTGGCATCCAGTTCCTTCCCCTTGACCTGCTCGGGCGACATGTGCGCGACTGTTCCCAGCAGAGTGCCGGGGCTGGTCAAATCCTGTCCGTCCACTGTTTGGGTGTTGGCAGCGGCGATCTGGCTCGAAGAAGATGCCGTGGGTGTAACCTTCGCCAGCCCGAAATCGAGAATCTTGGCGTGCCCGCGCTTGGTGACGAAAATGTTGGCGGGCTTGATGTCGCGATGAATGATGCCAGCAGAATGGGCGGCGTCGAGCGCGTCGGCGATCTCAATTCCTAATGACAGAACATCGTCGGTCTCCATTGGCTTGCCGCCGATCCGATGCTTGAGTGTCAGCCCATCGAGAAATTCCATCACGATGAACGTTTGACCGTTCTGCTCGTCAATCTCGTGGATTGTGCAAATGTTGGGATGGTTCAGTGCGGATGCGGCCTGCGCCTCACGTTGAAAGCGTGCCAAAGCCTGCGGATCGCGTGCAACCTCGTCGGGCAAGACTTTGAGGGCGACAAAGCGGTGCAGCTTTACATCCTCAGCCTTATAAACCACACCCATCCCGCCGCCTCCGAGCTTTTCGAGGACGTGGTAGTGCGAGACGGTCTGCCCCACAAATTGGGAAGAAGTCGCCATTCGCGGGAATCATAGGACTGTTAAAGGCACAGGGTCAATGAGCATTGGAAGACTGCCAAGAACTGTCCCGACGCACTGTTTTTCTTGGAGCTGGAAGTTGGTGGTCAAAAAGGGCTTCGCCAAAGCAGCGGCAAACGAATGATTCTATTCTATTGATGTGAAATTTTCGAACTTGCCAGTCCGCCCGGTATACCTTTTGGTCATCCGCTCGCGTTTCCCAATTCAGAGCTTCTTACAGTCGCGAAGCAGCCACGATCAAATTGCTTGGACAGATCGAATCTCTGTAAAACCTTGTCGCCCTTCTTCGCATCCTTTAGAAGCTGCGCCCCCGTCTTTAGGGTGATGTTCCGTGACCCTCACCGCCCGGAAATCCGTGTTGATTGTGGATGACAGCGCGTTTACCCGTCAGGCGCTCTGCGAATTGTTCAAGCGAGAGGCGGACTTTGAAGTGTGCGGAGAAGCCGAGAACGGAAAAGACGCAATTAAGAAGGCTCAGGACTTGTGCCCCGACTTGATCGTGCTAGACCTTTCCATGCCTGTGATGAACGGCTTTGACGCAGCGCGTGTTCTGAAACGGCTGATGCCTACGGTACCGCTGATTATGTACAGCGCATTTGGTGACAAGCTCGCGGAAAAGCAAGCACGGTTAATTGGAATCTCGGAAGTGGTCTCAAAAGCTGAGCACGCAGGGGTGCTGATTCACAAAGCGCGAGGTCTTCTCAACTCCGCTGCTGCCTGAGTATCGGGCAGAGCCGCGCAGTTTCTCTAGTTCAGGCGGGCACTCGTGATCTCCAGCGGACGAGCCAGAGATAAACTAACACCTTATGCGCAAGCGGCTAATCACGCCGATTCCGCAGGCTGGTACGCCTGACGACCCAGGCTGGCTAGACCTCGACCGTGCAGCCGTGGTCGAGGTTACGTCGGAGGAGAAGGACTATCCCGTCGAGTTTGCGCTTGTCTCAGGAGAAGTGCGGGGCTGGCGTGCCGCCGATTCTGGCACACAAACCATTCGGCTAATCTTCGATGAGCCGCAAAGACTCACACGCATCTCGCTCGTCTTCGAAGAAACCGAGACAGAGCGTACCCAAGAGTTCGTCTTGCGATGCTCTCCAGATGGCGGACGCTCGTTTCGAGAAATTGTACGCCAGCAGTGGAATTTCAGTCCCCCTAACACAATGCGCGAGATCGAGGACTTTCGGGTTGACCTCTCAGGGATCACGGTTCTTGAATTGGTCATCGTGCCTAGTATCAGTCGAGGAGCGGCTCGCGCTTCCCTCAAGAGTCTGCGCTTGTCTTAACTCGCTGCGACCCTGCTATCTGCCAGTCCCGACAGGGGGAACTGGCCGCCTTGAGTCCCAAGAAGCGTGGTCGCAAGATCACCGTGAGTCCGCTGCTCGAAGAGAATCGGAAACTGTTAGCGACCAACGCTTGCCTGCAGAAGCGGTTGGAAAACGCCGAACTCATCATCGATGTCCAAGAAAAACTTGCGGCCCTGCTGGGGAGGCTGATTCCCGACACCCCGATCGACGAAGGCAACGAATGAGCGCGATCCAGCAATTGGCGCCGCACGTCGGTCAGGCGGCCGCGTGTCGGGCGTTGGCTCTGCCCCGTGCTTCTTGGTATCGCCGTCTGCAACCGGTCGCGCTGCCAGCGGCGCGGCCCACGCATCTGAAAACTATTTGGCAGTCCGCTCAGCACATGGGAGACAGCTTCTTGGCTCGACTTCCATCGCTGATTCTCGCGATCATTCTTTTCTTGATCTTCTACTTCTCATCCATTCTGGTCAGCCGTGTAATTCAGCGTGCGACTCAGGCGCATCGCCAAAACCTCGGCATGGTCTTCGCACGATTGGTCGGGGCAGCCATCATCCTATCGGGGTTTTTGGTAGCATTCTCCTTCGTCGCTCCCTCTTTTCAGGCTGCGGATTTGATCAAAATTCTTGGGATCGGAAGCGTTGCCATAGGCTTCGCGTTTCAAAATATATTGCAGAATTTTCTCGCAGGCTTGCTGTTGCTCTGGGCAGAGCCGTTTCGGATTGGAGACCAAATTAAGTTGAACAATTACGAAGGAACGGTCGAGGCAGTTCAAGCCCGAGCCACCACAATCAAGACCTACGATCGGAGGCGAGTTGTCGTTCCCAATGCGGAGTTGTTTGCAAATTCCGTCACGGTCAACACAGCACTTGAAAGCAGGCGCTGGGAATATGACCTCTCGACAAAGGCCGCAGGTGACTTAGGTTCGCTCAAGTCTCTCATTGTTGACACGGTGAGAAAGGTGGACGGGGTTTTGCCCGACCCCCCTCCCGAGGCTCTTGTTATTGACCTCGGGGGACCAGACTCTGACGTTGTCAAGTTGCAGATTACGTGGTGGACGAAATTTTCGCGCCAGCACCAACTGATGGCTGCGCACGACCGCGTCTTGACCGCCATTAGTGAGGCATTAGAAAGTCTGGCGGTCGATGATTCCCACGACAATAAACTTCGAGCTGCTTAGAGCAAGCGAAGCCTCCAGATTGCGCCGAGGCTACGCCGCTTTCTTGTTCTTTCGCACCTGCCTCTGCTTTCGAGATACGAAAGACCGCGCTTTAGTTCGGCACTCAGATCGGTGGCTTTGGTCGCAATGTGGACAGGCTCGGTAACCTCATGTCCCAGCCATCGATTGGGTTCCTCCGGCGAAGCCTGAACTCGCCGACCGATGCGGGTGACTGGCATCCCGGATTTTGCCCAAGGTTCAGCCGCAGAGATTGGCAATCCCAAGAAGATGGCGATTTGTTGCCAGCCTTTAAGGGTGTCTAATTGGGTTTTCGGCTTCAGCTGGGCTGCATCCCGGGTTATGGAGGTGACTCGGTTACATCGGCGTTTCACCGATTTTTCAGGCATTTGAATAGCCTCCTCATTCTGGCGGTTGTTGGATGACAGAAGAGCGATCCGTGAATCGAGGATTTGCCTTGAGTCATCGAAAAAGAAAGTAAGGGAGCTTTTGATCATGCAACATCATTTGGAGAAGCTCGAACAGGAAGTGTCGGCGTGGCAGCACGTTTCCGTTCATCCCCATCGCTTTGGCGTGATGGAATTCCAGTTCGGAGATGCGGAGGGCGGGCACGTCCATACGAATGGGATCGTTGACATACCCCTTCTGCGCTCAATTCGCGATGCGCTTTTGGCAGATGGCCTTGCTGAGGAGCACCACCGGGTTCCTGACTCAGGCTGGATCACATTTCAGATGCGAAGTGAACAAGACCTCAGCCATGCCCTCTGGCTCATGCGGCTTTCATATCTCCGCTACGCGCTGAAGACCTCATCTGATCCGCAGAAGCTGCTTGAGCAGGAAAGTGAAGAACTGCACTCGAGTCCGCGCTTCAAATCGCTGCTAGAACCGTTCGTTCCAAAGACTCCAACAAGTTTCGACTGAGCCAGTACCAGCGTAGGTGCGAGCGGAAGGCTCATCGAACCCAACCCGAACTTTGAATTGCCGAAGGAGATGCTTAAATGGAAAACATGAAAGCAGTGCGAGTCCACAATTACGGCGGGCCGGAAGTGCTCCGGTTCGAAGATTCACCGCGCCCGACGCCCGGTTCCGGTGAACTACTCATAAGAGTCCATGCTGCATCAGTAAATCCCATCGACTGGAAAATCCGAGCAGGCTACATGAAGGATCACATTCCCCTCCCGCTACCGTTTATTCCGGGCTGGGACGTTTCCGGTGTTGTCGAGGCCGTGGGTTCCGGTGCCACGACATTTAAAAAGGGCGATGAAGTCTATGCCCGCCCGGATGTCACGGCTCACGGTTTCGGCGCTTACGCGGAATACGTGGTGGTGAAGGAGATAGAAACGGCGCTCAAGCCAAAATCGATTGACCACGTGCATGCCGCTACGATTCCTGTCGGCGCGGTGACGGCTTGGCGGGCGTTGTTCGACGCTGTTGGATTGAAGGAAGGCCAGAAAATATTGATTCATGGCGCAGCCGGAGGCGTGGGCAGCTTTGCCGTTCAACTCGCGAAATGGGAGGGTGCGTATGTGATTGGGACAGCGTCCACCCGGAATCAAGCGTTTCTGCGGCAATTGGGCGTGGACGAACCGATTGATTACGAGAAGACACAATTTGAGGATGTCGTGCATGACGTAGACGTTGTGTTCGATCCCATCGGCGGCGACACGCAGAAGCGTTCGTGGAAGACTCTAAAGAGAGGCGGGATTCTCGTTTCGATTGTTGGCCCACCCTCGGAAGATGAGGCTGCGAAACACGGTGTGCGCTCGACCTTCTTATCTGCTCAGGGAGGTTCATCACTACTGGCTGAACTTGCAACGCTCGTCGATTCGGGGAAGATCAGGCCGATGGTTGAAACGGTGATGCCGCTGTCCGAAGCGCGGCACGCTCACGAACTCAATGAAACGGGACACGCTAGGGGCAAGATCGTCTTACAGGTCGCCTAGCTCTTTAGAAAAGGTGCTAGTGATCAAATCGGGCAGACTGGGGTTCAGCAGTCCCCAGTTTTGCCCGCTACTCCTCCGTGGATGTCGGGTGTTGAGATAATCCATTCCTGAGTATGTCAATCATGCGGCAGATGGCTGAATTCGTTGCTGTCCTCGCCTGTAGCCTGTTCACGGGAGCCTCCGTCTATATCAACCTTGTCGAACATCCAGCCGGAATGGAATGCGGCGTCGAGATAGCCGCGACGGAGTTCGCGCCCAGCTACCGCCGAGCCACTATCATGCAAGCGAGTTCGGCGGCTTTGGGACTACTATCCTCCATCGCTGCATGCCTTGCTGGGGCGACACTCTGGTGGCTAGTTGGTGGAGCCGTGTTGGGCAGTATCGTCACGTTCACGCTGTTCGTGATCCTGCCCACCAATAAACTGTTGCTCAGCCCGACGCTCGATAAGCGGTCAGTCGAAGCAGAGCGTTTGCTCGCACGGACGGGCTGCACGCCGTGCGCAGTATGCTCAGCGGAGTGGCGCTGCTCCTTTTCCTGTGCTTGGCGATCTTCAATAAGCCTTTGTGAGATCGTGCTCACTGAATTTTGTCTTCTTCGCCGAGCGTGCTTCGGTTCTTTCCGATCACACGCACTTCCTTGCCACGCAGACCTGCGTACTTGATCGCCATTCCGAGAAGTAGGTATTCATCCTCTTGATAGTCGGCGGCGAAAGCATCTTGGTGAAGTAACACCAAGTCCGTCTCATCCGCGCACGCTTTCGCGAATTCAGGAAGCTTTTTTCTGATGGTCGCGATCAGGGTGGATTCTCGCTGCATACGCTCGTCATTGGTCATCGTTTCCTCTGCCTCGTCGTCCCAGTGGTTCTCCTGGATTTCCTTGCTCGTGGTGGGATCAGTCGGAGAGCAGCGCCTTTGTGAATTGCTACGTGTTCAGTTTTGTCACTCTTGATGAGATATTGTGGCGCTTCTCGCGAAGCGTGATGCACATATCCTTTGAATTTCATGTCGGAAGTGATCTTCTTGATGAT
The DNA here is from genome assembly GCA_963796095.1 of uncultured Acidobacteriota bacterium. Taxonomy (GTDB): domain Bacteria; phylum Acidobacteriota; class Terriglobia; order Terriglobales; family Acidobacteriaceae; genus JABDBE01. The sequence continues at coordinate 92,733 of CAWCKL010000041.1, forward strand.
GATTCCACTAACCCTACCAGCCTCGGAATTCCATCGCACGTGCTCCCCGATCTTGAATGTTTTCGGCATGGCGGTCACCCTGATCCGTAGGTTCAGCCAAATGATTATGTGGATTTCGACATCCGGCTGACTCGCCTTAGCATCGAACATACACCTGTGTGTTCCCGGCGAACAGAAGGAGGATTTCAATGACTCGACCCAAGACAAAAATACTTGTGGATGGAGGCGACCCGCAGGAGACCCGACAGGTTAAGGAACTGCTGGGATTTGTCGATGGACAGACCACCAACCCTTCGTTGATTGCCAAGAACCCTCACATCAAAGAGCTAATCGCGTCTCGGCAAGCGTGCTCCCATGGACAAACTGGTGTATGGTGAACTAAACGACGACGCAACAGCGCACATGACAGAAGATGGATATGTCAGGCATCGAATTCTTGAGATGACCCGACGACGAGTGGCCTAGCTCCGCATGAAATACGTGTCAAAGACAGGTGTCGCCGCTTTTGTCTCAGGCGGTTGCACATTCCTGTGATCTCCGGAGGATAAGATTCGCGGGTGCAGAACCCCAGTTTGCCGGCGACCCATCCAGAGTCACCGCTCCCGCTGGAACGTGCTGCAGCAGGCTAACATCCGCACGCATGTCGCTCACCTCCGGCACCAAACTTGGGCCGTTGAATACCAATTCGTTTGCACTCCCGATGAATCTTTTCACAGTATCGTGAAGGGGCGAGGTGGGTATATGATCATCGGCGTTTTTGAAGGCAGAAAGGAGGTTCCGACTGAGTGGATTCCGGTTCCGAGCACAAGGCACAGGTGATTTCTGCGATCCGATCTGACCCATGACAGATGGATGCGATCAGGCATCGACGATTTTGGGTCTTCTGAAAGCTCAATTGCGCCGAAGTCGAATCTGTCAGCTTCCACCGCCCTCACAGAGCAGCAAACGGAGAACCTAATATGAAAATCCGAGCACGATTGTCATTGACCGTGCTGTGTTTATTCGCTGCGCTGGCGATCTCAGTTCGGTCGTCCGCGCAGGATCAACAAGACGACCACCGCCATCGTCACACCACCATCACCACGTTCAACGTTAAGGGCGCAGGCACAGGCTCCGGCCAGGGCACTGTCGCTCTCGGCATCAATGTGAGGGGCTCGATCGTGGGATACTACGCTGACTCGAGCGGCGTAACTCACGGCTTCTTGCGTGCTCCCGACGGAACTATCATCACGTTTGACCCTACGGGGTCCACGGGTACCTTGGCCTACGGCCTCAACCTGGAAGGGGCCGAACCACGGGATACTACGTTGACTCGGGCGGAGTGGCTCATGGCTTCCTGCGCGCCCCCAAGGGAACTTTCACCACGATTGACCCTACGGGGTCCACGGGCACTTTTGCTCCAAACATCAATGATTTCGGGGCGATCGCGGGGTACTACGCGGACTCTAGTGGTGTGTATCACGGTTTCCTGCGCGCTCCCAACGGAACTATCACCTCGTTTGACCCCACGGGGTCCAAAGGCACCTTCACCGCCGCCTTCTCTGGTCTCAACGATGCGGGGGCAATCCCAGGAGAATACGCTGACTCTAGTGGCGCGTATCACGGCTTCCTGCGCGCTCCCGATCGCAAGATCACGACGTTTAATGCTAAGGGTGCAGGCACAGGCGCCTCCTTAGAAACTTTATTCATGAGGCTGACGGAGTGAGAGTAAGAATGAGGCCGAGGTCCTTGGCCTTTTTCTGAATGCTGCGGATTTCGTGCTCTCGATATTTCTCTTCGTAGTATTTCAGCCCCTTGTCCACGTATTGTTCTCCGTACCGCAGCATGCGGTAAACGAGCCGGGCTAGCATGTGTGCCATGGCCGTAATGGCTTTCGGGGCACCCAGACGTGCTCGCAGACGGCGAAACTTTGCTCCCAGGTAAGTCTTACTGCGCCACAGACTGGTGGCGGCCAGACGTAGAGCAGTGGCGGCGCGGTTCTGCACATGTTTGGTGCCCCGGCGCCGCACCTTTCCCCCGGTAATCTGATTGTCCGGGCACAAGCCTAGGAAAGAAGCAAAGTGGGCCTCGCTGGGAAACCGGCTCATGTCAACCCCGACCTCGGCGATGATGGTTTGCGCGGTCATGACATTGATGCCATCGATTTGGGTTAGGTCCGTCCCGCTGATGCGGTATAACTCGCCCCGCAGATCAAAACTGCTGGGGGCATTGCTGCCAGCTTTCTTGTTTGCCTTGGCCGGAGGTACTGGGCTAGCAGGTTCGGCTTTGTCATCCAGGGTTTGCAAATGGGCCGCCAAGGCGGTGTCACATTCTGCGATCTGCTGCTGATAGATGTGATACAGATTCAGCTCTTGCTGCAGAATGAAGAGCAACTCCTTGCGCCAGTTGCCTTCCAGGCTGCGAGCGATTTCCTCCCGCGTGGCCTGAATCCGCGCATCTGCCAGATCGGCCAGCTGGTATCGGTCCCGCTCTCCCGCCAGAATCGCCTGAATGATGGCCAGGCCCGTCCATCCGCTAATATCGCTGATTACGTTGGCCAACTGCACGTTCATTTCCGTGAGCACCTTCTGCATCCGTTGAATGCAGGCGGTGGCCGAGGCCACGTGTTCCGCTCGCTGCCGCCAATACGCCCGCAGCACGCAGATCTCCTCCGGGGGACGGAAAGAGTTATTGAGCAGACCAAAGGTGTGCAATTGCAGCAGCCACTGGCATTCCTGCACGTCCGTCTTGCGGCCCGGCAGGTTTTTGGTGTGCCGTGCATTCACCAGAAATACCTCCAGCCCCTCCTCGATCAGGATCTCGTAGGCCGGGAGCCAATACACTCCCGTAGACTGCATCGCCACCGTATCGATTCCACGGCTTTTCAGCCAACCTGCCATGCGGCGCAAATCCTCAGTGAAGCAGGCAAACTGCCGCACCGGCTCCGCATCTCGATCCGGCGGCACCGCCACGTAATGGGACTCGTTGCCGATATCGATCCCCGCTGCATTGGGATGAACCACGTCGAGATTCAATGTCCAGTCCTGTGCCCCACGCTCTGCCTTCTTCTTGCCCTTTCCCTTCATCGCTCGTTCTCCTGGCTGATGTAGCGGCATTCGGCCCGGTTGCGATGGGTTTGTAATTCTCCTTAACGGGGTCGAGCCTGCTCTACTTCGCAAATCTCGCCACCATGCGAGCGATCGCCTAAACCGGAACCACGCTTCCAATCGGGCATTGAAGCACCATTTTTTCCACGGTTCTGTTTGCCGAATGCCGCCCGTTTGAGCATGCCAGAGTCTCCCTGCTCAACGCCAGTTTCTCCTTCGAGCGACGACCGGAACGGGCGTCAGGCCCTTCCAAGGCACCCAATCCTCGAGTGTCAACAGTTTCGGGGCGATAACAGGATTCTACGTTGACTCAAGCGGCATAAATCACGGCTTCCTGCGCACTCCCGATGGCAAGATCACGAGGTTTAATGTTAAGGGCGCAGGCGCCGGCTCCAACCAGGGCACATTGGGCGAGAACATCAACGATTTCGGGGCGATCACGGGATACTACGTTGACTCGAGCGGCGTAAGTCACGGCTTCCTGCGCGCTCTCAAAAGACTCGATTCATAAAACACCTCTTGTTCCACATTCCGGAAATCTAGCGAATCAAACTACTTTATTCGGTGGAACTCGTTCTGGCCTCGGGTGTCGCTCACGCTCCGCTGCCAATCCATCCCGTCGGCAGATATAGCCCACGTGCTGGTGGGTGAAAAGGCGCCCGAATGCCGTCCGGTAGCCCGCGTCATTCAGACGATCGGCGATATCGTCATAAGTGTACTGGCCGGCCAGTTCGTGAATCTTCAGGACAGCTTCCTGGGGTGTTTTGAGGGATCCCTCCCCGGCGCAGTACGCGGGACGGCGAAAACGGGACTTCCGGCTTGGGAAGATTCGTCCAATCAGGAGCGCAAGCGTCTGCTGCGCATGGCGATTGAATCGGTATCATCTGCACGAGCGAGCCTTACAGTTGGGCCGCTGCGATGGGTCGCAAAGTCGGAAAAAGGAGCACCATGCGCTTCTCGGAAACCTCCTCGTCCTTCTTGTCCAGTGCAAAGCTCTCCCAAGCCGCGATGGGATTCGTGGCGAGGATGAAGGGTCTCTTAGGCTTGTCATCCACCGGGTGGCTCAAGCAGTACCGGATGAAGTTGCGAACCTTCTCCTGCCGTCCACGCTTGGCAGCCTGTGCTTCGAGGTTCCAAGTGCAGGACCATGCTTCAACGACCGAGAACGTCAAGTCCTTGATGAGGACGATTCCCTTGCTCTGGCAGAACTTGTCCAGACTGTCGAGCACGTACTCGTAGCGATAGAGCGAATCGGCTGTGATCTTGCGCGTGGTCTTCTTGCGCGGAGCCGTCTCTTTGTGGTGAAGGAATTTCTTGATCGCCTCAGTGATGGTGAGCCCGCTCGATACACCGATTCCCTTCTTGTGGTCGGCCAACCATGTCGTAAGTGCACCAGTGGTCAGACTCAGGTTCTGGCGAAGCACGAGCCCAGCGTCAACGGCCTGTTCAAACAGTCGCGCCTTCGCCGAGGCACGTTCCCAGTTGCTCTCCGCTGCGCTCCAACGCACGGTCGAGGATTTCAGGGCACCGTTGCTGTCCAGCCCTTCGCCAGCAGGCCACGGCGCACGCCCTTGCAGCCAGACAGGGCAATCACCTCGCTTGAAGTTCTTGTCGCTGCGCCCGCAGCTCTTCGTGTGGCGTTTGTAGAGTTCGACTTGAATATAGATACCCTCCCGTTTTGCCTACCAGAGCCTTTGGGAGAGGGCTAATTACTGAATCCAGTGTACACCCTGCGTACACAGGAATAAATGGTCTGTATATTGTTGAGTATAATGCTAGACTTGTGGTGGCCAGGGACGGAGTTGAACCGCCGACGCCAGCCTTTTCAGGGCTGCCTGCCGATTCAGGTAACTGGCCTGGAATGAGTGGAAGTTAATGACGGTGAAGCGGTTATATATTAAGGATGAGTGGGACTGATTAGTATTGCGTCGCCTCCTGACGGCTCGTGGATGTTCGCGCATGGTTCGCGTGGCAATTATCCTTTTCCCCGTCGACCCGGGAAAAGTGTACAGCGCAAAAATAGCGGACCCAGTGGGGTCGAACCGACGACCTCATCGTTGCGAACGATGGCGTCTGCCACAATCATGTGACTGATTGTATTCGACTTCGCTCCGGTTTCGATCACTTTCAGCATGGTCTTATTGGACCAGTAATGGGACAGCAGTTGGAACAGAAGTTTTGGCGAAGCATGAGAGGGATTGGGACTACCGTACCGCAGAACCGCAACGGTTCTAGAACAAGCTTTCGGGTTGCAGGTGAGCCGAGGGGGGCTTTGCCAGGCGATGGAACGTGTGGGCAGGAAGGCAGAACCGACCTATCAAGCGTTGGTGCAGCAAGTTCGGGGCAGCCCCAGTGTGACCCCGGATGAGACGGGATGGAAGGTGGGAGGGCAGTTATGGTGGATGTGGGTGTTCAGCACTCCCCAAGTCACGGTTTATGCGATTCAGCCGGGGCGCGGATTTGAACAAGCGGCCCGGATACTGGGCGCAGACTTTGCCGGTTTTCTGGTACACGACAGCTGGGCCGTCTATCGTCGGTTTGTGCCCTGCACCAAAGCTGCCTGGCCCATCTGCTGCGACGCTGTCGGGAAATGATTCTGCTGGGAAAGCAGGAAGCAGAGTTTCCGCGTCAGATACAAGCCCTGTTGCAGCAAGCTCTGCAACTGCGCGATCGCCGCCAGCAAGAACAGATCAGCGACCACGGTGTAGCCGTGGCCCGCGGACGATTGGAAGCCAGGCTCGATCGGAGCTTACAACGTTGCTACCGCTCCTTGCGGAATCGACGCTTGGCCAATCATCTTCTGCGGGAGCGCGACGCTCTGTTCACTTTCTTGAAGGTCCCGGCCTGGAGGCCACGAACTGGCGAGCGGAACAGGCCACCCGGCTGATGGTAGTGGCGCGCAAGGTATGGGGTGGAAATCGCACTCCCCGAGGAGCACAGACGCAAAGCATTTTGGTCAGCTTTCTGCAATCCTGCCGTCAGCAACTCCAGCCGGCATCCCCTCTTATCCAGAACCTCCTCTGTTCCTCTCAGCCCAAAGTACTGGGCTTAGCCGCTCCTACGCGCTAAACAATTACCTATTTTCAAGCCCCCAAAAGCCTTATACTCTGCCTCTTGCATGGCCTCGATTGAAAAAAAAGTTCTCTCCGCGATCCTTAATGCAATCGAAGCTCGACGGGAAAAGCTCTCTGTTCCGAAGAGCGGTACGCGCGCACTTTCTGATGTGGCCCCAGCGAGGCTTCGAGAAGCGCTTTTCTCCGACTTCGGCGCCGTGGCGGAGCTAAAGAGACGCTGGGGGTTGGTCGAAGACTCGATCGAGGATTGGGATCGGTTGTGGAAGCGGAACCCAGCTCTGGCACACATGCGGTCCGGACCTCCCATAGGCTGGGTCCTGGAAGCGGAAGGCAAGGTAGTTGGTTATTTAGGGAATATTTCGCTGCTATGTCGCTACGGCGACCGGACCCTGACTGCCGTCACCGCGCATGGGCTAGCAGTGGACCGTCCGTATCGCGCGTTTGCCATGACCCTAGCCGCAGCCTTTTTTCACCAGAGATCTGTCGATCTTTACGTTTGTACGACCGCCACCAAGGCAGTCGGAAAGATTTCGCTCGCATTTAAATGCAACTCTATTCCCCAACCGGGCTATGACACGGTTCTCTTTTGGGTGCTACGACCATATCCCTTTGCCAAAGCAGTGATGAGGAAGTTAGGACTCAATTCACCGCTCTCGAGTATAGGCAGCATGCTTGCTTCGCCTGCAATCGCGACTGACAAAGTTCTCCGCAGACGATGGCCCAGGAAGTCTTCAACCGGTCTTACTGTAACCGAAATCGGACTTAGTGAAATCGGAGACAATTTCCAGGATCTCTGGATAGAGAAGGTGAACGAAGGACCGCGATTGCTTGCCGAGCGCAGCCCGGCGACGCTGCGATGGCATTTTGAGATCCCCGGCGATCGAGGTACTACGCGCGTGCTCTGTTGCTCGAAGAATGACGAACTTCACGGCTACGTGCTGATTCGCGATGATATTCCAGACGAGACAAGTGGCTTGCGGAAATCGATCATTGCGGATATGTTGGTGAAAAAAGATGATGCTGCAGTTTCAAAAGCCCTCTTGGTTGCCGCTTACAGTCATGCCCAGCAGGCGGGAACGCACATTCTTGAGGTGCTGGGTTTCCCGCAAGCCGTACGGAGGATTTGCGCTCAATGGCGTCCGTACCTGAGAAAATCTCCGTGTCCCTATTACTACAAAGCAGCAGACCCGATGCTGCATAAAACGCTCTCGGACGGTGGGGCTTGGTATGCCTCTCCATATGACGGTGACACGACCCTAACCGCCCGCCTGCCCGGTGCCTCTGGCGTACAACCCTACGCCGGAAATGACTCGGCATAGGCAATTTGATCAATGCAGACAACAGACATCGAGCGCGAAATCCGAGGCTTCCTTGCTGCGAGCTTCCTCTCCGGCCATGCTGAAAAGCTGCGTGACGACGGATCGCTATTTAGGGGATCTGATCGATTCTAACTGCAGTTTCCGGCATGCTGTGACAACCTTCCGCTCAAATAAACACAGAACTCTGGAGCCCCGACTTCGTAACAACGTCACGGCCTCGGTCACCACGAGAGCGAATGGGAATTGAAATGTGCATCGTTAATGGAGTAACAGCTTGGGCTATTATAGTGGCGCCTGCGGCCCGGCCGGTTTAGTTTATCCCTTGACGATGTTTGTGCGGCAAGAGCCTGCGCTGGCTATGATGCTCAGTGTTTATGTCACACTTGGCATCTTCTTGCTGCTTGCGTCCCGCAAACCATCAGAGAATCGGAGCTTAATCGCGTTCACGGCATGGTCGAGCTTTGTCCATGCAATACTTATGCGGGGCAGGCTTTCGCTAATCTGATCGCACGCGGAGAACTCATCGGCTCGGCTGTGCTTGTCATTGGGGCACGAGTCCGTGGAGACGACACAGATGTATCTCCATGCAGACATGCGCTTGAAGGAGAAAGCGCTCTCGCGCACGGAGTCACTCGGCGTCAAACCAACACGATACCGGCCGAATGACAAACTGTTGGGCTTCCTAGAAAGCCTCTGATTATGCCCAGTCAAAATACGGCCCGGGCTCCTCCAGACTGCTGCATCTGATCAAGAGTCGGCATAATCGGGGAGTCGGCATGCTGCAGAGCATTTTTAGCTCGGCGGCGCGGCTACGAGGGAGCATGGTCGGCAAGAAACCTTGGAAGCCGCGCCGGTGAGCTAAAAATGTATTGGACTAAACCGCCTCGATGCCGCCGGTACTATGGGGTTGGAATGGTGGGGATGTTCGCGGAAAAGCGATCGTGTGCTGCCCGGTGACTTGGAATGGCGGAGGGTCGGGTGACCGAGGAGCAGGGATTCATGGGGCGTGGAGCGGGGAATGGAGAATGAAGGCGTAGTTGGAGGAACATCGGGGCACACTTCTCCCTGGGGTTGTCTTGGGTAAGTTTGCATAGCTAGCGGTTGAGAGTCGTAGATTTTCATGACGTGTCCCTCAACGCTGGGGAGGTGCAAGCCACGGTTAGGGGCAGCTCCATGCGAATCATCCGACCTCGGCGGCAGACCGGGCAGAGCCGGAGGGAAACGCCGGTCAGTTCCTCATAGCGATCGCGATAGTCCTTCGGTGGTTCTGTAGCAGGAGTGGCCTGTTCGGCAGAGGGCATGCCTAAGAGTTGGCGGCAGCGTTCGAGTTTTTCCTGTCGGTGGCGATTGCCGAGAAAGCCGTAGTAGCGGATACGGTGGAAGCCGTCGGGTAGGACGTGGAGCAGAAAACGCCGGATGAACTCATCGGCGGACAGGGGCATCACTTTCTGCTGGTTGTCGTTGCGATAGTCTTTGTAGCGGAATTTCACCTGGCCATCTTCGATATCCAGCAGGCGATGGTTGGAAATGGCGACGCGGTGAGTGTAGCGTCCCACGTAGTCGAGGACTTGCCTGGGTCCGGCAAAGGGTGGTTTGGCATAGACGACCCATTCCGCTTGGCGGAGCGGAGCGAGATAAGCCGAGAAGGCAGATGGGTCCTGAAGGTGCTGGAGTGAGGAAAAGAAATGCAGTTGGTGGTCGTCGAAAGCCTCCCGCAAGAACTCCAGAAATAAGCGGCGGAACAGGCGTGAGAGGACGCGCACAGGGAGGAAGAAGCCTGGACGGCAGGAGACCCAACGGTCGCCATCGGGGGAGAGCCCGCCGCCAGGAACGACGCAATGGAGATGCGGATGAAACATGAGGTTCTGGCCCCAACTGTGGAGCACTGCGAAGAAGCCGATCTCCGCGCCGAGATGTTTAGGATCGGCGGCAATCGTACGTAGAGTCTCGGATGTAGCCCGGAAGAGAATGTCATACACCACTTCCTTGTTTTGGTAAGCGATGGCGGCAATCTCTTCCGGCAGGGTGAAGACGACGTGGAAGTATTCGGTATCGAGGAGTTCGGATTGCCGGTCCTCGATCCATTGGGCGCGCGCCAGGGACTGGCACTTTGGGCAATGCCGGTTTCTGCACGAGTCGTAACAAGTACGTTCGTAGGGGCATCGATCGCAGCGTTCCAGGTGAGTGCCAAGGGCAGCAGTCCGACACAGTTCGATGGCACTCATGACCCGGCGCTGCGCCGTGGACAGAGAAGCAGCATGCTGTTCCCGATAGGCTTCGCCGTAGCGACGCAACACGTCGGCGACTTCCAGTTTGGGACGATCCATCGGCCAGCCCTCAGAAGTACTGAGGAGTCACCGGTTTGGGTTCGATGGGAACCGGATGCGGGAGCAGATCAAGCGGGCTGGTGGTGGAGCACACCTTGGTGGTGGCAATGCGCAGATAGCGGGCGGTGGTAGCCAGGCTGCGATGGCCGAGCAGGAGTTGAATAGTACGAACGTCGGTACCCTGTTCGAGGAGGTGAACGGCAAATGCGTGCCGCAGCGAATGGGGCGTGATGGGTTTGGGAATCTTGCAAGCGGCGTGGGCTTCTTGACATGCCTGCTCAACCGCATTCCGGGTGATGTGCCGTCCTGGCCGTTCGCCCACAAAGAGCCAGTGCTGAGGTCTCTCCACGCGCCACCAACTCCGCAAGATCTCCAACAGTTTGGGCGACAGCATTACGTAGCGATCTTTCTTGCCCTTGCCCTGCTCGATGCGCAAGACCATGCGCTTGCTGTCGATGGCAGAAGGAGTAAGGGAGATGGATTCGGAAATACGCAGGCCGGCCGCATAACACGTGGTCAAGATGGTGCGATGCTTTCTGCTGTCGACACATTCGAAAAAGTGAACCACTTCCTCGGGGCTGAGGACCACGGGCAGCGTCTGCGGTACTTTCGGAGCCGGGATGATGTCGTCGAGGCTCCAGTGCTTTTTGAGCGTCACTTTGTAAAGGAAGCGGAGTGCGGAGATCGCGATGATGATCGAACCTACGGCCAGCTTCCTTTCGTTGGTCAAGTACACCTGATAGGCACGAATCTGCTCAGGCCCCAACAACTCTGGGGACTGGTTGAAGTACCGCGCGAATTGTGACACCTGCCGGACGTAAGACTCCTGGGTGTTCACGGCCAAATTGCGGATCTGCATGTCCTCGGTGAAACGTTGGCGAAGAGAAGTCATGGAAGCTCCTTTGCGAACGGGATTGTGCTGCAAGCAGCCACTCCATGGTTCCGCAAAAGGAGCGTAGGTGGGAAGAGAGGGACAGAAGGATCAGCAACAGCGTCCCGACCGCTACTAACCCGACTTTGACAACCGGGCCTTAATTCTTCGGTAAGCTGTTGATTCTACGTCCGAGGCTTCAAAAGGTCTTCACTACAGTTTCCCCTCCTTATGCGACGGTTTCCGGCCCCTGGGAGACTATCCTCGGGGATGGTTGGGACGGCAACTGTAGGTGCAACTGGTGGAGCAGCATCTGGTGATCCTTCTCCGGTTGGGTGTATCGGGGGAGAATCAACAGCCGCCCATCGGTCGTGGGCACCCACACATCCACCATCTGGATCGCGGACATTTTCTCTAGCACCGCTCGAGGAGTCAGTCCCGGCGCCAGAGTCCGCAAGCGCTGCCCCAAGGTGATGTACAAACAATAGGCCAAGAAGGATACGAAGATGTGCGCTTCGATGCGCGAGTCCTTCTGGTGATAAATGGGCCGGATCGCCAGATCGCTTTTCAGGGCGCGAAAGACCGCTTCGATCTCAGTGAGCTGCACGTAGTGTTGCCACAGCCGGGCCGGGTCTTCTGCGGGCAGATTGGAGCGCAGCAAATAACGGCCCTCCCGGCGCATGGCTTGCCGGAGTTTGTCCTTGCACCAACGAAAGGTGAACGTTTCCGCGTTGACCGGCTGTTCCGGCTTTGGCACCTGCACTTCCACCAAGCCATAGACGCGGCCCGCCTCGGACTTGGCCGCTCCCAGTTTCAGCAGCAGCTGGTCGCGCTCGAGCTGTTGTCCTTGCAATTCTTGCAGCCTTTTCCAGAGATTTTTCAACCGTCGCCGGCGCATGGCGCGTTCCTTCTGCCAACGCCCCTGGCTGCGTGCCAAAATATAAAGTTCTCCCTCCTGAGCCAGCAGCTTCACTTCTACCGACTCCTTCACCTTCGCCCAAGGCAGTTCGAGAAACGGTTTCTCCAATTTGCTCAGTCGACCCCGCGGCGTCCCCACCAGATAAGCCACCGGCGGATCGGCATCGCGCATCTCGCGCAACTGTTCTTCGGTCGGAATGCCTCGATCCATTACCCAGATGCGCTTGGCCCGTCCGTATTGCTCCTCAATCTTTTTCAGGAATGCTTTCAGCGTGGTCTTCTCACTGGTGTTCCCCTGCATCACTTCGTAGGCCAGGGGAAGGCCGTCCGGCGTCACCACCAGAGCAATAATGACCTGCACGCAATCGGGCCGTTTGTCCCGGCTGTAGCCAAAGCGCCGCTTCCCACTCGCCGGCGGATCGCATTCAAAATAGGTGCTGGTCAGGTCATACAGCAGCACCTCAAATTCTGCCTGGAACAGATCCTGCCAGCGCTTCTGGAGATAACTGAACAGATCCTTCGTGTGCGCCAGCAGCTTGTCCTGACACCGATAGAGCGACTGCAGCTCGATGGCTTCGCCCTGCCGGCCCAGCAAATCGGCCATCCCGCTGCGCAGATACCACTCCCGATGCAAGCGCCACTCGCTGCCCGGCGAGATCAACCGATAACTCACCAGCGTCTTCAGGATGTCGAGCCAGTCGGTTCCTTCGCGGCTCACCCCCAACCGCCCTCTCCAGAAATCATCCAGCCGCAATTGCTCCCATAAGACACCGCTCAACCAACACGCGCCCCACTGGCGGGGACGCAACACTTTGAGCTCGTGCAAACGAACATGCACGGCCTCCTGCGCCAACTCCGGAGCTTCCCGGTCCTCGGGAAACAGCATCACCTGATGCCACTGGCCGCCAGGCTCGTCGAACACTTCGATGCACCGGCACCAGGCCGCTCTCTGGCTGTCGTTGATTTCCCCCAGGTAGAGCACCTGCCTCTGCACTACACGCTGCGAGGCCCCACGACGGTTCTCCACGATGCTCCAATAACGATGTTCCTTGCCATCCTTTACGCGACGCGTGCAGCGAAGAAACACACCGCCCATTGTGCACCGCCCGTGGCAGTAATCAAGGGGGTAGGTTTTCACTACAACGCCTGGCGGGAAGAGCGATGCTGATAGGAAAATACTTACGCGTAGGAAACCGTCGAAAATCGGCAAAAAGATTGCTAACGAACGTCTGCACTACTCATACCGCGAAGCGGTTTAGTCCAATGTCGCTTATGCCGATGTCGGCATAACCGTCACACGTTTGCATCCTGGTACATGATGAACGGCGGAGATCTTTACGAGCTTGCGAAAATCCTCGGCCACTCGAACATCAAGATGACCGAACGCCATGCGAAGCTGGCGCGGAAACATATTGCGCGCACGGGGAGCACGGCCCGGGAAATGTGGAAACTGCTGGAACAACCGAAACTGTTGCCAATGACCTGCGACACGGCGAACATCCTGCCCGATGTTCGCGTATAGTTCGCGCGACTGAATCCTTAACTTCCTGGCTGCTGGTAAGTGCTTTGAAATGTGGTGGCCAGGGACGGAGTTGAACCGCCGACGCAAGCCTTTTCAGGTAGTCACCGGAGCCTAAGTAGTTGCAATCCTTACCTTTATCGTCGTTCGTTCCCCCATTTTGACCAGAGTCAATGGACCCATAACGGACCCAACAATCAGACCCATTGCGGATACCGGGGTTCGCCCACCCTGAAACAAAGGCCACGTTGCGAGATCAGCGTGGCCTTTTCCTTTTGTGTCGTTTGCGGACTTGGTGCTTACGCTGCTGCTTGTTGTTGATAGGCCGGGACGAAGGACTCGGCTACGAAGGTTTCGAACTTCGTCGGCGTCGTGTTGCTGGCGGTGCGAGGTTCTAGCTAGGGCGCGCATGTGTCCGGTGTTCAGGGCGCCTACCATCTCCAGGATCAGGCCGGCGAAATTTTCGGACATCCCCATTTGTACCATTGTGGCTCGAACCTGATTGTCGGGTGCCTGGATGTATCCAAGCTCGGGTTTGCCGATGGCATTGCCGATAATAGTGGCGGCTTCTTTGTAGTCGAGATCGCGCTGTCCCTGCAGCTCTTGCGTCTGCTTGCCTTGGAACGCCAGCCGCAAGAGGGCGTCGGCCGCTGCTGCTCCTATGTCGCGGGTGGCGATCATGGGGAGTTTCAGATTCGGACTGACCGGTCCGATCAAATTGCCGAGCATGCGAATGGCACCCACTTGCGGCAGTGTGTTTTCCATGAAGTAGCCGGCGCGTAGGTGGAGCACGTTCGCACCGTCGACCTGGTTGAGCTTTTGTTCGAGGTCGTGGAGGCCGGCTACGGGGCCGGTTCCGCTAGGTTTATCGGCTCCGAAGCTGCTGAGCGAAACAACATGTTTGACGCCCGCGTTTTGAACTGCCGCCGCGATCGCGTCGCTGACGCGGTCCTCATAAGCGCGGACGTCGTTGCTGGTAGGGTTGGGCGGAATCATGACGTAGGCTGCGTCTGCTTTGTGCAAGGCTTTGGTCAAGGTGGTTGCGTCGAGGACATCGCCGATGAATATCTCCGCGCCTTCCGCGGCGAGAGATTGCAGATGAGCCGCGTTTCTGCCGACGACACGAACTTTCTGTCCGCGGGTAAGAAGGTTCTTCGCCACTACGTGTCCAGTGTTGCCGCTTGCTCCAAGAACGACGAACATATTGGCCTCCATTCTTGAATTGGATGCGGCGGGTCGAGTTTGGGCTCCAGGCAGAAAGGCAGCGGTAGGGAAAATGTGTTCTGTGGCTGAGGAGACATTTTCTTGGAAGGGCCTGACGCCCGTTCCGGTCGTCGCTCGAAGGAGAAACTGGCGTTGAGCAGGGAGACTCTGGCATGCTCAAACGGGCGGCATTCGGCAAACAGAACCGTGGAAAAAATGGTGCTTCAATGCCCGATTGGAAGCGTGGTTCCGGTTTAGGCGATCGCTCGCATGGTGGCGAGATTTGCGAAGTAGAGCAGGCTCGACCCCGTTAAGGAGAATTACAAACCCATCGCAACCGGGCCGAATGCCGCTACATCAGCCAGGAGAACGAGCGATGAAGGGAAAGGGCAAGAAGAAGGCAGAGCGTGGGGCACAGGACTGGACATTGAATCTCGACGTGGTTCATCCCAATGCAGCGGGGATCGATATCGGCAACGAGTCCCATTACGTGGCGGTGCCGCCGGATCGAGATGCGGAGCCGGTGCGGCAGTTTGCCTGCTTCACTGAGGATTTGCGCCGCATGGCAGGTTGGCTGAAAAGCCGTGGAATCGATACGGTGGCGATGCAGTCTACGGGAGTGTATTGGCTCCCGGCCTACGAGATCCTGATCGAGGAGGGGCTGGAGGTATTTCTGGTGAATGCACGGCACACCAAAAACCTGCCGGGCCGCAAGACGGACGTGCAGGAATGCCAGTGGCTGCTGCAATTGCACACCTTTGGTCTGCTCAATAACTCTTTCCGTCCCCCGGAGGAGATCTGCGTGCTGCGGGCGTATTGGCGGCAGCGAGCGGAACACGTGGCCTCGGCCACCGCCTGCATTCAACGGATGCAGAAGGTGCTCACGGAAATGAACGTGCAGTTGGCCAACGTAATCAGCGATATTAGCGGATGGACGGGCCTGGCCATCATTCAGGCGATTCTGGCGGGAGAGCGGGACCGATACCAGCTGGCCGATCTGGCAGATGCGCGGATTCAGGCCACGCGGGAGGAAATCGCTCGCAGCCTGGAAGGCAACTGGCGCAAGGAGTTGCTCTTCATTCTGCAGCAAGAGCTGAATCTGTATCACATCTATCAGCAGCAGATCGCAGAATGTGACACCGCCTTGGCGGCCCATTTGCAAACCCTGGATGACAAAGCCGAACCTGCTAGCCCAGTACCTCCGGCCAAGGCAAACAAGAAAGCTGGCAGCAATGCCCCCAGCAGTTTTGATCTGCGGGGCGAGTTATACCGCATCAGCGGGACGGACCTAACCCAAATCGATGGCATCAATGTCATGACCGCGCAAACCATCATCGCCGAGGTCGGGGTTGACATGAGCCGGTTTCCCAGCGAGGCCCACTTTGCTTCTTTCCTAGGCTTGTGCCCGGACAATCAGATTACCGGGGGAAAGGTGCGGCGCCGGGGCACCAAACATGTGCAGAACCGCGCCGCCACTGCTCTACGTCTGGCCGCCACCAGTCTGTGGCGCAGTAAGACTTACCTGGGAGCAAAGTTTCGCCGTCTGCGAGCACGTCTGGGTGCCCCGAAAGCCATTACGGCCATGGCACACATGCTAGCCCGGCTCGTTTACCGCATGCTGCGGTACGGAGAACAATACGTGGACAAGGGGCTGAAATACTACGAAGAGAAATATCGAGAGCACGAAATCCGCAGCATTCAGAAAAAGGCCAAGGACCTCGGCCTCATTCTTACTCTCACTCCGTCAGCCTCATGAATAAAGTTTCTAAGGAGGAGTCACTCCGCAAGAAGTCCTGACCCTGTTTACATGGTTTTGATGACAGCGATGGCGCACAACCATTCGGCGCTCCCATCGAAGGTGCTAATGGCATTGGAGGTGCACGCCAGATTTGGGAGATGAAATCACGCGGCCAGCTTACTTTGATCTGAGCGGCGTTCCAACTTATGCCCTTGTTCGATTTGCTGCCGCGCGAGCTCGGCTTGTTCCGAGCTCAGATACCGGGAGTGGGTTTTGCCTGCCAGCGGCCGTGTCAAGCTGTAATAGGGGCCGTGACGCGCTTTGGGATCCTCTTGGCAGGGGCAGCCTGCTTTACCGCATTTCAGGGTGCGCTCGGAGACCGACCCCCGGCGCATCGGTTTAGGTTGAGACAAAACTGCGGCAGCTATTCTGCCCCACTGTGCACGATATGTCGGTGGCGTCGAGGCAATGCGCAGGATCCTTCCGCCCGAGACTGTTCAAAATTGACCATTCTTACGCGTGGATTTAAGGACATCCTCTTCACCGTGAAGAAGCTCAGCACATTGCGCAGGTGATCCCAATGCATCTCTTACGGTTGTTTTTTTTCAAGTTGATCTGGCACAAATTCAAACACTGGTTTCATGATATTCGCTGGGACTCGCGAGTCTGTGGAGGTTGCGGGTATCTCGGGCGGTGACAGGCTGGGTAGTGGAGGAGGGTCTAGACTTGAAGTCCGCGGAAGGCGTCAATAAGTGTAATCGAGATTTGTACGAAGCCGCTGGCGCGGCGGACGCTACCGCGTGTTCGAGGATCGGCAGTTGTGGAGGGGTTGAGATAAATTGGGTCACGGAAAAAAGGAGGTCCCCGTGACCCAACTACGCAAGAAGATGCTGGAGGAACTCCGGCGTCGCAACGCGGACACATACTGACTGACCGCGGCAGGAGCAAACTTCTTCGCTTCGAACAGATGAGCCTGATACTGCCGAATTTGCTCGGGCCCAAGCTTGTCAGGTGGCTGGTGAAAATACTCCGCTAAATCGCGGACGATGCGAACGTAGGTTCTTGCGGTACGATGGGTGCATCTCTCGCCCAAGCATCTGCAGGCCATCCCCAATCCGCTCGATGCGCTGCAAAGTCTCCAGCCTCGACGGCATCCAACGTTCTCGGAGACTGAAGAAAAAATGACTCCGCCCCTCCTCGAGGTGGCCGATATTGTTCGCGCCCAAGGCGATCGCTTCCTTCAGCACCACTTCCGCTGGATCCACTGGGCCCACCGGAAAGTGCTGCGCGCCATCGCTCGCTGCCGCACCGCGGCACTCGGTGGGCATCGTGATAAGTGCCCTCGCTGTGGCTATCGCACCACCTCTTATAACAGTTGCCGGGATCGCCATTGCCCCAAGTGTCAGAGCGGCGCTCGCGACCAGTGGATTATGGCTCGTCAGAACGAACTTCTGCCGGTTGCCTATGTCCATGTGGTCTTCACTCTGCCTCACCAACTCTCCCCACTGGCGCTGCAGAACAAGAAGGTCCTCTATGACCTCTTGTTCCGCGCCAGTGCCGAGACCCTACAGGAGGTCGCCCGAGATCCTCGCCACTTGGGGGCCGACATTGGCTTCCTTTCTGTCTTGCATACCTGGGGACAGAACTTGCTGGCACATCCGCACGTCCACTGTGTCGTTCCATCCGGAGGTCTCTCGCCCGACGGTGCCCGGTGGATCCATCCCCGCTACCCCTTCTTCCTGCCCGTCCACGTACTCAGTCGCGTCTTCCGCGGCAAGTTCGTCGCCGGCTTAAAGCGCCGATTCCAGCAACGCCAACTCACCTTCGCCGGATCTCTTCAACCCCTGGCCAACGACAAGGCCTTCCGCTCCTTCTTGCGCCCCTTGTTCCGCCAGAACTGGGTCGTCTACGCCAAGCCCCCTTTCGGCGGTCCCCATCATGTGCTCGGCTATCTCGCTCGCTATACCCATCGCGTAGCCATCACCAACCATCGCCTCGTGGCTTTCGAGCATGACCAGGTTACTTTTCGCTGGAAGGATTATGCCCACGGAAATAAGAAGAGAATGATGACGCTCGGTTCGCAAGAGTTCCTGCGCCGCTTCCTGCTCCACGTCCTGCCTCGCGGCTTTGTCCGCATCCGCTCTTTCGGCTTCCTGGCCAATCGGCGGCGCGCCACTCTCCTACCCCTCTGTCAGCGCCTACTCGCCGACCAGCCCATGCCGCACCCCTCTGCAGCCACTCCTTCTTCCCCCACCCAGCCCACTGGTTTCCGCTGTCCAAAATGTTCCACTCCCATGGTCATCGTCGAACGACTTTCTGTACTGACGGCTGGGCAACTCACCCCCAGGAGCACGCTCCTTGACTCTTCCTAATCAACCAACCATGCCGCTCTCCACCGCGCCAGCTTCCGCTCCGCCAGCCGTGGTGTCTCTACTCACTACTATCCGCTTCCATCCCGCCCTAACTTCCCTAAATCATCCTCACCTTATCGTCGCTTTGCCGCTATCGAAGCTGCTACCGACTCGCCTCGCCAACCCGTTCAACCCTCCAGTTCGACGAACAAATCGCGAATCGCCCATGCAAAACCCATAGCTCCACCGCGTCCGCCGCGCCAGCGGCTTCGTACAAATCCCCCTATCGACAAGTGCGCCGGCGTGATGCTTCATCGCCTCACGCGAAGGTTCCGCGCCGGCGCACTTGTCGATAGGGGACTAAGCACTGGCCACCCCTTTGGGGTCCCCTTTGGGGGTGGTTGTATGAGCCAGGAACTCCCTCAGAGTCTCTCAGAGTCCCACGTGATTTCGCTGGTCGTGCAGCACTAGAATCTGAGCACAGCCTGCTCGGCAGCTAAGGCCGCAATTTCTTTGGAGCATTTCTGCCCGAGGCTAAGCATGGCTCCGGTATTGGCGATTGTAAAGATGGTGGCGGGATTGTCCTGAATAAGGATCAAGGCCCGGACCCCGATGGAGAGATTGTATAAGTTTCGCCGCCCGGGCCGGGCCAGGTTGAATTCAACCCGAGAAGGTTAGCATGAAAAGCCAAGCAGCGAAAAAAGCCAAGCAAGACAAGAAGCCAAGCAAGAAAGCCAGTGGCCAGGCAACGCCGGGCAAGTGGAGCGAGATGAACCGCAAGCAACGGCGGGAGATGATGCGCCAGATGCAGAGCGAAGACCTCAGCCTGGAGGTGGTGCATCCCCAGGCTGCGGGCATTGATATCGGCAACGCATCCCACTACGTAGCGGTACCGCCGAGCCGCGACCCCCAACCGGTGCGATGCTTTGGTTGCACCACCGCCGAGCTGAAGACGATGGCGGAATGGCTGAAGCAATGTGGGATTCGTACGGTCGCGATGCAATCTACGGGAGTCTATTGGATCGCGGTCTACGAGATCTTGGAAGAGGCGGGTCTGGAAGTGTATCTGGTGAATGCGCGCGAGACGAAGAATCTGCCGGGGCGGAAGACGGACGTGCAGGAGAGCCAGTGGTTGATGAAGCTGCACACGTACGGCTTATTGCGGAATTCGTTCCGCCCGTCGCGGGAGATCCGTACTCTGCGGACGTACTGGCGGCAGCGCCAAGACCTGGTGCGGAGTACCGGTCGCCACATTCAGCGCATGCAGAAGGCGCTGACGCAGATGAATATCCAATTGGCCAACGTGATCAGCGACATCAGCGGGGTGACTGGGCAGGCCATCCTGAAGGCGATTCTGGATGGGCAACGCGATCCCCGGGAACTGGCGGCGTATCGGGATTGCCGGGTGGAGGCCAGCGAGGAAGAGATCGCGCAGGCTCTGGAGGGCAACTGGCAAGAGGATCAGCTGTTTGTGTTGCGGCAGGAACAGGCGGGATACGAGTTTTGCCAGAAACAGATCACGGAATGCGATCAGCAGCTGGCACAGTACCTCGCGCAACGAGAGGATCGGACCCAGGGGGCCACTCTGCCGGAAGAGACCCGAAAGGGACGGCGCAAGAAGAAGAAAGGCAATCCACAGTTTAACTTGCGAGGAGAGTTGTTTCGCATGACCGGTGTGGACCTGACCCAGATCGATGGCATCGATGTCATGGCGGCGATGACGGTGGTCAGCGAAGTAGGATGGGATATGAGCAAGTGGAAGACCGAGAACCATTTTGTTTCCTGGCTGAAGCTGTCTCCGGACAACAAAATCAGTGGGGGCAAAGTCATTGGGAAAGGTCGCATGCCCACCAACAACCGCGCGACCACTGTCTTAAGGATGGCGGCCACTACTCTACGGGAGAGCGACAGCTATTTGGGGGCGCAGTTCCGCCGATTTCGGACTCGGCTGGGGCCTCCGGTGGCGACCAAGGCGATGGCCGCCAAACTCGCCCGGCTCCTCTACCGCGTGCTGCGCTACGGAATGAAATATGTGGACCAAGGAGCCGAGTTCTATGAGGCCCAACACCGCAAACAGCAGGTCATCCATCTCAAGCGAAAAGCCGCCCAGCTAGGGTTGCAAATCATCGAAGTTGCTGCCGCGGCTTAAAACCACGACTGGGAGTTTCTGACGGGAGTTCCTGGAGGGAGTTCCTGGAGAGATTTACTTGTCGATAGGGGACTAAGCACTGGCCACCCCTTTGGGGTCCCCTTTGGGGGTGGTTGTATGAGCCAGGAACTCCCTCAGAGTCTCTCAGAGTCCCACGTGATTTCGCTGGTCGTGCAGCACTAGAATCTGAGCACAGCCTGCTCGGCAGCTAAGGCCGCAATTTCTTTGGAGCATTTCTGCCCGAGGCTAAGCATGGCTCCGGTATTGGCGATTGTAAAGATGGTGGCGGGATTGTCCTGAATAAGGATCAAGGCCCGGACCCCGATGGAGAGATTGTATAAGTTTCGCCGCCCGGGCCGGGCCAGGTTGAATTCAACCCGAGAAGGTTAGCATGAAAAGCCAAGCAGCGAAAAAAGCCAAGCAAGACAAGAAGCCAAGCAAGAAAGCCAGTGGCCAGGCAACGCCGGGCAAGTGGAGCGAGATGAACCGCAAGCAACGGCGGGAGATGATGCGCCAGATGCAGAGCGAAGACCTCAGCCTGGAGGTGGTGCATCCCCAGGCTGCGGGCATTGATATCGGCAACGCATCCCACTACGTAGCGGTACCGCCGAGCCGCGACCCCCAACCGGTGCGATGCTTTGGTTGCACCACCGCCGAGCTGAAGACGATGGCGGAATGGCTGAAGCAATGTGGGATTCGTACGGTCGCGATGCAATCTACGGGAGTCTATTGGATCGCGGTCTACGAGATCTTGGAAGAGGCGGGTCTGGAAGTGTATCTGGTGAATGCGCGCGAGACGAAGAATCTGCCGGGGCGGAAGACGGACGTGCAGGAGAGCCAGTGGTTGATGAAGCTGCACACGTACGGCTTATTGCGGAATTCGTTCCGCCCGTCGCGGGAGATCCGTACTCTGCGGACGTACTGGCGGCAGCGCCAAGACCTGGTGCGGAGTACCGGTCGCCACATTCAGCGCATGCAGAAGGCGCTGACGCAGATGAATATCCAATTGGCCAACGTGATCAGCGACATCAGCGGGGTGACTGGGCAGGCCATCCTGAAGGCGATTCTGGATGGGCAACGCGATCCCCGGGAACTGGCGGCGTATCGGGATTGCCGGGTGGAGGCCAGCGAGGAAGAGATCGCGCAGGCTCTGGAGGGCAACTGGCAAGAGGATCAGCTGTTTGTGTTGCGGCAGGAACAGGCGGGATACGAGTTTTGCCAGAAACAGATCACGGAATGCGATCAGCAGCTGGCACAGTACCTCGCGCAACGAGAGGATCGGACCCAGGGGGCCACTCTGCCGGAAGAGACCCGAAAGGGACGGCGCAAGAAGAAGAAAGGCAATCCACAGTTTAACTTGCGAGGAGAGTTGTTTCGCATGACCGGTGTGGACCTGACCCAGATCGATGGCATCGATGTCATGGCGGCGATGACGGTGGTCAGCGAAGTAGGATGGGATATGAGCAAGTGGAAGACCGAGAACCATTTTGTTTCCTGGCTGAAGCTGTCTCCGGACAACAAAATCAGTGGGGGCAAAGTCATTGGGAAAGGTCGCATGCCCACCAACAACCGCGCGACCACTGTCTTAAGGATGGCGGCCACTACTCTACGGGAGAGCGACAGCTATTTGGGGGCGCAGTTCCGCCGATTTCGGACTCGGCTGGGGCCTCCGGTGGCGACCAAGGCGATGGCCGCCAAACTCGCCCGGCTCCTCTACCGCGTGCTGCGCTACGGAATGAAATATGTGGACCAAGGAGCCGAGTTCTATGAGGCCCAACACCGCAAACAGCAGGTCATCCATCTCAAGCGAAAAGCCGCCCAGCTAGGGTTGCAAATCATCGAAGTTGCTGCCGCGGCTTAAAACCACGACTGGGAGTTTCTGACGGGAGTTCCTGGAGGGAGTTCCTGGAGAGATTTATCGCCAGTTGAGACGGTTGTCTACCGGTTGGCGACTTGGATTACTTCCTGTTAGCCGACCCATCCGGCCAGAACATCGTCTTTCGCTTTCCACGGACCCCTCTTCTAACCGAGACGGACACATCTAAACACGTGGCCACCTACATGCCACAATTCAATTGGCTGGACTTCGAGCATCGAGGGTTACGAAGGCACGTTTCTACAGACATGGGGCGGAACCGACCTACGATAACGGGCAGCGTCGCGTTTGCGTTTCCGTCAATCCTTCCCTATCATGATCTGTTTTCCTGCTTTTGTCCTTTCGATTTCATTGGGTTGCATTGCGATAATCCGCAATTTTCCCTTCCAAGGTTTTTTTGGAGGAAACGCGCATGCCCGATACTCCCGATGACAAGACTCTGAGCGAGAGCGCAGTCCAAGTGTCTTTCACCAGCATCGGTCCCTATCGGTTAATCCAGATGCTGGGTGTAGGCGGCATGGGCGAAGTCTGGCGAGCGGAACAAACCGTACCGTTTCATCGCACTGTCGCGCTCAAGCTGATCAAAGCGGGCATGGACACCAAAGCCGTGGTAGCCCGCTTCGACTCAGAGCGTCAGGCCTTGGCGCTCATGGAACACCCCAACATCGCCAAAGTTTTTGAGGCCGGAGCCACGCCCGAAGGCCGTCCATATTTCGTCATGGAGTACGTGCCCGGCCTGCCCATCACCGATTACTGCGACCGGCATCGCCTCACCATCCATGAGCGCCTGGGCCTCTTCATGCAAGTCTGTGAGGGTGTGCAGCATGCGCATCAGAAAGCGATTATTCACCGCGATCTGAAACCTTCCAACATACTGGTCCAGGAGCTGGATCAAAAGCCCGTTCCCAAGATCATTGACTTTGGACTGGCCAAAGCCACCGGGCCCCGCCTCACCGAAGCCACCATGTACACCGAATTCGGCGGCATCGTCGGCACCCCCGACTACATGAGTCCGGAGCAGGCTGACGTTACCCAGCACAATATCGATACCCGCACCGATGTCTATTCCCTCGGCGTGATTCTCTACGAATTGCTCGTGGGAACATTGCCCTTCGGATCGGCGGAACTGCACGGAACCGCGGCCCAAGACTTACTGCAGAAGATTCGCGAGAAAGAACCCACACGCCCGAGCATGAAGATCAAATCTTTGGGCGAATCCTCGAAAGATTCAGCCTCGAAGCGTCAGGAGGAGCCCGGTTCATTGCAGCGGCATCTACGCGGCGAGTTGGATTGGATCACCATGAAGTCCTTGGAGAAAGATCGGACCCGACGGTACGGTTCGCCTTCGGATCTGGCCGCCGATCTCCAACGGTACTTGCATCGACAACCTGTGCTGGCCGGACCGCCCAGCGCCAGCTACCGCGCCAGCAAGTTCATACGACGCCATCGGTTCGGCGTCTCTGTGGCGGCGGCCGCCGCCGTCCTGCTCATCGCGTTCGCGGCAACCATGGCCGTGCAAGCGCGACGCATCGCGAAAGAGCGCGATCGTGCCAACCGCGAGGCTGAGACTTCCAAGCGCGTCTCTCAGTTCATGGCCAGCATGTTCAAGGTGGCGGACCCACACCAGGCAAGGGGAAACACCATCACCGCCCGTGAAATCCTGGATAAGGCCTCCAAAGACATTCATACCGGTCTTGCCAGAGATCCCGAGGTCCAGGCGCAGATGATGCACCTGATGGGCGGCGTCTATGACAACCTCGGACTCTATCCTCAAGCCCAGTCGCTCTTGGCCGACGCCGTTGAGATTCGAAAACGTGTTCTAGGCCCGGAGAACCCCGACACCCTCAAATCAATGCATGGCCTGTGCCGGCCTCTACGCGAGCAAGGCCAGTACGCCGAGGCGGAGAGGCTGCAACGCGACACTCTGGACGTTGAGCGCCGCGTCCTCGGGAGCGAGAACCCGGATACGTTGGCCTCCGTGGCTGAACTGGCTATCATTCTCGATAATGAGGCCCGCTATCCCGAGGCCGAGAAACTGGCTCAGGAAGCCTTGGACACCGATCGCCGCGTCCTCGGCGTCGAGGACGACCAGACCCAATGGGCGATGATCATCCTGGCCAGCATTTTTACTGATGAGGGCCGCCTAGCCGATGCCGAAAAACTGTACCGCGAGGCCTTGGATGTTCGCCGGCGAGTCCTCGGACCCGATCAACCGGACACCCTCTCAGTCATGGATGGCTACGCAACCACGCTCGCCATGGAACACCACAATGACGAAGCAGAAAAGATGCTGCGCGAAACGCTCGACATCCGGCGGCGTGTACTCGGGCCAGACCACCGTGACACCCTCATGTCGATGAACAATCTCGCCAATATGCAGTTCATCGAAGGCCACTATGGCGAGGCTGAGAAACTGGAGCGTCAGACGCTTGAGATTCAGCGCCGCATTCTCGGCCCCGATCATCCCGATACCGCCATGTCCACTTACAACCTGGGCGGGATCGCACTGCACAAAGGAAAAACCGACGAGGCGCTCGCGCTCTTGCGCGAGGCCATCGACCACGGCCTTGCCCCCAACATCGCGGTCAACATGGAGAAAGATCCCGATTTCTCAGCCCTCTATAAAGACCCGCGCTTCACCTCCCTAGTCGCCCACGCCAAGGAACGCGCCGCCGCGCAGAAACCAAACTAGTCGGCTTCTGTCACTGGCGCAGAAGTCTGCAGGTGGGCGGACCATTCCATTAGTTGGAGGCTCCGTTTGGCGCTTGCCGCCCGATTGCGGGCGGATTACGGACAAACCGGAAGTCAACTGCTGTTATCAGGCCATTACAGTGCGCCGTGGAAAGCGCTGGTCCACAGCGGGATGAAAGGCCCGCCCGGGAACTGGATCGCTCCACCCGGTAGCAATCGGAGCGGCGGTGGAGACAACAAAGCCGTCGGAGCCTCCGGTGTAGAGGGTCGCGTAAGGCGACTTGGCGAGTCTGTAGGTCGTAACGTGAGTGAACGCTGAGCAGGCCACGAAACTGATAATGCAGGAGCCGACCTGTCCGCTATGTGGGGAAGGCCGAAGACGATGGAGCGTAAGCGGTAAGGGGGGTGCGCAGGAGCGACACTTCGGACAGGCTCGTCGAGGTAGAGTCTCAGGGTGGGAAGACGTGGCCAGTCTCAATCCAGGAAAGGCACTCTTCGAGCGACAGCAACTGGGCTATCTCCCACCATTGTCCCGTGTGGCGGAAATAGGCGAGATTGAATCGTCTTTTTTCGACGTACTGCAATCTGGCAAACTTCGACTCGAAGAAAGGTGAAAGCGCATTCGGGCCAGGGGAGCAGTAGGTGGAACAGAAGTAAAAGAAAAGACCTCGCCATAGGCAGTGAATATCCACCAAGTAATTGAATTGCGTCTTCTTCTTAGGAGGAGGCGGCTGGACATAGCGGGGCTTCAAGATAGAGTCAATGAGTTTTTGCGCCTGACGTTGGACTTCCTGCTTGAGATCAGTGGGGACGCGAAAGGCTCCGGCCGGATCATAGACCCAGCCTCTGCCCGACGGAAGTTTTGGTCCGATCATTTTTGAACGATGCCACCTTTCTCTGTTCCACCTTACCGCACCGATGGAGGTTTCCAGGCGCCGGGCAACAATTCATGGAGGTGAGGCATCTTGATCGAGGGCAGGCGGGCCAGGATATCGGTTAAATAGTCATAGGGGTTGAGGCCTCGGCGCCGCGCGCTGATCAGCATCGAATAGATCACGGCGCTGCGCCATCCCGCTTGGGGATGGCCGATGAACAACCAGCGCTTGCGTCCCACCGCCGTGGGGCGGATGTCATTCTCGACCAGATTGTTGTCGATCTCGAACCGTCCGTCCTGCAGATACCCCAGCAAAGCATCGTACTCGTTGAGGAAATAGTTCACGGCTTGACCGATCGTGCTTTTGGGTAAGAGCTTGGGTTGCAGCTCCTGGGCCCGCTCTTTCAAGGCTGCCCAGATCGACGGGGCTTGTTGTTGGCGGATCTGGTAGCGCTGCTCCGGAGCGAGGAGCCGCAGCTGGTCTTCGAGGCGATAGAGCTGGCGGATCTGGGCAATGAACCAAAGCGCTTCGGGGAAAGATTCCTGCAAGGCTTGATAGAAGCCTCTGCGGGCATGAGTCAGGCACCCGATCCGATGCAGACCGGGATCTTTGCGTTCCAGAGCATTATAGACCTCGTAGCCGTCGCTCTGGATCGTTCCCTGAAACCCTTGCAGGCGTTGCCGCGGCACCTTCTGTCCGCGACTGCGGGAAAACTCTACAATCACATCCTGACCGGGAACCGAGTAAAACCAGAGATACCCTTGTGCCGCCTTGCCCTGCACTTCCGGATCCAGAACCTTGACTGGCGTTTCATCGATCTGCAGATAGCCTCCCGCCTTCATCCCCGCCCACATGCGGTCATAGAGAGGTTGTAACCAGGAAGCAATCTGCTCGACCCACTGCACCATCTGTTGCCTCGGAATCTCTACGCCATGGCGCTCGCGAAAGATCCGCTCCAACCCGTAGTACGACAGATGATCGTCATAGCGGGTTAACACAATGTAGACCGCCAAACCCAGTCCCAGCTTGCTCTGCGGAATTAATCGTGGGGGCAGAGGAGCAATGGTCATGCCCATCTGACCGCAGCGGCAGGCGGCATACTTGGGCCGTATGGTCCGGCGCCGAATCAGCTTGGCCGGCACCCAATCCATCTCCTCGCTGACTTCTTCCCCGATGCGGGGCAGCGGTCCACAGCAAGAACAACTCCGAATCTCCGGCTCCAAGATCACCGTCTCAGTTTCCAGTTCGATGGGGATCGGGTGACGTGGGGGACGCCGCTGTGCTTTCTGTTCTTCCCTGAGTACCTGCCGGATGACGGGTTCCGGCCGTTGCCCCTGCTCCCGCAGATCGTCGATGATCTGCTCGACTTGCTCCGCTTGTTCGGGCGATAACTTCTCTGCCTTTGCACCGAACAGCTGGCGTTTCAACTCCGCGATGAAAGCCTGCGCTTCCGTCAGTTGGTCTTCCTTATGGCGCAGTTGTTGTTCCAGCGCCAACACCTGTTCGACTAACGCCAGCGGCTGCTCGGCCAGCTGCTGCAGTAAGACTTCACGCCGCTCCATGCAGCACCTCGCGAAAGCTCACCTGCAGCGGATACACGTAGATGTCTTTCACCGGCACCTCGAGACGGCGGTCGCGATCCTGGCGCGAGCGCCCTTGCGTCTGGCCGATGCGTTGCCAGTTCGCTGCCCGATACACCGTGCCGCGAAACCGATCCCGCTCCACAAACGTTTCCACCAGCGTGATCCCATGGCCGTACTTCCTCTGCCAATCCCCGCTCAGCTGCCGTAGCACTTGCCCCAAGATCCAACTCCCTAGGTGCACAATGCGCACCCAAGGCAGAATCACGAAGCGACAGTTATTCGTGATCCGCCACAGATTCGCTTCCCGCTCCGCCGCGTTCCAGCCCAGAAAGCGATCGCGATCCGCGCATTTCCACGCCGCCGATCCAAACCACAAACCCGCCAGCAGGCGGTCTCCCTGACTCACCCGGTACTGCAGATTCTCCCCCACCGTACCTCCGCTCGATCCCAGATAATGAAACTGCTCTAGGGCCGCGGCTAACTCTTCCCGTCCACTTCGC
Organism: uncultured Acidobacteriota bacterium; assembly: GCA_963796095.1. Classification (GTDB taxonomy): domain Bacteria; phylum Acidobacteriota; class Terriglobia; order Terriglobales; family Acidobacteriaceae; genus JABDBE01. The sequence goes on from CAWCKL010000041.1 coordinate 120,813, forward strand.
TCCTGGCTCACTTCCGTGACGCAGAGCGCTCCCAGTTCGGCCACCAAACCTTGGATCGGAGTCTGATCCCACAGGCGTGGAACAATCCTCGCCCTCCGCATGCGTTGGCTCGGGGTTTGACGGCGCAAGGGCAAAGTCAAAAGGCCGCGCTCCTGCAGTTTGACTAACAGCGTTCGCGCCGCCATGTCTTTCCACTGTCCGGCGCGGTTCCGCCAGTTCCACTGCTCACACAGTTCCTGCGAGATCCGCCGTCGGCTCCACTCCGGGTGGCCCGCGATCAGTTGCCGCATCTGTTCCAGGTCCTGCGTCTGCAACTGTCGCCCTTGCACGACGAGATTTTTTTCTGCTGCTGCTGCTGCTGCTGGCATGTCCCCAGTTATGCCCCAGCAGGAACTCTGGAGTCCAGCGGAAACCGTACGACAGGAATTAATCAAGTTGGTTCCCGTCGCAACCAGTGGCGCCGCGGCGTGGCTTCCAGACCGTGGATCAACAGACTCAGTTCTTCCGGGCGTACACAGCGACTCGCTCCCTCTCCCTGCGGCCAACCAAACGTGCCCTTCTCCAAACGCTTGCCACAGATCCACAGTCCGGAGCCGTCCCAGAGAAGTAGTTTGAGTCGATTGCGGTGACGATTGGTGAAGACAAACACGTGCCCGGAAAGTGGATCCTGCTCCAGCACACTCTGCACTCGCGCCTGCAGTCCATTGAAACTCTGCCGCAGATCGACCGGCTCCAGAGCCACGAAGATGCGTGTCGCCGGCGATAAACTCAACATACCGGCCGCAAACTCGCAAACAACGACTGCATCCACGAGGACTCAGCCGTTGTTCCCAGACGCACCACGATCCCACCCGGGAGCACTACCTCGGCGGCCCAAGTCCCCGTCGTTCCCCACGACGGCAAACGCAGTTCCGTAAAACCGGGGGCTTCCTTCGGGACACCCCCGCGCTGGCGTTCCTCTCGAATCCAACGCTGCAGAGTTCCTATCTTCAGACCATGTTGTTCGGCAAACTTACTGGCGGGTAACTGACTGGTACCATACTGAGAAACCCATTGCGCGCGCTCTTCTGCGCTCACGCGCGCTTGACGTTGCGAGACCATAACTTCTCCCATGGCACCAGCTTCTCATTAATTATTAGCCCTCGCTAGTCTAATGTCCCTTATATAACGTTACAGATCAACTGTCTTCTTTTTCCCCCTGGGCTGGGTGGATCCGGGTTTGATCTGCTCCATCTTGACCCGCGCCCGATCGATCTTTTTGATGATGTCCTCGACGGTGGCGCTCCAGATGAACGGCTTGGGGTTTTGGTTCCAGGCTTGCATAAAGGCCTCGATCGCCTGCTTTAGATCTGGCACACTCACGAAACTGCCACGCCGAATCGCTTTCTCGGTCAATTCTCTAAACCAGCGCTCCACCAAATTCAGCCAACTGGAACTGGTCGGCACAAAGTGACACACAAAGCGAGGATGCTTCTTCAGCCACGCTTGCACGTGCGGCTCTTTGTGCGTGCCGTAGTTGTCCATCACCAGATGCAACTTCAGCTGCGGGGGAAACCCAGCGTCTAAGCGGCGCAGAAACTTCAGCCACTCCTGATGCCGATGCCGGCCATGACATTCACCAATAACCTTGCCATCTAGCACATTCAGTGCCGCAAACAGGGTGGTGGTGCCGTTGCGCTTGTAGTCGTGCGTCATCGTACCGCACCGGCCTTTCTTCAGCGGCAGCCCCGGCTGAGTCCGATCTAACGCTTGAATTTGGCTCTTTTCATCCAAACACAGCACCAGCGCCTTATCGGGCGGGTTCATATACAACCCCACCACATCGGTCAGCTTCTCCAGGAATTTCGCATCCCGCGACAGCTTAAAAGTGCGGCTCAGGTGCGGCTTGATGTTGTGCAGCTGCCATAAACGGTTCACCGTGTTCTTGCTGACCCCTTGCGCCTCCGCCATGAGCCGGCAACTCCAATGGGTCATGCCCTTGGGCTTGCTCTGCAAGGTCGCTCGAATGATCCGGTCTCGCTGGCCTTGATCATAGTGCGCTTTGCGCCCGCGACCGGGAGCTATCTTCCAGACCTCCCCGATGCCCTGCTCGTGTACACGCTTGCGCCACAGCTGCACGGTGGGTCGGCTCACGCCGAGCCCCGCGGCGATGGCCACATTCTGCTGACCCGCCACCGCTCTCAGGATAATCCGGCAGCGCAGCGCCACCTGTTGAGGCGTTCCGTGTGCGGATTCCCACTGTTCCAGTTGCGTGCGCTCCGCCGGTTGCAACTCGATCGCCAGACCTGTGTTCGGCATGACTGAGATCATACTCACCGCTTGGAACTATGTCAAGCTATTTATGGGACACTCCACTAGATGCACCCCGCTTAACGCTTACGATGGAGCAGTACGGAGCGAATCGGTTCCATCGGACCTGCCGGGGTAGTGGCGACGGCATGCAGACATAGGGGACCAGAGGCAACACGGGAAGCCGCAGCGGAGATCGCAGTCGGGATCAACTGGCAACTCGCGAGAGCCGGGCCGGGCCGTCTGGGGTTACGGAGAGGCTCGCAGTACTGATGAAACCGGGTAATGCCGGTGGAGGGAAGGGGCCTCAGTTGAAAGGGAACGCAAGAAGCGACGAAGACCGAGGGATTGATGACGAATCTAGTAACCCCCGCAAGTGTTCAGAAGTTGCAGACGGCGTTGCACGCGAAAGCGAAGGAATCGCCCAGCTTCCGTTTCTATGCTCTGTATGACAAGGTGCACCGGAAGGACATTCTGACCTATGCCTATGAATGCTGCAAAGCCAATGGTGGAGCAGCGGGAGTGGACGGCCAGAGGTTCGAGGACATCGAAGCGTACGGAGTCGAGCGATGGTTGGACGAACTGGCGCAAGAGCTGAAGAGTCGAACCTATCAACCACTACCCGTGCGGCGGGTTTTTATACCGAAGCCGGACGGGAAGACGCAGCGGCCGTTAGGAGTGCCCGCTATCCGGGATCGGACGGTGGAAATGGCGGCAGTTTTGGTTCTCGAACCTATCTTCGAGGCCGATCTGCAGCCGGAACAGTACGCCTATCGGCGAGACCGCAGCGCGTTGGACGCGGTGAATCGAGTCCACAAGCTGATCTATGCTGGCCATCAAGAAATTGTTGACGCAGACCTCAGTAGCTATTTCGATAGTATTCCGCATTCCGAGCTTCTTCAGTCGGTAGCTCGTCGGGTGGTCGATGGAGCCATGCTGCATCTGATCAAGATGTGGTTAGACGCTCCAGTGGAAGAAACCGACGAGCGCGGAAATAAACATCGGAGTACGCGAAATCGGGACGAAGGTCGGTGTACTCCACAAGGAGCTCCGATCAGCCCGCTGCTCAGTAATTTATACATGCGTCGGTTCGTGCTCGGGTGGAAGTGCGTATTCCGGGGCATGTGAATACCGATTCCGGGGCGATGTGAATAAAGATTCCAGGAGGATGTGAATAAGGATTCCGGGCATGTGAATAGAGATTCCGGGGATGTGAATAATCCGAACCGCGATGAAAGAGGCGGGTTAGAACCGGGGTTGATATTGACGTTTCTGGATCAAGCTTTCTGAGTAGGAGAGGAAAGCGGTGCTGGACAACCAATGGGGATTTCTCCTCTCGCTAGAGGAGAAACCGAATGTCCCAGAAGGCTCTGTCCATGCGAAAAATCAAAGAAGTGTTGCGTTTGCGGTACGATCTTGGCCTGTTGCAGAACGAGATCGCCCGTAGTTGTTCCATCGGCCAAGCCAGCGTTCATCGTTATCTAGAACGGGCTTCGGCGGCGGGTCTGAGTTGGCCTCTGCCCGAGGATTGGGACGATCGCCGACTGAATGAATTGCTTTTTCCCGCGGCACCGTCGGGTGGCAGTCCATCGGTCCGGGGGCCCGTCGACTTCGGCGCCATCCATCACCAACTGCAAAGCAACAAGTATGTGACGTTGCAACTGCTCTGGGAAGAGTATCGCCAGAGCCAGCCCGAGGGATATCGCTACAGTCGCTTCTGCGAGTTGTACCGGCGATGGCACCGGAAGCAAGACGTGGTTCTACGCCAGGAGCACCGTGCTGGCGAGAAGATGTTTGTCGATTGGGCCGGTGCCAGCATTCCGATTTACGATCGCGAAACGGGTGTGGCCCAACCGGCCTCGCTGTTCGTAGCTGCACTAGAAATCCATCCGAAAACGGGTGTTTCGGTGCTGGGGTAAGTGCGCGCGACGTGATGGTTCGTTGTGGGCCTCCCATCCATTACACTGCGCCGAACGCGGCGCCTAAGTCGGGGTTGGGGTTCCGGCGAAGAAATCGGGCCCAAAAGGTCGAAAGAGCCGCCAAAAAAACGTTGGTGGGCTGTATCGAGGCCTGGGCTGCGGTGGCGGCGTCGGGGTTCTGAGCCCGCCGCTGGCAGTACCCGACCACCAAACTCAGGTTCGCCGCTACCGCCGCCATCACCACCTGCCAGCGGGTTTTCTTTTTCCCGAAGTAGCGACTTTGGCGAATCCCTAATCCCACCAGGCGCGCAATCCGATGCTCCACCACCACCCGCTGGCGCAAACTCCGCCGCCCCGCCTCGGTCTGGTTATGCGCGCGGGCCTGTTGCTGCAGTCGTTCTTCGGCTTGGATGCTGATACTCCGCGGCCCTTGCCCACGGACGCATTGCGCGCGCAGGGGACAGGCCTGACAACCGGCTTGGGAAAAAACAAATTGGCCCCCTCGACCTTCTCCGGCGGAGCGATAATCGCGCGTACTCTGGCCGGCCGGGCAACGCACTTCCATCTGATCCAAATCGATCGCAAACTCACGCTTGGAAAAACAATTGCGGTTGTGACTGGCCGGCACCTTGGCCGTCAGCATTCGTTCTTCCTCCGCAAAGACTCGCCGCGTCGGGCCGCCTCCGTAGGCACAATCGCCCACCGTTTCTTCTACCTTCGCCTCCAGCACTCGTTCGCTTTGCTGCACCAACTCCAGAGCTTCCTCCTGATCCCCAGCATTGCCCGCCAGCACCTCCACCCCCGTGACCAACTGACTCTCCATCTCCACCGCCACCGCGGCCTTGTGTCCGTTGAAGCGCTTGCTGGCGCTCTTGCGTCCATGCCGCATCTCCGGATCGTGAACACTGAGGACCCGATCCTTGGCGGTACCCGACTTCACTTGGCAGCCGCCCTCCGGCTTTTCTTCCACGTCCTGCGCGATCAGCCGCTGCAGCAAGGCGGCGTCGGTGGCAATGGCTTCCGCCTGCGCGGGATGCTGCTTTTGCATCTCCTCCGCCACCCTCAGCAGGCGCCGCCCGTCCTTCACGATTTCGGTTAACAACTGTTCCCGTTGCCCTTGGTCGTCCCACTCAATCCCGGCTTCTCCCTTCAGGCTGCTGCCAAAATAGCGACTCAGTCCCTGCTTCTCGGCCCACGCCGTAACCTCTTCTTTCTCTACCTCCGCCAACCGCCGCCCCAACCTCTCGATCCCTCCTCCCAGCAGATTGTAGGTGTCCTGCACCGCTCCCTTGCCCAAAATCGGCGTCGTATCCAAGGCCACGCGCAGCTTGCGATTCTGCAGGTATCCGGCGCGCCGGGCTTCTGCGATCGACTTCTTCAACAGCGGCTCTTCCATCTCGTGCAGCACCAGCTTGGCCTCAAACTCCTGCAGCGCGCTCTTCTGCATCGGTACTTCTTCCATCTCCAGTCCCAAGGCTACCTTCCAGCGCAGATCGTACTTGGTCCGCTCCACCGCCTCGGCAAAACTCACCCCCTCGTACGCCCGTAAGAACAGCACACTCACCGCCACACTGGGAGGCACGGATTGGCGTCCATTGTCCGGGCAGTACAACGCGGCAAAGTCTTCATCGCGAAACAGCTGCTCCCGGTTCTGCGCTAAATACCCGTACAGGGTGTCGCGGCCCACAAAGTCCAGATAGACATGATCAGCGGCAAACAGCTTGTCTTGCGGAGATCGCTTGCCCATCATGGCCGCTGCTCCCGGGCCCGCCGCGCCCTTTTCCGGTCTGAGGTCTGGGGCACAGCCTCGCCCTTCAGCTGCTTCCGCTCCGGCCAACGCACCAACAGCAAATGGGTGCGGTCGAGCACTTTCCAGGTCACGGTTTCGCCCGACTCTAGATCCAAGGCGGAAGCCAAGGGCAGGGGGATGTTGGCATACACTTGCACCGTTCCGCCTTGCTGCCGGATACCTTGCAAGCGGGTGACGTAATGATTTTCAAGGTCTTGCATATCTATGCAATAGCATAGATATAAAGTTTTGTCAAGACTTTTTCACGCAACCGCCCCCAGTTTTTCTTGGGGAAGCCGCCAGGCTGATTGAAACATCCTTCCCGTTTGGGGGGGACTTTCCGGATGAGTCTCTAGGCGCCAGTTCCTACGCCTTTGCGCGAGCCACACTCAGCCAGGACCTTTCCAACTGGATCGAGTGTCACGTCCTGGCCTTTGAGTTCTTCCAGGGCACCAGTAAGTTAATCGTCCCCGATAATCCCCGCACCGGCGTCACTCGTGCCTGCCGCTATGAGCCCGACCTGAATCGCACCTACCTGGAGATGGCACAGTTTTACGGCGTTGCCATTATGCCGGCGCGGCCCTACAAAGCCCGGGACAAGGCCAAAGTGGAAGCTGCTGTGCTCCTGTCAGAACGCTGGCTCATTGCCGTACTGCGCCACGATAAGTTCTTCTCGGTCGCCGATCTCAACCAAGCCATCGCGAAACTCCTGGAGCGCATGAATCAGCGTCCTTTCCGCAAACGGGAAGGGAGTCGGGCCTCGCTCTATGCCGCCCTGGATCGACCCGCGTTGCAACCGCTTCCGGCCGAGCGCTATGTCATGGCCGAGTGGAAGACGGTGCGCGTGAACATCGACTACCACATCGAGGTCGATCGCCACTATTACAGCGTTCCCTATGCGCTGGTCGGCGAACAGCTCGAAGCACGTTTCACCGCCCACACCGTGGAGATCTTCCATCGTGGAAAACGCGTGGTCTCGCACGTGCGCAACTTCACTGCCTATCACCACAGCACGGTGCACGAGCACATGCCCAAGAGTCATCAGGCTCATCTGGAGTGGACCCCCTCCCGGTTGATTCATTGGGGAGAGAGCGTGGGCGAGACCACGGCCCAAGTCATTCGCACGATCCTGAACAACAAACCGCATCCGGAGATGGGTTATCGCGCCTGTCTGGGCATTCTCCGGCTGGCCAAGACCTATTCCAAACCTCGGCTGGAAGCGGCATGCCGACGCGCTCTCCAAGCACAGGCCTGTTCCTATCCCAGCCTGAAGTCGATCCTGAAACGAGGCCTGGACGGACAACCGACCCTGGCGCAGGAACCGGAACGCACCAGCCCACAGCATGAAAATCTCCGCGGCGGTCACTACTACCAATCCCCCACCAAGCTCGTGCATGAAAACCAATTTAGGAGGCAACGAACATGTTGAATCAACCACGATCGAGAAACTCACCCTGAAAATGCCGGGATGGCCGATGCCTTCCGCGCTCAACTGGAAACCCCGAGTCGCCCCTCAGTTTCGAAGACGTTTTGCCTGTTGGTCGATCACATGGCTGTGGAAGAGTCGGGCCTGGGGCGTCGTGCGCTGTGCCAGTTGAACAACGCGCCGTGATCGAGGATGTCACTACCACATCCCGCGACTGGATCGCGCTCTGGCGTACGTTGCGCGCGATGGGTGCGCCAGACTCATCTGGTGTTCACCGGTCCCGGGTATCGGAAAGGGCTGGGTGTGCCTTGGCAGCTGCCGGGAGGGTTCTGGTTCTGCAAGACGCGTTTCGGCTGGCGTGCCGGCCGTGGCGCTGGGCGTGCTGCTCCGCTGGCGCGTCGTGTGCTGTGCTCGTGCTGCTGGCGCTCGGCGTGGCGCGCGCGGGTCGTGCGTCGCTTCGCCCGCCTGTCTGTCCGTGCCGTGGCCTGGCCGCGTCGGCGTCCCCGTGCCGCGCCTCGCCGTTGCTGCCCGCCTCGCTGCTCGGGCGCCCGCGCGCCGGTCGCGCCGCGGGGTGGCCGGGCGGCCGTCCTGGCGCCGCGCTTTGCCGCGCCGGGTCGCGCGCCCGCTGCCCGCGCCCCTGTGCTGCTGTCCGCCGAGCGGGCCCGCCGCGGCCCCGGCGAGGCTGCGCTGGCGGGCGTTGCTCTGCCCTCCGCTGGGCGCGCCCTGGAGCGCGCTCGGTCGTCGCTCTGCCTCGCGCCTCGTCCGCTGCCTGCTCGCGCCGCTTGTGGCCCCGCCCCGCGCCGCGCCCGCGCCGCCGCGCCGCCCCCCGCCCGCTCCCCCGCGGCCGCGCCGCCCGCCCGCCGCCGCGCCGCCCCGCGCCGCCCCGCCCCCGGCCCGGACCGCGCGGGCCCCTGGAAGAAACTGGGGCACGAGAAGCGCCTGAAAGCGTACATCGTTAATTATGCCGATGATCTCGTGATCTGTTGTCGGGGCCGAGCCGATGAGGCACTGGTCCTGATGCGGAACATGATGGTGAAGCTGAAGTTGACGGTGAACGAAAGTAAGACGCGGGTCTGTCGACTGCCGGAAGAGAAGTTCGATTTTCTCGGGTACACGTTTGGTCGATGCTACTCGCCGAAGACGGGGCGGGCCTATTGGGGCACCACTCCCTCCAAGAAACGAGTGCAGCGTTTGTGTAAGGCGATCAGCGAGATGACCCGCCGGAGTCAAACCCAGCAGGATGCGGCAACGCTAGATGAGTATTCTCTAAGTAACTAGGCAAATGACCCCGGCAATGTTTTAATGGGGCATGCCCTTTCAGAGGCGACGTCGGCTCCTGGTCTTCAGCGAGGATGAGCAGCGCATGTTGGAGCGCCTCCGCAAGTCGCGCACCGGGCAGAAGAGGCGTACGGTGCGCGCGGCGATCTTGCTGGACTCGGTCGCCGGTCTGAGCGATCAAGCGATTGCGCGGGCCCAGGGAGTGAACCGCAACACGGTGATGCTCTGCATCCAGAAATGCCTCCGCTTTGGCGTGCAGGCGGCCTTAGGAGAATTACCGCGTTCAGGCAAGCCGCGTCGGGTTTCGGATGCGGCGATTGCATGGGTGCAGAACTCGGCCTGTCAGAAGCCCAAGGAGTTGGGCTACGCCCAAGAGTTATGGACGTACGGTCTGCTAACCGCCCACTTACAAGCGTCGGCGAGTTTCGGTAAATTTGGGCAAAGGAGTAGGTGTGGAGGAATACGATGAAGGTACAGGGAAGATTTCCGGCACGAAGTATTGCGCAGCGAGGTTTTGGCCGCCTTTTGCTTTCGTATATCTGGCTCTTGTCGCTTCTCGCTATTGGGTTGCAGAGCGCTCCAGCCTCGGCCCAAAACGCGGTGGTGCTCGTGGGATCGGGATCGAGTGTCCCAGCGCCTCTTTATACCCGGTGGACACAGGAATATGGCAAGCACAACTCCCACATTCAGATGCGATACCTTCCGGTCGGCACCAGCGAGGGGATCAAGCAGATCTCACATGACGTGGGCGATTTTGGCGCCGGTGAAGCTCAGCTTACGGATAAGGAACGAAAAGAGGACGGTTTGGTGGAACTGCCGGCCGTGCTCATCGGGATCGTTCCTATCTACAACCTTCCCGATATTCATGAGGAGCTTCGGCTTTCGGGGGAAGTGTTGGCTGAGATCTTCCTGGGAGATATCAGGAACTGGAATGCAGCGCAGATTGCCAAGCTTAACCCAGAGATGACTTTGCCGAATCTTCCGATCCAAGTAGTCAACCGGCCAGCAGGCAAGGGATCCAACTACGTCTTCACAGACTTTCTCTCCAAGACAAGTCCCAAGTTTCGCGCCCAAATAGGAACTAGCCCCTCGCCTAAGTGGCCGGTGGGTATGGCAGCGGAACGCAGTTCGGATATGGCGGACAAAGTGAAAAGTAGCCCCGGCTCGATCGGATACGTTGAGTATCAATATGCGGTGAAGGACAGTATTCCCCAAGTTGCGGTGCTGAACCCCGCCGGAAAGTTTGTTAAAGCTTCCACTGAGAGTATTGCAGCTGCGTGTGTGTCGGTTGAAGCGCCGCGGTGGAATAGCTTTTCTGCCTCACTGACTAACGCACCCGGAGCCGACTCTTTCCCCATCGCCAGTTTCACCTGGATTTATTTGCGGATCAAATCCACCGATTCCGCTCGTGCTGCGGCGTTAGGCGATCTGTTGGATTGGATATACACGGATGGCCAGCAGTTTGCAGTCCAAGAAGGCTACTCCGAACTGCCTCCGCAGTTGCTCGCAGCAGTGAGAAAGAAAGCCAAAGACCTGCAATAACGCCCAGCCGTTGGGAACCTGGCGCAGAACCTGATAAAGTTCGCTGCATTTAGCAGCCCGACCCGGCTAAAGAGAGTTTATAGTTCCTGCTATGGCCGCCCATCAGACCTACTTGATCGCCTAATCGCTAAGGCCGAACGGGCCGTAAAGCTCATCAGTGATTTAGAAAAGTCCTGCTCAAAGCCTTCCCCAGCCACTGCGCCTGTTCTCGACTCTACTCGCCATTGACCCGGATTGGCGGTGAAAATCGTCCAGCCCGAGACACCGCGAGACAAAATCCCGAGCAGACTCTGCGTTTCCCCCTCCGGAGTATGCCTTGGTCAAGTCTTTCAGGAGGGTTCTCGTTCTCGGAGAATGGCCTGTGGGGAAGTTCTTTGTATACATCATTCCCCCGTCGACCTCCTGTTTGTCAAATTTTCGGCAATGACAGGCGTACGGGTTTTACAAAAACCTGACATTCTTTTGACACTGTCAGGCCAACCTCATGCCATCTTAGGGCGCTGCTTAGCTAACTAATCTAGCTCACTCTTCACCCACCGGCACGACAACCAAGAAAGGAGTCACCAATCATGCCGAGCTCAACAACCGAGCCCAGTGTTACGCCCAACCGCCGCTCATTCCTGAAGAAGGGAGTGGTCGCCGGCGTTGCGGGTGGCGGCGGCATGAAAAGCCCGATCTGCCAAAAGAAGTCCGAGAAGCTGCCAAAGGAAAATCTGGCCACGCAAAAACGTAGCCTGAGGGTCGTCAAATGGATTGGTACCGTCTCGGCCATCGGGGTCTGCACCGGTTGCGCCACGAATTCCAAGGTGCCCTTAGAGATGCTGAAAAGGACATCGGATGCCCAGGAAAACCTGCGCAAGCAGTTCGAGGCACACCAGTGCGAGCGGCGCGACGCCTCGGTTGGACGTTACCCATATCATTTAGTCTGGCATGGCCGTCCGCGGCTGTGCTATACGGCCTTTCACGCAGAACCATCGGCGGTTCGGCAGATTAAACCGCACGGAGGTCGAATTGCGGTAAACCGCCCGTTCAACTGCGGAGCAGGTTGTCTTCAGGCACTGGTTCTTTCGCTTCCAGGATGCGGTTTAGCTCCTCGATAAGCGCTTGGAATTTGTGGCGATCCTTTTCCGTCGCGATTACGGAGCAGAGGTTGTGAATCCGTTCACTATCGGCTTTATTCATCGTGAATCGGAGTATTCAATATCTAGCAGCGTTAGGTATGTTCGATGTCGAACGCTGCCGGAACACAAATGCCGCGACGAGATGGCACTAGCCTTCGCGGGAAAGGGATCATTAACTCTGGGTCTGCGCTGCTATCATCAAACCCGCGCCCACCACGACCACGACAATACTGAGGGCATAAGGCACCCGGTCACTATGCTCGGTGGTCACTCCCAGGTGAACGTCACCTGCTCTGATGCCGTGACGTTCCGAGTGTGGCAGGGGAACAAAAAGGACAAATCCCCAGAATCAACACCACCAGCCCTACGCCGAACAAGGGTTCCATGAAAAGGCCTCCTGATTGTGATGAGAGCGCTTGCGCTCGACGATGCCCCTCGCCGCCCCCGGCCAGCTGGATCGCAAAAACCGGGGAAAACAATGTCGCGCTGCGCTTTTACTACGCGACACGCTTTGGCATTTTCCGAACCTGGTTCGGTTTCGCCCGCTCCTCCGCAGGGCCTTCTTCAATTGCTTGTGTATTGATCTCTCTGGCTAGGTGAGTTAACTTTTCGTCGGTCTCTTTCTCTTCGTTCAGAGTTTCTCCGGGCAACGGAGCATGTTTCGGCTCGTCCAGAATCTTGGCAAATTCGCGCACGGTCCCGTAAGCCGCAATCTCGTAGTGTTCCACGCGCTGCGCCGCCCCAATCAAGGCCGCATCCATTACCGCCCCTTCGAAGTCCTCCCCGATGACTTCTGGTCCCTTTAATTAAGCCTTCAATGCCCATACATTTCTTGCCTTTCGGGCTCTCCTCCAGGGAACGGAAGATGACTTCGAGGCGTGCGACGTGCCCTTTGGTCTGCTCCAGATGCTTTTCGAAGCCCTTTCGCAGGTACTCTGACAAGGCAGCCTTTGCCATCTTCGGGAGCGCTTTAACCAGTTGGTTCTCGGCGCTATATAAATCCTTCAGCTCATCTACATACAGTTTCTTCAAGCTTTCGTTTGGCATATTTCCTCCTGAAAATGAGTTTCGGTGAGATCACATAAAATAAAGGTCCCGCCAGTCTTAGCCGGGACCCAGATGAAAGCTCGGAAGCCCGGCGCTGGCCGCCCTGGTCCTGCTTCTGCTTGTCGTCCTGCTCCTGATTACGATCCTGAGTAAATTCTTTATTGAAGGATGATCCTGTTTCTGCTGTTGTCCGGGCTGTTGACTCAGTTGTCCCGGATTCTGTCCCTGGTCCTTTTTCATATCGTCTGTCATGTAAGTCTCCCTTGAGCATCGCACGTCTGAGCGCGACGCCTGAATTGTGGTGCGTAGGTTAGTTGCACAAAAGGCTAGTGGAGTGTCCCATAAATAGCTTGACATAGTTCCAAGCGGTAAGTATGATCTAGTCATGCCGAACACAGGTCTGGCGATCGAGTTGCAACCGGCGGAGCGCACGCAACTGGAACAGTGGGTCCGCACACGGAACGCCTCAACAGGTGGCGCTGCGCTGCCGGATTATCCTGAGAGCGGTGGCGGGTCAGCAGAATGTGGCCATCGCCGCGGGGCTCGGCGTGAGCCGACCCGCCGTGCAGCTGTGGCGCAAGCGTGTACACAGCAGGGCATCGGGAGGTCTGGAGATAGCTCCCGGTCGCGGGCGCAAAGCGCACTATGATCAAGGCCAGCGGACCGGATCATTCAGCGACCTGCAGAGCAAGCCCAAGGGCATGACCCATTGGAGTTGCCTATGGCGGAGGCGCAAGGGGTCAGCAAGAACACGGTGAACCGTTTATGGCAGCTGCACAACATCAAGCCGCCACTGAGCCGCACTTTTAAGCTGTCGCGGATGCGAAATTCCTGGAGAAGCTGACCGATGTGGTGGGGTTGTATATGAACCCGCCCGATAAGGCGCTGGTGCTGTGTTTGATTAAATAAGCTGATTCAAGCGTTAGATCGACTCAGCCGGGGCTGCCGCTGAAGAAAGGCCGGTGCGGTACGATGACGCACGACTACAAGCGCAACGGCACCACCACCCTGTTTGCGGCACTGAATGTCAAGATGGCAAGGTTATTGGTGAATGTCATCGCCAGCATCGGCATCAGGAGTGGCTGAAGTTTCTGCGCCGCTTAGAGTAAATTCCCCGCAGCTGAAGTTGCATCTGGTGATGGACAACTACGGCACGCACAAAGAGCCGCACGTGCAAGCGTGGCTGAAGAAGCATCCTCGCTTTGTGTGTCACTTTGTGCCGACCAGTTCCAGTTGGCTGAATTTGGTGGAGCGCTGGTTTAGAGAATTGACCGAGAAAGCGATTCGGCGTGGCAGTTTCGTGAGTGTGCCAGATCTAAAGCAGGCGATCGAGGCCTTTATGCAAGCCGGGAACCAAAACCCAAGCCGTTCATCTGGAGCGCCACCGTCGAGGACATCATCAAAAAGATCGATCGGGCGCGGGTCAAAATGGTGAAATCAAACCCGGATCCACCCAGCCCAGGGGGAAAAAAAAGACATATGATATGTAACGTTATATAAGGGACATTAGACTAGTGACGGTTGGCCTAAAAGTGCAGCATATTAAAGAGGTACGAAGAGGCCAAATAAAAAGAAAAGATAAGACGGCTCCCGAGGGCGCCAACGTTTACGTTGGCTATGTGCCGCCGGAGCCGTAAACGCGAATTACTGTGCCGCGATTTCCATCTGATCAACGACGTGATCCGGGCCAACGACAGCGGCAGCTTTTGCTGCTATTGCCGCCTTCTCGTCCTCCGATCGCGCCGGTACCTTAAGAGTAGCCACTCCGTTCTGCACAACGATCTTGATGTTGTGAGCATAGGTCGACAGCGAGCCATCGGCGACGATGCTGCGCCGAATGCTGGCGGTCAGTTGAACATGCGCTCTTGCCATTCCCCTGCTGGTCCGCCGTCGTTGCCGATGGCGCCTGATCAGACCATTATTCACCGTATTGTCCGAAGCGGAGTCGCTGAAGTGTTCTGGGCCACGGCGGCCGTAGTCTGGTCGTTCTGCGGGGCCATCGGCTGGTCGTTTCTTGGCGGGCACAACTGCCGGCGGCACTCCCTTACCCGAGAAACGCTGGAGTTGCGCCAGGAACGGACCGGCCGTTGCAGGCCGGTTTACCGTGCCGGTGAGGATTTCCTCGTTGGTGAGCGGTTTGCCATACAACTTCGCGTTCTCGTCCTCGTCCTGACGGAGAGTCGCGCCCTCCAACGATATTCCAGCAAAGACGCCGCGCGATCTGGACCAAGAGAGGATTTCCGCCTTCATCAGAACATCGGTGTTTGCGCTCGTGTTTCGTCCGACAGGCCCCCAGCAGCAGCAGCATCCCCCGCCAAGGGTAAATTTGTCGGACAACAGTTTCTTCATGCCGCCCTCGTTGAGCACTAGCATGATGACATCGGTCGAAGAGCCGCCGAGTTGAAAGCCAAAGCTGCCGCCCTGGATTCTGACGGCAAGCGGGCGGGCTCCATCCTTTCCGGGTGACGCGAAGCGCGTAACCACGGCCGTACTTACCGCCGCCGATAAATGCCACCTTCTTTCCGCCAGCCACACCCGCCGCGCAGCGGGCTTTTAAAGCGAATCCTCAAAATGCCTTTGTCCGACGCCTGGGACATCTCGTGGAGAACCGTTGTGCAGAATCGGATAGTCGCTGCTCATAGTTTTTCGCAGTACAGCACTGCCGCCGCGATCGGGAATGTCAACCACCTTCGTTTTCATGTAAGCCTCTCTACACTACTCCTTTTGTCGATTTATCAGTTGTCGGTGAACTTGCTGCAGAGAGCCGGACTGTGATCAGAAACTAAGTCCTTCTCGTCAGTGGCTGATCAGGGCAATCAAAATAACAATCAGAATCGGCACCCCGAGCAGCAGCAGTATGATCGAACGCATCGTAAGCCTCCTTAATTAGGGTGAACGCACGCCCTTGTGATGTTCGTCAATCGTGGATAACTCCTACACCCTGACATGATCGCGTTGCTTGCCTCCGATCGTGCAGGCGTAACTTGCGCAAAACGCTCCACTCAAGAGAGCCACGAAAAGCCGCGGGACAGATGCGCAGACGCTTTGCGGGCGCGATCAGCGGATTGCTGAGCTTCTCCAAAGACATCGGATACACGCCTCTCAGCATCGGTTTGGCTAAGTCCCGTCCTCGCCGATACCAGTTGCGCGAGATACGTGATATCAGCTCAGGGGAATCGCTGCCTGGGACAGGGCATGCGCGAATATGCGGTCTACCTCGCCACGCACGGCAACATCGTTTCCGTTCACGACTGAGCCATTGGACCTTAACAAGGTCTCAACAAAATCGGTGCTCGGATTGAGCATTGCCGTCTCTGCCGCCGCCTTGGTCCATCAATGCCATCGCGTCGTGCCGGTCCGCCCGCAAGGGACGTGGCCGCGGTTGCCAACAACGACGCAGTAATCACGAGTCCTACCGCCCAGACCAGAAATCCATGCGCCATGTAGCGAAAATAGACCTCGTCGGTATAGACCTCGTCCACTTCGTGCCGAAGTCGGCCCGCCGGATCGGCCACCATGGCGGATGCCATGATTTGCGTCAGAATCAGCCATGCGATGGCGCCTTTCCCGACCGTCGAAGCCGAGGCCCCAACATTGGACCATGGCGAAATAGCGGAAAATCCCAGTCCGGTGCTGAGCGAGAGCAAAATGAGTGCCAGCGAGGCGGACACGAACGCGCCGCCAATCACCGCCGCCCAGGAAACGCCGGACGAGTACGATTCATTTTTATCTGGAATTTCGGCCGATGAGAATTGACGATCGACGATTGGGCGAGCAACTACCGATTGCTGCATATGGACTCCCTTTCCTCTTCGAATATGAAGTTGAATCTCTCGAACTAAGCGCGGGGAGAGAATCATGAGAGCCCCGATTCCAATTTTCAGGCCGAATGACGCTCTTTGAATTCCTCGATCTTGCCCTTGACCTTGGCCTTGGCGTTCTCGATGGATTGACTGATTTTGTCTCGAGTGCTCTCGGTGTTTTCGACGGCGGCTTCTTTGTTAGACTCGTGCACTTGCTGTGCGGCGTCTTTCGCATTTCCCCAAGTCTCTTTTACTGCACCCGTGGCTTGGTCGATGACACCCTTGTTAGCTAGGTCTTCATCGCCAACGGCTTCGCCGATGCCCTGCTTGACCTTTCCCACAGCTTGATCAATTTTTCCAGTAACCTGATCCTTATTCATGAGTTCTCTCCTTGTGTGGTTTCACTTTTTCGCGGACCTGGACCTATAACTTCCTGACTACCAATTTTTCAGCTCGCTTCTTGATCAGGAGACGGGATGAAAGTTCGGACTGGCGTTTAACCGAATGGGTTCGCGGAAAAGATGTCCAGTCGTCTTGGCTTGCCTCACAAGTAGAGTACGCTCCATCCGATTCAGCGCCATCGGGTGAACGCCGTACTCGGTGAACCTAATGTCGGTACTTCACGAAGCGTGTTTCCGGGATCGTCGCATTGCGGATTTCGCGCCTTTGCCTTTCTTCTTTGCAGTGGGGTGCGGTCGTGCGGAACGCGGTCTCGTGGACTGCCGCAATGAAGTCTGTGCGGGCCTGCGGCGCACCTTGTCCGATCGCGTCTTCTCCGTCCGAACAAAGGCTACAGCACTCGCCGCTAAGCCTTGCGTGCTTTTGCAAACATGCTGGCGGCGTGACCAACCGTGCGGGCGAACTTGTTGATCATTTGCCTCTTTCTTCGCGTTCTTTTTCATTCGAGCTGTCCCCAAACCGTAGCCCTGCCCACGCTACAACCGACCGGTCAGGGCCAATATCACCAGTATGATCAGCACCAGGCCCAACCCGCCGCTCGGGTAGTAGCCCCAGCTTGCGCTATACGGCCAGGTGGGCAATGCGCCCAGCAATAGCAAAATCAACACAATGAGTAATATTGTTCTCATAACGTCTCCCGTCCTTCGAGCCTAGCGCTCCGACTTCTTTTCTTCTTTGCCGATCGACTCCAACAACGTCTTCATTTCTTCGGCGTGCTCTTCTTCGTTGGCAAGAATCTCTTCCATGAGTCTGCGGCTGGTGGAATCGTTGTCGGCGAGATAGCGAATAATTTCCGAATAGGATTCAATCGCAATCCGCTCCGCGATGAGGTCTTCCTTGATCATCTCTACCAGGCTGTCTCCCGGGACATATTGAGAGTGGCTTCGAGTGAGAAGACCCGCCGGGTCGAAGTTGGGCTCAAGGTCGAGTTGCGTGATTCTCTCCGCGATCCGGTCCGCATGACCTTGCTCTTCGTTCGCATGCTCCAGGAACTCCTCCGCTACCGCCAAGGAATGGATTCCCTTTGCCGTGTAGTGATGGCGCTTGTATCGCAATACGCAGACAATCTCGGTGGCCAGCGCTTCGTTGAGGATCTTGGTGACTACTTTGCGGTCGCCTTTGTAGCCATCGGTCACGGCGCCGTCTTCGATGTGCTGGCGTGCACGTTTACGAATGGCCTCAATATCGCTGATGAACGTCATTTGTTGCGGCGAATTGGTTTTGCTCATGATGGTTTTTTGTTTGCGCACTGCATTCGGCTGCTTTGTGACTTCGACCTTCTGCGCACCCCTTTTGAGCCCCCGATGCGGCGTTTTGTGAGCTGTCATGGTGGTTCTTTCGGACCTTATTTGGGTCGCGCTGGCTGCTGGCTTTCCTTCATCTGCTGCTGCTCCTGGACATGCCGTTGCTGCAATTGCTGCGTCTGTTGCTGGTGCTGTTGTTCTACCTGCTGCTTTTTCGCCTCATCAGCGTTTTCTCGAGCCAGGTTCTGATGCTCCTGGTCCTGCTGCTGCTGGAGTTGCTGCCGTTCCTTGTCCTGTCGCGCAGACATCTCTTCCTGCTGTTGCTGATATTTTTTATCCAGATTCGGGTCCCCAGTGTTTGGGGGAGCGGCCTTTTCCCTGGGTGGAAGATCGTTAGGATGGACTGCAGTTGGTGGCTTTGGAACATTGTTCTCCGGACGAACCGCCTGCTCGTTGCCTGTCGGTTCAGCTTTGCCACGATTGGCCGGGGGAGTGTACGGCCCTCCAGCCTCTTTGGCCGGTACGGCCCCGGCACCCTTTAATTCTCCAGGCTTAGGAGTGGCTGCGACCGCCGGCTTGCCATGGTTGACGGACGCCCGTTGCTGGGGGTCATTGCGGGCAGCTTGCGCATTTTGAGTTTGAGCGGCCACCGGCGGAACGTGCCTCTCATTTGCAGCCGCTTCTTCTGCAGGCGTGGGACGCGCCGTGATACCACCGTTGCCGCCGTTGTAGCTGACCCGGTTCACCGTCGTGTTGTTGATCACCGTGGTGTTATACGTGTTGTGAATGTTGGTGACGTTCACATTGTTCACGGTGCGGTTGTAGAAGAACTGCCCGTTTTGCCAACGCCCACCTTCGTAGCCAGTACCGAAATAACCGAATCCGTAAACGATTCCGCCATAGAAACCGACCGTCGGACCCCAGTAGCCTTCATGGAAAATAAATGCGCTGCCGCCCCACCCCCACCAGCCTGGGGTCCAGAGGAAACCTGGTTGTGGTGCCAGTACCCACGTACCCGGCACCCAATAGTAGTCACCGATGTCGTAATCGTAGGCCCAGTAGCCGGGCGTCCAAAGATAACCCGCGTCCGGACACAGGGGCTGTTCGTACACGGGAAGAGCAGGCGGTCCGATCGTGATCGATATGCCTACTTGGGCGAACGAAGCCGCAGAAACTGACAGCACGACAAATGCGAACACCAGAGAACGAACGCACGGTGCGATGCGCATGACATTTCCTCTTTCTTGACTTCCTTCGCTTGCCCGTTGCTGCTTTCTTGCTACGGGTCGCGCGGACTGACAGAAACGTTTGCAGCCTACTCTTTCAACTTTGCCAAAGCTCCAGCAATCCTGGGGTCTACGATGATCCGGAGCACACTCGAACGGATGGGTGCAACGTCGTGAGCTTAGTTGCGGAACCTCCGTTCAAAGTTGCTTACCACCCGAGTTTGGTTGCACGGTCGCTGCGGTTTCATAGCTCAGTGATCGGGGATACTAGTGTGTTTGTGGGGACGGGGACTCAGAAGACTTAACCGGCTGGTCTGGGGCTGTTTTCGACGTGATACCTGCGGGCGTTTGTTTATTGGGCGGAATCTCGGTCCCAACTGGATAGATGAGAATCTGCACCGTGCCCCAGCCGGGATCAGACTTCGCGTCCGCCTGCTTGCCTATTCCCAGGGTCTTGAGCGTACTATCGTCAAATCCGAAGTTCTCGACCAGATATTCGCGCACAACGGCAGCCCGGGCTTCCGTCAGTACCAGGTCCTTCTGAGTGTCACCTTCCATGCCAGCGGATGCCACGACCACAGCAAAGCCGAACTGGTTGTTGGCCAGGAACTCGCCACCATCATTTAGAGATTTCTGGTTCTTTAGCTTGGCCGAATCTTGCTTGTCGAAAATCTGCTTCGCGGGATACGTAAACTCCTTCACCGGCGTACCTTGTGGCAGCCGCTCGATCTCATTTTTTGCCAGCTCATTGGAATCTTCGTAGCCACGGTTCTTCAAATACCCGCGTAAGAAGAAGTTGTGTTTCATGGCTTCCATATACTCCTGGGCAATCAGTAACCCCTGCCTTGGCCTCGACCATCGTGTCTCGCATGGAACTCGAAGTCTGTTCGAGGTTGTTATAAAGCTGTTTGTCATTCACCAGCGCTCCCGCGGTTCCCTGGCCGCGATCGATTTTAGCGCTGATCGAGTCCAGGTTCGCCGTGGCCCGCGTGGCGTTCTGAATGGCTTGTTGGCTACCGTCCAGAAGGCCGCTTGCCTTCTGAAGCAGGTCTGACATTTCTAGTGGCGGCTCGCAGGCGATAGTATCGCCATCGCGGACGTCGGCTGTCCCGGAAGATCCAACCGAGATTGCCATATACTGGTTGCCAAATAACCCTTCGGTTTCAATCGAAGCTACGAAGTGCTTGATGATCTCGTGCGTCGACTTGCTCAGATCCATGACGACCGTGACTTTCTCGCCCGGCTTTCTGGGCAACACGATCTTGCGGACGGTTCCCGTGTGAAACTCGCCCACCCGCACGTCGCCTCCATCATGCAGACCCTCCACATTGTCGAATTGCGCTTTCAATTGGTAGGTGGAGCTGAAAAGATACTGCTTACTACCGATGATGAAGATACCGCCCGCCAGAATTGCCAGTGTCGCAACGATGAAAGCTCCCAACCGCGCCGCCCTCGACATGTGTCCTCCTACGAACGCTTCAAAAATTCTCTGACAAACTTGTCGTCACTTTTCTGCAATTCTTCAAAGCTGCCTTTAATCACCACATTACCTTCGTTGAGCAGGGCGAGACGGTCCGCAATCGTCTTGGCGCTGTGCAGGTCGTGAGTGACGACGATGGATGCCATGTGGTGTTCTTTCTGGAGCTTGAGAACCAGGTCATCGATCTCCCCGGAGCTGATGGGGTCGAGACCGGCCGTGGGCTCGTCGAGCAGCAGAATATCGGGCTTCAGTGCCAGCGCACGTGCCAGCCCCACTCGTTTCTGCATGCCACCCGAAATATCCGAAGGCATTTTCTCGAGGTCGCTCTCCATGCCGACTTCCGCCAGTAATTGCTTGACCCGGTCGTCCTGCTCAGACTTCGACATTTCTCTCTTATGGTGTTGCAGCGGAAACGCCACGTTCTGCGCGACCGTCAGCGAATCGTAAAGCGCGGCGTGATGAAACAGAAAACCCATTTTCTTCCTGATTTCGGCGAGCTGATCGAGATCCAGGCCTGTGATATCTTGACCCTGAACGCGAACCGATCCCGAATCAGGCTTCTGCAGACCGATGATGAGCCTAAGCAATACGCTCTTTCCGGTGCCGCTGCGGCCCAACACCGCTAGCTAGGGTCTCGCCGCTGCTCACGGACAGGTTGATGCCATTCAACACCTTTTGATTTCCGAAGGACTTATGCAAGCGCTCGATGACGACAGCCGGCGTACTGCCGTCTTTTTCGGGTTGCCCCGGTGTCATCGCAGGTCGGTCGATTGCGTGCGTGCTTGATTCGCGAGCCGTCTGATCAGTGTTCACGGGAAAAATATGATGATGAATTTCACCAGCACGACATCGGCTAGGATCACGAACAGCGAGGACAGTACCACCGAACTCGTGGCCGCGCGGCCCACGCCTTCGGCACCTCCCTGCGTTCGCATTCCCTGAAAACACGCGACCAGTCCGATAATCAGGCCAAATGCCGCGGTCTTAAAAGTCGGCGGCAAGAAATCGTTAAAATCGGTGCCCTTGAAACCGCTATTGATGAACTGGTGAAACGAGAACGGTTCGGTCAGGGCCTGTGTAACCCAGCCCATTACGACGCCGCATGCGTCGGCAGCAAGAGTTAGGAGAGGCAGCATCAGGATACAAGCCAGGATCCGGGTCGCCGCCAGCAGACGATAAGGGTTCACCGCAGATGCCTCGATGGCATCGATCTGCTCGGTGACTTTCATAGAGGCCAACTCGGCGCCAATGCCAGCGCCTACCCGGCCACTAACTACCAACCCGGTGATGATTGGACCGGTCTCGTGGATGACCGAGAACACGATGGCGGAAGGAAGAACGATTTGGCGCCAAATCGGGTGAGGCTATAACGCGATTCCAAAGAGAGCACGATACCGGTGGCGGCGCCCGCCAAAGCAACCAGCGGGAGGGACTTTGATCCAATCTCGTCAAGCTGTCGAAACAACTCGGCGAGTTCAAACGGGGGAGTCACTGCGGCGCGCACAACTTGCCAACAAAATATGCCGAGCTCGCCGAACCACTCGAAAAATTCGATAACCAGCCCTTTTGAAGAGCTCGCAGTCGTGGACATCAGTAAGATCCTTATCCCGTCGAGCGTCCATGCCTGTGATCTCTCTGAGTTCCAGATCGATTACGGACTTGAACCCGGAGTTGACGCTCCGTGCGCATTGTTCAGATGCATGCGAGACAGCAAGGAGTGGGGTCCGCTGAAGAAGAACTCCAGACCGATGTTCCCGCCCACATATCCCAGAAGGCTGTAGTTGCCACGCGGCAGCACTGCGCAACTTATCCCCTCGGGAAGGCGGGACGGCGAGATCCCATCGCCTTCTGGCTTCGAACCGAAACAGCGCGGCTCATAGCACATGCTATGAGCCGGTGAGGTCGCCGTCGATGGGCAGCTAGATGAGTATTCTCTAAGTAACTAGGCAGATGACTCCAGCAATGTTTTAATGGAGCATGCCCTTTCAGAGGAAACGTCGGCTCCTGGTTTTCAGCGAGGACGAGCAGCGCATGTTGGAGCGCCTCCGCAAGTCGCGCACCGAGCAGAAGAGGCGTACGGTGCGCGCGGCGATCTTGCTGGACTCGATCGCCGGTCTGAGCGATCAAGCCATTGCCCGGGCCCAGGGGGTGAACCGTAACACGGTGATGCTCTGCATCCAGAAATGTCTTCGCTTTGGCGTGCAGGCGGCCTTAGGAGAATTGCCGCGTTCGGGCAAACCGCGTCGGGTTTCGGATGCGGCGATGGCTTGGGTGCAGAACTGTGCTTGTCAGAAGCCCAAGGAGTTAGGCTATGCCCAAGAGCTATGGACGTACGGTCTGCTGACCGCCCACCTGCGGCAGCAAGCCCGAGCGGCCGGGTACCCGGAACTGGAGCGGGTGAGCCGCTCCAAGCTGCATAAGATCTTGCGGCAGGGAGAACTTCGGCCGCATAAGGTTCGTTACTATGTGGAGCGACGGGACCCGGAGTTCGAGTCCAAGATGGCGGCGGTGTTGCATGTTTATAAGGAAGTAGAGATTCTCAATCAAGGACTGCTGCGCGGCGAGATACGCGAGCCGGGGACAGTCACGGTGTCCTACGACGAGAAACCCGGCATTCAGGCGCTGGCTCAGAAAACGCCCGACCTGCCGCCCATACCCGGACAGCATGCCAGCCCGACCCGGGATTACGAATACCAACGGCTGGGAACAGTTTCGTTGCTAGCGGGGCTGGATCTGCACCGTGGCACAGTCACCGAGATCGTCAGCGAGACGCATAAGAGCAAGGACTTCATTGAGCTCCTGAAAAAGCTGGATGAGGCCTATCCCCCTGCAACGAGGTTACGACTGATTCTGGACAATCACTCCGCCCATATCTCGAAGGAGACGCAACGTTACCTGGCGAGCCTGCCGCAACGCTTTCAGTTCGTCTTCGTTCCCAAGCACGGTTCGTGGCTCAATCTGGTGGAGAATATGTTCAGCAAGATGGCGCGCAGCATGCTCCGGGAGATCCGGGTGCAGAGCAAACAGGAACTCATCGAGCGAATCCACCTGTACTTCCAAGAAGTGAATGCAGCTCCGGTGGTATTCCGATGGAAGTACAAGATGGATGAGGTCTCAATTGATTAGTTATTTAGAGAACTATGATCTAGCTACTGGGGAGGCCGATCCGGTTCTTTTCCCGGACGAGGCTGTTCTTCGGGATGAGCTTGCTCCGGATGAGCCTCACTCTTCGGACGGCGAGGCGGATAACGGCCTGGTAGCGATTGAGAGAGTCAAAGAGCTACGACCGGATTTGGTCATCATGGACTTCCAAATGCCGGTCATGAATGGACTGGAAGCAGCACGAGAAATCGCCTAGCGCCCGACATTGCCATCGTCATGTTGACAATGCACAATAGCGACCAACTATCGACAGATGCACGGGCCGCTGGCATAAAAAAGGTTGTGTCGAAATCCGGCGCGATCGCGAACGATTTGATGGCTTCGCTGGCTAACTTGGGGCTGCAAAAGGAAAGCGCCCTAGACCCGCTAAGTCAAGGGCGCCTTCCCTGAGCAGCCCCTCTCCCGGAACCGCTTGGCGACACCTTAGATCCCTGGGCCAGAACTAATAAATGGCACCGGCGATGTAAGAGTCCGCACGAGTAAGGGGTATGGCTAGCCGGGTGGAGTTGTTACGCGGAAGGGTACTCCCGTCATCTTTCGCTGTTATCCAAATGACCTTACTCTTATGCCATGGCTTCTGGATGGAGGCGGGCTGTGGTATTGACCGCTTTTCTCAGTTGTTGGCTTTTTGCGTTTCGGTGCCGCGCACAGGAAACTTCAGAAGGAAACCGCCAAGTTGTAAGCCGTGTCAGTCCTCAGTATCCCAGCCTCCCCCGTGGTATGAGGCTCCAGGGAAGCGTGAAAGTAGAAGCAGTGGTCGCGCCGGACGGCTCCGCCAAGACGGTCGCAATCAAGGGCGGTCATCCATTACTAGCCCAGGCAGCTCATGATGTCGTTCACAAATGGAAATGGGTGCCCGCGCAAAAAGAGACCCGTGAGCTGATCGAGGTCAAGTTCAATCCGTAGCTCAATCCCGCGCTAAAGCCGAAATTTAATCGTGGTCAGACAACGATGATTGTTCGTCGTTCTTCTTCTGTTGCGCAAGTGCCTTGATTTCTTCCGCTATCTCTTGATGCCTTTGTTGGCGTTGTCGATGAGCGTCTCGCTCAAATTGAGTTTTGGGTCCGGCCTCGTACTCACCATCGAGTTCCTTTAGCACTGATATCTCTTTCAAAAGAGTGAGCACCTGAACGGATTCGTCGCTGCCCATGCTGATCCTCTGGCGAATCGATAGCTTCGATGAGAAATAGCGCAGAGAAGATGTTTACCAAACAGGAACACCCCCCCACTCTAATACGACATTGTCACGCGGCGTTATCCGATGATGAACAACACCGCCCAAAAGAAAGCGTCCCCAGACTCCTCCAAGCCAGGGACGCCTTCGTTCAGCAGCTCTCCTCCAGAACTGCATCGCCGACACAATAGATCCTCGGCTAGAGCGTGCAAATGCCACCGGCGAGGTAAAGTCGTGGCACGAGTAGTGTAGGGCAATGGGGGCAGGTGGATTAAGGGCCGGAGATGTGCGGACGGCATCTGGCACTATTTTCATGCCAGATCCTCTCCGGCCCCCGTGCCTTGTCACATCACATCAAGACCCACCCAAAAAGGATACTGGCAGAAGTATCAGGGATGGTGAAATATCTGGCAGACGTGCGCGAGCTGAGAAAGAAAAAAGCCGAACAGCTGGGGACCGTCCGGCTTGAAACGTGGGTTGGGTAGGGGGCGGTCGTGAGGGTCCAATGTCAACGGCAAATAAAGATGAAATCCCGTGACGCTAACCCATGACCGCAGCCGAAGGGTGCACCATCAAACTAACGCGCACATGCGTTGGGGGCAATACAGCGGATACCGTAGCACGTTCGGTGAGAAAGCAACGCCGAAAATGCAGTAAGCATGGTATGGAACTGTCCTGAACCTCGCGGTATAGGTAAAACTAGGGTAGGGTGGTTCATGGCCGCAGCGTGCTCAGGATACCCGCAACGAGTCCGACACGAACTCATGGAACTCATTCAGAAACAGATCGACTCGATAGAGCAGGAAACGCACGGTGGTGCGACAGACGCAGAGCGTTGGGAATATGAATACAGCTCTTCGGGACTAAGCCGGGTGGCAACGGTTTTGGCACGCAGACCCGGTCGCGCTGTATCGGTTGGAGAAGATGGCGGAATGCGGGGAGTGCTCATAATAAGCCTACGTCGAAAAGGGCCGGCATTCACGCACTTCACGCATCGAGCGCAGCGTCTTCGACGGAAAGTAACAACCACAATGGAATCAGTGTGTTTACACGATCATCGGCGAGAACGACATTTTGTTTACGAACGTAAACGTTGAAATTCACAAAAACAACTTAGTCGCTGATTCAGAAAGCGTTGACGCACCTAAGAGCCCGGACAACTTCAGGTATCCCTGCAGTTCCCGTTTGGGGGTGACGTGTCATCCTTCAGCCGCTGCGAAGCAGCGTTTCTCAAAACCCAAACCAAACCTGACCCGTCCGGGCACAACTCGGTACAATTCTCAGAGGCCGGGTTTCTTGCCTCTCCGTTACCTCCCCTTTTCCACCGCTTCCACGATCACCAGTAATGACAACACCGCTCCATAGTGCTTTAGTCCTACGGATTGTTCCCCAGATCTGGGCTCGCTCTTGTAAGCCTTTTTCATACAGCTTCGCCGAGGCTGGAACTGGTGCCAGTTGGTCGGGCACGCTTTGTTTCCGATAGCACTGAGCGCACCTTAGATGTCCTCCTGCCCATCGGGAGATTTCCACAGAAAAATTTCGGGCGGCGCGCAAAAATCAGCCCAGCTCAATCGCAATGAGTACAAAGGAAGTCATGATGAGCCCTTCGCAAGAACGAACGATGTCCCCCACACTGGGCTCTGGCTCGCATTCTTTATAGGAGACTCATGGAAACAACAAGTCAAAGCAGCACCTCACCATGGTTAACGAGTGATGAAGCTGCTTCTTATTTAAAAATTGAACCTCGCACGCTCGTACAGTGGGCAAGGTCAGGCAAGGTCAAAGCCCACGCCCTGTCTGGGACAAGGCGTATTACATGGCGGTTCCGAACCATTGAGCTTGATGAGATAATGCTCAGGCCGTCCGTTGCTCTCGAAAAAGGGAGGAAAGCAGCATGAGAGCACGGAACAAAGATGGAAGTGTAGTGCTGGACAAACGCATCAGGACGTGGAATTTCTTCTTCTGGGAAAAAGGCAAACGACGTTCGAAGAGAATTGGCACCATGAGCCAGTATCCTACGAAGGCGTCAGCCTGGAGGGCAGCAAAACCACTTCGGGATGCGGTTGAGAATCAAGGAAGACTCAGTAGTGCGGTACCAACCGTGAACACTCTAGTGGAACAGTACCGAGCAGAAAAGATGCCAATACGTAGTGACACCCGCCGATCCTATGAAGTCTGGCTGAGTAATCACATCATCCCGAAATGGGGTGACTGTGCGCTCCCAGACGTTCAGGCGCGTCCCGTGGAACTGTGGATTGAATCTCTCACGCTGGCACCAAAGAGCAAGGTTCACATCCGTGGAGTGCTCAGCATCCTGTGGGACTTCGCTATGTGGCGCGGTGACGTGCCGACAGAGCGAAACCCGATGGAACTGGTCACGATCAAGGGAGCAACCAAGAGAACGCGCAAACCTCGGAGTCTCACAGTGGACGAGTTCCAGAGATTCGTTCGACATCTGGACGAACCCTTCCGCACGATGGCTCTAATCTGCGTTTGCTTTGGTCTGCGGATCAGCGAAGCACTCGCCCTGAAGTGGTCAGATGTCGACTGGCTCAACGGCAGGCTTCGAGTTGAACGCGGCATCGTCTGTCAGATCGTGGATGACGTGAAGACCTCAGAGTCACGGCGTACGCTGCATATCGACAAAGATATGCTGGACACGCTCAAGCTCTGGAAGCAGACAACCCAGTTCTCCTGCCCGGATGATTGGATGTTCGCTTCCCCGGCACAGCTTGGGCGGTTGCCGTGGTCCTACGATCAGGTCTGGCGAATGTACCAGAAGGCAGGTGCTGAAGCTGGCATCGGCGGACTCGGCACTCATTCGCTGCGTCACACGTATCGGTCATGGCTTGACGCTGTGGGAACCCCCATAGCTGTCCAGCAAAAACTGATGCGTCACGCAGACATCCGTACCACGATGAACATTTACGGTGACATCGTGACAAACGAGATGGCCGTAGCCAGCGGAAGAGTCACCCGCTTAGCGTTGAACGGCAGGTGAAACGGCAGGTACGGTTCGGTAACTGCTTGAAAAGATGGTGAGCGCGGAAGGAATCGAACCTTCAACCTACTGATTAAGAGTCAGTTGCTCTGCCAATTGAGCTACGCGCCCTTCAACAACTTACGGCTATCTGCGAGGCTGGTTTTGCACTAACTTTGCACTATCGCGCTGTCCCGCTTGCGGCGGCAGTGCGGCTGTTTCCACTCGTCCCATGGTTGCGGTCACATTGGCGGTCGAACAATGTGGTAACGCTCAAACACCGCTCGCCTTTTGCGGCCTGAAGTCCGCAAAGCAACTCGCCTTGGAACGCCCCAGCGTTTACGAGGTTGCGAATCGCGGAGCACTGCAAATCGTGAACGATAAAACTATTATACCGATGACAAGCGGATCCGTCTTTTGGCTTAACAAGCCCCCGGCATTCCTTGGCAAGGGCTACTCCAAGGCGCGTAGTGCGTGGCGCGGGATGCGCGTACTAGCGGTAACCGAAAGGGTCACCGATTTCCAAACACAAGGAATAGTGCGCCCAGCGCTGCTGAGTTCTCTCACAGCCAGTTTTCGAGCGACTTCGGGTGGGCATACCTTGTTCTGATTCTTCTTTGCAGCCTTGCGTACCTCGGCCTTGGTTGATCGCCTCGCGCACGTTGCCGCCGATGAACAGTGCGTTATGCCTGAAGTGCCCGGCCATCTCGGGAGCCAGGTAAGGATCCATCCCCATAGTCATCATGTGAACGATGCCCAGATAAGTGGTGCGAGCTGGCAACCTCGTGGCGCCAATTTCTGTGTATCGTTTTTCGACGTCCAACTCGCTCTTGCCAAGAAGCCAGTCCGCCAGATGGCGATAGATTTCGTACACCCGTTGCTCAAGTTCCCCGGGCGGGACGTTGCGGTAGCCGGGGAGCAATGGGGAGCATGGGGAGTTTCGCACAGCGCAGAGCATTGCTCATCCTCATTTTAGGCTTATGCTTACGCCCAACACAATGCCGGACGCGGCGGCACAGGAGTTCCGCTTCTAGCGGGAAGCGAGTATCGCCTCACTTCTAAGCATTCGGTGTGCGCGGCAACGGAGCGCACGAGGTCGGTTAGTTATTCGACCAGCTATCGGTTGTGGTACGAGTCACCGCCTCCGGGCGGGGGAAAGCTGCGGGCTGGTTCTGGAACCAAGCCGGGGCTTCCGCGCCGCCCACTCGGGCGCGGCTCCCAGCCCCGGCTCAACTGCTGTCGCAAAGCGCCCTCCAGGGCAGAGGCTCTGGTAAGGTGGCGATTTCTCGAAGCATGATCTCAACGATGTGCCGGATGGTATCGGTGGGGTCCTTGGGTCGCCGGGGACGTTTCAGTCGGCGATAAATGAACAGTTGTAGCAAATTGAAGGCTAGCGTCCAAATCAGCAGC
This sequence comes from uncultured Acidobacteriota bacterium, assembly GCA_963796095.1. GTDB lineage: Bacteria > Acidobacteriota > Terriglobia > Terriglobales > Acidobacteriaceae > JABDBE01. The sequence goes on from CAWCKL010000041.1 coordinate 150,162, forward strand.
GTAGCCAGGAGGGCATTCCTCGAGTGCCGAAACACATGGCCCAGGTTCCAGTGCTGGATCCATTGGTGGAAGGCGGTATTCTCGATGTGCCAGCGGGACCGGGTGATCTTCAGCGCCGTGCGCCGGGACACTTGGCGAGCCCGTTGCCCCACCATGGCGAAACACCAAGTGCTGGGGGCTTGCCCGGATTTCGTGATCACGGCCCGGATCACCCGAATCTTTCCCGAGTAGGTGTCCAGGGTCTCGATATCGTCCTCATCCCAGAACTCGATCTGCTCTTGGCTTTGGGGGTCGTGGTAGATCTCGATGGGTCCGCTGCCCTGCCATAAGGCGAGTGCTTCCCGGAAAGGCTCGTTGTTTTCTTTTTTAAGGACGATGAAGCCGCCATCGCCGTAGGCGTCGAGTTGACTCATCCAGCGCCCATTGGCATAGAGGGCATCGACGACGATGGCATCGAGGAAGCTGCCGTAGGTCTGGTGGAGGGAATCTAGGAGACGGTGGGCGGCCTGAGTTCGCCTTCGTGGCTGGCGTGCGCGCCCACCGTATCGGTGCGCGCCTCCTCATTGAGAACTGGTTCGATGGCCAGAACCACATCCACCACCGGCCCTAACAGCAGGGCGACGACATAGCGGTGGTAGTACTGCGGCACCTCTTCCACCTCACCCCCGGTACGCTTCGCTTTGACGTAGCGCACCAGGCACTGCGGGCAGTGGCGATCCTAGGAGGCGAAGGGCTCCCACCCATCGACGGCCACGCAGCGTAAGCCGCCGTAGGAGCCTTCGCGAAAAGCCTTATTGCCCTCGGCTTTCTGAATCACCTGTTCGAGGGCGCCCTGAAGGCCCGGCAGATGCAGCTTATCGAGCACATTCGCCACCACATCGGCGCTGAACACTTTCCCCTCGGGCGTGGGCGGACAGCCGATTAACTTTTGGAAATCGCTCTGCTTCAGATCGCCTTCCAGGGCATTGCGGCTCGGGATCCGCAGCACGGCGCCATGAAACAGGCGGTTGACCACGTCGAAGGTGGGGATTTCCGGAGCTCGTCGCGAGTCGGTTTGGCGAGCTAACAGCCCCGGCAGGTCCAAGACGTTACCGGCATACTTTTCAAATTGGTGCAGTTTGCCGCGTGAGTGCAGCAGCCAGAGCGGGAGCCCGACCGGTCGCAGTTGTCGCCGGATGATTTCGTCTTGCTCGGAACCGCAGCGTTTGTACTTGCGGCCGCTGCCGCAAGAGCAAGCCGGGTTGCGCCCGAGAGGTGGCGGAAGCGCCAACGCTCCCGTCGGGTTGGACTCCGGCCGGGAATCGCTTCTCGTCAGGCCCACGTCAGAAGGGGAGAGAATGTGTGGTCTTGAGTTCTGGCGGCCGGCACCTCATCGCGGCTTCCGCCTCTTGGGGGTGGATTGCTGCCGCCGGAGGGCCAGCAGTTGGGCGTTGGCGGCGAAGACTTCCGCTACGGCGTCTTTGAACTCGCGTCCTTGCTCGAGCAGAGGGCGGATCTGTTCCACCCACTCGTCGGGAATACGCTCCACGCGTTTCTTACCGTTCACCATGAAAGTCAGCGACCAGAGCGGATGTCCCTCGTCGTGGGCGCAATGGCAGGTCGGGGTTCCACAACGGCGGTGGGTGAGGGCCAGCGAGCCGGGCAGGGCGTCGCGAGGAATCTGGAAGCGGCGCAGGAGGGCGTACTTGCGCTGCCGCAAGCGAGAGGCGGCCCCGCCCTGGGCGTTGAACCAGTCATCCATGCGTGTAATACTACACACAGTAGACGCTTAGTTTCAATGCTGAAATGCGTTGGGGAATTTGCGTACCTTGATTCCCCCGGCATCCTCAGTTCCTACGCGGGGTTACAGAACTGAAGCGGAACTCCTGGTGGCGGCATCGTAGATAGTCTTGCTGCGATAGTTCACATCCAGATAGCGATAACCCGCCTGCAACGTCCACTTTGGTTTTGTCTTGTAACCGAGAAGGCCAAAAATCTGATAATCGAGCTGCGAGCCGGTGCCCCAACCGCCTACATCGCCCCAATAGCTACGCTCACCTTGGGTGTGAGAGCTCCCAGAATTCGCCCGCCGACCAGTGGGTCCACCCAGTTCTGCGAGCCGGAAAAATTCAGTCCCAGACGGGAGGGGCTAAACTGCAGATTCTGCCCCAAGTGCCAGTATCGGAATCCTGTAAGGGCATCGATCTTAATCTTTTCCTGATCGAGCAACCGGTAACCGACTTTTGGTGTCAGGATGAATTCGTCCACTTTCACGTCTGCGGTTGTCGCCAGAACGTTCGGTAAGGGAAGCGCCTTGTCTTCGCCGAACCGGGCCCGGATGATGTCGAGCGGCAGGACGATTCTTTTGTGGTCCGCTTCCACCAATCCCATCAGTCCGAAACGAAAATGCGAAAAAATTTCACCGGGGGTCGCATAGACGTGGACTTCCCGGTCGAGTGCGCCAACAGTTCCGTACGTCCACGGAATCCAGAGATATGGAGCCACGACGAAATGCCAGCCGTCGTCTGCCGTAGCGGTGCTTGGGGAAGTGCCCGCCGATTGGCCTTCGCCGCTTGGTGCTTCCGTGAACGTCAGCGTGCCGATGTTGGTCGCGACAGTTTCCCGGGCCGAGCTGAGCGAAGCTGCGCCAAGCACGGCGGCCACCAAGGCGATCACGAAAATTCGTAGAAACTTATGTTTCATAACGTGTGGCTCCCGGAACCGGAATAATTTTGATCACTGCCTTTCCGCGCTCGTTGCCAGTTGGGAACGGACGCGGAAATATGGAGGACTTCAATTGTTGTCTTCAATGCCTTGCTGCAGCTTCTGCATCACCTGATCCAGACTGAAGCTGGCTGGTTTCTGCCGCGGCGGGAAATCCTTGAATGTCATAAGGAACTGCCCGACGTACGCCTGCGCCGGAACCAGCAGGTAAACGCGATCGATCATCCAATGGTCATAATCAGAAGCTTCATAAGAAGCCCGCTCATACGGATCGGCATGCAGGTCTTCGATCAGGGGCACACGCAACGGAATAAAAGGATTGCCCCACACGCTGAATCCATGCTCGCGCTGTTCTAGGAAAACGAGTTTCCATTTGTCGTACCTGAGTCCGGCGAGCTCGCCGTCGTCAGTCCAGTAGAAGAACTCCTTGCGCGGTCCAGAAGCTTTGCCGGCCAGCATGTCGGTGAGGTCGTAACCATCGAGATGGACTTTGAAGGTTCTTCCGTTGGACTGGTAGCCGGTCAGCAGCTTCTGCTTGACGTCAGGCTCGCCCGCCGCAGACAGTAGCGTGGTCGCCCAATCTTCGTGCGCGCAGATATCGTTGATGATGGTGCCGGGCTTGATTACGCCGGGCCAGCGAATGATGAAAGGCACGCGATAGCCGCCTTCCCAATTGGTGTTCTTCTCGCCGCGGAAGGGAGTGGTGCCACCGTCGGGCCAGGAAAATGTCTCGGCGCCGTTGTCGGTCGTGATAATGACGATGGTGTTGTCGGCGATGCCCAGATCATCCAGCTTTTTGAGCATCACGCCGATGTTGTCATCGAACTCCGTCATGCCAGCGCCGTAGAGACCTTTTTCCGCAACCATGGCCTGGTACTTTGGCTGGAGGTGGGTCCAGATATGCATGCGCGTGGTGTTATGCCAGATGAAGAACGGCTTGCCCGCCTTCACCGAGCTGTCCATATCGGCGAGGGTCTCAGCGAGGAACTCTTCGTCAGCTGTCTCCATGCGCTGCTTGGTCAGCGGTCCAGTGTCTGTGCAGACCTGCTTGCCCCACGGACCAAAACGTGGATCGGGCGGCGCAGGATTTTCGGTGGCTGTCGCCTTGCACTTATACACGCCGCGCGGGCCAAACTTCGCCATGAATGCCGGGTTCTTCGGATAGTCCACGTTCTCCGGTTCTTCTTCGGCATTCAAGTGATAGAAGTTTCCGAAGAACTCATCGAAACCGTGAACCGTAGGCAAAAATTCGTTCCGGTCACCAAGATGGTTCTTGCCGTTCTGGAAAGTCATGTATCCGCGGCTCTTCAGCAAATCGGCGATCGTAGGATCCTGAGGCTGCAAGCCAAGATCGGCACCAGGCAGCCCGACTTTCAACAGCCCGGTGCGGAACGGACTCTGTCCAGTAATGAAGGCCGCCCGGCCGGCGGTGCAGCTCTGTTGCGCATAATAATCAGTAAAGAGTGCGCCTTGTTGCGCTACGCGGTCGATGTTCGGTGTGTGGTAGCCCATCATGCCCAGGTTGTAGGCGCTGATGTTGGAGTAACCGATATCGTCCCCAAAGATGACGAGAATGTTTGGCTTCTTGGCGCCGGCTGCTTGCGCCTGCGCGGTCGCAGCGCCGCCCGCAACAAAGCTCGAGAGGGCGAGAGCTCCAAGCGTCACACTTCGAACACCTGCACCTAAATCCATAGTCTTCCTCTTTCCAAACTCCGATTAGCTCCCGGGCTGAGAGTTATACTTCGTCTCTTCATCTTTCCAACGATGTCGGTGTTTGAGAACTAGTAATTGCGCCAGGGGTTGGCTCGTACATTTCGAGACATTGCGCGGAAATACGCTTCACCGTGAGGGCGTGCTGAAGGCGCGCACCGCAAAATAACCGATGGTGTAGAAAACGACCGTAGCGTCCATCGCAGCGCCGAACCAGAGTCCCCGCGCATAGGGACGGCTTACATTCGCCGCTACCAGGTACACGATGAAGGTTTTCTCGAGAGCGCTAAAGATGAGGATCGGCTTGCGCACGTCTGTCCGAAAAGCGGCGACGATCATGAAAATGCCCATCAGGCCGAGCATGAATCCCCAGTGCTGCAAAATGATGGTGTAGTCCTGGACGAACGGGATCAGGTCGACCTTCTCCGCTGCCCATCTTGGCCAGAAGGCATTGACAGCACCCAATGCCGTTCCAATCCCGCTGAGGACGTAGAACGGTTTGAATGTGAGATCGAAGAAGCGCTTCATAACCTGCTACGTAAATAGAAGGCGAGCATCCTTTCCGGCGCTCGCCTCCAACTTGGTTATTGGCTTTCGTGCGCCTTCATAGCCGCTTGAATCTTGGCTTTGATGGCGTCCAGGTTGAAGGAAGCCGGATCCTGCATGGGCGGATAGTCGACGGCAGTCATCGCTAGCTTGCCGACGGTTTGCTGCACAACGACAAAGCGCCAGAACTCGCGTGCCATGAAGTCATTCACGTAGGCCGGGGAGCCGGTGTTGAAGGTCTCACCGCGCAGCATTGGCAAGCGTTCAAAGGGATCTTGCCGGATGTTGGTCATTGTAGGCATGTCGGTTTCGACCTTCTCCCCCGGCCAGCCGTAAGGCTGCTGGAGGAACTGGAACTTGAAGTCATCGATGCGAAGCGCGCCGAGGTGAGGCCCAGCGAAGTAGAAGAGCTCGTGACGAACGGATGGTCCTTTGCCCTCAAGTACGGCCCTTTGGTCGTACCCGTCAAGATGGTTCTTGTAGGTCCGTTCTCCGAGCTTCACACCTTTGAGCAGTTGATTGGTGATGTCGGGATTGCCGGCGCAATCTACGAGAGTGGGGAACCAGTCAAGGCCGGAGAAGATACCGTTCTCAACCGAACCCGGCTTGATGTGGCCCGGCCAGCGGATGATGGCGGGCACGCGGAATCCACCATCGTAAGCCGTGCCCTTGCCGCCTTTGAACGGGGTCATGCCGCCGTCTGGCCAGGTATAGACCTCGGCGCCATTGTCGGTAGTGAAAATGACGATGGTGTTTTCCGTTTCGCCGATGTCTTCGATGTGCTGAAGGAGAGCTCCGACGCTGTCGTCCAACTGCGCCATGCCAGCTTCTTCCAGGCCGTAGTTGCTGGTGGCGTTCATCATGGCCTGATACTTCGGCGGGATGTAGGTGAAGACGTGCATGCGGGTGGTGTTGTGCCAGATGAAGAACGGCTTGCCGTCCTTCTTGGCCTTGTCCATGGCGCCCGTAGTATGCCCGACGAGCACTTCGTCAAAGGTCTCCATGTCATACTTCGCTGGACGACCCTTTTGCCAGTTCTGCATGTCCCTCATATTGGGGAAGGGCGCCAACGGACCGTCGTCCTCCACCCTCTGTTTCCCGACCACACCCCAGCGCGGCATCACGGTGGAGTCATTGGTGTCAGTTGCCCAGCAATGGGTGAGATTCCGCGGTCCGGTCTTGTCGATCCAGTCTTGGGGATAATCGAACCAATACGGATCGGACATGGCGTCGAGGTGGTAGAGATAGCCGAAGAACTCATCGAAGCCGTGTAAGCACGGCAGATATTTGTTTAGGTCGCCGAGGTGATTCTTTCCAAACTGATAGGTTTCATAGCCCAGCGGCTTAAGAGCCAGGGCGATGGTCGCGGCCTGATCCGGCATGCCTACGTCCGCTCCTGCCTGGCCTACAGTCGTCAGACCCGTGCGGAGGGGTATCTCCCCCGTGATGAAGTTGGCGCGGCCCGCCGTGCAGCTGGCTTCGGCGTAGTAGTCGGTGAACATCATGCCCGCGGCGGCAAGCTTGTCGAGGTTCGGTGTCTTGCCCGACATCATTCCACGATGGTAGGCGCCGATGTTGAACCAACCGACGTCGTCGCCCATGATGACCAGAATGTTAGGTTTCTTCGCGCTGTCCTGCGCATGTGCGGTTGCGCCGCCGCCCATGAGAATACTCGAGATGGCGAACGCTGCCAGTACCAGGTTACGAATGCTTGCACCCAGGTCCATACTTTTCTCCTTGTCAAGTGATGTCGATTGGCTCCCGTGGAGGAGTTACGCCTCGTCTGGCCCCGATGGTGACCGATTGATTCGCGCTGCTATGCATGACGGAGCGACGAAAATCGTGGGTCTTGGTCTTCAACAAGACGCATTCACACGCGAACGAGTCTATAAACGCCGCGCCGCCCCTGTAACTAGTTAAACCGCTAGCTCGCACGCTGATCATCTGGCGCCACAGAACGTTCCCGAGGTTCTTGTTTTCGCCTTGGTTCTTTCGTGTGAGAGCACGGCGCCATTCCGGAATAGATCGTAGGAATGACGAGGGATTGCGGAGTCGCTCACGCAACCCGACGGTTAGTTCGTGACCGGCCGTAAAGCCAGCAAGATCAGTCAGGTTTCGTGACAATCATCTTAAGTGCCAACTAGAAAACTACCCGTAGCACGCAAAATAGTTACCTCAAATCCCTGATCGGTTATCTACCGCTTTTGTTTGCTAAAACCGTTGCGAAGAAAGGTGTGAGCGCTATGGCTGAACAGCTTGCGGGAAAAGGTTGAAATTGGCGGCCGCGGTCCTGAAAGGGTACGGTTTCAGGGAGCCCCGTGGCCCTTTCAAAACTCCAACGTCGCGAAATCAAGGCCGCGCCCTCCCAACTGACGGGACCACGTCCGATTTATTTTCGGTCCACAATTTGGTGATCTCCTCCAACGACCGGCCTTTGGTCTCGGGAATCAGCCAGGCGACGAGTACAACCGTCAAGAGCGCGCCGCCGCTGAAAAGCCAGAAGGTGCCATCCGATCCCAGACGCTGTTGCATGATTGGAAAAAGTTGGTTGCCCAGGTAGCCCACTAGCCAGAGAGCGGTCGTAGCGATGGACATCCCGCGGCCGCGAACCTTGGTTGGATAAATTTCCGAGATGATGACCCAGCACGCCACTCCATTGCCAAAGGCGTGACCAGCGACGAAACTCATCACAAAGATCAAGACCGCCAGACCGCTGCCGTGGATGTGATAAAACCAACCAACCCATGCGAACGAGATGAATTGCACGGCGGTGCCGGCGAGGATTAGCGTCTTGCGCCCGGCGCGGTCGACCAGCCATAGGGCGAATAGCGTAAACAAAAGATTGATGAGACTGACCAGCACGGACTGGAAAAATGCGTCGCTGGTCGCGGTTCCAGCGGCGCGAAAAATCTCGGGCAAAAAGGAAAAGAGCGGCGTGATTCCGCTGATCTGTTGCAGTCCGGCGAGCATGATGCCAAGCAGCAGTGGGCGACGGAAGGTGGTGAAGAGTTCCGAGATGTGACCCTCTTCAATGGCCAGGGAGTTCTCAATCTCCGCGGCTTCACTCCTTGCAACGTCAGCGCCGTTGATCTTGGCAAGGACTTCAATGGCCTGATCCCGCCGGCCCATTTTCATCAGCCAGCGCGGACTTTCGACTGCAGGCAAAATCATCAGTCCGAACAGCATCGCTGGTACGACGCCGGCGAGAAACATCCAACGCCAGCCGGTGGATGTGTTCCAGGCTTCATCACCCATGCGTTGAATGAGCATGTTGACGAAGACGGCAGCGAGGATCCCGACCACGATGCCAAGCTGGTAGAGAGTCACACAGCGCCCGCGAACCCGCGTGGGAGCAATCTCCGCGATGTAGTTCGGAGAGATTACTGAAGCAGCGCCGATCCCCACTCCGCCGATCAGCCGCCAGAGAACGAACTGATGGAGATCGGCGGCAAAAATCATGCCAACCGAGGAGAGAGTGAAACAAAGGGCACACAACGCGAGACCCTTTTTCTTGCCTAGATAGTCCGCGACGGTTCCTGCCGCGACGCAGCCGGCGATGCACCCGATCAACGCGCATCCCGCGGCCCACCCGACGCCGGCCGCGTCCAGGCGAAACAGTTGGCTCAAGAATCCAATTGCGCCGCTGATGACAATGTTGTCGTACCCAAACAGAAAGCCGCCAAGCGTCGCGACACTGGCTGCAATAACTAGAGGGGCTCGAGAATGCGATGAAGTGGATGGGGAGTTCAGGTTACGCGCCCCCATGAACAGTGCGCGTTAGTTCCACGCCTTGGGGAGATTCGACGACCGCTTTTGCCGCCAGCATAAAGCCGAGAGTGTGAGCCATCCCAGCATGCCAGGGAGCTGAGCAGGTCATTTGCGGAGTGTGGTCGGGAATAAGCACACCGTCGAAGTGGTTGCGGTGCAGAATTGTAAGAATGCGAATCATGTCCACATCGCCCTCGTCGACGAAAGTCTCACGATAGTGCGGCACCTTCCCCACGACATTGCGGAGATGAATATAAGCGATCTTGCCTTGTTTGCTGTATTGGTCGACCGCGTCGTAAATATTGCCTTCGGTCATTTCGGCTAGAGTTCCCACGCAAAGCTCGAGGGCGTTACTGCGGCTTGGAGCCAGATCAATCAGCGTCTGGTACATGTGAGGCTGGTAAACCAGGCGCGGCTGCTGTCGCATGGTCGGCATAGGAGGATCGTCAGGATGGGCGGCTAACCGCACTCCAGCCTGCTCGGCTACGGGAATCACTTCTTCCAGAAACCTTTGCAGGCGCCGCCACAGCTCTTCGTGCGAAATCGAGGGCAGAGTGCCGACAGGTGCGTGGCGGTTGTAGACCATGTTCCAGACCGTGCCATTCGGAATGGCCACGTCTTCAGCGGGACCGTCCATGCCCAGAGTGATCGCATGGCCGCGTCCCAACGGGGCGGTCACACGACCGCAGACGCCGGCCAAACTGAAGTTGTAGCCGAGTACCGGAATACCAGCTTCGCCGAGGCGGCGAATGATGGTCTTCACCTTTTCGATCTGTTGCGGACGTTGCGGACCATCGAGCAGAATGTCGTGCCAGTGCGCGGGATCGAGGTTCTCGATTGCGGCTAAGACCAGTCCGGCATCTTCAAGCTCCGCGCGAAGGCTTGTGAGTTCCTTGGTCGTCCAAAGCTGATTGGGATCGCCGGCGACTCCCCACGGTTCGTATTTTCCGCCCGTGGGTTGGTTGTTGCGCGGGTTTGAAGGGCCCTGATTAAAGTAATCGACCAGATGGGCCACGACGTGGGTGCAACCGGCTTGGCGCGCGAAGTCATAATATTCGCGGGTCAGCATGTGACGGTAGAGGCCGAGACCAATCTTCATAGCCGATTTCCAATGCCTCCGCCATAGTCGGGGCTGAGGATGTGCCCGTTGATCTCGCTGGCCAGCGGTGAGCAAAGAAAAACAAATGCATTCGCGACGGACTCTGGGCTGTTTCTTCTGCCTAACGAGACTCTCAGCACGAATTCCCGGTAGGCGGGATCTTCATCGAAGACTTTCAGCGAGCTGCCGGCCGCGACGTTTCCCGGCGAAACTACATTCACACGAATCCCCGTCAGCGCATATTCGAGAGCGAGGCTGCGCGCGAAGTTTTCCAGCGCCGCTTTGGCCGAGGCATACGAAGAGATCTGCGAGTGCGGCATTCGAGCTACGTAGGAGGATGTAAAGATCAAATGCCCGGCGATGTTACGCTGCATCCATTGCGCGAGCACCGACCGCGCGAGGTAAGTTTGTGCAAAATAGTTGAAGCGGAAGATGCGCTCGTAGTCAGCTTCCGAGGTGCTGGCGAACGGATGCAAGCCACAGCCGCCGGCATGGCCGATAACCGTATCCATATCCGGGAACTTTTCGAAAGCCGCACGTACCACGCGGTCAACCTGGCTGGAGTCGGTAATGTCGGCGGCAAAATATAAGTAAGACGAAGGGGGAATCTCCCAATCGTCGAGGGTACGCAGTGCCTCGTCCTCCGGCTTTATGTCGGTGAGTACCAGCGTTGCGCCGCTTGCGGCCAGCCCCCGCGCCATATGCTCGGCAATCGCGCCCAATGCTCCAGTGATCAGAATCGTCTTGCCGGAGAGATCAATGCTGATCACGGCTGCTCGCTCCCCTCAATTCTCGAAAGCACTTCGTGACCTGATTCCGTTACCAGAACGTCGTCCTCGATGCGCGCGCCGCAGCCGCGTTCGGGAACGTACACTCCCGGCTCGAGTGTAATTACCATGCTGGGCTCAAGCTTGGCGGATTCTCCGGGGAGGATCAAAAATCCGGGATCGTGATAGCGGAAGCCAACATGGTGGCCTGTGTGGTGGGTGAAGAAAGACGAGAGTCCTTGCGCTGCGATTTTGTCCCTCGCCAAAGCGTCAATGTGGCCCGCTGAGACACCGGGACGTACACCATCGACCGCCGCCTGCTGCGCATCTGTAGCAATGGCGAGAATTTGCTCAACTTCAGGCTTGGGGGAACCTACCGCCGCAGTGCGCGTAAGGTCGCTCCAATAGCCGTTGACGCAAGTTGCCAATTCGATCAAAACCAGATCGCCGTCTTTTAACCGCCGTCCGGTCGAGCGGTTAAATCGTCCTGCATCGGCGCTGTGGGGCCCGGATTGAACCATGGCCCACCCTCGGGAATGGAATATGCCATCGCGTCCAATCTGACGATAAATCGCCGACTCCACCTCGGCGGCGACATCCGCCTCCGTGATTCCGGGTTGCAGATTCTCAAAGAAAGCTCGCAGACCGACGTTCGCAACCCGGTTTGCCTGCCGGATTGCGACGATTTCTTCTGGAGTTTTTCTTAGATAGAGATTTGCAAAACCGGCCTGGCACCGAGGGTCTAGTTTCGCGGTGAGCGCAGATAGCTGTCCTGAGAAGCCTTCAGGGATAGGAATTTGCTCGGCGGCTTGAATCGGCAGCGAAATTCTGGAGGCGCTGGGATTCATTCCAACTTGTTCGCTTTTTACGTTTGCTTTGACGAGTTCATTGCCAACCGCCGACACAAGAACTGAATACGGGTCGCCGCACTTGAGATCCCCCCAGGGATATTCCCGAACCCGCCGCAACCCGGTGGGAATATGGTCCCTTGGCTCAAGCAGCGGAGCGAAAAGGATGGGCTCCGCGTCCGCGAAGCAAATTAGCAACGAAGCGCCCCAGTACGGAAAATATCCTGACAGCATGAGGAGTTCGTCGGGCCTCCACGCGATCCAGGCACGCAAATCATGTTGCTGGAGAAAGGTGTGTATCTGTTGCGCACGAGGGATCGTGCTTGCAGTTACGAGGCTTGTACTCACGATCGGGTTCCCCATTTTCCCTTACATGATTCCATACTTCTCGAACGCTTCGACCGCACTGCTTCCTTCTTCAATGGCTTTTCTCACCAGCTTTTCGCTCCGGGCCTTTTCGAGAGCCCGCGTGAAAACCTCAGCTTCGGCTTCAGCAGGTACGACCAAGACCCCGTCGATGTCGCCAAAAAGAATATCTCCGGGACGAACGCGCACTGTTCCGATCTCTACCGGAATGCGGAAGTCGACCACTTTGTAGCGTGGGGCTGCGTCTTGCCCGTAGGAGCCGAAACCGAAAGTAGGGAAGCTCATATTCAGAATCGCCTTGGTATCTCTCACGTACCCGCTCAACACCGCACCCCGGCTGCCTAGTCTTCGGGCGCGGGTGCTCATGAGTTCTCCCCACAGTGCGTTTCGTGGCGAGGATCCAGTGTTGACGTAGACTTCGTTACTGCGGAGGTCGTCGAGCGCTTCCAGCATGAGACCAAACGATTTCTCCATTAACTTGTTGGCGCTGCCGGAGATTTTTTCGCCAAACACATCTACCGAGAGAACCGGCATCGCGCGGCCGATCACGACCATATCCGGACGGAGAGGCCGAATTTGCGGTGGAAGGAACTGATGCTGAAGATCGATCTTGTCCATCACATCGCCCACGACGCAGGTGAAAAGTTCGCGCTGCACGATAGCGAAGAGTTCGTCGTCGGATTTCCATAAGCTCGTTTTGCTCATTGGACGCTGGCTGTCTGAGGCTTGAAGCGAACGCTGCCAAGTACTATACGGTTTTAGCATAACCCGCCACTGCTATGGGTTGCACATCCGCTATTCAAAGAAAGGTTCTCCCTTGCGCGCATAGCGCCGGGCTACCTCCTTATTCAACTTGACGCCGAGCCCAGGCTTTTCCGGGACGGAAATGAATCCGTTCTGAATGATTGGAGCGGGTAATCCTTCGACAAGGTCATTCCAGAAAGGAACGTCAGAAGCATGAAACTCAAGAGCCAGAAAGTTCGGGATCGCCGCGCAGAAGTGGGCCGCTGCTAAAGTGCCGACCGGACTGCTGATATTGTGCGGAGCAACCGGCATCGTATGCACGTCGGCAAACTGTGCAATGCTTTGTGCAACGGACAAGCCCCCCACTTTCTGAAGGTCGGGAGTAACAATGCTCAGCGCGTGGAGCGCGACGATCTCCTGAAAGCCTTCAAAGAGGAAAAGATTCTCTCCGGTCGCGATCGGTACCCGCACTTTCGAGCTCACTTCTTTTAGCGCAACAGTGTTGTTAGGCGGGACCGGATCTTCGAGCCATAACAGCCGGAAAGGTTCCAACTCGCGCGCCACTTTCACAACGTCGCTGGCGTTGTAGCGCCAGTGGCAATCAACCGCGATCTCGGTATCGCCCCCTACCGCGTCGTGAACCGCGCCGATCAAACTCACCATGTGGTCGATCGCGCGATTGTTGAGCACTCGATTGTGAGGATCGGAGCCTTCCGTGCCCGGCACATCCAGGTCGAACTTGAGAGCGGTGAATCCTTCCGCTCTCTTTGCCAGCGCCTGGCGGCGATAGTCGTCGGGCGAAGCAGGAGAATCTTCGCCCGCCTCGCCGAAATAATCTCTCGCAGTGTGCGCCGGGGTCTTCGATTCCCACGCGGCCGGGCGGGAACGCAACACTTCGTCCAGGCACTCGAGACCTTCTCCCCCGTGACAATCCGCATATATGCGGACACGGTCTCGAAACTTTCCTCCCAACAGGCGGTAGATGGGCACATCGAGCCATTGGGCAAGCAAATCCCAAAGCGCCGCTTCGATGCCACTGATCGCGTTGTAGACGATGCCCGCCACTGAACCAGCGCCCGAAGTCGCGAGCTGCAGTTTGCGGAACAACCGATGGATATCGCGCGGGTCTTCGCCCAGCAACAGCGGTTCCAGCGAGCGCAGGATCGAAGTGAGGCCAGGAGCAAAAAAGCACTCACCGAGGCCAGCGACGGTTTCGTCGGTCTCGATGCGGACAAAAGTCCAATCGAAATTTCCTTCCACGACTGCAGTCTTGAGGCGAATGATTTTCAACGGCGCTCTCTCTAATGTCCTACCTTCCACAGCTACGCGGGATCCCGGGCATCCCCGGCAGGAGTTCCTTTTTGACTTCAAAAAGCGCGCCCAGTATACACGCCATCTGGCGTGGTTCGCCGCGCCGTAGGATCGTGTGCTTCCAAATTCCTCACGGTAATTCGCAGTTGTACTCAGCCATCTCCCTGGCGCGAATCGCCAGCATTTTTTCCGGCAACTTTCTTGCTGGGATTGGGTTTCGCACACAGGGAGGTCTCCATGACAAAAATGAAGTGGTTTGGTTTTGCAGCAACATTAGTGACTCTGCTCGGGACATATCCGCTGGCGGCGCAAACGGCTACGTCCCCGGTCTCACCCCGGGGAGCCACTCCAACGCCCAAGCAACCCTGCTGGCAACAGGCAGGCGTTTCGCAATCGGCTATGCAACAGCGCAAACAAATTGAAGAGAACACGCACAGCCAGATTGAGGCCGTGTGCAGCGATTCTTCCCTCGCGCCACAGCAGAAACAACAGAAAATCCAGCAACTGCATCAAGAGGCGCAGAAGCAGGTAGGAGGTCTGATTACGCCGCAGCAAGAGGCCGCGATCAAGTCATGGCGTGAGAGCCAAGGTGAAGGGCCGCACATGAGTGGCGTGCACAGTGTAGGCCCGTGCGGCGAAATGACATCAACGGGCGACAAGCCGTAGAAGCGAGAACGAAGGCTGAAAGTACCAACGCGATTCGGTCCATCGCTGCTGGTTCGCGTCGCGATCGAGGGCGTGTCTAGTTGACGACTAGGCTCGACATGCCTCAGGAGCCTTGCCGAAGATCGGCTGCGAACGATCCCACTGCATCAGACACACTTCGATTCGGTCGACGTGGCGATGCAACCGGCGGACGTTGTTCCAAGGTCCCAAGTAACGGAGTATCCACTAAGCCATTCGGTTCCAGCACGGACACAAATCCGTGGCGAGCGCACATAGCCTCGATACGTCGTTGTTGTCCCGGGCTGAGTACCTTCACGGGCAAAGTTTCAAAGTTGCGAAAAATCCACAGCAGGTAGAGACGCTGGGCGAACGAAGGATTGAGATACCGTGGTCCCAGCGGTGTCAGTACGCGCAATACACCTTGGGCGAGCTTTTCCATCCACATAACCGGATCACCTGACATTTGCAATCTTTAATGTCGACATCTTGGACCAGAGCAATCCAAGGGCCAGCATTATTGCACCAAGTGTTATGCAAAGGGAAGTGGATTCCTAAGTTTTTGATAATTTTTCACACGCCGCCGTCGGAGCCACCAATCCGTCGGCTCTCCGTGCATTCAGTAGAGCTAGTGTCAGTCCGGAATCTCCGGCAAGGTCGCGATACTACGGATACTGGCCGCTACGCCGAACCGGCCATCTTCTCCTCCAGGCTCCACCCGGACAACCGAGGCTTGACAACATACCCAACGCTTTTCTCCATCGGTGAGCTCGGTCGGAAGCATCAACACCATCTCCAATTCACTTCCCACGAGAATCTCGGAATCCGCGTAGAGGAAGATCCCGCTTGTACTTAGGTCACGGGTATATCCTGTGGCGGGTTGGCCCTGCGGGGATCGGATCGAGACACCCAGGCGCACGGGTACTCGTTTGCGAGAGCGGCGGTCAGAGGCAGGGTCGGACATGAAAGGCCGAGGTTATCACACGCCGCAACTGGGGAGAAACCAGCAAGTGAGCGGTCGGAAAATCGGCCCGCCGTCGCTGTCGTTCGTAATTGTTGATTTGTGACCTCCAGGTTGCGAGAGAGTTGGCTGTCGTCATTTAGTCTGGAACGAGACGTCGCATGAAAGCATGAACCGCGCGGAATCATCCCGGCGAATCGGTCTGGCCCGTGCGCTTTCGAAGCGTGGCTATTGTTCGCGTTCGAAAGCGTTTGATCTCATCCGCGCGGGGCGGGTTACTTTGAACGACGGAATCTGTCGCGATCCAGAAGCTTCCGTCCACTCTGACCGCGATCGGATCAAAGTGGATGGCGACGAACTCGCGGCCCAGGCCAAACTTTATCTGATGCTTAATAAGCCTCGCGGCGTGGTGACGACGGCTTCCGACGAAAAAGGACGCGAGACTGTGTACGCGTGCCTGGACGAGCACTTCCCGTGGGTCGCACCCGTCGGACGTTTGGATAAAGCTAGCGAAGGACTGCTGCTTCTGACCAACGATTCCGAGTGGGCGGCTCGTGTGCTCGCCCCGGAGACGCACCTCGACAAGACCTATCACGTACAAATTGGGGCGGTCGCGGACGGCGCGCTGATCGAATCCATCACAAAGGGAACCAGAATCGACGATGGCGATTTACTGCGCGCAAAGGGTGTGCAAATTCTGCGTGGCGGTGCAAAAAATACCTGGCTCGAAATTATGCTCGATGAAGGCAAGAATCGCCAGATCCGCCGGATGCTGTCGCAACTTGGGATTAACGTGCTGCGACTGCTCCGCGTCGCCATTGGTCCCGTCCGGCTGGGCGATCTCCCGAAAGGCGCTTCCCGACCACTAACGGATACAGAGAGACTGGCTCTGGATCGAGCGATGCGACAGGCGTCCGCGGATCGAGGCAGAGGATTGCGATGACGGCGACGATGAAAACGTGTAGGTGGACCCTGCAGGACTCTCTACTTTATAAAGGGCAGCGTGGATAAGACTTTCGCAGCGAGCTCCAGCTGCTGCAGGTCGTCTTGTGAGAAGTCCGGTCCTGCAGTTGTTGTGTCGAATCCCTTACGGCAAACTTGCACTACGCCCAGAACCTTCCGGTGAGGGTCAAGAATTGGCGCGGACATCAGCTTTTGAATCGCGTTTTGACCCGATCGGTCTTCATCCTCTGATGCACTGTTCAGCTTCACGCTCTCAAAAATGCTGGCGTGTTTCACCTTCACGAATGCATTAAAAAGCTCTGTTTTCTTGGTGGATGCCGTGTGGGCGGCGACCGCGGAAGAACTGGACACCGGGATCGATCCTGCGGTTCTTAGTTGTTCCGGATAAACGAAATTCAGCAGGCCCTTCTCCAGGCGCATGAGAGCAACTTCGGTAGGCCTCACTCCGAAAAGCTTGGCCAGCGCCGCACAGAATTGTTGCGGCGTCGTGGCCTGGGTCAGCACGTGCTCCACAGAGGCATTCGAAGCCCGTGCCGGAGCTGCGGCCGTACCGCCTTTTTCGGAATTTGATTTGCTCTGCATATCGCCTTGGACTAATGACGCATCGCCCTCTGTATCAAGCGTAACCATGGTGACGTATTGCAATGGCTCCATCAAGTTACGGAAGTACTTTCAGCCAGGCGAAATGCTTCTAGGTGCTGCGCTCAATCCTTGGTCAGAGAAAGACCTTTCTCACGCCAGCCCCGAATGCCTCCGTCCATGGAGAGCACCTGGGTATAGCCCATTTTTTGCAGGTTGTCGGCGGCTAGGGCGGAGCGAAAGCCGCCACCACAATAGAGCACCATGGGTGTGTTTTGATCGGGCACACGAGCCTCGACATCGCGCTCGATGATTCCTTTGCCCAGGTGCACCGCGCCCGGCAAATGATCGGCCGCATACTCACTTTCCTCGCGCACGTCGATGAGCAGAAACTTCTCCTTCCGGTCGAGCTTCGCTTTGACCTCATCGATGGTTACTTCGCGAATGCGTTTTCTGGTATCTTCGACGATCTTCAGAAAACGAGGGGAATGCTGATGAGCCATAGTTCCTCCATCCATTCCACCTATTGTAATTCCGTGGTGGACGTCAAACTACTCATTCGCATCCGTTGAGAGTTCGATGATCTCCGCTGGAGTTGGGACAATCGCTGCGGCCGAGCAATCTAGCAGTCGTTGCAAATCGACTTGCAAATTACAGCGGTCTTCTTCGTCCAGGCCGGCGAATTCGAAGGGCTGAAGATAGCCTTGGGTCGCCCACATCGGAAACAGCATGCGTGCCTTGCTGCGCACCGTGCTTTCGCCCACGTGGAAAATCACTTCGACCTTGATCCCCTCATCCAAAGGCGTCTCCAGATGTAGTAGTCCGCCTGTGATCGAGAGCTGGTGCAGTCTTCCTCGAGTTTGCCGTCCGTTTTCCAAACGGACGAGCGACAGGACGGTGCCTGCGAGTTTCACCCGCGGCGCCCGAGGCGTGGCGTTTACCGAGGAAGCTTTGACCATACGCTACGCTCGACTATTTCATTTCGACCGCTCCCGGCGGGAGATTACGAAAGACCCGGCGCTTTTTCCTGCTATGGACGAAATCGGCCATGTCCCATCTCACGCCAAGTCCCGTGCTGTCCCCACGGCGCGGTCGCGGTTTACACTGAAAGCGCCATGCCTGACGCCTACATCCTGGGGATTGAAAGCTCGTGCGACGAGACTGCGGCGGCGGTCGTGCGCTCGGGGGAGGAGATTGTTTCCGATGTTGTGTTCTCGCAGATCGCCATGCACCAGCCTTACGGCGGAGTCGTGCCCGAACTGGCGTCCAGGGAGCATTTGCGTGCCATCGTGCCGGTCATCCGCAAGGCGCTGGCCGATGCCGGACAGACCTATCAATCCGTCGACGCGGTGGCCGTCACTCAAGGGCCCGGGCTCGCCGGTGCGTTGCTGGTCGGCATCAGCTACGCTAAGGCGCTCGCGTTCTCTCTCGACAAGCCACTCATCGCGGTCAACCATCTCGAAGGCCATATTCATGCTGTCCTGCTCGAGGAGCGCCGCAAAGGAAATCACGATCTGCGTTTCCCCGTGCTGGCGCTAGTCGTATCCGGCGGCCACACCCATCTTTATTTGGCAACGCAGCAAGACAGCAATTGGTCCTATAAGAACATCGGCCATACGCGCGATGACGCTGCTGGGGAAGCTTTCGACAAGGTCGCGAAGTTGCTGGGCCTGGGCTATCCCGGCGGTCCAACGGTCGACAAGCTTTCCCATCACGGCGATCCCCATGCCGTGAAGTTTCCGCCGTCGCAGCTCAAGCACCGGGATCGAAACGATCGAAACGCCGACCGGACTTATGATGGCCCACGCTTCGATTTCTCTTATAGCGGGATCAAGACTGCAGTTCTACGCTACGTTGAAACTCACAACATGCAAGGTTCGATCGCCGACCGGCGCAAAGCGATTTCAGCGATCCCGCAACCCAGGCTCGAAGACTATTTATCCCGCTGCGACAAACAGACTCTAGACCTTGTAGCCTCGTTCCAGCGAGCGTTGGTAGAGGATCTGGCGGGAAAGACTCTCGCCGCAGCCCGTGCGTATGACGTAGCTACGTTATTCGTCACCGGAGGCGTAGCGGCGAATCAGGAGCTGCGCCAGCAATTCGAGAAGGATGCCGCCCGAGAAGGGCTGTCAGTTTATTTTCCCTCGCGCCCGCTGTCAACAGACAACGCCGCGATGATTGCAGCCGCAGCCTATCCCAAGTTTCTGACTCGCGATTTCGCGCCCATGGATTTCTCAGCGGAAGCAGGAATGGTGTTGAAGTGAAACAGCATTCAGCAATCAGCACTCAGCATTGAGCGACGGTATGCGTCAGCTGAAAACTTTAAGGGGCTGAATGCTAAGTGCTGCTCTTCGCTGCCTGTGCTTTGGTGCCCAGCACCGCCTGGACCGCCTTGGCCAGTTGATCCTCGATATCGATGTCTTTGAATATCGTGTAGTTGGCGCGCTTTTCGGTATGCTCAAAACCACTTTGCTTGCCGGCGACGATCACGATCGGAATACCGGCGAAAGCGGGTTGATTCTTCACTGCCGTGATGAACTCACTGCCATTCATCTTCGGCATCTGAATATCTGTGATGATGATGTCCGGGCGCACCCTCTTCAATGCTTCGAGCGCCTCCTGCCCATTGGTCGCCGACTCGACGGCAAAGCCGCGCTCCTCGAGGAAGCGGCACACGGTGTGCCGGATGAGCATGGAGTCGTCCACAACCAAAGCCACAACTGACATGACCTCTCCGCGGGCAATTGTACCCAGGCTGACACTAACAAACTGCAAATAGTCCAAACAAGGGAAAGGCCCGGCGGAAGATTACCTTCGTCACTCCTTCCATGAGGGAAAAATTCTCAGGATTCGTTCTTGAGCCGGGTGTCTTCGATCAGCATGTCCTTAAACTCGCTCGATTCGAAGATATCGCCGCACTCTAGGCATTCGACGAACTCGGCGTCTTCTTCGCGGGCCACGATCTGCACGCGCGGGTGCTTGCACTCGTTCATGGTACTTCTCTTCTCGGGGGTTGCGACGGCGGGATTGAAGTCATAAACCCGGACGATCACGGTCGGCCTAGCGAGGCTGAGGTGAAGTTTGCCGGAAATTGGCGGTATTTTAGCCTGACTGGATAGCTTGTCAAGTCTTTTCGTTGAACATTCGATGCCATCTCTCGCCCAACGCTCCCAATGTGACCCAGTGGACGCTCCTGAATTCCACCACCGGAATTCCGCACGAACTTAAAATACGACCGAAAAGATCGCCATCCGATAAACCGCTAAGGACAATATGGTTACCGTTAGATTGTGAATTTAGCCATTCCCTGCGAAGAGTTGCAATCCAAGCCTGCACCCCCTACAATAATGATATCCGACTGAAAAGGTCGGATTTGCCAATCGGACTCGGATGCTGAAG
This sequence comes from uncultured Acidobacteriota bacterium, assembly GCA_963796095.1. Lineage (GTDB taxonomy): Bacteria > Acidobacteriota > Terriglobia > Terriglobales > Acidobacteriaceae > JABDBE01. The sequence continues at coordinate 170,589 of CAWCKL010000041.1, forward strand.
CTAACCAAGAAAGCGGATTACGGCTTGATGGCGATGAAGCATCTGGCCGAGCGGGCGCCTCACGGTGCTTGCAGTGCCAAGGATGTTGCCGACGCCTACGGCATTCCGCAAGAAGCTCTGGCAAAGATTCTGCAGAGACTGGTCAAGGCCGGGTTGCTGCACTCGCAGCACGGCATGAATGGCGGCTACACACTGGCCCGCGGTGCGGGAACGATTAGCGCGTTCGAGGTGATTCGGGCGATTGACGGGCCCTTGTTCATCACTTCCTGCATAACCGTGCGAGGCGAATGCGATCAAACCGATCGCTGCACGATTCGGGAGCCACTGCGCCGGGTCAACGAGAGCATCGAACAGGTATTGCGGCGCATCAGTATCTCAGAGATGAAAGAAGAGACGCAGTCCCAGGAAGAACCTGAAGCAAAGAAGCCAGCTGAGCTGGTGACGATTACATAAAAGAGGTAGGAGAGCAATCATGAGCACAGATGTAAAGACGATCCCCCAGGCGGAACACGTTGCCCCTAACGGAGTCAGGCTGCCCGTCTACATGGACAACCACGCTACCACACCCATGGACCCCCGGGTACTAGAAGAGATGCTGCCCTACTTCATGGAGAAGTTCGGCAATGCCGCTAGCCGCAATCACTCATTTGGGTGGGCGGGCGAGGAAGGCGTCGAGACGGCACGCGAACGGGTTGCCAAACTGGTCGGCGCTACCACCAAGGAAATCATCTTTACTTCGGGCGCGACCGAGAGCGACAACCTGGCCATCAAGGGTGTGGCCGAGATGTATAAGGAAAAGGGAAATCATATCATCACGGCTGTGACCGAGCACAAGGCTGTGCTCGACACGTGTAAGCGCCTCGAAAAGTACGGCTATCGAGTGACTTATCTTCCAGTTCAAAAAGATGGCTTGGTCGATCTTGAAGATCTGAAGCGTGCCATGGATGACAAGACGATCCTGGTGACGATCATGTGGGCCAATAACGAGATTGGTGTGCTGCAGCCGGTGGCAGAGATTGGCAAGCTGTGTCGCGAACGCGGAGTCATTTTCCACACCGACGCGACCCAGGCTGTGGGCAAGATTCCGGTTGACGTCAACAAGAACAACATTGATGTAATGTCGATCTCGGCCCACAAAATGTACGGGCCAAAGGGTGTCGGCGCATTGTATGTGCGTCGGAAGAATCCCCGTGTACAGATTTCCGCCATTATCGACGGCGGCGGTCACGAGCGGGGCATGCGGTCGGGCACACTCAATGTGCCTGGGATTGTGGGTCTGGGCAAGGCCTGCGCCATCGCTTCGGAAGAAATGGCCAAGGAATCCTGCAAACTCGCAGGTCTGCGCAACCGCCTCCGCGACAAAATCATGGGCGGGCTGGACGAGGTCTACATCAACGGCTCGTGGGAGCACCGCTTGCCGGGCAACCTGAATATCAGCTTTGCCTACGTGGAAGGCGAATCGTTGCTGATGGGCATCAATGACATCGCGGTTTCGAGCGGCTCGGCCTGCACCTCCGCGACGCTGGAGCCATCTTATGTATTAAAGGCTCTGGGCACCGGGGATGATTTGGCGCACAGTTCCATCCGCTTCGGCCTCGGACGTTTTAACACCGAAGCCGAAGTTGATTATGTAGCCGATCGCGTGGTCGAAACAGTATCGCGGTTGCGCGAGCTCTCGCCACTTTACGAGATGGCGAAAGAAGGCGTGGATTTGAAGAGTGTGAAGTGGGCAGCAGAGTAGTTACGGACGTTGCTTGCAACGTCCGTCACACTGACAAGGTTTAAGGAGAAAGCAAATCATGGCATACAGCGATAAGGTTCTAGATCATTATTCCAACCCGCGCAACGTAGGATCGTTGGACAAGAACAGCTCTGAAGTCGGGACCGGCCTTGTCGGCGCACCCGAATGCGGCGATGTAATGAAACTGCAGATCAAGGTCAATCCGCAAACCAACGTCATTGAAGATGCAAAGTTCAAGACGTTTGGATGCGGCTCAGCTATTGCGTCTTCGTCCCTTGCCACCGAGTGGGTGAAGGGCAAGACCGTAGATGAAGCTCTGCAAATCAAGAACACCGAAATCGTGAAGGAGCTCTCGCTGCCTCCAGTGAAGATCCACTGCTCGGTGCTTGCGGAAGATGCGATCCGCGCCGCCATTCACGACTGGAAGAAGAAGCAGGATGTAGCGAAGCCGACAGCGGTCGCAGCGCAGTAAGTTTCAATGGAGAACGGGCGTCCCGCCCGTTCCGCCGCGCGGATGCGCGGACTCCATTGATGTGGACGATTATGATCGAAATGGAAACCAAAACCGAAGCGCCGAAAGCTCCGGCCAAAGGAGTCCTGGTAACGGACAAAGCTTTGGCCAGGATACGCACCGCCATCGTGAAAGAAGGCATCTCGCCCGAGCAGGGCGGACTGCGTCTGGGTGTGCAGGGCGGCGGATGCTCCGGACTGAGCTATAACATTCGCTTTGACACGCAACCGCGCGAACGCGATCGCGTCTTCCAGTTCGGCGATGTGCGGGTCTTCGTCGACCCGAAATCGTTCATCTATCTGCACGGCATGACCCTGGATTACCAGGAGACGCTCATGCAACAAGGCTTTGTGTTCGTAAACCCGAACTCGTCGAAGTCCTGTGGTTGCGGCACTTCGTTCTCGGGTTGAGCACGTGGCGCGGACCTGCCCTGAGCGTCGTCGAAGGGGCTCTCGCCTGCGATGTCTTTCTCCACGGCGCCGCTTTCTGGCGGCGCAAGCCCACGCGAAATTTTAGCGACGTGGCGAGTGTGTTTATGGCAAATCTGGAATCCAACCCGAGCTCTTCTCTGATAGCGCCTGGCGAAGCTACTGCCACTTGCTGGTCGTGCGGCACTATGCGCGCCGTCCACTTTTGCGGCGCTTGTGGCAAGGTCCAGCCCCCGGTGCCAGTGGATTACTTCACCTTTTTCGCTCTGCCGCGGAAGCTGAATCTCGACGCCACGCTTCTCGAGCGGGAGTTTTATGAACTGAGCCGGAAGCTTCATCCCGACCTCTGCGCTCGCGCCGATAAACGGGAGCAGGAATGGAGCCTGGAGCAGAGCTCGCTGCTGAACGACGCGTACCGGACGTTGAAAGATCCAATCAGGCGCACGGAATACTTGTTGCGCTTGGAAGGCGTGGAACTCGAAGAGCAGTCAAAGGCGGCGACCGAAAAAGCGCGAGCCACGGGCGAGATCAAGAAACAGGTTGTACCTCCCGATCTGCTGGAGGAAGTTTTCGAACTGAACATGCAGCTCGAAGAGCTGCGCGCACAGAAAAAGATCGGCGAAGATGATCCTGCTCTAGTCGAAGAAATAGGAAAACAAAAGCTTGAACTGGAAGAGAAACAAGAGTCGCTCTCGGAAGAATTAAAAGCGTATTGGAACGATTGGGACCGTCTGGTTGACAGCGATTCTGAAGAAGCTCGGCGCAAAGCCCGCGACAAAATGGTAGACCTGGTGAATCGCCGGTCGTACATCAGGAACCTGGTTAGGGATGTAAATGAAGTATTGGAAGGATAGCATTCAGCCACTCAGCCATCGGCATTCAGCCCCGTAGGTTTTTTTGCTGTGCCGGGAAGTTGGGTTGGCTGAGTCCTGAATGCTGAATTATGGCCACCGACCACATCGTGGGCATCGATCTCGGAACCACCAACTCCCTGGTGGCTTTCATGCAGGGGGAGAGCCCTGTCGTGATCCCCGGTGAGGACGGGTTGAACCTCGTCCCCTCCGTCGTCGCACTGGATGAACGCGATCAGATCATCGTCGGCAATGCTGCGCGCAAATATCTGATCGAAACTCCCGAGCGTGCCGTGTACTCCATCAAACGCCTCATGGGGCGCGGTCTTGAGGATATTCAAGAGGAACTCAAGCTGTTCCCGTTTCAGCTCGCGCAAGATCTGCAAGCCGGAGAAGTACTGCGCATCACGTTGGGACAAAAGACCTTCACGCCGCCAGAAATTTCCGCGTTCATTCTCCGCCAGCTTAAACGTAACGCCGAGCGCTTTTTCAACGCCCCGGTAACCAAGGCCGTGATCACGGTCCCGGCCTATTTCAACGACGCTCAGCGGCAGGCCACCAAGGATGCCGGCCGCATCGCCGGCCTCGAAGTGCTGCGCCTGGTAAACGAACCCACCGCCGCCTCCCTTGCGTATGGCCTGGACAAGAAGCAAAACGGTATCGTCGCCGTGTACGATCTGGGCGGCGGAACTTTCGACATTTCCATCCTCAAGCTGCATGATGGAATCTTCGAAGTCATCGCAACCAACGGAGATACGCACCTCGGCGGCGATGACGTCGATAATCTGCTGATCAAAGTTGCCATCGACGACATCCTCGGCGATGCAAACCTCGATGTATCGCGCAACAGTGAAGTCGTCGCTACCATCCGCAAGGCAGTCATCGAGGCCAAGATTGCGTTGTCTTCCGCGCAGAAAACTACGTTGGACATCGAGTTGCCGGAAGGCAAGCGCTACCAGCGCGAGATTTCTCGCGAACAGTTCGAGCAACTGATCCAGCCAATCATTGATCGCACAGTCGGACCCTGCAAGCAGGCTCTGAAAGACGCAGGCTTGAAGCCGCAGCAGATCGACGAAGTCGTGCTCGTCGGCGGCTCAACCCGCATCCCCAAGGTACGCGCTTTGGTCGAGGAATTGTTCCAGCGCAAACCGCATACCGACCTCAATCCCGATGAAGTCGTTGCCCTCGGTGCGGCGGTGCAGGCCAACATTCTGGACGGTGGTTCCGAAGCCACGGAGAACATGCTGCTGCTCGACGTCACACCTCTGTCGCTCGGCATCGAAGTCGCGGGTGGCGTAACCGACAAAATCATCCTGCGAAATTCAACCATTCCTGCCTCGGCAACCCAGTACTACACCACGCAAATTGACGGTCAGGCCAACGTTGCCATCCACGTCCTTCAGGGTGAGCGCGAACTGGCGAAGGACTGTCGCTCGCTTGCCCGCTTCGATCTGAAGGGAATTCCGCCGATGACCGCGGGAATGCCGCGAATTGAGGTCAAGTTCCTCATCGACGCCAACGGTATCCTGCACGTGTCGGCGCGCGAGCAGCGCAGCGGCAAGGAATCCGAGATCGAAGTGCAACCCAGCTACGGACTGACCGACGATCAAGTCGAGAACATGATTCTCGACTCTTTCGATTACGCCGAGGAAGACTTCCACCAACGGCAAGTAATCGAGGCAAGAAACGAAGCAGACACGATCCTGACGGCGCTCGAGAAAGGCAAGAAAAGTCCGGCGTGGGGACAGCTCACCAGCGACGAGAAGAAAAAAATTGCCAAGTTGGAGAAGGCGTTAGCCCAGGTCAAAGATGAAGATGACCATTCGGCGATCAGGAAGGCGATTGACGTCCTGAACCAGGGCACGATGCGTCTAGCGGAATTGATGATGGACTCCGCCGTGAGCACCGCACTGAAAGGCAAGACCATGGGCGAAGCCGACATGGGTGAGGGATCAGAAACAGGCCATCCCGTGGCGAGAGCAGACTTCGAGTAAACAGTTTTAAACACGTAGATCCGGACGCCCTCGTCCGGGCGACCGAGCGAAGCTCGGCAGGTTGAGGATGGATTGAAGGAGAAGTGATGGCAGACGACAAAACAAAAGGTTCGGGCACTGCAACCGTGGATTCACCCGGCGAAAACACCGTCCAGCTAACATTCTTGCCCGAAGGCAAGACGGTTGAGTTCGAGCACGACAAACTTCCCTATAAAGATCACGGAAAAGAGCAGTCGATCCTCGATGTGGCCCTGAACTACGGCGTCCGCCTGGACCATGCCTGTGGTGGCAACTGCGCCTGCACCACGTGCCACGTGTGGGTAAAGGAAGGCGCGGAGAATCTTTCTGAAATGGACGACGACGAAGCCGACCGCCTGGACATGGCCGCCGATTTGCAGTTAAACTCTCGTCTCGGCTGTCAGGCTATAATCACGAAGCCTGGCAAGGTCGTGGTCGAGATTCCCTCGTGGAATCGCAACTACGTGTCGGAAGAACACTAGGAAGCTGAGCATTTAGCCAAGGGAGATCTTCGCGGGCAAGCAGCGAAGTGGTTCAGGAACTAAATGCTAATTGCTGATAGTCCAAGGAGCCCACATGCCAAAAGACCTGACCTGGGACGACGCAGAAGACATCGGTATCCTGCTTTCAGAGGTGCACCCCGAACTCGAGCCGCTCTCGATCCGTTTCACTGATCTCCATGGCTACGTGACCGCACTGGCTGAGTTCAAAGACGATCCCAAGAAATCTACCGAGGGTAAGCTCGAGGCCATCCAAATGGCCTGGCACGATGAGTTCCTCGACCGCACCCAAGCGTAATCCGCCCTCATGTTGCAAGCCTGTGACACGCTTTTTACTTGGCTGTGACAACCACCGAATTGCCTTGTCCCACACTGGATCTCCTCCTAAATTTTCACTGGAATGGAGATTACCCAAGAATCTTCTCTCCTTTATGCGAAAAGAGCACGGCGTAGGCCGTGCCCAATTTTTGTTCCCATTGGTAAGCCCTACCCTACCGTCGTCGGCACCGGCTCTTCGACGCTGGCTTCGCGGAGGAACTTCGCAGCTTCTTCCGGCGGAGTCGGATTGATATAGAACCCCGTACCCCACTCGAACCCGGCCGTCTTGGTCAGCTTCGGCATGAACTCGATATGCCAGTGGTAGTGATCATTGGTGGGATCTTGCACCGGCGAAGTGTGAATCACCAGGTTGTACGGCGGATTATCCAGTACCCGGTCCGCCTTCAACAGCAACGTCTTGATTGCCTTCGCAAGATTCTCGAACAGTTGCGATGAAGAATTCTCAAACGCCGATTCATGCTGCTTCGGCAAGATCCAGGTCTCGAACGGAAACCGCGGTGCATACGGAGCCAGAGTGAGGAAGTCCTGATTCTCTGCGACCACGCGAATGCCGGTTTCAGTCTCCTGACGGATCACGTCGCAAAACACGCAACGCTCCTTATAAATAAAGTACTGCTTCGCGCCTTCGATCTCCTCGACCACATAAATCGGAAGAATCGGCAACGCGATCAGCTGCGAGTGGGCATGCTCCAGTGACGCCCCTGCAGCCTCACCGTGGTTCTTGAAAATCAGAATGTACTTGAACCGCCGGTCCTTCTTCAGATCAAGAATGCGGTCGCGGAAAGTCCAGAGCACATCTTCAATTCTTTTGGGAGGCAGAGTCGCGAGGCTGGCTTGGTGATCGGGAGTTTCAATGATGACTTCGTGCGCCCCGACGCCATTCATTCGGTCGAACATACCCTCGGCCTGGCGGCTCAGGCTGCCCTCGATGCCGAGTGCCGGGAACTTGTTGGGAACCACTCGCACCGTCCATCCGGGAGTGTCGCGCTGCAGCGGAGATCCTCCATTCGGGTTGGGTCGGTAAGCTTGAATCTCTGGTGGCGTTTTGCTTTCGTTCCCGTAGCAGAAGGGACAAAAGCCCCCTTTTAATTTCACTCCGTCGCGGGCAAAGTCAGTTGGACGCTTGGCGCGGTCTGTCGAAATAATTACCCACCGGCCTACAATTGGGTCTTTTCTAAGCTCAGGCAAAGACTAAATCCTTTCAATAAGGGCATATGAAAACGGGGTCAAAGTCAATCCATTATCTTACGCCACGGGGAAGGTATTCCGAAAGAGTTCGATCAACGGTTGGCTGGACCGCCGTTCATAATACACGGTCACCACATCGAAGCGCCACCGGCACGAAGGTGCCACGTCACAAAGGTACTCGTCGGCGACTACCGAAAGTCCACGCTGCTTGTCGCGATCGACCGCCGCTTCGGCGGGCTTCACGTCGCGGGTCGTACGTGTTTTGACTTCGATAAAACACAACACATTTTTGTCCCAGCCAATCAAGTCGATTTCCCCGCGCCGCCGCGACGAACGAAAATTGCGCAGCCCCCATTACATAGCCCAAGCGCCGCAGATAGAAGTAAGCTGCTTCCTCTCCACGCCGCCCGGTCCGCTGATGCATGGGAATATCCTCGGCCGGAAGCGTCCGCTCCGCCACCCAGTCCAGCGCCCGAACCGCAGCCTGAGTAAACCGCCCTGAAAATGTAATCGACTAATCAACAGATCGTAGGACAAGGAAGGCGGACTTAGGCCTTGCGCAACAATAACTCCGCATTCTGTGGTCAAACTATCCCAACGTTAACAAGTGTCCCAAGATAGATGTTGGCTCAAAAATAGGCATTGGACGCCAGATTTGCAGAAAAGGGAAGAGTTAGGCCGTGGTATAGTTCATCCTAGAAGTTGCGGTTACGGGAGGAACTATACCACATGGTCTTCGCCTCAGAAGTCCTTCGCTCCGTCTTGCGACGCCAACAAATCGCCACCTTGGAAGAATTGAAACAAGCGTTGGGCACTACCTCCACCATGACTGTGTTTCGCAAACTGAAGGCCTTGAGCTATCGCACCAGTTATTCCCACCGCGGCAAGTACTACACCCTGGCGGAGATCCCTCAGTTCGATGAGCAAGGACTTTGGTCTTCCCGCGGGGCCTGGTTCTCTCGAGACGGGACTTTGTTGGCCACCGCGCAACGCTTCGTGGAACAGTCTCCCGCGGGATTTATGGCCAGCGAGTTGCAAGCCCTAGTGGGTGTGGAAGTCAAACAGACCTTGCTCCAGCTTTATCAGCACAAACGGGTGGAGCGACGCGGGGTAGGAGGTGTGTACGTCTACTTCGCTCGGGAGGCGGAGCGGAAACGGGAACAACGGTTGCAGCGGGAAGTTCGACCAGCAGCTCAGGAGATCGAGGAGCCGGCGGTCGGGGCCAAGCTGTCGCCGGAACTCAAAGCAGCGATCATTCTGTTTTACAGTTTGCTGGATGAGCGGCAGCGGCGTCTCTACGCAGGGTTGGAGGCTCACAAAGTAGGCTATGGCGGCGACCACAAGATCGCCGAGTTTCTGGGACTGGACGTGCACACGGTGGCCCGCGGACGGCGGGAGCTGCTGGGGGGAGAGGTGCCCCGGCAACGCGTGCGCCAAGCCGGAGGCGGGCGCAAGGCAGCCGAAAAAAAAAGCCCGCGGTGATCGAAGCCATTGCCCATTTGCTGCGCCACGAAACCGGCGGCGATCCCATGCGGGATCTGAAATGGTCCCGCCGCGCCATCCGAAAAATCGCCGGCCAACTACGTCGAGTGCAGATTCGGGTCAGCGCCAGTACCGTACGTCGCTTGTTGAAACAGATGGGATTCAGCTTGCGGGTGAATCACAAGCGGCTGGAATCGGGAAACAAGAACCCGCCGCCACGACGGGTACGCAACCGCCAATTTACCTATATCGATCGCCAGCGCAAGCGATTCACGACGCGGGCCCACCCTATTATCAGCGTGGATGCCAAGAAGAAGGAGTGGATCGGCAAGTTCAAGAACTCTGGGATCAGCTGGGAACAGCAACCCCAACTGGTCAACGATCACGACTTCCCCAGCGATGCCGTGGGCCGGGCGATTCCCTATGGGGTTTACGATCCAAGGAGGAATCAGGGTTTTGTGGTGGTGGGCACCAGCCGCGAAACCCCGGCGTTTGCGGTCGATGCCATTACTCTCTGGTGGAAGAGTTGTGGACAGAAGAGGTACCCCAAGGCCAAGCAACTGTTAATCCTGGCCGACTCGGGCGGTGGCAACAGCGCTCGTGCCCGCGGCTGGAAATACCATTTACAACATCAACTGGTGAACCCCTACCGATTGCAGGTCACCGTCTGTCACTATCCTCCAGGGGCTTCCAAATGGAACCCCATCGAACATCGCCTGTTTTCGCAGATCAGCAACAATTGGGCGGGTCGCCCTCTGCAGAGCTACGAGACCGCACTCAAGTACATTCGCACCACCAGCACCTTAACTGGACTCGCGGTGTGTGCCCGTATGCTCCCCAAGAAATATGAAAAAGGCGAATCGTTCTCCGATCAGCAAATGCAGCAACTAATGCTTAGCAAGCACAGCACACTACCGGCGTGGAATTACACCTTGACTCCAGCAACTATGTGAAATTATTTTTGCGCAAGCCCTTAGACGTCACCTTCATCACAAAAAGGCCAAAACCCAGTTGTGCGAGATGGCAAATCTCTTGCGTGGCCGTGACAACCTGCAAAGTTTCAAGAGCCAGAATGCCGGACAGATCAGATTCGGCGACGCCCTAACGGCGCTGTGGAATCGACCGGATGAAAGAGGAAAATATGAAAACCATATCCAAGAGGTTCGCAGGAAATTTCCTATCGACAAGACTTTCACAACCTGTCCTGTGCGCGTCTCTGGAATGGGCGTCAACTTTAACCCTGGCACAGGCTAGGCATTTGGATACGACCTTTGCGACACGAGGAATTATTAGCTTTCAATTGACCGCCAACGATGGCAGCAACTGCGTGGCCGATGCCGTTGCGCTTCAGAGTGACGGCACGATCGTGGCGGCAGGGCAACTCGGAAACCAAAGTGGGCTGATCCGTCTTAACCCAAACGGCAGCCTTGATAGCTCCTTCGGGAACAGTGGCGTGGTCGTCACGAGGATCGGCAGTGATATCGAGCAGGTATTCGGCGGGGTGGCCATCCAGTCGGACGGAAAGATTGTGGCCGTGGGTACTGGGATTCCTGGGGGGAGCGGGTGGCACGCTTCAATACGAACGGCAGTCTTGACCCCACATTCGGCACTGCGAGCGTCGCTGACTTGCCACTCAACGGCGCGCTGCTGGCCTTACAATCTGATGGCAAGATTATCGTGGCCGGGCAAGGATCGGGAAACTCGTCAAGTTTCCTGGCACGTCTCAACTGCAAGGGCCAATTGGATTCCACATTCGGTGCCGGTGGACTAGCGCCACTGCAGACTTTTGGCTCCGACGCCATCGCGCTGCGAGCGCACGGCAAGATCCTGGTCGCAGGAACCGACACCAGCAAAGTGTCTGCAACCGGAAACTCCACCGGCTTCGGTCTGGTTCGCTTCAACACGGATGGAAGCATCGACACGACATTCGGAACGCGCGGTGGCGCCATCACGGGATTTCCAAAGACAACCGCCGCAAACGCCTTCGCGGTTACGCTCCAGCCGAATGGGGACATCGTCGCGGCGGGGCAAGCCGGAAATAACAACCCGCGCTCCGAGGCTTTCGCGCTGGCCCGTTACGTCGGCGACGGGAAACTGGATTCCACATTCGGAAACGGCGGTCGCGTCACCACCCGCCTCGGCAGCAACGCCGGCGACGTTCATTACGTCTATTGTCCTCCAGAGCGACGGGAAGATCGTCGTGGCGGGTACCAATGGAGGAACGAAATTGGAGGTGGCTCGCTACCACGGTCAGTAGCAATCTGCAGCGGCTGGGAGTGCTCACGAAATGATGAGGGCAGGTCTTGCTCATGACCCGGCCCACGCAGCTAGCACAGGAGGAGATCCTGCCCGGCTGTTTAAACCCCTTGGCTCACGATCGAAATCGACTCCTCGAGCACATCCATAGCGACGTCGGCTTCCTCCTTGGCCACGATGAGCGGCGGAGCGATGCGGATGGTACTTGGGCCGCAGCCCAGGAAGAGAATGCCATGCTCGAAAGCCAGTTGGATGATGCGGTCGCGCTCGGCTGCGCCATACTCTTTGGTCTTCTTGTCTTTCACAATCTCAACGCCAATCATCAATCCGCGCCCGCGAACGTCTCCGACTAGCCTGTACTTGTTGGGCCATTCCGCCATGCGCTTGAGCATGTGATTACCGACTTCGGTTGCGTTTTGGAGCAGGCCGTGGTGCTCGATCACGTCTAAGGTCGCCATCGCAGCCGCATTGCACACGGGATTGCCTCCAAAGGTAGAGGCATGCGATCCCGGAACCCAATCCATGATTTCGGCTTTGCTGATTGTGATGCCTAGAGGCATGCCCGAAGCGATGCCTTTTGCAGAGCAAACAATGTCGGGTTGCACGCCGGTATGCTGAATGGCCCACCATTTACCGGTGCGTCCGATCCCGCTCTGCACTTCGTCCACCACTAGCAAGATGCCGTGACGATCGCAGATGCGGCGCAGTTCCTGCATGAAGATGGTGGGTGCAACTACGTATCCGCCTTCGCCTTGCACCGGCTCGACGAAGATTGCGGCCACTTCCTCGGGGGCAAGCGTGGTCTTGAAGAGTTTGTCTTCGATGAAGCGGGCGCAGCCCAGCGCGAAAGCTTCGGCATCCTGCGGCCCACCTTCGCATCCGCGGTATACGTCGGGATAGCGAATGTGAGTTACCCCGGGAACCAACGGGCCGAAGCGCCGCTTCTGTTGCGGCTTGGAAGCAGTTAGCGAGAGCGCTCCCATGGTGCGCCCGTGGAACGCGCCATAGAATGCGATCACGTTCTGCCGTTTCGTGTGATAGCGGGCGAGCTTGAGGGCGCACTCGATGGCTTCGGTTCCCGAGTTGCCATAGTAGATTTTGTGTGGTCCGGGCATGGGCGCGATTTTCGACAGGCGCTCCGCTAGGGTCACCATATTCTCGTAATAGAAGTCGGTGCCCGACATGTGGATCAGCTCGGCGGCTTGTTTCTGAATGGCGGCGACCACTTGGGGATGGCAATGGCCAGTCGAAGTGACGGCGATGCCAGCTGAGAAATCGAAGAATTCATTTCCATCCACGTCCGTAACCACGATGCCGCGCCCCTGCTTAGCAACCAGCGGGTACGAGCGGGTGTACGACGGCGAAATGTATTTGTTATCCCCTTCCAGCACGCGCTTCGCGTTCGGACCGGGCAGGGCCGTTTTGATCTTGGGCCCGATAAGAGTTTGGGTTGGCATAGCATTCTCCAAAAAGGTCATTGCTGGTTCGTCATGGGTCGTTGGCTTCGGGGAAGGGTCGCTGAACAAGCGGACTTCAACCCTGAAGCCGGAATCGGACGAGGAGGATTTGCGAGTTAGTCGCTGCCGAATAGGCTAGGACGCGCCTGCGATGGCAAAACTGCGAGATAACGGCGCGGGCACACCAGGAAGTGGAGCCAGCACGCGGGCAGATGCGAATTGGAATTCTGACGGCGCATCGGAAATCATTCCAACACTATTATAGCCTGCCTTGTGGCGCGGCGTAACCCCCATTCGGTCCTTGATCGTTAGTCACGCGTGAGTGTTGGCACAGTACCTTCGCGGGCATGCGCTAGTTCTTAATATCTCGCATCTCTACGCTCGTTTCGTGTGTCTGATACTTATCCGTTGATCGGCCATTCATGACTAATGTCCAGCGCCAGAGCCGCTTTGCAGTGATCCTTGCCTTTGGGCTGGTGTATTTCTTTTGGGGATCGACGTACTTGGCGATTGATATTGCCGTGGAACGCATTCCGCCGGCGCTTATGTGTGGAGTGCGCTTTCTGATCGCGGGTGTGTTCATGCTGGCATTCTGCGGATTGCGCGGACGAAACATCTGGTACAACCCGCGGCAGTTGGGGCAGATGGCGATCGTTGGGGTGCTCTTGCTCATGGGCGGGAACCTCACGCTCTCGTATGCGGAAAAGTACGTGGCTTCCGGTTTGGCGGCCTTGATCGTCGCGGTGACGCCGCTTTGGTTCTTGGTGCTGGATACGCTGTTGCTGGGCGATCATCGTGTTTCCGCGCGCGGCAAAGTTGGGCTCAGCCTGGGCGTCGCCGGGCTGGTCGTATTGTTATGGCCCGACTTGACCACAACGACTTCATTCGGTCGGGTGCAGCTGGGGGCTTCAATCAGTCTGTTAGGTGGGTCGTTTAGCTGGGCTCTGGGATCGGTGCTGGCCAAGCGCTGGAAGTCCGCGGATGTAGATCCGTTCTCAGCCACCGCCTGGCAGATGATCGCCGCGGGCTTTGCCAATTTGCTGTTCGCCGTTGGTGTAGGAGATTTTTCACGCGTCGTCTGGACGCCGCGCGGAATCGGCGCCACGCTGTATCTGGTGGTCTGCGGATCGTGGGTCGGATACACGGCGTATATCTGGCTGCTGAACCATGTACCCACCGCGAAGGTTTCCACCTACGCTTATGTGAATCCCGTGGTCGCAGTTTTTCTGGGATGGCTGGTGCTGCATGAGCGCGTGGATGGTTACATCCTGGCCGGGAGTGCGATTGTGATTGCCTCGGTTATTCTGGTGACCAGCGCGCAGGTGACGAAGAAGGCGACGGTGGAAGAAATGGCCATTGTGGAGACGACGGGAGATTGAGGGTTTCGAGCTTCAGGAGTTCTGTTAGTGTTTAGGATCGCGATCCGCAAAAAGCGCTCCAGACTGAATGCAGGCGTAGAGCATTGAAAGATTGTGATCAACAAACAGCCCATCACGACCACATTAGTCGGAATGAACGTTGCCGTGTACGTGGTGATGGTGTTGACGGGCGTTTCGCCAGTTAACCCCACAATCCCGCAGCTGTTGAAGTGGGGGGCGAACTGGGGTCCGCTCTCGCTGGGCAGGGAGCCTTGGCGCATCCTGGCTTCCACCTACGTTCATGGTGGAATCATTCACATCGCGCTCAATATGTGGTGCCTCTGGAGCCTCGGGTTTCTCGCGGAGCGGGTCTTCGATCCCTGGACGTATGTATTGACCTACACCTTCTGCGGCCTCGCGGGCAGTTTGGCGAGCCTGTGGTGGCATCCGATGGCGGTCGGGGTGGGCGCCTCAGGAGCAATTTTCGGATTGGCTGGGGCTTTGATCGCGGCACTTTATCTTGGCCATTTACCGATTTCCAAGCAGGCGATTCAGGGCACGTTAAGAAGCTTGCTCATATTTGCCGGGTACAATTTGTTCTTTGGCGCGGCGGTCCCAGGAATCGATAACTCGGCTCATATTGGCGGCTTGGTGGCTGGCCTGGCGACGGGGGCGGCGTTGGCGAAACATCTCATGCAGCCACCGGAGATCCGCGATGGATGGCGGCGGGGCGTGTTCGTGGCGGCCACCGTCGTGCTTTTCGGAGCGTTCGCATTTGTGAGGCACACGAGCGGGAACCTGCCTTTGCGTTAACTCTCGAAGTAGACGCGAGCCTCCTACGTAGACGCGATCGTCCTCGCTCGTGTAATCACGGAGCCGGGAAAAATGCGCCACACGACTACTGCGTTCCTCCTTCCGGATCGTCATCCGCCACCACTTTTACCGTGTGGCTCCTGACTGCGAAAGTAAACTTTTGGTCCGCTTTCGAAACGAAGCTTACCCGCGTGGGGGCGCGTTGCCAGCCCGGCGGCGCGCATTCTGAGGCTTCGTCGTTGGCGGCTTCGCCCAGGGGCTTTTTCAGGATGGGCTTGCGGTGTCCAAGTTGCATCACGACGGCTGAGAGCTTGCGGCCATCGAGATTCCACAATAGGCGATGTAGTCGCGGTACCAGATGCCTGCAGACGAGTCCGGATCAAACTCGGGCAGGCTGGCTTGCGAGATATGTCCAGTGATGCGATTAATGACGAGCCAGCCGCCGCGCTGCCAACTCCAGCGTGGAGTTGCGGTTGCTTCCTGAAGCAAAGTATCGTTCACGCGAACGACGCGTCGAACCACGAATAGCTGCTCGGTTGCTTCATGTGCAATGCCCAAGGTAAATTCCTTCAACCGGCCGTCTACATGTACGGCTCTTACCTCAAGTCGTCGGACCGGTTTTGGTCGAGATCTGTGAATGATTTGACGGCGGTCCCCTTACCGAACGTAACAGTTCAGGCTGTTCGGCTCGGTAACAGTGTAGCGGCTCGCAGATAACGGCGGTGCGCTGCAATGGCCACCGAGAGATAGGCCAGGATATTGAGTTTTTGTAGATCACAGGTTTCAGCAACGGTCAGCAGTCGAGCCGTGGCTAACTCGCCGGTAGTGCTACGATTTCCGAAGCAGATTTTTCTCCATTGCACACCGGTGCGCAGGGCCCGTTCCGCGCTATTGTTGGTGGGCTCGACGCCTTCCTGTTCGAGAAAAGTAAAGAGGCGCTCGTTATGCTCCCACAGAGCGAGAGAAAGGTTCCCCACCTCGCGATGGGAACTGTTTAAGTGTTGCTCGGCGAGAGTGAAGATTCGTTTTTGAATGGGGATGGAACGGACCATTAGTTGCTGGCGATCGATCTGGCCGCCGCGAAACTTGTGCCAGAGGCGAAAGAGTCGGGCATGTGCCGCCAGTGCGTCCCGGCAGAATCGCTCTACCGCGCTGTTCTTGGTGAGATCCATAATGCCCAGTAAATTTCGCTTGAGATGCGCCCAACAAAACTGCGCTTTGCCGGAGTGATACTTTAAGTACGCGCTAAAACGGTCGCTGCACAGCACCCCGCGGAATGTGGCTCCTAGCAAACGGACTAAGACTTCGCTACCACGGCTGGCCACGGTATAGACCACAAACCGCCAGGCCACAAACGCCCACAGATAACGTTTATCGCCATTGGTACGCCAGCCGGTCTCGTCCACGTTCAGCACCGGTTCATCCTTTAATTGCTCTTCCAGTTCCTGACAGGGAAGGGCGACGGCCTGACTAGCTTCCTCCCAGCATTTCTGAGTACTTCCCAAACTCATCTCCACCCCCAATACTTGCTCGAGAAGCGCTTCCACCACGCGCCGGGGCATGCGACAAACCACCGTCAAATAGGCCACCAGTGCCGTCAGTTGGGGTCCGAAGTTCCCTTGCAGCTCCCGGGGCAACACCGCACGTGTGCTCGCGCCACACTTCTCACAGGCTACGCAATGCAACTGATATTCAGTGACATGTGCGCCCATGGCCGGCAACTCGGTCACCTGATGTCGTTGGGGAGTACTCACCGTTTGCGCGTGTTCGAGCTCCGTGGGTAGAGCCTCTCCGCAACCCTGGCACTGCTCGGGTAGGATGGGGCAAACTTGGTTGACTCTCTCGGCCGGAACCAAGGACCGATGCGCTCCCTGGTGGCCCGGCTGTCCGCCTGGCTTACGTCGGCTCTTCTTGCGTCGGGCCCGCAGACGCTGCTCACCAGCTAATCCATCGGAAGACGGTGGCTTGGAGGAATTGGTGGAGTTCTGTTTGCGCAGCGCTAATTGCCGCTCCAAATCGGCAATCTGTTTTTCTTTCTCACCAATCTGTTTTTCTTTCTCACCAATCTGCTTTTCTTTCTCACCAATCTGCTTTTGCAGCTCGGCGATTCTTTCGTCTCGCTCTTTTACCTCTTCGCGTAAACGTTCCAACTCCCGTTGCTGCCGCTCAGGATTGGATTCCGGGTGGCGAGGCTTATGCGAGAATAGACCAGCGCTAGCACGGCCACCTATGCCTGCAATTCGTCGCCCAATTCTCGCACTCATCCACCATAGCTTTGCTAATCGGTCCTGATTTGTCCAGCACTAAGCAAGTAGGTACCTGAACTGTTACTACCGAACGTAGTGACGTGTGGCATGGAGACAGCCAGAACGCTCGCCGCGCCGAGGAAAAAGCAGAGCGTGATGCGAAAAGAGAAGCGCATAGGGTGAGGCTAGAGAGTGGCTGGCTGAATAGGCAAGGTCAGATCTCACACTGGGTCTCGGGTTTTCCCAAAACGGCATGTCCAAAAGCTGGATAGGTATTTACAGGAACAACAACCCGAATCTATCCCTTTACGCCAGATCCGTTACAATTAGCAAAGCGATTGCTCAATCGGCAGATATGAGCCCTCCCCACAAACTCCGGACATCTCCTGCCAGCCATTCCTCGTCTTATAAAGAAATGGGGGAACCTTCGCCGCGCCGGGCTCCACGGATACTGGTGGTCGATGATAATCCGGACACGATGGTGCTGATGCGCGAACTGCTAAGCACCCGAGGTTATGAGGTGATTGCGGTTCCGGACGCGGCCCGGGCTGAAAATGAGATTCGGCGGGAGCTTCCCGATCTGATCCTTTCCGACGTGATCATGCCCGGCAAGTCGGGTTACGAACTGTGCCGCGACGTTAAGGATAACCCCGCCACCCGGCTGATTCCGTTTGTTCTGATTACCGGACTGAGCGACCGCGAGGACAAGCTACGGGGAATCGAAGCCGGCGCCGACGACTTTCTCAACAAGCCCATTTTTTCGGAAGAATTGTTCGCCCGGGTCAAGTCCTTGCTCAAACTCAAGGAGTTCACGGACGAACTGGAGACGGCGGAATCGGTGCTCTGCACCTTGGGCCTAAGCGTGGAGAGCCGGGACCCCTATACCGAGGGTCATTGTGAACGGCTGGCGGAGAACGCCAGCAACCTGGGGCGTCATCTCGGCCTGAATGAAGAATCGATTGTGGCGCTGCGACGGGGCGGGTACCTGCACGATCTGGGGAAAATCGCCGTCCCGGACGACATCCTGAAGAAGGGGACAAACCTTACCGAAGAAGAATGGGCCATCATGAGGCAGCATCCGGTGACAGGCGAAAACATCTGTCGGCCATTGAAGTCGCTGCGGCTGGTCTTGCCCATCATCCGCAATCATCATGAGCACTCGGACGGCAGCGGCTATCCGGATGGTTTGCAGAAGGTTGAAATTCCTTTGCTTCCACGGGTTCTGCAGGTGGTGGATGTCTACGATGCCTTGCGCACTGCGCGACCCTACAAGCCTGCCCTTAGCCATGAGCATGCTGCCTTCACGATGCGCCAGGAAGCTCGCGGCGGGCTGTGGGACGAAGAACTGGTGGCAGAGTTCCTCTCCATGCTGGAGAAGCAGCGGCGAGTGGCGTAGAAGCTATCAGCCGTCAGCTTCCAGCGCTCAGCTCTGAGTTGTGCCGCCTCACCATTCATATCTCAGGTTTGACTCCCTGGGAGCAATCCTTGAGACTGGGTTCTCCTAGCTGATGCTGATGGCTTACCTGAGATCTAGATTTGGGACCTGCAACATATAGCATTATCCTTCCGGCTTACAACGAAAGCGCGCGCATCGCAGGCACGCTGGACAAAATTCTCGCTCACGCCGCGCAGCGCGGCTGGAGTGTTGAAGTCATCGTGGTGAATGACGGATCGAGTGACAATACGGCAGCGATCGTTCGCGAGTATGCGAGCAAACATGCCGTCCTGCGATTGTTGGAGAATCCCGGGAACCGGGGCAAAGGGTATAGCGTCCGCAACGGAATGCTGCACGCGCGGGGAGACTTTCTGCTGTTCAGCGATGCTGACCTGTCATCGCCGATCGAGGAGGCGGACAAGTTGTTTACGGCAATTGCGCAGGGAGCGGACATTGCCATCGGTTCGCGATGGGTGGATCGTGGACTACAGATTCGGAGGCAACCGCTGCATCGCCGAATCTTCGGGCGAATCTTCAATCTGGCGCTGCGCATAATTCTGGGCTTGCAGTACAAAGACTCCCAGTGCGGCTTTAAGGCGTTCACGCGACGCAGCGCACAGGCTGTTTTCCCTTTGCAGAAGATCGAGCGCTGGGGGTTTGATCCGGAACTGCTCTACCTGGCCAGAAGATTCGGGTTCACCGTCAGCGAGGTTCCCGTTATGTGGTCGCATCGCGAGGGAACGCGCATCCATCCATTGCGCGATGGCATCCGTATGTTTGGGGAACTGCTGAGGGTCCGCTGGTATGCGTTCAAAGGAAACTACGCCGCTTGTGATGCCGTCTCCCAACCGCTCTAGCCGACACCTCAATGAGATTCTGGTCCCTACGTCCGCGGGGCCGCTTGGGAATGAGATATGAAACGTCGGGACTTTCTAAAGAACGCGGGGCTGGTCGTCGCGGGCTTGGCTTCTCGCGACTTGTTCGCAGGTGAAAAGAACCAGACCGCCCAATCAAAGCCTGATTTCACTCTCCGTATCGCTCCTGTCTCGTTTGACATCGCTCCTGGCAAAAGCATTCACACTTTCGGGTACAACGGCCAGGTTCCCGGCCCACTCCTTCGGATGAAAGAAGGCGTTCCAGTCACGGTCGATGTCTTCAACGACACTGATCACGAAGAGATTGTTCACTGGCATGGACAGATGATTTCAAGCGAAGCCGACGGTGCCAGGGAGGAAGGTAGTCCGGCAATACCTCCACACGGGCATCGACGGTACAGCTTCACTCCAAAGCCAACCGGTTCGCGTTGGTATCACAGCCACGCGTTTGCTGGGAAAGACCTTCATCGCAGCCTTTATACTGGCCAGTTCGGCTTCGTCTATATCGAACCGAAGAATGATCCCGGACACTATGACAGTGAGATTTTTCTGGCCATGCATCAGTGGGAACCTTACTACAGTGCCTCGATGCAGGAATCGGACGAGGACAGCGCGCCTCCGCCACCCAACAATGGACTCGAGGTGGGTTATCGAGCCTTCTCGTTTAACGACAAGACTCTCGGTCACGGGGAGCCGATCAGGGTTCGGCAGGGAGATCGCGTCCTGTTTCACTTCTTGAACGCGAGCGCAACCGAAACTGTGAATGTGGCGTTGCCCTCGCACCAGTTCGAAGTTGTGGCACTCGATGGCAATCCGGTACAGAAGACGCAAAAAGTAAAAATGCTTCAGATCGGCGCGGCGGAACGCGTCGATGCCATCGTGAGTATGGACTCGCCCGGGGTCTGGATTTTGGGGACAACGAACGACGATGATCGCAAGAATGGCTTCGGAACAGTGGTTGAGTATGCCGATCGAAAAGGCGCTCCGCAGTGGACGAAGCCGGAAAAGACGGCTTGGGATTACACTCTCTTTGGGCAGGAGACCAACCGTATTGCCGCGCCCGATGGCCAGTTCGATCTGGTCATCAAAAAAATTCCGGGCGGTCACGGGGGCTTCAATCGCTGGACGATCAACGGAAAGTCTTATCCGCATACTGATCCGCTGATGGTTCACGCGGGAAAACGATATCGCATGATCTTCCGGAATGAGAGCGATGACGCCCACCCACTGCACCTGCATCGACATAGTTTCGAGTTGACGAAGGTATACGGCAAAGCCACATCCGGCATTTTGAAGGATACGGTAGTCGTCAATGCCAATAAGATCGTCGAGGTGGACTTCACGGCGGATAATCCGGGAAATACGCTTTTTCATTGCCATCAGCAGCTGCACATGGACTTTGGATTTATGGTTTTGATGAAGTACGCCTGATATGCTAAAACCTTTGCTCAGGACGAACGCTCCGTGCGCCACCATTCTTATCCGATTGCTGCTAGGTTGTGTTTTCTTATCGGAGGGTGTTCAGAAGTTTCTCTTTGCTGCGGCGCTAGGCGTGGGACGTTTCGTCAAAATCGGCATCCCGGTTCCGCAGTTCTTTGCCCCCTTGTCGGCGTCGTGGAGAAAGTCTGCGGAACGCTTCTAATTATTGGGTTGTTCACGCGACGGGCGGACGATTCCGCTGCTCATCGACATCAGCGTTGCATTAGCGACGACCAAGATTCCTATGCTGTCTCGGGCAGGCTTTTGGAGCATAGTCCATGAAGCGCGAACAGACTATTGCATGCTGCTCGGGCTGGTATTTCTGCTGTTGGTTGGAAGTGGACCGTTCTCGGTTGATGGACGCGCAGGACGTTCCTAGCCGGCATTGGGCCTGGGAAGTTTGTGTTCGGCCATGCCGCTGACGGATTCGCAAGCAGAACACTAGGCGGCTTGAACCGCGGTCTTGGCAACTTTCCGCTGGAATGAGAGCAAGGCGTCGTCCAGCGTGGGGTGGACATCGAAAACCGATAGCAGGTTGGTAAGCTCGAGTAACTGTCGAATCCGGGCATTGGCACCGGCCAGTTTCAGCGCGCATCCACTGGCTCTGATCCACATGTGCACCACTACCAACTCACCTAGACCGGCGCTGTCGATAATTTCCAAGCCGCTCAGTTCGACTACGATCTGGCGTGCCTGCGGCAGCAGTTCGGCTATTTTTTGGGAGAAGGCCGCGGCCTCGTCGCGATAGGTGAAACGGCCCCTGCAGAAAAGAACCGTAACATCATCGATGGCGCGGGTTTCCAGATCTAACTTCAATTTGCACTCCTTATCCGTCCTGCGAAGCGCTCGCGGATCCCATTTTTTGGTTGTGAGGTTAATGGTACTGATTGGATGTTTGTGGGTTGGTTGCGAGGCTGTGAAAATCTAGTTAAAAGTTTGAGGCTCCCAAAAGTACACGTTCTTACATCCTCATTTCAGGCAAGAAGCATCCAAGTTAATTCGTCCAGATCTTGGACTTTAACGGGAGGATCTGTCTGTGCGCAGAATTACGGCGATTGTGTTCACTCTTTTCTTGCTGCAACTGCAGGGTACGCCTCCACAGACTTGTCAGGTCTGCCAATATTTGTGGTCGCGCAAGAAATGGCTTGGGTTCCAGAAATTCACGGCGGTAAACAGGAAGAGCCAGATCACACGCAAGTGTCCCATTTTCTGAAATCGCCGGTTCGTGGTGTAAACGCCTCCACGAACGATGCCGAACTTGCTTCTCGCCACCTGCTTGCTTAAAAGGTAGTCCTCCGCAAAGTGCACTTGCTCGTGAAAACCATCTAGTTCATCAAAACGTCGCTTGTCGAAGAGCATGAACATGCCCGTGCTGAAAGGTTGGTGCAGCCGGGACAGATGCTGGAAGAAGTCGTTGCCGAGATAAATAGCTTTATCGAGCCAGTTTCCTTCACGGCAAATGATGTTCGTCGTAACACAATGGAGATGCTTATTCTGTGCGAGTTCCACGGCTTGCCTGATCAAAGAATTCGAGGTTGGTTCGACATCGGCATCGATGAAGAGGACGTATTGGGTGTCGGCGAGCGCAGCACCGGCATTGCGGCCGAGCGACGGCAAACCTCCGGGAATCACGGCGACTTGCAGCCGATCACGAAATTGCATCACGATATCGGGGGTGCCGTCAGTCGAGCCAGCATCAGCTACCAATATTTTCGTATTCGGCATCTGCGGGTAATCCTGATTCGCCAGCGAATTCAGCAAGCGTGGAATCAGTTTGGCCTCGTTCTTCGCTGGAATCACGATGGTCAGGTCGCTCCTGGTATTCATGAATCCGCACTCCCTCTTCGTCGATGGTGATGTAGGTTGGCTTGGAATCAATCCATCCGCCGGCGTTGTAATAGTGAAGTCCATCGCGCTCTTGCTGCATGGCGACGTGGGTGTGTCCGCAGAAAATTCGGTCAGCCTTATTCAGCCGTGCATGAAACAGCGCTCCCGAGGCCACTTTCGTCGACATCCGCAGCCAGCGTGTGTTCAAGCGATCAAAAAACCGCGCCACTGGCTTGCCCTTGAGGTCGAGCTTCTCCAAGCGCAAATAGAGCAAAGTCCCAAGATAATTGAGCCGCAAGTTATTGGCGACGAGGCGGTCGAACTGATGGCCATGGATAGCCAGGTGTCGCATCCCCGCATAGTGCCAGACATACTCCTGGTACACCCGCACGCCAACCAGGTGCGACATAATGTCGGTCAGGCCCTGGTCGTGGTTTCCTTCCACCCAGATCACCTCCACGTTGCGCTTGGGATTTGAAAGTTTGCGGATGTAGCCGAGAAATTTCCAGTGTTCCTTGGTGAGCCGGCCGAAGTTGAGGTCAGCGAAAATGTCGCCCAGAAGGATCAACCGCCGGAAGCGATTGTCCTTCAGCACCTGAGTGGCGTCGCGGGCACGACTGCACTCCGAGCCCAGGTGGACGTCGGAAAGGATCAGCGTATCGTAGACGGGCGGATCCATACCTCATTCTTAGTGCGGGAATGTTACGGGATGATGAAATGCAGGTGACAATGCGGTAAACAGTATCCACGGAGGTAACGCTCGCATGGTGGCTGTGTCAGGCGTGCGGCGCTATCGACCGAGAAGCCGCCAGGCGCGACTACTTCTGCACGGGGGGCACGTACTCCTTGGGCGGGGCAGCGCCCTCGCCGAAGAAATATTGCTCCATCTGTTTAACGATGGCTTCCTGGTCTTCGCGGCGAGCCGGATTCAGGCGGTACTCGTTGAGCAACATCTTGCAGAATTCTGTCCAACCCTGCCAGGCCTGCTGCGAGACGTTTTCGTAAATCTTCTTTCCAAATTCCGTGTCAAAAGGTGGCTCATCCAGCCCCGGAAGTTCCTTGTGCAGCTTGACACAGAGTACGGTGCGTTCAGCCATATTTTTTTCAAGACTCCTTCTAAAAATTATCTCATACGAAACTGGATCAGGGGCCTCTGGCTCGTCCTAAGTCCTGGTGACTTGTTACTGCACGAACACAACCAGAATCCGTCCGTCCGAAGTGTAGACGTCGCCCGTAGCATTTTTTGCTTGCTGTACGGGATTGGGCGGCAGGTAGTAAGACATACTCTTTACTTTGCCTCCTTTTTCCAGGCTAGCGCCAATGTTTTCTCTCTCGCCATCCACGTTAGGATCAATCTTGTGCGTGACGTTCCCGTTGCGCTTGTCCTTGGCGAAGCCAATGTCATGCGTTCCGGCGCCCACCCATACGGTTTGGCCGTTCCACGTAAATGGCGCCTTCCACAAACGAAAGTGATGCCTGCTGGCGACCATGGCGATGGGTTCAGCTTGCTCGTAACCGAAGTCCTGGGGACGGTTGAACAGGTAGAGCGTGCTCATCGGCATTGCCAGGTAATCTTTGTTTTCATACGTCAACCTAGCGGCTTCGACAACGGCCTTCTTGTTGTCAGTGTCGGCTACGTGGAAATTGGCGGCGTCCAGCGCGGCCTGCACCTGCTGCTGCGAGCCGATGAGAATGAAGTTCACCATGTCTCCGAGGTTCTTGAACTGGTCATTGACGCGCCGGGGCAGGCCATCGATGTCCCTACGAAGGCCAGAGTCCAAAGGAGCGTTAGAAATTTTCAGAGCCGGCGTCGCAGTCGTCGCACCGGTGGATTGAACGCCTAATTGTCCGGCAAGGAAGATTCCGGCGGCAGTAACCAATTGCTGCTTGAGAACATCTCCACGGTTCGACGCCGCCCCTACTTGTCGATGCACGCTGACTGCGAAGCTCCCTGTGCAGGGCGGTTTCTCCCCGGCGTTGACCCCGAGAAACAGGTGGCCGGGAGCATCGACCTTAACTTCCTTGCTACTTCCAATCAGAACCGGATTTCCTTGCGCCTGCAGCTTGGCGATCAGAGCGCCCGGAAGCGCGGTCGCCACGGGAAGTCCTTGAGCAGAAGCACCGCTCACGCCCAGCGGATCACATTTCTGTGTTCCACCAGCGGTGATCTCTAGAACATCGCCCGCCTGAAGCTCCACACCGGTATCGGTCCACGGCTGACTGGTCGAGACCTTGAAGGAATAGTCATTACCGGCGGCTGGGGTGGTAGAGGCCGCGGTTTGCCCCGTTCCCTGGCAGACAGTAAGAAATCCGACAGCCACAACGTTGAGCGCGCCAATCCAGCGCTTCATACAGCCACCCCCTCAATGAATGCGGACCCTCGGGGACGAAGGCCCAGCTATGCTTATATTATGCATCAGCCGGCTGGCGCCTTGCACAGCGGCTACTTCAGATTTCTATCCGCATTTTCCCGTGCCGTGGCATTTTCGGCGAGAGGATGAGCAATTCCCCGGCTCCGCCAACTTGCCGTCGGGGCCGATGCAAGTCTGAGTGTGGATGCACCAGAACAAGCCTTCATTCGAAGGAGGCACGGTCGGGTCAGGCTCGGTCTGGATGAATTGTGCTTTCCAGCGCAGGGCCGGGCAGAGATCGGGATGTTTGGTGTTGAAACGATCGGACTCCTGAAGAGATGATCGGCTGATCATGCGGCACTCTCCGACGCGGCTTTCAAGATGGCTCTTTTGACAGCAACTTTAGCGAGTTGAACTTTGTAGGCATTGTGGCTGAGCGGCTTTGCGTTCTGAAGTGCGCCTTCAGCCGCCGCCGTGGCCACCTCTACTGAAATATCCCCGTGGATACGAGCAGCGTTATTCAACGCTACTTCGCCATCGCCAGAGCGCCAGGGAATGGGCGCGACATAGCCAAGTATCAAGCGCGACCCAAAAAGCTGCGAGCCCTTCATTGTCAGCCCAACGGCGGCCACGGCAAGTGGCCAGTCAAAAGCCTGCTTCTGTCGAATCTCATAATGTGCGACTTTCATTTCATGCACCGGAGGCAGGATCACCTCCGCAACAATCTCGTTCGGCTTCAGGTCGTGCTCCCGCTCAGTTTCGGCTTTCGGGATTACATAGAAGTCCTGAAGTGCGACATCGCGTGTGCCATGCGGGCCGACCACACGAATCGCTGCTCCGTACGCCATCAGCACGGGAACAATGGAGGACGGACTGACAAACTTGGCGGGACCGTCGTTGCCGAGGATCGCGTGGTAACGGTTCTGGCCTTCAGCGACGAGGTCTTTGCCCGACTCATTCTTAGGCAGCAGTCCAAAACCACCGCGAAAATACCAGCAGCGCGGACGTTGGCAGAGGTTGCCGCCAAGTGTAGCCATGTTGCGAATCTGCGGACTGGCAGCGTCGTTGATCGCCTCCGCCAATGCGGGATAGCCTTTAACCACATTGACATTGTCCGCCAGCTCTCCCAGGGTTGTGAGCGCGCCGATACGAAGTCCCTGCGGCGTAACCGAAACTTCGCTCATTTCCTTAACTTGCTTGATGTTCACGAGGCGCTTGGGATGGACCACGTCATCCTTCATCAAAGCCAGCAGGTCGGTGCCTCCGGCAAGGACTTCCGCCTGGTCCCAAGTCGTGCCTAAGAGCCCAACCGCCTGTTCTTTGGTGACGGGACTCGCATATTCAAACGATCGCATTTATGCACCTGCCTTTTGAGTTTGGCTCAGTGCCGCGAGCACTTTATCAGGCGTGAGCGGCAGGAACGAAACGCGCACGCCGATCGCGTTGGCAACTGCATTCGCGATCGCGGCTCCCGGGGAAATCACCGGCGGCTCGCCCAATCCGATAACGCCGCGCTCGTCATAACCCTTACCGGTCATCATATGGACGACCAGTTCGGGTATGTCATTGAGCCCGGCGAGCCGGTAGAACTCCATATTCGGATTCAGCATGCGGCCAGTCGCCTGGTCCATCACTTTCTCTTCAAATAACGCGTAGCTGATACCCATAACCATGGCGCCATAACAACTGCTCTCGGCGGTTTTGAGGTCGATGATGAGGCCGCAATCCTGCACCGCTACCATCTTCTTCACTTTTACGATGCCGGTCTCAGTATCTACTTCAACGTCGGCCATTCCTACTCCACCCACGCCGCTGTTGGTGAGGTCGGGATGATTCTTGCTGGCAACTTGATCGTTGTGTCCGCGAGCCGTTACTGGCATGGCCCCGATCTTGGAGCAGGCTTGTTTCCAGTTCAACGAACGGCTGGGATCATTCTTGACTCGCACCGTGCTTTTCACGCACTCCAAATCCCCAGGCTGCGCGTTGAGCGCCGCAGCAACTTTAGCGAACAGCGCTTCTCGAGCATCTACAGCGGCTCGGCGAGTCGAGGAGCTAACCCCGCCCGGCGTGGTCGAACCGCCGGAGCCACCCGAAGGAGGATAGAGAGTGTCGCCGATGTAGAGATTGATCGCTTCGATCGGGATGCCCAAGGTCTCGGCCGCCACGATCACGATCGTCGTGCGAGTGCCGGTGCCAAGGTCCTGCGTTCCCATTTTTATGTCTACCGAGCCGTCCGGATGGATGGTCAGATCGCAATCACTCTCGTGGCCGCGCCCGCCCCAAGTATGAATCGAGAGCCCGAGGCCGCGGGCTATGCCGCCCGAGACATTCTGACCCCGCGGACGCCATTTTTCTTTCCAACGCATCAGATCGGCGGCGACGGCTAGCTCCTCGCGATAGACGTCGCGACGTGGCCCCGTGATCTCAAGATTCTTCATCCAAAGATCGAGAGGATCCATGTTGAGCTTTGCAGCCAGATCATCGAGTGCGCCCATCGTGATAACGGCCGCCTGCGGATGATTAGGAGCACGCCAAGCGCGGGCAGGTCCAATGTTGTTGCGAATGGCGGTGTGTTCCTTGTGCAGGTTGGGAATGCCGAAAACGTATGGAATCGGCGGTGCACCGCCTCCACCCGGGCCCCCTGTTCCCCAGGATTGCGACTGCCATCCTGTGAGGGTGCCGTCTTTCTTCGCTGCGACTTTCACGCGAGCGTACGCGGAAGGGCGTGCGCCGGCGACTCTCAGCTCCGAGTCGCGCTCCAGCATGATACGCACCGGTTTTCCGCCGGCCTTCCTCGAAAGCCTCGCCGCCGTAATGTCCCAGCGATCAGCGGCAAACTTGCTGCCAAAGCCTCCACCGACGTTGTCCTGGTGAATGCGAATATTGGCCGCGGAGATCCCCATCGGTTCCGCCATTTGCGCGGCGATGCCGGAAACATTTTGCGTCGAAATGTGAGTGAACAGATGATCTTTGTCGGTCCACTCGGATACCGAGCCGTGGGGCTCGAGACAACAGTGAGCGATCACCGAAGCACCGTAAAGTCCTTCAGAAACTGCCTCGGCCTCGGCGAACGCTTTGTCGGGATCTCCGCTAGTTTGCGCCGCGGTTTTCTGATAGGCGGAATGACCGCTGCTCGTCGCCTGGTGAAAGGGAGCGCTGCGGATAGCTGCGAGAACCGCCTCGGACGCGCCCTCGCCCTTCATGTCGTTCAAAAAGTCATCGTCGACTTTAAAGGTGACGCCGTGCTCCTGAAGATATTGAACCAGCTGCGCGTCGGGCATTTGGTTGCTGATGGCATCGTCAATGTCGTCTTCGCTCATCGGGCCCGCGGCTTCGCCGGCCCCGGCAGGGGGTTCGGCGTCACTGACCAGGTATGACATCGGTTGATAGCTAACCTTAATCAGGCGTACCGCGTCTTCTGCCGTGGACTCATCGACTGCGGCGACAGCGACGATTTCATCTCCCGCCCACTGAGCCGTGGTGCCAACTTTCTGAATGATCTCGACCGCCTTTACACCCGGCGTTTTCTCCGCCGCGCTGGTGTCGATGCTGACGATCTTTGCTTTCGCGTAAGGCGAGCGCAGAACTTTGCCGAACAGCATGTTCGCGCCGTGATAGTCGTAGGTGTACTTGGCGCGGCCGGAAACCTTGACCGGCGAATCCACGCGCGAAATGCGCTTGCCGATCAGAGTGCGATGTTCAGCATCAGGCCAATTGTAGTCCGGCATGGCTTACGCCCCTTTCTGCGCCATCTGCGCAATGGCAAGATGGATTCCGTGATATGTGCCGCATCGGCAAACATTCCCGCTAAGGCCGTGGCGGATCTCTTCCGGACCCGCATTCGGATTCTTGTCAAGCACTGCCTTGAAGGCGAGAACGAACCCGGGCGTGCAAAAACCGCATTGCGAAGCGTCGTTGTCGACGAACGCCTGCTGGATGGGATTGAGAGTTTCGCCCTGCATTAGCGACTCGATCGTGGTGATGGATTTCCCCTGCGCTTCGATTGCCAGAACCGAGCACGCATACACCGGCTTGTTGTCGATCAGCACAGTGCAGGCACCGCATTCTGCACGATCGCACACCCGCTTGGCCCCGGTAATATCGAGCTGATCGCGAAGCGTGTCGAGCAAGGTGACACGGGGTTCAAGTTGGAGGGTGTGTTTCTCGCCGTTTATGGTGAACTCGACCGGCGTCTTGCCCGGACCATAAACCTTGACCGGCTCACCCGCCGCTTGCACGACTTTGGCTCCAAGAATCGGCACGGCCGCAGCGGAAATGGTGGAAATCTTCAGGAAGTCGCGGCGCGAAACCCCGGAACTGTCGTCAGCTTTTGCTTTAGGCTCGTCTTTCAGTGGATCGTGATCTTGCATTCTTGATCTCCGAGCGGTACTCGTAGTTCGAAAGATGAATTAGACAAGATAAGACTGTTTCGGTTAGCGGAGTTGGACGTTGATTTAGATTCTCAGTTTGCCTCTTCGTAGCTAAAGAATTATATAACCGCAACGAGCTGCCTCGCTCTTGGCCACGAATTAAGAAAGAAAGCCGCTCCGACTGTCGCCGCCGAACCGGTTCTTACCAGTTGATGACTGCAATCCTCAATTGTTTACCGACCCTCAAGGCCAATCTCTTCGGTGGCGGAGGAGTAAGTACAATTCGCGGGTCGTTAGTGACTTGGTTTTCGATCCTGACTGAGCCTTGTTTTAGCTTTCGAGCGGCATCCGTAGCCGATGCAGCTAATCCGCACTTAACGAGAATCCGATCCAACCTTAACAGGGCCCGCGAGCTGGCGTCGACAGATCCGCCCACTTCCTCAACTCCAACACTAACTTCCTGCAGATCCTGCGGCACTTCGCCCTTTTGGAACTGCTTGGCCCAATCCTCGCCAGCTTTCACCGCCGCATCGGCTGAATGAAAGTCCGCCACGATGCGGCGGGCGAGCTCTTTCTTCGCTTGCATCGGATGTGATTCGCGCTTCATTTTCTCGATCTCGGTCATCGACACATCCGTGAGCAGTTCGTAGTAGCGCCACATGATTTCGTCGGAGACCGACATAATCTTTCCATACATTTCGAGCGGAGGCTCGTGGATACCGATTGCGTTGCCCAGTGACTTCGACATCTTTTGTACGCCATCAAGACCTTCCAAAATCGGCGTGGTGAGCACCACTTGCGGTTCCTGACCATAGGCGCGCTGCAGTTCGCGTCCCACTAGCAGGTTGAATTTCTGGTCCGTCCCGCCGAGTTCGACGTCGGCTTCGAGGGCTACCGAGTCGTAGCCTTGAGCCAGCGGATAGAGCAGTTCGTGTACAGCAATTGGCTTCTCTTCCAGGAAACGTTTGTGAAAGTCCTCACGCTCAAGCATCTGCGAGACCGTGTATTTGGCTGCCAGGCGGATGAAGTCGTCAGCGGTGAACTTCGAGAACCAGCGGCGGTTGAAATCAATGACGGTCTTTTGCGGATCAAGAATCTTGAAAACCTGGGCCTTGTAAGTCTCGGCATTCTGCTCAATCTGTTCGCGGGACAGCGGCGGACGCGTAGCCGAACGCCCTGTCGGATCGCCAATCATTCCGGTGAAATCGCCGATCAGGAAGATCACCGTGTGACCGAGGTCTTGAAAATGCTTCAGCTTGCGGAGCACCACAGTGTGTCCGAGATGCAGGTCCGGCGCAGTCGGATCCATGCCGAGTTTCACGCGCAGTGGCTTGTCAGTGGCCCGGGATTTCTCCAGCTTGGAACGCAGTTCGTTCTCGCGAATTATTTCTGCGCTGCCTTTTTTTATGTAGGCTAACTGCTCGTCGACGGGTGTGAAGTTTGGCATGGACTTTCGATTATAAGCAATGTGCGTCATCTGCCGAGCTTCCCCCGGGACAGCCGGGGGCGGTTGTCCCCACGTGCACTTAGCGCCCCTTCAACCTCCGTCCCACAATCTCAAAGTTCCCTTCGAGAATGATATTGATCGCTTCTGAATATGCAATATGCTCCTGCTCTAGGATCCGGGCAGCGAGGGTATGTTCGTCGTCGGTGTCGAGCACGGGAACAACCTTCTGCAGAATGATGGGACCATGATCGAGTTCTTCGTCGACGAGGTGCACGGTACAACCGGAAACTTTCACACCGTAAGCGAAGGCTTGCTCCTGAGTTTCCAGTCCGGGGAAAGCCGGCAACAAAGATGGATGAATGTTGAGGATGCGCCGAGGAAACTCTTGCACGAACCATGGAGAGAGGAGCCGCATGTACCCTGCCAGGCACACAAGATCAACTTGATGCTTCCGCAGAGCAGCTACGACTTCACGATCATGTTCGTTGCGGTCCATCCCTTTGGACGCAATTACTAGCCCGGTGAGTCCGAGACCGCGAGCGGTCTCAATTCCGCGAGCGTCAGCTTTGTTGGAAATAACGACGGCGATGCGCGCATCAGGGATACGCCCGGCCGCGACATTCCTGGCGATGGCCTCGAAGTTTGAACCGCGTCCGGAGAGCAGGATGCCGAGATTCTTCATGGGGTTTCTGACTCAACAGCCATCAGCATTCGGGCAAACATTTATCATAATTCAACTTGAAAGCCTGTTCGCCGGTTTGCTCCCATCACGACTGGTTCGATATAGTTTGAGGTTGGCATGTACAAAGACTTCCATACTGTGGACCGCTGGACCAAGAAAGACGTTCACTGCATTTATCAGGCGCTGATCGTGGCCATCGCCACTCGGCACGCGGACGCCGTGGACATCAAGTTTCTGGTCGATGGCCATCCCGTCTGGATTGCACTGCCGCACCCCGCGTGGGTGGAGTACCAGACGCGCAGCGGAAAATTGATTACCGATCCACTCGCCGTAGAGATTGCCGGGCACTATCTCAAGAGCGCGCTGGAATCCGGCGAAGGAGTGGGTCAGGAAATGTATTCGCTTACCGTCGCGCAGACGCTTGAGCATCTGGATGCAGCGGTGGAAGAGAAAGTTGGCACTCAGCCCGTCGGGTAAGGCAAACTCCACTGCTTCTGCCCTGGCTACGGGTTCCAGTGCGTGGCCGCAGTTCGTAAGATCGGAGACATCATCATGGCCAGTATCACAGTAGAAGTTGAGTCAGCCGCCCAGGATCGTCGGCATGCCAAGCTGGCGCGCTGGGTTGAAGAGATTGCGCAGCTGTGCAAACCCGATCGGGTTCACTGGTGCGACGGTTCGCCGGAGGAGTATCAGGCGATGCTACGTCGGATGATCCTTACGGGAACGGCCATCCCGCTGGATCCGGGGAAGCGCCCCAATAGTGTGCTGGTGCGGTCGGATCCGGCAGATGTGGCCCGCGTGGAAGATCGAACCTTCATCTGCTGGCGAAGCAAAGAGGACGCAGGCCCGACCAATAATTGGGAAGACCCGGCGAAGATGAAAGCCAAGCTCACGGAGCTCTACGCGGGCTCAATGGCCGGGCGGACGATGTACGTGATTCCCTACAGCATGGGTGCGATTGGTTCTCCGATGGCTAAGATTGGGGTTGAAATCAGCGACTCGCCTTACGTTGTCGCCAACATGCACCTGATGGCTCGGCTTGGCAAACAAGTGCTGGACATCCTCGGAGACAACGGTGAGTTCGTCCGCGGACTGCATTCTATCGGTGCTCCGCTGGGTGCGAACCAGCAGGATTCCAGTTGGCCCTGCAACGCCGCGCACAAATATATCTGTCATTTTCCGGAGACGCGTGAGATCTGGTCGTATGGTTCCGGTTACGGCGGGAATGCCTTGCTCGGAAAGAAGTGCCACGCCCTGCGCATCGCCTCGGTGCAGGCGCGGGACGAAGGCTGGATGGCCGAGCACATGCTCATCCTCAAGCTGATCAGCCCTGCGGGTCAGGTCAAATACGTCACCGGCGCTTTTCCTTCCGCTTGCGGCAAAACCAACTTGTCGATGTTGGTCCCAACCATTCCCGGTTGGAAGGTGGAGACCATTGGCGATGACATCGCCTGGATGAAATTCGGTGCCGATGGACGGCTTTACGCCATCAACCCCGAGTACGGTTTCTTTGGCGTGGCGCCGGGCACAAGCAAGAAATCGAATCCCAATGCCATGCTCACCGTCGCCAAGAATTCTATCTTTACCAATTGCGCGATGACCCTGGACGGCGATGTGTGGTGGGAGGGAATGACGGAACAGAAGCCCGCCGAGTTGGTGGACTGGTTGCGGCGCCCGTGGACCCCGGATTCGGACCGAAAAGCAGCGCATCCGAATGCACGGTTTACCGCCGCCGCGAAGCAGTGCCCGGTGATCGCACCGGAGTGGGAGGATCCCAAGGGCGTGCCCATCGACGCGATTCTTTTTGGTGGACGGCGCGCCGGAATCGTTCCGCTGGTCACCGAGGCGTTCAACTGGCAGCATGGTACGTTTCTCGGCGCTACCGTGAGCAGCGAAACCACCGCCGCGATCACCGGCAAAGTTGGACAGTTGCGCCGCGATCCCATGGCGATGCTTCCGTTTTGCGGTTACAACATGGGCGACTACTTTGCGCACTGGCTGAAGATCGGGGCCAGCACGGACGCTTCCAAACTGCCCAAGATCTGCTACGTGAACTGGTTTCGCCAGGATAAGAATGGCAAGTATCTATGGCCGGGCTATGGTGAAAACAGCCGGGTATTGAGGTGGATCTTTGAGCGCTGCGACGGCAAAGTGCATGCGAAAGAAACTCCCATCGGACGGATTCCAGATGCGGCCGATCTCGACACAAAGGGTCTCGACATCAAAGGCCCTGATGTAGACGAATTGCTCAGCGTCGATATCGAGGGCTGGTTGGCGGAAATTCCGCTGATCAGAGACCATTTCGCCAAGTTCGGCAGCCATCTTCCGAAGGGTCTGCGGGACGAGGTCGCAGCACTCGAGCAGCGGCTTCAAAAGGCCAAGAAGTAGCTATAGGTCAGGCTTTCTTGATGGCTCGCACTATCGCGACCAGGATGACAGCGCCGAAAATTGCGACCAAAATGCTTGGAATCAACCCGCCCGTCGTGAAGATGCCGAGCATGGCCAAAATCCTACTTCCGATAATGGCACCGGCAATCCCGAGTAGAATGTCCACCAGCACACCATAGCCCGCGCCCTTCATGATTTTACCTGTCGCCCAACCGGCGATCAGTCCGACAATGATGATGTAAAGCAAGCCTGCACCGAACATAGCCGCCTCCAGCAAAACAGATGTGTTTGCGACCGCGGACCGCGTCAGTAAGGCAGAAACTGTACCACCAATTACAAGCAAAGCCCAAGATTTCGTAACCGGTCCACTTAGGTCTTGCGCAAAAATAACTACGCATTCTTTGGTCAAACTATCCCAATCCAGATAATGCCATAAATGGTTGCGGCGCCAGACATGGTATCGGACAACCCATTTGCAGGAAATTGAAAGGTTAGCTGTGGTATAGTTCATCCTTATACCTTAGCCATTAGGGGGTACTATACCAGATGACCTTCGCCTCGGAAGTCCTTCGCTCCTTCTTGTTACGCAAACAGATCGCCACCTTGGAAGAACTCAAACAAGCGCTGGCAACCACATCCACCATGACCGTGTTTCGCAAACTGAAGAACCTAGGCTATCGCACCAGTTATTCCCACCGCGGCAAGTACTACACCCTGGCGGAGATCCCTCAGTTCGATGAACATGGACTTTGGTCCTGTCGCGCCGTCTGCTTTTCCCGGGAGGGAACGTTGTTGGCCACGGCACAACGTTTCGTGGAACAAGCCCCGGCAGGGCTCACGGCCAGCGAGTTGCAGGCCGGGTTGAATGTGGAAGTCAAACAGCCCTTGCTCCAGCTTTATCAGCACAAAAGGGTAGAGCGGCGGGGGGTGGAAGGTGTGTACGTCTACTTTTCCCGGGAGCCAGGGCGGCAGCGGGAGCAACGGTTGCGGCGGGAAGCCCGGCCCATGTCCCGAGAGATCGAGGAGCCCGCGGTGGGGGGCGAGCTGTCGCCGGAACTGAAAGCGGGAATCATTTTGTTCTACAGCTTGCTGGATGAGCGGCAGCGCCGCTTGTATGCCGGGTTGGAGGCGCACAAAGTAGGCCATGGAGGCGACCGCAAAATCGCCGAGTTTCTGGGACTGGATGTGCACACCGTGGCCCGGGGACGGCGGGAGTTGCTGGGAGGAGAGGTGGAACGGCAGCGAATTCGCCAAGCCGGGGGTGGGCGCAAGCGGGCGGAAAAAAAACGCCCGCAGTGATGAACGCGATTGCCCGTCTGCTGCGGCACGAAACCGGCGGCCATCCCATGCGGGATCTGAAATGGTCCCGCCGCGCCATCCGCAAAATCGCTCGCCAACTTCGGCGGCTGAAGATCCAGGTCAGCGCCAGTACCGTACGCCGCTTGCTGAAGCAGCTGGGATTCAGTTTGCGGGTGAATCACAAGCGGCTGGAATCGGGCAACAAGAACCCGCCGCCGCGCCGGGTGCGCAACCGACAGTTTACCTATATCCATGGCCAGCGCCAACGATTCA
Source organism: uncultured Acidobacteriota bacterium (assembly GCA_963796095.1). Classification (GTDB taxonomy): domain Bacteria; phylum Acidobacteriota; class Terriglobia; order Terriglobales; family Acidobacteriaceae; genus JABDBE01. The sequence goes on from CAWCKL010000041.1 coordinate 206,197, forward strand.
CGGCGAAGGCCAACCCCATCATCAGCGTGGATGCCAAGAAGAAGGAGTGGATCGGCAAATTCAAGAACCCTGGAGCCTGCTGGGAACAGCAACCCCAACTCGTCAACGACCATGACTTCCCCAGCGATGCCAAGGGTCGCGCGATTCCCTATGGCATTTACGATCCCGGCTTAAACCGGGGCTTTATGGTGGTGGGGACCAGTCACGAAACGCCGGCCTTTGCGGTCGACGCCATTGCTCTATGGTGGAAGAGTTGCGGACAGAAGCGATACCCAGAAGCCAAGGAACTGTTAATCTTGGCGGACGCGGGCGGGGGCAACAGTGCGCGGGCCCGCGGCTGGAAATACCACTTACAACAGCAACTCGTGAACCCCTACCGACTGAAGGTCACGGTCTGTCACTATCCTCCTGGGGCCTCGAAATGGAATCCCATCGAACATCGCCTGTTTTCCCAGATCAGCAACAATTGGGCGGGTCGCCCTCTGGAGAGCTATGAGACCGTCCTCAAGTACATTCGCACCACCACCACTTCGACCGGACTTGTGCTGAGTGCCCGTATGCTGCCCAAGAAATACGAAAAAGGCGAAGTGATCTCCGATCAGCAAATGCAGCAACTTATGCTTACCAAGCACACCACATTACCCGCGTGGAATTACACCTTGACTCCATCAACTATGTGAAATTATTTTTGCGCAATCCCTTAGTTAGCGGTCCGTTATCTTTGCTAAGAAGGTTGGACTCCCGCGACACTCATCATTCGGCCTGTGATTCCCTTTTCTGCCCGATAAGAAAACAAGAGGTTCGGATTGCAGGCAGTACACTGCATCGATGCGCTGACGTACCTTGGCGGGATTCCGGCGTCGATCAGCTGACGGCGGTTGGCTTCGACCAAATCCAGAAAGATTTTCGTTGGCAGTTCACTGTGCCCCGGAGCCCGTGCCGTCAGAAATAGCAGCGGGTACTTTTCGCGAACTGGATCGGATTCTTTGACTTCACGGAACAAATACTCCGCATAAGCGAATTGCGATTCGAACTGCTGGCGTACTTCAGGTCCGACGTCGTAGCAGCAGGCGTGAATCCCCGGGCCGATGGCCGCTTTAATATTTTTGGGCAGCGTGCCGAAGCAGCAGCGCATTTCTCCCACGCCTTTTTCGACAACGCGCTTGACCGTACCCCGCCAACCCGCATGGAAGACTCCCACAGCTCTCTGCTTGGTGTCGACCAGGATCACCGGCAGGCAGTCGGCGGTTTGGATGCCAAGGAGAATGCCGGGCATGCGGGTGATCAGGCCGTCGCCAACCAAAGGTTCTTTTGGCACGCCGTCAACGCAGTGAATGAGGTCGGAATGAACCTGGCGTAGCGAGACGAGAAGCCACGGCATCTCGCCATTGCTGGCGCCCAATTGCCGCAAGAAGGCTTCGCGATTGCGTTCGACTGCGCTGCTGGAATCCTGCTTGGTGAAGCCGAGGTTGAGACTGCGCCCACCATAAGCGCGTGAAGACCCCCCGACTCGAGTGCTGAATCCGTGAATCAGCCAGGGAATGCGAGTGAGGGTTTGAGAACGAAGAATGGTCAGTCGAGGCTTTTCGGCGTTCTTAATTGGCACCACAACATACTAACAATCGGCCTCGTCATAAGAGGAAAGATGCAGCCCTGCCGCGGTTCTGCGCGGGCGTTCCTGTGCGGAGGATCCCAACGCCGAGTCGAGTAGCGTTTTATACCTCAACCAATCTCGGGGTGCGTTTGTGCCAATTTGTGGCCTGCTCGTAGGCGTATGCAAGCTGCAAAACTCGATCTTCCCGCCATTGCGAACCGATGATCTGTAGCCCGATCGGAAGGCCCGCGGTGGTAAATCCGCAAGGAATCGAGATCGCGGGCAGCCCCCACACATTTACCGGGCGAGTATTGCGAAGCAGCAATAGTTCATGCGGACGGAGGAGGTCTGGGTCCTGCTTGAGCTCCTCAATGGCGGCCGCGGGAACCGGTGTGGTTGGAGTCACAACAACGTCCACGCCGTCAAATACTTTGTGGACCTCGCTGCGGATTTGCTTTAGCTCACGGCGGCGCTGCCCAACCTCCCCGGCGCTGATGTCTTCCCCCGTACGGATGCGGCGCAACGTTTCCGGCTGGTACAGCTCGGGACTCCGCCCAACGAATTCGGCATGATTGGCATAAGACTCCGCGGCTTGCAGTGTGCGGTCGGTGGGAACTCCAATGTCGAGCTCGGACACGTTGCCCCCGAGGGCGCTTAACACGCCAAGCGCCTCCTCTACGGCCGAGGCAACTGCCGGATCGAGATCTTCAAAGAAGAACTTTCTTGGAAGGCCGATTCGAAGCGGCCTCGATTGCTCACGGAGACTCGCGAGGTAATCTGGAACCGGCATATCGACGCTGTTCCCGTCTTTCGCATCATAGCCCGCGATCGCCTGCAGCGTGGCCGCGGCATCTGCAACCGTGCGGGCGATCGGACCAATATGATCGAGCGACAGCGAGAGCGGGATTACGCCACGAACGCTGACGCGTCCGTAGGTGGGCTTCAGGCCGACGATTCCGCACAAAGCAGCAGGCTCGCGAACAGAGCCGGCGGTGTCCGTTCCAATGGCGCCATAACCAAGACCCGCTGCCACGGATGCGGCTGAACCTCCTGACGATCCCCCGGCGATGCGCGCGGGATCCCACGGATTATGAACTTCACCGTAGTAGCTGATCATCGAACTGCCGCCGTATGCGCACTCATGCAAGTTCTGCTTACCTAACAGCACAGCTCCGGCATTTTCTAAGCGCCGAACCACATCAGCGTTTTCTGCGGGGACGCGATCCTTGAACACGGCGCTGGCAGCGGTGGTGCGGATGCCAGCGGTATCGATGAGATCCTTTACCGCGAGCGGGATCCCGTGCAGAGGCCCGCGCCAGCGTCCGCGCAAGATTTCCGCTTCTGCGGCGCGCGCCTGGGTCAGAGCCAATTCGGCGGTTACGGTGATGAAGGCATTCAGCGTGGGGTTGAGCTTTTCGATCTGAGCGAGGCAGTTCTTCGTCAGCTCAACGGGCGACAACTTTCCTTTACGCAACAAGTCGCTGGTTTCGACGATAGATGTGAGCACGCTCCGAATTCCTGGTGGCAGCCTATCCGATCCAATTATCGTCTGACGGCACTCTTTCATCGCTCAAAAAGTCTATAATCTTTTCTTTGCGTTTGGGGAAGGCGCAAGAATTACGCCATGGCACAGATGACTGCAACTCCCGTCGCGACGCATGGGTTCCTCGTCGATGGTAAATGGATAGAGGATGGCAAGGCAGTCGAGATTCGAGCCCCCTACGACGGCAGTGTTGTCGGCCGCGTGTTTCAAGGGAAGCGCGAGCACGCCGAGGCGGCCATCGCGGCCGCAGTCAAGGCTTTCGGCACCACTCGAAGGCTTCCTGCATTTGAACGGCAACGCGTGCTACGTCGGGTAGCGGAGAATATCGCCCACCGCAAGGAAGAGTTTGCCCACACTTTGGCTCTGGAAGCGGGGAAGCCGATCAAGGCGGCGCGAAGTGAAGTGGAACGCTCCGTCTTCACATTCACCGTAGCTGCCGAAGAGAGCACCCGCATCTACGGCGAATATCTGCCGCTCGATTGGCGGGAATTTACTGCGGGACGCTGGGGAATTGTGCGCCGTTTTCCTTTGGGCCCGATCGCCGGGATCACGCCGTTCAATTTTCCGCTTAATCTGGTGGCGCACAAGGTCGCTCCCGCGATTGCTAGTGGCTGCACGATGGTGCTGAAGCCAGCTCCGCAGACGCCGCTGACGGCGTTGCTCATGGCTGAGGCGGTGCAGCAGGCTGGCTGGCCAGATGGTGCTCTGAATGTTCTTCCACTCTCCAATGACGACGCTGGATTGCTGGTAACCGACGAGCGCCTGAAGCTGATCAGCTTTACCGGCAGCGCGGCGGTTGGCTGGGACATCAAAAGCCGAGCGGGCAAGAAGAAGGTCACCCTGGAGTTGGGGGGGAACGCCGGCGTCATCGTTCACAGTGATGCGGATCTGACTTACGCGGCCGAGCGGTGCGTGACGGGTGGTTTCGCTTATGCCGGGCAATCTTGTATTTCCGTACAGCGCATCTTGGTCGAGCGGTCGGTCCTCGAAAGATTCACAGACCTTTTTGTCGCGGGGGTCAGGAAACTGAAGACGGGGGATCCGCTGGAAGAGTCAACCGATGTTGGCCCACTGATTCGTGAAAGCGATGCCATCCGCGCCAGTGACTGGGTTCAGGAGGCTGTCCGTGGCGGCGCCCGATTGCTTTGCGGGGGACAACGTCAGGGCTCGATACTCGAGCCGACCGTTCTGACCCGCACCCGTCCGGAGATGAAGGTGAATTGCCAGGAAATTTTTGCTCCGGTCGTCACCATCGAGTCTTATGACGATTTTTCCGATGCGTTGAAGCAGATTAATAATTCTCCATACGGCTTGCAGGCTGGGATTTTCACGCGGGATGCGGAGCTGTTATTCGGCGCCTACGAAGAACTCGAAGTGGGGGCGTTGATGGCCGGGGACGTGCCGACGTTTCGCATTGATCACATGCCTTACGGCGGTATTAAGGAATCGGGGTCGGGGCGTGAAGGCTTGCGTTATGCGATCGAGGATATGACTGAACCAAAGTTGTTGGTAATGAACCTGCGGTAATCCGTTCTGTCTCGGCCGAGGTATCGGGTTGCAATAAGACTTCCGAAGTAGAGCGTAAGCGTTGGCGATTTTGTTAAAATTTTCGGCATGCTTTTCCGGGTGCGATAATTTTGTTTGATTTTGCTGGAATTGAATTGTTGCTCAATCACAATGAGTCGCGAACTGCTATAATCACAGGTTTTCATGTGCGACATCACAGCGATCTGTGACTGCTTGCTCCAAACAGCGCGGTATTGAACTGGGGATGGAGTTCGACATCCCTGCTGCACTGAAAGTCGATGCAGATTTTTCATCGCAGTACGAACACAATCTCCCGTGCCACGATTTACGGGGCAGTATTTTTGGTCTCGGCCTTGCTGTGGGCACTGCTCGAACTGCAACGGTCGCCCTACATCACTTACGCCAAAGTGGTGCGGCCTCAACCTGTTCCCTTTAGCCATCAGCACCATGTTGGCGGTTTGGGCATTGACTGCCGCTATTGCCACACTTCGGTTGAGAAATCTTCGTTCGCCGGGATTCCTCCAACCAAGACCTGTATGAACTGCCATTCGCAAATTTGGACGGGAGCGCCGTTGCTCGAACCCGTGCGCGAGAGCTTTCGCACCGGCAAGTCTTTGGTATGGACTCGAGTCAACGATCTCCCGGATTTCGTCTATTTCGACCACAGCATCCACATCAACAAGGGCGTGGGTTGCAACACTTGCCACGGTCCAGTCGACCGGATGCCGCTGATGTTCAATTACGCGTCGCTGCAAATGGAGTGGTGCCTGGATTGCCATCGCGCACCCGAGAAAAATCTGCGGCCTCGCGACCAGGTGTTCAATATGCGCTATGAGCAGCCGTCGAGCGACAAGCCCGTGGAGCTAGACGGGAGGATTTATACGGATCAGCTTTCGCTAGGCACGGATCTGGTAAAGAAGTATAAGTTGCGAACGGTGACGGACATTACGAGTTGTTCGACGTGTCACCGGTGAGATTCCGGAAGCAAAAGGAGGACGGGCATCTTGCCTGTCCCGCCGGAGAGGACGTTTTACGGTAGGGAAGCTAGCTACGTCTCTACGGCAACCAAGTTCTAATAACAAGATGGAAGAACAAAAGCATAAACCGAGCCGCGAGGATGTTTGCCCGGGCAAGAAGGACAAACTCGACCTGAAAACTGCTCGCGCCCAAATTGCCGGGACCAAAGGTCCGGAATATTGGCGCAGCCTGGAAGAACTCGCGGGCAGCGCCGAGTTTCAGGAGATGATGCATCGCGAGTTTCCCAAAGGCGCCTCCGAGTGGCTGGACTCGGTTTCGCGCCGGGGTTTCCTGAAGCTGATGGGGGCTTCGCTGGCGATGGCTGGAATGACGGCCTGCACCAAGCAGCCGCTGGAGCCGATTGTCCCGTATGTGCGGCAGCCGGAAGCGGTGATTCCGGGCGTTCCGATGTTCTATGCCACGGCTTTCACGCTGGCCGGATACGCCAGTCCAATCCTCGTCGAAAGCAATCTCTATCGTCCGACCAAGATTGAAGGCAACACGCAGCATCCCGCCAGCCTTGGGGGAACGGACGTGTTCGCGCAGGCCTCGATCCTCGGCATGTATGACCCCGACCGATCGCAAACCATCGCGTACTTGGGCGACGTGCGTACCTGGGGAGGGTTCCTCGAAGCAATTCGCGGACCGCTCAACGCGCAAAAAGCCGTGCAGGGAGCGGGCATCCGCATCCTGACGCGGACGGTTTCTTCGCCGGCGCTTGCCGACCAGTTGCAGTCCGTGCTCAAGCTTTATCCGCAGGCGAAGTGGCATGTGTATGAGCCGGTGAATCGCGACAATGTGCTCGAGGGCGCGAAGATGGCTTTCGGTCAGCCGGTGGAAACGCAGTACCGGCTGGAAAACGCCGAAGTCATTGTTTCGCTCGACGCCGATTTCCTGTACGCGGGATTTCCGGGTTCGACGCGATACATCCGGGATTTTGCCAAGTGCCGCAATCCCGATGCCGGCAACATGAATCGTCTGTATGTGATCGAGAGCACGATGAGTTCGACGGGGGCGAAAGCGGATCATCGGTTGCCGGTGCGGGCTGCATTCGTCGAAACCTTTGCGCAGGCATTGTCGGTTGGGTTGGGGACGAGCGCAGCCAGTGGAGAACTCCCCGCAGAACACGGTCCGCTGTTCGCCCATGCGATTATCCAGGACCTTCGGGCGCATCACGGCTCGAGCGTTGTTATTGCCGGCGACCACCAACCTCCGGTTGTGCACGCTCTGGCGCATGCAATGAACGAAGCGCTCGGCAATATCGGCAAGACAGTGATATACACCGACCCCGTAGACGCGAACCCAGTGAATCAGACTGATTCGATCAAAGACCTTGTGGCCGACATGCGTGCCGGCAAAGTGGACATGCTTTTCATTATGGGCGGAAATCCAGCCTACGATGCGCCTGCCGACCTTGGTTTCGCCGATGCGCTAAAGCACACGAACATTCCGATGCGCGTGCATCTCGGCCTTTATCAGGACGAGACTGCGGAACTCTGCCAGTGGCACGTGAACGAGGCGCATTATCTTGAATCTTGGGGCGATACTCGCGCCTACGACGGAACTGTGAGCATCGTGCAACCACTCATTGCTCCGCTCTACGGCGGCAAGAGTGTTTACGAACTTACCGCGCTGCTTGCGGGGCAAGCCGAAGCCACAGGCCACGAAGTCTTACAAGGCTATTGGACGAAGCAGCACCCAGGCACGGACTTCGACGCCGTCTGGCGCAAATCGCTGCACGACGGATGGATTGACGGAACAACATTCGCGCCGAAGCCAGTCAACCTGAAATCCGCTGCCTTTCCGCCTTCCCCCGCCAGCGACGAAAAAGCTATCGAGATCAATTTCCGCCGGGATCCCTGCGTTTATGACGGCTGCTTCTCGAACAACGGCTGGCTCCAGGAGCTGCCTAAGCCGATGTCGAAAATGACTTGGGATAACCCAGTGCTCATCGGCCCGGCCATGGCCGCGCGGATGGGGCTGAAAAGCGAAGATCTGATCACGTTGGAATTAAGTGGCAAGAAAGTAACCGCACCCATCTGGATTCAAGCCGGTCATCCCGACAACTCGATCACCGTGTTCCTGGGATATGGACGCAAGCGCGCAGGACGTGCCGGAACCGGCGCAGGTTTCGACATGTACCAGCTTCGGTACAGCGCAATGCCATGGTTCACCAGCGGCGTAAATATCACCAAGGCTGGTGGAACCTACAAGCTGGCTACGACTCAGGGCTACCAGACGATGGACACGCCGGAAGGCTCGCGCCCGCAGGTGCGCTCTGCGAGTCTCGAACAGTATCGCAAGGAACCAAGCTTCGCGAGGGAAGAACAGCCTCCGGCGGAGTTGACTTTGTACAAACCGTATCCGTATGACAAGGAACTCTACGCCTGGGGCATGGCAATCGATTTGAATGCCTGCGTCGGCTGCAACAACTGCATGGTCGCCTGCCAGTCGGAGAACAACATTGCGGTGGTCGGCAAGGAGCAAGTTGTGATCGGCCGCCACATGCACTGGCTTCGCGTGGATGCCTACTACCAGGGGGATCGCGACAATCCCAAGGCATACTTCCAGCCCGTCCCTTGCATGCAGTGTGAGAACGCGCCTTGCGAGGTGGTCTGTCCTGTCGGCGCGACCGTGCACAGCACGGAAGGCCTGAACGACATGGTCTATAACCGCTGTGTGGGCACGCGCTACTGTTCTAACAACTGTCCATACAAAGTGCGGCGCTTTAATTTCCTCCTCTTTCAAGATTGGGAGACGCCGCAGTACAAGATGATGCGCAATCCCGACGTCACCGTGCGCAGCCGGGGTGTCATGGAAAAGTGCACCTACTGTATCCAGCGCATTACCCAGCATCGCATTGATTCCGAGCGCGAGAATCGCAAGATCCAGGACGGTGAGTTGCAGACGGCCTGCCAGCAGTCTTGCCCGGCCGAAGCGATCACTTTTGGCAATATCAACGATCCCAACAGCCGGGTTTCAAAGCTCAAGGCAATCGAACGCAACTACGGTTTGTTGGCCGACCTGAATACCCGGCCTCGAACCACGTATCTGGCCGAGATTCGCAATCCGAATCCGGAGTTGGAAAGTTAATTGGAAAGTTAAGCGGAGCACGATCGAGAAATGGACGAGCCAAGACAACCCGCGACCATTAGCGATAGCGCTCCGGTAATCGAGCCCGGATATACCTTCGGCACGGTCACCGACAAGATCAGCTCCATTGTCCTCACCCGCCCGACGTCCAATGGTTGGTTCCTCGGCTTTGGCATCGCTTTTCTGCTCACGATGATGATGTTGTTCGCCATCGGATATTTGTTTGTCCGCGGCGTCGGCATCTGGGGCGTGACCATCCCGATCGGCTGGGGCTTCGCCATCGTAAACTTCGTGTGGTGGATCGGAATCGGACATGCGGGCACCTTAATCTCCGCCATCCTGCTATTGCTACGGCAGTCCTGGCGCAATTCCATTAACCGATTTGCCGAAGCCATGACGCTGTTCGCAGTGGCTGCTGCTGGCTTGTTCCCACTCCTTCACGTAGGCCGACCCTGGTTGGCTTATTGGCTGTTCCCCTATCCCAACACCATGAATTATTGGCCGCAATTCCGCAGCCCATTGGTTTGGGACGTCTTTGCCGTTTCGACCTACGCAACTATCTCTCTATTGTTCTGGTTCATCGGACTGATTCCTGATCTAGCCACACTGCGGGATCGATCAACCAATCGCGCCGCGCAGATTATCTATGGAATGCTGGCCATGGGCTGGCGTGGTTCCGCGCGGCACTGGCATCGCTATGAGACAGCCTATCTGCTGCTCGCCGGACTAGCGACTCCGCTGGTGTTGTCGGTTCACACTGTCGTTAGCTTCGACTTCGCCATAGCGATCGTGCCGGGCTGGCATACCACAATCTTCCCCCCGTACTTCGTGGCCGGCGCAATTTATTCCGGATTCGCCATGGTGCTGATGCTGGCGATTCCGATCCGCAAATTCTACGGCCTCGAAGACTTCATTACCGAACGCCATTTGCAGAACTCGGCAAAAGTCATGTTGGCCACGGGCCTGATCGTGGCTTATGGGTACGCCATTGAAGGGTTCATGGGGTGGTACAGCGGGAACCGCTACGATGCGTTCCTCCTTTGGAACCGCCTGCACGGGCCATATGCCCCATGGTATTTGTCGCTGTTGGCTTGCAACATTTTTGTCCCGCAATTGCTGTGGATTCGTAAACTGCGAACCAGTCCTGTTGCATTGTTTCTACTTTCCGGAGTTATTCTGACCGGCATGTGGCTGGAGCGCTTCATTATCGTGGTGGTAAGCCTGCATCGTGATTTCCTCACTTCTTCCTGGGGAATGTATTACCCGACGCGCTGGGACTGGATGACCTACATTGGCACCATCGGCATGTTCCTGGCCGCCATGTTCCTGTTCCTGCGCATCCTGCCGATGATCTCGATCTTCGAAATGCGCACCTTGCTGCCCGAGGCGGAGGTGAAGGAATGAAACGCACTCCCGTTTACGGAATGATGGCTGAGTTTGATTCACCGCAAAACCTAGTGGACGCGGCTCATCGCACCCACGAGGCGGGCTACCTGAAAATCGACGCATACAGCCCGTTTCCAGTGGAAGGTTTGGCGGAGGCAATTGGGTTTCATAAGAACGGCGTTCCGCTCGTCGTGTTGATTGGTGGATTGCTTGGAGGCTTGTCCGGATACGCCCTGCAGTACTGGATTTCCGTTGTGAGTTACCCGATCAATGTCGGCGGCAAACCGTATCATTCGTGGCCGGCGTTCATTGTGGTCACTTTCGAGATGACGATTCTGTTCGGGGGAATCTTTGCGGTGTTTGGAATGCTGGCGTTGAACGGCCTACCCATGCCGTACCATCCCGTCTTCAATGTGCCGCGCTTCGCCTTCGCGACCAAAGATCGCTTCTTCCTGATCGTGTTTTCTACCGATCCCAAGTACAGCCCCACCGAAACCCGCCGATTTCTTGAGGGTCTGGCCCCGCGATCGATTTCGGAGGTGCCCAGCTGAAGCCATGCTGAGCCTCGGCAAAATCTCGGCGCTGAGAATGGAGGCCGGGCCTCCTCGCCCGGCGGGACGAACGTACTCCATCCTTTTGGCCACGCTGATCCTTATAGGATGCCGCCAGGATATGCAAGATCAACCTCGCTTCAAGCCGCTCGCTGAAAGCGATTTTTATGCGGACTTGCGCTCGGCGCGTCCTCCGGTCGAAGGAACGGTCGCACGCGGGCAATTGAATGACGACCAGTATTTCTACACTGGGAAAGTCGGCAACAATCCCGGCGACTACATGCCTTTCCTTGTCACCGAAGATGTGCTCGCCCGGGGCCGTGAGCGCTTTAATATTTACTGCGCTCCCTGTCACTCTCGCATCGGCGATGGCAACGGCATGATCGTGCAGCGCGGCTTTCGCGCGCCGCCGTCTTATCACACCGAACGCTTGCGCAAAGCGCCCTTGGGATACTTCTTCGACGTGATGACCGAGGGATTTGGCGCGATGCCGGAGTACGCCTCGCAAATTCCGCCTCGTGATCGCTGGTGCATTGTGGCTTACATCCGGGCTTTGCAGTTGAGTCAGGACGCAACCATGAGTGATGTTGCGCCGGGACAGAAAGTTCCGTCCGAAGCGCCAGTGTTTCGCGGCGATCCCGGTTCGGGCGCAACTTTGCCCGAACTCCAGCCCGCTGCTAGTGGCGAAAAAGGAGCCGAGTCGAAATGACGGCCCATGCGAACAACCTGGGCCTGATGGCACCGCCGGTGGTGAAGACCATCCAACGGCGTTCCCTTGTCATCGGCCTCATTTTCGCCGCGATCTCCCTGGTTCTCGCGTTCGTTCGTCCGGATGAGTTCTTCCGGGCCTACCTGCTCGGCTACATGTGCTGGCTCGGAGTCACTCTCGGATCGATGGCGATTCTCATGATTCGGCACCTCACCGGCGGCGGATGGGGCATGGTGATCCGCAGGATTCTGGGCGCAGCCATGCGGTGCTTGCCACTGATGGCAGTGTTGTTCGTTCCAATCCTTTTCGGACTGCCAAAACTTTACGTGTGGGCGCGGCCTCTCGATTCCGTTGCGAACCAGCATCTCCGTGATCACTTGCAGGACCTAGCCAAGTCCTACCTGAATGTCCACGGGTTCATCATTCGCGCGGTAATTTACCTGGGCATCTGGAATCTGTTGTCGTTCCTGCTCACCAAGTGGTCAAAGGAACAAGACAACCCTCCATCGCGCGACAACAGTCCGCGCTTCAAGGCCGTGAGCGGACCCGGGCTGATTCTTTACGCATTCACGATTTCATTCGCCGCCATCGACTGGATCATGTCCATCGACCCGAGTTGGATTTCGACCATCTATGGATTGTTGATCCTCATCGGCGAGTTGCTTTCGGCGATGTGTTTCGCCGTTGTCGTAGAGAGGATTCTGGTGGACTACAAGCCGATGTCAGAGATGTTGAAACCTGATTTCGTTCATGACCACGGCAAGTGGATGCTGACCTTCATTATGGTGTGGGCCTACTTCGCATTCTCGCAATGGCTCATCATCTGGGCGGGTAATTTGCCGGAGGAAATCACCTGGTATATGAGGAGATTGAACGGTGGCTGGGGATTTATTGGGTTGTTCCTCGTAATATTCCAGTTCGCTGTGCCTTTCGTGCTCTTGCTTTCGCGCCCCTTCAAACGCGACGTACGCCGGTTGGTCTGGCTGGCGACTTGGATCATGGTCATGCGCTACCTGGATCTTTTCTGGATCATCGAGCCCAACTTTTCAACCACATTGAGCCTCACGTTGGCGGATGTAATGGTCCCGGTGGCCATTGGCGGATTTTGGCTGGCTTACTTCTTCCGCAATTTGAGTTCTCTGCCGCTTCTGCCCGCGTACGATGTGGCCGCGAGCGAGGTATTGGAACCAGCACATGAGTGAGGACCTAAAACACGCGCGCGGGGAAGAAGGCTTCGAGCGGCAGGACCTGCGCGCCCAGGCAATCTACGCGTTCCTGATCAGCCTGGTTGTGGGGGGAGTGCTGGTTTATCTGGTGGTTTTGGGTCTGTACAAATTCATGGACGCGCGCCAGAGAGCGCGTCACCCTCAGCAGAGCCCGCTGGTGCAACAGGTGGACACAGATACACGCATCATCTCGCCGGATGAAATCAAAAAGTTTCCCGAGCCGCGTTTGGAGCGAAACGAACGAATTGAGATCAACGATTTTCGCTTAAAGGAAGAGCAAACGCTAAACAGTTATGGCTGGGCCGACGAAAAGACCGGAGTGGTGCGCATCCCGATCGAGCGAGCGATGCAGTTGGTAGCGCAACGCGGATTGCCGACCACGCCGAAGGCGGGAACCATTCCGCCGTCCGCGGTAAATGTTGCGAATCAAGCCGCGGAGCGTTCGGACATCAGCGGTGCAGCGCCGAAGTAATGGAAAGGAAAGTGGCAGTGCGCAGTCCAGTAAGATCGAGCATTTCGAGGCTGATCGCGACGGCGATGTTGACGGCATGTGCTCTCAGCGCGTCTGCGTGGGGACAGGGAATGACGCAGGGCATCCTGTCTCCGCCTGCGAACGTGCGTCCGCCGGGACTTAAGAACGTGGGCATTGAGCAGCGCCTGAACGAACAGATTCCGCCCGGTCTCAAGTTTCGCGATGAAACCGGCAAAACAGTTCAGTTGGGAGACTACTTTGGCCAGCGGCCGATGATTCTGAATCTGGTCTACTACCAGTGTCCGATGCTGTGCGGAGAGGTTTTGAGCGGATTGGAAAGCGTGCTGCGCGTATTGAAGTTCGATGTAGGAAAAGAGTTTGACGTTCTCACAGTGAGTTTCGATCCCAAAGAAACGCCAGAGATGGCATCCGCAAAGAAAGCCGAGTATTTGAAGCGCTACGGGCGACCCAGTGCGGCGCGGGGCTGGCATTTTCTGACCGGACCGGCGGCCTCGATCGATGCGCTCACCAAGGCGGCTGGATTCCAGTATCAATACGATCCGCAGAGCGGCCAGTTTGCTCATGCGACGGCAATCATGGTCCTGACACCTGAGGGGAAAATCGCTCAATACTATTACGGAGTCGAGTTCGCGCCCAAAGATCTACGCCTGGGGTTGATTCAGGCGTCGGAAAATAAAATCGGCACAGTGGTGGATGAGGTTTTGCTCTACTGCTATCACTACGACCCGAACACGGGGAAATACGGAGCGATCATCAGCAGGATTTTGCAATTGGCAGCGGGCGCAACGGTGTTGATTCTCGGGACATTCCTCATCGTGATGTTCCGAATGAATTCGACCGTCGCGAGCAATCGGCCGCTGAGCAACGACAAGCGACCAACGACTAATTATGTTCGATAACTTTCCACTTTGGCCTGTACGCGCCGCCGCCGGGGCCGGCAATGTAGACGCACTCTACATTTTTCTGTTGGCACTGTCGGCGTTCATGTGCGCGGCCATCTTCACCATGATCCTGGTGTTCGCGACAAAGTATCGTCAGCGTCGCGGTGTTGAAGCGGAGCAGATTGAAGGTTCATCCGCGCTGGAAATAACCTGGTCGATCATTCCTCTGGGAATTTTCATGGTTATTTTCCTTTGGGGCGCGGTCATTTACTTCCATGAGCGAACTCCACCCCAGGGGGCTTCCGAAGTCTATGTGGTAGCCAAGCAGTGGATGTGGAAGCTCCAACACCAGGAGGGTCAGCGCGAGATCAACGAACTGCACGTCCCGGTCGGGCGCGACGTCAGACTGATTATGACTTCGCAGGACGTGATCCACAGCTTTTATGTTCCCGCCTTCCGGATCAAGCAGGACGTGCTGCCGGGGCGCTATACGACCGCATGGTTCCGGGCAACCAAGCCAGGTGTCTATCACCTGTTTTGTTCGCAATATTGCGGCACCATGCACTCGGGCATGATCGGACAAGTGGTGGTCATGGAACCGGCGCAATACCAGGCATGGCTCTCCGGCGGCAGCACCACCGGATCGCTTGCAGCCAGCGGCGAAAGTCTTTTTCAGCAATTGGGGTGCCCCACCTGTCACCGCTCCGATACTCAAGGCCGTGGCCCCAATCTGGTCGGAATCTTTGGCAAGCCCGTGCAACTGGAGGATGGGCGAACCGTCGTGGCCGATGAAAACTATATTCGCGAATCGATCCTGAGTCCGGCCGCGAAAATCGTCAGCGGATTCAAACCCATCATGCCGGTTTTTCAGGGGCTCGTGGGCGAAGAACAATTGAATGCCTTGGTGGCATATATCAAGTCGTTGAGCCCGGCTCCGTCAGGTGCAGTAGGCAAGCCCAGCCCCGCTCCAGCAGGCACGAGTTCGCAAAACCCTAAGGAATAGCAATGGCAACCGTAGCAGTTACTGCTGAACGTGAAAATTATCTGAATCAGGAATACGGCATCCGCTCATGGCTTCTGACCACGGACCATAAGCGTATCGCGCTTCTGTACCTGGCATCGATCACGTTCTTCTTCTTCGTCGGAGGATTCTTTGCGCTGCTGATCCGGCTCGAATTGTTGACCCCCGCGGGCGATTTGGTACAGGCAGACACCTACAACAAGCTCTTCTCTATGCACGGCCAGGTGATGATCTTCTTCTTTCTGATTCCTTCCATCCCCGCCGTGCTGGGAAATTTCCTCGTCCCCTTGATGATCGGCGCCAAGGACTTGGCGTTTCCGCGGATCAATCTGCTGAGCTGGTACCTTTACATCATTGCCGGAGTCGTCTATGTTCACTGCATCCTCACCGGTGGCGTGGACACGGGTTGGACCTTCTACACGCCCTTCAGTACGGCTTTCAGCAACACCAGGGTGATTGAAGCGGGCATCGCGATCTTCATCGCGGGATTCTCGTCCATCCTCACTGGGCTCAACTTTGTGGTGACCATTCATCGGATGCGAGCGCCGGGCATGACATGGTCTCGCCTGCCACTGTTCATCTGGGCGCACTACGCCACCAGCATCATCCAATTGCTCGGAACACCGGTGCTTGCGATTACGCTGCTGCTGGTCGTATTCGAACGCGCTTTCAATCTGGGCATCTTTGATCCCACTCGCGGCGGCGATCCGCTATTGTTCCAGCACTTATTCTGGTTTTACTCTCATCCTGCCGTTTACATCATGATCCTCCCGGCGATGGCGGTGGAAAGCGAAGTCGTCGCATGTTTTACAAGGAAACGCATCTTCGGCTACAACTTCGTAGCCATGTCGAGTATTGCGATTGCGGTCTTCGGATTCCTGGTCTGGGCCCACCACATGTTTGTAGCCGGCATTTCGCTCTATTCGGCGCTCATTTTTTCGATCCTTAGCTATCTGGTTGCGGTGCCATCAGCGATCAAAGTATTCAACTGGACTGCGACCATGTACAAAGGCTCGATTTCGTTCACCACTCCCATGTTGTATGCATTTGGTTTCATCGGTCTGTTCACCATGGGCGGTCTGACCGGACTGTTTTTAGCCGCTCTGGGAATCGATGTGCACGTGCACGACACTTATTTCATCATCGCCCACTTCCACTACATCATGGTCGGCGGCGCGGTGATGGGTTATCTCGGTGGCTTGCACTTCTGGTGGCCGAAGATCTCCGGGCGCATGTATCCGGAAGGGTGGGGAAGGCTGGCAGCATTACTCGTTTTTGCCGGCTTCAACCTGACATTCTTTCCGCAGTTCATTCTCGGCTACATGGGCATGCCACGGCGGTACTGGCAATATCCGCCAGAATTCCAGGTGTTGAACGTGCTCTCCACTGCAGGCTCAACCATTCTGGCAGTCGGATACGTTCTGCCCATGATCTATTTCCTGTGGTCCATGCGTTACGGGAAGATTGCTCCGGATAACCCGTGGGGCGCGGCCGGCTTGGAATGGAAGACCACTTCGCCGCCGCCCACTTTCAATTTTGAGGAAGCGCCAGAGGTGACGTGGGAAGCATACAACTACGAAGAGATCCCCGCTCCCGCGGAGGTGTTTGTTGAGCGATAGCCCGATCGCGGTCGAGCAACACGGCCCGGAATTGCTGCACCACTTTGTCGACGCGGAACAGCAGCGCGATGCTGCCGCTCTCGGCATGTGGCTATTCCTGGCCACCGAGATCATGTTCTTCGGCGGCATGTTCTGCGCCTATCTGATCTATCGCTTTTGGTACTTCAACGAATTTGCCGCCGGCAGCCGCAGCCTGGATATTTGGCTGGGTACGATCAATACAGCGGTCCTCATTTGTAGCAGCTTGACCGTAGCGCTGGGCGTGCGCGCAGCGCAGATGGGCAAGCGCAAGTTGCTGGTTGTTCTGTTGCTTCTGACCATCGTATTCGGATTTGCCTTCCTTGGCATTAAGGGAGTCGAGTGGTACAACAAATACAAAGAGCATCACATCCCGGGGAACTCTTTCAATGTGGACGACCTGGTGAGGGACTATCCACAGCTCCACATCGACCCGCGGCATGAGCAAATCTACTTCTCGCTGTACTTCGCGATGACCGGGCTGCACGCTCTGCACATGATCATTGGAGTCGGTCTTTTCGTTTTCCTGACCTACTACGCATGGAAGGGGCGTTACACGCCAAAATATTACACTCCCGTCGAAATCGGCGGCCTGTATTGGCATTTTGTGGATATTGTCTGGATTTACCTGTTCCCGTTGCTGTATTTGATCGATCGACACCGATGAGGGTGGACCGCCATGTCAGAGCACATAATGTCGAGCAAGTTTTACTACGCGATCTGGATCGCCCTGTTGTGTCTGACTGTGATTACCGCGGCGGTTTCTTTCGTCGACCTGGGGCCGTTCAACGCGGTCGTGGCGCTGGTGATCGCCACCTTCAAGGCTGTGCTCGTGGTCTTGTTCTTCATGCACGTCAAATACACCAGCGAAAAACTGACCAAGATTGTGATTGTCTCCGCGATTTTCTGGCTGTTCCTTTTGCTGGCGCTCAGCATGGCCGACTACGCCACGCGTCTCTGGACCTGATGCGGGCCTGCACTTCCAATGCAGTTTTGGGATATACTCCGCTCTCTGCACAAGCTTTTACCCAGGACTGGGCGGACGAGGTGACCTATGGCCTTCTGCAATTCTTGCGGCACAACTCTGGAAACCAGCACAAAATTCTGTCCAAAGTGCGGCACCGCCGTACCCATGGCTGCTGCTGTTCCAGCGACCGCACCATCGGCCCCGGTGGCGCCGCCTCAAGCGAACAGCGCGCTCAAAGTCATTTTGATCGTCGTCGCCGTCGTTGTCGCGCTCGGCATTCTGGGAATAGGAACGCTGACTTTTATCGTCCGCCGAATCGCCCACGACAGTCGTGTAAGAAATAGAGACGGCAACGTTCAGGTGGAAACTCCCTTCGGCACGGTACAGAGCACAAACAATCCCGATGAAGCCGTCCGCAATCTCGGCATCGACCCATATCCAGGCGCGCGCGTCCTGCAGGGGAACAGCGCCACCATTGGAGGAATGCATACCGTCCAGGCACAATTCGAGAGCGACGATTCGGCAGATAAAGTCATGGCGTTCTACTCTTCGAAACTTCCCAATGCCAAGGTCAACACGAAGGATCAGAATCACTACACGATTGTCTCCACGGACAAGAAAAATATTGTGACGATCAACATCACGTCGGAAGGCAGTAAGACCCGGATTAACATTGCAACTGTGACGGGCAAGAATCTGACTGGCAGCAACTCCTCAGACTAGCGTCTCCCGCGTACATGCCAAGTAACTTCGCCGACTTCGCGAGTGCTGCCAGATCTGTCGTGGTGGATGCAAGTGGACTTGCCTCCGCCCTCGGCCGTCACCTGCGTGGTGACGTTCGCTTCGACGATGGCAGCCGCGCTCTCTACGCCACGGACGGATCCAATTATCGCCAGGTTCCCATCGGAGTGGTTCTTCCCCGCGACAGCGACGATGTCATCGCGACCATCTCTTTGGCTCGCGAATATGGCGCGCCCGTCCTCTGCCGGGGCGGCGGAACTTCGCTCGCCGGACAATGCTGCAACGTCGCCGTGGTACTCGATTTCACGAAATACATGGCCGCCATCCTCGAGATCGATCCGGTACGCCGGATGGCGCGGGTCCAGCCGGGCGTGGTCCTCGATCGTCTGCGGAACGCCGCGGAAAGACACCGCCTGACGTTCGGTCCAGACCCTGCGAGCCACGACCGATGCACCCTGGGTGGCATGATAGGAAACAACTCCTGCGGCGTGCATTCAGTTATGGCAGGTAAAACGGATGACAACATCGAGGAACTCGAGATTCTCACCTATGATGGCTTGCGCATCAGGGTAGGCCAGACCAGTGATGGTGAGATCGAGAAGGTCATCGGCGCCGGGGGGCGTCGTGGCGAGATTTATGCCGGCCTAACAAGGCTGCGCGATACATACTCCAATCTCATCCAAAAACGCTACCCAAATATTCCGCGTCGCGTATCCGGCTACAACCTGAATTACCTGCTCCCGGAAAACGGCTTCCATGTGGCACGCGCTCTGGTGGGATCGGAAGGCACCTGCGTGACCGTGCTCGAAGCGTCCTGTCGGCTGGTGGAGAGCCCGCAGGAACGCGTTCTCCTCGTCATCGCGTATCCCGATATCTTTCAGTGCGCCGATCGCGTACCGGAGATCATGGCTCATCATCCGATCGGCCTCGAAGCCGTTGACAGTGTGCTGGTCGAATTCACCAGGCGAAGGCATCTGAATCCCGACGGACTTGCTCTTCTACCTCAGGGTGGTGGTTGGCTCTTCGCCGAGTTCGGCGCAAACACCGCCGCAGAAGCGGCTTCTCAGGCCCGCAATCTCATGCGCACTCTCAGCCAGAATACAAACCCGCCGCAGATGCGCCTGTTCCCGGATCGGCAGCAAGCGAAGCGGGTCTGGGAGGTGCGCGAATCGGCCTTGGGAGCCATCTCCCACGTGCCTGGAGAACCGCCCGGCTGGGAGGGTTGGGAAGATTCCGCCGTTACTCCGGAAAAGCTCGGCAGCTATCTGCGCGATCTCTGCAAACTGATGGAGGGCTACCGCTACCGCAGCGCCCTCTACGGACATTTCGGACACGCCTGTCTGCACATGCGGATCAATTTCGATCTCGAGTCCAGGCAAGGTATCGCCAACTTCCGCAGGTTTATGGAAGAGGCGGCCGATTTGGTCATCAGCTATGGCGGCTCGCTTTCCGGAGAACACGGCGACGGGCAAGCGCGCGCGGAGTTGTTACCGAAAATGTTTGGGCCGGAACTGGTACAGGCATTTCGGGAGTTCAAAGCGCTATGGGACCCGGAGTGGAAAATGAATCCGGGCAAAGTAGTTGAGCCCTACAAGCTAGATGAGAATCTGCGTCTGGGCGCCGACTACAAACCGTGGAAGCCGGCGACGCATTTCCAGTTTCCCGAAGATCAAGGCAGTCTGGCAAATGCCACTCTCCGTTGCGTGGGCGTAGGGAAATGCCGCCACGATGAAGGCGGAGTCATGTGCCCCAGTTTCCGTGTGACTCGCGAAGAGGAACACTCAACCCGAGGTCGAGCTCACCTGCTCTGGGAGATGACCAAGGGCGACGTAATTCACGATGGATGGCGGGACCAGCACGTCAAGGACTCGCTCGATTTGTGTCTCGCCTGCAAAGGATGTAAGAGCGATTGCCCGGTCGGCGTCGATGTGGCCACCTACAAGTCAGAGTTCCTGGCGCACTACTACGAAGGACGCCGTCGTCCGCGCAGTGCTTACGCCTTTGGGAACATCGACATCTGGTCCCGGCTCGCTTCGAAGGCACCAGGGCTGTTCAATCTGACCACCCAACTACCTCTCATACGTGACATCGCAAAATTGGTTGCGGGTATTCCGAGGGAACGTAGCATTCCTACCTTTGCGCCGCAAAGCTTCCGTAATTGGTTCAGCCGTCGAGGGCTCGGCAATCCGGAAGCAATGCCCGTGCTACTCTGGCCGGACACGTTCAACAACTACTTTCTCCCGGATACCGCCAAGGCTGCTGTGGGGGTTCTGGAATCCGCTGGCTACCGGGTGATGCTGCCCCAAGCCAACCTGTGCTGCGGACGTCCTCTCTATGATTGGGGTATGTTAGATCGCGCCAAGAATCTGCTGCTCAAGATTCTGGAGACTCTGGAAACCGAAATCAAACAGGACGTTCCCATCGTCGTCCTGGAGCCGAGCTGCGCCGCAGTCTTTCGCGACGAACTCCTGAACCTGTGTCCTAACGACGAGCGGGCCCACCGGTTGTCGCAGCAGACATTCTTGCTGAGCGAATTTCTCGAGCAAAAAGCAACTCATTTCCCCTTGCCGAAACTGTCGCGCAAGGCCCTGGTCCACGGCCATTGTCACCACAAGTCAATTATGAGAATGACCGATGAAGAATCCGTGCTTCGCAAGGTGGGGATCGATTTTCAAACTCCGGCGCCGGGTTGCTGCGGCATGGCGGGATCTTTTGGCTTCGAACAAGACAAATACCAAACGTCACTCGCCATCGGCGAACTCGAACTCCTGCCCGCGGTTCGGAAAGCGTCGTCCGATTGTCTGATCGTCGCAAACGGCTTCAGTTGCCGCGAGCAGATCAGACAATGCACCAATCGGCAAGCCTTGCACCTAGCAGAGGTAATACAAATGGCGGCGAGGGACCATCACTAGTGAACCACTATTAATTTCCACGCCTCGATTTTGCATCTGACCTGTGGCATCATGTAGCCATGAATTACAAGCGAGGATGGGTAGCGATTACGGTCCTTGCTGCATTAATTTGGGCCTGCCTGTGTATCCAAGCTAACTATTTGGCGTACTATTTGTTCGCCCCCCGGTAGACCGGTGCAGATGGGCCAAAATTCCATGTTGCATCCGGAGCGGAACTGTAAGCTTGTAAGTTGTTGATATTACAGTATGCATCTCGCCAGACTACCCCAATTCTGGGAAAATACTTAGGTACCGACGAAGGCTCGCCTGGTCTTCCCAGTCTTCGCAGACGAGGGCCCTATGATCCGGGACAGCGAATCCTCACTCACCATTGCCGACACTTCGGAGCAGACGAGAAAAGCTCCGTCGGTCGACGCCTCGCTCCACGGCTCCGTTCTGGTGCTGATTCAATTCGATGTCTGCGAAGAGATCCGTCTCGACAAGCTGCGTGAGATCTTCGGCGCACGCACCTTGGAACAGCCTACCCTGAAACATCCGGCTCCAGGGTATGTCCGTTACCAGCGTCCTCCGGTGGTCGAGCCGATTGACGCATTGGTCCTCGAGAGCGGCGAGCGCCTCGAAGGACAGATCAAGTTTTACGATTACGGTGTGGTGAGCGTGGTGCTGGAGCTGCCATTCTCTGGCGACTGGGACACATTGGTCCGTCTCGGCAGCCGCTGGGTATGGGATGTTGATTTCGCCGGCCACGCTTCGCGCATCGCGCACCAGAAACTGGAGCGCGCAACTCCGGCACTCGTAAAGCCGTATCCGGATTGGCTAAGCGAGGATTACTTCATTTTTCATGTGCGTGAGATCAGCGGTTGTCCTTCAGCCAACGAGCTGGTTTCGTCTCATGGCGCACGCATCGCACAGATCGTTCGCGGAGAAACGGCACAACTCTCTGAGGGGGAACAAAACGAAATCTTGCAGTCACGGATTTCGTATTACCCGAATGATCTGACAGTAATCAGTTGGAACGCGGCCTTTCTGTACGACAGCGCGACCGGCGCCGAGACTGCTATTCAGCTACTGGAGTATGCCAACTCGCAGTTGCTCGAGTTCCGCCATTACGATGAGTTCCTCACCCGCAAACTCGAAAGCGTTTACGCCTCGTTCGATGAGGGCACCGGAATGCTGGCGCGCTGGCGCTTGGCGCGCGCCGCGACCAAGCTGCATACCGTCTTGCTCGACGTGAACGAACTCACCGAGCACGCCGATAACGCCATCAAGTTTCTCAGCGACATGTTTTCCGCCCGTCTGTACAAACTGGCAGCCTCAAAAGTAGGCGTTCCTGATTACAAAGACCTGGTCACACAGAAAGTACAAACCGCCGAGGAACTCTATCGCTTCATGGTCGACCAGTTTAACCAGAGCCGTGCCTTCGTGCTGGAACTCATGGTCGTAATTATTCTGATTATCGAACTGGTCTACTTCTTTCGCGGAAAACCTATCTAGCGGCTACGGAGCAATTGATTAGGATTTTGGGTGGCGCAGCGCTTTCCAGCGCTGCGGTAAATGCTCTCAAATAAGTAACGGCTTTAGCCGCTGAGGTATAGACTCAAGTTTTTCCTCAGTCTATGTTAGGAGACCGAATGCGCGGCCTCGAAGGGAAGCGTGTGCTCATTACCGGCGGCGCTAGCGGCATCGGCGCAGCCACAGCGGCACGGTTTCTTGAAGAAGGTTCAGCCGTATGCGTGCTCGACCGCGACGCCAGAGGCCGCCAGCAAATCCGCGAGAAGCTACCGGGTCTAGCTGGTACTGTCGCTGCAGACGTTTCCAACCTCAAGCAGGTAGAGACAGCGTTTGACGATGCACTTCGCATCATGGGCGGCGTCGACGTACTGATCAACAACGCCGGCATCAGCATTCGCCATGATTTTCTCAAAATCACTCCCGAAGAGTGGGACAAGGTCATCGCAGTGAACCTGACCGGCGTCTTCTACATGGCCCAAACGGCTGCGCGCCACATGTGGGAGCGGGCCGGCGGCGTAATTCTGCAAACCGCTTCGACCAACGGATTTGTAGGCCAACCTTATTACGCCGACTACAACGCGACCAAAGCTGGAGTGATCGAGTTAACTCGAACCATGGCGCTTGAACTCGCGCCCAACGTGAGAGTGTGCGCCGTGGCGCCAGGTTACGTGCTGACACCCATGCAACGCGCTGAATATACCGATGCGATGCTGGACGAAGTGAATCGCAAGATTCCGCTGCGGCGACACGCCAGGCCGGAAGAGATCGCAGCACTCTTTGCGTTCCTGGCGTCGGACGACGCAGCGTATATAACCGGCCAGGTCTACACGATTGACGGCGCCGAAACTGCAGGGGGCTTGGCAAGCAGGTAGTTTCGCCGCTGTCAGCCTGTGTGGCCCGCGAAACTTCATGAAAATCGCTCAACGTCAGACAAGTCAGAGCTAGTAACGCTAACTCCTTTGATTTCAGCACGACTTAATTTGCGACACAGGGTTTTTCGACCCTGGAGTTGGTTTCGCAAATAATCGTGAGGGAAGGTGCGGCTGGCTCTGGTTTCATTAAAATTAAATGGTCGTGCAGGAGATTTGGTCTTGTGGGAAGGGCACGGCTAGCTATAGCTACCCGCGGAGCCAGGTCCACTGCGGCCCACGGGGTGCTGGTAGTGCCCGAGGCCGGCGTGGACGGGGTCGAGTGGGCGAAGCATCTGGTCCACAATGCCGTGCGCTCGCCGCACACCCAGCAAGCCTACGAGTATGCCCTCCAACAATTCTTTGTGTGGGCGGCGGGCCGCGCGATGTCGCGCGAGTCGGTGCAAGGCTACGTCACCTGGCTCGGGGAAATGAAGTTCTCGCCGTCGACCATCAATCAACGGCTGGCGGCGATCCGCAAGCTGGCGACCGAAGCCCAGCGGTGTGGGTACGTGGACAGCGAGACGGCGCAGGCGATTGTGTCGGTCGCGGGCGTGAGCCAAAGGGCAGACGCCTGGGCCGGTGGCTGGCGTGGGAAGAAGCCCGGGCATTACTGCAGGCACCGAATCCGCACAGCATTCGCGGAATGCGGGACCGGGCGCTGCTAGCGGTGCTGGCGACGTGCGCGTTGCGCCGCGATGCGCGACGGATGCGGCCATTGCCGACTCTCAGCGTCACCATTCCAGGAACGCCAAGGCTGGGAAACCGACGCGCGCCAGTAACGCCGCCATAGGATGGTCTTTCAGGTGATCGAAAACTCTCTGGAATCGTGATCGCTTCGACCACCGGACCGCAGCCGCCTGCTCCTCTTCTTGCGTGATCTGCTGGTCTCGCTCGTGCTCATACTTCGCGATTGCATCTGGACTGTCCAGGCCCCTCTTCCGAAGCTCTTCTGCCAAGGCTTCGCGAGCTGCTATCGTGAGGCTCTTTGGATCGGCAGCAACACGCAGCAAGTCGTCAGTGCTCATCACTACGTAGCGATCTGACATTTCCTGATATTCAGTTGGCACGGTACCTCGCGCGTCGCTTACTTACTACAGCCTACCCAGGACCAGATTACCTCCTCCACGATCGGACCTCCAGTTACCACTCCTTACAAGATGGCCCAAAGCGCCCCACGGACTGGCCTGCCAATTGTATTGATCCAGTTCTGTATTTCCTTCCGGATGGTTTGCTGAGTGCGCCGCAACGCGAGGTAGTAGTTTTCCTTATTAGCCTCGATTACGCCCTCCAGCGAGCCCGCCCCTGATTTTCAGATGATTGGCAAAACACCACGATGTCGCTCAATGCGTCGCGCACAACTGCGCGCGAACTAACTCGCTGCTTTCTCAACCAAACTTGTTTTCGGCGAAATGAATAGTCTTCGGGCTGCCCATTTCAAAATCCGCCAGCCCACGGCGGCCCCGGCGAGGATCGTGAAAAGCCACAGCAGGATCGTGGGCAGATAGAACACAAACGTCGTCATCGAGGCAGCGTATTCACCGAAACCGTCGAGACCCTCACGGGCGGAGATCTTCAGCTGATAGAGCGGACGCCAATTGAGGCCGAAGACTTGGGCATCGGCTTCAGCCCGCAGCGTGATGTTGACGGCGACGGTTTCAACTTGCTTCGACAGCGCCTCGAATTCTGCCTGCTTTTCCTCGATCGCTCCGCGGACTTCGTTCAGCTTGTCGCTGACTTCGAGCGTGTCCTTCACCGTCGCAGCTTTACGCAAAATGCCGAGATACTGCTGTTCCTGAGCCCGTAGGTTGCGCAGGCGGGCTTCCTGGTCGACATATTGTTTGGTCACGTCTTGGGCGTCGATGCTTTCGCTTTCCATGCGCAAGCTGAGCTTTCGGATCTGGGATCGGACTTCGTCGAACTTTTCTGCCAGCACGCGAATACTGAGCGAGGCGCTGGTCGCGTCCGCGCCGCCGTTAACGTTAGAGGTTACGAGGAATCCTCCTGCACCTTGCGCGATCTGAATGATTTTCTCGGCAGTTTCGACCGGAGTTTTGACGACGAGGCCAAGGGACTCCGTCTGGACTAGCTTACGGTCCTCCGACGTGCCTTCGTCTCCGCCGGCATGTCCCCCTGAAAATGTGATGAGAGAGGCGGGTGCGACGACGGCCCGGTCTACAGAAACGCCTCCAACAATACCTTTCTGAAGGTAGGCTTCAGATCTGATGTGCGGAAGAATTAAGTTTTGTCGCCAGAGCGAGATTGGTTCCCAACCCACACCTCCGCTGACGGCGGCAAGGCCGGACGCCCTCTCCGAGGCAATGCCTCGCGTCTGGTCACGGGGTTGAATGAGTCCCAAGTAGAGTCCGACTACTCCGGCCGTAATGAGCCAGCCTGTTTTAAGAGCCATTCTGCTTTTAGCGGAGAACACTCCCCAGCGGATGACCATTGAGGCCCCCTATATGAAGGAATAGACACGGGCGGCAATGCCGTTGTTCCCGTTAGCGCTCTTGATAGCCGGGTTGTGAGCGCCATCACCTGATTTGAGCGGTTATCATGTTCATGCACCAATGACCGAGAACTGGAAGCTCATGGTGCTGCTCGTACCCGCGATCATCGTACGACTTTCGGCTCCCGAAGCGTAACTGTTGAGAACAGGCCATAGCCACTCAAAACCCTTTCAAAGGTCAATGAGTGCTTCTATGAGAAGGTCATAAAAGTCAAGGCCGACGTGGCGGCCCTCCTTAATTTGTTCTCCGACGTTAGCATAGACGTCCGATGGTGACTTGCGATCTTAATAGACCAGCACTCCGTCGAAAATCCTCCTCTACGCTTGCAACCCGTGTGCGGCGGTAACCGGGTTTATCGGTGTGATTGCGACCTCGTAGCCAAGCTTGCGAAGCACTCGCGCCAGCATTTGAGCGCGTTTCTTCTTAGTCTGGGGATCAGGTTCGCAGCCTTGCTCGATAAATCGCACCTCCTCATGGCAGATCTTCCAAACCACACGGCAGAGCCGATGGGCAACGGCCCATGGCGGACTTATAGCCCAGCCGCGGTAGCAGACGCCGGAACACCGCTTGAAAGTGACTGCCGTTCTTCTTCACCGCAGCGTGCGCCGCCTGGTTCAGTACCCGCCGCAGATATTTATTCCCTTTCGCGGAGCGGCTGCTGTGGTTCTGTTCGGCGCTTTCCTCCTTCCCCGGACAAGTTCCGACCCAGGAGGTCAACTCCGCCGCCGAGGCGAAAGTACTGGCCTGGCACCCACCTCCGCGATCACCTGCTGTGCCGAATCCACTCCCAAACCGGGCCTTCCGCCAGTCGGATCACGGCGTCTTGATGCGCCTTCATGGCCTGCGCGATCATGCGATTGAGCTCGGCAATTTGCTGATCGATCAACTGCAGCCGCTCCAGTTGTAACGCCAGCATTGCCCTGTGATTGGGCTGCACTCTTCCCGTCAATGTATCCACCAATTGCTCCTCGGTGCATTGCAACCGCTTATCTCCCAACCGCGCCAATTGCCTGGGGTCAGTCTCGCCTTCGGCCAAAGCCCGCAGAATGCGAAGCCCGCTGGCGCCCAGTAGATTGCTGACCACAATCGATAGCTTGATCCGCATCTCTTCTAGCAGACACTCCATGCTGGTTCTGCTGTCGTACCCGGTCGCGCGTGAGCTGTAGCTTCATCCGGGTCAGGCTGCGCCAAATGCGTTGTTCCCCGTCGGGCACAGAACTAAAGCATCTCCGTGAGAAATCTCAATTTTGATTTGAGGCTTCAACGCCCGGCTCCCGGCCCGGCTAGACATCGCGGACCGAGGCCGGACCGTCAAAGGACGCCGATGAAAAATCGTTTCACAATGTCGCGAACAGGCGAAGCGGGCGTACAATGGTGCCGTTTTCGAGGCCGAAAAGAAAATTCCGGTTTTCTTGGTCACCCAAGGCCAAGAGGCAGACCTCGAAAGGAGATAACATGCGACAAAAGACGAGCTTTTGCTTTTGCGCCGTGATGGCAGTCCTTCTCTGCCTGACGGTGCCCGAGTTGGCGGATGGTCAGAGGCGGCACCCGGCGCCGGTTGGAGGCAACCTTCTGCCGGACGGTTTCTACATTACACCGACAGCGGCGCCCGGCTCAGTTTTCCAAGGTCTGCCTACTGGCCTCCGTCCCGACGGGTCCGCCGACGCGAATGGCGCGGTGAACACTGCCCTCAGTCCCGACGGCACGGCTTTGCTGATTTTAACTACGGGTTACAACACAAACTTCAATACCCAAGGACCGGACGGCACGCCGATCCAATGGGCCGCACTCTATCCCCTGACGGGGTTGCCTTCGTCAACCATGACGCCGAATGCGGAGTGGGTATTCCTTTTCGACGTCCGCGGCGCGCAGCCGGTGCAGAAGCAACTGATCAACATTCCCAACACGTATCAGGGATTGTTGTGGGATCCCTCGGGCACGCGATTCTATGTGGCCGGAGGCATCGACGATCGCGTCGAGGTTTTCAAGTCGACCACCACCGGAGCTAGTGCTGACGGAACTTATGTACCCGATGCTCCGTTCGTTCTCTTGAATCACGACCAACCAGCCAACGTGCCCATACAGGAGTTCCCGACTGGCGGTCTGTTCGTCAACACCCCGATCAACAACAATCCCATTGCTCTGGATATGTTCATGCCGTTCGCCGCAGTGGCCGCAGGTATGGCCATCAGTCCGGATGGAACGACATTGTTCGTAGCGAATTATCAGAACGATTCGCTATCGATCATCGACACGGCAACCCGCCTCGTCACCAACGAAATCGTTTTCTTCGCCCCGGGACAGACGACGGCCGTCGGCGAGATGCCTTACTGGCCGGTGGTGCTATCGAATGCTCAGGGCGCGCCAGTTAAGACGTACGTGAGCAGTCAGCGCGATGGCCAGGTGCTATCGGTGAGTCCATCGGGATCGTTGAAGGTGATCAAGGTAGGGGGCGAACCGAACCGGATGATACTTTCTGCCGATCAACTTCGACTGTACGTTGCCAACGGAGACCTTGATGAGATCGAGATGATCGATACCACGAAAGATGTGGTCAAGAGCCGAATCTCGGTGGCGCGTCCGGGCTACAACTACAAAGGGTCCAATCCCAATTCGCTGGCGCTTAGTCCAGACGGTCGTCGGCTCTACGCCACGCTCGGCGGTGAGAATGCCGCGGCTGTCATCGACGTAGCTTCTCAGCAACTGCTCGGCCGGATCCCCACCGGCTGGTACCCGAGCTCAGTTTCGGTGAGTGCCGACGGAAAAACGTTGTTCGTGGTGAACATGAAATCCAACGCCGGTCCCAACCTGGAATATCGGTCAGACTGCCCCGGGATGGGCATCCCACCACAATATGCGCAGCTCCTCTGCCCGCCGCCGAATCCTACCTCCCGCAATGAATACGTCCCGGCATTGCTCAAGGCGGGATTTCTGACCATCCCCGTGCCGGATGCCAATACCCTTAGCTATCTCTCGAGTTTAGTGGATGCTAATAACGGCTTCGGCAACCCTCGGCATGATCCCATGATGGCGTTCCTGCACGACCACGTCAAACATGTGATCTACATCCAGAAAGAAAACCGTACCTACGATCAGGTGCTTGGCGATCTGGCGCAGGGCAACGGCGACCCGACGCGGGTGCAGTTTCCACAACCCATTTCCCCCAATCATCACCTGCTCGCGACGCAGTTCGCCTTGCTTGATAATTTCTACGACGCAGGCGACGTAAGCGGCGACGGCTGGAATTGGGATACGCAGGGCCACGCGAATGACGCCACGGTCAAGAACGTGCTGGTCGGTTATGGCAACGCGAACTTTAACATCCCGTTCGATTGGAATGGTAATCCGCGCAACATCGGCATTGCGGTGCCAGACCAGACGAGCGGCACGCCCAGCCCGAGCACGGTGCGGATAACCACCTTGTTCGATCCGACAGGCAATTCCTCAATTGAGCCGGGAAAGAAGGACATCACCGCTTCCGAAGGCGCGGACGATCTCGATGCCGATGCGCTCGGTGGCTACATCTGGGACACCATTCTTCGGGCCGGTAAGACGGTTCGTCACTATGGCCTCTATGCCGATGAGAATTATTATGTTGTTCCTTCGGCGGGATATCCACTGTACATACCAATTGTTCGCGACGCGTTCAAGCAGAAGGTTGTGCAAGCGGTCCCGGGACGGCCGTCGCTCAAAGGTAGGACCGACCTCTATTATCGCGGGTGGGATCTAAACACACCCGATCAATACCGTTTCGAGGAGTGGAATCGCGAGTTTACCGATTACGTGAAGAAGGGCAATCTCCCTAACTTCGAAATGGTTGATTTCATGAATGACCATTTCGGCAACTTCTCGACGAATGTTGGAGGTCTGGAAAACCCGCTCGCGCAGATGGCCAGTAACGATTATGCCGTGGGCCGTTTGGTGGAGGCGGTGACAAACTCGCCGTATTGGAAAGACACGGCGATCTTCATTGTTGAAGACGATGCGCAGAACGGGCCGGATCACGTCGATGCGCATCGCTCGACAGTGTTTGTAATTTCTCCTTACACCAAGAGCGGCGCCGTGGTGCACACGAATTACAACTCTACCAATGTGGTCCGAACGATCGAGGATATACTCGGCGTCAACTACCTGGGCCTCAACGACGCGAATGCTCTTCCGATGTCGGACGTGTTTATCAAGCAGCCCAACCTACAGCCCTATACGGCGCCGATTCCCGGCATTCTATGCCAGCCACCGGTGAACCCGGACCTGGTACCGGAATGCAGCAACCCCGGGAGGCGGCCCATAACCGCGGCTGTCAAGTCGCTGCATGACGGTGCGTGGTGGGCGCAAATGACCAAGGGCTTCAACTTCAACCACCCTGACAAGATCAATTCCGAGTTATTCAATCGGATTCTGTGGAAGGGAATCATGGGAGATGACAAACCGTATCCTGGGGCCGTGGTTCAGCACGTTGCGGTCCAGCAGGCGAAGGGAGAGCCGGCGGTTCGGGATCGCGATTAACCCGAGGCGTTGCTAGCGTTTTACAGACACCGCGGAGAGGCTGATGGCGTCATGCCGCTAGCTGCACCGAAGCACGCGCAATCGGGATGAAGGTCGAGGGAGTCCACAGGGCTCTCCGATCAGCCCGTTGCTGAGCAATCTGTACATGCGCCGGTTCGTGCTCGGATGGAAGAAGCTGGGACACGAAAAGCGTTGGAAAGCGTACATCGTGAACTGTGCCGATGACCTCGTGATCTGCTGTCGTGGCAACGCCGAAGAGACCTTCGGCACGATGCGGAACATGATGACGAAGCTGAAGTTGACGGTGAACGAAAAGAAGACGCGGGTCTGCAAGCTGCCGGAAGAGAAGTTTGACTTTCTGGGGTATACGTTCGGGCGCTGCTACTCGATGCGAGGGTACCGCGTCTTTCTCGGCTGACAACGCATCGAAATCGAACTCGGACGACATCAAAACCGGAATGTCCCGCTTGTTCCGGGAGCAGCATGGCAGGGACCTACTTACTGGCCATGCGATGTCCGGTGTATAGGAGGCGTGACTCTCATCCGGGCTTTCGTACGGAACTTGAGAACCTGGTCGGTGATGCTAAGGGAGAAGGCCCAAGCGGAAGCCCCGCGAGGGCCGACAGTACCGATGCGCCGAGCAGGGGCGGACTGCTCCGTAGTAGCGATGAGACGGGGTAACTCTCGTGGAGCGAAGGGGGCGGGTCACCGAGTCGGGATCGACATGGGTCAACTGGCAACAGGAGGAACCCGATGGTCTTGGCGGAAGGCGCCAGCCTTCCACGGGTGGCACGAGCCGTGTGACCGGAGACGGTCAAGCACGGATCTGTGAGAGGCTCGGGGCGAAATTCCCCGGGCCTACTCGGCAACAGGAAACAGAACCAGGCCAAACCGGACTGAGGTGACGCGGCGAAAGCCCAGTTAAATAACCACCGGGAGACTACAGTCACTGCGCCTGTTCTCGACTCTACTCGCGAGATCCGGGTACGCCGTTACCTTGGTCCGTTTGGGAGTGTGCAATATTGACCAGACACACATCCGGGAACTGTCTAAAAATTGGTGTAACCACGAAGACCCATCGTGCCGCACTTATGCCAACCTTGAGCCTTTGCGATTGAACGAAAGGCGCTGGCCCACCCCAGACCCTTAAAGAAGGAAATCCCATGCGGGGCTTAGTTCTCTCGCTTTCGTATCTTTCTTCGATTCTGTTGGTCAGCTTGTTGGTGCTTTCCACAGACGTCCTGTGGGCGCAAAGAACGTCGACACTAGAGGAGAAGGAGAGCGCTGTCCAACTTCCTGATGCCCCGTCACGGGTCGCGACGGTTTCGGAACCCCAAACACGTCTTCATCTCACCTACAAAGGATTACCCTTAAGCTTCAAGCAAAATCAGGGCCAGACCGAGTCGTGGATGAGATTCTTCTCCGATAAGACGGGCCACGATCGTCTGTCTATCAATACCAATACCGTGCTGAACTATGACAGAGGAACGGCTGAATTCTGGGGCAACAACAAGTACTTCATCGGCAGCGCTCCGACCAAGTGGGTGACATTTGCTCCCACCTTCGGCCACGTATATCATGAGACGATCCGTGGCGCCAACGACTTGGAGTACTATGGCCACCACATGCCATGGGCTGGCTCCGTCATCCTGCGAATCGGTCAGCAGGCTAGAGCTCACCCCCATATCACAAGTGTACTCAAGACAGTCCATCCACGATTCTGATTGTTCGCCTGTTCATCGCTTAGTTGACGAAAAAGTGCGCCGTGAGAGGCGCTGGACTTCAGCGGGTGCAACTCCCGCCCGGGAACTGGTTCGCTCCACCCGGTAGCAATCGAAGCGGCAGCGGAGGCAACGAAGCTGTCGGAGCCTTCGGTGTAGAGGGTCGGTTAGCGACTCGGCGAGCGTGCAGGCCGTAACATGAGTGAAGGCTGAGCAGGCCCCGAAAAAACAATGGCAGGAGCCGACCTGACTTTTTCACAGGGAAGGCTGCAGTCGATGGAGAGACACGAGCGAACAAGCTCCATTGAACCGGCCGGGGTAATGGCGACGGCATGTCCGCATAGGAGACCAGACGCAACACGGGAAGCCCCGGCGGTGATCGCGGTAGAGATCATTCACTTTGCGAGGATTGCAGTCTCGGTTGCAGCATTTCTTGCGATGAGGCCAAATCCTTTCGCTGCCGCCCGGGCATTGGGCTCTTCAAAGCAGAGGACGCCACGCGACCGATCTTTCTTCGCACGCAAGTCGCATTGGGAAAACTGGGCCTTAAACTCGCAAGCTACGCATCCCGATTGCGAGGCTCGCTGCAGGGCGGAGTTGATCATTCGATCGGCTTGTATCCAGTCCCTTGATGCTGCGGCGGATTGGGCCGCCACCACAGCCGCTGACAGTTGCAGCTCAAGCCGCTCACTCTGTATGGAGTGCGCCTGGGCTCGCGCAGAAGTCTTGAGGGCTGCGCCGCCCTGGTGGTCGAGGAGTTCAAGTTCAGCTTGCAGGATCAAACACTCCAGCTCGGTGTCGATGTCATGCCTATGCCCCAGGTCGTCTTGCAGCACTCGCAGCATCTCCTTCGCTTCCGAAGGGTGATTTTCCTCAATTGCAAGTTCCCCCAGAAGGTAGTGCGTTTCCTTCTGCTCCATGCCTGCGTCGGCGCTTTCCTCCAGGGTAAGCGCCTGCTTATAGTTCTCCCGCGCTTTGATTGTGTCCTCTTGCTTCACCAGAATAAGACCGAGCAGGATTCGGCTTCTGGCCTGGAGACTCTTGGCCGCAAGGGCGTCCGCATCGACAATGGCCTTCTGCGCAATCGATTGCCGCTCCTTGAGACCGCCCTGCGCGGCTAGCGCATGTTTGCCATGGGGGCCTGTAAGCCCAAGAAAAAGCAAGAGCGATTTTTGAGTTTGGTCACTACATGAGCCATTCTCGTCCCTCCTCGGGTGTGGGCGGATCCAGCTGAGTAATTCCGAGAATGCGCAGCACTTCGGCGGCGTGTTGGTTGCCGCGGGTCACACAAGTCTTGCGGCGCTGACCGAGATCGACTTCGACACAGCGGATCGTCTCCAGCGCTTGCCAAGCAAACGGCGAGGACAACTGGCTACCGGCGCGGCGCAGACTCTTTTCCAGAGCGCGATCCAGTAACAGCGCGAGTGCGGCCACGAACACGTGGGCCTGCACACGCTCGTCGCTGTGGTGGTACACCGGGCGTAGCTCCAGCAGATCTTTCAGATGAGAGAAGCCGCGCTCGACTTCGTTCAGCTGCTTATAGGCGCTTACCGCCTCGGCGGCCGACAGATTCCGTTCCTCGGTCTGAATGACGTATTTGCCTTCCAGCGCCTTCTCCCGCACCAAGTTGAGGGGATGCTCAAAAAAACGAAACTTCCCCTTCCGCAGCTCCCAGGCAAAATAACGATGACCATGATGGCGGCGCAGACGCGTGGCGGCCGCAGCCCCAATCTTGTCCGGCTCTTTTAACTCGCCTTTTTCTACCTGCGCGCTTAATGCTTCCAGCTCTTTGCGAGCCCGCTCCATCGCTAATACCCGCAGGCTGCGCTCATACACTTCGCGTTCTTCGCTGTGCACTACGAACACCCGCACCCCAGCTTCTTTCCCCGCCACTTCGACCACACTGGTCTTGGGCGTCACCGCCTTCTCGGCCGCTGCTATCCCCACCGCACATTCTTGCCAGTCGGTGCGCGCCTCGGCTTGCTGGATATACTCAAATGTGTCTTTGCGATTGCGCCGTTGCAATCCTACCAAGTAGCCTTGGTTCATCTTCCGCAGCTGCTGCACATTGCCGATGGTCATCATGCCGCGGTCCCCCACGAACACCACTCGGTTCAACTCAAACCGCTGGTTCAAGTCCTCCACCACTTCCCGCACCGTGGTCTGATCGAGACGATTGCCGGCGAACACATGGTGGGCGATCGGCCAGCCTTCCATCATCACCACCCCGATCACGATCTGACGATTCCGGGGTTTGCCATCTCGGCTGTAGCCGAAACGTCCCAGCTCGGCCGGGCCCGCCCCTTCGAAGTAGGTGGAGGTGATGTCATAGAACGCCAGGTCGGGCTGCAGGCTGAACAGATTCCGCACCTCTAAGTAGACGGCTTTCTCCATGCGCTTTTTCTCGGCCAACAGATCATCCAAGCTCTGATACCAAAGCTTCAACTGATCGAAGCCCACCTTGACTCGGCGGGATTGCTTCCACACCGGCACCCAGCGTTGGCCCGCAGCATTGCACACATAAAAATCTTCCAGCCATTGCGCCAAGGCATGTTCGCTACCCGGACAGCTGAGCCGATTGGCGAGCAGAGGAAAGATTCGCTCCGATAGCGGCTGACGGTGGCGCAGCGGCGCTTGGCCCGCGTCCAGTATCGATCCCAGAGAGAGTTGGTCGAATAGGTGCCGGGCTACCAAAATCGGTCCCCAGGTGGAAGCACGGGGCGTGGTGATCTGGTCGGCGGAAACCCAGCGCGGAGCTGCGGTCTCAGCCTGCAGCAACCGCACCAAGGTGTCCAGGTGAGGAGCCAGAAGATCCTTCCGCCCCAGATGAGCGACGATGCGTTGCTTGACCTTGTCGCCTTCGCGAAACGACTCGACCAGCCGGAGATACTCGTGGCGACCATTGGGTGCCTTAACAGAGCGAAGGAACAAGCCAAGCCCTCCGGAGACACTACATATAGCGCGGTCTAGTGGGCATGTTCAATAGAAAACTGAGCACAACAGCAAAATACTTTGGCACTACATTTTTCGCCCGCGACAACAATCAATGCTCATAATAAAAGAGTTAGCATCGATGCCCCCCATTTCCATGGCAAACATGCGCTAGGACTTGGCCGAGATAGATGAGCACAGCGGTTTCGGTAGTCTTATCCCCGCTGGTTTGGGCAACAGTCAGAGATTCTTCCGCCATTCGTTTGGCCTGCGCCAGATCCCCCGGTCTGCCAGAACTCCCGCCAGGGATTCCAACGCTTCTGCCCTGATTTCCTGGTTTGCGATTTGGTCGCCATCTGCAGCGCCTGCTTGTAGTAGTTTTCCGCTCGCGACAAATGGCATTCCTCCTGGTACGCGTCGCCGATCGTCAGGAGGGAAAAAGCTTCACCAGTCTTGTCGTCAACTTCGCGCGACAGTTCGTAGGAGCGCTGGTAGGTGATTCTGGCTTTTTCTGTTTCCCCCCGGGTCAGAAAAATATTTCCCAGGTTATCGGACGCGGTTGCTTCCTTTCGCTTGTTTCCCGTGCTCCGCGCCAGAGCCAGGGACTTGTTCTACTTGCTTTCAGCTTCATTCATGTCTCCCAGATCGCTGAATATGTTGCCTTGATCGAGCAACACTTCGACTAGGCCTCCCGGATCATTCAAAGTCTCAAATGTCTTTTCCGCTGCCCGGAGTTGATTGAGCGCTTGTGTGTTGTCGCCAAGATGCTGAAGCGCTACTCCCTGCGCCCGCAGAGCTCTGGCACTCACCAGCGGAGCATTGGCGATTTGTCCTTGAGCAGCGGCATCCCTGGCCGCGGCCAGTTCTTTCTTGAAGTCTCCAGCGCGGTCTTCAGCTGAAACTTCTGCGAGGTAGATGCGAGCTTCATCGCGGGCCAACCGGGAAAGCGGGTAGAGCCGATCCAGGGTCGCGATTGCTTCCAGCGGCTTCCTATCCTTGGCCAGAATGTCTGCCAGGTGCAAGGGATAGTCGATGGTTTGCGGTGAGAGGCTTGCCAGCCTGCGGTAGGTCTCTTCGGCCCGATCCCATTCGTGTTTGGTATCGTAATAACGCCCCTCGATTTGTAGTCCTTGTTCGTACGTCAGACCCTTGGCGAGCTCGAAGGCCAACTCGGCCTCCCGCGCGGCCTGCGTCTCAAAACCGCTGGCGGTTGGGCACGCATTCAGGTGGGCGCTCGCTCCAAGGGGTTTGCCGCAACCATAACCGGCTACGCTTATGAAACGGTGCCGGACAAGCCCATCGTCACGGGCAAGACCAAGGGACCGAATACGATCGGCGCCGACCAACCCGTTGCTCTGAGGGCTCGTCCTTCCCGAGCGGCGACGCTCGGCCTCCTCGCCATGGGCTCACACGGACTATCTGTCTGGCGACGAGAGGAGGCATTGGGCGCTGCGGAGTGAATGTTTGGAGTTCGGACCGGTGGCATATGCTTTGATCTCCCACGGTGGAAGTGCTGCGGGCGACGGAGTGATTCTCAAGATCAGTCGTGAGTTGCGGCCGCGAGAAAGTTACGCCTCGGCTTCGGTCGAGAGCGCAATGAGAAATCCACAGAGTACAAAAAAGGGAGACCGATGAAATCAAATTCCGGATCGACACAGACCCCACACCAGTTTTCCGAGTCACTGCTTCATCAGCTTAATCTTTACGCTTTGGCAGCTACAGCTGCTGGAGACCTACCGCGATCTCATTGACCGGGGTCGTGAGCGTAATGGCCTGTGTTTGAAAGACTCCGAAAAGAGTCGGCCACGCCTTTTTAGAACAATTGCCGTGAATTCGTCCAACGGGAATTCTGGGCGGAGATGGCCCGGATCGAAGGCTGGAGCGTGCGTACCCTTCGTGCGCGCATCGACTCGATGCTCTATGAGCGCACTGCGCTCTCTAAACAACCCGATACACTGATCCGTCAGGAGCTGGCCATCCTCCGCAGCAAAGGCGACTTTACTCCCGTTCTGCTGCTCAAAGATCCCTATGTTTTGGGTTTTCTGGGGCTTACCGACCGCTTTCTGGAGCGTGACCTGGAAGACGCCATCCTCCGGGAGCTGGAGACCTTCCTGCTCGAGCTGGGCGCGGGCTTTTCCTTCGTCGCCCGGCAAAAGCGCATCCAGCTCGACGGCGACGACTTTTACATCGACCTTCTGTTCTACAACCGCAAACTCAGGCGGCTGGTCGTGGTGGCGGCACACCTTGGAGGGTCGATTGTAACAACTGACCGTTGGTTCCACATCCAGCCGCCAGTCTTGCCGGCTACGCGATGTTCCGTTCCGCAGGAGGGGATTGACCAACAGATTGACCCGCATTACGCTAGTTGCCACCCTCGGCAGGATAGGGTCAGATTAAGGCCGGGGTTGAAACGGTCAAGCAAACTGCTGGCGGGTTGTAGGACGGACGAATCCTATCTGTCATCTCGGTATCACTTTGAAGCGCGCCGGAATCTCGGCGAGTTTGGACTACTCGGCTGCCTTACTGCGCAGTACACTCAATTACCTATGCCGCTAGTTGCGCGGATCGCGCCAGTTCTGCTTCGGCTTTCAACACGTAACAAAGACAAGACCATGCGGCACTGGGAGTTGTCGGAAGCCTGCCTGACAATAAGGCTCTAAGATTGCACAACGGCGATTAAGCGTGGAGAGGTCCGGAGAATCTCAAGCATACAACTTATAGGGACTATGGACGCCATCCTTCATCCTTATTTCAAGGAGCTCACGAACTACGCGAGCATGGTGCGCGTTCCTGGCCTCGACATTTCGTCGGAGCCGATGCGGCTTGAAGACATTTTCATCGAACCTCAGGTGAAGCTGGAGGCTAAAGGGGCCTCTTTTCGGACACGGCGTGGACTGCTCGGGGGATTGTTTTCCGTAGGCAAAGAAGAACGAGCGCAACAGCCGGACAGAGCCGAATCCGAGCCCGCTAATGCGCTCCCGCCTGAGGCCGCAAGTGATGCGCTCACTCGTGAATCCCGACTGGTGATCCTGGGAGAGCCCGGACAAGGCAAGAGCACGTTGATGCGTCAGTACGCGGCTCGATTAGCAGCGACGCAGAATGAGACGCTGCCTCTGCTGGTGGAACTGGGACAGAAGCGCGCGTGGATTGGGAACGAGTCAGACGCCTTTGAGTGGCTTCGGCAACGGATGCCAGAGTCGGTGAAAAAGTGGCTGCAAAAGGAAAGTTGGCAGGCATGCTGCGTCGTCATTCAGTCGGGCAAGGCAACCGTGTTGCTGGATGGCTTTGATGAGTTAAGCGAAGACGCACGGGTGCATATGGTCGAGTTACTAGCGGGCCTCAAGGGCAACAGGCTGGTGCTCAGCTCTCGGCCGGACGCCTACCGGCGAATCCCGCTTCCCGACTTCAAAGTGTATGCGCTGCGAGATTTGCAACCTGATCAAGTGGAGAAGCTTGCGGTAAAGCTATGCAATGCAATTGGTGCTCAATTTGGAGTGGACGGCGAAGCGGCCTGCTCCAAGGTGCTGGGAGTGGCGCGAAGCCAGGTAGGCCTGATGGCGCGAAATCCGCTTCTGTTGTCTTTCATGTGCCTGACCGCTGTCAGTTGGGAGGAAGAAGGCAGGATTCAAAAGTTCCCGAGTCTTCCGGGGGAAGTGCTGTCGGAGTGCGTGGAGGCGCTTGTCGAATGGCACCGCAACCGCATTTACAAGCCGGGTTCCGACTGGCCCAGAGAACTTACCTCAAACTCGGTGGTAAAAATTCTGGGCAAACTCGCTTTAAGATCATTTGACGACGAGAGTGGCTTGATCCATCCAGAGGCGCTTCAGGAACTAAGTGACGCGGAGGAGGCACACTTCCGCGATCATCTCGTCCAAACTCGTTTTGTAGTCCAGCAACATAGGGACTTTGCGTTCCCCATTGAGACATTCCGCGAGTACTTCGCCGCGCGGGCCCTGGCATCAAGCCCGGACCCCTTTACGATCGTGAAGCCGCACTTGCACAAACCGGAATGGCAACGGGTCATTGTTTACTGTGCCGGTAACCTAAAGGGGGAGAAGGCTTCAATCTTCACCATATGGTTTCCCAGCTTGACGTGGCTCTTCGTGAAAGCGCTGGGCCCGCTCCTGCGCGTCCTGGCACGGTTCATTCCCCTGTTTAGAGAAGAGGTCAAGGAAGTCGGCTCCGGAATGCGTGAGCATCTCTCGGAGGGGCAGACGCGGTCGCGTCAAACAGCGGAATTCTTTATAACGGCAATCTGGACGCAGCACTGCCGCTGGGGCAGGCGCGTGTACGAATCGATATTGCACCGTGATTTGAATCTGGCGGCTCTGTGTGTGGGCGCGGCTCACGCTCGTTGTCCTAATCGGCTTGCCGTCCGAATTGCGGGTCCACTAGCCTCCAATGCTCAAGAGAATGCACTCGCCGAGGCCGGCCGGCACCCGGAAATTCGACGGAGGTGGATGGAGCTATCGCGATCGCCTCTTTGGGTATTGCTACTGCAGAGGATCTTGCTCGGATCTACCTCCGACGTTCCTTCCAATGCAATGCACGCTTTGAAAACAGTAACCGCTGAAACCGATGTGCGTTCATGGCTGATAGAAGAGAGCCTCTCCAAATACCGGCGTCAGCGATCTGAGGCTGCAAGCGCCATGTCCACTGCGACCTTCGATCCGAACATCCGCGAGCGCCTGTTGGCTATGGCGCGTGACTCCCGCGAACATTGGGTCACACGGAGCATTGCCATGGAGTCACTGAAGGCAGCCAAGGTCGACTATGACGTAATGAGGGCTCTGCTGAAACTAACTCGAGACCAGGATCCGAAAGTCAGGAAAGCAGCAACCAGGACCTTGGCGGCTCCATTGGACAATCCGGAACGTGGGACGCAGATGAAGACGGCAGATGGCGCGGCAGCCGACGCGCACCAGACATCGTCAAGCAGCAGCGCAGATGAACTTCAGGTGCAGAACTGGCTGTTGACGCTTAGTCAAGACGAGGAATCGTCGGTCCGCGAGGCGGCAGTGGAAGGCTTGCAAAGATTCGCGCATCGAGCGGAGGTATTGCAGCGCCTATTGCTTCTCATTCGTAATGATGACTTCACCGTGTGGCATGCGGCCGCTGGAGCACTGTCGGGCGTCGCAAACGACCAGCGAGTGCAGGAAAGCATCTTCGTTCTGACTCGCGATCCAGATTGCGCCGTGCGCGCCAGGGCCGCGAGCACATTCAAGACTGCGGCGTTTCAGCCTGCGGTGCAAGATCGATTGCTGGAGCTCACTCGGGATGAAGATTGCGATGTGCGCCGTACGGCGATTGACCAGTTGGCCGGCAGTACCAGCGAGCGACGAGTGCGCGAGAGACTTCTAGGGCTCACCTACGACGAAGATTCACTCGTGCGCGCGACCGCGGCTGAAGCGTGTAAGAGTGTTGCCGCAGAAGCCAAGGTTCGGGAGCGATTGCTGGAGCTCACAAAAGACGACGATTTCTATGTCCGCTCCAAGGCGCTGGCAGCACTCGCTCGGGTCGCGAACGACCCGCCAGTTCGCGAGAGGCTGCTGGAGTTGAGTCGTTCGAAGCCACTGAACCGGAAAGAGACAGCTCACGCGGCAAACGACAGCAGCGTGCAAGAGGCAGCAGTTGAGGCGCTGGAGGGAGCTCTTGGGCATCCCCGCGTTCAGTCTCGGTTGGCCGCTCTGACCTGGCCCTTGCTATGGGAGTGGGGTTTTCTGATGCAAGTCCTTTTCTTAGCCGCATTGATTGGGTGGGGTTTGCAGTCGCTTCCACACGTGCTCAACTGGCTTCCTCCCCACCTACACGCGCAGCTTGTGAATTTGACCTACCGTGGGATCGCCACCTTGGGAGAGCATGAGCCGAAGTTGACTAAGGCTGCTGCGTGGATATTTCCCTGGGCAATCTACCTGGGCCATTGGACAATGCGGTGCGTGCATGTAACTTTGGGAGTAATATTCGTAATTATCATCGCTGAACCCATCCTCCGGATTCTTGGCATACGGTATCCACACCGAGAGAATCTTGCGCAAGCT
Source organism: uncultured Acidobacteriota bacterium (assembly GCA_963796095.1). GTDB lineage: Bacteria > Acidobacteriota > Terriglobia > Terriglobales > Acidobacteriaceae > JABDBE01. The sequence goes on from CAWCKL010000041.1 coordinate 247,621, forward strand.
GCGCTAAAGGCTCTTCGAAGCTGGCGGGGCCCCGTGCCGCGGACGGTCTTATGGCGCGCCGCCTATTTGGCCGTGGTCCATCCTACGAGCGATCGTGTTCAGACACTGCAAGCTCTGCTGCAGGAGCGCGAGGCAAGTCTGACCATTCATAATTAGCGGATATAGCGTCGCGAATCGCAAAGGGACCCGCTATCTAAGAGCTCAACAACCCAGACGTTCGAGGATGCGGTAGGGTAGCCAAAAGCGATAAACTCGTTACAGGAAAATCCATGACAGACGATCAGAGAAACCAACCGACCAACGACGCGCATCCCGGAGACATCACGCGGCGCGACTTTACAGCCCTCTTGGTGGGTGCGGGCCTGGCTGCGACGGTACAGTCGGCAGCGGCTGCAGGCCTTGAAGTGGCCGAGACTGACGTCGAGATCAAGACTCCGGATGGTGCTTGCGACGCCGCATTCATTCGTCCGAAAACCGGTTCCCATCCGGGAGTATTGATCTGGCCCGACGCCTTCGGCTTGCGGCCCTCGATGCGCGCCATGGCGAGGCGTATCGCCGCTGAGGGTGACGGATATTCCGTCATTGTGCCCAATCCTTTTTATCGCGTGTCCAAAGCTCCTTTCTCGGATGCCTCTACCTTCAACTTCCAGAATGCGGACGATATGGCGAAACTCAAGCCGCTGATGGCGTCGGTAAACGCGCCCGGCAACGCCGAAAAGGATGCCGCCGCTTACGTTGCCTTCCTCGATGCGCAAAAAGAAGTGAACAAGGCAAAGAAGATCGGAACCCAGGGTTACTGCATGGGCGGGGCGCTGGTGGTGAGGACCGCCGCGTTCCTGCCCAATCGCATTGGCGCGGGCGCGTCGTTCCACGGCGGAGGCCTGGTGACCGATAAACCCGATAGCCCGCATCTGCTCGCGCCGAAGATCAAAGCTCGTATGTATTTCGGAATCGCGTCGAACGACGACGAGCGTCAGCCGGATGCCAAAGATAAGTTGAAGGAGGCCTTTGCAGCCGCCAAGGTTTCCGCCGAAATCGAAGTGTATTCAGGCTTGCATGGCTGGTGCGTGCCCGATATGCCCGTCCGCGATGGCGTGCCCATCTATAACAAGGCCGAAGCCGAGCGTGCCTGGGCGAAACTCGTCGCCTTATATAAAGTGGCTCTGGCATAGCCGATACCCGATCCAGCTACGGGCGACTAAGGCATCAAGCGCCCGATCAATCCTGCAACTGGCTGTACTGCTCATAGCCCTCGGTCGCAAAGCATATAGCGCGATCAAGAAACCAGTCGAGCAGACGCAGCAATTCCATCTCGCCGTAAATTTCAACCGGGCCGCGTTTGAAGCCCTGGCGCTCCAGAAATTCCCAGAGATGATCCTCAATCACAGCAATTGCCCTGCAGGAGTCGGAGAGCGTGACCCCTTGAGACGCGCGGCTCTCACCCAGTTCAAAAAAACGCTGCTCGATGTCATCGCCCGTCTTGGTGAGCAACCACTCACTCAGGTGCTGCAAGATTTCCTCGATTTGTCGACGCAATTCGTTGACCGGGACTTTGCGCAAGTCGGCGGTGCGCGGGGATGTTCCGAGTTTCGTGACCAGTTCGGCCGCGAGTTCGTCGGAATGACGTTCAATCACTCGAACCAATGTTAAGGCGATCATGCCGGCCTCTTCACTTGATCCAGGGCGTTGATGCGACGATCGAGACTCTCGTCCCTTGTGGCCAACCGATCTATCTCTGCCTCAATCCGATCTCTGGCGGTGGAACCGACCACCTCGTCACGTCGCGCGCGTGCGTAACTGTGCGGAAAAAGGTGGAAAATCAGCCGCTAGGGCGTTGAAATGAAGATGCGGACTGCATCCAAAATCAACTGGCGTTGCTGGCGCCCAGGGTCTTTTCTTGCGGAACGTCGGTTAGGGTTTTCTCGACTAGCTCGGAGCAATCTTGCAGCTTTTGTAGCGGAGGACGGATCTTGTCGGCTTCAACTTTGGCGCCGTGTTGCTCGGCCAGCGTCATGACGCGTTCAGCATTCTGATTTACGGAGCGGCCGACTTCGAGAAGAACGACTAGGGCGTCGGCGTGCAACTTCCACAACGATGCGGAATTCTCGGCGCGCTTCATTTCCTCCAGTTCAGTCGTCATGCGTGCGACCACGGCAACCAGGCGCAACATCACGCGAGCCACTCCGGCTCGAACGCTCTTCTCTTCCAGATAATCGGCGCAATAGGCATCGGCTTCGGCGGGTGTGAGCAGGAGATTGAAGAAGCGCATGGGGACCACTTGACGGAATTTCGGGTCGGCCACGCGCACGAAGATGCGAATCGATTCTTCGATCCGGAGAAGTTTGCTTTCCTCGGTGGAAATCTGTTGCGGCGTTACCGCCGAACGCATGGCCGGCACATCGAGCACCGGACGCCGACTGGGGAACAAAGTTATTTTAGCTGCCTTATTGACTGGCGCTTTCGCCGCCGGACGCACCAGACGCGGGCTGCGTCGTATAGGCGGACGCTGGTCAAGAGTCTTCTTTAGTTTCGTGATACGGCGGAACTTGTCGAGCGCGGCGCCATAGTCAATGCGAAGCAGGTCGCTCTCCTGGATCGCGGCGACGTGTTCCACGGTGACATCCACGCCGTCGACGTTGCCAAGAATGCTGCCACCCTGCTCCTCGACCACTTCGGCGAAGTTCTTGATTTCCGCGGTGGACTGGTGGAACAGGTCGTCAAATTTCTTGCCAAACGCCGTGTTGTATGGCGCGATCGTGGCCAGCACGCCGGGATGGTAGAAGGAAGTATCCAGCGACTGTTTGAGTTCGCGCACGCGAGGAATAATTCCGGATTCGAGCAGCGCGTTGAGATCGCGAAAGTTCTCCGCCTCCTGCTGCAAGTGATCGAACAGGCGCAGGGTTTGCATGTGTTCATCGGTTAGTTCGGGAACATCAGCGTCGGCCAGAATCTCGAGCAACGCGATCTCGAATGGTGACAGCGGAAGATCGCCATCGAGGCCGTAACCGCGGCGCTCCCACTGGCCGGGTACGCGCGGATGACGATACAGGAAAGTCGTGACCAGATCAGTCTTGTCGCGATGTACCTCGGTAGTATCGCGGTTGCGGGTGAAATAACGAAGCATCGCTTCGGCGATTTCGGGGTCGGTGTCGGGCGTAAAAGCCCGGCGCAGCATGGCGGGGGTAATCGCCAGATCGAGCAAACGCAACCAGCGATGCATGCTGGACAAAGTTTCCAGCACGCTGTCGTCGCTCTGCAGCGAGATCGCCTCGAGCCCGGCCGGGACAGGAACTTCTCCACGGACGGACTCCTGCAAGAGCTTCTCATAGAAGCCCTGGACAGTCGCCAGAATAGCCAACTCCCACTTCGGATCCTCTACCACAGTCAGTCGCTCCAGCGCACTAATCCCTACGGATTCAGGGGAGGGCCAAGGTTAGTAAAAACTAAGGTTGGTCCAGGTGCAAGACTGTCGTAAGGACAGGACACCAATTAGATAAGGGACAGGCCCTAAAGTAACCTTGCGCTAAGTCTTTGAAAAGTGGCGCTTTCCAAGCGCAAGTTTTTCGTCGATCGGAATCGGCGAAGGACTGTATACTAGGTGGGCAGGTAATGCTGTTTTAAGGGGATTGAGACCATGGAGTGGACAGCACCGAAGTTTGAGGAAGTTGCCTTGAATTGTGAGATCAACTCTTACGCCTCCGCCGCACTGTAATCTTCGGCGAGGATGCGCATAAAAATCCTGGGTTCGGCCGCAGGAGGTGGCTTTCCGCAGTGGAATTGTAACTGCCGCAACTGCGGGTCCTTCCGTGCCGGGACTTTCAGCGGCAAGAGCCGGGCGCAGACCCAGGTGGCAGTCAGCAGTGACGGTCACGTCTGGTTCTTGTTAAACACCTCCCCTGATCTGCGAAACCTGATAGAGGCTACGCCAGCCCTGCATCCTCAGAACGCGGGGCGAGATTCTCCGATTGCTGGCGTTCTGCTAACCAGTGGCGATATCGATCAGATTGCGGGATTGTTGTCTCTCCGCGAATTGCAACCCTTCCGCATTTATTGCACACCTTCGATCCGGCGTATTCTGCAGGAGGACAACAGCATGTTCGCGATGCTGAATCGGGTGGCGGACCAGGTATCGTGGACGGAGATCGGTTCCGACGGGACCTTTCCTTTGCTGACCAAGACGGGGAACGACTCGGGAAGTAGTGGCACTGTGTTTTCACTGGGGAGTCGCTATCCGGCTTACGTTTCACGGGAGCGAACTGCCAGTCTCAAGCCTGATGAAGCGTTGCTGGGGTTGGTGGTGACATCGTCCTCAGGCGTACGGTTCGCATATATGCCGGCCGTTCCGGCTGTGGATAATTCGCTGCTCACGCGTCTTGAGCAAGCCGATCTGCTTTTGTTTGATGGGACGTTTTGGAGCGACGATGAATTGATCCGGGTGCAGGGAAGCGGGTCGACTGCGCGCGAAATGGGGCACATTCCTCTATCCGGTGCGGAAGGAACCTTGCACCAGCTGGCGGGATTGCGGCGTCCACGGAAAGTCTTTGTGCATATTAACAATACCAATCCCATGCTGGATGAATCTGGTCCCGAGTATGCTCAGGCTCGAGCGGCGGGTTGGGAAGTAGCGGAGGACGGGTGGAGTCTCGATCTATGAGGTCGGAATCGACGGATGAAGTGTCATGCGATTCTCCGGTGCTCTCCGCTGAGGAATTGAAGGCTCGTCTCCGTCAGGTTGGGGAAGAGCGTTATCACCATCGGCATCCTTTCCATCTCATGATGCATGAAGGCCACTTGAGCCGGGGACAGTTGCAGGCTTGGGCGCTAAACCGTTATTACTACCAGAGCGTCATCCCGATAAAGGATTCGATTATTCTTTCGCGAAGCGATGATCCGGATTTTCGGCGGACGTGGCGGAAGCGGGTGATCGATCACGATGGTGATGCGACTCAGGCCGGCGGCATCGAGCGCTGGATCAAACTGGCGGAAGCGACTGGGCTGGAACGCGAAAGCGTGCTTCGTGGCAACAAGGTGTTGCCGGCGACGCGGTACGCTGTGGATGCTTATCTGAGCCTGGTAGGGAATCGGAGTTTTCTGGAGGCGGTGGCTTCGTCGCTGACGGAGATGTTTTCGCGCGACCTGATTACGTTGCGAATGGATCGTTTGCGGCAGCACTATCCATGGCTTTCCGGCGGGCTCGATTATTTTACGGCGCGTCTCGACCAAGCGCCGGAAGACGCGCGGTTCGCCCTGCGGTGGGTAACGGAGAACGCTCGTACGCGATCGGAGCAGGAACTCGCAATCGCGGCGCTGGGGGCAAAATGTGACATTCTGTGGGCGCAGTTGGACGCGCTCTACTTTGCATACGTGCAGCCAGGATGGCCGCCGCCTGGAGCTTTTCGGATTCGGGAGTCTTAAGCGTGCCTCCTCCGTTTGATTCCAGCCAGCCGCGTTTCGCCTCCGGTTGTCGATGGGGCACTCAGGGCAGCGAACGCGTGGTGCTTTTTCCGGAAGGCATGATTCGGGTTCAAGGGACCGGGCAGAACATCCTGGAACTTTGCGACGGGCAGCGCACGGTTCAGGAGATCGTGACTGCGCTTTCGGCGACGTACAGCGGCGGCGATCCAGTGAAGATTCGCGAGGACGTTGGCAACTTTCTGGACGCTCTGCAGCAGAAGCGCATTGTCGACTACTAGCTTAGCGAAGCTAGAATCGCTGACTGAGCATGAATTTCGACCGGAAGGCAGCACGAGCGTCGGCGGGTTGCATGACATCCTTTGTGTACCTTCGTGTCCCTCGCGGTTCCAGCATTTGCACTTCATCCACCACAAAGGACACGAAGGTACACAAAGTGCATTGCGGAACTGCACGCGTCGAAGCCCCCTCCTGGGTTGGCGACTTAACAACCCCGTCGGGAGATTATTAAATGATCCCGAACCCACTAGCGTTGATTGCGGAGATTACGCATCGCTGTCCTTTGCACTGCGTGTATTGCTCGAATCCCCTCCAGTTGATTGGAGCCAAGTCGGAACTTCCAACCGAGGATTGGGTCCGCGTGTTTCAAGAAGCCCGAGACCTCGGAATTCTCCATCTCCACTTGACTGGCGGTGAGCCCGTGGCGCGCAGTGACCTAAGAGAATTGGTTGAGGCCGCACACGCTACCGGACTCTATAGCAACCTGATCACCTCGGGGATTGGCTTGCCCGAAGCGCGACTGGCGGCGTTAGTTGACGCGGGGCTCGATCACATTCAACTGAGTTTCCAGGATTCACGGAACGAGCCCGCGAACTGGATTGCGGGCACTAAGGCGCATGCGCACAAAGTCGTTCTGTCAGAGATTATTCGGCGATTCCCGGTTGCGTTCACCGTGAACATGGTGGTGCATCGTCAGAATCTCGATCACCTTGAGGAGATCATTGGATTTGCGGAACAGCTGAAGCCAGACCGCCTGGAAATTGCCCACGCTCAATATTACGGTTGGGCTCTGAAGAATCGGGATACGCTGATTCCTACTCGTGAGCAGATGGAAAACTGCTTGCGCGTTGTAGAAGCGGCGCAGGAACGGCTTTCCGGCCGCATGAGAATTGATTGTGTGGTTCCGGATTATTACGCGCGCTACCCCAAGGCGTGTATGGGTGGATGGGGTCGGCGTCTGGTGTTGATCGATCCGTCGGGCCAGGTGCTTCCTTGCCATGCTGCAGGGGTAATTGCGGGCATGACCTTTGACAACGTGCGCGAACATTCTCTCGAACGTATATGGCGAGAGTCCGCGGCCTTCCAGCGTTTTCGCGGAGAACAATGGATGCCGGAACCGTGTCGAAGCTGTGACCGCCGGGCTGAGGATTTCGGCGGTTGCCGCTGTCAGGCTTTTCTGCTCACAGGCGATGCCAGTGCGACGGATCCAGTGTGTACGCTCGCGCCCACGCATCACTTGGTTGAGAGTGCCCGGCCGATGACAAACTCCGATGGCGACCCAGTTTCGTGGTCCTACAGACCTAATCCAAATGAAATGTGAATTCACGCAAAACGGCGATTAGGGCGCTGCAATTGTCTGGAGATTGTAAAAACATTGTCAACAATTCGTCCCCGACGGTGTTCGGCGGTGTGGTGGTAGTAAGCTTGTCCAGTGTTGATGCGATAATTGTCAATTTCTGGAGCGGGCTATGATTCGAGTAGAGACAAACCGAGAAGCGACTTTACAGCGTGCACCAGGCACCCTGCAGAAGGCATTGGCTTACGTTAATCCAGGGGCGAACACGATGGAGCGAATTCTGGTCGTAGAAGATGATCACGCTGTACAGAAGGCTCTGAAGCGTTTGTTTGAGACGGAAGGATTCGAAATTGAAATCAGTACCGACGGCCAAGCGGCGTTGGAAGCGTTTCGCAGAGCAGCACCCGATGCCATTGTGCTGGACTTGCGGCTGCCGCTCGTGTCAGGACGGGATGTCTGCCGCGAAATCAAGCAACAGGCGCCGACGATTCCGATTATTGTTCTAAGCGCCGCCAGCGATGTTTCCGACAAGGTGTTGCTTTTAGAGCTCGGGGCGGATGACTATGTGACCAAGCCATTCAGTCCACGAGAGCTGTTGGCTCGGGTGCGGGCTGCCTTGCGACGCACGGTGCGGACTGGAACCGGGGATGTGGTCACCTTTGCTGGAATTTCCGTGGACTTCGTCAAGATGGAAGTGAACCGCAATGGAGAGCAGGTGGTGCTGACGGCGCAGGAATTCAAGACCCTGAAGTTCCTAATACAGAATGCGGAGCGGGTGATTTCACGAGACGAGTTGCTGAATGAGGTTTGGGGTTATCAGAATTATCCATCCACTCGCACGGTGGATAATCATATTCTGAAGCTTCGGCAGAAGCTGGAGAAAGATCCGACCAATCCGATACATTTCCGGACGGTGCATGGCATGGGCTACAAGTTTGTGCGTTAACTCCCACGGCTGCGAAGTGCTAGGGCGCAGGGAGAAGAGAGCATGATGAAACTTCGGATGCGGACAAAGTTTCTGCTCTCCATGCTATTGATATCGGCCGGTCTCACCTGGACCAGCCTGCTGCTGGTGCGGCGCACGGTTCAGGCGCAGGTGAAGAAGAGCATCTTCGCCGACCTTCATAACTCAGTCAGCACCTACCAGAACTTTCACCGCGCACGCGAGCTTACGCTGACCCACGCGGCCGAATTGCTGGCGGACCTGCCTAATTTGCGCGCCCTGATGACCACTCAGCATGAAGCTACGATCCAGGATACGTCCACCGATTTGTGGCGACTGGCGGGAAGTGATCTGTTTGTGCTGGCGGACCGAACCGGCAAAGTAGTTGCGCTGCACACCGCGACCCCGGGTTTTACACGGCAGATGGCGCAGCAGTCTCTGAATCCCTCCAGTCAAGAAGGATCGAGCCAGTGGTGGTACGGTGCTCAGCATTTGTACCAGGTCTTCCTCAAGCCGATCTATTCTGGCCCAGCAGTCGAGAACAAGCTGCTGGGATTCCTCGTGGTCGGTTATGAAATTGACGACACAGTAGCGTCGCAGGTAAGCCGGATCGCTGCTAGCCAGGTAGCCTTCTACTACGGCGACACGATTGTGAGGAGCACCCTGGATCCTACGCATGAGGCTGAGCTCTCGCGGCGTTCGATGGTGCATTCCGCTCCGGGTATTCCGGAGCCAGAACAGGTCCAACTGGGCGACGAGCGCTTCCTGGCGACTTCACTGGAACTCGCGGCCGACAAGGCACCCTCGGTTCGGCTGGTCGTGCTCAAATCTTATGATCAGGCCACCGCTTTTCTGGACAGCCTGAATCGCCTCCTGCTGGCCTTGGGACTGACCGCTGTTCTGGGCGGAAGCGCGCTGGTGTTTTTCATCTCCCACACGTTTACCCGGCCGTTGGGGAACCTGGTGGCTGGCGTGCGAGCTTTGGGAAGAGGCGATTTCCACTATCCACTGGACGCGCGTGGCGGCGATGAAGTTGCGGAGGTAACGGGAGCGTTTAACCGAATGCGGGACAGCCTGCTGAAAACGCAGCAGGAGTTGATCGATGCGGAGAGATTGGCCACGATCGGTCGAATGGCCAGTTCGGTCTCGCACGACCTGCGGCATTCTCTTGCGGCCATCGTCGCGAATGCCGAGTTCCTATGCGAGAGCCACTTGTCGACCGATCAACGAGAGGAACTCTACCAGGAAATTCGGATCGCGGTAAACCAAATGACCGAACTGATCGATTCTTTACTCGAGTTTTCGCGAACCAGGGAGTCCTTGAGGCGGACGTACGGCAGCGTAAAGGAATCGGTCGATCGCGTGGTGCAAGCGGTACGCACTCATCCGCGCTTTCACGCGGTGCGGATTGCGGTGCGTCAGGAGGGCAACTGCATCGGCTGGTTCGATACCAAGAAGCTTGAGCGCGCCCTTTACAACCTGCTGTTGAACGCGTGCGAGGCGATTGCGGGAGCGGGAGAGGATGGGCGAATCAACATCGACTTGCGCGAAGTTCCCGGGGGATTGCAGATTCGGCTGTCGGACAATGGTCGCGGCATCCCAGAGTCCATTCGAGGCAAACTTTTCGAGCCGTTCATCAGCTATGGCAAGGAAAACGGCACCGGTTTGGGGCTAACGGTGGTGCAGAAAATCGTCCAGGATCACGGAGGAGATGTCGTGGTCGAGAAGACGTCCGAGCAAGGGACGGTCTTCCGCATAACCTTGCCCATCGTTTCATCGTCTACTACCGAAGGTAGTGGCGAGGGGAAGCCAGAGTTCCCGCCACTCGCGCGAGCAAAAAGGGTAGAGTCGGAGTAAGATTTTCCGTTCAGGGGTGCGCGCAACTTAGTCCAAGACCGTCTCACGGGTTCACTAAATATCGTTCGCGATTCCACAATCTTCTTGGGGAGGGCGATTTGTGAAACAGGGGAGTGGTTTGCCTGATTGGATGCGGAGAGCCAGCGGGGCCGGATTACTGGTGCTGCTCAGTGGTGTTCTCGGGTGGTCACAAGAATCAAGCCCGACGGGGACATCGTCCCCGGGCGATTCGACCGCGGCCGCGATACACGAACTTCAACAACAGGTCAACGAACTGCGCTCGGCGATGGCAGAAATGCGTTCTGAAACTGAACAGTACCGGACGGAGAATGCGGAACTGCGACATGAGCTGCAGACCGCGCGCAGTCCGTCGGCGTCCGCAGCCGGGCCACCGTCGGGGAACTCGTACCAATTGACAACGCCGGTCGGCGTTGATTCCCCGCAGTCCCAACCCGACTTGCCGACAGCGAATAAGTCGGCGTCGCTGGAAGAGCGGGTCGCGGCAGTCGAAGAGTCGTCCCAACTGCTGAACAGTAAGGTTAACGATCAGTATCAGACCAAGGTCGAGAGCGCGTCGAAATATCGGGTTCGGCTTTCTGGCATCGTGCTCCTGAATCTTTTCAACAGTCACGGGGACACCGACAATCAGGATTTCCCCAGCTTTGTGAAAGGGCCAGGCACCGGTACGGGAAGCTTGGGCGCAAGCATGCGCCAATCCGAAATTGGTCTTGAGGTTTTTGGGCCCACGTGGGCGGGAGCGAAGATATCGGGAAGCTTGCAGGCTGACTTTGCCGGCGGGTTTCCGAGCACGTGGAATGGAGTCAACTCAGGCATTTTTCGGTTGCGGACGGCGAGCATGCGCATGGATTGGAAAAACACCTCCGTTGTAGTGGGGCAGGATAACGCATTCTTTTCTCCACTTTCGCCAACTTCATTTGCGTCTCTCGCAGTCCCCGCGCTTAACTATGCGGGGAATTTGTGGGCATGGAGTCCGCAGGTGCGGGTGGAGCATCGATTCCAGATTTCCGGGGATCAGAATATCCTGCTCCAGGGCGGGATTCTCGACAATCTTACTGGCGAGTTCCCGGCGAATTCGTATTTTCGCATGCCGAGCGCTGGCGAACTCACGCGCCAGCCGGCGTATGCGATCCGGACGGCTTGGACGCGCACTGTATTTGGTCAGCCGATGACTTTCGGAGCGGCCGGCTACTATAGCCGCCAGAATTGGGTAACGTGCCCATCAAATGCGGGAAATCCATCGGGTTGTCCTCAACCCGACGACCACTACATCGACGGTTGGGCGGGCATGGCAGACTGGCAGATTCCGCTAGCCCGGCGTGTGATGTTCACGGGTGAGTTCTATCGTGGGCGAGCGATTGGCGGGATCGGCGCCGACATTACCCAGAGCGTGGTGTATGATGGCAACCCCAACAGCTTGGGCACCCCGGCCCACGGGCTGGATACGATTGGCGGATGGTCACAGCTAAAGTTCAAAGCAACCAGTACGCTCGAATTCAACGCTGCTGTTGGACTGGATAATCCAACGACCGGGGAAGTGCGAGCCGCAGTTGCAAGTCAGCCTTACTTGCTTGGCCCCCTATTTGTTCAAAATCGCGGGGGCCTGGTGAACGTTGTCTTTCGGCCCCGCTCGAGCCTGCTGTTTTCCGCAGAATACGGGCACTTGCGAACGTCTCAACTCTATGACGTCAGCAATAACGCCGATCAGTTCAATCTGATCATGGGAATTTTCTTTTGAATATGAAAGCGGCAACTGTTTACTGGCTCTGCGGGCTGATACTCTGGGCAACTTTGGCGTGCGCGCAGGAGATTACAGTAACCGCGGATGTAGCGCTGGTGTACAACGGGAAAAAGAGCAAGCCGCGTGAAGCAAGCAATATAGTGCTTTGGTTAACGCCGGTCGGCAGTGCGTCGCTTTCGAACTCGCCCTCGGCCTCGAGTCGGCCGCGTCTGGTTCAGAAGAATAAGAGCTTCGACCCTCATGTCCTGGTTGTGCCCGTGGGGTCTGTGGTGGAGTTTCCTAACCGGGATCCGTTTTTTCACAACGTATTTTCGCTGTTCGAAGGCAAGCGCTTTGATCTTGGCTTGTATGAAGCGGGAAGCACGCGCGATGTTGTTTTCGACAAGCCCGGAATTTCCTATATCTTCTGCAACATCCATTCTGAAATGAGCGCGGTTGTAATTGCAGTGAGCAGCCCCTACTACGGAATTTCGGACACGCGTGGCCGAGTGAGCATTCCTCACGTGCCCCCGGGCCGCTATACGCTCAGGATCTGGTACGAAGAGACGTTGCCCGAGGAATTGAACAACCTCACTCGCGAGGTCAGCATTTCTGAGGATGCTTCAAGTCTGGGAGCTATGCGTCTGCCTGCCACCAACATGCCACAGACTCACCAAAACATGTACGGGCACGATTACCCTCCGCCCCTTCCGGATAGTCCGAGTTACGAACGGAAGTGAGGACTGGGCAGCATCTTTCGACGGCGCGAGCCAGTACCGCGCGAGTGACGGGATGCCGCTTCCTGTAACAAGAAAATGACAATTTCGTGATGGTCCTTTGACAATTCGCCGGGCGGCCCGCGCTAGTCTACGTTAAAGGCGAACGGGTGATCCGCTGCTGGCCCGCTCGCGGTCGGAGGTCCCGGGACCTCCAACATCGCTTCCTCTTTAGCCCGAGCAAGCCGCACGCGCCGCCGGAGACTCTTGTTCGTCCCAGCGGCTTCCGGTTATTTCCGCAGGAATTCCAGTCTTTTCCAGCACCAGTACCGACCCCGAATTAAGCATTGTTGCATGCAGATTACGACTCTCGGTCATTTAGTGTCCAGTATGACCGAAACAGAGTAGCATCCGACAGGGGAAACAATCAGGAAGATTAAGGTTGAATTTCAAACACTTATTGGATACATTGCGATGACTTGAGGTCAACCATGAGTGGAATCAGCAGCAGCCTGGTCTCTCCTCCGCGATATCGAAACCTGCCTCCACGGCCTCGCTCCGAAGATAAACGAGCGAAGATTATCGATGCGGCCATGCGTCATTTTGCCGAGCAGGGCTATCACGCGGCTCGAGTCGGTGATATTGCCGCCGGATTGGGTATAGCGAAGGGCTCGATTTTCCAGCACTTTGGCAGCAAGGATGGTTTGTTTTTCGAAGCTTACAAGAGAGCGGTTCATTCCTTTGCTCCTTATCTGAGAGTGCCCGCCGAGATCCGGGAGCTTGGTTTCTTCGGAGTGTTGCACTACTGGCTGGTGCGGACAGAGCACATGGTACGCGAAGACTGGATTCCCTACCGCGTCTATCTGCTGGGACAGTACGGGACGGACTTGGTGCTAAGACGCGAAATCAACCGCTTTCTGATCGCCGAAGATCCCTACGGACGGGTGGAGTTCGTGCGCTTCGGTCTCGAACGCGGGGAACTCCGTCGAGATCTGGATATCGAGATGGTCGTTTCCATTCTCGATTGGGTGGTGGAACGCTTCCAGGATGCTCTGTTGATCGAAGAACTGGATCCCGGCCTGTTTCGACGCCAGGGCGATCCAGCCGAGAAGAAAGAGGCACGGATCGCGCAGTTTCTGGATGTGTTGAAAAGAGCGGTCGGCGTGGAACCGAGAGACAACCCGACCAAAGCATCCGTTTGACTGAGCTTCTACAAGCGAAGCGGACTTGGGGAGGGCATGACTTCAGAGGCGGAAAAACTTCGCAATCGGCGGTTGAAACCTTGAAAGGGCGCGGCTTCAAACCGCGCCGTACGTCGTTTTCAAAGACTCATGGCACGGCTAGGAAGCCATGCCCTTGCAAAACTCCAACGCTCGGGGAGGTTTCCCTCAACCGCTTTCACATGCCGTCGCGAGTGGCGTTAATCTGCGGCTTAGCCGCTGAGGGATTCGAGCCTTAGGGCGACACAAGGTTTTTCGGTGCGAACAACTGATGATCCAACAAAATTCTTTGCAAACCATTCTCGCTGCCTACGACGCAAATGCGAATCTCGCGGAAGCTACGACCATTCCGGCGCCCTGGTACGTTGATCCGCGCATTGCGGAGCTTGAATCCAAAGCTGTCTTCAGCCGGACCTGGCAAATGGTCGGGCGGGTCGAGCAGGTCGAAAAGCCCGGCCAGTTCGTCACCGCAAGCGTGTCTGGGGAGCCGATCGTTGTAGTGCGCGGCAACGATGGCGTATTACGAGGCTTCTACAACGTGTGCCGCCACCACGCGGCCGCCGTAGTCACCGAGGCGTGCGGACAGGCCTCGATTTTGCATTGTCCTTATCACGGCTGGAATTATGGGTTGGATGGTTCGCTGAAAGGGATGCCGGAGTTCGACGGCGTGAAGAACTTCGACCGCCAACAGAATGGCTTGGTCCCGGTGACAACCGATACTTGGGAAAAGTTCGGGTTCGTGAATCTCGATCCCGAAGCCGCGCCGCTTCGAGATTTTCTTGGCGGCTTAGTGCGGCGAGTGGCGCCCCTCGGTGTGAGTAACCTGCATTATTTCGACAGCCGCTCCTACGATATTCATTGCAACTGGAAGGTGTTTGTCGACAATTTTCTCGACGGCGGATATCACGTGCCCCACCTGCACAAGGGCCTGAACTCAGTACTCGATTACAAGGAATACACCATCGAGAACGAGGACCGCTATTGTTTGCAGTCGTGCCCGATGGTGGCTTCGAGCGCGGACGCTGCGACGGGAGCAACCCGCAAAGGCGATCGCGCCTGGTATTTCTGGCAGTATCCCAATCTGATGATCAATTGCTATGAAGGCTACATGGATACAAATCTGGTGCTGCCGGTGGACGTCGATCACTGCCGTGTGATTTTCGATTTCTATTTTGCTGACGTGGGCGAAGCCCATCACCAATACAACCAGCAGAGCGTGGCTGTAGGTCTGCGAGTTCAGGAGGAGGACTTGGGAATCTGCGAGGCGGTGCAGCGTGGCTTGAAATCTCGTGCCTATGGCGCGGGAAGACTTTCTGTACGGCGCGAGGCAGGGGAGCATCTGTTTCATCGACTGCTCGCGGCCGATCTGAGGGCCGAGACCAATGAGCACGTAGCCCCGGACGCCTCGTCCGGCGGCGATCTATATGCGCACCGCCCGCGCTCGCGTCCGGCAGCGGTACCAAAATAGCCGGACCTTGCCCGGCTGGGCGGACGAGGGCATCTGCCCCTACGTGAATCTTCCCGTTGTTACTGATGGTCGCGCGGAATGGCTTCTTGCCACGTTTTGGTCTCGATCAACTTTCCGTTCTTCGACAACTCTCGGGTGTACTTGTAAAAGAAGGTCCTCTGATCTGTAGTGAGTGACAAGTGCCCCTGCCAGGTCAGCACACGCTCTTTCAACTCAAAGATGGTTTTCGCCTCGCCTTGGACCGCGCTGATCTCGGGGTGCGCGTCATCGGCATCGTAGATGAGGCTCTCGTAGTCGGTCTCTTTGCCCCAGGGATAAGTTGTTTCCGTTTTCCCATGCCAACGGACCGTGGTCTTGTGATTGACCTCGTCACGGGTTGTTGTCCAACCGCCTGGGAAAAGTTCACCGGTACTTCGAATGTCTCTGCGTTCCTCTGACGGTTGGGGCGGTTGGAACGCCGGAGGAGAAGCGCCATGCACCGGCACGGCGGGAAGCACCAAGCGCGACCCCTCACTTCCGCCAAGTTCCAGCGACGTGGTCATCGCGTACGGGGTCGGCAAAACCATGGGCCACAGGGCGTTCGAAATCGCAATGCGGATGCGATGGCCCCTGGGAAAGACCCACGAGGTCAAGTGCATTTCAATGTCGAGCGGATACACTTTGCCGGGTTCGAGATCCCGCGGTTCGCTCATTGATTCCCGCTGCGCACCGTTCAATCCGGCGCCGGTAATTTGCGTAACCGTTCCGTCGGGAGCCACGTCGGAGAGCCGAGCAAACCAGTCAGCCGAAGGCGCCGTGGCGGAGGCCCGGAGGAGCGCGTGCGGTCGACCTAGGATTGCCACCTCCTCCTGCAACGGCGCCGAATCATAGACAAGGCTGAATGCGTCCACGGGCCGCGGATCACTGAGTAACTCACCCCACCAAAAACCGGATTCCACTCCGATCGACGGAACGTACTTGAGCTGATGAACATCCGCCGGTGCGACAGAATTCGCCAGTGCGTGATTCGGCTGTAGGAACAGAGTTGTCGGCTTGACATCACGCGGCGGCCACCCGTCTTCGCGACGCCATTCGCCGGGCACGGCTTCCAGATTCGGATCGGGCGGATGCCAGTGTTGCATGTAAATCACAAGCTTCGGATCCTGCAACACTCCGGTGTCGCGGCCCTTGAGCCAATAGTCCCACCAACGAACGGCTTCATCGCGCCACTCGATCCGGGGGCCGAAGTCGGCATCGTCAGGGAAGCTGTGGTTCCATGGTCCGACGATCGCTTTAATGGGTGCTTTAGTTTGTTCTAGCATGGCCGGAATGCTGTCACGATACCCATCCTGCAAGCCGCCAAGCAGGAAGCTGGGAATCGTGATCTCGCTCAGGGGGCGAACCGGGCTGCGCCAGAACGGCCCATCGCGTTGGTGTTTTAGGTAGAGCAGTGACCACGGCGCGGCTTCAAAGCGTGGCCCAAGAATTTTTTCATCCAGAGTGTAGTCGGGCGCGCCCGTCATACCCGGCGCCATATCCATATTCAGCTCAAACTCGTCGACGTGTGCCATGCCGTCGATATAATGAATGTCGTCATGAAACAACTCCGTTGTCGCGTCCGCTGCGAGAATCGCTTTAAGCTCCGGCGCATGAAGCATGGCCATCTGCAGCGAATTGAATCCGCTCCACGAAATACCCATCATCCCGACGTTGCCGTTCGACCATGGCTGCCGGGCGAGCCATGAAATTATCTGCAAACCGTCAGTCTGTTCCTGCTTGGAATACTCGCGATCGGTTGGAACTCCTTCGCTGGTGCCGAAACCGCGAATGTCGACACGAGCGCCAACGTAGCCGCGGCGAGCGAAGTAATTGAAGATTCCGTAGTCTCGCGCGGCCATAGCATCATCTTTTCGGTAGGGATGGTATTCGAGGATTGCGGGAAACTTCTCGCCCGATTTAGCGCCGTCCGG
Source organism: uncultured Acidobacteriota bacterium (assembly GCA_963796095.1). Taxonomy (GTDB): domain Bacteria; phylum Acidobacteriota; class Terriglobia; order Terriglobales; family Acidobacteriaceae; genus JABDBE01. The sequence continues at coordinate 264,500 of CAWCKL010000041.1, forward strand.
CATATACAACGTAACCGAAAGACGCACGCTATCCTTCATTGGGATCCAGGCGTTTTCCAAGCGGACTCCGTATGCGGCGGTCGAGGGAGGATCGGCGGCGAAGCCAGGAAGAGCGAAGGCAGTAACGAGCAGGAGTGTAAGCGCAATCTGGATCATGTTTTGATTACGCGGTCCCGAAAGGAGTCCTATTGCACAATACCTCGTCTGGAGATCATGCGGCTTCCAAAGAAAAATAGGAAGCGACATTATATAGGAGATTGCCGATTGTCGATTGGAAGCGGGAACGCTGATCTGGCTCAGGCCGAGTCGAGCAACAAGAGCCTAGAATGATAGATGGAAAAAAGGTGGAGGCCAGATTCCAATGTGCGGGTTGCGGCGAGCATAACCAGACGACCGTGGACGAGTCGGCTGGACGCAGCCAGTCTTATATTGAAGATTGCCAGGTCTGTTGCAAACCTAACATGCTCCGTATCGAATACGATCCGGCCGAGCGCGAATTTGTGATTATGGCGGAATTGGAATAGCGTATTGCGAAGAGCCGACTGGGTTCAGTGGCAATTGGTGTCTGAAAGAGAGGACGAACGTAATGGGCATGAGCTACAGTGCACCCGGACGAATGGTCTCCCACGCCATGGTGACCACGCAATTCGAACTGGACGGATTTCGCGTGACTCGTAGTCTGGGAGTTGTGCGCGGCATCGTGGTTCGCTCGCGCTCCATCTTCGGTACGATTGGAGCGGGGTTGCAAACCATTCTGGGCGGCAACATCACGTTGCTAACCAATCTGTGCGAGAAGACGCGCGCCGAAGCCTTTGACCTGATGCTGCAGCACGCCGCTGAGCTGGGTGGAAACGCAGTCGTAGGCGCGCGTTACGACGCCACGGAAATCATGCAAGGCGTCACCGAAGTGCTGGCGTATGGGACCGCGGTAGTTGTGGAAGCAATTAAATAGCGCGTGCCTCTACGCGAACTACGGCTCTTAGCACAGCAGTTTTTCCAGCATCTTCTGCCGGTACTCGAATGTTTGCTTGAGGCTGGGGGCGATAAACAGCCTTTGCGCTAGATCGCCCAGCGCCCCAAAGCCAGGATCGTACTCGATCACATCGTGGAGCGTCGTTCCGCTCGCGCCGTTTCGCGGTTCTTCCGAGAACTCGTGTCGGTGCTGAAATCGCTTGAATGGTCGTTTCTTTTGCACGTCGGCGAAGTGATGGTTCCACTCAAACTCGGTAATCAACGCAATCCACTGCGCGCGGAACGGCAGAAAGGTGAGAGGAGGAAAGGAAGTCACAATCTCTGAGCCTACGCCTGCCAGCGAGTTGAGATTCGCGATGACTGGCTGCTTTGTGGGAATAGCTTTAGGATGCACAAGCTTAAGGGCAGCAAGTTCGGTTCCGGTTTCCGGCGGCATGATGCGAGGCAAATTGCTCGGATTGGCAAAGAACAGAAAGATCTTCTTGATGGCGATCGGTACCCACTGCTCGAACTGAACACGGCGGATCATCCTAAAATAGCCGTTGCCGGATCCAAGAACCGGCCTTCCCGAACGAAAAGCCGGAGATTTCTGACGTGCCGGAGTCGATTTCCACAACCGCGCCACTTTAGCAGTGATGGCGTAAAGCGAAGAAATAACGAATATTACAGATCCGAACCAGAGTTCTAAACCCCATCCCTTGGGGTCACCTCATCAGTTAGCCACAATTTCTGGTGCTTTCTCCATATCGGTCTGTCTCACTCTGACTACCTATAACTTTGTTGTTGACAACAAACAGCTTAAGCGTAAGATGTGGACAAAAGTGGTAAAAAGTGGTCGTGATAGTAGAGGTCGTGGGCAAGACTGGAAAACTGAGAGGCGCCAGTGGAATTTGAAGCTGACACCCCCACAAACAGCCCTAACGAACCGGAATCGACCAGCATTTTGACCGCTTTTACCTCCCTCGTTCTTGCGGCGATAGCTGCCAAGAGATTTTCCGCCCCGGTACGGGGTCGAACACATGTTTCGCGGCAATCACCCAACTCGCGTCGACGAAAAGGGAAGGCTCAAGGTCCCCTCGGAATTCAAGCGCGTCATCGACGAGAAGTACGGCACGCAATTTTACATCACCAGCTTGGACGGCAAGGTTGCTCAAGTATATCCCTTCGAGGAATGGGAACGGATCGAGCAGAAGTTAGCAGGGCTTTCGACCTTCAATCCTACGAAGAAAAAATTTCTGAGCAAGGTGAACTACTGGGGGCAGGTGGTCGAGATGGACGGACAGGGGCGGCTGCTGATGCCGCAACTGTTGCGCGATGCGGCGCAGATCAAAGGGGAAGTGGCAGTGAGCGGATACCAGACGTATCTGGAAGTTCGCAACCTGCCAGCGTACCGGCAGCAGATGGAAGACGAGAAGTTCACGCCTGAGGATGAGAAGACGCTCGACGAATTGGGCATCTAGTGGGCGAGGGTTCAACAGACACCCCTCAGGGGGTTGGGCATGGCAGTGGAAGGGAAGCGGGCCATGTTCCGGTTCTTTTACAAGAAGCGATCGACTTTTTAGCTATCAAGCGCGGCGGGACGTATATCGACGTCACGGTGGGCCTGGGCGGGCACAGTTTCGAAATCGCAAAACGCCTCGGCGCACAGGGTCATTTGATTGGGTTCGATAAGGATCCTGCAGCGCTGGACATCGCGCGAGGAGGACTGGTCGTTGGTCGTTCGTCGTTGGCCGTTGGCGAAGGCGCTGACCAAGCCGATTGGCCGCAGATTACGTTGCTGCACAGATCGTTTGCGGATCTTGCCAACGACCGACGACCAAAGGCCTACGACGGAATCTTGGCCGACTTGGGCATGAGCAGTTTGCAGCTCAACGATCCAGCGCGAGGCTTTAGTTTTCAGGCGGAAGGACCGCTCGACATGCGAATGAATCCGCAAGCCGAGCTGACCGCCGATCAAGTGGTAAACCAGGTCGACGAGGTCACACTCGCCAATCTGATTTACGAATTCGGTGAGGAAAGGAGGTCGCGGAGAATCGCCAGAGCCATTGTCCGGTCGCGGCCGATCCGAACAACTGCACAGCTTGCAGATGTCGTATCAGCCGCGGCTCGGCCAATGAATCAGGCAGAACGAAGGATTCATCCGGCGACCAGAACTTTCCAGGCACTCCGAATCTTCGTAAACCATGAATTGAGCGACCTGCGGGCGCTGCTCGAAGCGGCCCCGAAGGTGCTTAAACCGGGGGGACGGCTGGTGATCATCAGCTTCCACTCGCTGGAGGATCGCATTGTGAAAGATGCTCTCCGCGACGGAGTGAAGCAGGGCCACTACGAGTTGCTGACCAGGAAGCCGGTAACCGCTGGAGAAGAAGAGATTGATCGCAATCTGCGGTCGCGCAGTGCGAAATTACGCGCCGCAGAAAGAGTTTAGTAGCGCCGGCGCGCTACAAAGAATTTCCGGGACGGCATCGCCTCTCACACACAGGGCGAAAACAAGTCCTTACCTTCTCTCGATGCCGTCCCGGAGAGATTGAGTGAGGAGACCAAAGTAAAACGGAGGCTGGTGATGTATACGGGCACATTGATTGACGAACTGATTTCAACTGTCGAGCGCGCCGAAAAGCACGCTCACAAAACGGGAGATTCTCAGGAAGCGAAACTGCCGTACTGGTACGTGGCAACCGAGCGCGAGCGAGCGTTCGACTCGAAGTTACTTGGGGTGGCATAAATGGCAGCAGCCGTTATTGCGGTACAAGGCGCAGTTCGCAGCACCCGGCGCAAGCCCTGCTGGACCGGCACGCCAGAGATCTACTTTGCCAAGCCGATCGACAATTCGCGCCTGATGAAAATTGAGGACCCTCGGCGCAGCCGCGAGATGAGGCAGTTCGGCGTCGCCCTGAGCTGCCTTTTCCTGCTGGTCATGACTTATACGTGGCAGCACTTCAAGGCCATTGAGTACGGCTACAAGATCGAATTCCTGAAGAATGAACGCAATGGGCTGGCGGAGTTGAATCGTACGCTCCGACTGGAAGAAGCATCATTACGGTCTCCGGATCGCATCGATCGGCTGGCGCGGCAGTACGGAATGCAGCCGCCGCAGGCGGGCCAGGTACTGCGCATGGATTCAGCCCCGCAGGACGCTGGCGCTCCAGTGATAGCCGAGGCTTCAGTCTCCGTAGTCTCGTTGCCATAAGGCTGTGGAGGACGGGCCCGTCCAGCAAGAAAAGATTGGCCACGGATTTACACAGATGAACGCGGATCAGTTAATAAATCCAAAATATTATCCGTGAGTATCCGCGCAAATCCGTGGCTCGGGTTCTGGCGGCTTCCGAGCCGCCATGTTTGTCTAGAGGGCGTAATCCGTGGCTGCCAACACACCCCGCAACAGCACCGATACCAGGCTCTACTCGCTGGCTGCCATTCTCGTGCTATGGTGCGGCGGCATTTGCCTGCGTCTGGTTTACCTGCAAATCTTTCGATATGGGAGCTTTGAGAAGCGCGCCATCCATGAGCGCGAACGCACAGAGGAAGTATCGGCCAGACGCGGAATCATCTACGACCGAACCGGACACGAACTGGCGATGTCAATCTCGGTGGATTCCGCCTTCGCAGTGCCCACGGAAATTCCCGATCTTGCGGGCACCATCTCTCTGATTTCGAAGATCACGAAGACCGATCCTCGCGAAACCCTGGCCAAGTGCAAAGCTGCCCGAACGTTTTGCTGGGTCGCGCGGAAGGCAGACGCGGAGACTGCCGAGCGCATCCGCGCTATGAATCTGCGCGGCATTTATTTCCAAAAAGAATCCAGGCGCTTTTATCCCAAGCGCGAATTGGCGGCCCAGGTGCTGGGTTACGTTGGAATGGATGACGAAGGCCTGAGTGGGATTGAGCGTCAGTACGACGACAAACTGCGCGGCAGCCCCGGGCGCATGCTGATCTCGGTCGACGCCCACAAGAAATGGTTTGGCAGTGTCGAGAAGCAGCCCGAACCCGGTGAGAACGTTGTCCTGACAATCGATGAGCAGATCCAATACATTGCCGAACGCGAACTGGCAACCGCGATGGAGCAGACCCATGCCATAAGCGGCACGGTCATTGTGCAGAATCCGCGCACCGGAGAAATCCTGGCACTGGCCAACCAGCCCACGTTCAACCCGAACCTGACGAAGGAAATTACGCCGGAGCGACTGAAAAACCACGCCGTCAGCGATGTCTACGAGCCAGGCTCGACTTTCAAAGTTGTAACCATCTCCGCGGCGCTGGAAGAAAAGTTAACCCGTCCTGATGAAGTTTTCGATTGTCAGATGGGATCGATTGTCATTAACGGCATGCGTATTCGCGACAGCAGGCCGCATGGATTGCTGCCGGTCTGGGGCATTCTTGCGGAATCGAGCGACGTGGGTGCGATTAAGATCGCGCTGCGCCTGGGCGAAGACCGATTTTACAAATACATTCGAGCCTTTGGATTTGGACAGCAGACGGGGATTGAGTTGCCTGGCGAAACCCGAGGTTTAACCAAGCCGGTGAGCAGGTGGTCGAAAGTTTCGATTGGCGCGATCTCTATGGGACAGGAGATCGGAATTTCGCCGCTGCAGTTAGCCTTATTGGTTTCGACGATTGCCAACGACGGTGTCTCGGTGCCGCCCCGTATCGTCGCGGCTACGACCGATCCGCAACCGACCCCGCAAACCGTTGCCTTTCATCCCGCCGAGGGGCGCCGTGTTATCTCGTCAATGACCGCAGCGCAGATGAAGCAAATGATGCAAAAGGTCGTGCTCGAAGGCACCGGGAAACGGGCAGTCCTCGAAGGATATTCTTCCGCAGGCAAGACAGGAACTGCACAAAAAGTAGACCCTGGAACGCACGCGTACTCTAAGACGAAGTACGTCGCCTCATTTGCCGGGTTTGCGCCATTGAACAACCCCGCGATCGTGGTGGCGGTCATTCTCGATTCGGCTGTCGGCCTCCATCAAGGCGGACAGGTTTCGGCGCCGGTCTTCCAGCGCGTCGCGCAGCAGGTTTTGGAATACCTGCATACTCCGCATGATGTGGAGCTGCCTCGAAGCCGGCAAATGTTGCTGGCTTCGCGTCAAGTGAAGACGCAGGAGCTCGCGGAAGGCTCCCCCGACCATTTGGGAGAGGCTTTGGACGTCGCCGAGGCTCCAACTACAAGCTCAGCCCCGACACCGGCCAATACTCTCGCCGGTGCAACGCCAGAATCAAATGGAGGCGTCGTAGTTCCGGCCGCCGTGCGCCAGCGTGAAACCGTGGAAACGTCACCTACAGACTCGAAGCAATCTCCGGCGGCAGACGGTTCGCAGGGGACCGTGGCATCCGCCGGCGATCATCTCCCATCCAGCGGTACGGTTGTGCTGGACGCGGAGCAGGGAGGAATCGTAGTGCCCTCTTTCGCGGGCAAGAGCGTGCGCGGCGCCATCGAACTGGCCGAGGACACCGGCCTGGACTTGGATGCAGTGGGGAGCGGCTTGGCCCGGGATCAGATGCCTGCGGCGGGATCGCATGTCGCGACGGGATCGCGGGTAACTGTAAAGTTTGGCCGCTGAGAAACTCACGCAACCCCGCGTGCTCTCGTCCAGGGCGCCGGGCGAGAGCCCTCTAGGTTCAGGACATTGAATTGGAGTAAGCTCACAATAGAATTCCAATGAATTTCTTTCAGCTTCTGGACGGCGCGGAAGTCCTCGCCCAGAGCGGTAATCCGAGCGTTAGCGGGTTGGAATACGATTCGCGACGGGTAAAGCCGGGCGATGCCTTCATCGCCATCCTGGGCGAGACTAGTGATGGAAACAAATTCATCGATAAGGCCATCAACGCAGGCGCGGTAGCAATCGTCAGCGACTCCGCGAGTGAGACTCCTCGCGAAGGAGTGGCGTGGGCACAGGTGCCGCACGGACGCCGGGCACTTGCGCGACTGAGCACCAACTTCTACAAGCGCCCCGCCGAGCGACTCGCGATCACTGGCATCACCGGCACCAACGGGAAAAGCACAACTGCATTTCTTCTGGAAGCAATCCTTTGTGCAGCCAACCGCAAAAGCGCACTGATCGGGACAATCGAATATCATGTTGCCGGAAAAATCCTCCCTGCCCCGCATACGACGCCTGAAGCGCTCGATTTGAACCGAATCCTGGCCGGGGCTCTGGGCAATGGTGCGAGCGAGGCGGTCATGGAAGTTTCCTCGCATGCTCTGGCTCAACAGCGTGTCCACGGGATTCCATTCGACGTGGCCGTTTTCACCAATCTGACTCGCGACCATCTCGATTATCATCACACTATGGAAGAGTATTTTGGCGCGAAGCGGATTTTGTTGGAAGGCTGCGGCACTGATCCGCCCCGCGTAGCCGTCCTCAATGCCGAGGACGAGTATGGTCAGAAGTTGGCTAAAGTCAGCAAGAAACAAGGTTCAGAAGTTTTGATGTACGGACTGAACAGCGGTGACCTGCACGCCGGTAAAGTGGAGATCACATCGCGGGGTACGCAATTCGACCTGGTGATGCCAGAAGAAGTACTACCCGTCTTTTCTCCGCTGATTGGCAAGGTGAACGTGTACAACATCCTCGCGGCGGCAGGCGCAGCCTACGCGCGCGCCTGCAAGCCGGACGAGATCGGGAAGGGAATCGCTTCACTCGCCCGAGTGCCGGGACGTTTCGAGCGCGTAGACTGCAAACAGCCTTTTACGTTAGTCGTGGACTATGCCCACACCGACGACGCTCTTCGCAATTTGACCTCGCTGGCACGAGAGTTCGTCCAACAGGCAAGGCAAAAAGGACGGGTGATTACGGTGTTTGGCTGCGGCGGCGATCGTGACCGGGCCAAACGGCCGTTGATGGGGGAAGCCGCCGGTCGAGGCAGTGATTTCGTCATCCTGACCTCGGACAACCCGCGCAGCGAAGATCCGCTGGCGATAATTAATGACGCCATGGTGGGCCTGCAGCGTTCGGGGGTGAAATACAGAGTCGAGCCCGACCGCAAAATGGCCATCGCTTTCGCCATCCGGGAGGTGGCACCGGGCGACATCGTTCTGATTGCGGGAAAGGGTCATGAAAAGGTGCAGGTCACGCGCGAAGGATCTGTTCCCTTCGACGACGTCGAGGTAGCCCACAAGGCCCTGCGCGACGCGGGATACGACTGTGTAGCCGCAAACGCCGCCACCGGAAAAAACTCATGAAGCTCGCGCTCACTCGAGTCGCCGAATTTCTTTCCGCTAGCGGCGAGTTCGACCACGAAGCAGTGGCGCAAGGGTATTCCATCGACTCCCGCACCGTTCAACCGGGTGAGCTCTTCTTCGCAGTCAAAGGCGAGCACATGGACGGCCACGATTTCGTGAGTCAGGCGCTGGAAAAAGGTGCCGCGGCTGCGGTGATCCGTGGGGATCAGCGCGCTCGCTACGCGTCGAAAACTGGCCTGATCACGGTGGACGACACCTTGGTTGCGCTGCAGATCCTGGCCAGTACCGTCCGGCGGTTGTGGGGAAAGCCGCTCATCGGGGTGACCGGATCGACGGGAAAGACCACCACGAAAGAAGCCGTCGCGCACCTGCTTTCGACCCGCTTCCGAGTGCTGAAATCCCAAGGCAACTTCAATAATCACTTTGGCCTTCCCCTCATGCTGCTGAAAATTGAGCCCGAACACGACCTCGCGGTAATCGAGATGGGGATGTCTCATGCCGGCGAGATTGCCGCGCTGGCGAAAATCGCGCAGCCCGAAATTGGAGTGGTAACAAATGTCGCGCCCGTACACCTGGAGTTCTTTGACTCGGTGGCGAGCATCGCACGCGCGAAATACGAACTGATTGAGGCGCTGCCAGCGGGCGGAACCGCGATACTGAACGGCGACGACGAATACGTTTCGCGGTTTGGCCGCGATTTTCGCGGCAAAGTAGTTCTGTATGGCTTACGCACGTCGGCGGACGTGCGGGCGGAAAACATCCAACCCCAGGGGTCGGAAGGGTCCACGTTCGACATCGTGGTCGGCGGTTGCCGCGAAAGGGCTGTCTTGCACCTGGTTGGCACGCATAACGTCTACAACGCGTTGGCGGCGGTCGCGGCGGGACTGGATCGGGGGCTGAGTCCCTCAGAGGCCATCGCTGCCCTGGCCTCGCTCGTCCCGGCCGACAAGCGCGGACAGGTCGTCAAGCTTGGTAACATCACGATCATCGACGATTGCTACAATTGCAATCCGAAAGCACTCGAAGCCATGGTCGATGCATTGGCAAACATGCCTGCAAAGCGCAGGATTATTGTCGTCGGTGCGATGCTCGAACTCGGGCCGGCCGGCGATGATCTTCACCGGCAGGCTGGTCAATATGTTGCTAGCAAGAAAATTGACCTGCTGCTCGGAGTGCGCGGTCAGGCGCAGCAAATGGTTGAAGCTGCACGCCAAGCGGGAATAGAGGCAGAGTTCGTCGCTACGCCGGAAGAAGCTGGCGAATGGCTGGCCCGCAAAACCCGCGACGGAGACATCGTCTTGCTGAAGGCATCACGCGGGGTGAAACTAGAACGAGCGCTGGAGAAGTGGCAGTCGCAACAGTCATCAGTCGCGGGTGTTGCCGACAACGGACGACGAACGAGCGACGACCCACGACTGCACGGAGGCTGATTGCTCTATTGGCTGTTGTACGAAAAACTGTTTCACTATTTCCCGCCATTTCGTATATTCCGCTATCTGACGTTCCGGACTGCGTTCGCCAGCCTGACTGCACTGTTCACGGGCCTCATCGTTGGCCCGCTCGTGATCAATCGTCTCCGCGAATTTCAGATCGGGCAATACATCCGTGAGGAGGGACCCAAAGCCCACCAGAAAAAAGCTGGAACTCCGACGATGGGCGGTTTGCTGATTGCCATCTCTATCGTGATTCCGACTTTATTGTGGGCGGACCTGACCAACCGATTTGTGTGGATTGCTGTTCTTGCCACCTCCGCCTTTGCCGCTATCGGCTTCAGTGACGATTACATCAAAGTTGTGCATCGCAGGAATCTGGGGCTGACGGGTAAAGCCAAAATCGGTCTCCAGATCGCCACCAGCGTTCTCATCGCGGTCGCACTGATCGTGATGCAGACGCGGGGGCTCTATTCGACCAAGCTTCTGGTGCCTTTCTTCAAACAATTCCGACCTGACCTGGTGATCGGGAGTCTGGAACGCTATTCTCACTTGTGGCCCTTGGCGTTTCTGCCATTTATTGCATTTGTTGTGCTGGTGATCGTGGGATCCAGCAACGCGGTGAACCTGACCGATGGGTTGGATGGTCTGGCCATCGGTTGCACTGTGATCGCCGCCGGGGCCTTGGCCGTGCTCACTTACGTCAGCGGCCATGCGACCTTCGCTTCTTATCTCGAATTGGAGCGCATGCCCCAGGTGGGCGAATTGACCATTTTTTGCGGCGCAATGGTGGGTGCGGCGATCGGCTTCCTGTGGTACAACGCTCACCCCGCGGAAGTGTTCATGGGCGACGTAGGTTCACTCGCACTGGGTGGCGCGATCGGGACGGTAGCGGTCATGATCAAGCAGGAACTGCTGCTACCCTTCATTGGCGGCGTATTCGTGATCGAGGCGATCTCGGTGATTCTGCAAGTGGCGTCCTACAAACTTCGCAAGAAGCGTATCTTCAAGATGGCGCCCATTCATCATCACTTTGAGTTACTAGGCTGGTCGGAGTCTAAGATTATTGTGCGCTTCTGGATCGCATCGCTCGTGTTCGCGCTGTTCGCGCTGACGACCTTGAAATTAAGATAAGAATTCACCACAGAGACACAGACGCACAGAGAAGACAAAGAAGGGACAAATCAATGACTTTTACCAGTGGGCACGCTGCGGGCGGCTGAAGATCTTCTGGGTTTCCCTGGGGCTCTGTGACTCTGTGGTGAAATAGGATCTCGTGGATGTAATCGACAAACGCGTGCTGGTTGTCGGACTCGGGAAATCCGGTGTCGCCTCGGCCCTTTTTCTGAAAGCCAAGGGCGCACGCGTGACGGTCTCGGACGCCAAGCCCCAGGACCAACTGAAGGACGAGATTCCGATTTTGCTCGATCAGGGCATTGCCGTGGAGACGGGCGGGCATGGGGAGCGCACTTTCGGCGGTCAAGACCTCATCGTCGTGAGCCCAGGCGTTCCCACGGATGCGCCGGCGTTGGTTCAAGCGCGTGCCCTTGGCGAGAATGTCATTGGTGAAATCGAACTGGCGGCCCAGTTTTTCCCCGGACGAATAGTCGCTATCACTGGTTCCAACGGCAAGACCACGACCACGACTTTGGCGGGCGAGATTGTCGCGGCAGCCGGACATCGAGCAGCGGTGGGTGGCAATATCGGCACACCCGCGATTTCACTGGTCAAGGGAGCAACGGCTGACACAATCGCCGTGTGGGAAGTCTCGAGCTTCCAGCTGGAAACCATTCAGGCATTCCGTCCGCGGATCGCCGTCGTTCTCAATGTCACGCCCGACCATCTTGATCGGCATCGTACCTTCGCAGCGTACACGGACGCCAAGGCGCGTATCTTCGAAAATCAGCAAGCGGAAGATTTCGCGGTTCTCAACGCCGATGATCTGACCTGCGTTGAACTCGCGGCTTGCACGCGAGCACAGGTCTTTTGGTTCAGCAGGACTAGAGAGGTGAAGCAGGGCGCGTTTGTTCATGACGGCCGCATCTTCTTCCGTGATCACAGTGGTCAACGAGAGATTATGCTGGTCTCCGAGATTCCCCTGAAGGGTGGGCACAACCTTGAAAATGTTCTGGCCGCGGTCTGCGTCAGTGCTCTCCTCCGTTGCAAGCCCGCACGAATCCGCGAAGCGGTTCACGACTTTAAAGCAGTCGAGCACCGATTGGAGCACGTAGCAACCGTGTGCGGAGTGGAATATTACAACGATTCCAAAGCCACCAATGTCGACGCGACTATAAAGGCGATCGAGTCTTTCCCGGCAAACATTCACCTCATTCTCGGTGGCAAGGACAAAGGCAGTGACTACGCGGTGTTGAACGATCTACTCCGCCAGCGCGTGAAACGTGTTTATACCATTGGCGGCGCGGCGGCGAAGATCGAATCACAGATCAAGGAAGCGGCTGAGATAGATCACGCCGAAACCTTGGAAACCGCGATTAGGCACGCGGCCAACGCTGCTACCCCAGGAGATATTGTGTTGCTCGCTCCCGCCTGCGCCAGTTTCGACCAGTTCCGCAACTACGAGCACCGCGGAAGGGTATTCAAAGAAATCGTAAAGACCCTTTCCGAGCAGGCGAACCAAAACAGTTAAATCCCTTCGCGAAATGACCAATGAAAGTTGTCCGCGCCTCGTGTCTCCGTGGTGAAATGAAGTCCTCTGCATGGCGAAGCGCGTCAGTGTCGATGGCTGGCTGTTTGCGGTTACGCTGCTCTTGATCTTCATAGGGTTGGTGATGGTTTTCAGCGCTTCCGCTGTTATGGCCAAAGAGCGCTACGGCTCCGGTTACTTTTTTCTCTTGCGGCAGTTGGGCTGGGCGACCGGCGGAATCCTCGCCATGGTGCTCGCGATGAAGGTCGACTACCGCCAGTACCAGCATCCTGCGGTGGTTTTCTCGTTGCTCGGACTGACCACCCTGCTGCTCATCTCGGTATTTTTCCTCGATCGTGCCCACCATACGCATCGTTGGTTTCACTTGGGGCCACTCTCCTTTCAACCGTCCGAAATGGCCAAACCGGCGCTCATTCTGTTCCTGGCATTCTTCCTGGAGAGCCGTACGAAATCGATGAAGGATTGGCGCAACACGGTGCTGCCCGCGGTCGTTCCCACGTTGATCTTTATTGCCCTGATCGTCTTCCAACCCGACCTCGGCACCGCCATAGCCTGCGCCGCAATCACGGGCTGCGTCTTATTTGTAGCGGGGCTCGATTTGCGCGTCCTCGGATACGCTTTTGTAGCATCTCTGCTGCCGCTGTATTTCCTGATCTTCCAGGTGGCCTATCGCCGCGACCGCATCCTGGCTTTCCTCGATCCCTATTCGGACCCGCAGGGCCGCGGCTTTCATATCATTCAGTCGCTGATCGCCGTGAGCACGGGAGGCATTACCGGCGTCGGTCTGATGGAAGGCAAGCAGAAGCTTTTCTACCTGCCGGAGCCCCACACCGACTTCATCTTCGCCGTGACTGCCGAGGAACTGGGGTTGGTGGGCGCCCTGGTAATCGTGCTGCTCTTCGCCATCTTTCTCTGGCGCGGCATTCGCACCGCCCTGCGTACGCAAGATCTGTTCGGACGCTTCCTCGCAGTCGGAATCACCAGCATGATCGTGGTGCAAGCCTTCATCAACATCAGCGTCGTGCTCGGGCTGATGCCCACCAAAGGCATTCCGCTGCCCCTGGTTTCCTACGGCGGCTCGTCTTTGCTCGTTACCCTGGGCTGCATCGGCGTCCTGCTGAACATTTCAAAGCAAGCCGAATAATCACGCGGGGAGAGCCGCCCCCGGCTGTCCAGCCGAGCAAAGCTCGACCAGATGTTCTCCGTAGATCCCATGCAGCTAAACCGTTAACTTCTCCCGCCTCTCAAACGCCTATTCCAGTTTATAGTCACTGCATGCGGGCCATTCTGGCAGGAGGCGGGACCGGTGGGCACGTGATCCCCGCTATCGCCATCGCCCAGCAACTTCAGAAAGATTACGCCGCCGAGGTCTTGTTCATCGGCACGTCGAGAGGCATGGAGAACCGATTAGTTCCCGCTGCAGGATTTGCTCTAAGGCTGGTCCAGGTTGGCGCCTTGAACCGGGTGAGCCTCAAAACCCGTCTGAAAACAGTCTTCGATCTCCCCCGAGCTGTGTGGGATTCGCGCCGCATCCTTTCGGATTTTCCACCCGACATCGTGATCGGCGTCGGCGGATACGCTTCTGGCCCAGCGATGCTCGGGGCCATATTGCGCAGAGTTCCCACGCTCGTGTTCGAGCCGAATTTCGTGCCCGGATTTGCCAATCGCCTGGTAGCCCCCCTGGTTTCAGGAGCCGCCGTTCACTTCGCCGAAACCGGCCGGTACTTTCGCCGTTGCGAGGTGACCGGCGTGCCAGTCCGCGAGGCTTTTTTCCAGATCGCCAGCCACAACCCCACGAATACGAAGACCTTGCTCGTCTTCGGCGGAAGTCAGGGCGCGCACGCGATCAATCAGGTGGTCATGGATTCGGTAGCCGACTTGCGCCAGCGTGTTCCTCGAATTCACATCGTCCATCAAACCGGCGAACGTGACTATAATGACGCTCAAGCGGCCTATGCGAATGTAGGCGGCTCGGTTGAGGCAAATCGCTTTATCGACGACATGCCGGGTATGTTTGCACGGGCAGACTTGCTCATATGCCGTTCCGGAGCAAGCACGGTGGCAGAGGTGACGGCGGCAGGCAAGCCGGCGGTCTTTGTGCCCTTTCCGCGCGCCGCCGACGACCATCAAAAGCGCAATGCAGAAGCGCTGGAGCGGGCAGGCGCGGCGGTAATGCTCGAGGAATCAAAGCTGGACCGGGAAAGCCTGGTCGAGACCGTCGGTACGTTATTAAGCGATCCGGCGCGGCTAAGAAAGATGGGGGATGCAGCCCGCAACCTGTCGCATCCAAACGCCGCGCGCGACATCGCGATCATGGCAGCCCGGCTCGCAGGAACAAAGAGCTAGCCACGGAACAAGGATCTGACGGATTAGTCTTTTGTCAGATCCTCGTTCATCCGTGTAAATCCGTGGCTAAGAAGTTGACCTAAATGTTCGCCAAAATTCAGCGCATTCATTTTGTCGGGATCGGTGGCATCGGCATGAGCGGGATCGCCGAGGTGCTGCTGAACCTCGGCTACAAGGTTTCCGGTTCCGACCTAAAGAGTTCCACGGTGACGCAGCGTCTGGCCAGCCTGGGGGCTACGGTGTTCGAGGGACACCGCGCCGAAAACGTCGTTGGCGCCGAAGTGGTCGTGGCCAGCTCAGCCATTACCTCGGAAAATCCAGAAATCTCCCAGGCACACGCCCTCCACATTCCCGTAATCCAGCGCGCCGAAATGCTGGCCGAATTGATGCGCCTGAAATACGGCATCGCCATCGCCGGAATGCACGGCAAGACCACAACCACTTCCATGGTCGCGGCCGTGTTAGCAGGCGGCGAACTCGATCCCACCGTGGTCGTCGGCGGCCGCGTCGATGCCATGGGATCGAACGCCCGCCTCGGTAAATCGCAATATCTCGTAGCCGAGGCCGACGAGAGCGATCGCTCGTTTCTTAAGCTCTCGCCCATCCTCGCCGTCGTCACCAACATCGATCGCGAACACATGGATTGCTATCGCAACATGCGAGACGTCAAGCGCGCTTTTCTGGACTTCATGGATCACGTCCCGTTCTACGGAATGGTCGTGGTCTGCAACGACGATCCCCTGCTGCGTCGCATGCTCCCGCAAATTCAGCGCCGGACGGTCACGTATGGCATGCGTCGCGGTTCCGATTTCCACATTAAGTCAGGGGAGCCAGTGCTCCACCCCGGCGAATACCGGCCAAGCAGTCGCTTCCACGTAACCTTTGAGCAAAAGCCGTTAGGCGAGTTCCGCCTGCACGTGCCTGGCGTACACAACGTGCTGAATGCCACGGCGGCGATTGCTGTAGGGATCGGCCTTGATATCAAAGTGGAGCAGATTCGCTCAGCGCTCGAAAACTTCCGCGGCGTGGATCGCCGATTCCAGCTACGAGGCACAGCCGCCGGCATAAGCGTGATCGACGACTACGGCCACCACCCCACCGAGGTCCGCGCCACCCTCGCCGCCGGCCACCAGTGCGGATTCCGCAAGATCCACGTTATATTCCAGCCGCACCGTTACACTCGCACCCAGTTACTAATGGACGAGTTCGCCAAGGCGTTCGACGATGCCGACACACTGTTTATCCTAGACATCTACGCCGCCAGCGAGCCACCAATCGAGGGAATTACCGGAGAAATCTTGGCTCAACGGATTCAAGAAAGAGGGAAACCCGAAGCCCATTACGCCATTTCATTCGCTGAGGCCGCAGAAGCAGTCGTCGCCGGAGCCCATGAAGGGGATATGATTCTAACTCTCGGCGCCGGCAGCGTCTCGCAACTCGGCCCAATGATTCTGGAGAAACTTCAAGCCAGGCAGGAGATGATCGCCGAAGCGCCAAAATCCTTGGCTACGACCTCGTGGGAATAAAGGCCAGACATTAGTCACAAAGGTTGCTTCAAAACCCTCTCCAACCCGCCCTGGCATGCGCCTCCCTGCACCTGCGAACTCAATATTCCGAGGCTGATTCTGCCGCCCCGCCGTCCCTTAACCCGTCCACCTTCATGGTTAATTTCCCCATTGTCTTCCGCCCTCGCGACTCCACCGACACTTGCGCACTCCTTGCCGCGCAAGACATTGCCCGCCGACGAATGCGCCTTTTTTCTTGAGAGTTGCCGCTTCGGTTAGCTAAGTCTTACCCGTCAAACAGAGACCGATCAAATAAGAAGGCTCGCGGCTATGTGCAGTTACAGTATGTTTACTTATAGATATAGAATAGCACATCCAACAGGGTAAACCCGCAAAATTTTAAACTTTATTTTTGGATTGGAATGAAGCACTTGCAAAACCCCCGAGAGGGCTTGACAAGAAATCAGGAAAATCAAGAAAAGAGCGACCTGCCCGAAGAATTCCTGATTCGGGAAGCGGAAAATGCTTACGTCCCCGCGTGCTGTTCGGATTTCCGAACAAACGAACGAAAGCTACCGGTTACAGCCCTGAAGTGTGAAAATAATTCTAGCCGGTATGGATCAACCCCACCAACCCGAACGCACCACACACAGCCGCCGTTATCCGAGATATGAACTCGAAACCGAACTGAAAGCAGCGATCCATGGAACGGAGCACCCTCGAACCGAGCACCGCGAGGTGCGCGGGCGCTCCTTGAATATTAACGAGGGCGGAATGGGAGGAATATTTGTTTCTGGCTGGGAAGTCGGCACCTCCGTCGCACTGCAATTCTCAGTTCCGATTGCCACCAACCCCATTAAAGTAAAAGGCGTCGTGCGGAACCGCACCGGCTACCGCTATGGATTTGAGTTCACGGATTTGACGCCCGAAGAACGCGAAACCATCACCCGCACCTGCAGAACCCTCGACCTCTTGCAATAAGACCTGTTGCAATAAAAACTGAACCAATGTAGGTGCAGGCGTCCTCGCCCGTGCAATCGAATCCCACCCCACCCTGCAGTCATCCTGAGGCAGCGGAGTCCTCGGCTTCGCCGAGGACTCTCAAAGAAGGATCCCTGCACTACCCAGCACCGGCCAAGAATGCAACTCCCAAATCAGGCCGTATGATCAAAGTCTGCGAAGTGAAATCGGATTGCCCTCAACAGCCGTAAAGCGACGAAAGAGGAATTGTGAGAAGGTCCACGCCCCGCCCGATCGTACCCGCCAGCTTAGTCTCCCGTCAGAACAATGGAACTCTGCTGACCACTGCAGTTCTTTGCCGGATCGTAGATCGTCGATCCCTCGCGCTTACCTTGCGACGCGCGGAACATCAATATTCCGCCTTTGACTTTCTCCGGCAATCCCTTGAATTGCGTCTTGCCGTCGACATTGGTGGCCGCTTCCAGATCAAGCCGCCGCACGCCCGCGAATCCGTAAGCGATGTGGACTCGAATGCGCGCGTCGTAAACCGGCGCGCCTTTGGCATCGGTAACGGTGAAGGCAACCGAACAAGGCCCGGCTTCTCCATCCATCACAGGAACCTCGTGGGGATCCGGAGTCTGCTGGCCGCCGGCCGCCAGGAGACCGCTCGCGAAAATTACCAATGCAGCCGAAAACAAGAGGCTTTTGCCAAACTGGATAGCACCGCTCACGTGTGGCTCCTCCGCTGACACTATAACCCGACCGCAGCGAGAGAAAAACAAAAGCCGCCAGCTTTTGGCTGACGGCTGTAGAGACGTAGCTAGCTACGTCTCTATGAGTTCTCGTACAACAACACGCCTTCGGTTTCTTTCGAATCCACCGGACGGTAGAACAGCTTGTTGTCCCCGAGGAAAACCTCGATGAACGCAGGCCGGGTAGCAATCGTGCCCTGAATCAAAGCCTCCGACAGCGGGTCCTCGATATATTTCTGCAGCGCCCTGCGTAGCGGACGCGCGCCGTAGCTGCGATCCACCAGCGTCTGGCTAAGGATCCACTTCTTGGCCTCGTCGGTCACCGTGACCGTGATCGCTTTCTGCGCCAGGTTCTGGTTCAGTTGGCTGACCATGAGTTCAAGAATCTGGATCAGATCGCCTTCGCTCAAAGCGCTGAACAGGATGATTTCGTCCAACCGGTTGAGGAACTCAGGATTGAAGGTGCGCTTGACTTCGTTCTTGACCAGATCCTCGACCTTTTCCGAGATCATGTCTTCCTTGCTCGACTGGAAGCCTAGACCCTCGCGGCGCTGCAAGTGGCGCGCCCCGATGTTCGAGGTCATGATGAGGATGGTGTTTTTGAAGTCGACGGTATTGCCCAAGCCGTCGGTCAGCTGTCCGTCTTCAAACACCTGCAATAGAATGTTGAACACATCTGGATGCGCCTTCTCAATTTCGTCCAGCAGGACAACCGAATAGGGAGCCCGCTTCACCCGCTCGGTGAGCTGACCACCCTCCTCGTAACCCACGTATCCCGGAGGCGAGCCAATCAGCTTGGAGACCGAATGCTTCTCCATGAATTCACTCATGTCGAACCTTACTAGAGCCTTCTCCGTGCCGAACATGAACTGTGCCAGGGTGCGCGCGACTTCAGTTTTGCCAACGCCGGTGGGGCCAAGGAACAGGAACGACCCAATCGGCCGATTCGGGTTCTTCAAACCGGCGCGGCTGCGGCGGATTGCTCGCGCTAACGCGCTTATGGCTTTATCTTGCGAGATGATGCGCTTGTGCAGCTCTTCCTCGATGCGCAAAAGCTTCTGGGTTTCTTCTTCCTTGATCGAAGTGACGGGGACGCCGGTCCAGCGCGAGACCACATCTTCGATGTCTTCGCGGCCGACGACGCCCGTCGAAGATTCATCCAAATGGTATTTTTCGCGAAGAGCGCGCAGGTTCTCGCGCTCTTTGCGTTCCTCATCACTGTAGAAACGGGCCTTCTCGAACTCGTGGTTCGCGATGGCGTTTTCCATCCGGTGAACGATGAACTTGATGCGCTTCTGCACTTCGGTGAGTTCCTCGGGCAGCGAAGTCTGGCGCAGCTTTACGCGGGCGCCGGCTTCGTCGACGAGGTCAATCGCCTTGTCGGGCAGGAAGCGGTCGGGAATGTAACGGTTCGAGTGCGATACCGCGAAGTTGATGGCGTCGTCGGTGTAGGTGACGGCGTGAAACTTCTCGTACCGGTCTTTGATCCCGAACAGAATTTTGGTGGCGTCAGCCTCATTCGGTGGTGGAACTTTGACCGCCTGGAAGCGACGTTCGAGCGAGCGATCTTTTTCGATGGACTTGCGATACTCGCCCGGGGTGGTGGCGCCGATACACTGAATTTCTCCGCGTGACAGAGCCGGCTTCAGGATGTTCGCCGCATCGAGCGAGCCTTCAGCCGAGCCGGCGCCGACCAGCGTGTGCAGTTCGTCAATGAAGATGATCGAATTCTGAGACTCCATCAACTCCTTCATGATGGTCTTGAGACGCTCTTCAAACTGGCCGCGATATTTAGTGCCGGCAACAATCAATGAAAGATCAAGAGCCAGAATGCGTTTGTCCGCGAGAAACGACGGGACTTCGCCATCGGCAATGCGTTGCGCCAAGCCTTCAACGATGGCGGTTTTGCCCACGCCGGGTTCGCCGATCAAGACTGGATTGTTCTTAGTGCGTCGACAGAGAATCTGAATCACCCGTTCCAGTTCGCCGTCACGTCCAACGAGCGGATCGAGTTGCGTATCCATTGCGGCTTGCGTCAGATCGCGCGAGAACTCGCTCAGCAGGGAAGACTCGCGCTGACGCTGGGGCTGCGCTTTTTCCTGGCTGGTGCGAGCCAGTTCCTCCCGAATAGTCGAGAGTCTCAAGCCACGCTCGTGCAGAATCTCAGCCGCAAAACACTTTTCTTCTCTCAATAAACCCAACAACAGATGCTCGGTGCCGATGTGCTTATGAGAGAGTCGTTCCGCTTCTTCCGCGGCATAGGCGAGCACGCGTTTGCATTCGTTGCTCAGCGGCAGGTCCACGGAAGTGGAAACCTTCTCGCGGATGGTGGTATGTCCCTCGATCTGTTTGCGAATCGATTCGACCGAAGCGTGCGAACGCAGAAAGCGATTGGTCAGGGCCTTATCTTCGCGCAGAAGTCCCAGTAGAAGATGTTCCGTCTCAATATAAGGAGACCCGAACTGGCTGGCTTCATAGCGCGCGAAAAAGATGACGCGCCTCGCCTTCTCCGTATAACGTTCAAACATAAGACCCTTTCCCCCGAGGTCGCGGGGAGCGTTCTGGGTCAACCTGGCGGCCCTGCTCCTCGGATCTCCCTGACCCTAAGTTAATGGTGCAATCGACGTGCCAACCGCTACAGTGTTTATATCGCGGGTTTGGCGCGCGGCTATCAGTTACCAAAGACACCGTACTTATCGTTTCTCCGCAAGTGGTTGCAACTTTCTGTACGTTCGCCGTTTTAGCCCGCGGCATGCAGCAAACAGTCGCTCACGGCCATGCGGTGCCTGCAAATGTTTTTTCGCCGACCCAGGACTACGTCCTGGGCTATCATCTGTCGCCCCTTGGGGCCGGTGTTGGTCGGTCCGATCTGCTGTTCCACCGGACCTTTCATCTCTTTCAAATCAACAACGTCCTACTCTCATTCCGACACGTCGCGACGGAAAAGTCAATCGCCGTGACGTGCTATACCGGTAGCGTTTCCGGTGCCACCTCCTCGATGCTGCCTTGCTGCAGCCGCAACACGCGCTGGCAGCGACGGGCAAACGCGAAGTTGTGGGTGGCGATGAGGGAAGTCAGCTGATAGTCACGATGGAGCCTGGCGATCAGCTCAAAAACTGAATCCGCCGTACGGCTATCGAGGTCTCCGGTCGGCTCATCCGCCAGCAAGAGTTTGGGCTGCGTGATCAAAGCTCGAGCCAGAGCTACCCGCTGTTGTTCACCGCCGGAAAGCTCTCCCGAACGATGATGCGAGCGCTGGTCCAATCCGACCTCACTGAGCCACCGCGAAGCTTCCCGTTGCGCTTCCTGCCGAGGGCGACCTCGAAGCAAGAGTGGCATAGCCACATTCTCCAGCGCTGTAAACTCCGGCAGGAGATAGTGGAATTGCCAGACAAAGCCGATTTCGTGGTTGCGAAACTCGGCCGCAGCGTTCTCCGAAAGCGAATTCAACTGCCAATGCGCGAAGTATACGTCACCCGCGGAAGCCCGATCAAGAGCGCCGACGATGTGCAGCAACGTACTCTTTCCCGCACCGGATTCGCCCACGATGGCAAGCATTTCGCCTTTGGCCACCTGAAACGATAAGTTTTCAAAGAGCACTAAATCCGATTTGCCGGATCGGAAGACCTTCTTGAGGCCCTCGATCCTTAATATCGCCTGCTCAATTAGATGCACCCCCAGTGCTCCTCGTCTCAGGAATACAGGCCGCCGAGCGAATATCTACTCGACTTACCCTACTCGATTGACTCGCGGCAGGTTGCCCTGTCTATTAAAACACGGCTACGCCGGAAACGTTTCTGCTCACTTCTCGGGAGCACCTCCAACAAACTGTACTTCAGAAGTTATGAGGTTGAATGTGACCTCGGTCACTGACTGCGAACCCACAGAGCGGCACCCAAAGTCACGTTCTCGGGCGGGAATGAGGGCAGAATGACATAAAGGGTTACGGTAAATGTCATAAAAGGGTCAAAGCTGGGTCATGAGATCGCTTTCGGTGTCCTTGGCCAATGCCTTAGAAACGCGTTAGCCATACAAGGACGCGAAGGAACACAAAGGAAAGCGAATGGGTCATTCGTAGCGTAAGGCCTCGGCGGGCAGAATCCGCGCGGCCGACCAGGACGGATACACTGTCGCGATCAGGGAGATACCAATCGCTACCAACGCCACCAGCACCCCGTCCGTTGCTCGCGGGGCAAAGGGCACGTAATCGATGGAATAGACCTCGGGGGCAAGCGACAAAAGATGGTAGTGTCCGCCGGCCCAGGAGAGCGCGTAGCCAAGCACCAGGCCGATCGCGGTTCCGACCACTCCAATCAGCACACCCTGGGTGATGAAGATCCGGCGCACCTGCGACTTGCGCGTACCCATGGAAATGAGCACGGCAATGTCGCGAGTCTTTTCCATAACCATCATGGTGAGTGAGATTAGAATGTTAAGCGCGGCCACGAAGACGATCAGGCCGATGGTGATAAACGTGACCAGACGTTCCAGGCGCAGAGCGCGAAATAGAGCTTTGTTCTGCTCCATCCAGTTCGTGGCCATGAAACCCTTGCCGGCAGCCTGTTCGAGTTGCCTGGAAATCTCATCGGCCTTGTAGATGTCGTCCACTTTGAACTCGAGCACGGAAACCAGATCTCCGAGGCCGAACAACTGTTGCGCGTCGCTGAGACGGGTGAACGCCCAGGAGCTGTCATAGTCGTAGAAACCGGAGTTGAAAATGCCGACTACGCGAAAGCGGTTGTACTTGGGCACCATGCCAAACGGCGTGAGTTCGCCCTGCGGGCTGGTGACGAGCACGATTGAGCCGACGGTGGTGCCGAGTTCATCAGCCATGTCTTTGCCGAGAATGATTGGGGGCATGGCGGCGATACGGTTCTCCACGCTTTGAAGGTCTGTGGGGGATTGGTTAGCTTGTGCAGCGCGGACACTCTTGTCCGCGTTTGTGGCGGCAGAGTCGGGCGTTCCGCCCTGACCGGGTCGAAGACCCGGTCCCACATGGTCAGTGCTTTCATTCAGCGCATCGGCCGCGCCCATCTTTACAGTGCTCAGAAGATCGCTGACTTTTCTTTCTGCGCTCGGAATCATCCCCTTCAACACGGCGCCGCGAGCCCGTGGTCCGCGAGAAATCAGAACTTGTTCGTAGATCGCCGGGGCAGCAGCAACAATGTGCGGCTCTTTCGACAGCCGATCCATGAGCGAGCGCCAGTCTTTGATTCCGTCACTCTGAATGCGCAGCAGATTGATATGAGAACTCGAGCCCAGCAGACGGTCCTGGAGATCCTGGCGAAATCCATTGTTGATGGCGAGCGCCACGACGAGGGAGGCGACTCCGGCGGCGACTCCGGCAATGGAGATGCCGGTGATGACGCCGATGACCGCCTGGCGCCGTTTGGCGCGAAGGTAGCGGGAGGCGACGAAGAGTTCGAAGCGCATGAAAGAAGCAGTCAGCACTCAGCAGTTAGCATTCAGTCAGTTTGGATTATAGCGAGCACAGCAGCAGAAAGCAGGAGACGAGGGTAAAACGAGGCTGCGGATAAAGTTCTCCAAGGGGCGGACCAGCGAGATGTCCGTCCTCCACAGGCCGCTTTTGTGGCAGAGTAGGGACAGATGGCGGCCAGCGGAGATCCCAGGCTCGCAGGCGGTATTGCGTTTACGTATCCGGATTTCGCCGTTTACGAGCTGGCATTATTTTTCATTGAGGCCGCGCTTGAGATGCAGTCGGTCGCAGTTGGCTGGCAGGTTTACGAGATCACGAAGCGGCCTTTGGACTTGGGCCTGGTCGGTCTGGCTCAGTTTCTTCCTGGAATTGTTTTGTTTCTGGCCTCAGGGCATGCTGCGGACCGGTTTGATCGCCGCAGGCTGTTGATGTTGTGTTATGCGGGATTCGTCGTTTGCTCGGGCCTGCTGTGGGAGATTGCATTGCGAGGCGGGCATGGGGCTCATCCGAGCGTTTACCCGATTTATGGAGTTTTGGTGGTGCTCGGTGCGGTACGCTCGCTCACCGGGCCGGTCAGCCGAGCCCTGCTGCCGCAGTTGGTTCCGGAAGAACACTTCGCCAATGCCGTGGCCTGGAACGCGAGCGTCTCTCAAGGTGCGACAATTCTGGGCCCATCAGTCGGCGGGTTGATCTACGCTTTTTTTCGTGGTCCCTCGGCCGTGTACCTGACAGCGATGCTGATGTCGGCGGCGGCATTGCTGTCTACGATACGAATCAAACCGCAGACGAGAATACGATCTCGGGAGGGTGTGAGCCTGACCACCGTGTTAGCCGGATTTCGTTACATCTGGCGGCAGAAATTGATTCTGGGTTCGATCTCGCTGGACATGTTCGCAGTGTTACTTGGTGGAGCGGTGGCCCTGCTGCCGGTTTATGCGCGCGAGATCCTCAAGACTGGGCCATGGGGCCTTGGGTTGCTGCGGAGTGCGCCTGGAGTCGGCGCGACCGCGATGGCCATCCTGCTGGCTCATCGTCCGCTGCGTGGCAAGGCCGGACCGACCATGTTGTGGTGTGTGGCCGGCTTCGGAGTGTGCACCATTCTTTTCGGAATTTCGAGAAGCATCGTGCTTTCTCTGATTTCCCTGCTGCTGATCGGAGCGACCGATATGGTGAGCGTGGTCGTTCGGGGCACCCTGATTCAGCTGGGTACGCCGGACGAAATGCGTGGACGGGTCAACGCGGTGGATATGCTCTTCATAGGAGTTTCCAACGAGCTTGGCCAATTCGAGTCGGGCTTGACGGCGCACTGGTTCGGGACCGTGCCTGCCGTCGTGCTGG
The DNA here is from genome assembly GCA_963796095.1 of uncultured Acidobacteriota bacterium. Lineage (GTDB taxonomy): Bacteria > Acidobacteriota > Terriglobia > Terriglobales > Acidobacteriaceae > JABDBE01. The sequence goes on from CAWCKL010000041.1 coordinate 289,088, forward strand.
GCGGCATCGGAACTCTGGTCGTAATCGCGCTGTGGGCTTGGCAGTTTCCCGAGTTGCGCAACGCGGATCGGCTCACGGATTTGGCGATTGAGCCATCGAGTGATTGAGCCAGACCTACTTACCGCGGATCACTGTTTTCGCCGAGCTCATGTTGTCATAGCGGTCATAAGCGCGGACTACGACGACGTGCTCAAGTTGCCCGGCGGCGCTTGTGACCGTCGCGGCCGCGAGCTTGGCGAGCGGAATTGTGACTCGCAAGTCATAGCTCTCGGCTTTCGAATCTGACAACTCCCCGACTGGTTCAACGAACTGCCATTCGCCGGCATCGACGGAATACTCGGCGCGCTTGATATTCGAAAAACTATCGACCGCGCGAAAGGTCAAGTGGATCTTGCCATTCTCGAGGGATGCAGTGAGATTCTCGATCTGCGGCGGAGTGGTGTCTACTTCGAATCGCAAGCTCTCTTTCTCCGCGGTCAAAGCCTGGTCGGGAGAATGCGAAGGCGCGTCGGAAGCGACGACCTTGATGGTGTAGCCTCCATCGGGCAAAAGTGACGCGTCGAAGGAGTAGAACTTGTCAGTTAAGTTGTCTTTGAGCAACAGCCATCGAGTGTCGCCAATGCCGCGGTAGTAAACCGAATAAATCATTTGATCATCGTTGTCGTCGTGAACGCTCCACTTCACACCGATGGAGTCGCGGTCATGCGTGGTCGGAGGAGGCGCATCGAAGTGCGGTTGCTGGCCGGTTCCGGCAGTGAGGTCCGCGGCGGCGGGCTTGGGCAGCGATTGGTAGCGCACTCCGGGTTGTACTGTGACGTCGTCAAAATCCGGGGCTACGTTTTTGGGCAGGTAGTTGAGCGTGACGCTTGCGACGCGAGGGGCAGGATCTCCCGATCGCAGCACTGCTTTCCACTGAATGAACCGCGCGGAAGGAACCCTGACCGAGCCATCTTTCCGCAGATCGATTTTCTCCCACGGACTCCAGTTGCGGTCGGGATTGTCCACGTTGCCACTGCGGGCGAAGAGCTCGACATTGCCGGAGCCGCGGAATTCGGCGCGTCCCCAGCGCGAGAAGTTACGAGCGTCAAAAACATCGCTCTCATAAATACCCTCGGATTCAGGCGTAGCGCTTAGCAGAAACACCTTGCCGAGGTTGCTGGTCGATGCGTAGAGGCCGCCCTGCGGAGCGTTGGCGAAGGCAGTGACCTGGGTCGCGCTGGCTTTGAGAAGGTCGGTGAATTCGTCATCTCCGGTGATGGCGAAAACGTGTCCACGGTTTCCCGTACCCGCGAGCAGGCGGCCGCGCTGATCAAAGGCGAGGGCGTATACGATGTCCTCGCGCGAACTCCACACCCGGCTGGGAGAGCCGTCGAGCGCGATGCGATAAATCTCCGATCCGCCCGCGGCCCCTGCACCGGGGATGGGGAAGCTCATCGATGCGGGTGGCGGGCCGGCGGGAGCGGCGGTGATCACGATACCGCCCTGCGGCCCGGTACTCGAAGCGGATGGAGAAGTTGGAATTGAGATTGGCGCCGAGGGGAAACTCGGTGCGGTTGTGTTGCCACGTTTTTCTCCGACACCGGCGGCGTAGATGTTTCCTGTTTTGTCGATAGCCAGGGCGGTGATTTCTTTCTTCGGCGCGCTGTAGAGGACGAACCCTTCTCCATCGGGAGAGACTCGATAAACCAGACCGCTGCCGTCGGAACCCGCAATCAGATTGCCCTTGCTTTCGAAGGCCATCACGCGAATATGGGCTTCGTCACTTTTGAAGAAGACAGAGTGATCGCCCTTCGGAGTGACTCGGAATATCTCTCCGTGATCGCCGGTGGCCACGTAGAGGTTGCCCGAATCGTCGACGGCGAGATCCCAAATGTATTTGGTGCCGGGCTCAAAATAGACTGATGAACTCCAGCTGGAATCCGGCGTCGTCTGGCCCGTGGATTTCTTGTCGCCGGAGCCTTTCTCCGCCGAAGTAGCACGATGCTCGATTCTGTAAACCTTGCCGTCGGGGTTGGTGGCTGCGAAGATGACTCCGCTCTTGTCCACCACCAGCGCCTGCACCTGGAGTTCCTGGGGCTCGAAAATCACAGTAGACTTGCCGTCGGGCGTAATCCGATAGACTCGCGCCGGCGAACCTGAGGCGGCATATAAATTGCCCTCGCGATCTGCCGCGATCGACCAGATATAGGTCGACGGAGTCGTAGACAGCGCCGTGAAAGCCGGAGCCAGTTCAAGGCCCCCGGTGCTGCGGACGGCCACGCCTTTGGTCGTGCCCTTAATCAGTTCTTCGAATTTCGACTGTTCCCAGGTGCGCGTGCCTTCGGCAAAGGCGAAAGAAACCAGAAGAAGAATGGAAAAGATACCCAACAGCCAACGCAAACGGATCAAGTTCATACCTCAACAAACAGTTTTATGAGGAGAGTTCAGGTTACCACGACAGGGGCAAATAGCACCGAGCGGTCACTGCAGGGCTTCGCACATAACCAGTGATGGCTTGTTTGTTGGAGCAGCTGCTTTGCTGTCCCGCAATCTGAGTACAGGCTGTTCCACCAGATAGTAGGAAAGACAAGCCAGCCCGATGCCAAGAAGAAGTTTGTACGCTGGCTGCCGAGTGGGATTGAAAAAAAAGGGTTCCTGCCACAGGTACAGGCTGTAGCTGATTCTCCCCAGCCACACGAGGGGAGCACGGTTCAAGATACGATACGGCGACTGGATGACGTGCAACACCAGTCCGGCAATCGAGCAATGCAAGATCGGCCACAGCACAAACAGCATAAATAACGTGCGGATCGGCGTATTCGCGGGATAGCTCGGAATGAGAAGAACCGCCAGCACCATGGGAATCGCCGCCCAGAGCCGGATTTGCGGGATACGCGAACCGAATATGGCCAGCAGGCAGCCGATTGCGAGATTGTCAGCGACCGCCGGAAATGTTCCATAGCCTCCACTTTGAACTTTGAAATAATAACAACCAGCGCTATAGAGAGGAGCAAGCGCGACGACTCCCAGAAGGAGCGCAACCCTGTGCCGGTACCACTTTCGCAATACGCCAGGCCAGGCAAAATAGAATTGCTCCTCGACGCACAGAGACCACAAATGCATCACCATCCAAGGCCGGGCCCCGTCAAAATTCGCCAAATACAGCAACATCGCGCCGATGTCGTACCAGCGAAGGTCGTGCCAGTACATCAGCATGGCAAACAGCATGAAAACTGCTGCGGCGGGCAGGATTCGATAGGCACGGCGTATATAAAACTGGCGCAGATTGATTGTGGAAGTTTGCGAATGCTGGTTGAGCAGGATCGTAGTAATCAGGTAGCCCGAGATCACGAAAAAGATCCGCACTCCAGTGCCGGCATAGTTGGCCATGAACTTCGGCACCGGCCCGGCCTTGGTAAGATGGCCCGCGAGGACCAGTGAGATGGAAATTGCCCGGAGGCCGTCGAGTGAAGGGATACGTTTCACTAATCGGCAGCGTAACATTGCGGCAACCACGACGAACGTGTCAAGGAATGTACCGGGCGGATGGGGCCGTAAAGGCTCGACCCGGGTACGCTTAGCGAACGTGGCGCCGGACATTCTGGAAGCCGCATTGGGGATGGCATGGCGGAGAAAGGCGCCAAAGCGCCTCTGAGCGCGTTCTGACATCTCAAAACAGACGTCCGATGCGGAAAAAGAACTTGTGGTGTCCGGTATCGCCGTAAGCGTACGCCGCCTCTACCGGGCCGAAGATGGTGTTGACCACCAGGGCCGCCGCAACATCAGTTGGCAAACCGGACGCCTGATTGATCATCGTGTGCGGTGGCCCATAAACCTGAGCGGCCTCGTACAAGCCCAGGAAATAGATGCCGCTACCCAGCAGCGGAGGCAGTCGCGCCAACTGCCGGAGGTATCCCATCTGGAACAGCAGGTATTTGTTCATTAACAGTTCGTTGGTGCCGTACGAGACCAGCCGTTGCGAGCCTCCCAACGAAAATTGCGGGAAGCCAGTCTCGTAGCCAAACGTCGTTCCCCCAAATCCGTTCACAAAGATCGACGCCGGTTCGCTGATGCGGAAGAAATTGCTGGATGTGGCCTCGAACACCGGGTATTGGGTGGATATGATGGGATCGACGTTGAACCACTGAAACTGCACCGTGGCCGCTTGCCCTTGCCGCGGAATCACCGGATCGTCCCGACGATCCATTTGGAATCTCACCCTTGCATCCGCGTACCCGCCTGAATAGGTGGGCAGTTCGGCCCGGTTTCCGATTTCCGGCAAGAACCGTTGCCACCCGCCCTCATAGCCAACCCGCAGTTCGGCTATATTTCCGAACTGGTAACCCACGTCCCCGGCTCCGCCATAATTGTGCAGCCGATAGATCGTAAGCAGTTTGTTGTCGTTATAGAGGTAAAACGGATTGTCATCGATCAGTCCCCGAGGCGCTGCGAACCAGTGGGTCAAAGGCGTGAAGGGATGGTAGTACTCCGACCTGAAGCCATATTCGGAGAACAGGATGAAGTCATTCCGCCATTCCGAGCGGAAACCACCAACGTCGAGCCACGTGACTCTCGCTCCCAGGTTAAAGGTAACGTTGTTGAGACTCGAGCCATCGACCAGGATCAGAGGGCGCACGATGGGAGGACCATAAGCGTGTTCCTGTGTCTTGATCAGCAAGCCTTGCTTGTCGTCTCTTTCCACGAACTCGTAACTAAGCGTCGAAAATCGTCCAATCCCCTTCAAGCGCATGATGTCCTGGTCTAATTGGTCAAAATCGATAGGCTTGCCCGCCACGCCCGCGAATTGTTTCTGCACTCGCTGTGACAAATGTCCGTTCACCCCATCGACCGCGACAAACATAGGAATGGGATTGGTGCGGCGGCGGCGCGCTTCTCGGTCCGCCAGATACTGGGTCCAGGTTGCTTCATCCACGGAGAGAGTCGAAAGGACTTTGGCCTTGGCCTCGGCCGCATCGTACCCCGCTTTTATGATCTCGTCCGCCTTATTAAAATCGAGCGTCCCGTACTTCCGAAGCGGGACTGAAACCAGAATGTCTGCCTTTTGCATGCTGATAAGTTCATTTGCCGAAATCATGACCGAGATGGAGCGGCCGAGCACTGAGAACGAAGAAAGATTCGACTCCGGATTGAGTGGCGCCTCGTCCAGATGAATCGCCAGCGTCAGATCGGCTCCCATTTCCGCCGCGACCTCGACCGGAATGTTCTGTAGCAATCCACCGTCGGCGTAAATGGCATCTTTTGTCCGCACAGGCGTGAAAATTCCCGGCAAGGACATGGTGGACCGCAGAGCCAACGACAAGGATCCATCGCGGAAGACTTTGGGTTTGCCGCTAACCAAGTCGGTGGCGACACACGCAAACGGAATGGGAAGGTCGTTGAAGCTCTGGATTTCCGAATATGGAAGCGCCACCTGATCAAGTATCAGCGAGACCTGTTGGCCGGAGTTGAACCCTTCGGGAAACTGCACGCCCTTGCGCACTCCGAACTCAAGGCTGTTGGGATAATCCGTGGCATCCTGCTTGCGCCGGAATGAGAGGTCGTCGAAAGGCGTCTGGCCCGCTATGACCTGGTCCCAGTTGATTCCGTTGACCACGGCTCGAACCTCGGCGGGCGTGCGCCCGGTGGCGTAAACCCCGCCGACCAAACCACCCATGCTTGTACCGGCGATGTAGTTTACCGGAATGCGATGTTCTTCGAGCCACGTGATCACTCCAATGTGCGCCAGCCCCAACGCCCCGCCGCCTTGCAGCACCAGGCCCACCGTGGGACGCTTGTGTTTCGCTGGCTGTTCCTGTGTGGACGCAGGCGGCTGTGCTGGCGAAGCCGTCGTTGGCTGTTCTTGCGCCGACACAGATGCCGCGAGAATCATCAATAAGACGCTGGTCAACAAGGCTTTGGACCGCAGTGGCATGTGGCACCTCCATAAATCGGTGAAAGCGGGTTCTTCGGCGCAGATGGGCCTCTGCACTCTCCCATAGTCCACCTGTAATTTCGCTAGTTAGCTACTGGTAAGATTTACAGTCCTTATTTTCAGCAGACCAGCCCGAGAACAGTTCACGTAGGCCCGGACGCCCTCGTCCGGGCAGCCGAGCAAAGCGCGGCCGGACTCTCATCTCGAGGGAGCGACGGGCGTCCCCGCCCGTCCACCAAAACCATCTACGCCGTAGGATGCCGGTAAGCCCCGACCAATCTCGAAATCAGAACCGCAAGGTAGAGCACGCCCACGATGGCTTCGATCACCGAGATCGAACGTGCCTCCGCCGAGACCGGCACGATGCCCGAAGCCCCGAGTGACGTCATCGTCCCAAAGCTGTAGTAAATGAAATCAAGCCGGTCGGGAATGGTGTGAACATTTGCCAACGGGTCGAGATAGAAGGCGCGCGGCTGCAGCAATGCCACCATCCCATAAATGCTGGCAAAAGCAAACCCTGCCAGCAGATAAATACAAAGTGCTCCAAAGATGGTTTCCGAGTTGGGCTGCTTCGGGGCAAAAACGCGGCGGAAGATTACCACCACAATGAAGACATCAAACAGAAAGCTCAGCACAATATTGAGAATCGAAAACCAACTCGAAGGAGCGCCCAGATTTAGCACGCGATGCAGGAAGGTTGGAACTGCCAGCAACAGCGCAGCCACCACGAGACTGCGCCGGAAACTGACCACGTACACGCAAAGCACAATCGCGGTGCTTCCCAGCACCCGGAACACGTAGTAACCGAGCACGCTGTTCTCGGCATGGGGGTAGAGAACCAGAGAGGCCAAAAGAAAGAGGAACAGCAGGAAAAACTTCCGCCCAGCCAGGGAGACTGACACCCGTCGGGATCCAGTCGGCGCGTCGCCTGGTCTCTGAGACATGTGCAGCGGGAACCGCAGACAATCTTAGCGTTATCGTACTGTCGGCGCAATCAGTCCCGCACTTCCAAGCACTTCCAAAGCCCAACGAGCGTAAACGCGGTGTTACGACAGCAGTCCAGAACTGAACGGGCCGCCTGTCTTGGCCCAAGATTTCGACGACAAGATTGCCCGCTGATCGGTTTAGCTAAGATGTCGTATTTGGAGCAAAAACACAGTAGGGTTTTCCGTCGGGAATGTCCTCTCGTTCGCTGCTCCGGCAGCAATTAATTCGCCGGACGCGATTCTTGATCCCAATACCAAGGGTGCTCCTGATGAAAGGAACATAGGACCGTTGGTGCGAATGACGCCAGGTCCACTCGGGCTACTCGCTTTGGCGAAGGCTGTTCCCTTCCAAAGATACTAGCCAAAAACATCTTCGAGCCAACCCTCAAATATAATCGGGTGCTCCGCACCGAGATCCAATTTGATTGAGAGCGGCACGGCCTAATCGTTGCTCTGACCATAACGGTTGGCGTAACCGGCGGGTACTACTTAATGCTGATGGTCAAAACCTGCGCCCCGGCAACCACGTAGTCGAGCGGGGACGTCGCAGCTTCGTTCACCGAGGACTCGCCTGAGACCACCATGTCCTGAGTTCCGCGCATGCCGTCCATCACGTTCATGATCGAGAGTGGCAGCGTGGGCATAACCTTATCGGCGATCATGGCCTCGGGATCGGCTTCGAGCAGCGAGACGTAGACGCGGTTGTTGACGTGCTCCTTGTTCAGGAAGGCGATGGTGGCAGCCAGATCCAGCTTGCGTCCGAGAAGCGACGAGCCGCGACGTAAATGGTCGAGCGTATCGCCATCGCTCACCAGGATGCGCAGCGGTCCCTTGGAAGTGGATGTCGGGATGTGGATGGGAATGTGTTGCACCACGCCTTCGCCGCGGTAGGGCCGCAGCAAGGCTTCAATGGTGATGTCGTCCCCGGGTCGTGCCTCCGTAATGTCGGTGCGGGCGCTCTCGAGCCGCGCCCAGCGCCGTTCGCGGACGATGTTGAAGTCAAGCTGCACGCCGTGAATCGCGGGGACGCTGTAGGGATTGTCGAAGATGCGGCTGAAGCGTTCGCCGAGAGAGATGGCGGCCAGCATAGCGCCCGGCTGCCCTCCATCAACGGTGGCGAACATGTCCTGCATGGCCACGTCCGGGTATCCGTCTACGCTGATACTTCCGCTCATGCGGTAGGTGGTTTCTTCACCGTATTCATTCACCCCGTGCAGTGCGTTGAAAACGGTGGCCATCATTGCTATCGGGCTTAGGCGGGCGTTGTTCAGGACTTCGTAGTGAAACTGCTTGTCGGCAGATTCGCCGCGGATGGTGAGCGTGACCGGGATCATTTCCGGCTTCCTGCCAAACTCTCCCAGAATGCCGTTGTGGCGGTCTTGCACGAATGCGCCCACGGGTTCGGTCGCATTCACGATTTTGAAGGCGTTGAGAGGTGAGGGCAGAGTGGCGAGCACGGTCGCCTTGGTCATGGGCAAGTCGACCATGCCAAACTGCATCAAGGGATGGCCGCAGGCCAGCAGACGTTGCGCGTCCATGTAGGTGACGGTGCAGGTAGCGGCGATGTTCATGTCGCCGCGCACAAGAATCGCACTGACGGCGGAGCCGGGTTCCATGGGCTCAGGCTGCTTGGCGTCGCTAACGGAGCCCGCGCCCATTACTGGCACGATTCCAGCGGCGGAGAATTGTGATGCGAAGCGTTGAACTGTGTCCTCGGAAAATCCGTTGAAGACCAATGGTGTTTCGATGGGTTTGAGGTAATTGGTGAAATCGTGATTGGCGGAATCCGATGACGGCGCGTTTGCGATGCCGGGGCTCGCAGTCTTGCTCGGAGAATGAGCGGCCGATGTGGCTTCAATTGGCGCCGAGGATGGATTTCGATCGAGCGCGCTGATCTCCAGCATCTCGGCGATCGGGGTGACGCCAGCGATCGGTTCTTTCGAGAACTCGCCGATGCGGAACGCGAGCGCTCCCGCCAGCTTGCCATTCAGGTACACGGGGCTGCCACTCATGCCGGCTACCACGCCGGTGTATTCGGCTTTGGCTCCTCCGAGACGAATAAGGATGACGTCGCCCTTGGGGCCATTCGCATTCTTGAGTACACCGAGCACCTCAACGTCCATGGGTTCCGGTTTCGTTCCCTGAAACACGGTGTAGGCCACGCCTCGCATGCCCGCATGGATTTGCTCGATCGGGATAGTATCGACCGGCTTGGGATTCTGCGCTTGGGTTGCGAGAGACAGAAGAAGACAGAGAGCGATAGTGACGAGAACTGCTCGCCTGATTACAGGTTGACCCACAGGTTCACCCACAAACTTTCCCCGAGAACCGCCAACTTGGTTCTCTAACCACAGAAATCATACTTCGCGCTTTGTACGCGATTTGCCGGGAAGGAGAGGGTTAAGCCGAGCAAAACATCCCAATCGCGAAGCTCTGCGTCTATACTAGCACAGGGGTTTTCCGAGGGGTTTAAATGATTTCAGATCGATCTGGGCAGATGTCGGTGCGCGTTAGCCGGGGCTTCGGTTGTAGTTCTTTGCGACAGTTCTTCCGTATCTCATTGTTGATTCTGATCTTGGCGAGCTTTATAGGATTGAGCGGAGCACAGGATCAGGGGTCGTCCGCGCCTCCCAAGGGCCAGGAACCGCCCGCGGCGGATGGCGGCCCACAAAGCGACGTCGGCCCGTACGCCGTTCCCAAGAAAAAAGACGAGCCTCCACCGCCTCCACCGCCGGAGAGGCCCAAAAAAGTCGAGGGTATGCCGGATTATTCCATTCACGTGGACGTGCCGGTGGTGGAAGTGCCGGTCATGGTCACGACCAAAGATGGGCAGTTCATCTCCAGCCTGAAGCAGGAAAATTTCCGCATTTCGGAAGATGGCACGCCGCAGAAGATCAGCAACTTCACGATCTCGGAAGCGCCGATAACCGCCGTCCTGTTGGTCGAGTTCTCCGCCGGGGATTATTTCTTCATGAGCGACATTTTGCATGCGTCCTACTCGTTCGTGAGTACTTTGAAAAAGAGCGATTGGCTAGCGGTAATTTCTTACGACATGAGGCCTTATATCCTGGCTGACTTCACGCAGAACAAGCAAGAGGCTTACGGAGCGCTGAACCAGTTGCGAATTCCAGGATTCACGGAGAGCAATCTGTTCGACGCCCTTTATGATTCGTTGGATCGCATCGACCGGATTGAAGGACACAAGTACATCATCTTAATTACCACCGGGATCGATACCTTCAGCAAGCTCAATCTGGACCAGATTACGAAGAAGATCAAGAACACGAAGGATGTGACAATCTTCCCGATCAGCGTGGGCTGGCAGTCACGCGAATATTTCGAGTCGCGCGGCACGGCGGCGCCTCATGGTATGGGCATTCCGGTTACTCAGATCGACTACCTGCAGGCCGACAACGAAATGAACACGTTTGCGCGCTTGACCGGTGGCCGCGCCTACTTCCCGCGATTTCAGGCGGAGTTCCCGGAGATTTTTCAGCAGATCGGCGGTGATATACGCAATCAGTACAGCATTGCTTATCATCCCACGAATCCCAAGCTTGACGGCACCTACCGAAAACTGAAAGTTGAAGTGGTCGCGCCGGACGGAGGCCAACTGAAGATTAAAGATCAGAAGGGAAAAGACCTGAAGTATATGGTGATCGCCCGGGAAGGCTACACGGCAAAGCACACGGTGGATTAAGAGCTAGTGAACGTGGACGAAGTGATCCAGCAGGAACATGAATCCAACTCCCAGAAAAACCACTAGGGCCATTCCTGCCCCCGGCTCGCTGTTTACTTCTGGTATAAGGTCGGAAGCTGCTACGTAGATCGTCACTCCCGCCGCTAAAGGCAGTCCGTAGCTCACCTGGTGCTTGAAGAGGGCCATAGTGAGTACCCCTGCGAAAGTTGCCGCACCCAGCAGCATGGAGGCACCCCAAGCTACACGGCGACTTTGGCCGCTGGCCAGCATGACTGAGGTGATGGTGAATCCTTCGGGAATCTTGTGCAGGAAAATCGCAAGGAAAATGATCCATCCCAACCAGTTAGAGACGAGAAAGCCGGCGGTGATCGCGATGCCATCGAAGAACGTGTGAATGGTCAGGCCGATTAGAATCGAATATCCCTTGTGGGTGTGAACGAATTGGTCTTTGTGAGTTTCCTCTCCGAAGTGGAAGTGGGGTGTGACCGTGTGCTCGAAGAAGTGAATGATGAGGTAGCCCACCAGGACCAGAAAGGCGGCGCTCTTGCCGCGCAATTCCAGGGCGGCTGGGAAAACTTCCACGATGGCAGTGGCCAGCATGAATCCCGCACCCAGCGCCACAAAATACTTGAGATAAGAACGGTCCCAGTTCTTCTGGACGATGATCGCGCCGCCGAATACGTTGGCGGCGGCGGCCGTGAGACCTAGAAGAAGACTGAGAACGATAGGATGCATGTGCCGGAGGATGATATCAGTTCTCCGTTCCCGGTTCTTGCTCAACCACTATGCCGGATATGCATCACATCGCCGTCTTGTACGATGTAGTCTTTTCCTTCAAGACGCAGAGTGCCGCGCGCGCGCGCGTTGGCTTCTGACCCGGCGTCAAGTAACTGATCCCAGCGGATGGTTTCGGCGCGGATGAAGTGTTTCTGCAGATCGGAATGGATCGCGCCCGCCGCGTCCTGCGCGCGAGTATTCACTGGGATGGTCCAGGCGCGGCATTCATCTTCACCGGCGGTGAAGAAAGAAATGAGGCCCAGCAAGGTATACGTCGTCCGGATCAGGCGAACCAAGCCGCTCTCGGTCAGGCCGTAGCTGGAAAGGAATTCAGCCGCATCGGCGTCACTCATTTCCGCGAGTTCGGCCTCGACCTTTCCGCAGATGGCCGCCGCGCCCGCATTCGGACGAGAGGCGACTTCCGTCAGCTTATATCTGACTGCGGCCGCTTCCAGTTCCTTCCCGAGTTCCGTGCTCTCGTTCACGTTGAGGACATAAAGAATTGGTTTTTCGCTGAGGAACATGAAGCCGCGAAGGCGCTTCTTGTCCTCGGGGGTCATCTCCATCTCGCGCAGCGGACGCTCCGATCCGAGGTGTGCGTTGGCGCGCTTGAGCAGATCGAATTCTTTTTCGAGATCCGGGGTGCGCATTTTCTTCAAATCTTTTTCCAAGCGCTCCAGCCGTTTCTCGATTTGCCCAAGGTCGCTGACCATAAGGTCAAACTCGACATTCTTGATGTCTCGCAGAGGATCAATGCTGCCGACGTGTGGGATCGCGGGATCGTCGAATGCCCGCAAGACGTGGGCGAGCGCGTCCACACCGCGCAAGTGGGCGAGATAAGCGGTCTCTTTGAGGGCATCCTGCCCGATGGCGCCAACGTCGACGTATTCCACTGAAGCGTGGGTCAACTTCTTGGGACTATAGAGCGCGGCTAGGCGGTCGAGGCGATCGTCTGGTACTTTGGCCACGCCGAGATGCGCCTCGCGCGGATTGGCGTAAGCCTGCTCGGACAAATGCGCCTTGGTCAAAATGCCGAAGAGAGATGTTTTGCCTACCTGGGGCAGGCCGATGATGCCAGTTTTCATAAGAAATGCTTGTAGCTTTTGGCTCTTAGCTTGTGCAAGTGAAGAATAAACGATGAAACGCTGATCGCCAAAGACGCGGCGAGATATTCAATGCTAGACGCAGAGAGCTGAGGCTGTCAGATATGCAACGACCAAACCCAGCAAGAACACTCCGCTCTCGACGCGGGTTGACCAGACATGCAACCTGTCGAACTGCATGCGGGCCGGGTTATCAGGAGGAACGGAGTCAATTTCGCCGATCGAAGCTCGTAGCGTATCCATTCTGGGGATGATTCCGAATTGCGATATCAAGGTGAGCGCAAGCATCAGGCAGATGAGAAGGTGGCGAGCGGCGAACACGTGCGGCGCACCCTGAGCCATGCGGCTGTAAAGAATCGAACTCACCAAAAAAATGACGCCCGAGAAGATGCCCATCCAGTGTAGCGTGCCTAGAGTGCGCCCAACTACTGTTCCCGCGAGGTGCCGGGTGGGCAAGACGGAAAAAACTGTCGGCGCCAGAACGAAGGCGAAGAAGATTAGGCCGCCCAGCCAGACGATCAAAGTTAGCAGCATAAGATAACGGAGAAATGACATGTCGACGAGAATTATACCTGCGACGCCAGCGAAGCTTGCCGCTCTCGCCACTAATTAGTTTGCGGATTCCGGTCGAGCTCGCCGGAAGACTCTGCGGTGAAGCACCCGCCAAATCATAAGCGGTATACGATGAATGTTTCTGACCCCAGAAGCAGGTCCAGAAAAGCAGATACTCCAAAACTAGGGGAGTGAGCAGCCTCATACTCAATTGCGAATACCGGTCATGGTGGACATAGTATTTCAGCTCTTTGCCGTCCCACGAAACCGAAAGCTTTGGTGCGTATCTCAGGGTGGTCAGCCGGGGCATGGCGTCGTGTTGAGGTTCAACCAGAAAACACTTGCCATCGCGAAAGTACTCTACCCAAGCATGCCCTATTCCATAGGGCCAGTGTGGTCCGCACACGAATCGTGCGTTGTATCCGACGTCCAACAGCTGTCGCCAAGTCCAAAGAGCAAAATCGTTGCAGTCTCCCTTTTTCTCTTCTCGAAGTCTTCAGGAGGCTGCCAGTACTGTTGCTTGCCAAACTGTTCTTCGTCGGAAACGTCCTCGCAGCCAGCGAGAAATCGGCGAACGTCGCGAATCGTGTCACACTTTACGGTCAGCGGCTGACTGACATATCGCCCCATCGGGAAAGTGGGGCGCGGACCCTTATGGCGAAGGGGGCTGCGACACCCTCCGTCCGTCCGCGTCATAAGCTTGTGGGATGGTTTCTGCAATCATCAGCTGCGTTGGATTCTCTCACAGCAATCGTTCTGTAACGGCACAGGATAGAGGGGAACCGAGGCGTGAAATCGGCCACTCTTGCTACGTTGGCACTGGTGTGCTGTCCACGATCTCTTGGATGACTTGTTCCGCCTGCTCGGATTTCTTCAGGGTCGATGAGTAAAGGCCGTTTACGACTACCCGATGGGCAAAGACGGGCACGACCAGCGGCTTAATGTCTTCTGGCGTGCAGAAGCTGCGGCCGTCGAGGAATGCCATGGCCTGGGCGGCGCGATAGAGCATTTGCGAGCCGCGGGGAGAGACTCCGAGCGAGAACTGTTCGGACTCGCGCGTTTTTCTGACAATGCTGAGAGCGTAGCTGACCAGCGATTCATCCACGCGAACCTGCGTAACCGCATGCTGCATTTCCAAAACGTCAGTGCCGCTGAGCACCGGCTGCATGGCCTCCAACTTCGTCGTGCCTGCTTCGGAGCGCAAGATCTCGCGTTCGGCGCTACTGTCGGGATAGCCCATCCTTACTCGCATCAGGAAACGATCCAGCTGAGATTCCGGCAGAGGATATGTGCCGTGGTGCTCGACCGGGTTCTGCGTTGCAATGACCAGGAATGGCTGCGGCAGGAGGTAGGAGTGCGCGTCCACAGTGACCTGGCTTTCGTTCATGGCCTCGAGCAGCGCGGACTGGGTTTTGGGCGTGGTGCGATTGATTTCATCGGCCAGCAGAACGTTGGTGAAGACCGGGCCGCGTTTGAATTCAAATTGCTGCTCGACGGCGGAGTAAATCGAAATGCCCAGGACGTCCGAGGGCAGCATGTCGCTGGTGAATTGAACTCGTTGAAACGTGCAATCGAGAGCCCGCGCGAGAGCTTGTCCCAGCGTGGTTTTGCCGACGCCGGGGACGCCTTCGATCAGGAGGTGCCCGCGAGCAATCAGCGAGACTACGGCCAGGCGAAGGATATCGTCTTTGCCCCGGATTACCTTGCGGAGGGCGTTTTCCAGTTGCGCCGCACGATGAGAAACGGCACTGGCGGTTTCAGGAGACATTGTTGGGATTCTACTATGCAGGTGTGGGATCCGGGCGGTTACGGAGGTTACGGAGATAGCTGTCAGCTCTCAGCCACCAGCCAAAACGTTCCGCGCTCTCGCTCTCGATTCGTGGCTGAAAGCTGAGAGCTAATAGCTGAAAGCTTCTACTGCATGAACTCGGCCGGCCTTCCCGTCAAGCGCTCGATTCGCTTCGCGATCGGGGGATGAGTGGAGAACAGGCTGCCGAAGTTCATCCCGAGGAACGGCTGAATGATAAACAAGTGTGCCGTCGAGGGCGTGGCCTGCAGGGGCAGACGGCGCGAGTAGGCATCGAGTTTAGCCAGCGCGCTGGCCAGGGCGTACGGATTGCCGGTAAAGTGGGCGCCAGTGGCGTCGGCTTGATATTCGCGTGAGCGCGAAACAGCAAGCTGAATGAGCGAAGCTGCGATGGGCGCCAGGATCAGCATCAAGAACGCACCGAGTCCGCCGCCCCGGCGATCGTCGCGATCTCCACCCATGCCCCCGAAGATCATGGCGAAGCGGCCCATGCTGGCCAGCATGGTAATGGCTCCGGCGACCGTCGCAGCGACGGAACTGATGAGGATGTCGCGGTTATTCACGTGCCCAAGTTCGTGCGCCAGGACGCCTTCCAGTTCTTCGTCGTTCAGTAGATTGAGGATGCCCTGAGTTACGGCTACCGAAGCGTGTTGCGGGTTGCGTCCGGTGGCGAAAGCGTTCGGGGATTCGTTCGGGATCACGTAGATCTTCGGCATAGGAATGCCGATCTTTTGCGTGAGCCGTTCGACTGCGGCGTACGCACGCGGAAGCTCTTCTCGAGTGACAGGCTGGGCGCGGTACATCGCCAGCGCGATCTTGTCCGAGTAAAAATATGAAATGAAGTTCATGACTGCCGCAAATACCAGCGCTAGCAGCATCCCGTTCTGTCCGCCAAAGAAACGACCGATAAACATCAGCAGCAGCGTCAGAAGAGTAAGCAGAAATGCGGTCTTAAATGTGTTTCCCATAGAAATCTCACTTCATTAGATGGTACGCGGAGCCTCTGGATTCAACCGGGGGGGCTGCTATCGCGGAGACTTCTCAGGCGCGTACAAGGTGTCGACAACGAGGGTTCCGCATCCACTCAAGAAGTCCGCGGCATTCATGCGGCGGCAACGGAACCCGTTTGCTCTCCAAGTCTTCTACAGTTGTGTTGATGTAGGGAACACACTTCGCGCGAAGCTCAGCTAATTGTTCCGGTGTATATGGAGGCATTTTATTCGCCTGTGCCGCACGCTCGGCCGATTGTTCCTGGGCTCTAGTTTTCGCTAACCCCCGCAGTGGCAAATTGTACCTAACTAGTTGTTCTTGTGTATAGCTACAAGGGATTTTATTCGACTGTGCCACAGGCTTGGCCAAATGTTCCTGAGGGTCGGAATCGAACAACTCATGACGCTGAAACTGCACCTGGACGTAGGTCTGAACAGCAACTGGCTGGCCGTCTTTCATCGCCGGTTCGAACTTCCACTCCTTCACCGATTCGACGGCTTTTTCGTCCAACCCATGACCTAGCTCCTGAAGTATTTTTATATCGCGCGGACGACCATTGGGGTCCACCACCACCGACAGCACACAAAAACAGTCGAACTTCGCGTCAAGGCCTTCTGCTGAATACTCGGGGTCTGGGGCGTAGGCAAGACGCGGCGCACTCACGCGCCCACCAACCTTCTCGAGGCCACCGCTCTGGCCGGTTTTACTTCCGGCGTCCGCACGTTGTTGCGAAAACTTTCCCATCCGCAACCGTCGGCACCTGATACTTCGTTGCGGGCCCTGCTTGATCGCGCCTTCCCGCTTGGCTGCTGTTGTAAAGTTCGAGGGCAACGTTGGTCGCGTCATAGGCGTGCAGAACTGCAGGTTTACTGCCTGGTTTCTTTCTCAGATTCTCTTGACGTCCGATGGCCCAAACGACACCGTTGATCGCGCCGTTTGCGGAGCGCCTCCCTCCCTGGTCAGCATCGAACGTACCGTCAGCCGTAGATGCATAGCGCCGGTGCTAGCGCCTGTCCACGGCGAGCCAGGGTGTGCCGCGGTAGGAATCCGCCACCACCCAGCCGCCGGCCGTCAGCGCCGCGGAGACGATGGTCTCGCTCCATTGGAAGGCGTCTTTGGAGCCTGCCGCCACGATGGGTACCCACACCAGCAGCGTGAACATGCCGATCTCGAACGCCGAGAGCGCGGCTGCCAGCCGTGCATACACACCGATGAGCACCGCCATGCCCGCCGCGATGAAGGCACAGCCGGTGAAATACACCCAAGCCACATGCCATGGCAGCCAGCCAGGCACCAGCTCGGCAGTGTGTTCGACATAAGCGAAATGGGCCAGGCCGAAGGGGATCAAGGCCAGGCCGTAGAGCACCCTCGCGATGCGCAGACCCTTGTCGCCGGTAACGAAACCGAGGCGCTGCCTGTCCCAGTCTGCGGCGAACCAGACATACAGTACCCAGGCGCCCGCCACCATCACCGCGGTCTCGCAGCCTGACCAGTAATGGTCCACGGTGAGCGCGCGGAACATGCCGGGCACTCTGAACAGCAGCAACCAAAGCAGGAGACAGCCGAGCAGCACGCGGGCAGCCGGGGCGGCTGCACGCTGCCAGAGCAGGCCTATGCCAGATGCCAGGGAGATGAAGGCGCAGAGATAGACCAATACCTCGCGTACGGGCACCCACGTGGGTACCGGATGCCATACCGGGGTGAAATCGCCTTTGATCAGGCCCATCATTCCGAGGGCGATCATGGTCCCCGCAAAGACCGCATGACCCACGCTTGCGATGCGCATCGCCCTATCCTCCGGTGGTGTTCAAGTTCATCGGGTACAGGCATCCTTTGTATGCCAGACGCCGGTATTGTACAGAGAGATGGCGCGATAAGTTTCCGGCCGCCGCTGTTGCGGCCATGCGAATCCGGCCGACGAATCCAGGGCTTCGCGCTCAGAGCTCCCGCGCACAAGCGCGCGAACTTATCGCCTCGGAACTGGAACTGCAAGCGAGACGCGGGTTCCGGTGGCTAACTGGTGAAACCTCGTCCTCGAAAGACGTGCCTAACTCATTTAGAATCACTGAGCGTCAGCAACGCGTTTTTCATTCCCATGGGTGGGCCGCAGGCCTATGTGAACTCATTGATCGGCCCAGGCAATTCTCAAACAGTGTAACGGCCTGTTATGTTAGCAATAGTTTTGGAGAGGATACATCCTAGGCGTAAACTCCGCGTAGTTGATGGTCACTGAGCTGTCACTTTTGCCAGTTGATACGGCAAGAGAATTTCCCTAGCCTGTTCTCACGCCCGGCGTGGCCGCCAATACTTGAACTGCCCTTTAAAGATTCGGAGGAGACAACAATGCGGAAGAAGAGTTTCAATCCTGTCCTGGTTATTGTCTGCGTACTGTTAGTGTGCACCCTATCGATCTTCGCTCAGGTGTCCCAGACGCCTGCGTCGCAGAGCGTTTCGGGAGGCGCACCATCGAATAACATTTCGGACAAAGACATCGAGATGCTACGGGCGGATTTGCGCGCACAACGGAAGCAGATCATGGCGCAAAACATGACCCTCACCGCCGACGAGGCCACCAAGTTTTGGCCTATCTTTGACCAGTACCGACGGGAAGCCATCAAAGCCAATGACGAACGCTGGGCGGTGATCAAGGACTATGCAGCGAACTACGACACCATGACCGATGCGCAGGCGCAGGATTATATCAAGAGAGCGAACGCCGTTGACGAGCAACTCCTGGCATTGCGTATGAAGTATGTTCCGCTGTTTGAGAAAGTTATTTCGGCCAAGAAGACTGCGTTGTGCTACCAGATCGATCGCCGCATCGACCTCCTGATCAATTTGCAGTTGTCCTCGGTGATTCCGATGGTCGATACCAGCAGCAAGTAAACTGACGGGAGGTTGTTGAAAAAGGCAGCGCCTCGCACAGTGCGCCGCCTTTGTTTTGGGCAGCAGCTCAGCGGAGCAGAATGCTCCCTCCCCCTTGCTCCGCACAAGGGCAATACGAATCGGGCTTCCAAGGGCTTTCAAACTGGGGGTTCTGAGCGCTTCGCCTGATTGCGACATCTTACGGGCTGAGGACAGCTCCTCGGGCGGAGTTCCACCCAATCACATTCGCAGTCCTTGCCTTTAGGCCTGTCTTGAAAGAACCACACTCTCCCACTCGACACGTACCCGACATAGAGCGGGAGAGCGCGTGTCCCACGGATGGGCGAGTGTGCGGCTCGACGACCCGCTCTAGTGGCCAGAGTATCCCATGGGACTCCCCGCGACTGTCCCCCAGATATCCCGCCACACTCCCGTTGTTTTTGATGCAGTACAACGTCGTATTGGCCGCTCCTGGAACGTCGACCTGCGTGAAGACAGCAGAGCAGACGGCTGTGTTCACGTGACGGGGATGGCGCTGCCGTTGAAACATTATCTAGCGAAATTCAACAAATATCACACCCAGTGAGCTAAAGGCTGTGAACCCTGAAGAGTCGGCCGCAAGCGAAACTGCGACGAGCATCAGCGTGACAAGACCCGAGACAGCCGTTGCGCGTAGAAGTCCGGAGGTACGGTCGCTCATGAGCATTGTGAGATTCCCCTTGTGAAGGCGATAAATGTACCAGAAGCATTGGAATGTCGAATAGAGTCGGATTTCGTTTTCACGCGGGAGAAGAGAATCTACGAAACAATAACACGATGCTAGGTTTCGTGATTGTGTCCAGACCGGACGCGCAAGGACGCCCGTCCTCCACGGTGGGTTAGCTGACTCTGACTGCGCCTCGCTTCACCGCACGCTCAAGCGTTTGGTCCAGCGCGGCTTTAGCCTTCTCATATTCCTGCTGCGAGATTCGGCCTTGCTTGTGTTCGACTTCGAGTTGGAAGATCTCTTCTTTCAGGGCTTCGAGCAGGAGCGCGGAGCGATCAGCGCCCTTGGGTTTGGGAGTGAGTGGAAAGTCGGCCAGTTCGGCATCTGTGGGGCCGTAATCAGGGACTGTGGCGGTCTTGGAGCGGCTGGCGATGTAGATCGCACCTGCCGCCAGCACAATTCCGAAGCCTCCGAGAATGTACCAGCGATATTTTTCCAGTGGGTCGGGAGCGTCGATGGGTGGGCCCAGGCCGCCGCCGGGACGAGAGTCGCGGCCGGCCACCGGTCCGCCGATCTGAGCGCCGCCGACCGGGTTGCCGCTCCGTTTGGCTTCCTCTGGCTCGTCAGACATAGTTCCGGTGCCTGAGATTTTGAAGACGAGCGGTTGGCCCACCGTAGTGTTCGAAGCCACTTGCACCACCGCATCCGATTGCCGTGGGTCGTCCATCGACTGGAAATTTTCGCCAGGCCCGGGCGAGAACTTTATGGTCTTAGGCAGCACCACGACAAAGTGCTGAGCGTCGTACAAAGACTTAGGATCAAAGCTGGCCTCGCCGCTGTAAGGCATGTGGTAGCTAACTTGGAATTGAGTTTCGCCGGGGCGCAGAGGGAAAACGAAAGCGTACCGGTTCTTTTGTTTCTGCGGCACCGGAGCCGAGTTGATGGGCTGGCCGCCGGCGGTCATCGCCATGCTTTGGTCGACCTGCGCTCCGTCGGGCAGATAAAACTCGAAGCTCTGGTCGCTCATTTGCGTGCGCGGCGGATCGGAAGCATTGTTCACCGCGAAAAGGCGGATGCCCTGCAACTCGCTGCCCTGCGCCTGAAAACGCATTACGTCGGCGGTTACAAGGATGCCGTCAACTTTCTTGGCAACGTCGTAAACCTGCACCTCGACCGAGGTCGTTCCCGGGGGTGCCATGCGATGATACGTCACGCCCTGATGGATCACGCGGACCAGATGGGGGCTGCTGGCGTCGTCGAGCTTAAGGCTGAAATTTCCTTTAGCGTCGGTCTGAGTACGACCAGACTCTTCCATCCCTTGGCCCAAACTTAACAACACAACGTCGTCCCCCGCTGCAGGCTTCTTCGTGGTGCCGTTCGTGACCTGACCGGTTAGGGTTTGCGCGGATGCGGAAGCGAGAAGTAGCATCCATAGCAGGACGAGAAACCATCCCCACTTTTCGCAAAGTACACGAGAAATGGACAACCCGGTTTTTGGCTGACACGTGGTCGGCGAAAGTGTCAAACTCTGGCTCCTTTTCGGGGACGGACTGACGCGGTGGCGGCGGCTTCTTCCAGGCGCGCGATCTCGGCCAGAACCGCGGCCGCTTCCTCTTCCAGAGAGGTCTTCATGGTTTGGTAGTCAGAATCTGGAAACTTGCCGGCTTTGAATTCGAAATTCAGGTCGCGAAGATTTTCGTAAATCGCTTCTTTGCGCTCGCGTAGGTAGATCACGCGAGTTTTTTCCGGGCCCATGTACAGCTTCCCGGGCAGATAAAAGACATAGACCAGCGCGCCGATCGTGATCAGGACGCAGGTCAGAAGTTCGATGCTCATATTTCCGTGTCCTTCCTGGCTTGATCGCGGAAATGTTCTAGCTCTGCGCCGTGAATTGCGGCAACGGCCCCGGCTGGCAGGACCAGGGGACGCGATCTCCAGGCTCGCACAATCAGCGTAACCATCACCAGCCCAAGCACCAAAACCAAATACGGCATGATCCAGGCCACGCGATTGAAGCCGGCCTTTGTCGGTGCGGCCATCACGGTGGTGCCATACTTCTGGACAAATCCTTGCAGAGTCATGTCGTCATTGTCGCCGCGGTCCACCGCCGCCACTAGTTCGGCGCGCATGCGATCGGAGTAGGAGCAACCGACGTGGTTGCATTCGAGCAGAATCTGGTTGCACCCGCAGACGCACATCATGCGATGGCCGAGATCGTTGACGCGGGCCGACTCGTCGCCCGCACCGAGGAGGGTGAACACGGTTAGCGCCAGCACAATCAGTTGAGCGCTCCGTCTTAAAAACATTGCTGTCATTCAAACATTCCTGTCATTCCGAGGAGTGCTAGCGACGAGGAATCTGGGTTATCGCCGCCCACGCCAAGAACCGAGATCCCTCCCTTCGCTCGGGATGACAACAACTCAGAATTTGTCAGCCATAGGGTTCGCATCAGTCTCCCGCTCCTACGGGTTCGGCTCGCATTCGAGCTGGGGCCGGAACCCGCACCGGGGCCGCGTTAGGAATCAATGCCACAACCGTGCCCGCAATGATGATCCATACGCCAATCCAAATCCACATGACCAGCGGATTGAGGTGCACCTTGATGATGGGACGGCCCGTGTCTAAATTCTGGCCCTCGTAGACCACGTACAGATCCTCTTGAGGGGTCGATCGGTTGGCGACCATGGTGGAAGTTTGCTGGCTCGCCTTGTAGAAACGGCGCTCGGGGTTAAGTGTTGCAATCTGTTTTCCGCCCTTGAAGACGTTCATGACCGCCCACTCGCTGCCATAATTCGGATTGTCATCCTGGGTGTAAGACTGGCAGACGAGAGTGTAAGGGCCAATCGTCATCTTGTCGCCGAAGCCCATCTCCTGCTCTTTGTCCTGATTGAACACGGAGCCGGCGAACCCGATCATGATTACGATAACGCCGAAGTGAACGATGTAGCCGCCGTAACGACGGGTGTTGCGATGTGCTAGTTGCACCATGGAGGCAAAAAGATTCTGGCCGGTATGGCGGCCAATTACGCGTCCTCCGCGAACAAACTCGGAAATTACGGTCAGCGCTACCAGCACGGACAACATGATCGTCATCAACGAGTAGAAGTAGGAAACGTCTTTCCACGGTCTCATGCCGAGCGCGACTAGCAGCACGCCCGTGGCCACGGCGCCGATTGCCGGCCACAGGAAGTTGCGTTTCAAGCTCTCGACCGATGTCCTGCGCCACGCCAGCAACGGTCCGACCGCAGTCAACAGTAGAAGCAACAGGGCTACCGGCACGTTTACGCGATTGAAGAATGGCGGTCCGACCGTAACCTTGGTTCCCTGAACCCACTCCGAGAGCACCGGGAAGAGCGTTCCCCACAGCACCGTGAAGCACGCGACCAGCAATAGCAGGTTGTTGAACAGGAAACTGGATTCGCGCGAGATCAGCGATTCCAGTTTATGCTCGGTGCGCAGGTGCGAGCGGTTCTTGACATAGAAGATAAGGCAGGTTGCGAAGATGATGGCGAGAAAGGCAACGAACCAATCTCCAATCGAAGATTGCGCAAAAGCATGCACCGAACTGACTACTCCGCTGCGAGTCAGAAACGTGCCGAAAATCGAAAGCATGAAGGTCGAAAAAATCAGCCACATGTTCCAGGTCTTCAGCATCCCCCTCTTTTCCTGCATCATGACCGAGTGCAGGAATGCCGTACCAGTGAGCCATGGCATCAGCGAAGCGTTCTCGACCGGATCCCAACCCCAGTACCCGCCCCATCCCAGCACCGAATAAGCCCAGTGCGCGCCGAGAAATACTCCACAGGTCAGAAACCCCCAAGTCACCATAGTCCAGCGGCGAGTGATCTGGATCCACTTCTCACCCGGATAACGCATGATCAACGCGGCCAGAGCAAACGCGAACGGAACGGTGAACCCTACATAGCCCAGGTACAGCATGGGCGGATGAATCACCATCTCGGGATATTGCAACAGCGGGTTGAGACCGTTGCCATCAGCGGGTAACGAACCTTGCATTACGCCGAAAGGGTTTGCGGCAAAATTCAGCAGCAACAAAAAGAAAACCTGAACGGCGGCGATGATGACCGAGGCGTGAGCGAAAAGGCGGACATCGGTCTTATATCGTAGCCTGAGGACGAGCCCGTAGGCAGAGAGCAGTAGAGCCCAGAAAAGCAGCGACCCTTCTTGTCCTGACCAGAGCGTGGCGAACTTGTAAGGCCCGGGCAGATCGCGATTGCTGTGGTGAAAAATATAGGCGACGGAAAAATCGTTCTGAAAGGCCGCGACCACCAGCACTACAGCTGCGAGGAAAACTATTGCGAAACTCGCAATGCCCGCGCGACGCGCAGTTTCACCCAGCCGTCCGGCTCCAGGCCCCTTGATGATGAGCGCCAGCAGACCCGCCAGAAAAGAATACGCGCACAACGCCAAAGCGAGGAGCAGGGCAAAACTGCCTATTTGCGACATGGGGGACCCTAACCCGTATTTTTTCAGAAAGGCTCAAGCGAAGCAACCGCAGAGGTGCAGGGACTGAGTTTCCGGAGCCTTCCCAAGTCCGGTTTTTCTCCGTGAGCGTGTGAAGAGCCTTACTCCGCCGCCCGGACAAGGGGTCCGGGCCTACGGGTGCATAGTGCTGGCGGAAGTCTTAAAACCTATGCAGTTTGCTGATGGTTTTGGCGAGCGAGAATTTCGCGTTCGGCTCGGAGCCAGTCCTCATTTTCGTGGCCAGGGGTGCTCCCTCGCTCCACATACAACTGATACGCACGCTCGCGGATTTTCACTTCCAAGTCAGCTGAGGAGTTGTTCGCCGGCGCACTCTTCCGAGCCAGAGGGATAGAGCCAGCTTCGGGCATGGTGATGACTTGATTGTTGGTTGCCTTCGGGGTGCGGAGAGTCTTTGCTTTTGCCATGATTGGTGCTCCTTGGGACTGCTAAGTCCATGAATTAGAATCGTTTATGATCGACCGCATACAGTGCGGTCGTGGCTGATGAACCCCACAAAGAACGTGTAAAAATTATGTATCAATGATAAACCGAAAAACTGTGGATTTGTGCGAAAGGTGGAAAGAATTAATCTCTCTGAAACATTGATTTTGTTGATAACGGTTAGTAGAAGTCGTGCGAGCTGGTTTCAGCGCGGGTGATGGAAAGCGGCAACACGCGCTCGGCTTTTACGGAGATGACGTTGTCTTGATTCTGCAGAATTCCTTCCACCATGAGGAACTGCGCAGAACTCAGCAGCAGCCGATTTTTCTGAAACAGATCGGGCATGACGATCGCATTGGCCACTCCGGTCTCGTCTTCAATGCTGAGAAAAACGAAACCTTTGGCGGTGCCAGGACGCTGACGGCAAATGACGCACCCTGCAATGCGTAAATATTGCCCATCAGGGATGTGGCTGAGGTCGCTGGCTTTGCAGATGCCCATCGCTTGCATTCGTGCGCGGTGATAAGTCATGGGGTGCGGGCCGACGGTCATGCCGGTGCCGCGGAAGTCGGCGACTAGACGTTCTTCCGAATTCATGGACCGCAGCGGGGAGTTGGTGTCGGGCTCGGATAGATCATCGAGCAACGGGCCGGAATGGCGGACGGCGCGTTCGACTTGCCAGAGAGCATCGCGACGATGAAAAACGAATTTACCAGGGAGACACGGAGGCACGGAGGTAATTTCTGATTTTGAATTTTCGGTTGCTGATTTAGCCGTGGGCACAAATTCCTTGTTAAGTTTCTTGGTTTTCTCTGTGTCTCCGTGTCTCCGTGGTGAATTCCCGATTTCATTCAGCGCTCCAATTTCTGCCAGCGTATTCAATTCATCTTTACGCAACTCGGGCACACGATGGACCAGATCGCGAATAGAAGTGAATGGAGCAAGGTTCCGTTGCTGAACCAATGCTTTGGCGGCTTCTTCACGCAATCCGCGAGTGTAGCGGAGACCTAGGCGTAGAGCAACCGGACTGGCTGAATGCTGATTGCTAAGTGCTGACTGCTCCAGCGTGCACTGCCATTCTGACTTCATCACGTCGATCGGCAACACTTTCAGGCCGTGCCGTTGCGCATCTTTCACGATCGTGGCTGGACGGTAAAAGCCCATGGGCTGGTTGTTGAGCAGGGCAGCGGTGAAGGCGGCGAGGTAATGGCATTTCAAATAGGCGCTGGCGTAGGCGATTAGCGCAAAGCTGGCGGCGTGAGACTCGGGGAATCCATACAGAGCGAACGAAGTGATAGAGAGAATGATCTGCTCCTGCGCCTCGTGAGAGATGCCATTACGTTCCATGCCGCTGCGAAGCCGGACCTCGATATCGTTCATGCGGGCTTGCGAGCGCTTGAATCCCATGGCGCGGCGCAGTTCTTCGGCTTCGCCTCCGGTGAAATTGGCAGCCACCATGGCAATGCGCAGCAATTGTTCCTGGAACAGAGGCACGCCCAGAGTGCGCGCCAGCACGGGTTCGAGTGAGGGATGCAAATGGTTTACTGGTTCACGTCCCATGCGGCGCCGCAAATAAGGATTTACCATTTGTCCCACAATTGGTCCGGGGCGAATGATGGCGACTTGCACTACGATGTCATAAAAACATTTTGGACGCAGACGCGGCAGGCACGACATCTGCGCCCGGCTCTCGATCTGAAACATGCCAATCGTGTCTGCCTTCTGCAGGGTGGAATACACCGTAGGATCGTCGGGCGGCAGATGGGCGAGATCCACTTCTTCGCCGTGATGGTTGTGGATGAGTTGCAGGGAATCCTCGAGCACGGCCATCATTCCCAGGCCAAGCAGGTCGACTTTGATGATGCCTAAGTCGGCGCAGTCTTCTTTGTCCCATTGGACGACGACGCGGCCTGGCATCGAGGCAGGTTCGAGAGGCACGACGGAATCGAGCTGTCCCTGACAAATCACCATGCCGCCGGAATGCTGACCGAGGTGGCGCGGCAAATCCTGCACTGCGACACACAGTTCGAAATATTTTCGTAGCCGGGGATGATTCAAATCCAACCCGGCATCGCGGAAGCGATGATCGAATGTGTCATTGGCGTCGCGATATTCCCAGGTGGAAACGGCAGCCGAAACTTTGTCGAGCGTTTCAGGATCGAAACCCAGAACCTTGCCCATTTCGCGCGAAGCCATGCGGCTGCGATACGTAATGACATTGGCAGTCATGGCGGCGCCGCGCTCGCCATAGCGTTTATATAGATACTGGATCACGCGTTCGCGCTGGTCGCCGCTGGGAAGATCGAGATCAATGTCGGGCCACTCGCCGCGTTCCTCCGAAAGAAAACGCTCGAAGAGCAATTCCATACTGACGGCATCGACCGCGGTGATGCCGAGCGAATAGCAGACCGCACTGTTGGCAGCAGAGCCGCGCCCTTGCACCAGTATGTTTTCTTCGCGGCAGAACCGGACTAGATCCCACACAATAAGGAAGTAGCCGGCGAGGTCGAGCTTCTCAATGAGCTTTAGTTCGCGTTCAATCTGGCAGCGCGCGCGACTCTGTAGCTCTGATGCAGACCGGCCATAGCGCTGCTGAAATCCTTCCCCCGTGCGCTCTCGCATGAATGAAATCATAGTTTCGCCTTCGGGCACGGGATATTTTGGGAATTCATATCCCAGATCTTTGAAGGTGAATGCGAGCCGGGAAGACAGTTCTATCGTGTTCGCAATGGCCTCGGGGAGATCGGCGAAGAGCGCTTGCATCTCTTGCGGCGATTTCAGATGGCGTTCGGAATTGCGCGCCAACAGCCGTCCCGCGGTAGCCAGCGTGCGATGGTGGCGAATGGCGGTGAAAACATCGCAAAGTTCACGCTCTTGAGCTGAGGCATAACAGACGCCATTGGCCGCAAGTAAGGGAAGTTGGAGCGAGCGGGCAATTTCGATGGCGACGCGATTGCGGGCTTCCTGCTCGCGGTGAAAATGACGTTGTAGTTCTACGTAGACGTTGTCCCGGCCAAAAATGTTGGTCAGCCACTCGACGCAGCCGCGCGCTTCTTCCATGCCGCCGAGAGTGAGAGCGAGGGCCAGTAGACCGTCGTCGCCGCCGGTGAGGCAGATGAGTCCGGCGGCATGTTCTTGCAGTTCCTCTTCCCGCACCCTGCCTTCACCTTTCGCTGCGCGCAACTTCATTTTCGTAATCAAGCGACAGAGATTTTGATATCCGAGGCGGGAAGAAACGAGAAGGGGAAGGCGAAATCCACCACAGAGACACAGAGACACAGAGGAATCTTTTGATTTGTGATTTGTTATCTGCTCTGTGGCTCTGTGTCTCTGTGGTGAAAAGTATTCGCATGTTACCTCCGCTCCAATATGTGCCTTGATCCGCGCTTTCTTCGCCGCCATGTGAAAACGCGGAGAGCCATAGACGCCGTCACGATCGAGCAATGCCATCGCCGGCATATTCAGATTGGCGCAGGCCGCGACTAAGCTCTCGGGCAGAGAAGCGCCTTCGAGAAAGCTGAAAGCAGAACGGGAGTGAAGTTCGATGTACATTGAAAGAAGCATTCAGCACTCAGAACTCAGCCAACGAATTGGTATTATCTTGTCTTGGCTAAATGCTGAGTGCTGATTGCTAGTCATATGTTCCTTCCAAAATCCATCTTCCGCCGAGCCGATCGCGGACCAGGCGATATAAAGCGATGCCAGCTTCTCCCTGCACCGCGATGTCCCACTCGTCGCGCGCCCAGCCTTCCTGCTCCCACCAGTCTCCGGACGAGCGCCACGGTCCAGCCGCCCAGAGAATTTCTCCGTGCATTTCTTTATTCTTGGGGCAGTTGATAGACGCAGGCTTGCCGTCCTGCAAGGTCACCGTTACGTCGACTGGTGGACGGAAAATGCGCAGCGCAGTCACGAGATCGTCGGAACTGTCACTGCGGAATCCACCACGGAGACACGCAGGCACGGAGAAATTCAATGAAGACATTGGACCTGACAAATGTAGATTGTTCTTCTCCGTGCCTCCGTGCCTCCGTGGTGAAAACGGTTCGCTGGGTACGAAGCGCTGCATGCGGAAACCCTCGGGACGATGAGTGTCCAGCAGTTCGAATGATCCCACTTTGTCTTCTCCTACGATATCCGCAATCCTGGCCAGCGTAAGCTCGAGTTTCTCCGGTTCAGGCGAAGGCGGAAGAAAAAGTCCGTTCTGTGCCGCCCGCGGCCGCACCGGTTCTGCCACCAGTTGAATCTTGACGATGGGAGCGCCCGGAGGATGCGCTTTCAAATCAAGTTGCAACAGCTTGAGGAAAGTTCTGGAGTCAAGCAGCGGGACGGGAATCCGAAGAGTGCGCCTAAACAGATTGTGTGGAGACGGGCGCCCTCGACCGTCCAGGTCGAACGCAAGCTCGGCAGATTCGTCATTCTGGCACCCGTTTTGTAATTCCAAATTTAGGCGCAATTCTTGAGTCGCTAACGCTCGTGCCTCCAGACGGGCACACAGTTGCTCCAATAACCGTCCCAACAGAAATGCCAGTGGTTCCAGCAGCACGAGGGGATATTCCAGTTCGATCACTTCCTCGAAAATCAGCGGCGGTTCGAATGGAACCAATGTGCGCGAAGTTGCGCCACGTGCCAGTTTTTGTAAATGGATTCCAGCCTGCCCCAGACGCTCACTCAGTGCGACATCTGGTAATGCCACCAGATCGCGCAGCTTGCGAATTCCCCAACGGCTGAAGGTTTCCAATAACTGCCCGGATTCCTGAGCCGAGTCCCCAAACAATACTTCCACTGGCAAACTGCCCAACTGTTCCGCCTCTTTCCCTTCCGGAATCACGGTCACGCCCAAAAATCCCCGGGCCGCCAGCGCGGCTGTATCCGGATTCCCCGCCACGGCCACGCTGGCCTCGAGCCCAAGATCGGAAGCGCGGCGTGCCAAAGCTCGCGCAATTTTGGGCAGAGGGCCGAAAAGCGGCTGCAGCCCGGCAAGATCCAACACGATTGTGTCGCAACCGTGGGCTTCCACTCGTGGTGAAAAAGACTGCGCGCAATCCAGCAGCGCGGCATGGGCAGCGGCTTCTTGTGGCAGGGAACGGGCTCGCAACACCAAACTGGCGCAAGGTTCTATCTGCAGCCTGGACATTCCCGGATTCACTCCGGCGCGGCGCGCGTTTTCATTCACGACGAAAACTTTTTGCAGCGGAGCCCTGCCTTCGAGCACAGCCAGAGACTGCGAACGCAACGCCGGTTCAGCACGCAACTGCGCTTCCACGGGAAAATCAGGAACGAAGATGCAGGCAAAGGGCATAATGAAAAAGCTGTCAGCGTTCAGCCATCAGCTCTCAGCTCGGAACTCTCTTGCGCGAGCCAGAGGTTCCCGCGACAGCCGCCAGGTTGGCGGCGCCACAAATTTATCCCGCTCGCACTTTCGTTGTGAATGCGGTCGTGACCGATGCAGTTGGTTTGCGTTCCAGTCGTGACCGCAAAAGTTCTCCTTGTACTTGAAGCCCATCCAGAAGCTGGGCATGAGCCGGAGAAGTTTCTGCTGAAAGCTGACAGCTGAAAGCTGACAGCTTCTTCCCTGAAACTTTCATCAGCAGCGAGGCGCAGGTCCGCGCACACGGTACCTGGCTGATGGCGAATAACACCGTGGGCGTGTGCTCTACCGCGCGCTGAAAACGAAACCAGGAAGTCAACGGAATGCGCCGTGCCATCTTCAATGGAGTATCGCCGAGATCGATAATCACCAGCCCGAAGCCGCCACTTTGCAAGAGCAGGTCAGTAACCCGTAAAGCCTGCTCAACTGGCTTTTCGATTTTCTTATTCTTCTCGGTGTCTCTGAGTTTCTGTGGTGAATCTGGTTTGTGCAAATGTCCGCACCGGACCCAAAGCATTTTTTCGAAATTCACTCCAGCCGCTGCAGCGGAGTGAGGATTGAAAGCATCGCTAATGTCCACCAGAGCGCACACTTCCTGCCGTTGCGTCGCTGCCGCCAGGGCGGCCAACAATACACTGGTGCGTCCGGACGAGGCTGGCCCACAAATCTCGGTCAGGCATCCGCGCGGCAGTCCGCCGGTAAGCACGTCGATCTCGCGGACGCCGCTCGAAACCATCTGCGGAGTGGGCCGCACATCCAATCGCGACGCGGGAGTCACCCCTGCGAGCTTGGGCAGGGCTGACAAGCGTTTAAAAACCAACGTGGGCCACGCCGAGGCGACAACGGCAACCGGGCGGCCCGAAGCCGCAGAAGAAACAAGCGGTAAAGACGACATGGAACCTCAGGATTTCAGAGAACGTCAGGGCCGCGACCGGCTCTGGGGCGAATATGAATATTCGCTTTTTGTTCGCTATTAATTGTTCTACTGCTGAGCGGAGTTGTCAAGCATATAAAAAATTATAATGGGGTAGTCGGTTAGCTCCTCCTCCCATTAACCTGAGATCTCATCCAGTTGTAGCCATGGGTGACGTTCGCTTCGGTGATCGGCCCCGTGACTACCGCCTGTTCGAGGAGTCTCCGGAAAACGAGCCCACGCGTGATGGAGGTTGGCCTATTAAAGCGGAAGGTGAACTCCTCCAGGTAGGACTGCAAGTGTTCGGGAACGATGGATCCCTGGTGGGTGCCGAGGATCCATCGCTTGAGCAGGCTGGCGATCTGATGCACGCCGGGCATCGAAACGTGGGCCGGGTCATCCGATGACGAGACAATGGTCTTCTTGCGCGTGTATCCGTGCTTGGGGAGGTCATTGTACCCGCCCCAGCCGTCTGTCAGAATGGTCGCTCCTGGGCTCACAGTGTCGCAAACAAAAGGCGTGAGGCTAGCACCCGAAGCATCGGGAACATGACGCATGCGCACTCGGCCGAACCCCTTGGGTTGCTTGATTTCGACGGCGATGACAACGAGCGACTTGTTCGTGCCACGGCCACGTTTTCCGCCGCGTTCGACGCCTCCAATGAGAGTTTCATCAACCTCTATTTCGCCAGACAACCGGTCTCGCTCGGTGCGTACCATAGCGACTCGAAAGCGCTGCAACATTGCCCACGCCGTCCGATAGCTCGTACCCAACGTTCGTTCGAGTGTCTTGGCCGAAAGACCGTTCTTGGCCGTCGTCACATGCCAGGCAGCTTCGAACCACGTCGTCAACGGTGTTCGCGTCTTATCGAAGATCGTCCCTACGCTCACCGACGCTTGGTGTCGACAGGCGCTACAGACCAGGCGACCCCGCGTTTGGCGCCACGGCGCTGCCGCTACCCGGCAAGCTGGACAGACGAATCCTTCCGGCCAGCGTAGCCGTTCCAGATAGGTGGCACACGCTGCATCGTCGGGGAACATCCTTACGAACTCACGATAGGTCCTTGGGTAATCCTGCCCAGCCACCAACACCGCACTATTCTAGGTCAAAAGAGGAGCTAACCGACTACCCCATAAAATTATTTGCCCCACACGATTCATAGCAGAGGCGGCACGAACGCCCGCTTCTAGAGAACGACACGAGCTTCATGCTTCACGCTAATGCTAAAGCTGGAACGATACTCCAGCCCGTGTGCTTTGTTATAATCAGCATCGACTCATTGGCGCTATCGTCTAGGGGTTAGGACGGAAGATTCTCAATCTTCAAACCCGGGTTCGATTCCCGGTAGCGCTACCAAACCTCTCCTGTTATCTCGTGCTATTCCTTACACTTGCTGCTCGCCCCTCGAAGTGCTCGAAGCACGCCGTATCAGTTTGTGTGGCACAGTAGCGGCAGGTAGGGGGCACAATTTGGGGCACAGTCGAATCGACCGAAGTCCCTGAAAAGATACGACGCCGCACCTACCCAAATGCCAGGACAGTACATCAACGGTGACATAGCCGGAGTAGTTTTCGCGGACGGCACCATGTCCAGTTTGCCCTGGGCGCGAACGATAACCAACTGGAAAACGGGGGGAGGCCTCGACGGAAGCGCTGGCATTTATACTTGGGACGGAACCAGCGCCAAACGCGGGGCGGGGGGCAGTCCGACCACGCTCTGCCAAGGAAACTTGTCACAGTAGCTTCGCGGGATCCGTTTCGCAGAGCGGATCTCAGGAGGCTACATGGAATTCAGCGAAGAATACCGTCGGGGTTTCGAGGACGCGCGGAAGCACGCGATCCTAGTCTAGTGTCCCTTAAATAGATAGACGTATTATTCTTCACCTTTGCGGCGGCGCCGAGGTTGGGTGCTCCCCGGTTCAATCGATTCCAACTTCGCGCGCGCCCGGTCAATTTTCTTCAGGATGTCCTCCAGTTGTGCCGTCCACACGAAAGGCCGCGGATTCTCATTCCATGCCTCCAGAAACGCCTCGATGGCCTCAACCAGATCCGGCACGCTGAAAAAGGCCTCCCGCCGTACGGCCTTTTCCGTTAGCTCCCGAAACCAGCGCTCCACCAGATTCAGCCAACTGGAACTGGTAGGAATGAAGTGCGGCACAAAGCGGCGATGGCGTTTCAGCCAGCTTTTGACTTCCGGGGTTTTGTGCGTCCCGTAGTTGTCCAGTATCAGGTGCAGTTCCCGATCTCCGGGAAACTCTCGGTCCAGCTGGCGCAAGAACTTCAGGAATTCTTGATGGCGGTGCCGGCTGTGACACTGCCCCATGACTTTGCCGTCCAATAAGCTCAGCGCCGCGAACAAGGTCGTCGTTCCGTTGCGCTTATAGTCATGCGTCATCGTGCCGCACCGCCCTTTCTTCAACGGCAGGCCCGGCTGGGTTCGGTCCAAGGCTTGAATCTGGCTCTTTTCATCCACGCACAACACGATCGCCTTATCCGGCGGGTTCAAATACAAACCCACCACATCGGTCAGCTTCTCTATAAACTTGGGATCGCGCGACAATTTGAAAGTCCGGCTCAGGTGCGGTTTGAGGTTGTGTAAGTTCCAAAGCCGGTTCACCGTGTTCTTGCTCATCCCCTGGGCTTGGGCCATCGTCCGGCAGCTCCAGTGCGTCATGCCTTTGGGTTTGGTTTTCAGAGTCGCGGCAATCAGCGCGTCGCGCTTTTCCTGGCTATATCGGGGTTTGCGTCCCCGTCCGGGTTGAATCTCCCACACCGAACCGATCCCGGCGGTTCGCACCCGCTGGCGCCACAAGGCGGCGGTATGTCGGTTGACCCCATAGCGGGAGGCTATTTCCAGATCCTGCTTGCCGGCGGCAGCGGCCAAGGCCAAGCGGCAGCGCAAGGCCACCTGCTGAGGCGTACTGGGGGCCGCTTCCCAGCGAACCAACTGCGCTAGATCGTCTGCGGATAAGCTTACGACCGGGCTGATTCTAGCCATGCTTAGGTTCATACCACAACAGCCCACATACGTCTAGTCATTAATGGGACACTAGACTAGCAACCTACTTTTGGGAAGGAAATGATCAGATGGATCGCGGCTTCCATATGCGACGGCATCTCGAAATTATCACGCCGGAGTCATGCCTAGAGTTTGAGAACACCCGCCAAGACGTGATGCGGCGCATGCGGGAAAAGCAAAAGGCGCAAGAGCACAAAACGGAAGAGCCCAAGCCGTAACCAGTTCTAAACCTGAGTCTGGCGGTCCTCGGCGCTCAAACTGAGGACCGCAACTTTTCAAAGGAGTTGAAACCGTGAACGAACGCCGCATCAAGATACTTCAATTACTCGCTGACGGGTACTCTCCCAAAGAGATAGCCGGTCTGCTGCATCAGCCGCGGAGCGTCATCTTTAAAAGACGTGGTATTCCTGGCAACATCTAAACCTGGAATAACACCGACAGGCAGAAACGTGGCCCCGGAGGGGAACCTACTACGCCCTGTCAGGGGAGTGGAGTGCAGTGAAACGAGAGAGACGAAACATGCCCGAAGAACAACGCAAGCCGAGAAAGGATTACTATGCTTCGTCGCCTGTTTCCCGAACACCTTTCGCTCTCGATAAACCTAGCAGGGAGGCCGCTTCAAAGGAAAATCGTAGCGCTTCTCTCTTTTCCGCTGCTCATAATTAAGCACTGGCAGCGGTCCAAAAGGAAGGCATGACCCGTTCTAAACCTGAGTTTTTCGAGTGATTTGAAAGAGGAGGACATCACAATGACGAAGTACGATATGTCGATACTACATTTGGGCGATCCGATCCGGTCAACTTGGATCAACGAGAAAACCGGGGAATTGGTGAGAGTGGACGGCAGAGAGTGCCCGGAAGGCTGCCGTTCACCAAACCGAGAAGAAGTGGATAAGATTTATCGGAATTGCTATATCCCAGGTGGAGATAACACAGCGCGGCGGAGCCGCAACCAAAACACTTCGGCTGAGCTCTCAGCCATCAGCGGTCAGCACTCAGCTTGAACTGCTCTCACCCTTGCAATCGCTGCAATAGAAATCTTCTGGAAGGCCCAGCGCTACTTATAAGCTCAAAGGCGTTCCCCGTCTGCATATCATTGTAGGTTCGGTCAAAAACTCACAACCATACGGAGGGGAACGCCATGCACGAGTTTATCGCGAAACACCAGGACAAGATCGCACGAACCCTATCTGGATTCGACCGCTTGGTATTTCGCGGACACCTGCGCTCCATTGGCCATCCCCAGGGAATGATGAACTATCTCTGGACGAACCAGATCTTACTCAAGAACTTTGGCGCCCATGTGGAGAAGGTCACTGAGCACCTGAAGGAAGCTTCCTTGGCCCAAGCCAAGGCTTCTGGACGTCCGGTGAAATATCTGAACTCCAGCCAGACGGATAAAGAGACCATCGCCCGCGACATCCTAGCCCACGATGGCGTGCGCAGCGGACTGGTGTGCGTGCTCAGCTGCGTCGAACCCTGCTGGACATTCCAGATCCATCGCAATCGCGAGAACAAAAGGCTCGAGCTCCAACTACGCCCCGGCAAATGTCTGTTTCTCTATCACTATCAAATCCACCCCATCTTCGGCTTCCTCAATGCCCGTATCCAAACCTGGTTCCCCTTCTCCATTCAGATCTGCCTCAACGGCCGGGAATGGCTGGCCCGACAGATGCAAGCCGCCGGTCTCGACTACCTGCAGCAGGACAACTGCTTTCCCTGGATTTCGGACTGGAGCAAAGCTCAGCGCCTGATGGATAGTCAACTCAAAACCCCATCGCCCAAACTGCTCAACGGCATCGCCCGACAGCTCAACCCCATTCATACCGAGATCTTCCCTAAACACCCCATCTCCTACTACTGGTCCACTTACCAGCACGAGTGGGCTCTCGATGTGGTCTTCCACCACGCGGCCGATCTGCGGCGCTTCTATCCACGCTGGGTCAACCATGCTATGACCACCTTCTCCAGCCCCGATGTCATGCGTTTTCTGGGTAAGCCCATCACCCTGAGCGGCCAGCTACGCCAGGACTTCTCCGGAGAAGTAGTCAGTGACTTCAAACGCCGGGCCGAGGGAGTACGCGTCAAGCATAGCGTCAACGGCAACTCCGTGAAACTTTACGACAAGGCCTATACTTCCAAAGGCAGCGTCCTGCGCGCCGAGGCCACCTTCCATAACGGCGACGACTTCCGCGTTTACCGGCGCAAGGAGGGCGACCGCAAAGGGCCCCGCGCCTGGCGTCCACTACGCCGGGGCATCGCCGACCTGCACCGCCGAGCCCAGCTTTCCCACAAAGCCGCAGCGCGCTATCTCGACGCCTTCGCTACCGTCGACGACTCCACGACTCTCGACCAACTGCTCCAGCGGCTAGAACAACCCCGGCAATGGCGCGGCCGCCGAGTGCGTGCCCTCCGTCCCTTAGCCGACGACCGGGCACTGCTGTCCGCCATCAATCACGGCGAGTTCACCATCAACGGCTTCCGCAATCGCGACCTCCGCGCCCTCTTCTTTCCCCAGACCAACCACGACAAAAAGGAGATCCGCCGTCGCTCTGCCTGGATCAGCCGCAAACTCCGCCTGCTGCGGGCTCACGCCCTCATCACCAAGATCACCGGCACACACCGCTACCAACTAACCTCCACCGGTCGCAAAACCATCGTCGCTATCCTCAGTGCTCTACGATCCACGGTTGCCCAACTCACGCCTGTAACAGCACAACTAACCGCTCTCGCTGCCTAGACATCATGAAAAATCTTTGCAAACGGAAAAGATTTTCGATGTTAGTAATACAGGTTGGAAACCGTTCAACCCGCGCTAAAACCTGAGTCTTGCGGTCCTCGGCGCTCAAACGCGGGGACCGCACTTCTCCGACGCCCCGCCGATGCTCCACCTCTCGCCATCATTCGCTCGCTGGCTTACTTCTCGCCCGTGATTGAAGAGGTCCTGAGTCTTTCCGTGAGTCCGGAGTACTTCCGCTTTCTGCGCCAGCGCATCACAACCCGTACATCCGCCAAGTAGCTTTTATCCCGGTCACCGCCTTCACGCCTGCAGCGTGGATGATGTTGACGGTTCTGTTTCTTCGTCTCCAACCAACCTGCGCGCCTACGGCGCGGATGATGATAAAGCACCCCCGCCATCTCGGTCCTGTACTCAGTCCGGGTAACTCTAACCAACCACTACTGGGTCACTTCTGACGAGCGCCGACGCGTCACTGGGAACCGTTCTGAGTGTAATCGCCTGGTTAGAACACTTATGATACGAGTCTGAAGGCTCGCACGGACCAATCGAGGATGCGCCTTGGAGGACTCATGGAAAATATCGACCCGACAACACTCGTTGGAATCTTCCCCAACAACCCAACTCCGGGAGCTCTAGGAGCGTTCACCAAACTGGGGAATGTGGACGAGATACAAAGACTTGAGGGAGAACGCACTCTCCGCCGCTGGGAAGTCCGAGCCTACATTTCAGACCATGTTCCTCTCAGGGGTACGGCCTCGGAGATTTCCGTGCGGCCGTATCACAACCTTTTACAAGTCAAAGCCTCAGAGAATCCGCTTTGGATATATCTCCACGCGGGCGGGCGAAATGCAGTCTATTACGGACTCTTCAACAACAAGGAGGGGAAACTTGACTACATAACCGTTACGGTTGAATCGCGC
Organism: uncultured Acidobacteriota bacterium; assembly: GCA_963796095.1. GTDB lineage: Bacteria > Acidobacteriota > Terriglobia > Terriglobales > Acidobacteriaceae > JABDBE01. Next base: position 326,369 of record CAWCKL010000041.1, read on the forward strand.
CTTCCCTCCAATGCGATTCTGCTAGCACGCGGGCCGATAAATGCCCTTTTGGATGTGTTTGCACGCAACCATTCGATACCGCTCGTAATCCACCGTCTCGATCTCATGTCTCCCACTTCAGGGGAAGTATTGCTCTCGGAATCTCTCATACCTCAGCCCACGCGCATCGAACTCGGTCCGCTCGGTGGCGTGGGCGATGCGTAAATTCAAGCGCTTCAAACGCCACAAAGTCCAAGCGAGTCAGTTTCTTCAACGGCTTGCGACGGAGTGCGCGGATCTCTTTGTACACTGGCAAATCGGGATGACTGGCGTGTTTGCCTGATGGGAGCCGAATGAGGTGAGAGCTTCACGTTCGGTTCTGCGAGAGGCCGGTGGTGCAACTCCGCCGGCCTACTCAACCGCACATTAGCGGGAAGAATAGTTTGGGGCGATTCATGGTACGGCGCACGACGATTCGCAAACGCATGCGGGCCAAGCTGCGGCAAATAAAACCGGAGCTCCGCAAGCGTATGCACGATCCCGTGCCCCAAACCGGCCAATGGCTCCGGTCGGTCGTGCAGGGGTACTTCAACTACTACGCGGTACCGGGAAACAACGCTAGAGACTCATCCGGAAAGTCCCCCCAAACGGGAAGGATGTTTCAATCAGCCTGGCGGCTTCCCCAAGAAAAACTGGGGGCGGTTGCGTGAAAAAGTCTTGACAAAACTTTATATCTATGCTATTGCATAGATATGCAAGATCTTGAAAATCATTACGTCACCCGCTTGCAAGGCATCCGGCACCAAGGCGGGACGGTGCAAGTGTATGCCAACATCCCCCTGCCCTTGGCTTCCGCCTTGGATCTAGAGTCGGGCGAAACCGTGACCTGGAAAGTGCTCGACCGCACCCATTTGCTGTTGGTGCGTTGGCCGGAGCGGAAGCAGCTGAAGGGCGAGGCTGTGCCCCAGACCTCAGACCGGAAAAGGGCGCGGCGGGCCCGGGAGCAGCGGCCATGATGGGCAAGCGATCTCCGCAAGACAAGCTGTTTGCCGCTGATCATGTCTATCTGGACTTTGTGGGCCGCGACACCCTGTACGGGTATTTAGCGCAGAACCGGGAGCAGCTGTTTCGCGATGAAGACTTTGCCGCGTTGTACTGCCCGGACAATGGACGCCAATCCGTGCCTCCCAGTGTGGCGGTGAGTGTGCTGTTCTTACGGGCGTACGAGGGGGTGAGTTTTGCCGAGGCGGTGGAGCGGACCAAGTACGATCTGCGCTGGAAGGTAGCCTTGGGACTGGAGATGGAAGAAGTACCGATGCAGAAGAGCGCGCTGCAGGAGTTTGAGGCCAAGCTGGTGCTGCACGAGATGGAAGAGCCGCTGTTGAAGAAGTCGATCGCAGAAGCCCGGCGCGCCGGATACCTGCAGAATCGCAAGCTGCGCGTGGCCTTGGATACGACGCCGATTTTGGGCAAGGGAGCGGTGCAGGACACCTACAATCTGCTGGGAGGAGGGATCGAGAGGTTGGGGCGGCGGTTGGCGGAGGTAGAGAAAAAAGAAGAGGTTACGGCGTGGGCCGAGAAGCAGGGACTGAGTCGCTATTTTGGCAGCAGCCTGAAGGGAGAAGCCGGGATTGAGTGGGACGACCAAGGGCAACGGGAACAGTTGTTAACCGAAATCGTGAAGGACGGGCGGCGCCTGCTGAGGGTGGCGGAGGAGATGCAAAAGCAGCATCCCGCGCAGGCGGAAGCCATTGCCACCGACGCCGCCTTGCTGCAGCGGCTGATCGCGCAGGACGTGGAAGAAAAGCCGGAGGGCGGCTGCCAAGTGAAGTCGGGTACCGCCAAGGATCGGGTCCTCAGTGTTCACGATCCGGAGATGCGGCATGGACGCAAGAGCGCCAGCAAGCGCTTCAACGGACACAAGGCAGCGGTGGCGGTGGAGATGGAGAGTCAGTTGGTCACGGGGGTGGAGGTGCTGGCGGGCAATGCTGGGGATCAGGAGGAAGCTCTGGAGTTGGTGCAGCAAAGCGAACGAGTGCTGGAGGCGAAGGTAGAAGAAACGGTGGGCGATTGTGCCTACGGAGGCGGCCCGACGCGGCGAGTCTTTGCGGAGGAAGAACGAATGCTGACGGCCAAGGTGCCGGCCAGTCACAACCGCAATTGTTTTTCCAAGCGTGAGTTTGCGATCGATTTGGATCAGATGGAAGTGCGTTGCCCGGCCGGCCAGAGTACGCGCGATTATCGCTCCGCCGGAGAAGGTCGAGGGGGCCAATTTGTTTTTTCCCCAAGCCGGTTGTCAGGCCTGTCCCCTGCGCGCGCAATGCGTCCGTGGGCAAGGGCCGCGGAGTATCAGCATCCAAGCCGAAGAACGACTGCAGCAACAGGCCCGCGCGCATAACCAGACCGAGGCGGGGCGGCGGAGTTTGCGCCAGCGGGTGGTGGTGGAGCATCGGATTGCGCGCCTGGTGGGATTAGGGATTCGCCAAAGTCGCTACTTCGGGAAAAAGAAAACCCGCTGGCAGGTGGTGATGGCGGCGGTAGCGGCGAACCTGAGTTTGGTGGTCGGGTACTGCCAGCGGCGGGCTCAGAACCCCGACGCCGCCACCGCAGCCCAGGCCTCGATACAGCCCACCAACGTTTTTTTGGCGGCTCTTTCGACCTTTTGGGCCCGATTTCTTCGCCGGAACCCCAACCCCGACTTAGGCGCCGCGTTCGGCGCAGTGTAATGGATGGGAGGCCCACAACGAACCATCACGTCGCGCGCACTTACCCCAGCACCGAAACACCCGTTTTCGGATGGATTTCTAGCCTATCCCTGTTCCGGCATCGGGTGCTGGTCTGCTGGTGGCATAGTATTCGCCGCCGAAGCCAGAAACACCGAATCAACTGGACGCGGATGCTCACCCTGGCGAAGCGCTGGCTTTCCCAACCGGCTGTGCTCCATCCTTTCCCCGATGCTCGCTTTGCCGCTACTCATCCGAGATAAGAACTGGATGCGCTAATGAGCGCCCGTCCGGATCTGTGCGGGGGGTACCAGGCAGACTGGTATCCCTACCGCGATCGCCAATCCTCAGGCTGCTTTTCGACCGACGTAGGTCGTAGGCGAGTAGAACGAACACCTTGGAATGGGGAGCGCCGCTCAGAACTACCTTGAGCGTGTTGATAGCCCGCATTTTTACGGCTGCTTGAGCACTTCGTGAATGATCGCGACGGGCGCTTCTCGAACGACCTGATTTCGCGTCCTCGTCAAACCTGCTTCACTTCATGATTATGTCGCACACCGAATCGCTAGCCGGGCGTCCCGTTGCGCTCGCTTCTTTGGGCGAGACGCTGGAGTTGCCCTGCGTGCACGCCAGCCACCCAATCGTACGTGGCCGCTGGGCCGACCCGCGGGTCGCTGGTAACATGGGCGTCACGCAAGGTATGCACGTACGCCCGATCCTAGTCGATCCGTGCGTGTATCTGATCAGCTCCGCCGATGGATCCGTGGCCGGGGATGAAGACGACGTCGCCCGCCACGCCCTCGAGTAGCCGCAGGCCGGCGAGGTAGTTCTCGATCGGGTCAGCCGTGTCGTTCAAGTCGAGCAACGGAATCAAGAAATCAGAAATCATGTCGCCGGCGACGAGAACCCCGCGTTCCTCAATCCACAGCGCCGCATGGCCCCGGGGCATGCGCTTGATGCTCGACAATCCGGACTTGAGGGCCATCCCAAGGAATCTGCGCCGCCTCGGCAGGCAGGGCGGTAATGAGGCCGAGCAGGTCCAGCGATACCTGCGGGGCGATGTCCGGCGGTATCAGCTGGGCGGCGATGCGGGCCTTCGCATCTGCGTCCGTCAGCCGCCGATCTCGGACAGTGGCCGCGCAGCGAGCCGTGCCGTAACGGGGCGCTGCGCCGAGCCGGTCGTGCCAGAGCAGGTGATCCCAATGCGGATGCGTAGAAAACCCTGCCACAACGGGCTGATCCAACTCGCGAAGGTCGCCCGCGAGGGCGGCCATTTCGTAGCCGAGTATCCCGGGGTCGATAAGCAACACACCAGCCCGGCCTTGCACGACAACAGTGTTGGTCTGGCAGAACTCGCTCTGCTGGATCAGCACACCCTCCGCGACCTGTTTCAGCACGAGTGGCTCCTTCCGCTTGTAATTTGCAACCGCTTGTCGAGACTGTAGTGACGTAGAGCACTCGAAGGATCGACTATTGCAACTGCCCAGTTTCTATTCTCGGTTGTGCTCTCATCGGTTGTGCTCTCAGAGGAGCAAAGGATCTCTACCGCGTCGTCCACTGACGAAATATTGAGCACGCGCGTCAGCCGAGTGCATTCCAACACATAACGCACAAAGCGGGATGGATTAACAAGCTTCAGCTGAATTGCGTTCTCTCGAGTCCGGCGGTGCAGGAATACCAACATGCCGAGCCCGCCGCCGTCGACCGTCTCCATCCCTGACAAGTCAAGCACAACAATTCGCGGTTGCTTCAGGCTAATCACCGCCTGTCTGAGAAAATGGAGCGGCTCGCCGCGCACAAGTCTTCCAACGCAGTGCAGTACAGCCACATCGGCTGCTTGCTCGATCTTGATGTGTAATGACATGACTCCCTCGGATGGCGGGCAGGCAGTGGTTGTGGGGCTGGTTTTCTTGCAGAACCCTACATTGGTCCATTCTGTCCCGCGTACTTTTGCCCATTCACTCTATAGACGAACGAGATGCCCCAAAAACGACAAATCAGAGCCATTAAACGAAAAAAAGGTTGTGCAAATCTGCAATTTCCGCGCGGCGGACGGATCTGCCCGGCACATCCAGCGACAAGCCGGTCCGCCCGAAAAAATCGAATGAGAGAGGATGCGGCGATCAACAACTAATCTAGAACGATGTTGTAGCGGTACGTTTTCATGCACTTGCCGGCGATCGCGGCACTCCTACGAGGAGGAATGGAGAGCATTAAAGAGCGGCGCCTTCTCGGGGCTTCGCTTTCTGCTTTTGTGGACAAAGTCGACCTCAGGGCCATCTGAACTGTCAAAGCGAAACCGATGGCCCGGCCAGCAGACGAAGCCTAGGACGGATCGCCTGGTACTGCAGGCGATGAAACCAACAGACGCGTGCGTTGACGGCACGCGCAGACTACACAGGTTCAAGTCGATCAATGGAATCCCTCGGCAAGCACGATGTCAGCTGTGCTGTGTCCCATCTGCGTGTAGAGGATGTCTTTCTCATCAGGTGAGACCGAAATATTGTGTGAGAAGGGATCCGGACGACCGGGGGTCCGGGCAACGGCTCGGGTGCGTTTGGTGGCGAAGTCGAAGAACAGGATTTCGCGGTCGGATGACATTCCGTCGTAATAATAAAAACCACGATCCGTCACGTCCCATGCGGGCCACATGAGCCGCGGCAGACCTGTAACGGGACTCTCGCCGCTGCCATCGGTTCCGATGAACCACATTTCTATTCTTCCGTTGTCGATGCGCGAATAGTAAAGGCGGTTCCCGCGTGGGGTTTCCCTCGCCATGAACCCGCCGTGATGCGTGAGTTGCATCGGTGTTCCTCCGTTGGCAGAAATCTTGAAAATCTGCGGAACATCATCAACGTCCGATGAAAAATAGATCCAATTGCCATCATGCGACCAGAACGGCACCGACCCGCCATCGGGTACGGTCGCAAGCAGTTGGGGTGTTCCGCCACTTGCACTAACAACATAGAGTTCTGCTTTTCCAGAAGCGCGAGAATCCAGGACGATTCTGGAGCCATCGGGTGACCAACGCGGAGTTCCTGTCAGCGGACCGCCAAAGTTCGTGAGCCGCAAAAGGTTCGAGCCATCTACATCGCACAGCCACACTTCGGAGGATCCGGATCGATTCGACTCAAAGACCACGCGCTTTCCGTTGGGGGAATACTGAGCGTTCAGCTGTACAAGCTCCGAGGGTGCTACGCGCACGGCTCTTTCGGCACTACGGCGCGGATCCCCGGTCGGGATGCGCCAAATATCATAAAATTCCTGGTTACGTGTAAATGCCAGCCGCGAGCCCGTGCGCGCGATTGTCGGGTGCGATGCGTCCTGCCCGAACCACAAACGCTGCGCGGAGCCTCCTCTGCAGGGGACGCGCCAGAGATTGTTGTCGCGTGAGTAGACGAGGCCTTGTCCGTCGGCGGTCCAGGCCAGTCCATCAAGATCACCTTTGAGTTCCCGCAGTTCGCGCGCGCTCCCAGTTGGCCAGGGCTGAACGTACAAGGCGGCCAGACCATAATCGAACATACAGGCGAAGGCGAACCAGCGGCCATCGGGAGAAAACGCCGGCATACCGGCGGCACTGCAACGCGGCGAAGGCTTAGCGACAACCTGCTGCTGAAGTGTGTCGATATTCAGCATGACAAGTTCGGACTGAAGCTCGCTCCTTGGTTCCGGATAGATGAGTGACTCACCGTCCGGAGTCCATGCAATCCCGCCTTTGTACATCGACTTGCCGAAACCCAAAGAAGCGAGTTTGCGCTCGGGTCCGCCCACCGCAGGAATCAGGAAGACCCCGGACGCAGCAGTCGAGCTGAGGTTCATGCGGGTGAAAGCGATGAACCGCCCGTCTGGCGACCACGCGGGAGTGATCGCGTTGGAGGGTTCATGTGTGAGTTGGACAGGTGTATCTGTGCCGACCACCTTCACGTATAGATCGAAACGATCGCTGTTCTCGCTGCCATTCCAGGAGAAGGAGATCTGATTGCCATCGGGTGAAAACGCTGGTGCGAACTCGTAGCCGGGATAAGAAGTAAAGGGAATCAGCTGTAGACCGTCCGCCGATGCACCGCTCCCACCGCTACGACGCGCCAGATGGTGCCAGCCTAACAAAGGGGCAATCACGAGTAGCGTAAGTGAGGCGATCTTCCATCGCCAGCGAGTCCTGCTTGATTTATGAGCCGCGTATGGTGTTGTGCGAACTTCGGAAGTGCTTTGAATTTGGACTTGGCCGTGGCCGTTCACAGGCAGTGCGGCCGGAGCATTGCCGTTCGCAGGTACGGGAGCGGGCGGGTGGCCGTTCGTGGCAACCTCGACTGGGCCAATGAAGCGATAGCCCAGCCGGGGCAGCGTCTCGATCCAGTGCGGCGTTTCGGCGGAATCGCCGATGGCGGCGCGAATCCGCTTCACTGCATTATTGAGGCCATGGTCGAAGTCGACGAAGGTGTCGGCGGGCCACAGGGCCTTCTGCAATTCCTCGCGGCTCACGAGCGTGCCAGGACGCTCCAGCAACATTTGCAGCACCTGAAAGGATTGGCGGGGTAATTTGACTCGAATGCCGTACTTGCGCAGCTCCTGGGTGCGCAAATCCAGATCGAAGACACCGAAGCGCAGCGCCTGCGTGTTGCCGTTCTGATGATCGCCTTCCATTGCTACCTTATGTTGACGAAGTGTACCCCTCATTGGTTTGCAGGGATAGATTCAAATTCTTGCTACATGCGAACAAATCTCGCATAGGCTCAGTGACTTGCGCTGCTAGGTAGATTCGATCCACATAAGAGACGTCGTTCCTTGGCGGGCCCCGTCTTCTGCTGCGATAACCGAAGCGTTTGGCGCCGAAAAGGCACTGAACTAATCCAGTCGTGCAGGAGACAAAACATGCTGAAAAAGTTAACGTTAGTCGTCGCAGTGCTGCTCGCTGGCAGCATTCTCGGAAACGGGCAGTCGATCTATACCCTAACCAACCGCGAGATTGCGTCGATTCCCTTTCGCTTTTCAGTCGGGAACATGGTTCTTCCCGCGGGAAACTACACGTTCTTAGTCAATCTGCAAAAACACATTGTTGTGGTGCAGGATGAAAACCGGAAAGCGTGGATGTTTCAGTTCAACGCCGAGGACGCCAGCACGCCGGCTTCACATGGACAAGTTGTATTTGGGCACTACGACCCCGATTTGTTTGTCTTGCAGCGGCTGCGGCTGAATGGAAGCACGGTTGAGGCAAGACTCGTGCCGGGAAAAATTGAGAAGGAAATCGCACGAGCCGAGAAAGCTGGACCTGCAGTTGCTCTTCGGACAAGCTTACGATAGTTCTGTTATGGCGTACGAACTTGTGACCGGACCGGAGAACTGTCCGCGACGATGTGGCACGCTGCGGCATCTCCGATTCGGACATATTTGTGCTAAGGCTGCTGCACACAAGGGCGAGGCCCCGGAGTCAGAGTTGAGTTACAGCGGGAATCGGCTAACAGGCGATTACACGTTTTGAGAATTGTCTGGGGAGGTCGATGAGTGTAACCGCGATTTTTCACCAACCACGACCGGGCGCTTGCTTCCGAGATGACCCTAATCAGTTCAAAAAAGAACTACTGGAGCTGATCACGGCAAGAATTTAGCCATCTCCAGCATGGGATGCTGATACTTTTCGTGTGCAAACTCACGCGCAATCTGCCACCCCTGACTGAGATAGAATTGCACGGCAACCGCATTCGACCGCACGACCCGAAGACGGCAGGTCTGGTGACATCGGGCCGCTATCTCGGCTTCACCCTGCGCGAGCAATCTGCTTCCAACACCTTGTCTGCGATGCTCGCCAAATACCCATAGGTCGCTAACCCATTCCTGATTCGTTATGATCACGCCCACAATCTTTTCATCAGAAACTGCCACCCATGCCAGCGGCCAATCCTCGTCTTCGAACTTCAGGGGAACCGGATTCGGAGCGAAAAGATCCTTAAATGTTTCATTCGCCACTGTCTCTATCAGAGCCCGTACTGAGCCGTATTCGCTGACTTGCGGTCGCCGGATAATCAGCTCACTACTCATCCGCGTATTTTAGTCGAGCGACGCTGGCTTGTTTTGAAGTGAGCCGCTGATTAACGGGGCAATCCCGAAGCTAGTTTGTTGTCGTCACCCTGCTTCGAGGTCGTTGGGGCTTCAATTGTGGTTGCACCCTGAGCACTTTACGCCAGAATCAGTATTCAATTCCACCATGGTTGTTGAAACCAGGCGTTTACCACAAGCTTGCGTCGTCTCTTCGCCCCTCCAAGGGCATGTTGAGTGAGGACGACCGGGGCAAACCGGAAGTTAGCACGTTGCTTTCTCGCCTTCACCAGCCCCGACAACATCAATCCCACCGCTTAATATCAACTCAGCATAAAGCCCCCGGACGTCCGTCGTCTGCCACTCTTGGCGGGAGAGTGGCCCTCTCATCCTCCAGATTTCGATGGCAAGAGTGTCGTCCAATGGGAGAACTCCGAGGATGGGATCTTCGAACACTATTTCGTGGCGTACCGGGCACTGACCCGAGCCAATGACCACCCGCACCGTGACTCTTGATACTTCTATTCCGCAAACCCTAACTGCGAACTGTGGCATCCGCGCTGTTTTCGGTGGAATCATCAACCCTCCAATCATGTGTTTGTGGCCATGAGTGCCGAGAATCCGGCACGGTTCGATTTGGCAAGCCCCGACCTGAGCCGGCGTCGCGGTCTATTTCTTGCCGCTCTGCTGGAGAATCCGATAAACGGTTGATTTACTCACTTTCAACTTGAGGGCAATGTCGGCGAGGTCGTTCATTGAGGGGGTTTTAAGGGTAATAGAGATTTATCAACAACAGCGCGGCCAAATCGCCCAATAACAGAGAAATGTGCGGACGCCTGTTCCGGTAGCCACGTCCCATACCTTGGCACCGTGGTAGCGACCGCCGACGATCAAACGTTTTCCATCCGCAAAAAAGTGCACTCCAGAGTTCGTGTACTTGGCAGTGGTGCTAGACGCGTTTTCGCGGCGGGCGATTGGCTGGGCGCTGGAATCCACGCTGGAAGCCCGGTTGGCCGTGACGGCGTTGGAGATGGCGTTGCAGCGGCGGCGGCCCGCGCCCGGATTGGTGCATCATTCCGATCAGGGGGTGCAGTATGCCAGCCACGACTACGTCGCTTTGTTGGAGACGCACGGAGTGCAGATCAGCATGTCGCGCCGCGGCAATCCCTGGGACAACGCGACTTGTGAATCGTTCATGAAAACGCTGAAGTGCGAAGAAGTCTATCGCAGCGAGTATCGCAATCTGGCCGAAGCGCGCCATCGCATCGGCGAGTTTCTGGAGGAGATCTACAACCAGAAGCGGTTGCATTCGTCTCTGGGCTATTGTCTACCCGCCGAGTTCGAACGCCTGCAATCGTCGCGACCGATGCTGGTGGCGGCTGTGGCGCAGGAGGCCGTATGAGTTTTCTGAGGCATGGGGAAATCTATCCATGCGATGAGGGCACGATCTCGCGACCGTGCCCCCGCTCATCGCCGTGGATGAGTCTCCAGCTGGTTATTCCTGGCAGGTTGCTCTCCAGCAGAGCCCGCTTCCGCTTCACCAGCCGGAGCTATGCTGGCAAACTTCAACCGCGCCGTGCAATGCTTGGGCAGCGAACGGCGAAATGTAAAGTACCAATCGCAACGCCGATTGCGGGAGCACGAAACCAGTAGAGCAGGGCGAGAACCAGATAGACGCACCCGATCAGGGTCAGCGCTGGCATAATAATGATGCCGACTGGGAGCGTATTGAATCGAAACCCAGCCCAGAGCGCCAGACCTGCAACCAGCAGCACGCCAAGGCTGTGGCTAAAGTTAAAGCCAATCCAAGCTCGCCACATGTCCGTGCGTCCTCCCGATAGCCTGAGAGCCGAATTCGCCATCGCGTGTGCAACCGAAGGATCGGCAGGGACAAGTCGTCGCGGGTTGCGCAGATCGAGCAGAGTGTAAATGGCATGCAACGCGCCAAGTACACCGAACACTGCTCCACCGAGGATGAGCAGGATGGCACTCATTCTAATTCTTGGCATGCTCCGATTTTATGCTGGGAGCGGCTCAGCCGCAGAACGCACGATTTCCGCTCTGATCGCCCACTGCGCAAAGGTACACTGGGTGTTCATAAGGAAACCATTGCATTGTCTCTTTTCGCGAAAACGAGGCTCGCGTTGCAAAAGCCGAAGGCACTGTGGCTGGGCGCAAGAAAATCGCTGACCCGTGCTGAAGCGATTGAGCAATATGTCATTCTTCGCCTACGAACTGAAGACATTAACCGCCTCGATTTTCTGGTGAATGCCCTCTATGACAAGCGCATCACTCTTCCGCCCGACTCACCATTCTCGGCACAAGATTTGAAGGACACGGTGAGGACATCCTTCTTGGGTTGGTTTGCTACGTTGACGGACAGAGATGGAAGAGCGATCTATGCTTTTGATTGTCTTTCACGCTGTTCCCAGAACGCAAGGCACAGATCATCAAAGCCCAGCTTTCGCTGGAAGCGGTGCATGAGAAGCTTCAGCAGTTCCGAAACAACGTTGCCTTTCATGCGCGAGCCAAAGTCGCTGACCAGATTACGGCACGGATGAATCTCAGAGATGAGGATACTTACCTTGACCTTGTTTCTGCAATTCACGATTTTCAAAACCTGATGAGAACGTTGAGAGCAGAAGAATTGACCGCAATTCCCGAATTCCCAAAAGCGTTGGTGCAGTTGCGTGTGAATCTGCACCCAGCATTTGCCCCGCCGTCAAAATAGCCGACATTTTTTCCGGCGCAGCGAATCTGCCATAATCTCCAGATGTGCGGTCGCTACCGATTGTCGCGGCGGAAGCAGATCATCGAGGAATACTTCGAATCTGCCGATTGGAAGGACGATTGGTCGCCTCGCTACAACATCGCCCCGACCCAACAAATCCCGGTTGTCCGGCAGCACCCAACGGAACCGATCCGGCAGATTTCGCTGATGGGGTGGGGTTTGGTTCCGAATTGGGCGAAAGACGCGTCCGGCGCAGCGAGAATGATTAACGCCAGATCGGAGACGGCACACACCTTGCCTGCGTTCCGTGAAGCGATGAAACTGCGCAGATGCCTCGTTCCGGCAGATGGCTTCTACGAATGGCAACGGCGTGGCTCGGCGAAGCAGCCGTACGGTTTTGAAGTCGATGAAGGGGAGTTGTCCGCGCTCGCTGGATTATGGGATGGCTGGAAAGACGCCAACGGCAATTGGATCAAGACGTGCACGATTCTGACCACGACTCCGAATGCCGTCGCCTCAGCCATTCACGACCGGATGCCAGTCATCCTCGATCCAGACAGCTACGATCTATGGCTCGATCCGGGTATGAGGGATGGAATGGTCGCGTCCGAACTGTTGAAGCCCTGCGATGCCCGACTGATGCGGTGCTATCCGATTAGCTCGCGAATCAACCATGTGGCGAATGACGACGAGGAGTGCTCACGAGGCGTGGAGATCGCCCAACCTCAATCTGATCTGTTCGCATAAACCTAAACCAATGAAAATCGCCGCTCGCGTGTCAAACACATCATCTAGACACTCTGTCGAAGTCGAGACAGATGGTCGCAAGCAGTCAATCGCGATAGTTCCAAAAAGCGTCGGACGCGGCTCCGGCATCAACGGTGGCGAGCTACTGTTTGCGGCTCTCGCCACATGCTTTTGTAACGATCTTTATCGTGAGGCGTCGAAACGCAACATTGCGATTCAGGACGTCGAGGTCGAAGTCACGGGCACATTCGGAAACCCCGGCGAACCAGCACGCGACATCAGTTACCGCGTGCAGGTGCATGCGAATGCGCCGCAATCGACCATTGATGATCTGATTCGCGCAACCGACTCCGCCACCGAAATTCAAAACACGCTGCGTGCTGGCTGCGTGGTTCGGTTGGAGCAGGCATGAGTCCGGTCGTTGACAATCCGGTCATTGCTCCAGACCGCGAGCTTGAGGAAGACAAGAAGCCCGGTGCTTCAGAACCCCCGCGCATCCGCTGTCCGCTCTGCGGCTGGTCGCCGCGCAACGAAGACAAATGGTTTTGCACCTGCGGCAATGAGTGGAACACATTTGAGACGGGAGGCGTCTGCCCAGCCTGCATGCACCAGTGGACTGAGACACAGTGCTTGTCCTGTAGCCGCTGGTCGCCGCACTCGGATTGGTATGCTCATTCATGAATTCAGGGAATAGGAGGATGCATGAACTCGGTTACCTCCCCTATCCGAAGCTCGTTCGCTGGACTTTCTCGCTCGGTCGCTCTTGCCGCTTTGATCGCTGTGTCGGTCTGTTCCGTTTCACAAGACAAGCGAAAAGCAGCCAATACCAATGCCGGGAGCGTGGAGGAGGAGATCAAGCAGTTGATCTCGATGTACGCTAAGGCGGCGGATGAAGGCGACGCAACATTGGCATCACGCGTTTGGTGCGACTCGTCGGAAGACTCACTTATCAACCCAGTCGGACGCTGGCACGGGGTGGAACAAATAATGGGCTTTTATCGCCATGATATGGGCGAGATGTATTCGGTGCGAGACTTGGAAATCAGCGAAGTTTCCGTTCAGGTGTACTCGGATGCGGCTTGGGCAGAATTCAACTGGAATTTTTCAGCCAAGCGAAGAAAAGAAGGGTCGTCAGTTTCATTCCGTGGCATGGAAACCCAGATTTATCACAAGAACCACGACCGTTGGTGTTTGGTTCACGTTCATTATTCCACGCTGCCCGCTGAAAAGAAGGCCGGAACAGAATGAATCAGTCAGGGTTTATGTTAGCCTGCAATCCTATCGAGCCCTGTAACCGAATAGCTTCTTACATTCGTCACGTAGAAAACCGCCGATGACGGGTATAGCGTGATTGCCCTTCTCGAACACCAGTCGGCAGGGAATGAGGCAGGCTCGCCACTTGTATTCTCCCGTCCCGCACTTTCGGCCATAAGCGGAGATGTCCTCCTGCGAGACTCCGTATACGACGGCACCGATTCTCGCCCAGACGCAGGCACCCGCACACATCGCGCAGGGTTCGTGCGTGGTGTAGAGCACGAACTCGGTCAGGTAGCGGCCATAACCGCTCGATACGTATTTGAGCGTTTCCAACTCCACATGCTTGATGCTTGATCCTGAAGTCTTTACCCGGTTCCCTGCGCTGGCAATGACTACTTCGCGCCCGTCCGTTACGCGGGTAATGACAGCGCCGATGGCATAATCGCCTCGGTCACGGGCACGCTTGGCTTCCGCGATTGCCAACTGCATAAACTTCTTCTTGGCTTTGTAGGAAGCCGCGATCATGTAGGGATCATATCGCACCGCGAGGATTGTTGAGACTCGAAACCTGTTCCTCGGTCGGCTGCGCCACTGCGTCTGGGCGGTCGAGCAGGAAGACTGTAACTTGCTCGTAGGGCTGCTTACCGACGTTCACAGCGCGGTGAATACGCTCAGTTGGCTCCTCCCAGTCAACCAGCCCCGGCGAAATCTTTGCGCGACGGCTCTCTTCTCCATCCCAGCATTCGATCAAGAGCACATCCCCGCCCAGCACAACTGCTACCCGATGAAATGGATCGCGATGCCACGGCATGGTTCGCCGGGAGCATGACGCAATCGACGAACCATTGTGGTTCCGTGATGATAGAGAACTTCGTCGGTCATACTCGTCTCTGGGACGCGATGCTAGGCTTTCTTCGCCTTCAGTTTCGCCCATCTCGCTCTCTGGGCGGCGGCGATCTTCCTACGGCGGCAGCCGAGATCGTGTGACCTCTCTTGCCACGCCGTCCTCTTGATTTCAGGTTTCCCAAAGCCGCGAGCTCGGCGTCAATTTGCTCGATCTGCTTGGCTGCGAGTTGCCGTTCCTTTCTCAACGCATTTACCACGATCTTGAGATTTGCCATTGGCTCCCCTCGGCTGGCGATGAAAGCAGAGTGTTCTCAAGAACTACCGACCCAGCTTTCAGTGAGCGTTAACCGAGTCCGTTGGGGAGGTCGATGAAGTAGCGCCAACTTCCGTCCGATTGGCGACGAGCGACTTCGATACTGGTGCCAGACGTGGACACACTGCCGCCATCGCTAGTGGTTCCGTGGAATCGCCAATCTGCGACAAGCAGCGCGGTGTCGCCTGTTTGCACGACTCTCCGTGTCGTGAGTTGGATCGTCGGCTTCATAGCCACATAGTCAGCGAGGGCGTCACGGATTGCGCCAATGCCTCGTGCAGGCCCGCTACGCGCCATCAAGAGTCCATCAAGCGCGTACAAGGCAACAAGCGCGTCAAGATCGCCCGAGTTTAGAGCCTGTTCAAAGAGTTCGTGGAGGTCTTGTGGTTCTTCTGCTAATTTCACTCCGCTGCTCCTGTTGTTCCCCAACCATAATCCACGGACGCTGGTCTCTCGAACTGAATTTATAGTTTGAAGTGTCTTGGTCTCGCACAAAGCTAAGGCTTGCGAAACGACAAGCAGTACAGCCTGCCGTCGCCGATCTCTTTCGATTTGATGTCCAGCATGTCGTGCGGCACCAAATCGACCGGGCTTGAGACGGCACCTTGCCGGTTCTGAAAATACTTCTTGGTGAAGGGCGTCTTCTCGTAGATTTCTTTGACGACCTTCTCGGTTTCGTCCACGATCACGACCTTCGTTCCCGGCTTCGCTACCCGAATCATCTCGGCAATAGCGCGTGCCCTGTCATTGAAGAAGTTGATGCCGCCGACGTGAAACACAACCTCGAAAATGCCATCGCGGAATGGAAGCTTTTCCGCTTCCCCTTGGAACAATTGCGCGGTTCGTTTCCACTTCGCAAGGTGTTTCTGGCATCGCTTGAGCATTCCCCACGAGATATCGAGACCGAAAACTTCGCTGTCGGATGGAAGGTGCGGTATGTTCGCCCCGGTTCCGATAGAGACCTCCAGCACACGTGCGCCCGCGCCAACCTCCAACTCTTTTAGGTAGTCTGTGCGGAGGTCAGGCTTGCGGAATAACCAGCGGTATAGTGTTTCGTCTGGATCGTAGAACAGAGCGATTCGGTCGTAGAGTTCCTGATACTTCTTGTTTGAGCCGGACAACGCTTCAAAGAAGATGGGAATTCCGTCGCGAATCGGCTAACGCCTGCCGGATTTCGGATTGAGCAACGCGCCCGCATCCAGTTGCAGGGCATCGTGTGTCACAGGATCGCAGAGCAACGGCAGAGTGAGTTCGTCCATGTCGCTGTCAATCCTATCCAAACTGCCATAATTGCTCCATCGTGGTCTCGATCCCGCAAGTTCCGCCTGATGCGGCACGACGTATCCAGCGAGTTCAGACAATCACGAATATCTGGATGAGCGTCGAGGTTGCGGTCTCTCTGTTCGCAGCATCGCGGGCACGGAGTCCCGCCCTACTTGCGTTTGGTGGGGACAGCGCCATCGAACTCGCATCGGCGGTTGTTGTGCTCTGGAGGTTTCACGCCATTGCAGCGCGAGAGCAAGCTGAACGGCGAGCAGCCAGAATCGCACGAGTGTTACTGTTTGTGCTCGCAGCATGTGTCGTCGCCACTTCCGCCATGACATTGCTTGGATACAGTGAACCCAAACCAACGTTTCTGGGGATAGGAATTTTGGTCGCAGCCTCCGTCGTAATGCCGTGGCTGGCGAAAGAGAAACGGCGGCTGTCAGGAGCCACAGGCAGTCCTGCTTTGAGGGCGGATGCCGCTCAGTCGGCGCTATGCGCTTACCTCTCGCTCATAACCTTGGCGGGGCTGGCGATCAATGCGATATGGCACGTAAAGTGGGCAGACCCCATTTCGGTTTTAGCAGTTCTGCCGCTCATCGTTTGGAAGGGTCGAGAAGCCATGCGTGGCAAGGCTTGCGGTTGTTGCTAGATTCGACCACCATCGGTACCGACAGGAGTGTGTCATGCCAAATCTAAATGACAATCTCAGAGACCGCCTCGCCCCTTCCGCCAGATCAAAGATCAGCAGGAAGTCCGGGAAGGCGATCTCGATTCCGGTCTGGTTCGTGCTCGAAGGCAAGAAGCTTTATGCTGGATAGTGTTGTTGCTGGCAAAGAACAGCTAAAGGATTTCTTATGCAGCTTGATGCGATTCGCGAACTGTACGACTACAACCACTGGGCCAACCAGCGCGTGCTTTCCTCAGTAACACCGCTCACGGACGAAGTGTTCACTCGCAACATGGGCAATAGCTTTGGCTCGGTACGCGACACGCTCGCCCACATTCTTGGCGCGGAATGGATATGGTTGGAGCGCTGGCTTGGACGCTCGCCTGAAGCACTCCTCAGCGCATCGGACTTTCCCACTCTTCGCGTCCTTCAGCAGCGTTGGGCAACAGTTCGGCATGACCAGAACCAGTACATTCAAACATCGGTTCCCGACCGTCTCAAGGATGAGGTTTCATACACCAATACTAGAGGCGACCGCTACTCCTACGCGCTTTGGCGGCAGATGGTGCATGTGCCCAACCATTCCAGTTACCATCGCGGCCAAATCACAACCTTGCTCCGGCAGATCGGAGCCGAGCCAGCAAGCACGGACCTGCTCGTCTACTACGATCAAGCGGCTTAATTTTATCGCCTGCCCGTGCAGGGCTCGGACACGCAGGAGTTACAAAAATGTGCTCCAGAACCCGTCGCTTTGGATGATGCGCGGGGCGTTGGAGGGGAGTTCCGAGCCGCCCGTGACTGATGCCAATACAGTGCAATCAGTGATTGAGAAATTCCGCGAGAAGTACGGCGCGAAGCACGTGAAGAAGTATTACTCGAAATTCGACGTGGTGGTTGTGGTTCAACTGAACTGAACTGGAATACCACCGAACGTTGACCTCCGCCTTATACCCTCCTAACATGTCTACCCAGTCGGCTTTTCGGGGTTAGTGCTTGGTGTTACACAGGCCTTTTGGCGTCCAATCATGCACGAACGTGGTAGGCTTAGACGATTCATAGAGGATGAGCACTAAGGATTTCCGCTTTTCTGTACCTGTGGCAGTCAGATGCATCGACAAACCTGTTGGGACGATCACTGCCGGACCACCTGCCCTACCGACTTGAAAGTGGCCGTCCGAAGTCTCTAAGCAAGTTTCCCCGGCTAACGTATACCAAGCTTCCGGTCCTCCATGCAGGTGCGCCGGGGCCGTCATGCCCGGTGTGAAAACTGCCTCCATGTATTGCGCGGAGTGCTCTTCACCAGCACTTATCCCCAGTGGTCCAATTTCAGCCACACGCTTTCCCTTAGAGGGCGGCTTGCGTTCGGGTTCGTCAATGGTCATCAACCATATCTTGCCTAATGACTCTACGACCGTTCCGTGTGGCCCTTTGTCGGTTTCCGCCGCAGCGCGGTTTTCATACGTCTCCAAATACCAGTACACAGGCGTTTTTGAAAGCTGGCCGATAGGCGCATTGGATAAGACCCAGCACCCAACTTCTGTGGTCCGCTGACTCACTGGAAAGCATCTAGCAACTTCTTGTCCCAATGATGCTTTGCTGTAAAGCAGTGACACCAGAATCAGCATGAGTGATATGCGTTTAGGTGGCAGCATTGTCAACCTCCTCGTACTTTGAAAAAGATTTCGGCAAACTGGTGCAACATTCGATCCTTGCATTCTCTCGGTGCTTTCCAACGCCAGAATCAAGACAGGCGCAGACTCTTGAGCGAGGCGCGAGCCGCTCCTCGACTGATGTCAGGCACAATGACCAATTCAAGAACAGTGACATCGGAGAGTTCAACTCGATATTCTTCGACCTCGCGTATTGTGTTAGGGGGACTGAAATTCCACTGCTGACGCACGATTTCTCGAAACGAGCGCCCGCCATCTGGAGACCATCGCAAGACGAACTCTTGGGTACGCTCTGTCTCGCTTTCTTCGAAGAGGAGCGAGATGCGTGTGAGTTTTTGCGGCTCATCGAAGATTAGCCGAATGGTTTGAGTGCCAGAATCGGCGGCACGCCAGCCCCGCATTTCTCCTGAGACCAGCGCAGACTCGACGGGATATTCCTTCGCCTCCGACGTAACCTCGACCGTTGCTGCACTGTCGAGGTCAAGCCAGCCTTTGTCAAGATGCGGAGCATTCTGTGAAGTCGTCGTGATTAGGCGCTTGCGCATAACATGCTAGTTTACGTCTAGTCCTGCTCCGGTGATCCGCCAGTTTCGGGCTTCAGCATGAACGTCGTTCAGGGGGTTGGTTCTGAGGGGCTGCTATCCATTGCAACCCCTTCCTAGTCATTTGCAGAGTGGACAAGACGGGCAAACACAGCACGTGGCTGCTAGGACTGTTGCTGCCTTAGCTCCGAGTGCGACCAACAGCACTAGCGCAAGCGAGTACAGTTTTCTCATCACCATTTCCTTTCATCAATCGTGAGTTTGGCAAGTCCTCGATCAGGCAGCACAGTTCCTTTTCTCGCGCACAGGTCAACACATCGTTTGCCGAGCAAAGGTGGCGAAACCGCCGCAGCCTTTGTCGCAGGGCACGGAGCGACTGAATTTGCCGCTCAAGTGCTTTGTCTTTGTCATCAAGCCATTGCATCACTTCGGGGCATGGATTCGCGCCATCGTGCGCGACTTCGATGACCCTTCTCATCTCTGAAAGCGTCAACCCAACAGTCTTCGCTTTCAGGATGAAGTCAATGTAGCGCATGACTTCGGGAGCAAAGATGCGATACCGGGTGTGAGTTCGAGCCGCTTTCGGCAGCAGTCCGACCCGTTCCCAGTGCCGCAGCGTCTTTGATGTGACGCCTGTGCTTCTTGCGAGGGCTGAGATGCTGAGTGCCTGTCTCATGGTTCGCCTCGGAATACGGTAAAGCTTACCCCAAGGGCAATGTGCAAGGGGGAGTTTGACCCCGAAAGCGTCCGCCTTTCTGCGATCCGCTCGCTTTAGCGGCTCAGTGTACTTTCACGGACGCGAAGACTAGACTTGTACGCATCCCACAAAATCGATAGGAGGGGACATGGCAACTGCGAGAATGCCTCAACCAACCGCCGACGACCCGGTGAAAGTTGATCCCAAGCACTACACAGTCGAGTTCGAGAATGATCGAGTGCGAGTGGTTCGGATCAAGTACAAACCGGGTGAGAAGTCGGTGATGCATAGCCACCCGGAATCCATTGGTGTGTTCCTGACTGACGCCCATGCCAAGTTCACCTACCCAGATGGAAAGAGTGAGGACATCAAAGCGAAGGCTGGGTCGGTGCTGCACATGGATGCCTTTACTCACCTGCCGGAAAACACCAGCAAGAAGTCGTTCGAAGTCATCCAAGTTGAGTTGAAGCGGTAGTTTCGGGCAGTACCGTGATCTATATGAGAGCGGGATTGCTCCCGCTCTATTTGTTCAGGTGCCAGTGCCAACCGCGAAGAAGAAATGACCTCAAGTACCGACTCGCCCGGTACAGCCAGATCAAGATCAGCGTCATCGGAAGGAAATCTGAAGACAATCTCGACCCCAGTCTGGTTCGTGCTGGATAGCGAAAAGCTCTACCTTCTACCCGTGCAGGGCTCGGACGTTACCCGGCTGCTCGCATGGGCTTGCTGTCTGGTCTGAGAGGCACACGAGCGTGGATCGTCGTACCTCGCTCGGGTTGCGATTCGATGGAAAGGATTCCCTTCACGAGTTTCAGTCGCTCCTCCATGCGATTGAGACCAAGCCCTCGACCTTTCCTTGCCCCTTCGCGGTCAAAGCCAGCGCCGGAGTCGCTCACCGTAAGATGAATTTCGTCGGACGCACCCCACAATCGCACGCTGAACCTCTGTACGCCGCTGTGATTCACGCCGTTGTGCAGGGCTTCCTGTAGTACGCGGAAGAGGCAAAGTGAAATGTCCGGTGGTACGAGGCTGGGTAAGCCGTCGCTCCTGAAGTCAATCTCGACCCTCTTCCGCTCGCCGAACTCTTTGCAGAAGCTTCTCATGACCGCAGAGATGCCGAGATATTCCAGTCTTGGAGAGTGCAACTCGTGTGCCGAGGCTTTGACATCGGTCAGTATCTCTAAAGTTTGCTTCCATACTGCATCCATGCGGCTGCGGACTTGAATAGCCTGATTGGGAAAATCTGTCTTAAGTTGTTCGATCTCAATCGCCAACAAAGCCAGACGTTGACCAATGCTAAAGGCCTATTTCCGCTCGGGTTGCTGGCGAATAACTTCCTGTTTGCCCGTCACCCAGGAGGAATCGCCGACCTGACAGCAATTGGGGTTGCCGCCTCGTGATTCCCAAATACTACTTAGGCACTGGTTCTTGCGTACTTCGGAAGTACATCTGTGGCGTGGTCCCCAGCATCTTCCGGAACATTTCAATAAAGGCGCTCACGCTGTCATAACCAACCGCAACAGCTGCCTCCGTTACAGACTTGCGCTGGGCAAGCATTTCAAGCGCAGCGAACAGCCGTGCCTGCTGTCGCCAACGGCCAAACGACATACCCACCTGAGCGGAAAACGCACGCATGAAAGGGCGGCGGGACATACCAGCAAAATGCGCCCAGTCGTCCAACCCGCGGTCGTCGGCGACATCATCCAGCAGAACACGAGCAACTCTGGCCAGCCTCTCGTCCCTGGGCAGGGGCAAACGCAAAGGCTGCTGTTCAGGCTGCGCAATCTCATCGCGAAGAACTGTGATGAGGCGCTTCCGTGCTGGGTCGAGTGGTTGCCGGGGATTCCACGCGAGAACACGATCAACGATGGAAAACAATAACCCTGATGAGCTAAACAGGCACGGCTTCTTGGGCAGGCCACGGCACATCTCGGCGGACAGGTAAACCATGGAGCCGGCAACGCCTCGCACCGAACGTGCCTTGTGCATGCAATCGGGGGGAATCCAGGCACAACGTTGCGAGGGAAACATCCACCGTTCACAGCCCGCCTCCACAACCAGCAGTCCCCGAGTCAACGCGAAGAATTGCCCACGTGCGTGACTGTGCTCGGGCGCCCAATCCTCAGCCGCACGCCGCTTGAAGGCAAATGCCAGTACGGGCACGTCGCTCTCGGCGAGGAGGCGGAGTTCGTCCACATTCTTTGGGACTGAAAACATGAATTTACGAGATCGACCCTTTTCCGATAAAAATCGCCACTTTCCCGTTAGCAGGCCAACATGAATGTAGCTAGAGTACGGGGCAGATGAGCGAAAGGCAAGAAAGGGATAACCAAGCACAAACCAAGCACACTGTTCGAAGGATGCGCTCATCGAGAAATAAATCCAGTCATCCTGAAAGGACGCGAGTATGAACGCTGCCGTGCTACACACTCTCAATCAACTACCTCACTTCGAGCAGTTTCCCGAACCCGTTGCGGAAGAAAACGAGGTAATCGTGCACGTCCGGGCAGCCGCACTCAAACCCATCGATAAGCAAATGGCCAGCGGCTCGCACTACGCAGCGTACAGCAAACTGCCCGTCGTGTGCGGCATGGATGGAGTTGGGCGCTTTGACGACGGTACGCGGGTGTTCTTCGGTGGCCCTCGGCCGCCTTACGGTAGCATGGCGGAACGCACCGTCGTGTCGCGGGCACGCTGTTTTCCGATTCCCGACAACGTTAACGATGACATCGCCGCAGCCGTGGTAAACCCCGGCCTGTCTGCCTGGGGTGCGCTTGTCTGGCGTGCGCAACTTGCTCCGGGTGAGACTGTCCTAATCCTAGGTGCAACCGGAGTCACGGGCAAGCTCGCCATACAAACGGCCAAGCTCCTCGGCGCTGGGCGGGTGATTGCGGCCGGACGGAACGAACAAGTCCTGAATACACTTCTCGACCTCGGAGCCGACACGACCATCCACCTGGGGAAGCCCGACCAGGATCTCACCGAAGCCTTCGCTCGCGAAGCTGGTGACAACGGCTTCGACGTCATTATCGACTACCTTTGGGGTCCTACCACCGAAGCTCTCCTTGCCGCCATTGCACGAA
This sequence comes from uncultured Acidobacteriota bacterium, assembly GCA_963796095.1. Taxonomy (GTDB): domain Bacteria; phylum Acidobacteriota; class Terriglobia; order Terriglobales; family Acidobacteriaceae; genus JABDBE01. Next base: position 348,923 of record CAWCKL010000041.1, read on the forward strand.
GAGATTTGAAGCCAGCGTCATCCAGAGTACGGCTGGTTGCGGCTGGCGAGAGCGCGGGGCCTACTATTTCGCTAGCTGCGGCCGTGCTGCGAAGCTCGCGGTTGGAGATTCTTGGAGCCGGATCTGGCAACGCCGCAGCGTCGCCCGAGATGTGGATCGAAGCTGTTCGGCAGCTGATGTCCAACGTTGGTTGCGGTACACTGCGCATCGACACCGAGCGGGTGCCTCTAGGTGAAGTGGAGAATGCCTGGCATCAGGAACAGCACGGGCGGAGAGCGGTCATCATCCCCTAGTGGCTCGGTCGCAACAGGCAAATCGTGTGCGTGGCAACTCGAATTTCCCTAGTGCGGCAGTGGGTCCGGCGATTCCGAGTGTATTGTCGGCCAACAGGAAGTAATCCAAACTGAAGGCCGCGCCATCTCTGCCAAGCCCGGCTAATCACGTTAGAGAAACGCTGGTGTAAAATTGCGGCCTTCCTGCCAAATTCTCAATGGCGGAATCTTGCGAGGTCTGCGATGCGTCTCCTGTTTCTAATTGCTTCATTACTCCTTGCCGCGATCACCGTTGCGCAAACACAGAAGGCGAGTGGCGTAGCGGACTTCATCACCGTCGATACTCCAGTCTTCGTTCTTGAGCATGTCCGAGTCATCGATGGTACGGGTACGCCCGCGAAGGAGGACCAGGCAGTCGTGATCGCGAACGGCAAAATACAATTCATCGGCCCGGAGGAGTCCGCCCAAATCCCTCCGGGTGCGCAACGAATGGGGCGCTCTGGCTACACGGTCATCCCTGGCCTGGTTGGAATGCACAACCATCTGTACTACACCGATTCGTACACGGTGCAAGTTGTCGAAGGAAAGGTCGGCGAACCTGGGTTGTTCATTGCCGAAATCCCCTACACGGCGCCGCGACTCTATCTGGCGGCTGGGGTGACCACAATGCGTACGACCGGAAGCCTGGAGCCTTACACCGACTTGAAAGTCAAGAGCCGGATCGATGCAAACCTGATGCCGGGACCCAGCATTGACGCGACGGCGCCCTACTTGGAAGGCGCGCCGACGCGATTTGCGCAGATGCATGAACTAACCGGGCCCGACGATGCGAAACGCCTGGTGGACTACTGGGTGGCGGAAGGCATGACATCCTACAAAGCCTACATGAACATCACGCGCGAAGAGCTGGGTGTGGCGATCCAGCAGGCACATGCACACAAGCTGAAACTGACAGGGCATCTGTGCTCCGTGACCTGGCCGGAAGCGGTAGCTCTCGGAATCGATGATTTGGAGCACGGACCGGTCTTTACCGACACCGAATTCGTGGCGGACAAGAAGCCGGACGTGTGCCCCGCGAGTGGTGGCAGAAACAGTTGGGCCAAACAGGACGTGAACGGAGCGCAAGTGCAGGGGATGATCCGCAATCTCGTATCACATCACGTCGCGGTGACTTCGACGCTGCCGGTGTTTGAAGCCGGTGCCCCGGGGCGGCCGGCATTGCAGCCGCGCACGTTGGATGCGATGTCCGCAGAATCGGCGCAAAGCTACCTCGCCGCTCGTGCAAGAGTGGCTTTGGATTCACCGATGACGGCGCTGCTGCGCAAAGAGATGGATTTTGAGGTGGCCTTCGTCAAGGCGGGGGGCTTGCTGCTCGCCGGTCCTGATCCAACTGGAAATGGTGGCGTACTGCCGGGTTTCGGCGATCAGCGCGAGATAGAGCTACTCGTGGAAGCGGGCTTCACACCAGTGGAAGCCATTCACATCGCCACGGAGAATGGCGCCTTATATCTCGGCCAGCAAGATCGAATCGGAACCCTCGCATCTGGCAAACAGGCAGACCTCGTTTTGATCAAAGGTGATCCCTCAAAACGAATTGACGAGATCGAGAACGTCGAGACGGTGTTTAAGGCAGGGATCGGCTACGATTCCAAAAAGTTGATTGACAGCGTGCGAGGACAGGTCGGAATTCGATAGGGCACCCGCTTGGGTATTGCAAGCTTGCCACCAGCACGATTCCGCGCGTGTAGTCGGCAAACCTTCCCTTACAAGATTAGGGAAGAGTTGCCCGTAACTCGGGCGTTTCGAGAGACCTCACGCTCCTCGGGGCGCCACGAACTGATCACTCCAAAGCGAGTGGTCAGGAACTGCGAACTGTTAAGGTCGATCGAAGGCGTTGACATCAACGATGGCCTTGGCAAAAGCTTCCGGAGCCTCCTGCGGTAGATTGTGCCCTATGCCGCCGGTGATGTTGCGATGCTCGTACCTGCCGACGTACTTCTTGGCATAGGCGCTCGGGTCAGCATGCGCTGCGCCGTTCGCGTCGCCTTCCAACGTGATCGTCGGACAAGCGATAGCTGGAAATGTCGCGATCTTCTTCTCCTGTTCATCGTATTTTCGCTCGCCGGACTCCAGGCCCAAATACCAGCGGTAGTTGGAGAGAGAGATACGAACGAAATCCGGATTTTCAAACGCCGTTGCAGAGCGCTCGAACGTTTCATCGTCGAACGTCCACTTCGGTGAGGCTTGCTGCCAGATGAACCGGTTGAAGTCCTTGGTGAACTTGGTGTAACCAGCTTGACCGCCGTCTGTGGCGAAATAGAACAGATACCACCATTTGTTCTCAGCATTTGGCGGCAGCGGCATCTGGATGGCAGCCTGGCGACACCAGGGCCTTGACGCGCTCGGGCCAGAGAAAAGCCAGAAGGTTCGCGTTTCTGCCACCCCAGTCAAATCCTCCCATGACCGCTTTATCGATTTGAGCGCATCCATGAAGCTGATGGCATCGGCTGCGACTGCGGCCGGCTGAGCGTTGCGAGGCGTCGCGGCGGAGAGAAACCGCGTTTCGCCGTAGCCTCGCAAATATGGCACGAGAACACGGTAGCCAGCCGCTGCGAGTATAGGAGCGACATCGACGAAGCTATGAATATCGTAAGGCCAGCCGTGGAAAAGCAGCACCGGGGGGCCATCCGCCGGCCCGGCTTCTGCATAGGCGATGCTGAGTACGCCGGCATCGATTTGTTTCAGTGGGCCGTACGATGTGTTCGTCCCTGGCCTACTCGGCGGCGCACCGGCGGCGCTATTTTTCTTACTGGGTTGTGCGCCCGGTAGTGCGTACGCGGAGCTCATCATGGCGAACTCAGCGGCGGCGATGGTCATCGCAGAATTGCGCAAGAAGCGGCGGCGATCGTTGTTGACTTGGTCAGACATTTCGTTCCTCCAATTTGGATTGGCGCAAGAAATGGGCACACGGCGAGGTGGCTGTCGTCCGCTATGCGGATGACATCATCTTGGGGTTTCAGCACCAGACAGACGCAGATCGTTTCTTGGAGAACTTACAGGAACGACTAGGGAAGTTTGGATTGGAACTACACCCCGATAAGACGCGCCGGATCGAGTTCGGGCGGTTTGCCGAACAAAACCGGAAACGAAGAGGGGAAGGTAAGCCCGAGACGTTCGACTTCCTAGGCTCAAGCACATCAGCGGGAAGAATAGGCTAGGGCGATTTACGGTGAGGCGTAAGACGATCCGCAAACGCATGGGAGCGAAGCTGCGGGAGATTAAGCAGCAACTCCGTGAGCGCATGCACGATCCCGTGCGCCAAACCGGCCAATGGCTCAAGTCGATTGTGCAGGGCCACTTCAACTACTATGCGGTACCGGGAAACATCGACAGTCTCAGCGTATTCCGGGATCGGTTAACCGGGCATTGGTGGCAGACACTTCGCCGCCGAAGTCAGAAACGCCGGCTCTCCTGGACACGTATGCTCGCTCTGGCTGACCGATGGCTCCCTCGACCGCGCGTACTCCATCCTTATCCCGCGGATCGCTTCGCCGCCAGTCATCCACGATAAGAACCGGATGCGCTAACGAGCGCCCGTCCGGGTCCGCGCGGGGGGTACCACGTGAGTGGTATCCCTACCGCGATCTCAGATCCCAGCGGTAAGCGTCATGGCGAGATAAGTCAACTAGTCAACTACTGGATACAGATGCACGCGGAGCTGGCGATCACGACTAAGGCATCATCTTGAACGCCGCCCCATAGCCAATGCGACCCCCCTGCACGGCGGTGCCGTAGAGGTCCCCCTTCGCCCCGCGGATTAACCCTCCGATGGGATATGCGCCGTCTATCGCAGCTAAGCTGTGCAGCAGGTTCAGTTTGCCGGTCGTACTTAGCTCGTACAGCGTTCCGTAGCCGAACGCACCGCCGTTCAGGGTGTCCCCATAGAGATTGCCCTTCGCGTCCAGAATCACACCTGCGAAGGGATTTGCCCCGTCGGTGGGTCCTCCCGCAAAGTTGTGCACACACGGTCTCGGTGCCCTTCTTGCTCACCTTCCACACGATTCCATCGAGAGAGGAACCGCACTGCTCGGTAGCACCAAAGAGATCGCCATTCGTATCCATAACCGGAGTTCCGACGGGCCAGCAACCGTCCTTTCTCCCACCCCTGAAGCTGTGCAGCACGCTCAGCTTGCCGGTCGGACGGAGCACGTACACCACTCCTTTGTTGGAAGCGCCGCCACCCTCGGTGACGCCGTAGAGGTTGCCCTCCTTGTCCAAGAGCAGACCTGTATAGGTAGGATATTCCCCGTCCGGGCCGGTGAAGCTGTGGAGCACGCTCTCCGCGCTGTTGGTATCCACCTTAAAAACCGTTCCGTAGCCGAAAGCACCGCCCAACTCCGTGGTGCCATAAAGATTGCCGGCCCTGTCCCGAACCAAACCTCCATAGGGATAGACTCCGTCGGCGCCTCCAGTGAAAGTGTGCAGCAGATTTACCTTGCCAGTGGGACTCACCTTGAACACCACTCCGAGGCCCGACGTCCCACCTTGCGCCGTGGTGCCATAAAGATTGCCGGCCATATCTCGGACCAAACCTCCGTAAGGACACGCCCCGTCCCGCGACCCAGTGAAGCTGTGTAGCACGGTCTCAGTATCGCCCCTGCTCAGCTTGAATACTGTTCCAAGGCCCGATGCGCCGCCCTCGTAACTACTGCCGTAAAAATTGTCCTTCGCATCCCGGATCAAACCTCCGTAGGGAAACGCCCCGTCCGGCGCGCCAGCGAAGTTGTGAAGTACAATGAAAGTCTGCGCTTGCGCCGACTGCATCACAAATGCACCTAAGCCAAGCCCGACCCCTAACATCAATACCGAACTTCCTGCCAGTCGTTGTGTCACCCAAATCCAGCCCCGCCTACGATCCCAACGCCTCAAAAGTGTCATAAGGGAGCTCCTCCTTCAGAGAAGAAAAAACTTAATTGGGAAACATCAGATGGACTGATGGACTGACTCAGTTCAGAACACCTGAAAGAGCAAGAAGGGGAATTTGCTCCACGTCAACGCTAGGCTTGTGCAGTGGGGCTGTCAAGCAATTCGCATTGTCAGGTTCGCCGCCCCTTTAAGGTCAATGAGCGCTTCTATGAGAAGGTCATAAAAGTCAAGGCCGACGTGGCGGCCCTCCTGAATTTGTTTTCCGACGTTAGCATAGACGTCCGATGGTGACTTGCGGGGCTGTCAAGGGCGCCGCCGAAGGGCGACGTTCCGTTCCTCTTGACCCTTGACAGCGGCGTTCATCTTGACCCTTGACAGCCCCGCAAGTCACTTCACAATCGAGCTCGGAACGAAGCGAAACGCAGTTCAGTTGAGCTTCGTTCCTTAGTTGGAGTGGTTTCCGCACTTTTTTCTTTCTCGACCTCCTCGTGGGCCTACACACTCCGCCGCATCGTTCTGGCATTCTGCATCATCATCGTTTTGTTGCGGTCACTGAACATTCTGGATTTGCTTCAAACCAGGCCCTCTGGGAAGCTCTGGCCGACGCCACCCCACCGTTGCCATGCTTCTATCCGCACTCTAAATGGGCCGCTTAAGGGCCCGGTGCAAGTTGGGGTTCGATCTAAATACCTAGGTCCACCACTGCCGTGTTAGGACAGCCCAAAAGAGGAAATCAGCGAGCTTCTGCCACAGGTAAAACCCGATAGGCGTACCAATCGGCGCCAACTGGAGAAGAAACGTTTCTGGTTCCAGAATGGGAATCGGCGTCGTGCTTGAATGCACCTGAGGCTTGCTGATCCGCTACTTCTCGCGGGCGGCAGCTTCCACATTTTTCAAGATGCTATCCAGGTCGGCACGCGAGAAGTAACGTCCGCCCAATACCACTGCCGAAATTTTCTGCGTGTTGCGGATGTCGTCGAGAGGGTTGGCGTCGAGCAGGACGAGGTCAGCCAGTTTGCCCGTTTCCACTGTACCTAAGTCGTTCGTTCGGCCCAGAAACTTCGCCGGGTTCAGCGTAGCAGTTTGCAGAGCCTCCATGGGAGCGAGTCCCGCTTTCACGAACAATTCCAATTCCTGATGCAGGCTGAATCCCGGAATCACGTACACGCCGGCGGCGGTATCGGTGCCCACCATCAAAGGCACACCAGCGCGATGCATGGCCAACGTCATGTCCAGTTCTTTAGCGATGAACTGGCGGCGGTACGCGACCGGATCCGTGTCCAGTTCTTTCAAAATACTTTCGGTGAACTTCTTATAGGTTTTGTTGCGCCAGGTAGCGGCCGCGTATTTGGCTCCGGGACTTTGGCTGAGGTCAAGGTCGTCGATCAGCCACTGGCCCCGTTCCCAGGTAAGAGTCGGCACCTGCCATGTGCCGTTTTTCGCAAGCAGCGCAATCAGCGCCCCACACTTCGGTTCGCTGTAGGTTTCAAGCACGCGGCGCGGGCCCTTGGGTCCTTTCAGTAACTCGTCCTCTATGGTGGAACAGCCTTCGAAGATTCCGGTGAAGTGCTCGATACTTTTCTGTCCGGCATTGCTCGCCTCGGAGGCGCGAATGGCATCCGGAACGTGCCCCACAAAAGTCATGCCCTGCTTTTTCGATTCCTCGGCGACCGCGAAGTAGGCATCGCGTGGAATGTAGGACTGCACCTTGATAAAGTCAGCGCCGCCCTGCTTCAAGTCGTCCACTGCCTTACGGCCTTCCGCGGCCGTGGCAACGGAGACGGAAGCCGGAAAATGCGGCGGCGCGCCGTCGATCATCGGCCCTGAGATGACCATGCGCGGTCCCAGAATCGTCCCTGCATCGATCTGTTTACGCCACTCGCGCAGTTGATGGAGATCGCCACCCATGTCGCGAACTCCGGTGATTCCGTTGGCGATGAACAGCGGCAGAATGATCTGCTCGCCTCCGGGCAGCCAGTCGCCGAAATTGGTGTGAACGTGCATATCCCAGAGTCCAGGGATGAGAAACTTGCCACGTCCGTCGACGACTTGCCCTTCTTTGGGTATCTTGTGGGATGTTCTTTCGATGTCCGCGATACGGTCCCCAAGAACCGTAACCGTCATATCCGGTTTTCCTGCCGCACCCGTGGCATCGATCACAGTCACGTGCGTGATTACCAGCGTCTTGCCGGCGCGCGCCGACTGCGCAGCAGTGAATGGCATGAAGAGGGTCAACACCACAAACAGCGAAATATGTCTCATCGTCACTTCGATTTTAGGGGGGGCAGCAGTCCTCATTTACCTGGGTTCGCCCTCGATTTTGTACACTAGTTCGTTGAACTCCAGCCGAAGTATCACGTAGAGCCTGATTTCATCAGGGCGTTTCCACGTTACTGTATCTGCCTAGGTACTTGCCTATTCTATTTCCTAGTGTACATTTTGACCACTATGAGCTTCATCCGCCAGATCAAACGCAAGGGCCGAGTCTATCTAGCCGAAGTGGAAAATAAGTGGGTGGAAGGCAAAGTTGTTCAACGCCATATTCGCTATGTCGGCCGCGAGGCCAACGGCAAAACTCTTTTGTCTGCCTCCCTGTCCGAAGTGGAGGTAGAGCAAGTCAAGTTGTACGGTCCCTTGCTGGTACTCCATCATCTGGCAAAGAGAATTGGTCTGCCCGAGCAACTCGGTCCCTACAGCCAGGAAATCCTCAGCTTGGTTTATGCCCACTGCCTCGATTACCGCAGCCTCAACCACATGCCCCAGTGGTTTGAGCGAACCGACTTGAACTTTCTCTTGGACCTCGAAGGCTTAACCGAGAAACGCCTGGTGGGCGCCTTGGATTGTTTGGAAGGGTTAGACGGCGAGACTTTGCAGCGGCAGATGTTTCACTCCCTCTGCCGACACTATCGCCTCCGTCCTACCGGAGTGATCTACGATGTCACCAATACCTACCTCTACGGCCGTCGTTGTCCTCTCGGCAAGCTCGGACATGACAAAGAAGGAATCCAAGGACGGCCGCTCATCCAGATCGGATTGGCGGTCACGCAGAAGGAGGGATTTCCCCTCTTCCATAAGGTCTTCGATGGCAATGTACACGACTCCCGCACCTTGCGGGATCTGGTGAACCAGTTCGGCGATTACCGGCTCGGACCCGGTCTTTTCATCTACGACCGAGGCATCGTGTCGAAACGCAATGTCAAAGATATCAAAGACTTACATTGGGACACCCTGTGCGGCGTGCCCCTCAATACTGCCTTGAAGAAATTCTGGCGCCCATGGGCCAATCCGCAACAGCTGATGCAATTTCCCAACCGCGTCCGGGTCGGATCCACCATCTTTTACGCTCGCCTGCGGCCTTACCAAATCGACCGTGTCCGCGGCCAACTGGCTCTCTGTTTCAATGAGCAGCGCCAGCGCGACACACGGGAATCGCGCCGCGACGAGATCGTGTATGCCCAGAAACTGCTGGCCGAAGGCAAAGCGATCAAACCTGGATTGCGCCCCTTCTTCGATACCCGGGGCCATTTACGTCAGGATAAATTGGCCGTCGCGGAAGAGTTCGACGGCTACTCCTGTATCTTCTGCACACGTCCCTTCCCGCAAGAAGAATTGCTTCCTCTGTATTTCAACAAGGACTTGATCGAAAAAGCTTTTCGCAGTCTCAAAGGTATCATCCACTTGCGTCCCGTTCGTCACTGGCTCGCCGAACGCGTACGTGCCCACGTCTTCCTTTGTTATCTGGCTTACTTACTTCTGTCTCTGCTTCGCTATCATCTGCGGAATACCGAGTTTACCGCGGACAGGGCTCTGAACGAACTCGGAACAATGTACAAAGTCTACCTACGCGATGCTCAACACCGATTCCGGCTCTCGCGTACAGTGACCCTCACCAAGAATCAAGAGCTCATCCTGAAAGCCGTCGACAAGTCGCTTCTGAAGACCTAGTGTACATTTTCAGGGTGGAATTCAGGTCATTTAGGAGTTGCGGCTTTTCCGGGTTTCTTGCAGACGGCATTGGATACACCCGCAGCCTTCTTTCTTGCTTTCTTGTTGACCGCAGTCGCCAATCGCGATAACCTTAACCAGAGTACATTATCTACAAGATAATGTCAGGTCTTTTAACAGTCTAACCCAGGTGATGGCGCATGCTTCACTATTTTGAGTACCAAAACGGACCGGAGTCGTCGAGCAATCGGCCTGTAACCCCCCATGTTGTCTAGATTTTGCGTGTAACTCGTTAAAACTCAAAGATCCCGCATGTAGTAGTGGAAAGATAAATCTTTTATTTTCTAGATTTTGCAGACAAGGGGTGCCAAACAGTAACTTAATCCCAGAGTGGAATCCGAAACTTGCTTCGCTCCTGCTGTTCCGAATTAATCCCTCACCGCGAAGACCAGAAAATAATCCATTCCGTCGCCCTTCACAAAGTCATATTGCGACTGCAAAACGTAACCAGCTTCGGAAGCTTCTTTGATCACGATATCCGGAGCCACGCCATGGTTTTCTCCGTTTCCGTTGCGATCAATGACTCCAACCTTGGCGCCGGGACGAAGAGCGGCGCGCAGATTTTGCAGTAGGGTGACGGGTTTATCAACTTCGTGGTAGGTCTTCAGCAGTAGGACGGAGTCGATCTGGTTCGCGGGCAGTTGCGGGTCATCGCTTTTGCTCAGAACGGTCTTCACGTTATGAAGGCCTTCTTTCTGAGCTCGCTTGTCGATGTAACGGGTAGCCTCAGGATTGATGTCGACCGCGTACACGCTGCCGGTCTCGGTCACCCGCCGCGCGGCGCGCACTGTGAACCAACCGGAGCCGGCGCCGATGTCGGCTACAGTTTTGCCGGGGGTGATCTCGAGGACGTCCATTACACGATTGATCTGAAGCCGCTCATCTCGGCCCGGAGAATCAAAAATCGTGAGATCGCCGGTGTAAGGCTTGCTCGTCTTTCGAGGCGCAGTTTGCTGAGCGGCGGATGTAGGAGCGCTTTGCGATCGAGTACAAACCGGCGTCAGGAAGAGAAGAAGCAACGCAAGCCCAACGCGGTGCTTGAACATAAGTTTAGTCTCCAGACAATTCTTCTCTCAGGATAGACTGAGAAAGGTTGGATTTGGTGAGCACGGGCACTGTATTCGAACCCGCGGTTTGGGTTGGTGAGCCGGATAGACTTCTGCTACTCTGCTAGCACTTCTTAAAACAAGGAAATCTTCAAAAGATGCGATACCCCACGCTGTTCACTGTCACGACCGCGTTGCTAATCTATTTCGTCCTCCCGCTCTCAGCAGCCGACAAAAACAAAACCAACGCAAACTCTTCCGACGCCAACAGGCCCTCTTACGAATTGCCACAGCCAGCCAAAGAAAACCTCGATTACAACATGTATCAGCAGATCCGGATCGAAGGTTTGACCCACTCGCATGTGATGGAGTACGCCTCCGCGCTGATGGATGGGATTGGTCCGCGGCTGACCGGATCGCCGAATCTGAAGCGCGCCAACGAATGGACGCGCGATCAGCTCGCCGCCATGGGTTGCAGCAATGCGCACCTCGAAGATTGGGGAGAATTCGGGATGGGCTGGCAGCAACTCAATACCTGGACGCGCATGGCTTCGCCTGATACCGCAGTGTTCATCGCCCAGGCCGCACCGTGGTCGCCTTCGAGCAATGGGACTATAAGCGGGCAAGCGGTATGGATGGACGTCAAGAAGGAAGAGGACCTCGATAAATACAAAGGAAAGATTGCCAGCAAAGTGGTTCTGCTGGGCGAAATGCGCGAAGTCAAGCCGGTGGACAAGCCGCTCTTTGAGCGCATGGACGATAAGGACCTGGCCAAGATTGTGGAATATCCACTCACGCCAGAGCCTGGATATTTCACTCCGGAGCTCATGAAAAGACTTGAGCTGCGGCAAAAGATTTCGAAGTTTCTGGCCGAGGAGCATGCGTTGGCAGTGGTTCTCCCGAGCCGCGACGGCAGGAATAGCGGCGGCTCTGGCGGAACCATCTTTGTTGACAGCAGCGGTGGCCTGGGATGGTTCAGCTACCAGCGCGAGCACATTCAGCCGGTTCCGGTTGTAATCGCGGCCATCGAAAACTACGGGCGCGTCTACCGGCTGCTTAAAGCCAACGTCCCGGTCACCATTGAGGTGAACGTCGATGTAAGGTTCACCGGCGATCACGAACACGGCTTCGACACCATCGCCGAGATCCCGGGGACTGATCCGAAGTTGAAGGACGAAGTTGTCATGGCCGGTGGGCATCTGGATTCATGGGCGGCTGCGACCGGCGCGACCGACAATGGAGCGGGAACCGTGGTTGCGATGGAAGTTATGCGCATTCTCAACGCGCTCCAGGTAAAGCCGCGTCGTACGATTCGCATCGGGCTGTGGACTGGGGAAGAGCAAGGCATGTTTGGCTCGATCGGCTACGTGAAGCAGCATTTTGGGTTTGTACCGCTCTCCACCGCGCCGGACCAAGTCAAATTGCCGGAATGGCTCCGTAAGCCAGCGGGACCGCTTGTACTGAAGCCCGATCAACAAAAGATCTCGGGGTATTTCAACGTGGACAACGGAAGCGGCAAGATCCTTGGAGTTTATTTGCAGGAGAATATTGCCGAAGCCCCAATCTTTGCGCAATGGATCGAACCATTGAAGGATCTGGGAGTGACCGCGATTAGCGTGCGCAATACCGAAGGCACCGATCACGAGTCCTTCGCTGCAGTCGGCATCCCGGGCTTTCAGTTTATTCAGGACAAGCTCGACTACGCCACGCGGACTCACCACTCGAACATGGATACCTACGAGCGGCTGCAGCCGGGCGATCTGGCGCAGGCGGCTACCGTTGAGGCGATCTTCGTTTATAACGCTGCAATGCGCGACCAGATGCTGCCCCGCAAGCCGCTGCCACATCCGGAACTCGAAGACCAGCGCAAGGCGCCGCTTAAAAGGTTGATGCCTGGTGCGGTGGAAGTGGAAGAGAAAGACGCAAAAGAAAACAAGTAACGGTGCCTAGTCTAGACCAAACTCATAATTATCGTATTTATGAATTGTTCATCCCGAAGCGAAGCGAGGGATCTAGGTTCTTGCCTGCACAACCGCATCGCCGTGGCAGCAAACACCCCGATCCCTCGCTGTGCTCGGGATGACAAAATCGTTTGAGTTTACTTCTCGGCCCCAAACATTTTGGAATGAAATTCCATGACCTCGCCGATGTGTGCGCCAAAGTATGACGCGCTGTGATTGCCGGGATAGAGATGGAATTCGTGCTTGATGTGCTCTTCCTGAAGTTGCTTGTCGAGGGCCGCAGCTCCAACCTCAAATCCATATTCGTCATCTCGTCCGCAGTTGAAATAGAGGGCTAGCGTGCCGATCGCCGTTCTGTTTTTCCTGGCCAATGAAAAGGGATTGTTTTCCTTCCAGTGGGGAACGTTGATGGGATTGCCAAAAACGGATCCCAGCAGCCTGCCCAGCGGAGTACCAGAGCGTAGCGCGGCGTTGAGTTCTTGCGGAGATTCAGTCATGAGAGCCGCGCTTTGCGCGCTCACGGCTGAAAACACGTCGGGATCGGCGAATGCGAAACGAAGCGCTCCGTAGCCTCCCATGGAAATACCGGTAATCGCTCTTGCCTTGCGCTCCCTCCGAATGCGGTAGTTGGTTTCAATGTAGGGGATGAATTCTTGCAGGAAGAAATCGCTGTATCGAACTTTCCCGTCGGCGGAGTTTACGTAGAAGCTGGCCTTCGCCTCCGGCGTGACGATCAGGAAATCACCGATCTTGTGCTGCTGACGCAGGTCTTCGATCAGGTTCCATCCCGCAGTTTTGAACAGGGTCTGTTCATTCTCACCGAGGCCGTGCAGGAAATAGAGCACCGGGTAACGCTTTGCGGGCGCGGAATCGTACCCGGCCGGCAAGAGCACACAGTAGTGAACTGTTTCTCCGAGGACGTGACTCTTGAGGGCGTTGCAATCGATACGGCTCTGTGCCGATGCAGAGATTGTGAGCCACAAAAAGAAAGGAAGAAATCGCAGCGGCTGACGCATGAGACTCAGTTTACTCGTAGCGCAGGGCCTGCACGGGGTCAAGGCGCGCAGCGCGGCTTGCGGGATACAAACCGGACAGCAGGCTCACCACTATCGCGAAGGCAATGGCACCAAGCACCAACCACCAGGGTACAAACCAAATCTGTTCTGGCGGGAAATGTTGGCGTTTCAAATAAACGTTGGTGCCCAGATTGATGACCCGCCCAATAGCCCAGCCCAGTGCGACTCCAACGAGCCCGCCGAAAATACCCATCACGCCAGCTTCGGCGAAGAACAATCCTTTCACATCGCCGTCACTGGCGCCGATGGCTTTCATAATCCCGATCTCGCGGCGGCGCTCGAGGATGGCCATCACCAGCGTGTTGATGATTCCAATGGAGGCAACGGCCAGGGCCAGGCTGCCGAAGATTCCGAGGAACAGATCGAGCACAGCGAAGAACTGCCGCAGGTTGCGGGTCGCGTCGACGATCGAAAAAGTATTGAAGCCCATCTTCTTGATTGCGTCTTCGACCGCTTGAACCTGGGTAGGACTTTTGACGTGCACCTCGACGGTTGTATATGCAAGTGTACCGTTCGCCATGTTGGTTGTGTCGCGCAAGTCGGAAGGCTGGATCACGTGCAAGTTTTGCGCCAGTTTCAGTGGGAGGAAGATGCGCGCTCTGGCCTGGCCGCGCATGCTGTCGGGATCAAGGTCGCAAACGCCGACGATCTTCAAAGTTGCTTCGCGCGAGACTACCGAGTAGCCTGTGCCCGCGGGATTGTTCGTCCCACCTGAATTGTCCGATGAAGCGTCTTTTTTGCCAGCTATATCTGTCGCGGGTGTCGCGGTTCGTTCGGCATACTTCATTGTCAGTTGCTTGCCGAGCAGGGGCTTTGCCAGTTCGGTGACGCTCTCTTCTTCACTGCCTGCTTTCGGCGTCTTCCCCAGCAGTTGTGCGGCGAAAGATTTCTGCAGGATGACCTCGGGCGCCGTGTCAGACGAAAAAAAATTTCCCTGCATGCCGTCGAAGGCGTCGTTATTCTTGGTTGAAAAAGGAAGGCCCGCCATCATGGTCAAGTACGGCTTGTCTTCATAGCGAAGTTCAGTGACGAAGCGAATGTCAGGATAGGCCTCGAGTACATTGGGGAGTTGCGCAATCTGTTGCCGCGCGGACTCGTTTAGGGCGGGACTTTCGGCTGGCGCAGGGCCGTTCTCTTCCTGCTCGCGGTTGAAACCACGCAAGTCGCGCCGCGAGGTGACGACCACGGTGTCAAACAACCCGGATTTTTGCAACCGCCTTCCGGCTAACTGCTGTAGCCCGATGCCCAACGAAAGCATGGCGACCAGCGAGGCCACTCCGACGCAGATACCAACGGTGGTAAGCGAGTTGCGCAGGACGGATTCACGCAGATTACGCACCGCCAGTTCGGCCATATCGTAAGTCTTCACAATCCGCCTCCGCGTGTTTGTCCGCTGGTGGTGAAGAACGTATTGGATTGATCGCCCACCAATTTGCCGTCCGCGAGAAAGATCATCCGGCTGGCATAGCGCTCGGCTAGAGCGCGTTCGTGCGTAACCATGATGATCGTCATGCCCAACGTTTCATTGAATTCTCGAATGAAATTCATGATTTCCGTGCCCGTCTGGCTATCGAGATTTCCGGTGGGCTCATCCGCCAGCAAGAACTGCGGCTGATTAATCAGGGCTCGAGCGAGCGAAGCTCTCTGTTGCTCACCGCCTGAAAGTTCGGTGGAGCGATGTCGCAACCTGGCGCTTAGGCCGACTCGATCCAATGCTTGCTTGGCCAATCCCTCGCGCTTGTCGCGATCCACTTCCGCAAATCGTAACGGCAACTCCACGTTTTCGAGCAGGGTCATGCTGGGAATCAAGTTGAAGGATTGAAATACCATCCCTACGGTGTGCAGCCGATATTTGGCCAGCTCCTCGCGGGAGAGCTTTGCCAAATCGCTTTTTTGAACCACGACGGTGCCGGAGGTAGAACGATCAAGGCCAGCGATTAGGTTTAGCAGCGACGATTTGCCGGAACCCGAAGTGCCGAGCAGAGCGACAAACTCTCCGGGTGCAATCTGGACGGAGATGCCATCGACGGCACGGATCAAAGTTTCGCCCATGCGGTAATGACGGCACAGATTCTCGGTATGAATAGCGATTGAGTTTTTCAAGCTGGATTCGGCGGGAGGCATGGGCTAACGAGTCTCTCCGCGCACCAGGCGCAAGGTGTCGGCGAGGTCGGGATCGCCGTTCCGGCCCGGTTTGGATGCTTCATCTCGCGCTGTAACTGGTACCGCATCACCTTCGCCGGGAGCCAGAAACAGATTGGTCTCGACGCCATGTTGCCTGGTATAGAGATCGTAATAGCGACCCTGAAGAGAATACAGTTCTTCGTGGGTGCCGCGTTCGACAATTCGTCCCTGTTCGACGACCAGGATCTGATCGGCGCGGCGGATGGTGGAAAGCCGGTGCGCGATGACGAAGGTAGTTCGTCCTTGCATCAGGTAGGAAAGACCTTGCTGGATCAGTTGCTCCGATTCGGAGTCGAGGCTCGAAGTAGCTTCGTCAAGAATGAGGATGCGCGGCTCTGCCAGAATGGCCCGCGCAATCGAAATCCGCTGGCGCTGGCCTCCCGAGAGCTTCACCCCGCGTTCGCCGACCACGGTGTCGTACTTGTCCGCGAAGCCCTCGGCGAACTCATCCACACGCGCGATGCGGCAGGCTCGGAGAATATCTTCTTCGCTGGCATCCGGACGTGAGAAGGCAACATTCTCACCGATGGTGCCGTCAAACAGAAACGACTCCTGCAAGACCACGCCCAGACGCGTGCGATAAGAATCCAGCCGCACCGTGCTCAAATCGACGCCGTCGACCCAAACCTTGCCAAGCGTCGGCACATTGAAAGCAGTAATCAGTCCGATCGTTGTGGACTTGCCGGAACCGGATGGCCCAACCAGCGCCGTGACCGTCCCCGGCGCCGCGTGAAAAGAGACGTCGTTGAGGACCATCCGACTACCGTCGTAGCTGAAGCTGACGTGGTCGAAGTCGATGTTGCCGCGAATCTCGTTCAAGACTACCGTGCGCTTGGGATCGTGATCTTCCCTCCGCTCGCTCAAGATTTCATGCGTGCGTTCCAGTCCGGCCAATGCCTCGGTGAGTTGAGTGCCGATCTGAACAATCTGCATGATGGGTGCCACGAGGAAACCAAGGAAAAGCGTATAGGTGAAGAAACCGCCCATGGTCAACATGCCGGCTGCAATCTGTCGCGCACCGACGTACATAATCACCGCTCCAACCACACCAAGCAGCAGACTGGCAGAGAGACTCATGACCGAAGTGGCGGTCAGAGTTCGCAGCACATTGTCGAGAAGACGTTGCACACCGCGTGCGAAAACATTCTCCTCGCGCTCTTCGGCGTGATAACCCTTGACCACCCGAACCCCTCCAAGAGATTCCGCCAGCCGACCGGTCACTTCAGCATTAATTTTGCTGCGCTCGCGAAAGATAGGACGGATAGTCCCAAAAGCTTTGTACAGCGCCAGAGCAAAGAGCAGCAGGAATCCGAACGCGACGGCGGTCATGAGGGCGCTGATGCGGAACAGCACGATCAGCGCGATTCCCGCAGTCATCAAGCCTCCGACCAGATCGACCAATCCAGTACCGATCAGGTTGCGAACGCCCTCGACATCACCCATGATGCGCGCGACCAGCACACCGCTCTTGGTTGAATCGTGAAAAGAGACTGGCAGCCAACCGATATGCGCTTGAACTTTTTGACGGAGCTCGGTGATCAGCCGCTGCGCGGCCTTCGAGAGCAATTGGGTCAACGAAAACGATGTGATTCCCTGAATTACGGTAGCGGCTAAGACGCCGAGCACAAGCGGCTTGAGCAGTTGAGCGTTGTGTTTAATGATGACGCTGTCGATCAGGTATTTGGTGGAATAGGGAAGTACGAGACCCGAAACCCGATTGATCACCATCAGCAAAAAACCCAGGGCAAGCACTGCGCGCCGCGGGCGAATAAGTTCCCAGACCTGGGGAAGAACGGCGATGAGCCTTTCTCGGGCGGGGCGCTTGGGCCGGGGTGGTTTACGATCGGAATCCACTGTATGCATTAGACACTATTTGGCGGGGATGGGGTTCATTTTGTAGAACCGTCAAGAGAGGGGGCGATGTGATAACATCGCGCCTTTAAAAGACAAATCTATGGCCAACGTAGAGCGAGGCAGTTGCCGTTTCAAAGCGATCCAAGGGGTGGATGGCAAGTTCGTCATCCGGATGGAGATGTTTCACCAAACCGTGCCGCTGTTGGCGGACGCGACCGTTGATTTCGAATTGCTGAACGGCACAACACAGGACCAGGCGAGAAAGCTTGCCGAGTCCGTGAATGATCGGGTGACGGGTGTTTTGATAACCAAGCCGTGATGGCATTTTCGGTCCCCATTACAGCCGGGCTTCCAGCAAAGTGGCAAACCGTTTAAACTGTATTTGCAGCCAGAGTAGTCAGTTGAAGCTAAAGATCGCGAATGGTTTCTGAACTCAATAGCCCCGGGTCAACTGAAGAAAAGAAACCAGAGTCGTCCGGTGGATCCGACGGCCACGAGCTGGATCTTTTACTGCCCGAAGCCTGGAACCGCCCTCTACCCATGCGGTTGCTCGACCACCTGCGCGACACGTTGTCGCCGGAGAAACTGCCTCCACTACGCCTTACTTCGCGGCCGATGGATGTCGGCATGCTTGCGGGCGACATCTTGAGTTTGCCTTGGTATCGCACGGTGTTCACGAACCTGGGCGACGTGATCTCGCCGGAGACGCTGCCACCTTTGCAACTGGAGTCACGCCCCGTCGACGTGGGCGAGTTGATCGCCGATCAGATGAGTCATATGTGGTGGACTTCGCTGTTGCGAAGCCTCGCTGATGCGGCTGCTCCTGAGCGCCTGCCTGCCTTGCAATTGACGTCGGCCCCGTTGGACGACCCGAGCCTCACTCAGGGTTCGATGCAGTTGCCGCGCTGGTCCTCTGTGATCAGCACGCCCAAGGTGTTTTATCCCGACAAGCCGAAGGCGGCCTTCGTCCCGGCTCCTCGAGTCGCTGCGCCCCCGCCCAAGCCAGACCCGGCTGAGGTCGAATTCGTTCACGTCCTCGAAGCCGATTTGAAAAGAGACTTGCGGCGGTCTATTTTCCGGCAGCGCTTGTGGGTTTCCCTCGCGGTTCTTGAGATGCTGACCTTGATTGGCACTTCCATTTGGTGGAAGTGAATACGTGGACTCTGCCCGGTAGGACGCTATCACTCCGATCTTCTAATCCCACTTCTCGAACATTGCGCGATCATAGTAAGCTTCTGGTTTTGCCGCGTCATATTTCACACAAGGGATTTGAGAGTTCATGAGCGGTGATTCGCGCGACCACGAGCTGGGGATGAACCGGGAGATTACGCGGCGTGACTTCCTGGATGGAGTTGCGCTTGCCGTCGGCGGGTCAGTTCTGGCCTCGAGTGCTCGGTGGCTGCACGCTCTAGGCTCGACTGATTTGGCTTTCGCTCCCGAGAAGGATCCGAATTACTATCCTCCGGCCTTGATGGGCTTACGCGGCAATCATGAAGGGACGTACACGTCCGCGCATAGCCTGCGTGACGGCGAGTTTTGGGAGTCCGCAGGTCAACCCGAGAGTACTGGTGAGAAATACGATCTCGTGGTCGTAGGCGGAGGAATCAGCGGGCTGGCGGCCGCTTACTTCTATCGCAAACAGGCAGGGGCGAATGCGCGGATTCTTATCCTAGACAACCACGACGATTTCGGCGGACACGCCAAGCGCAATGAGTTTCGCGCCACGAACCGGCTGTTATTGAGCTATGGCGGCACGCAATCGATCGAGAGCCCGGCACGATATAGCAAAGTGGCAAAGGCTCTTATCGCCGACCTCGGTATCGACACCCAGCGCTTTTACCAAGCTTACGATCAAAAGCTCTACGCGAAGCTGAACACCGCGTGCTTCTTCGATCGCGAGACCTTTGGCGAGGATCGCCTGGTATTGGGCATGGAGTCGACGCCTTGGCCGGAGTTCCTCGGCAAAGCCCCGCTCTCAGAGCCGGTTCGTCGCGACATCGCGCGCGTTTACGCGGAGAAGGTCGATTACCTTCCGGGCTTGTCGAAACAAGAGAAGTACGCGCGGCTGGCCAAGATCAGCTACGCTGACTATCTCACCAAAGTTTGCAAGCTCGATCCCGAGGCGCTGCCTTTTTTCCAAACTTATCCCCATGATTTATTCGGCGTTGGCATCGATGCTGTGCCTGCGCTCGCGTGTTTCGAGAACGGCGACGACTACCACTCGTTCACTTATCCGGGCTTTGGCGGCTTGAACCTGGGTGAAGTGGAAAAAGAAGAGCCCTACATTTTCCATTTTCCTGACGGCAACGCGTCGATTGCGCGGCTGCTGGTTCGGTCATTGATTCCCGGCGCAATTCCCGGCCAGACCATGGACGATGTCGTCTTAGCTCGCGCCGACTACAGCCGTCTGGACGACGCCAAGGCCTCGATCCGGATTCGCTTGAACTCGACAGTCGTGCAAGTCCGCCACAATGGATCTACGGCCTCGGCAAAAGATGTCGGAGTCTCGTACATGCGCGGCGGAAAGCTGCAAAGTGTGCAGGCGAGCGCGTGTGTTCTGGCCTGCTACAACATGATGATTCCGTATCTGTGTACCGAGCTGCCGCAAGAACAGCAAGAGGCGCTTCATTCCCTGGTGAAGGTCCCGCTGGTGTACACGCACGTAGCCATTCGTAACTGGACTACGTTCCAGAGCCTGGGCATTCATCAGATCGTCGCGCCCGGCGGTTACCATACTTATACGGCGCTCGATTTTCCCGTCAGCCTGGGCCAATATGAATTTCCCGGCAAGCCCGATGAACCCATGGTTTTGTTCATGCTGCGCACGCCCTGCAAACCGGGGTTACCGCAGCGCGATCAATTTCGAGCTGGGCGCGCTGAGCTGATGCGAACCCCGTTCTCGATTTTTGAACGGAATGTCAGGGATCAACTGGCAAGAATGCTGGGCCCCGCAGGCTTCGATCCGGCGCGCGATGTTGAGGGCATCACCGTAAATCGATGGGCTCATGGCTATGCTTACAGCCCGAATTCTTTGTTTGATCCCGACTGGCCCGAGGGTGAGCAACCGTGGGTCGTGGGACGAAAGCCATTCGGCAGGATTACGATCGCGAACTCCGACGCGGGGGCGAGCGCCTACACGGATGTGGCGATCGATCAGGCCTATCGTGCAGTTGCGGAATTGGCGAATCGGAGCTGAATACTAAGCATTGACGTGACTCTACTTCTCCGGAGGTGGCGGCGGTGCTTTCTGTCCGCTGCTCGCTTCGACCAGTTTCTGCACAGATGGCACGACCATGAGCAACAATTGGGCTTTCGGCTTCTGTGCCTGCTCCAACGATGCGAACTGTTGGGTTGCCCATGCGGCGGGCGCGCGCTCTCCGCGGTCCAGGTAGTCCAGCGCCTGCAGACCGGTTGTAGCCACGGCGGTAAGATCCTGCGACAGTCGAACGATCTCCGTGAGCAGAAACGACTGGCTCTCAAGCGGCTGCAGATTACTCTGGTTGTCCCGCCAACGGATCAGCGACGCTCTGACTTCTTGCTTGGCCTCGGAATCAGCCTGGCCCCCAATCAGCGCGTCGACCAGGTTCCCGAATCGTCGAGCCGTCATGCTCTCAGGACGAGTCGCGTCTATGACGCGATTCAGCGGCGACAAACTCGTCGCCTCGACAACGGCGAGCTCTTCGCGGTTGTAGTCTTTCACCGGCTCGACGACGTCTGTAAATGTACGCAGAACCGAAATATCATTTGTGCCCGCGATGCGGCGTAGCATGAGCCCATAGCTGGAGTTATGGGTGAGCCCGAGCCAATCCAGCCACCGACTGACATTCTCTAAACGTTGATACATGGAATTGACGTCGGTCACATCCTGCGGCGACCACAACCGCTCCGCGATGGCTGCGGTTCGAGGCCAGATGCGCGAGTCAATATTCTCCGGTGACACGTACTCTGACCACATGCAAGCCTCGCCGCCCAGGATGAGTCTCTTTTCGTCTGGACTCAGGTTTGCCGCCGCGCTGATCGGATCAACCGCGTAGTGTCTCGAAGCCGGCCACATTAGATCGACGTAGTACCCGAAAGAGAGAATCCCGCGATATCCCTGCTTGGCCGCGGCTGCCAGTGAATCCTGACCCCGCCACGATTGCACAACGATGTCTTTAGGCAAGTCCGGCCGCAGGATCTCATCCCATCCCACCATCGTCTTTCCATGTTTGCTCACGATCTTTTGCACTCGGGTGTTGAAGTACGCCTGCAGATCTTGATTGGTCTTGAGCCCGTGAGCGTGCATGAATGCCTGAATGTTCGGATTCGCGTCCCATTGCTTGCCGTTGACCTCGTCGCCGCCAATATGGAAATACTGATCAGGGAAGAGCTTCGCCATTTCCCCGATGAAGCCGTCGAGAAACTTGTAGGTCCGCTCCTGTGTAGGATCCATGGCCGGATCGAAGACGCCCCATTTGCGCTCGATCTGATACGGCCCCGGTCCGCTGGCAAGTTCGGGATAGCCAACAAACCACGCTGTGCTGTGCCCGGGCATATCGAACTCGGGGACGACGCGAATGCCACGGTCGCGCGCGTAAGCGATCAGGTCACGCACTTCGTCCTGCGTGTAATAGAGGCCGTCCGAGCCCATCTCCTGGAGCTTGGGAAATTTCTTGCTTTCGATGCGGAAGCCCTGATTCTCCGACAGGTGCCAGTGGAATACGTTCAGCTTGACCGCCGCCATGCCATCCAGATTGCGCTTCAGAACATCCAGCGGGATGAAGTGGCGGCCCACGTCGATCATTAATCCGCGCCATAGAAAGCGTGGCTGGTCCTGAATCGCAATTGCCGGTACGGCGAAGCCATCGGAAGTGGTTTGCACCAGCTGCAGAAAGGTCCCTAGCCCGCGCATGATTCCGAGCGTCGTCGCTGCATCGAGCTTCGCGCCTGCAGGGCTGATCTCAAGCGAGTACGATTCATCCTCACCGAGTTCCTGCACAGCTTTACTTTCATGCGCACTATGAACTACCAACTTGGCCTGACCTGCATCCGTCACCTTCATGTCCAACGGTGGCATGCCAGTCTGGCGGCGGAGATTATCCAGGAAGCGTTCAACCGCCCGTTGCAATTGCACATCAGAGTGGCCGCTGATTCCAAGCGTGAACGAGGCATCAATGACAAGTCGGCTAGTTTTGAGTTGCACTTTGGCCGGCATCGGCATGAGACTTAATGGCCGTGGCTCAGCTGCGGAGGAAGACACAAATACCGAACACACCATCAGAATTACAAGAATAGCCCGCACAAAGTATTCTCCTGGCTTCGCATGTGGAAGGGGCAGAATAATGGAATCCCAAGCAGTCCGCAAATCAGCGAGTAAAACCTGCCCGGAGAATCGCTGAAGAAGGAAAGTTGTAACGCTGGCAAGACTGAAAACCAATAGCTGGGAACCCGTTCCTATCCTTTTCCCGCAGCCTGAGCGCATTGGAGCAGATTTATATCCCAGATGAAAGGCTCTGAAGAAAGGCTCTCGACGCCGATTTCACCTTGTCTTCGCGTGCCTTGCTTGCCCACCCACACTACTCGAAACTGAGCCTGATCCTCCTCATGCTGGAGGTGGAGGATCGCGCCGGCCCTGACCGGACGGATCATTCCCTGCAACACCGCTCCGCGATCACTGATGTTTCTGACCTGAGCATGCTGCGTGAAGGGCATGGACCTGGCATCTACACCCCAGATGCGCACCGTCAGGAATGCGGCGACACGTTGATTGCGACGACGATCCATAGGACCCGTTTGAATCCGACTCCTGAGAAGGTACGGCATATTCATAGTTATCGAAACTTACCGCGGTCACCCGAAAACGGGTACCGAAAGTCACCCACGGCTGGGCTAAGATGAAGATCGAGGCGGGGCTTTTGACAGAATCAATCCAGGTCGGGCATCGAGCAAGCGCCGGGGCCGCGTGGATCGCCGCAACTCCCGCATGCTCCCACCGAAGGGGATGCACCTGCGGAACCTTTGGTCGACATGGCAAAAACCGAAAGTTGCTGTGTCAGTTTCTTGCTCTGGCATTTGGGGCATTCCGCTTTCTTGCCGCCGTAGATCAGCGCTTCAAATGGATGATCGCATTCCTGGCAAACGTACTCGAAGATGGGCATGGACAACTCCTGACGGTTTTGCAGACCTTATCCATTTAAAATCAAAGTGTGGGAACTACGCAAACGGTAGCGCGACAATTCGTGGCACGACGCGGAATGCGTGGCGGACATCGTCAAACCTTGGCCAGTTTCTTTCTCCGACGACGTCTCAGCGTCCCCCCAGCCGAAAAGCGATTAATCGAAGTGGAACCGGGCGTTCAGGTGCTTTGCCACTGCCATTGGCAGGCAGACCGGGAAAACGCGCTGACTGTGATTATTGTGCATGGCCTCGAGGGTTCGAGTGAATCCCAGTACATGCTGGGCATTGCAGCGAAGGGTGTGGCCGCGGGCATGAACGTGGTGCGCATGAACCAGCGCAATTGCGGCGGCACAGACGCGTTGTCACCTACTCTGTATCATTCGGGGCGCTCTCAGGATATTGCTGCCGTCGCTAAGAATCTGCAGCTCCAGGACCGGATTTCCCGGTTCGCTCTCGCTGGATTCTCCATGGGCGGCAATCTCGTGCTCAAGCTCGCAGGAGAATGGGGAAAGGAAGGGCCACCCCAGTTCCGCGCAGTTGCGGCGGTCTGCCCGTCCATGAATCTCGCGGCCTCGGCTGACGCCCTGCATGTGCCCGCCAATCGCCTCTACGAGTATTACTTCATGTGGCAACTTCGCCGTCGTCTAAGAGCGAAAGCGCGTTTGTTTCCTCAAGTATTCGATACCTTACGTATGCGGGGTGTGACCAGCCTTCGTGATTTCGACGACAAGGTCACGGCTCACTACTGCGGCTTTGAGGGCGCATCGGATTACTACGAACGCTCAGCCGCCGCCAACGTCGTCGACCGCATCGCCGTGCCGACGTTGATCCTGCACGCGGCCAACGATCCTTTCATCCGCATTCTTCCGGAAACGCGGCGGAAGATTCTTTCCAACCCTCATATCACTTTTGTCGAAACCGAGGACGGCGGCCACTGCTCATTCCTCGCCCAACCTGATGGCGACGACGGCCGCTGGGCGGAGCGGCAAATAGTGGAATTCTTTCGTGCATTCTGAGCACATGGGGACAGCCGCCCTCGGCTGTCCGTCGAGCGCAAGCTCGACTTCTCTCCTATAATCACTCTCGCATGAAACTCTGCGCGAAAATCACAGCAATAGCAATTGTTCTTCTCGCGTTCACGCTGACCCTCCGCGCCGAGCCCCTATCACAACTGAAGGCCACAAATTACGTCAACGACTTTGCCAGCGTTCTCAACCCGAACACCGTCGCGCAACTCAATAGCATCTGCCAGCAAATCGACGAGAAGGCGCACGCGCAGATCGCTGTCGTCACCATCAAGTCCCTGGACGGATCGGACATCGAAACTTATGCGGTCGCTCTGTTCAAGCAATGGGGTATCGGCAGCAAAGCTACTGACCACGGCGTGCTGATCCTGTTGGCCACACAGGATCGCCGCTACCGAATTGAAGTTGGCTACGGGCTGGAACCGATTTTGCCCGACGGCAAAGTCGGTGCCTTCGGACGCGAAGTTGTCCCACTGCTCCAGCAGAATGACTACAACGGCGCCGTGGCGCTCTTGACGATGCGGGTTGCGGATGTGATCGCACAGGACGCGGGCATTCACTTGACTGGCTCCCGTCCGGCCACCCCGACGGAGAGGGAAGAACCGAATAAGGGACTGTCTGTTGTTGGAATCATTGTTCTCATTATTATTTTTCTGATTTTGGTATCTACGCCTTTTGGGCGGTTGCTCCTCTTCAGCATGTTGTTAGGGGGTCGCGGCGGTGGTGGTGGATACGGTGGTGGTGGAGGTTTCGGTGGTGGTGGCGGCGGGTTCGGAGGCTTTGGCGGTGGCAGTTCAGGCGGTGGCGGAGCGAGTGGAAGCTGGTAGTTGAAGCAGAAGGGGCATTATGGTAGCGGAAAAACAGATTAACGAATTCATCAGTCGGTTGCGCGCGGCGTCCGGAGAGAATCTCCTGAGCGTGATCCTTTACGGCTCCGCTGCGGACGGAGAATTTCATCCCGAGTTCTCAAACGTCAACCTGCTCTGCGTATTGCGCGAGACCACTTTCGCAACCCTCGCCGCAATGGCGCCAGCGGTTGAGTGGTGGACCCGCCAAAAGCATCATGCGCCGCTCGTCCTCACTCGCGAGGAGATGGAGCGTTCCACCGACGTTTTCTCGATCGAGTTTCTCGATATGAAGCAACGCCATCGCGTGCTATTCGGCGAGGATGTCCTCAGTGGGCTACAAATTCCCATGCATTTGCATCGCGCCCAGCTGGAGTACGAACTGCGCGAGAAACTGATTCTTTTGCGCGAACGTCTGTTGCTTGCCACCGGCGACAAAAAGCAGTTATGGGACCTGATGCTGGGTTCGTTATCAACCTTCACTACTCTTTTCCGCCACGGGTTGATTGCCCTGGGCGAGATGCCGCCCAACGCGAAGCGAGATGTGGTCCAGGCGCTGGCCGTGCGAACTCCGTTCGATGCTACCGCTTTCCTGCAATTGCTCGACATTCGCGAGCACAAAGCGGAGACTAAGCAGTTCGATGTAACCGATACTTTTGCCCGCTACCTGGCTACGGTGCAGCAGGTAACCGCCGCGGTGGATAAAATGCTAGACTCCCCGGGACCACGCGGCGTGTGAGTTTGATAGCTTTCTTACAGGAGAATAATGATGAAAACAGGGTTGATTGTGATTGTTGTCTTGGTGTTGATCGCGCTGGTCGTGTTCGGACAGTACGTAGGCGTCCGCAATACGCTGGTGACCAAGAATGAATCGGTCAAGGCCGCGTGGTCGCAGGTCGACATCGTGCTGCAACGGCGCGCCGATCTGATTCCTAACCTTGTCGAAACCGTAAAGGGCATTGCGGGTCAGGAACAAAAGGTGTTCGGCGATATCGCGGCCGCCCGTTCCAGGCTGCTCTCGGCCAACGCTCCCGCGGACAAGATCGCCGCCAATCAACAACTGGACGGCGCAATCGGCCGCCTGCTGGCGGTGGTCGAGAACTATCCGCAATTGAAATCGAATGAGAACTTTCTGCGCCTGCAAGATGAGTTGGCGGGCACGGAAAACCGTATTGCGGTTGAGCGCAAGCGTTACAACGATGCACTGCAGGACTACAACACCTACGTGCTGCACTTCCCCAACAACATTTACGCTGGCTGGGCGGGGTTCAAACCCAACGAAGCGTATTTTGCCGCTTCGGAGGAATCGCGCCAGGTTCCGAAGGTGAATTTCTCCACACCGACCGCAACCCCGCAGGCGACTCCCGAGCCTGCGCCAGCGAAATAGCGTGCAAGCCGACTTCGCCGTCGAACTCGGCGCCGACGATGAAACGCTCGAGATGCCTTGGGCCGCCGAAGCAGGCGGCCCACGTTATTATGATCTGAAGCGCCATCCCGAGCTTTTGCCCAATCTAGAAGAGGTCGTGCGAGCGCCTGAGCTGGGCGAGTTCCTTTCCAAGGTCAATTCGCCCCGCAGCCCGCTTGAGACCGCGAAATGTGACGTCTGGTCCAGCACAGAAATTAATCCCGAAGAGGAGATCTTCGAAGCGACCCACAAGTTTGGCGCTTATGTCGATCTCTTTTTTTCTGATGCGCCGTCCCGATTTTCGTTCCCCCAGCACGAGCAACTCGCGGAGCGGCTTTCGAACCTTTTGCAGCGAGCCCCCGAAATGGCGGCTGCCGCCGAGTTTTTGATCCGCCGCTGCTACTACCACGAGCAAGAGGAAGTACCCGGACAAGAAGAAATTCGCGATGGCTTTTACATCACGTTTTATCTGTTCGGGTACGGCAAGGATGAAGGTCGATCCCGCCAGAATTGGGCCATTGGATTAAAGCTGATAGGCAATGCGATCCGGCAGATGTCGGCGGGTTGAAACTAGCTGGCCTTGGCCGACGGGTAGAACCACGCCCAAGCTTCGGCGCCCCGGCCTTTGAGCCGGGTGCGTAGCACAGACAACAGAACCATCGAAAGGAAAATCGCAAGCAATCCAAAAGAAGCCGTACGAATGTCGACGGCCCGCTTCGGGAGAATGGAAAGACGGCCGTAAACGAATTCAATGTGCACCCAATAAACGAGCAGCGAGGTTTGCCCGAGTTGTATCAAAGGGCTGAATCCGCATTGCCCCGCTCCCCATCTGCACCACAGATAAGCCGCGGCCAGGATCGCCAGCAGGAGACCCACGCGAATCAGAAAGAAATTCGGGCTGGTGTGCCAGAAATCATCAGTCGCATAAAGCTGCTGCGGACGTGCGTCCAGCCATCGTGCACCGTAAATCAGCCCGATTCCGCTAACTCCAGCCAACAGAAAGGCCGCAGCGCCCCATGTTCGTGCCCGGTCGCTCAGTAGAAAAAATCCTACGGCGAGGCCGATGAACGCAAACGCTGCCCACGGAAAAATAGGAAACAGCCAAGCCTGTGGCTCTCCAAGGTTGTGGACCCCGTCGATATAAGATTCAAGTGGCCACGGCAGCCAGCGCGGACGCCAACTCGTCCAAATCAACGGCGACAAGAGGGAAATGCTCATCCCGACGGCGGCTGCCGTCATTCCGAGCGAAAACCGCACATGCGATCCGGGGTCGAATCGTAAGACAATCCAGCAGACCAATCCCAACAACATCATCGAAAGGCCAATCGTATTGAGGATATCCACGCGTAACAAGTCACTCCACGGCGCCCAGCCCCAGGCAATCAGATATTCCTGCAATCGAAACAAAATTCCCAGTCCGAAAATCTCCGCACCACGGCGAATCGTGGTGCCTGCAATCTGTTCGGCGGGCACGCCCTTCTGCCTCAGTCTGTCAGTAACCAGCGCGAAGGAAATTCCCGCGAGAAACAGAAACAGGGGCGCCGGCAGAGTCCCGCCCAGCTGAGACCACATAAAGAAGGTACTCTTGCGCGTATCACCTCCTAACCAGGAGTCGTAGCAATGTGTCTGGAACATCAGCACGCAGGCCAGACCCCGCATCCAGTCGACATACCCAAGCCGGGATTGAGGGGAAGGATTCATGGCTGGCCAGCAGGGCAGTATACAAAACAACGCCGCCATTGATAGCGCCCCGGGCGATTGGGATTTGTTCCACTCGACGTATCGTCCGTCGCATCGTGTGTGAGCACTAGGCGGGTGATCCTTCACCCGGCTGAAGCCGGTTCTGGATGACGTCTTCCGAGAATTGTATTCGTTCAAAAGTTTCTAAGTCCCTGAGTTTCCCCGCAACGTATAGAGGCTCAACGCCCTGAAACTTTTGCCTTGGTTCAGGGTTCATATGCATCGGATAGGCGCTTCAGACGAAACCAAGTTGCCTGAAGGCCTCCCGATCTCGATCTCCACGGAGACGACAGATCGGAGAAGGGGGTCAACAATGCGTTGTCTAAGGTATCTGGCTTTGCTGAGCATCTTCGTGCTGCCGGCGGCTTACTCGCAAGCCCAGGTCGCGGTGGGAATTCGAGTCGGCCCGGGTTATGTCGGAACTGCGCCAGCATGTGCTTATGGTTACTACGCATATTATCCATACGCCTGTGCGCCCTATGGATACTACGGACCGCAATGGTTCGCGGGCGGCGTATTTATTGGCGCGGGCCCGTGGTATCACGGCTATTACAGGCCCGGATACGGCTACTATGGCCGCGGCGGGTATGGTTACTACGGACGCCCCGGATATGGCAACTATGGCCGTGGATATTACAGGCCGGGTGCGTATGCGTACCGGGGTGGCGGGGTTGGTTATAGCCACGGCTATGCGGGCGGCGCAGTGGGAGGCTTTCATGGTGGTGGCGGGCGCCGGTGAGCAACCGCATTACTCAGCTGAAAAGGCTGACAGCATTGGCTGCCGGCCTTTTGTTTCTTGGCCGAGAGTTTTTTGAATCCTCTGTAATCTTGCTGCGGATGGCGCGGTGTTATCCTAATTAGGCCGAATTCCACAGCGAGGCTGTAAGCTTTCATGTCCAGTCCTGGCAGTCCTGAATCCCAACCTCTCAACGAGCCTGAGGAGTCGTTCAAAGACATTCTCACCCAATTCGAGCAGAGCAAATTGCGCAGGCCCGAGGAAACCGGAAAAGGGCGCGAAGGCACGGTGATTGCCGTCACGGTCGATTCAGTCCTCGTCGACATCGGTTTCAAGACCGAAGGAATCCTGTCTTTGACAGCGTTCCAAAATGCTGGCGAAGCAGTGAAGGCCGGTGACAAATTGGTGGTCTCGATCAAGGGTCGTGATCCTGAAGGCTATTACGAGCTCACGCTGGGCAGGAGCGAGCGACCCAAGGATTGGGCGTCACTGCAGAAGGCATTTACCGAGAAGACGACGATTGTGGGTACGGTGACTAGCGTGGTCAAAGGTGGCCTGAGCGTGGACGTGGGAGTGCGGGCTTTCATGCCTAACTCACGCAGCGGAGCGCGTGACTCCGCCGAGATCGCTAAGTTGGTGGAACAGGAGATCCGCTGCCGGATTACCAAGCTCGACGAGACAGAGGAAGACGTCGTCGTGGACCGCCGCATCGTTCTCGAAGAGGAAGAGCGGGCGGCAAAAGGGCGCCGTTACTCGGAGATCCAGGAGGGTGCCATCGTGCATGGCACGGTTCGCAGCCTGACCGATTATGGTGCCTTCATCGACATCGGCGGAGTGGACGCGCTGCTCCATGTCAGTGACATCTCACGGAGCCGCATCAGCAAGCCTGCGGACATACTCTCAGTAGGGCAAGAGGTCGATGTCAAGATTCTGAAAATTGATTCCGAGAGGCACCGTATTTCTGTCGGCATGAAGCAGCTTGAGCCCGATCCGTGGGATTCGGTGGCAACAAAATTCAGGCCGGGCGAGCGTGCTCGGGGCGCGGTAACCCGTGTACTCGATTTCGGCGCATTTGTGGAACTCGAACCCGGGATCGAAGGGTTGATCCATATTTCGGAAATGTCGTGGGCGAAGAAGGTGAGGACGCCCGGCGACGTGGTTAAGCGGGGCGATACCGTCGAGACTGTGATTCTTGGTGTGAACGTGGGGGAGCGCCGCATCGCTTTGGGCTTGAAGCAGGCGCTCGGGGACCCATGGGCAGACGCGGCGCAGAAGTTTGCTGTTGGCTCGCTGATTGAAGGGCCGGTCACGAGCCTGACCAAGTTCGGCGCTTTCGTGCAGCTTTCTGAAGGCATCGAAGGCATGATTCATATCAGCGATATGAGCGCCGAGAAGCGCCTTAATCACCCGCAGGACATGCTAAAGGTTGGGCAATCGGTAAAGGCGCAGGTGCTCGAAGTCGATAGCGAAAAGCGGCGGCTGAAACTGGGGATTAAGCAACTTGTTCCGACGAGCATCGAGGAGTACATCGCCGAACGCCAGGTAGGCAATGTGGTCTCGGGCCGCGTGATGGAGATTTCGGGCGAACAGGCACGCGTCGAACTGGGCGAGGGCATCCACGCCACCTGCCGAATCGCTGCAGAGCGCGCGGCGAAGGAAAAGACGCCAGCTGAATCGAAGGCAGATCTAGGATCGCTAAGCTCCATGCTGAAGGCGCACTGGAAAGGCGGTGCTTCGGCTGGAGTATCCAAACCGGAAGCCGTCCGTGCGGGACAGATTCGCAGCTTTAGGATCGCGAAGCTGGATCCGGCCGCGAAGAAGATTGAATTGGGGTTAGCCTGACGCCGTCAGTGCCTCGTGAATGAATTCCCGCTGCCCTTGCCAAATCCGCCAACCGATCGTCTGCCAGTTAAGGTTGCCTTCAGCTATCCGGCGCTAGCATGGGTGGTCTTCAAAACCGACCTTCAACAACGAGGGATACAAACATGAGGCATTCGCGTTCGACTTGGCTCCGCTTGGGATTATTCATCTCTCTGCTGGCAACACTTTCCGCTGCGGTCGATCCAGGCTATCACGTCATCAAGACCTACAAGCTGGGCGGTGACGGCGGCTGGGATTATCTGACCCTCGACAGCTCCTCGCGGCGTCTCTACATCTCGCGGGCCACGCACGTCATCGTGATCGATGCGGATTCCGGCAAGCCCGTCGGCGATATTCCGGACACTCCCGGCGTTCACGGCATTGCGCTGGCTCCTGAACTCGGACGCGGCTTTGTCAGCAATGGCCGTGAAGGTACGGTCACGATTTTCGACATCCAGACGCTGAAGCCGATCTCGAAGGTCAAGGTCGGAGACAATCCCGACGCGATTCTTTATGATCCCGCCACCAAACGAGTCTTCACTTTCAACGGACGGAGCCAGGACTCGACCACCATCGACGCGGCTAAAGGTACGGTGTTAGGTACGATCAAGCTGCAGGGCAAGCCGGAATTTGCCGTCGGCGACGGCAAGGGAGAGATTTTCGTCAACATCGAAGACAAGAGCCAACTGGACGCGATCGATCCCGCAAAGCTGGAAGTAATATCGCGCTGGCCGCTGGCCCCGTGCCAGGAACCTAGTGGCCTTTCCATGGACCGCAAGAATCGGCGCCTGTTCGCCGGCTGCGACAACAAGATGATGGCTGTCGTCGACGCGGACAGCGGGAAAGTGATTGCCACCCCCGCAATCGGCGACGGAGTGGATGCCACCGCGTTTGACGAAGGCACCAGCCTCGCCTTCGCGTCCTGCGGAGAAGGCGTGCTAACGGTTGTACGAGAAGAGTCGCCCAGCAAGTTCACCGTCGCGGAAAATGTGAAGACTCAGGAAGGCGCCCGCACCCTTGCTCTCGACGAGAAGACTCATCAGGTTTTCGTGGTGACGGCGAAATTCGGTCCGCCGCCCGCCCCGACCCCGGAAAACCCGCATCCCCGGCACGCGATTCTGCCCGACAGTTTCGTGGTCCTGGTCCTGGGCAAATAATTAATGTCGCGGAACCGGTAGGGAACGAAGAACGAGATCGATAAAAGAAATAGGTCGAATAGATTATTTGGATTGAAGAGAAGCTGAGCGGCGGCGCACTTCCTGTAAACTATGCCAACCTCGGGCGGGACTAGACCTCTGGGTTATCTTTCATGAGCGGCAGCGACACAGAGAAATTTCACCGTGCGACAATCACCAAGCGTGTGGACATCGCCCCCGAGCTGTGGATGATCCGCATCCAGCCCAACGGCGAGTTCAAGTTCGCTCCCGGCCAATATGCAACCCTGGGCCTCGAAGGTCCAAATAAGCGCACGGAGCGGCCGTACTCCATCGTGTCTGCGCCTCACGAGAACGAGCTGGAGTTCTTTTTCGAACTCGTGCCCCCCGGCGATCTAACGCCCCTGCTATACAAGCTGCAGCCCGGCGATGAAGTGCTCATGCGGAAGGTTCCTAAAGGACGCTTCATGCTCGATACCCAGAGCGGCCGTACCAATCATCTCTTGGTGTGTACGGTGACCGGCGTCGCTCCCTTCGTCAGCTACGTCCGCACTCTTTATCGAGACTGGAAAGAAGAGAGGTTCGCGGGGGAGCACAAACTGTTTCTGCTGAATGGGGCAAGCCGCTCGGGGGAGTTCGGATATCTGGAAGAGTTGCAGAAGTTCGCGCAGGAAGCGCCCTGGTTTAAGTATGTGCCCACAGTCAGTCGTCCCTGGGACGATGAAAAATGGACGGGCGAGACCGGACGCGTCGATGACATTCTGCGTAAGTACGCGGACATGTGGGGTCTCGGGCCGAATGCGGTCGCGTATTTATGCGGGCATCCGGCGATGGTCGAAAACAGTAAGGGAATCCTGAAGCGTATCGGTTTCACCAAAGAGGGTTTGAAAGAAGAGATTTATTGGGTTCCATCAAAGGAGAAGCATGCCACTTCTCCGGCTTAGTTGTTGAAACCGTACTAAACACCCACACTCAAGCTCCGGCGTTCAAGCAGAAGGACGTCTCTCCAAATGCCGCCTCGCTGGGCCAATTTCCTGCGCAATCCGACTTCGCGGAATCCGCAGCACTTATGTAACGCAATGCTCGCAGCATTGTCTGAAAAGATTCCGGCTTGCAGCGTCCACATCCCACAGCGCTCCGACTGTGTGACCAGCGATTGCAGCAACATCTTTCCGACTCCACGACCTCGCGTATCGGCAGCCACGTAAACCGAAACCTCAGCCACACCGGAATAAACCCGACGGCTCGATACTGGACTGAGCGCTGCCCAGCCGAGAATCCGTTCGCCGGCCTGCGCAACTAAGCGGCAGTCTTGAAGATGGCCCTGATCCCACTTTGCCCACTCCGGAATTTCCGTTTCGAATGTGGCGTTACCTGTGGCGATGCCTTCGGAATAGATGTTGCGGACCGCAGGCCAGTCGTCACTTCGCATGGCTCTGACGTCGAAGTCCATATTTCGGTTTGACCCTGATTTGCTGACAAAAGTCGCGTCCAAGCAGGAAAACTTTCGGGCTATTCGCTTTCGGCTGGGGCGAAAAATACGAGCACCGTTAACTCCTCCGTGATCTTGTAGAAGTGGTGCTCCACTCCAGCCGCAACAAAGATGACGCTGCCTTCGGTTACTGCCTGATCTTCAGAGCCGGCTCGCATGCGGCCTCTGCCGCGAACTACGTAGTACATTTCGTCTTCTTTGTGTGGTGATTGGGGATCGGTGCTTCCAGTGGACAACACGTAAACTCCGGCACTCATCGCCGGGACACGCAAAAACTCCAAGTAAGGTTTCCCGGATTGCTGGCGCTGTTTGCCTACATCGGCGATGTTAAAGAAACTTGGCAATTGCATGATGGCCGCCTCCAATTTTGAGCAGGCACTAAAGGCCTGAGAAATCACCCGCCAGCAGGACAATCAGAAACTTTCGCGCAGCGGACCGCTCAGAACCACGGACTCGGGCCAACAGCATAGCATCCTGGCGATGGAACCGGTCCTATATGAAAGAGTGTATTGCGTTTTTGTTGCACGCAAGTCAGACTCTATTTAAGGACCACGATCCGATGGGCGGTGAATTTGTGATCGTACGCCTCGTTTGATCAATGTTCGTCAAATCGGGCCAGACAGCGAACGAGATATTTCCGGCCGATGCTCTGCGTGTGCTGTGGTTCTGATCGCCCGGCTTGACAACCGGGAGAGTTCTAACCTGGAGGCGCTAAGAAGTAAGCTCGAAAAATTGTTCGCTCGTCACCTAACCGAACCCGCGGGCGGCAAGGGTCAAGACCGTCCGGTTTCAGAATAGACCTGTCAGTTTCGCTCACGGAACCGCGCAAGCTCCACGCGGCAGTCGAAATTCTTACCGCAGGTATAGCATTCTTCCCCAGTCGTCAGTTCA
This sequence comes from uncultured Acidobacteriota bacterium, assembly GCA_963796095.1. Lineage (GTDB taxonomy): Bacteria > Acidobacteriota > Terriglobia > Terriglobales > Acidobacteriaceae > JABDBE01. Next base: position 383,551 of record CAWCKL010000041.1, read on the forward strand.
GTCTGCAGACTTCCCCTCCTGGCCGAGCTCTTTGATTCAATAATTTACGCACTCTGGCACGTCTGTTGCTCTACCTGCATCGAAGTAGTCGGAAGTATTTAAGGAGGCTATCGTGAAAAAAGTACTCCGAAGAGTTACTCAATTACTGTGGATGCTACTGGTGGTTTCTCCATTCTTTCTCGGCTCGGTATTCCTAACCCCGGCCGCATACGCCGAAAACCAAGTGATGGGTGAGATTCAGTTTGAAGGAAAATCCCATGTCGAAAAGACATCCGGAGTTTGGGTTGACGGACAGTACGTGGGCTATCTGAAAGAACTCAAGGGGTCGAAGAAAGTTCTGCTCTTACCGGGTGAACACGTAGTTACCGTGCGTCAGGACGGCTACCAGGACTTCACGCAGCGAGTTATGGTCGAGCCTGGACAAAAGCAGGTGGTGAGCGTGGTTATGCAGAAAGCGCCTACTGGGCCAATCCCGCAAGTGACGGCCGAAGTCAAAATCGCGGTCAACCCATCGCGGGCTGCGGTTTTCCTGGATGGATTGTTCGTGGGACACGTAGGGGAGTTTGAGGGGGCAGGTCGCGGGATGCTGGTGGGGCCGGGACCGCACCGGATAAGGATCGCGCTTCCCGGCTATCAAACTTTTGAAACGGAGATCAATCCAACCGCCAACCAGAAGGTGGAAATCAAGACCGAATTGGCCAAGAGTGACGGGCCTCCGGCAGGGCCGCTGGTCAACACGGGAACAGGTGAGGCCACACCGCCGGTTCCGCCTCCGTCGGCGGCTCGAGACGCGACTGTGGCTCCGCAGCATTGAAGTACAAACCTGGCAGTGCGATGCAGATATAATTGCAACCCATGCCCATTGCCTCTGGCACGAAGCTTGGACCCTACGAGATCGAGTCGGAACTGGGTGCTGGCGGGATGGGCGAAGTCTATCGGGCGCGCGACACTCGTCTCGATCGGCAAGTTGCGATCAAGGTCCTTGCCGCCCATCTTTCATCTTCTCCGGAACTAAAGCAGCGGATGGAGCGCGAGGCGCGCGCGATCTCTTCGTTGAATCATCCCCATATTTGCCAACTCTATGACATTGGTTCGCAGGATGGAACCGACTACCTGGTGATGGAGTTGCTCGAAGGGGAGACGGTCGCGGAGAGACTCCGCAAGGGCGCGCTGCCTTTGAACGAAGTGCTGAAAGTTGGCGCCGAAGTAGCCGATGCTCTGCAGGTCGCACATCGCGCCGGCATTGTGCATCGCGACTTGAAGCCGGCAAACATCATGCTGACGAAGTCGGGCGCGAAGCTGACGGACTTTGGTTTAGCAAAGCCGTTCGGCATGACGGCTACGGCATCAGGCGCAGCGCCTTCGTTCACCGCTGCGGCGACTTTGACCGGACTAAGTCCGCCAAGCCCATTAACCACTGCGGGCAGCATTGTCGGCACGATTCAGTACATGTCGCCCGAGCAGATCGAAGGAAAAGAGGCGGACGCACGCAGCGACATCTTCGCGCTGGGCGCAGTGCTTTATGAGATGGCCACGGGAAAGCGGGCCTTTGAGGGCAAGAGCCAGATCTCGGTGGCCTCGTCGATTTTAGAGAAGGATCCGGAGCCGATCAGCGCGGGTAAACCAACGACCCATCGTCCTTCGAGCATGTGGTGAAAACCTGCCTGAAAAAGAATCCGGAGGAGCGTTTTCAAAGCGCGCACGATGTCAGGCTGGAGCTGAGATGGATTGCCGAAGACCGTCCGTCGACGTCTGTGCCGGCTTTGCCGCCACGCGCTCGCCATCCCGGCCAGCGTCTCGCCTGGGTAGCGGCTGCGCTGGTTGCGATTGTCGCCGGCGTAATTTCGGGATTTTTCATCAGCCGTCCCAGTCCCGCTCGGGTAATCCGCACCGTCATAGCACCCCCTGAGGGCACCTCGTTTCGGCTGACTGGCGACCTGGCCGGTCCTCCGGTGCTGTCGCCCGATGCAGCCTATGTGGCGTTCTCGGCTGCGGGGTCTGACGGCAAAGTCGTGTTATGGGTTCGTCCCACGGACAAGCTTGAAGCGCACGCTATGGCCGGCACGGACGACGTGATCTTTCCTTTCTGGTCGCCGGACAGCAGGTCGCTCGGCTTCTTCGCCGATGGAAAGCTCAAAACCATCGATCTCAACGGTGGTTCTCCTCAGTCAATCTGTGACGCACCGCAGGGACGCGGTGGTTCTTGGGGACCGAACGGTGTGGTCCTCATGACCGCTGATACACAAGCGCCGATCGTGCGCGTCAACTTCAACGGCGGAGCGCCGGTCGCGGTTACAAAACTTGATCGCACTCGGCACACCTCCCATCGCTGGCCCTTCTTTCTTCCTGATGGCAAGCACTTTCTTTATCTCGCCATCAATCACGATTCCGCCCAGTCCGAGAAAGACGAGGTGTACTTCGCGTCGCTCGATGGCGCGGAGAACCGCCCCTTGCTCCGTTCTCTATCAAGCGCCATCTACTCGAGCGGCCTTGTCTTGTTCGCTCGGGGCAGCCAGTTAATGGCGCAGAAATTCGATCCGACATCGGGAAAGCTGAGTGGAGAAGCACAGGTGTTGGCCAACGGGGTGGCCAACGACCTGAGCACGTGGCACATGGATGCCTCCGCCTCCGGCACGGGACTGCTGGTGATGGGCAGCGGCGGAACACCCGATTGGCAACTCGTCTGGGTTGATCGCACCGGAAAACGAATCGGCCTGGTAGCCGACAAACTTTCGAACCTGCAATTTGCCCGTTTGTCACCCCAGGGAGATCGGGTCGCCCTAGTAGTCGATACTGGGGCGAACGACATTTGGGTACTCGATCTGGCCCGCGGGATTCGCACCCGGCTTACTTTCGGTCCGGTTACAAACGCCTTTCCAGTATGGTCACCCGACGGCAAGTGGATCGCCTACGGCTCCCAGTCGAAAGTGCAAAAATCATCTCTACCGCAGGCTTTCCGACGGCAGCGGCGCCGAGGAACTTTTGCTCAATGATGAGCAGACCCTGATCCCGGGCGATTGGTCGAGTGACAGCAGATACCTGCTTTATTCGCGTGGGCCGTTTTTCAGCAATGGTGCGGAGATCTGGGCGTTGCCTTTGGAAGGTGATCGCAAGCCTTTGCTGATTGTGCCCCACAGCGCTAGCTCATACGCAGGCGCTGGGCGGCTGTCGCCGGACGGGCGCTGGCTCGCCTACTCCTCCAACGAGTCCGGTCAAACGGAGGTGTATGTCATACCCTTCCGCGACGGACAGGGGAAGTGGCAAGTCTCGCAGAGCGGCGGTGATCGGCCGTTGTGGGGGAAGGATGGCAAGAGCCTTTATTACGCCGATCTCAACTTTACGGTGTTCGCAGTGCCAGTGAAGCAAATGAATGACACGCTGCAATTCGGGAGTGCGGAGCAACTCGTCTCGAACCTTGCCAGCCAAATCTTCTTCTACGATGTTTCGCCTGATGGCAAGAAGATACTTCTCAACGTAATCTCCCAGCAGGTAAACCAATCGATTACTGTAGTTACAAACTGGACAGTCGAACTCAACAAGTGACGTTGGCAGCCGGGGTTGTAAGGTGTGTGGCGCCAGATGGTAAATGCTGACTTTGTTACTGCCAGACTTTGCCGCGGAGGTCGTAAACCCGGGACTTGCGACTCTTGCGACTTCTGAAGCTACTGTGCATCCAATGGAAGTGTTAAGATTTAGTACGCCCATCGGAAGTCCATTATTGTCATGGATGGATGGGCTTTTATACTGTTTCGCTGCGCGCATGCATAGCAGGCGCGCCAGTGGGGGAAATCATGGCAGGCAATGGAATACTTGAAGTAACAGACTCGAATTTCGATCAGGATGTTCTCAAGTCGGAGACTCCAGTCCTGGTCGACTTCTGGGCCGTTTGGTGCGGGCCTTGCAAAGCTATTGCTCCGATCGTGGAGCAATTGGCGCAGGACTACCAAGGCAAACTCAAGGTCGGCAAAATGGATGTTGACCACAACAGCGCTACGCCCATGCGTTATGGTGTGCGGGGCATCCCCACCCTGCTGGTGTTCAAGGGTGGAGAAGTGAAGGAACAGATCGTTGGTTATGTTCCGAAGGAAACGATTCAAAAGGCCATTGACAAGCATTTGGGGTAAGAGGTCGTTGGTCGTTGGCTAGAACGTTTAACGCCCGGCTCAAATCCGGGCGTTTTCTATGTCGCCAACCCCGAACAAATTCCTAAGGCTATGCTGGGTGCTAAATACTAAGTGCCGAATTCAGTACTTTCTCAGCACCCCAATCACTCGTCCTTGGACCTCGACAGACGATGCCGGCACGATGATTGGCTGCATATTGGCATTTGACGGCTGGAGCCGAATGTTGTCGCCTTCGCGATGGAAACGCTTGAGCGTGGCATCCGATCCGCCGACGAGGGCGACCACAATATCTCCGTTGTGCGCTGTCTTTGCTTTTTCGACCAGCACGTAGTCACCGCTCATGATGTGTTCGTCCTGCATGGAATCGCCTCGCACCTCGAGGACGAACACTTCTTTCGAGCGGACGAAGTCGGCCAGAGAAATGGTTTCCGGGTTTTCGACCGCCTCGATGGGCTGACCGGCTGCGATTCGCCCCAGGAGCGGTAGCACCATCGTGGTATTCACCGACATGGCCTGCTTCAGCCGGCCTTTGGGCGGGAGCAAATCAATGGAGCGACTACGGTTGTAGTCGCGCGTCAGCAGCGCTTTCTTCTCGAGATTGGAGATGTGCTTGTGCACCGTGGCCAGCGAACTCAGTCCGAGGCCTTCTCCAATTTCTTCGAACGAAGGAGAATAGCCGTGCTTCTGCACGAACTCGGAAATGAAGTCGTACACTTGCCGTTGTCTTCTCGTGATCGCCATGACGCCATTGTAAGCGAACGAAAGGCGAAGTCAAGAACTTTGCAGTTTCACCACCGAGGCACCGAGTCCCAGAGGGGGCGAAGGCATGAGGCAGAATCAGGTGAAATCCTAGAAAGACCTTAGTTGAAAAGTTTGTCCGAGTGTTCGCTGTGGTGAAAAGGATTTTTACGCCGTAGCTTTTGCCCGTATGTCGTGATCCAATAACTGAATTCATAAGGAGAATGTCATGGCCGAAAAAATTACGAAGTCTGAAGAAGATTGGAAAAAGCAGCTATCACCTGAGCAGTACGTTGTCACTCGCAAGGCGGGGACCGAGCCGGCATTTACCGGCAAATATTGGAAGACGAAGGAACCCGGTACTTACGCGTGCGTTTGCTGCGGGCAGCCGCTGTTCAGCTCAGACACGAAGTTCGATTCAGGCACCGGCTGGCCGAGCTTCTTTAAGCCGATCGATCAAACCGCGATCGCGGAAGAGACCGACAACGCTTACGGCATGGTGCGAACCGAGGCCCGCTGCGCCAGTTGCAACGCACATCTGGGGCATGTTTTTCCCGATGGCCCGGCTCCAACCGGTTTGCGTTACTGCATGAACTCGGCCGCGCTTGATCTGAAGCAGGACGAAACCGGAAAGAAATAACAGAAGTATTTAAAGGATAAGAATGACGCGGGCACTGCGGATCTGATCCTCAGTGCCCTTGGTTTTTCGGCGTGCTCAGTTCGATTCGTTGTACATGACCTTGCTGGCGTGGGCCTGGGCCCCCGATGTCCCTGCTCCGGCTGCGGCCGCGGCTGCCTTTGGGGGCTCGGCAGATTTCACAGCTTCGACGGACTTCGACTGCACTTTCTCGTTCTGGTGCTGTTCGGCGCGAACCTCGACGGCACCCTTCAGTACCGCTCCGTCTTCCACGCAGATGCGGGGGGTTACTACGTCGCCGGTAAGTGAGCCTTCGCTGCGGATGTCCAAACGATCCGTGCAATGGATGTTGCCGGTCACCGTGCCCATAATGACCACTTCCTTGGCGGTGATATTGGCAACAACGACGCCGCTACGACCGATAGTTACGCGGCTGTCGGCAAAATTGACGGTGCCCTCAATGCGGCCGTCGACATAGAGCGATTCGGCGCCGCTGACCTCGCCCTTGATGACCACCGAGCGTCCGATCGTGGCTTGTTCCATCGAGGAAGTTGCGTTTTTGGGTGGTGTATACGGGTTCGGGCTCGGGGAATATTTAGGTGCGTTGGCTGAATTCTGCGTTGGCTGCAACATCGATTTGGGCCTTCCTTGGTTCCGTGCGGCTTACTTCGAGCGCAGCCGCATGCGGCGCGTGTGAGATGGTGGCCATGGGCCAAATTCACTATCGCACGGGCTTTGGTAATAGAGGAGGTTACGGAAGAACACGACCGCGCGGAGCAAGGAAGTACTTAAGGCGCGACGTGACTGCCTTGGGAACGTTCGGTTTTGTCGTCCCAGGCAGCCTTCCCGTTCTTACTTGGGTGCAGAGGTCAGACTCTTTCCGGCTTGCAGAAACGAATCTACGTTCGTCTTGTCGATCAGGCCGGAACCAGTATCCACGAAGCTGGGGACAGGTGCATAAATATCCTTTGACCAGTCTCTGTCCAGCGCCGGCTTGTGATGATAAAGGTTGTCGAGCATCTGCATGCCGACATAGGCCATGGTGTACGGCTTCTGCGCGATGGTGGCGGCGATTCCGCCTTTCTTGATCCAGTCGAGCGTTTCTGGGTCGGTGTCCATTGCTATGACAACTTTGTCGGTCACGTGGTAGCTGTTGAGCACACCGGCGACCTCTTTACCCGATTGCGCTTCGAGGCAGACAAAAGCGTCAACCTTGTCCTTTTCTTTGCCGATGATTTGTGTGGTGGTGTCGAAAGCAATGCGAGGATCGCCCTGGATATCGACCACCCGCGTGATCTTGATGTTGGGCGAGCGCTCGAGAGCGTCCTTGTAGCCGCGTTGACGATCCTGCATATTGGGCTGGGCGGGCATGCTGAAAATAACGACGTTGCCTTTGCCCTTAAGTTCCTGCGCCAGACGTTGTCCGCCCATAAGGCCGGCCTGGTAGTTGTTCGTGCCAATGAAAAAGAGCCGCTTGCTGGCGGGGGCGTCCGAGTCGATCGTGAGAACGGGGATACCCGCTGCAACGGCCTTATCAATGCCGTCTTTGAGCAAGGCAGGATCCGTAACGGCCAACAGGACGCCCGTGGCTTTCTTTTGCACCGCCTGATCTAGAGCTTCTCGCTCGGCCTTGGGGTCGTAGGTCTGGGGGCCCGTGAAACTATTGCGAACCTTCCATGCGTCCGCCGCTTGGGAAAAGCCAGCGCCGGCAGCCTGCCAATAAGGCACCTGCAGGTTGGCGGCTACGAAAACATAATATTCGTCGGACTCGTGCGCAGAACCACAGCTGAGAAAAGGTAGCAGCAGAACGGCAGTGCAACCGCAGAGGAAAAGCTTACGTGAGCGGGGCATCGGATCCTCCTTCAAACGAACGTGAGATCAGCAGAAATGCGAGAATCCCGAGGAGAACTTCAGCGACTGGATTGTAAACGAGGGGGTCAAGCAAAGGCCAGACCCGGTCAATCGGGGCACAGCATCCTTGTAGCGCCGGCATCCTGCCGGCTGTCACGAGGGCATCTTGCCCTCGCCGGTGGGGGCGGACGCCCCCACGACAGCCGCCGGGACGGCGCCGCTACGAGAGTGTCACAAGCGGGTCTGCCGCTAGGCTTCCAGTGACTGGGCCAACTCTTCCCACTCCATCATGTGGATTTGCAATTCCGCGCGATGGCCGGCTAATTCTTGCGTACGTCGGGCAGTTTCCTCGGCGCTGACGAAGGTTTGTAGCGCAGCTTCGCACTCGTCGATCGCGGTCTCCGCGCGGGAAATCTCGGCTTCGAGTTCTTTGACTCGTTCTTCCATCTGCTTGCGCTTGATCGGATTCAGGCGCTTGGATTTGCCGTCGTCAGAGATGGCCTCGGTCTTATTGCCGTTTACCGGTTGCACAATGATCGCCGAGTGGCTGACGGTTTCCTGCAGCTTTTCCGCGCCGCCTTCTTTCCTCCAGCGATAGTCTTCGTAATTTCCGGGATAGACTTCGACTTTTCCATCGCCTACTTCAAAAACTCGTGTCGCCAGTTTGTCGATGAAATAACGATCGTGCGAAACGAAGACCACCGTGCCGGTGTAATCCATCAGCGCCTTGAGCAGAACGTCCTTGGCGCGCATGTCGAGATGGTTCGTAGGTTCATCGAGCAAGAGAAAATTTGCGGGATGCAGAAGCATTCGCAGCAGGGCATAGCGGTTGCGTTCGCCGCCCGAGAGCACGCCAATGCGTTTGAAGACGTCGTCCGCTGAGAACAGAAAACAGCCCAGTAGACTTCGCAGTTCGGTCTGGGTGGAACGCGGCGAGAGCTCGCCAATATCGTCCAAGATGCGCGCGTCCGGATTGAGTTCCTTGTATTGGTCCTGGGCGAAGTAGTCTGGCAGCACGTTGTGACCCAGGCGGAATTGGCCGCTGGTTAGAGGTTCTGTTTCTGCCAGCAGCTTGATCAGTGTGGATTTTCCTGCGCCGTTTACTCCCACCAGCGCGATGCGGTCGCCGCGCTCGATCATGAAGCTGACCTTGCGAAATACTTCCTTCTCACCATACGATTTCGCCACTCCGATGAACTCGGCCACGATCCGGCCGCTCGGTTTCGGCTGCTGAAAAGAAAAATGGATTACCTTTTCCTCTTCTGGCAGTTCGATACGCTCGATCTTTTCCAGTTCCTTGATGCGGCTCTGCACCTGCTTGGCTTTCGTTGCCTGGTAGCGGAAGCGATTGATGAATACTTCCAACTGCTCGATGCGATCCCGCTGATTGCGATACGCCGCCTCGAGTTGTTCCATGCGCTGCGTCTTCGACGCCAGATATTTCTCGTAGTTGCCGGGATAAAGATGGATGCGCTTGTTCCAAATCTCGGCAATTTTGTTGACGGTGACGTCGAGAAAATAGCGGTCGTGCGAAATCAGCACAAACGCGTTGGGATAGTGGGTCAGGTACTCTTCCAGCCAGTTACGAGCTTCGAGATCAAGATGGTTGGTGGGCTCGTCCAGCAGCAACAGGTTTGGCTCCTGCAGCAGCAGCTTCGCTAATGCAATGCGCATCTGCCAGCCGCCGGAAAATTCTTCGGTCCGTCGATGCCAATCTTCCTTGCGGAAACCAAGGCCCATGAGCACGCTTCCGACTTGGGCCTCGATAGCGTACCCATCGCGAGTGCGGAATTCGTGCTCGATGCGCTGATACCGCTCCGCGACTTGCGCATACTCGGGAGAAGACTGGTCGAGTTCCGGCATGCGCGCGGTCAGGTCTTCCATCTCCTGTTCCATTTCTCGCAGCTCGGAAAAAACCGCCATGCATTCGGCGAACACGGTGCGTCCAGAGAGCGTGAGCCCGTCTTGCGGCAGGTAGCCGGCGCTGATGCCTTTCGCTGTGCTGAAGGAACCGTAATCGAGCGTTTCCATCCCGGCGAAAATCTTCATCAGCGTGGATTTTCCGGTGCCGTTCGCGCCCACCAGGCCGATGCGGTCCCGGGGCGTAATCATCCAGTCGGCTCCCTCGAAGAGGAGCTTGTGCCCGTAACGTTTTCCGGCGGAGGACAACTGAATCATGGTGTCAATTCAATCGTCTCATGAGAAGGGTGGTTTGAAAAAGAAGAGAAGACCTTGTTTGGCATTACGGGGGGAATTCTGATTGCAGTTACTGCACATCCTTCGTGTACCTTTGTGTCCTTTGTGGTTCTAACATTTGCACTTCATGAACCACGAAGGACACAAAGTCCAATCGCTAGCCAATGTCGCCAGGTCCAGTCGTTGTTGCCGCTACTGCACCCCGGGGATGCGGCAGCGGAGGCGGCGGCATCACCAACAACGGGGCGCTGACCATCAACGATAGCACCATCAGCGGTAATACGAGCTCCGTCGGGTCCTGTTTCCACTGCTTAGCCTTGGGCGGGGCATCTACAACGCCTACAACGCAAAGACGCTGACGATCAGCAACAGCACCGTTGGCGGCAATAGCGTAAACTTCGGCCTTTTCGATGCTGAAACAAGCCTTCGACGAGTTCGATAGGAGAGTTCGTCCCCTCGTGAAAGCAGGCGATGATATGCACTGCCAACTAGCAGGCAACTCGGTTTCTGTGAGTATCTGGGTCGGAGAATTGGCTACGAACGAGGAGTTTTCAACTCAAGGTGAGCAAGCGGAGCGAGGCATTCGGGCTGCTGAAAAGCTATGGATGTGGTTCCGGACGAATCGAACCGAGTTTGAGCACATCTATCTGTCTCTGGTCACAGGACACGCTCACTCCGAGTAGCCGTCGTCGCTTTCGTCCTCATCATCGTCATCTTCTTTCCGGTTGCCCTCGTCTTCCTCTTCGTCGTCTTCCTCGTCCGGCTCTTGTCGAAGGAGGAAATCGGCAACTACCGAGTGATCGAGAGCGTTTGTGTGGGGGCATTCTGGATGCAGTTTGATCATGCCAATGGTAAGCCTTGTAGCACTTGGCAACGACAGAGTGCAATGGACTGCTATAATAGATGCTGGGGCGGTTACGTTTTCTCCTCGTTCAGGTCTTCTGACCTAAGACAGTCCATCTGAAGTTCTCCTACCTTAGGCTTTTCAGTCAGTGGTCTGCACATGCCGTTTGGTGCAGAACGTTCGGTAAGAAGGGTCGCTTTGTGAACGCAACTAGCTTTTCCTTCGGTCTGCTGCTTCTGCTGTTGGTGATCCTGCTGCTCCACAGGATGCGTAAGCTGAAACCACGGGTTGCCGGATACGGATCACAAACGATGTGCCCGTCCTGCGGATTGATCACATCTCGATTAAAGCCGTGCTGCTTGGAGTGTGGCAAGTCCCTTACGGGCGTGAGTGTGACCCCGATTCTGGAGAAATGAGCTGCTGGTTGCTCACAAACCGTTCCTCGCGGAGAACCGGAAGGTGGTCACAGACTATGAAAAACACGAAATTTGTTGTGAAAAGTGAACCGTAGCGGAACCCATCGCACCCGCGTTTGTGCAGCGGATGGATCGGATTCCTATACAGACGACAACCAACCGCAAGCTGGCGTTGGTGATGGGGAAATTCATGGCCGAAGACACATCGAGTCTCTCCAAAACTCTCGGCGCGTCCCGGAGTTGGTGTCGGTACAGGCCAGTGCATAAATAGTTCAGACCAGTTCAACCACAACCGCCACATCGAATTTCGAATAATATTTCTTCACGTCCTTCGCCCCGTGCTTCTCGCGGAATCTCTCTACCACCGACTTCACCGCTTTGGGATTCATGATGGGAGTCGCTTGGAACTTCGCCCCGCGCATCAATTCGAATCGACGGATTCTTGAGCACGTTGCGGTACCACTGCGTGTCCGATCCGTTGACGGGCAGGAGGTAGACCTTTTCTCCTTCCAGCACGAACCAGACGGGGATAGAGATTTTATGACCTGACTTCCTGCCGATCACGCTGATCCTGATCTGGCGGTAGCGGGTGAGACGGGATTTCAGTTCGCCTTCCTGCACTTGATGGCTCCGTATTTCCTGAGTATCTCTGTGCTTTTCTCAATCGGCAGTGCCTCGACCGTGTGTCCCCGTCCGGTGGTTGTCGTTGCTCGGAACAGGGAGTTGTAGACCGGTTCCTCAGTGGCTTCAATTACCGCCAGAAACAGCGGCGACATCGCGTCATTCGTCAGCACCTCGATGTGCCGGGACGGTGGCTTTTCCTCTGTTCGAATTCGCACCTGTGGGGCAGTGGAGAACGCGATTGCATAGTCCCCGCTGCCGTTCGAGGCTGAGCTTCCTGTGCGAGCCACGCCAAGCCAAGCTCTCGCCGCCAACCGCTTCAGGTTCCGTGCGTCCATGGGCGCGTCGGTTGCGATGACGATCATCACCGACCCGTTTCCCCGGTCTGTCGGACTGCTTTCCTGTTGAAGTTCCTCCCGCAGGTGGTAGCGGCCAAGTTCCCGACCCACGGGAGCGCCCGCAATCGTGAGCACGCCACCAAAGTTCGTCTGGACTAGAACCCCGACTGTATACCCGCCAAGCTTGGGAGACAGGCGGCGGGAGGAGGTTCCGATGCCGCCCTTGAAACCGAACGCCACCGTCCCCGTGCCTGCGCCAACACAGCCTTCCTCGACCGGGCCGCCCTTCGCGTTCTTGATGGCGGCGAACACGTCGTCGGGCGTGATGTGACGGGCGCGAATGTCGTTCAGGTATCCGTCGTTGGTTTCGCCGACCAACGGGTTGATCGACAGGACATCCTCGTTGCCGGGCATCGCCAGCATGTAGCTGATCACTGCGTCGGCCACACGAGGCACGCTCGTGGTAGATGTAAGGAGGATCGGGGTCTCGATATCGCCCATTTCGTCTACTTGAGTGGACCCGGCCAGCTTACCGAAGCCATTGCCCACAAACACCGCCCCCGGCACTTTTTCGCGGTACAGATTGCCGGAATGCGGCAGAATGGCGGTCACTCCAGTGCGCAGGTCGTCGTCACGGATGATGGTTGTTTGCCCGACCTCAACGCCACCAACATCGGGGATCGCATCCAGCGGCCCAGTTGGCAGGATGCTGACCTTCAGTCCCAAGTCCGAGGCGCGGGGTCGTGTATTGGGAGCCATGTTCTGTGCAATAGTGACTGAGGCGATCAGTAAGAGCGCCATAGCGGAGAGAATTTTCTTGGTCATCGTGCCGGATTATAGCTGGCTCGCCGTCGTTACCCGATCAACAGATAGCGATTTATAATCGCCCCATGAAACTGCACATCGGTAGGATTGCTTCGACCTTGCTTGCCATTCTCGGTTCTCTGGCTCCCCTGTTTGCACAAGCGCCCGCCCAGCAGCAACAACCTGAGTTCGTCAAGCAGGGGCAACAGTTGATGCGGGATGGAAAGACTGAGGAGGCGTTGGCGCTTTATCGCCAAACCCTCCAGACCTCGCCGAATTCGGTTCCTGCCAACATCGCTGCCGGGAGCGTGCTCGACCTGATGGGAAAAGGGGAAGTAGCCCGGAAGTATTTCACGAAGGCAATGGATGTGGCAGATACGGCCGAGGGCAAGGCATCAGCCATGCGAGCGATGGCCATGTCATACGCCTTCGAGGGGAATTGCAACAAGACAATAGAATACGAGCAGCAGGTTTTCGACTTCTACGGCAGCCTGAAGAACTTCTTTCAGCAGGGAGAGATTGCCGACGAGGCGGCTCGCGTATGCATCGACTCCGGCGATTTGGATGCCGCCTACAAATGGTACAAGCTCGGACACGACACGGGGCTGACGGAACCCGACCTCAAGCCCGCCCGGCAGGACCTATGGAACTTCCGGTGGGAGCACGCGCAGGCTCGCATTGCCTCCCGGCGCGGCGACCAAGCGGACGCACAGAAGCATGTTACTGCGGCAAAGGCAATCTTCGACAAGGGCACGATTCCTGAGCAAGCGCCGTTCTTCCCTTATCTGAAAGGATACGTCGCGTTCTATGCGGGTGATTACAAAGCGGCGCTCGACGAGTTAACCAAAGCGAACCAGAACGATCCATTCATCCAGTGTCTCATCGGCCAGAGCTACGAAAAGCTGGGCGAGAAGGACAAAGCCTTGGACTACTATCGCAAAGCTTCAACGGTAGTTTCACACAACACCGCCGCCGCGTATGCGGTTCCTTTTGCCAAGAAGAAGCTGTCTTAATGGGTATTGGCTACCGAGGAAAGGCATGCTGTTTTACATCAAACGACATCTCTGGCTCGAAGTCACGGTGACGATTCTCCTTGCCAGTCTTGGACTGCGGGGGATGCACGCGCTAAACCTGCCATTGCATATGAAGCCCAGACCATTCGATGTCGTTGTGGGAGTCTTAGGCGCTGCTTCGCTCGGGGTGTGGACTCTGTTGGTGCAGTATGGCTACCGAGTCTTCAAAGGGAGTGCTTTCGCGGAACAGCTAACGCCGTCTCTGACGATGGAGTACGTAAATCCACACCCAGCACAAATACTGCCGGGAGGACTAACAGCGGCGTGCGGCGAGGAAATCTTTTTCCGTGGGTTCATCCAGCAGTGGTTGGGCCTAATCGTCGCCTCGCTGTTGTTTCATGGTTGCTTTTCGGCAGAAAAGACATCCGGGTGGTTAGCTACTGGTCAATCTTTCAGGGTTTGTACCTCGGTCTCTTTCTTGCCTACTCAAAAAACCTGATGGTGCCGATGATTGCACATGGGCTGTTCGACATGGGAGGCATGGTTTATTTTCGCAGTTTCATGTTGCGGCTCCAGAACAAGCAGGTATGAGAATTCTGATAACGGGCGCGGCTGGCAATCTGGGATCAAGGCTGGCGCGGCACCTGCTCGGAACCAATCACCAAGTGCGGCTTCTAGTGCACAAAACAGACCTGCCTCCCGACTTAGCATCGTCTCCAAGCGTCACGGCTTATCGGGCAGACTTAGCCAACCCGGAGACGCTTCAGCCCGCTTGCGCCGATGCGGACTGTATTGTGCATCTCGCAGGAGTTCTCTTTGCACCGAGACCTGAAGAATTCCTGCCGAGGACGAACATCGGATTCGTTCAGAACCTTCTGAGTGCTGCTCGTCAATCGGCGGTTAGAAAATTCATCCTGGTGAGCTTTCCTCATGTCGAAGGGGAGACAACGCCGGATCATCCTGCCACTGATCGTCTGGATTCCTCAACCGATGTCATCCACTTTCGCACTCGCCTTGGGGCAGAACGTCTGCTGCTTGAGCGATGTGAGGGAACCTCGATCACTCCCGTCATCCTCCGGGCAGGGATCGTGTACGGACAGGGAATCAAGCTGATCGAGGCGGCTCGTCGGTGGCTCCGGTACCGACTCCTTGCGATTTGGCGAAGGCCCACTTGGATACATCTGGTTGCCTTGCCGGATTTCCTGACTGCCGTGCTCGCAGCCATTGAAAACGAGAGCGCCAGAGGCATTTACAACGTGTGCGATGATAAGCCGACCACGGTGCAAGAATTCCTCGACCAGTTCGCTGCACACCTTGGCTGTCGCAAACCATGGCGATTGCCCAAGTGGATGTTCTACACGGCTGCGGTAAGCTGCGAAACTATGGCATGGCTGTTCAGGGCAAAGGCACCTTTGACTCGCGATATCCTGAAGGCCGGAATGACATCCGCTGTTGCGGACAATTCCCGGATGAAAAGAGAATTGTTACCGCGACTCGCCTACCCGACATTCGACGTAGGCATCAGCCTATTGTGACGTTTCCCTGGTTGTCCTGCCTCAGTCTGGAATAGGAGAGAGCGTTCCTCCGTTCGCTTCTGCCCATTGGGTGCATCAATCGAAACAAAGTCTCTCTGATTTCAGTTGCTCATTGCTTGGGGGCCGACGTAGACTTCGATCCAATCGCTGGACCCAGTTTGCTCCTCCTGCCGAGCCGGAACGCCAACGTCAGAGAGAGCCTTTTCGAGTTGTGCTGCCATGGCGAGGTTGTTCGCTCCAGACCGTATGACTATTCCGGTGGGTGCCTCTCCCTCTGGGATTATCCACTTGATGCGCGTGAAGCTCCACCCAGCTTTCCCAAGAATTTCGATTAGCTCACTGCCGCGGCCAGCAGCTTCGTCATTGTTCACGGGCTCTTGGATTTCTGCGACGGCGGGAGTGGATTGCAACAACGCAACCAATATGTTCTTTCTTTTATCATCGAGCAGTCTGTTCGCTGTGACCGCCCTTTGGCCGCTCGCACGGCAGAGCATTTCCACTCGCGGCCCTAAGCACAGAAGCCCTTTTTGCGATTCTAACGATGAGACGATCCTCCGGTTGATCAAGCTTTGCTGCGACTGAATAAGATTATCTTTTTCTTCCAGCTTGGCTTGCTGACCCCCAACTTCCGATTTCAACTCGTCTCTGTCGCCGATTGCATCACTTCGTTCGTGCCTCACCCGTTCGTAGTCGAGCGTCGAATCCCGATATGCCAAGAATTGGGCGAGAGAAAAGGCTGAAATCACGACGGTGATCTTCAGCCACATTGGAACTTTGGATTCCTTCCCTCGCCACTTGAGCCTGTCAACAAACAGCACGGCCATGCCCGCCAGTAGGACCCACCAATAGGCAGACACTGCACGCCCGTAGTTAGTGAGCGTTGGCCACGCGAATGAACCCCAAGCGACATTGCAAGATTCTGCGAATACCAGAAGGGTGGTCTTCATTTTGGGCCTCCAGCCTTACAGCACCCACACACTGTCGAGTGCAATTAGAAGCCCGTCGCCGAAGCCCCTGACAATCGAAGATTTGCGTTGTGAAAGGCAAAGGCAAGCGTCTATTCCTCACAACAACGTGTCTTGAGAAACGCGGCTTGGGAGGCACCTATTCACCGACTAACGGCTTAGGGTATCTGCTCCCAGTCGTTAAGCATGTCGGATTGCTCTTGGGTTTTCGTTCTCTTTGGCATT
The DNA here is from genome assembly GCA_963796095.1 of uncultured Acidobacteriota bacterium. Taxonomy (GTDB): domain Bacteria; phylum Acidobacteriota; class Terriglobia; order Terriglobales; family Acidobacteriaceae; genus JABDBE01. The sequence goes on from CAWCKL010000041.1 coordinate 399,858, forward strand.
GCCAGATTGGATGCCGCTGATGCACGCTTAAGCTTACCGTCAAGAAATCGGTCACTACCCCCAGCGATTGAATGTACTCAAGGGAAGCACCAATTTATTCTGAACTCTACATCCTCGAACGGGGTCAATTATCGGCAGTTCTTGCGCCAGACAGTGACCGTGTTCCATCCGTCTGCGAAAGGCCTCCTTTTATCATGAACTCGTCAATGTGGCGCAAAGAGACGAATCCAAGGTTATCGTGCCGTTCGCCGAACCATTTGAGAAATCCAATCGCCCTGGAACCTTAGCCGACCACTGTGGGTGTAGCGAGCCCACGTGTGGAACGCATCGCATCGATAAACTCCGTTATCAACCGGTGGAAAGGATGTGGTGCTGGAACCGCCAGTTGGCCGTGAAAGCGCAACCACCTCTGGGCAATGCGAACGAACGTAATTGGCGACCCTTTTAATTTCAACTTCCTTCGATGCGGCCCCTCATAAGCTGCCCACAGCTCGCCTGCGGTATCGATCTCCTCCTGTTCCACGCTACGTAGCGAGGTCATACTCATCACGCGCACAATGGCAGTAAAACAGCCTGCGGAAGGCGGAATGACTGCTGCCTGAATTGAGCGTGAGCATGCCTTCCTCGCAGTATTCCAGGACGCCCAGTGTGACGCGGCGGAAGCTGGCTAAACCACTCGTTCCGGCATCGAAGCCCGGTGTTCCGTCACTTTTGTGGATGTACGCCCGCAAACACAGTTCGAGCAAATCGCCGCGTAGTGTTATTGAAGTAAGCCGGGAATCGTGAATCTCGATTGCACTATTCACAGGCTTTTAGTTGCAGATTCATACCTGATAATTGCAAGATGCTGTAGATTGACCGGAGCAAGACAGGAGACTGCAGCATATGAACTATTTTAGATATCCCTTCCTTGTTTTGGCGCTCTCTTTCGTAGTCCTGTGGCTCTCGGCGCGGATCGGCGTTTCCTTTCGCAAGAGGCGACGGAACCTGGAAGAAGACGAGCGTGAAGATTTCGGCATTATCGTGGCCGCTGTTCTGACGCTGCTCGGTCTCATCATCGGATTCAGCTTTTCGATGGCCGTCAGCCGGTACGATCAGCGCAAGAACTACGAAGAGGCGGAGGCCAACGCAATCGGTACGGAGTACGTCCGGGCAGGCTTGCTCCCCGCCGCCGATGCGGAGAGACTGCATGGGCTGCTGAGGAACTATCTCGATCAGCGTGTCTTGTTCTATCAGACCCGCGATCAGCGGATGCTCCGGCAGATCGATGCCTCTACTGCTCAGCTGGAGGCTGATCTGTGGTCCGCGGTCCAGGCTCCTGCGGCGGCGCAGCCGACACCCATGGTCGCCCTCGCCGTTTGGGGGATGAACGAGGTATTGAACTCGCAGGGATACACGCAAGCCGCCTGGTGGAACCGCATTCCGATTGCTGCATGGGGTTTGATGGGAGCGATTGGCATCTGCTGCAACGTGTTGATCGGCTATGGTGTGCGTCGCGGTGAACCGAAAGCCATTCTGCTTCTCGTTCTACCGCTGGTTGTGTCCATCTCGTTGTTCCTCATAGCGGACATTGATAGCCCGCGCGGCGGCTTCATTCACGTAGCTCCCCAAAATCTCCTAAGTCTGGCCCAGTCCTTGCCTAGGCAATAAAGCAGGCATTCAGACTATTGTGTTCAGGGCGCGGGGCGTAGACTTTTGGTATGGCAGTTTTAGTCGAGATGCATCACACGGGGGAGCCAGCGTTGCGGGCGGAAGTGGTGGCCGCAATTGAGCATGTGGTTGCCGATAGGGCCGGTTACTGGCGCGTGTCTATTGTCGGTTCCCAGGCGAATGACCGGTGGGAGATGAACATTGCAGACCCCAAGGGTTTTGAGCGGTCGTATACGTTGGAGGGCACTCCCAAGGAGCAGCTTCAGCAGCAGCAAATTAAGTGCTTTTGTTGCAATATGTTACTGGCAGACGGAAAGGGCACAGAGGTACACAAAGGGGGAGAAAGGCCAAAGAGGATCGGTTAGATTACCAAGCTCGAATCCCTATTGAGCGGTCGCGGCCTTCGCGGTGCCGAGGTGCTCGATGGCCCGGTCGATCACCGCCTGCATCTCTCTCGCGTACTTTACTTCGCGGCCTTTAGTCAGAATCTTTCTGGCGTCGTCGGGACTGAACCAGGTTGGGTTCCGATCGGGCTCGTGGGAGCCATTGATCAAGTCCACTTCCATCAGGAAAGCCTTGATCACAAATTCGCGCACTCCCGGAGGTTTCCAGAAGACGCCCTTGGAATGTAAATAGAGATGAAAATGCCGTGGCTCGATGTGGCCGCGAACTCCAGCTTCTTCCCACGCTTCGCGCTCGGCCGCCTGGCTGTGCGACATCGCTGGCTCAGGAGCGCCTTTCGGAAACGTCCACTTGCCGCCGCCGTTGGTATTTACCAGCAGAAACTCGATCGAATCCCCTTGCCGCCGGTAGCACACGGCGGCTACCTGCAGGGGAAGAGCGAATCGTGAAAGTCGGGGCGATGCCACCTGCCACTCCTCAATCGAATGTCCGGCTTTTCCCATGATAGTTGGAGAATATTGCAGGAATGTTAAATTGCATCAAAAAAGGTGCGCAGGCAAGGGTTACTGAAGTACCAATAAAGGAACGGGGTCGGCTTCAGAGCCCGCGGCCATAGACCGGGATGACCGGCGTCGTTGGCCAGCCACGCAATCAGGGACGCGACCGAGGCGGGCTGCACCCTGCACCCATTTCGAGGTGTCCGCGCCCGGCATGGCTTGGCGGTTGGCAGGAGTGTCCATGGTCCCGGGGAGAATTATGTTGGCGGTGATTGCGAGCTCCTTATTTTCAGCGGCGACGGTTCGGAGGAGCGAAACCAGAGCCGCTTTGGAAGCGCAGTAGGCGCCGACTCCCGGCCCAGGATCTTCGGCCGCCCGACTGCCAATCGCAACGATGCGGCCGGTGCCAGCGCGTTGCATGAGCGGGATCACTGCGCGCAAAACGTAAAACGCGCTGTTGAGGTTGAGGTCGAGCATGCGTTGAAAGGTCGCGCTATCGGTTTCGGCAATCGTTTTGCCGCCGGCAAATCCGCCCACCAGATGAGCCAGAATATCGATCCGGCCGAATCGGCCACGATTCCATCCACCGTGCTCTTCGTTTCTTCCGCGCTGAAAAGATTCGCGGAAACGGTTACCAAGGACGGCGTGTCCGAGCTCGATGGCTGAGCGGTTCTGGAAATGCCGATTACGGTTGCTCCACTATCCAGCAGAGCCTGGGTGACGTGAGTTCCGAGGCCCCCATCCGCCCCGGTGACCAGCGCAATCTTGCCTTGGAGAGATTTTCCATAATTGTCAGAATCGAGATCGTCAGAGTCGTTAAAGGTTTACCGGCGCTCGTTCCAATGCGTGCATGGTTGTCAGAATGGTCGAGATGACATTCTCATTGCCGACAGCTGTATTGATCATCATGTGATAGAGACAACGCGTCGGCCAGTCGGCATCGAAGTAGCGCTTCACAAATGTGATTCGATCGCGGTCGATCGCGTCCAACAATTCTCTTGCTTCTCTCTCGCTCTTACCCAGCTTCAGCAACCGGCTGAGCTTCTGCGCGTACGGCGCATAAAGAAAAACGTGAAAGGCGTCTGCACGCTGGCGCAGAAAGTATGGCGCACCCCGGCCTACGATGACGCAGTCGCCGGCCTCAGCGACTTTCTCCATGACCTGTTCCCCCACGGCTACAAAGCGGTCGGTGTCAAATGGCTCTGCGCCGGGTAACGGCATGCTGCGCTCCTGACTCCCGCGCAAAAAGACTTTGACCAGCCGCTGAAACGTGCTGTCCACCCGTTCCTCGCAACGCTCGACGGTCGAACACTCCACATTGGCGACCTTGGCGATCTCTTCCGTCAACGCATGGTCCCAGACCTTCCAGCCGAGCCGCTTGGCGAGCTCGCAGGCAATCTCGCCACCTCCACTTCCGTATTCGCGTTCGACCGTGATGATGCGGTACATCCACTCTCCCTGCTAAATTTTCATTTTACCCAGACTTTAGGCTCAACCGACATTCCCGGACGCAGAACGTGTTCCCTGGTCTCACCGGGATCGAAGGTGATCTTCACCGGGATGCGCTGCACCACCTTGACGTAGTTGCCAGTCGCATTCTCGGGCGGCAGCAAGCTGGTGATGGCGCCGCTCGCTCCCGCAATACTCTGTACGTGCGCTTTGTAATCCTTGCCATTCGTGTCTACGCGGATTGTCGCCCTTTGGCCGACCTGCATGCGCTTGAGCTGGGTCTCCTTGAAGTTCGCTGTCACCCAGATATCGTCGAGGTTGATCACCTTCATCAACTCCTGGCCGATGGAGACGTTCTGTCCGACTTCCACGGTGCGGTTGGTTACAACTCCGTTCACCGGAGCAGAAATAACCGTGTATTGCAGATTCAATTCGGCCTGCTCTAGGGCGGCTCGTTTTTGGTCAGCCTGCGCTTGGGCGGATTGCGCGCGCGATCGGTAGGTTTCGACTTGCTGCGGGCCGGTGGCCGCTGCGCGGAGATTCGCTTGCGCCTGCAGCAACCTACTTTGCGCCTGCCGCACCTGGTTGTCGGCAGCCGACGCTGAGGCTCGAGCTGCATCCACTGAGGCGGTGCCCGCATGGGCCGCGGCCACGGCCTGGTCATATTGCTGCTCTGAAATTTCCTGCTTATCGACTAATTGCTTGTAGCGCACCAGATCGTTCTGCGCCTTCACATTGTTAGCTTCGGCCTCGGCCAATTGCGCTTTGGCTGCCGAAAACTGTTGGCGGGCGGCAGCGATTCCGGCGTTTGCATTCTCCACATCCGCCTGTGCACTCGAGGTTTGGCTATTCGTGTTTACTGAAGTGATGGGCACATTGACCCGCGCGGCCTCCGCCAGGGCCACGGCGTCGGCGTAATCTGCCTTCGCCCGATCAACCGCCACCTGATAGTCCTTGGGATCAATCTCGATCAGAGGAGTTCCCATGGGCACGTACTGGTTATCATCGACCAGAAGCTTTAAAACGTGGCCGGAGACGCGGGCGCTGATCGAGTTCAGATGGCCGTCGATCTGCGCGTCATCCGTATCTTCATAGCTGGCGAAGTAGCGCCACAAAAAGAACCCTGCCACGAGCAATACGATGATTCCTACGATAAGAAACACGCGGAATCGGGGATCGCCCGCTCGAAAGCTCTTCCAGCGGAGATCTCGGTCCGACGCGGGCAGTGGAGCTGGCTGATTTGCAGGCCGCTGGGCTTGAGGCTGATTTTCTCGCACCGCCGTGTCCGTATTTTCCGCCATGATTTTTTACTTGTCCTTACTCTGATTCTCGAGGTATTGCTTGACACCCTCTTCGGCAACACCGATCGCCTTCGCGAGGGATATCTTGGCTAAGTTATGGGCGTAGAGGCTGGAGATGTAGCTTTCGTTTGCTGACACCAGAGACTCTTGCGCCTGAACTACTTCCAGGTTGTCCGTGACCCCGGCGGCAAAGCGGTCCTGTGCCTGCTGCAACGTCTGGCCGGCAAGATCAACCGAACTGCGCGCCACCTCGACCTGGTCTGCAGCGGAAGTGAGGTCGAGACGGGCGCTGCGGACCTCGTAGTCGATCTGGCCGCGCAGGTTCTCTAATTGCTGGCGGCTTTGTCGCAGCGAGGCTTCCGACTCCAAAACGTCTGCATGAATTCTTCCACCTGGAAAGATTGGGATGTTCAATGTGGCTCCAACTTCAAACACGCCGTGCGAGCTTCCCGGGCGGATCCCCGCCACGCCGTAATTCCCAGCCATATCAAGCGATGGATAGTGTTGCGCCGTCGCCGCCCGGCGAAATTCTTCTGCGGACCGCACTTGTTGCGCTGCCGCCAGGTAGTCCGGTCGCGAGGCGTACGCGCGCTGCAGATCGTCCTCGAGTGGCGCAGTCGCTAATGGCTCATACGGGGCTGCGGTCGCAAGACTAAACTCCTGTCCCGGCGGTAACCCAATAACGCGCCCCAGCGTCAGTTTCTGTTTCGCATAGTCATTGCGGGTAGAGATCAACTGCTGTTGCCGGCTCTGCAGTTCGACGTGCGCGCGAAGCGTATCGATTGCCGGATTCACCCCGGCCTTCTGCTGGTCCACCGCTTTGTCGTACAGCGCCTGCGCCGTTTGCAGGTCGGCCCGCGCCGTCTCCACTCGAGCTGCTCCGGCTATCGCTATAAGATATGCGTTCCCTACCGCCAGCACCACTACGTCGCGAGCGTTTTTCAAAGAGTATTGCGCGGCCTTCTCATTGTACGAAGCGCCGCGATTGCGCTCGATGGCATGATAGTCGAATAGCGACTGCGTCAGGTAGGCGCCAGCTTGAAAAACTCCGACAGGGCCGATAACGGTAGGTATCCCCGGGATATTGAAGCGGAATCCTAGAGCTGCCAGATCGAGCTGTTCGGCACTTTCGCTGACGGCGGCGTTCACATGGGGAAGCAGTTCGCTGAGTTCCTTCCACTTCTCTCCCCGCGCGGTCAGAGTGGTGTCACTCTGAAGCAGGAGGCCGAGATTGTTTCTCAATCCGCGGTCGAGCGCATCCTTGAACGTAAGGGGTAAAACTCCGGGAGTCGCTTTGCCTTCAGGAACGCTGCCGGAAAACGGCGCTTGGCCTAGGGCACCAGCAGGGTTGTTGGACTGGTCGGAACTGCTGGGTGAGCTGCTGCTGTACGAAGACGAGGTGGACGGTGCAGGTGGTGCGAGCGTCGGAGCCTGGGCCGACGCCCGCTGGCAAAGAAAAACAAAGTTAGCGACAACACATAGAACCGCCGCACAAGCAAAACTTATCCTCTCATGCCGCAATTGCTTCCTCGGGCTCAGGTCGTTCATAGATGATAAGCAGGGGCATGAGCAGCCCAATAATAATAATGTCATGTTAATTCAGGCTGCCGCAGTATAGATGCAAACCATTGTAATTGCGCAGCATCGCAATGGTGCGATTGCTTCTTCATTTTAGCGAAACAGTGAGTAGAATAGAGAGAACCTAGCTGGTAGTGGCCAATGTTCTCGCAACTCCATCCCGCCCCTCCGAAACGCCAAGCCGCGTCGCTAAGCATTTCATTGGCGATCCATTTGCTTTTCCTCGGTTGGCTTCTGCACAGCCCGGCGCCGATCTTCGTGGCTCCGTTGTCGGTGGCGAAAGGCCAATCCGGCAGTTCGTTGACTCGCATTTATTTCGGGGGCGACTCCGGAGTTACGCAGGACCAGCCGAAGCCGCTTACCTTGCAGCGACCTCCGAAGATCGCAAGCCCGCACCGGCTGGAGCCGCCTGCGGCCAAACGAGAAGCGGGTAATGAGATTGCTACCGCCCGGCCGGGAGGACCCGCTGCGGGTTCTCTCTACGGATCGCTCTCGTACGGAACCTTCACCGGCCCTGAAATTCGACCAGCGCTGCCGATCGTTTCTCCTGATCCGGCATTTGGATCGGACGCGGCCGGGATCGAAGGAGATGTTATCGTCGAAATCACGATCGACGAAGCGGGCGCTATTGTGCAGAAGATCGTGCTTCAAAGCCTTGGCCCTGCCGTCGACCAGAAGGTGCTCGCGGCACTAGAGAACTGGCGGTTCACTCCCGCGTCCAAGAACGGCGCGCCAATTCCGTCCAAGCAGGACGTCTACTATCATTTCCCGCGCTGACCGAGTGGACGATTGCGTCGGCAGGACGAGATTAATATCCGCATGAATGGCTAGCATGAATGGCTATAACACACGCCTTCTAATGCCTCGCTGCTTATTGGTCGTACTTTTAATTTCTGCTGTTGGCCCGAACGCGGAAACGCTTCGCGCGCAAGAAATGACTCTCGAACTCGATCCAGCGAACACCCGGATCGAGTTCACATTGGCAGCCACTCTCCATACCGTCCACGGAACTTTCGCGCTTAAGAGTGGGACAATTCATTTCAATCCATCCAATGGCGCGGCCGGCGGCCTGGTAGTCGTGGACGCTACCAGCGGAGACACCGGAAATACGGGTCGCGACCACCAAAATGCACCAGGAAAATCCTGGATAGCCAGAGCTACCCCGAGATTACTTTCACGCCCACCAGAATGGTCGGCAAGGTCGAACTTGAGGGAGACTCGAAGGTGCAGACTACTTGAGAATTAGCGCGCTCCTCGTCGCCGGATTGTGTGCCGCAATGAACGTGCCCCAAACGGCAAGTCCGCCTGTATCGACCCCGACCAAAGAACATTCTTTTGGACGTCGGCTGACTATCGAGGGTGTGCCGAACGCCGGCCAGGAACTGCCGACCTGTATCGCGGCGGGCAGCCGACAGGATTCGAGGCTCTCGCAAATATGGGGATCAACATCGTCGTGGACCAGGGGGGCTCACGCGAAGGCGAAAGTGAACGAGTTGCGAAGCTTGGGATGCGATATGTCTCGATTCCGTGGCACTGTCCGTTCCCCAAGGATGAAACGTTCGCACGGTTCCTCATTCTGCTTCGGCAAAACCCCGGCAAAAAGGTTTTTGTCCACTGTCGTCTTGGCGACTATCGTACAGGAATGATGGTCGCCGCATATCGTATGGCCGAACAGAACTGGACCGCGGCGGAGGCGAAGAAAGAGATGGAAGTATTCGGCTTTTCTATGCCCACCATTTGATTTGTCCCAGCTTATCTTCTTATGAGGAAAGCTTCCCTCAGCGGTTCAACTCCGATCCTGGGTTTGACGGCCTGCACGCTCCCGCGCAGTAGCGGGTCTGGCTCCTTTTCATTGCCGATGCAAAAGTAATCCTCAGCCTGCGGTCGGGGTGACAAGACAACATCTTCGCCGAACTGTGTAAATCCTCGTAACCTACTCATTGTTCAGTGCCCGGCCACCTTCGCGTGTGACCTCCTGCCCACGATCCTGTGACCACTCACGCTGAACTCGTCGGGGCTACGGTTCGACAATCCGCTTGAAAGCGCGTCCGTCCTCATACAAGAGCGAAAACGTCAGAAGCAAAGCAATAAGGGATCGAACCCACGGAACATTCATTCCACGCCGCGTGTGAAACGCACATGGCGAAACTAGGAGTCCTAATTTTATGCTGCAATTCAAAATCGGAACTTGCTGTGCTCGCAAACGGTCTCTACGGAACCCACATCCGAAGCCCTTGCCAGCACCAGGTCATCGCGCTCGTCGCCCAGGCCTAAGAAATAGCGAAGTTGCCGAAGTGATCGGCACTACGGAGTATGTGGTGAAAAACCACTTGCGCATCATCTTCGACAAACTTGGATTCTGGAATCGGGTTGAGCTGGCACTCTGGTACGAAGCCCGCAGGCACGAAGGCCTCGCCCACGAGGAGCCCGATCGAATCCTGGTCTAGAAATTTGACGAGCAGTCCGACTTACTGGTCGCGGTGAACTGTCTCCATCGAGAAAGCCGGCAGACAGACGGCAATATACTCCGCGCCACCCTCAGTCGGGGTGGAATACTGGATCCACTCACCGGCATGCGCGATGACCGCCTGGCCTGAGGTAACGTCCATTTCACCGGTCCTGTGGCGCACCCGCACCATGCCTTGTAGCACCAGGGTAAACTCGTCGAATTCGGGGGTCTGTCCCGGTTCTTCCCAGCCTTGCGGGCTGCGCATGTGGGCGACGCTTACGCGGGCCGTCTTGGAGTTAATGCGTCCGATGTATTCATCGATCAGCTTGGGTTTGGTTCCCGCGGCGGAAATGCGGGTGGCTTGCGCTACCAGAGTGGGCATGAGTCGTCCTTTAAGAAGACTACTGTAGCAAGAGTGGGCGCAACTTCGGAAGTCAGACATTAATCTGGAATGCATCGATTGTCTCCGCGGCGCTCTCTGGCGCTTCTCGGCGGTCTCTGCGGTTTAAGGTTTTTGCGGGCTCCGCAACTACAAAATCTTGAAACGCAGAGGTCGCTGAGAATTGCGCAGAGGACGCGGACGGACTCTGCGGGTTAAGTTCCGCCTGCCGAGAGGGCGCGGGTCTTTTCGGCGTGGGACGCGGCCAAAACGTTGAGGGCCGGAATCGACACGGGCGCTACAGTTGAGCGCTCTACCGGCATAGTGCCGTTTCGAATGGCTTCTGCGAGCATCTCCAGGGCCGTGCCGGCATTTGGTGGAACAAAGATTGTGGCCGTCAGAAGACCGCGTTTCACCCAGATTTGTCCACTGTTGGGGAGACCGTCGCAGCCAACGTAGGGCAACTTCAGCCAGCGCTCGCGTGCCTGCAAATTCAATTCCTCCTGGAATGCCTTCCTGGCGCCGAGTGCCATGGAATCGTCCTGGGCAGCGATCAGGTCGAGATGAGTCTGTTGGGAAGTGGACAATCGCAACCATGAGCTTACGGTCCGTTGCGCGCTGGCTTCGGTCCACTGCGCCTTCATGAGCTTGACCTGCAGCTCGGCCGGCTTGGTCTCGTACATGCCAAAGGTCCGCTGCTTGGCCGCCAGGCTTTCCGACGGGCCCTGGATATATAGCACGGCTCCGCCGTGGGGCAGAATGGCAGCAAATTGGCGGCCCTGGATGCGCCCGATTTCTTCGTGGTCCGAAGTGATGCAAAAAGCCGGAATTCGATAAGCCTTGCGCAGCTCAGCGATGTATTCCACGTCGCGATTCAGGACGACCCATCCGATTCCGGCAATGGCGGCGGCACGCGCCACTTGCGGCAGCGCGGTTCCTCCCACTGGCTCAAAGATGATTCCGTCGGGAAGCGCGGCGTTGCGCGATTGGATAATCTTCAGGAGTTGCTGGCTCTGGGTGACCGAGTCATTTTCAGCGTGGATGACTTGCAGCTCTACCCCCAGGCTCTTGGCTGCGGTTTCGGCGACTGCCGCCTGCTCGATCTGATAATCGTTGTCGTTATTGGTAAGACAAAGAATGAACTTCAATTTCTTCATGGAAAGGCCTGACACTGAATCATATCTTGCCTCCAGCGGCAGGTCATGGTGACCAAAGTCACCGGTCGCATGAGTGCTAGAATTCCCCGTATCCTGGAGAAAAAGATCATGCGCAAGGTATTAATCGCACTCGCGATGGCAGTGTTGTGCACCAGCCCGGGGTGGACGCAAGCCAAACTTTCCGTGCATTGGGAAGAACTGACCGCTGCCGAGTTCCGATCGGCAATCGAACAATCCAAGGCCACTTGCCTTCTGCCTTTCGGGATTCTGGAAAAGCATGGCCCCCATTTGCCGCTCGGGACTGATTTGCTGAAGGTCCGATATGAGGTCCTTCATGCGGCCGAACAGGAGTACGCGGTGGTGTTTCCCGAATACTACTTCGGGCAAATTCTGGAAGCGCGGCACGAGCCGGGCACCGTCGCATACAGTTCGCATCTGCAACTTGAGTTATTACAAGAAACGACCGACGAGATGGCGCGCAACGGCTGCAAGAAGATCATCATCGTGAATGGACACGGCGGTAATGAGAATCTGCTGCCTTTCTTCGCCCAATCGCAACTGGAGAAGCCGCACGGCTATGTGGTTTATGTAATGGGATTGGTGGCGCCGCCGCCAGGCGGCCCTGCGAAGAAGACCTCAATGGATATGCACGCGGGCGAATCTGAAACATCGAAGATGATAATTTCGAATCCGAATCTGGTGCACCTCGACCGGGCCAATCAAGAGTCGGGAGCCGATCAGGCTCGGCAGAAACTGCCTGATACTCTTTACACCGGCATCTGGTGGTATGCGCGCTTTCCCAATCACTATTCGGGCGATGGTTCGGCTGCAACCCGCGAGCGCGGCGAGTATGAAATGAAAGCCTGGCAGGACTCAATCGTTACCGCGATTCGCGCCGTCAAGGCGGATCAGGAGAGCTTGAAGCTGCAGAACGAATTCTTTGAGAAGGCCAAGCATCCTTTGGATACGCAGCCTTAGCCAGCGGGACGTCGATTCTTTTCGCGGCTGCAGAGACTTTTGATATAGTGCCGAACACTCTTCATACCAGTCATTAGGTCAAGCTTCGATGGGTCGCATCTCTGTCGTTTTTATTCGCCGGTTGCGGCTACCATTCCTGCTCTTCGCAGGATTCGGCCTTTTGTGTGTGCGCGTCTACATGAGGCTCGAGGGGTTGCGCTGGCAGGATGCTTTGTTCTGGATCTTGAATCCGCACGCGATCGATTACCACACCGTGCACAATTCCACCAAGTTTTTTACCCTGTTCGTCTTTATGGGAGTTTTTGCCTTTCAGGTATGGATTGCGGAGCGGGTAGTGGTCACGATCTTCAGCCGGCATGGAATGGAGGTTTGGAAATCCATGGTGAACGAAATCAGCCTCGAAAAAGTAAAAGGCCACTTCATGATTTGCGGATATGGCCAGGTCGGTCGCACCGTGGTGGATCAGTTGAACAAGCTGGAGATTCCCTTTGTCCTCATCGAAACCAACGAGGGGCTCTACCGTGAGCTCTTGAAAGATGGAGTCATGTTCATTCAGGGAGATGCGAAACGGCACGACATCCTGCAATCCGCGGGAATTGACCGCGCGCGGGGGATTTGCATTGTGACAGACAACGATGCCGACAATTTGTACATCACAGTCACGGCCAGAGCGCTGAATCCAAACGTGAAAATCATTACCCGGGCAGGACAGCAGCGTTACGCTAACGCGATCCGCAACTCGGGGCCGATGAAGTCATCATTCCGGAGTATGAAGGCGATTTGATGACTGGAAGAATGATTCAGAAATATTACCCGGTGAAGACCAACCTGCAATGAATGCGCCGCGAGGATCTGCCGGTTCACCGACAGAGGTGTAGTTGTTGTCATCCCGAACGAGGTGAGGGATCTGGGTTCTTGTTGTGGCTGGCGAGACCTAGATTCCTCGTCTCTTCGCTCCTCGGAAAGACAGGAGGATGGGTCGGTGCGGGGTTTCGCTTCGTCCGGGCGGGTGACTCGCGCGTCGCCACACGAGGAGAAGCAGCCTGTTAAGATAACGGTTCGTATGGCATCGACACTACCGAACACCGTTGTCCGACAAGAAGAAATCACGGCGCCATCACTCTCGGCTGCGTCGCGATTGATGTCGCTGGACCTGTTTCGCGGGGCAACCATTGCCGGGATGATTTTGGTCAACAATGCGGGGGACGAGCCCAGCTCTTATTGGCCCCTCAAGCATGCCGAGTGGAACGGCTGGACGCCGACGGATTTAGTGTTCCCGTTCTTTCTCTTTATCGTCGGAGTGGCGATGGCGTTCTCCTTCAGCTCCCGGCTGAAACGCGGCGAGTCGCGATCGGCGCTTCTGCGGCACGTGCTTTGGCGCGGCCTTACGCTGTTTGCCCTGGGACTGTTTCTGAACGGCTTCCCCAACCGCTACCATCTGGATTCGTGGCGTGTCTATGGCGTGCTGCAGCGGATCGCCGTCTGCTATGTGATTTCGGCGATTCTCGCCCTGTGGACCGACTGGCGTGGCTGGATCGTAACCATCGTTGGCTGTCTGGTGGGCTACTGGATTTTGATGCGTTTCGTTCCAGTTCCAGGACTCGGCGTGCCCACTCACGATATCCCGCTGCTCGATCCCGACCGCAACCTCGCGGCCTGGCTCGATCGGCAGCTCCTGGCCGGACACTTATATGAGGGTACTCGCGATCCTGAAGGAGTGTTGAGCACGATCCCCGCCGTAGCCACCAGTCTGCTGGGGATGCTCACGGGGCAGTGGCTTCGCTCCCCGCGTTCGGCGCAGAGCAAGGCGTTGGGCATGGCTGTATTTGGATTGATCGGCGTAGTAGCGGGCAAGATTCTCAACCTCGGGTTTCCCATCAACAAGAAACTGTGGACCAGTTCCTATGTGATCTTCACCGCCGGACTGGCTCTCCTCTGCCTCGCGCTGTGTTATTGGATCGGGGATGTGAAACGATGGCGCGGGTTCTGGACAAAACCGTTCCTGGTGTTCGGAATGAACGCAATTGCCGGTTACGTGTTTGCCGAGTTGATGTCGCACTTGCTGGATCACATGCACACCAGTGCAGGGATGGCCTGGCAGGACTTCATTTACGAACGCATATTCGTGCCGCTAGCCAGCCCGGCGAATGCTTCATTGCTGTATGCGCTTAGCTACGTGCTGGTTTGCTGGGCGGCGATGTGGCTACTTTATCGCAAAGACATCTTCCTCAAGATCTGATGATAATCTTGAATAGTTAGCCCTGAACGACCAGCCAATCCCGGCTTTCCCAAGCCTGGGTATTGCAGGATCCAACCCTTTTTCTTGAGTCGAGGAGAGCTCGTGATCGGATATAAGCGTGGGGCCGGGATGCAACGCCTGATATTGACGATAGCCATCTTCTGCCTGGCGTGCGCCGGCTGCGTCGGGCAACAAAGCCAATCCGGGGCGCCGCCCGATGCGCCTTCTGCCAGCGCACAATCGCAAACCGCGCCGCCGGCGACGAACCCACTTCAGAGCAGCATGTCCTTCTTGGAACGCAAGTCGCTGTTCTTCCCTAACCTCGCCACGAATTCGGGGCCGTTGAGTCCTTGGCAGAAGTTTAAGCTCGGGGCGAATAACAGCATAGCCCTTGCCACAATCCTTGCTGCTCTGGGCGGCGCCGCCTACGGACAGGCAATCAATAGCCCTAAGGGGTATGGGCAGGGCGGCGAAGGATATGCCAAGCGCTTTGGAGCTGCCATGGCCCGTTCCGCTTCCGCCAATCTGTTCGGGACATTTCTGATTGCATCGGTGTTGCACGAAGATCCGCGCTTTTATGTGAAGAAGCACTACACCTTCAAGCAGTCGCTGAAGTATGCCGCGGAGCGGATCGTGGTTACGCGCAGCGACTCGGGGGAACGCGTGGTGAATTTTGCTGACACGCTGGGTCCTCTGGCGGGCGAAGCGTTGGCCGACAGCTACTATCCTGAAGGAAATCGGGGAGTCAGCAGCACCTTTATCCGCTACGGGTCCGACCTGGGTTGGAAGTTCGGTGGGAACCTGTTGCGCCAGTACTGGCCAAGAATTGATAGGAAGCTGCGGCTGGCTCCCGAGCCGACACCAACGACGAATAAGCCCTGAACTGCAGGCGATGAATGATTCCGCACAGCACAGTTGCTCTTCGATTCGAATCCGCGCTCTCCTGATCTTCGGTGTGATCTTTTTTTCATATGCATACTTTTATGGAGGAGCTGGCTGGAATCAGAACTCCCGCTTCGACCTGGTGCGGGCCATCGTGGAGCAGGGGACGTTGCGCATCGATGCCTACGATGAGAACACCGGCGACAAGGCTTTCGCGAACGGCCATTACTATTCGGACAAGGCTCCCGGACTCGCGCTGCTGGCGGTACCGATCGCAGTTGCGACGAGACCTTTGTTGCGAGTCGCGGGAGTGAATCCCGCCTCGCCTCGCGGCTTGGTGGACCTTGCCTACTGGGCCACTATGTTTGCTGTTGCTCTGCCCATGGCGGCGGCGTGTGCCTGCCTGTTCTGGATTGCGCTGCAGCTCGGAAGCAGTGTGAGCGGCTCGGCATTTGCCGCGCTCGCGCTGGGGCTGGGAACTCCCCTGTGGGCGTACTCGACACTGTTCTGGGGACACGCGCTGGCGGGAGCGTGTTTGGTGTTCGCCTTCGCTTGCGCTCTGAAGTTAAGCGGGGGTGTGAGCTCCGCGGGGGATGGGTTTTGGGGATTGGCTCTTGGTCTGGCTGCCGGGTGGGCCACTGTTACAGAATACCCTTCAGCGCCAGCCGCAGTGATGGTCGCTGCTCTGGCGCTTGCTCTGGTTTGGAAGGATGGGGCAGTTCGGCGCTGGCGCGTCGTTCTTGTCGTCGGCGCGGGAGCGTTGCTTTGCTTCGTTGCACTCATGGCTTATCAGCACGCCGCGTTCGGTTCCGCGTTCCATCCCAGCTATGCGTATTATCCGCAAGGAGCTTTTTCTTGGATGAGCCATGGCTACCTAGGTCTGACCTATCCCAGAATTGATGTTGCATTAAAGCTGCTGTTTGGTTGCCGGCGTGGACTGCTGTTTACGGGGCCGGTCGTCCTGGCCGCGCCTTTCGGTTTATGGCTGCTTTGGAAGCAGACTGCGACGCATGCCGCGGCAGTTACAGCGGCTTCCATCGCTACCTACTATTTTCTCTTTCATGCTTCGTTTTCTTCATGGCAGGCCGGCTGGTCGTACGGTCCACGATACATGGCGCCGGGATTGCCGTTGCTGGGCCTAGGGCTGGCGCCGCTTTGGGATTACGCGCGCCCAGCCCGGAGGATCCTTCTCGGGACACTAGCTGCTGTCGGGGTCGGGCTTACGCTCATGGCGGTTTCGGTCGCGGCGCAACCTCCTGACGAGTTTCATTGCCCGCTGCGCCAGTTCTATTGGCCGTCGTTTTGGGCAGGAAGATTTTCCTTGAATCTAGGGACCGTCCTCGTACCGGCAGAACAGGGGACCAACCAGGTGCACGGCGCCTTCAACCTGGGCGAACTCGGCGGCCTGCACGGCTTGGCGAGTCTGCTTCCGCTGTTGGCCGTTTGGGGTCTCGTGGCTGTGCTTTGGGTCTGGATCCACCGGGCTGAGGGGGTAGCGCAGTCCTGACTGAGCTTTGCAGATATCGTGACAAACCCACCAAGTTCCTTTCATTCCGAGCGAAGTCGAGGAATCTGCTGGTCGGCTGGCTAGAACGGGAAAGCAGGTTTCTCGACTCCGCAGTATCATCCGCACTTGCGGACGACCCTGCTGCGCGCGAAATGACAACCCCAGGAGCCAGGGCCGAAGCATCCGCAAAATCAATCGTTTGGCGGGTAACCTAGGTAACTTTCGGCAGCCCGAAATAGCGTGATACGCTCGTCCGATAAGAAGCAAGAAATCAACAGTTTCCGGGGGACAAATGCTTCGCCGCTGGTGCCTCTACCTGCTGCTATTTTCGTCCTTGGCTGCGTTGGCTGACACCAAATCCAATCCTGCACAGCCCAGACAGAAGAATGTGCCCACAAAGCTACCGGTCACTACATCCTCAGCCCAGGCACGCGCTAGCTTCGAGAAGGCGATGCGGGAGTTCGAAGAGTATCGCATCGCGGAAACCGTGCAGGATCTGCGGGCGGCGACCAAGGTGGACCCGAATTTTGCGCAGGCGTTCATCCTGATTTCGCGCATGAGCCAGGATCCGGCGGAACAGGCGGCCACGCGTAAGCAGGCCAAGCTATTGGCGGTCAAGGTGAGTCCCGGCGAACAGTTGCTGATCCGCTGGCTGGGGGACGCGCAGGAGAACAATTATCTACCTGCGATTGCAGCCATGAACGATCTGTTGGCGAAGTATCCGCGCGACCAGCGGCTGGCATATCTGGCGGGCGACTGGCTGATGCAACAGTTTCGGTACGAACAGGCCGTTGCGGTGTTGGAACGTGGGCTGGCACTGAACCCGGATTATGCTGCGGCGCTGAATGACGTGGCGTACGGCTACGCGGACCTGGGCAACTTCGAAAAGGCTTTCGCGGCGATGGATCGCTATGTGGCGCTCGAGCCCGACCAGCCCAACCCGCATGATTCCTATGGCGAGATTCTGCGAATGGCGGGCAAACTCGATGCGGCGCTCGAGCAGTACCGGATGAGCATCCGAATCGATCCGAATTTTGGTTCAGAAGTCGGCGTCGCCGATACTTATGCGCTGATGGGTAAGGAACTGGAGGCCCGCGAGGAGTATGACCGGGCTATTGTGTTTGCTCCGAGCAACGCCGACAAGGTGCAACGGGAATTGCAATCGGCCGTGACCTGGATCCGCGAGAACAATCGCAAGCAGGCGGAGAGGGCGCTGAGCGATGTGGCCAGGCATGCACATTCTGCTGGACTGGCACGTCTCGAGGCCGAAGCCCACAGGATTCTGGGCATGTACGAGACTGATCCAAAGACAGCGCTGAAACATTTGCAGGCTGCGCAGGACGTCCTGCAGGAAGAGCATGAGATTTCCGCCAGCGACCGGGATGAGGAGTTGGCACGAATCCTGCGAACCCGAGCTACCCGTTTGGCTGAGTTGCCGGACATGGACTCGGCGTGGAAGATGGTCAAGCAACTCGAAACCATGGCAGGAACGAGCCGCAGCCGAGTCATCCAACTTTGTTATCACGGGGCAGCCGGAGCGTTGCTGGTAGCTCAGGGCAAGTTTGCGGATGCGATTCCCCATCTGCAAGAGGGCACTGCGGACCCGGAGTCCATGCGGCTTTTATGGCGCGCCTACACGAGCACGGGAGCCACATCGGAAGCCCAGGCAATTGCGTTGAAGCTGGCTGCACTGAATCTGCCCACGGTGGAGCAGGCGCTAGTGGTGCCACAATTCCGGGTGAGCCTGGTCAGCCAAGTGGGGCAGCCGTAAGGCGAACACACTCCCCGCCATGCCACGCATCCCGATCTTCAGCTTCGGACAGGCAGAGCAGGAAGCGGCACTTCCTCGCCTGACCGGCTACACTCCGTCACTTTCTCTTGAAGGGCTGCAACTCGGCGTCGATAACCTGCGACACGACGTTCACCTGAGTCCCAGGTTTGTGACGCAGACGCGTTCGCAGATCTCGCGTCTGATCGTGCGTCACGGCGATGTGGAAGGATTGCTGGCGGCGGAAGCGCCACAGCCGCGGCCGGGCGGACACTTCATCGGATCGAATGCTGGTCCGAAGAGTAACGCCAAGCCCATTGGTTCCGAGTTGAAGCCTCTCTTGGCGGAAGTACATTCGGCCGCGTTGAACCGCGCCAAGGCCGAAGGAAATCCTTCGCTGGATGTTCTGGCCCGGGTGGCGATCATCAAGTTTCTGCGGATTGAACTGGGATTACAGTTTGCTCAGATTCTCGAACGCTGCCGCATGACGCTGAAGAGCTATGAAGGTATCCGGGCACAGAAAGCGCTGGAATATCGCGAACGGGTCGCGGCTTTCCAGGTGGCAAAAAAAGTGATTCTGCGCAAGACCGGCCAGGAACTGTTTCGCACCCTGCGCGAAATCGAAAAGGAAACTCTGGCACGCACCCGGCGGTCGTTGTTCGGAAGCAGCCACGACGAGCAATACAAGCTGTTTCTCAACCCGCTGATTTTCACCGCGGATGGTTGCGACGCCTATGTCAACGCCGAGCAATATGTGATGCTGGGCAACTTCGACCGTGATCCCGACCGTTTCATCAACGTTCGGAGAATTGCCTACGAGTTCCTGCAATCGTTGAATCTGGGGCTCGAGGCCGATCCCGAGCGCGCCATCAATGCCTGGCTGAACGTTCCGGAGAATGCGCAAGAATTAATCGGCTCCGGGACCCCAGACGACTCTTCACCCGAGGAGCGGGCTCAAAAGACGCGGTTGGCAGCATGGTTGGGCTTGCTCGATCGCGAGAAGCTGATGGAGTACGTGGTGGCCTCCTATGAAGCGGTGCCGCTGCTGGCCGAGTACTCGCCGCGCATCAACGCGCAGCAGTTGAAGAATGCGCTGATCTCCCGCGAAGAACGCACTCGGGTAGAAAAGTTGATTTTGGAACAGGGCAAAGTTTCGCGGGAGAGCCTGCAAGCGGCGGTGCAGCGGGTAGCAAGTTGCAAGGGTGCGGAGCGGGGTAAAGTTGCAGCCCGATTCCTCCGTGATTTCATGCGCTACCACCGTGATCTAAGGAACCTGGAGGCGCTGAGGTCAGCGATGGACAACGTCAATCTCATCGCCAACGAAAAAATGCGGCAGCTCTCTTCCATGAACGGCACACTCTACGAGTTCCTGTTGCCGGAGGAACAGAAGCCGTCGGAAGAGAAAGTGCTGCGCCACGTGATTATCAAAGCCGATGTCCGCGATTCGTCCCGGCTCACGCGGTCGCTGCTCGAGCGCGGAATGAATCCGGCGTCCTACTTCAGTCTGAATTTCTACGATCCGGTCAACAAGCTGCTATCGAAATACGGGGCCAGCAAGGTGTTTCTGGAAGGCGATGCGATCATTCTAGCCATCCTCGAGCGCGAGGGGGAACCGGGGCTGGCCGTCTGCCGCGCCTCCGTGTTGGCGCGCGAGATTATCGAAATCGTTCGCGGCTACAACCAACTGCTCGAACACGCCGGACTTCCGGGCATCGAACTGGGCGTGGGCATCTCCTACCAGGATTCCGCCCCCATGTATCTGATGGACGGCGAGCAGCGGATCATGATCTCGGACGCGCTCAACGAGAGCGACCGGCTGTCCTCCTGTAGCAAGCGGGTCAGGAAATCCATGAAGACCATGGAAACGCTCTTCAACGTGTATGCATTTCAGACCGTCAGCGACGTCGACGTGGAAGACAGCCCAGACGACTTCATTCTGAAATACAACCTGAACGGCATTCGCATCAGCGAGGCCGCGTTCCAAAGGCTGAAGCAGGAGATCTCGCTCGAGCTTTCTCCGCTCGATTTACCCAAAGCATGGGAGGGCGAAGAGTTTCATCTATGGAGCGGCCTGGTCCCGGTTGGCAACGATATCTTTCGCAAGATTGTGGTGCGCGGAAGCCGCATGCCCCAGATCGATCCCCACAATTTCTCCGTCCAGCTCTGGACCGGGCGCTGGTACTACGAAGTCTGCTCCAACCCCGCAATCGACGCCAAGCTCGAAGGCAAAGCCGCAGCGGGGAAGTAGGCTCGCGGGGCCCTCGCTCGCGATATTCAAAAGATTCTTAGATCTCCACATTAAATATCCACCATGCCTTCGAGGTAGAAAACGCAAGAGCCTTCCAGTTCGACGCGATCGCCGGCCAACCGGCAGATGATTTCTCCGCCGCGGTGCGAGGCCTGGAAGGCGCGAAACACAGTCTTGCCCAGTCGCTTGGCCCAAAAGGGCGCCAGCATGCAGTGCGCCGCGCCGGTCACGGGATCTTCGGGGATGCCCTTGGCTGGGGCGAAGTAGCGGCTGACGAAATCGTAGATTCCGTCGCCATGCGCGTTCACGATCACGCCCGGCCGGTCCATGCGGGCGAGCGCCGCCATATCAGGGGCAAGCTCAGGCAAGACCTGGGCGCTCTCGAGCAAAGCCATGTAATTGAAGGCGTTGACGAAAACCTCAACTGGAGTGACGCCCAATGCTTTGGCGAGCTCCTGTGGTGTCGAGACTGGTTCGGACGGTCGCGCCGGGAAATCCATGACGTAGCCCGCATCCGACCGATTTACCTTCAAGGGTCCGCTCGCGGAGTGGAAGACGACGCTGCTGCGCGCAGGCTCCAGCCGCTCCATGACCACCGCGGCACTGGCCAGCGTGGCGTGGCCGCAAAGCGGTACCTCGACGGCGGGCGTGAACCAGCGCAAGCGATAGTCGCCACCTTCAGGAACCAGAAAAGCGGTCTCGGCTAGGTTATTCTCGGCGGCAATGGCCTGCAATACCGCGTCAGCCGGAAAGCTGTCCATCGGCATCACCGCGGCCGGATTTCCCGCGAACCGGCGGGTGGTGAAGGCGTCAAGCTGGAAGATCGGCGTGCGCATGGAAGAACGTCCTTCTAGAAAGCAATTCGCACTTGAGTATTGGCGACGTTTCTGTAGAGTATGTTCACATCGATTTCGATGCGAACTTGCCTCGAAGGGAAGTGAGGCTAGTGTGCGGCGCGCTCGCCCCTGCTCTCGCGCTGCCGATGTACGCCCGGACGCCTGAACACAAACGCCGTTGTCGAGCAAGGGCGTGCTCGAAGCGGAGTTCGATACCGACGGCGCTGTAATGAACCTCTACGCCGTGCGGCCGAATGGCGGCGTCGCCATGATGCATTTGGACGCAGGCACGGAGGTCGTGGACGATTTCGGCCCCGACGGGAAGCGTGAATCGTCGATCCCGCTCGAGCGTCCGCCGATACCCTTTTTCCCCATGCAAATCGTAGTGTTTCGCTCGGGGCGAGATCCTGATTGCCGGCTTGCAGTTTCACCCTGGGTACAAAGCAGGGACCGCGATCTACGATCCAACCGGTCATCTGGTAAAGCAGTTCGTGTTGGATGGCGACGCGGAGATCGAGCGTGCGATCGAGGTCGGCGATGCAAGGTATGCTCGCGCTCCGGGACAGGGCAACGAAGCGGTGTCGCGTTCGGTAGCGATTACCCGGGGACGATGGTTTCGTGTACCTGATGAGATCGACGTCCCCAGCGACTGTATCCGTGATTCCCTCTGCTGCTGAGGCAATCCGCAAGATTGTGGTGAGAGCACCGACTGATACCGGAGTGCCGGATTTCGGGATTCGGGTTGCCAAAAACAGACTAGCGGTCAAGTTCAACCGAGAGTGCGACAACGCCCTCATTTTTGACTCCTGTTGAGGTACCGGTTTATACAGTGGTGGATGTCACGACGGGCCAGAAGCTTGCCGACTATGAGACGGAGGACGAAACGGCTGGTCCGATTGCGTGTTACGCTCCCGACCCTAATCGCTTCTTCACTCTTTCGATCCGAGGAGAGGAGCATCGCCTGGCGATCGTGGAGGCGGCGCCGAAGTGAATTTCAGTGGACTGACGAAAGGCGCTCACAACGCATAATCAAGAGCTGGCGGTCGCCTTGCCGAGGCTTCGGGACTCTGTGATTGCTGCGAGAGGACGGACGCCCGCGCTTACACGAGCTGCCTAGCGTTTCAGTGCAGCGGTCTTCGCGTTTCCGTTGCAGGACGAACCATCGCTGCACTTTCGGAATGCGGGCACCACCAGCGCTTGTTCGAGCGTCGGATCGTTCAGGTTCGTCAGGGTGTCGTTGGTTCGCTTGGCTCCGGCGCTGTATCCGATCTTCTGGTATGCGGCCGCGAGCAGCTTCAACGAAAGTGGATTGTTGGTGTCTTCTTCCAAGTGAGAAATGGCTTGGTCGTACTTGTGTTCGGAGAACAAAACTGCTCCGGCGGCTCCGTGGTAGGCAAGCTCGCTCAACTTATCGTTGGAGCTTTCTGACATCGCAGCCAGCCGCTCCAGGTTGGATTTCGCCATTTCCTTGTTGCCCATCCTCAGAGCGACTTCCACACGCGCTCTCAGGATTTGTGCAAGCTCCTGCGTAATCGCGATCTTCAAGGCGTTCTTGCCATCCTGCGTGGCCGCTTCGGCTTTGCCTAAATAGACCAGCGCTTCCTTCGGATTCTGCTGGCACATGGCCATTTGCCGGTAAGTGTCGGCTTCGGCCTGGCTGTTCTGCTTGGAGTGTGCATAGTCGGCAATTGCCTGGAACGCGTGCTCGGCTCCGTCGTAATCGCCCTCGCGGACGAAAGTGGCTGCTTCTCTCGTCTTCCACAGAATTTGTTGCAGCTCGGGCAAGGAAAACTTCTGGAACCCGATTTCGTATTCTTTGCGGGCGCGAACCTGATCTCCCATCAGCGAGTAGGTATCCGCAATTCCGAATTGCGAGGAATAGAACTCGGGATTAATCGCCAGGGACGTGTGGTAGTGCTCGATGGACTGATTGAAGCGCCCCGCCAGACGCAGAATCTCGGCATAAGAATCCTGCGGATTGGAATCGTTGGGCAACGCCGCGACGTATTGGTCCATCATTGCGAAGGCCTTGTCGAACTTCCGCGTGTATGCATAGTTGTAACCGATATTGTTCATCAGGCCGGGAGAGTCCGTGATTCCCGAATGTTCATATACGGCGATAACGCGCTCGTACTGGGCTTGCGACTGCAGCCACCACGTAGTCATCCAAACCACCCACTTGTCGTGGGGGTATTGGTTGAGCACGTCGTTCATTTTGGTGATGGCGGAAATCAGCTTGTGGTCGGCGGCGTCCTGGTACCACTCGATCACCAGTTGCTCGGAGGTCGTGGCGTGACTTCTGGTGGCAAACGCCTTCTGCTGTTCGCCGACCTGCTCAGCGGAATCAAGGCTGATCTGCGCCAGAAACTCGTGACCCATCGCGAAATCGGGATCAACCTGAAGCGCTTTGCGCAGAATTTCGATCGACTGTTCCTGTTCCACCTTGTCGAGGTACAGGTCCAGGGCTTCTTTGACCAGACGGCGAGCCTCGGGAGACTTGGTCGTCAGCGGCAAAGCGGCGACGATTGTATTGGCTGCCTGCGGAGCGGTTGGCTGGGCGAGGGCGCCGACAGCTACTAAAAAGAGGCCGACGCAGATCGTGACTCTGAAGGTCGTTGCTCCGAAGATCGGTGCTTTGCGGATCATATAGTTTTCTCCAGCTAGTTTCCCCTCAATAAGTAGCCCTGCTCGACCGGCAACTTGCCGTCGATCTTCAACACGTTTACATCTTGGGTCAATGAATACAGGTCGACGACGCCGATGGCTCCCGGCGAGGTTGAGACAAAGCGAAGGACAGCGTCATCGGAGTCGGCAACCATAATCGCGTCGCGATGAGCCAGAACGAACGCATGCGCCTGCTCGGGCGTCATGTTCAGCAACTTGCGGAGGACCAACTGCATATCCGCGGAAGAAGGATCGCGCATCACGACCGTAATTGCCTTGCCATCCGGCCAACTCCGGGTACGCGCGTTGAAGATTTTCACCAGCTCTGCGGCAGTAAGGTTCGGGGTGGAGTTCGCCTTGTCGGCAACGATCGCGAATTGCTTGGCTTGAACAGCGCAGGGCAGGATCGCCGACCATATCAACAGCATTAGGACCAGTCGCCGGTTTATCACAATGGCGCGATTGTAGCCCGCGTTCAGTTACCGGGAAAAGGTAACCGAGGTAACCGACCACG
The DNA here is from genome assembly GCA_963796095.1 of uncultured Acidobacteriota bacterium. Lineage (GTDB taxonomy): Bacteria > Acidobacteriota > Terriglobia > Terriglobales > Acidobacteriaceae > JABDBE01. The sequence goes on from CAWCKL010000041.1 coordinate 424,356, forward strand.
ATTCTGTTTTGGGAGGTTACTGAAATCATTCACCCGAACCGATGGATTGCAGAGTACGCATATGACCCAGGTGCATGGCATCGCGATACTCCACAAGACTTAGCGAGACGCTGTCGTCGCCGTGCTCCGAGACAATAATCCCCGCGTTGCCCCCGCCGAGGTCAATCACGTTGAGCAGATCGGGAAGACACTCGAAGCCGGCCCCAGATTCCACGGCCAAGACGTGGAGTGTGGGCGGCGGAGCAGTCCACGCGCCCAGACTATAAATCGAGTTCTCCCGCGGTTCTTTCCCGGACTTCCATGCCGCTCTTGCGTAATCTCTTTGGGTGCCGTCGGCCAGACGGAACTGCTGCACCGCGAATAGTGGCGAGACGCTCTCAGCCTCATGCCGCTGGGCGTCAGTCGCCATGGACTTCATGCGGCCGTTGAGAAGATCAACAATCTTGCTTTGGATGTCGAATCGGACCGGCTCATTCAGAAGACAGGCGAATACGGTGCGTATCCTTTCCTGATCCTTGCCCGTTCCGCCGGGCAATTCTCGATGGCGTCGCACCGCTAGATAGCCCGGCGTGGAGTACATCAGCCAGTCTTGTTTATCTTTTTCCAAGGTAGCCAAAGCGCCGATGAACGAATCGTTGCCCACACCCTCATCGGATTCGAACCCGATCAGCGTGGTGACCGTTACATGTGAGGATGCTGCTACCGTCCTGGACGACATCGTACTTGTCACCCAGAGCGAAGTGCTCCATATTCGGCCCTTTTTGAAACTGCGCAATGTAGCTCGCCGGAAGTTTGACCGGACAGAAAAAACCTACTGCCCTCGGACAGACAAGTTTCTCTGCGTCGTGGGGAACCCTGCCATTGAACTGTACGGCATCGAAGTAAACCACGAGCCGATTCCCGTCGTAACGGCCCGCGAGCCAGACGCGATCTGGTTGCGTCTGAGCGAGGAGCAGACTCGACCGCCCCGCGATGACGCCAAGGAACAAAATCGTCAGGCGCACAAATGAAGAAGAGCCTGCCGTTATCCTAGCGAACTCTCATGGCAACGTCCTTGTTGGTTCTTGTTCAACCGTGCATTATTGGCCCGCGCGCAGCGGCGAGATCAGCAAACGAGTAGCGGACTTCTTCTTGGCGTCGGACTTGTCGGGCTGATAAACCAGATCGAGAGAACCTTCCGCCGTGGGAGAAGCTTCTGCGAGCGTGGCTGCCAGGCTGCGGAACGAACGTCCCACATCCGCGCTTTCGTGGAGCGCCACGGGCGCGCCCTTATCGATGGCGGGCGCGATCGCTTGATGGTTGTTGGGGATTTTCCAAAGCAGTTTGCAGCCGGTTGCAGCCTCGACGTCTTCGTCGCCGAAACCAGGGATTTTCTTGTACCGGTTCAGCACTAGACGGACCCGGTCGCGTCCTCCGCCTTCTTCCAGGAAAGACCGCAAGCGGCCTGCGCTCCAGAGAGACACGACATCGGACTGTGCGACTAACAGGACGGCGTTCGACAGATCACAGAGCAGGCGCGCCGTCTGATCCGTGCGGTTGGAACAGTCGACCACAACATAACGAAACTGCGAGACCAGCAAATCAAAAAGGCGGGCCAGTTCGGCAGCGGTCGGTGTCGCATGTTGAGGTTCCTGCGGACCCGCCAGCAGTTGCAGGCCATTCTTGCAGGTAGTCATCAAGCCTTGCAGCAACGAAGTATCCATGCGATGGAGGTTCTGCAGGGCATCGGTGAGGCCAAACGTAGGGCGGACGTTGAGATGCAGCGCAGCGTGCCCCAAAAGTGCAAAATCGACGAGCAGGACCCCGCCATGCAATTCCTGAAGTGCGACGGCGGTGTTAACCGCGACTGTAGTAGCTCCGGCTCCGCCCTTGGCGTTGGCGACAACGAACACGCGGGCGCGGCCTGAGGAAGTGCGGGTACGACCACGAGAAGCGGCGAAGCGAGTGAAGGCTTCGACCATGCTTTCCGGAGTAGCGTTGCGCTCCATATATTCACGAGCCCCGGCGCGCATGGCGGAAACAATAGTACCGGGATCGGTCATGGGGCCCACGGCGAAGATGACAATCTCGCTGGTGTTGGAGTGGATCAACTCGATGGCGTGCATCGCGCGTTGCATGTTCTGCGGATCAATGTCGACCAATACGACGTCGGCGTGCACATCTTGAATCTGGCGCAGGATGGCGTCGGTCGGGCTGGCGGGAAACCCAACGTGCCCAAAGACATTGCGGCCCATCTGGGTGCTCTCCAGTCGTTGCTGGAGGACCATGAGCCGTTCTTTGTCCTCGGTAAGGAGGGTGACCGCTATGCCATGCATGGCTGGAACCTCAATTATGTACCCGGCAGGTGAATGTTAAGAAGAGATCCGAACTCCGCCAAGTGACTATCGTAACGGAGTTTTGCACAGAAGTTCCCTTCAAAATGCCACGCCCATTCCCCAAAGGCTCTAAGGACCACACAGCGGCGAAAAACCGCGGAGTGGAGGTGTCCCCGGGTATTCTACGCAAAACATCGTCGAATGCAAAGCAAGCGCACGATCAAATCCGGTGCAGTCGCGCGCCTTGCGGAGGATCAGGGTTAAGAAACCCGCAAGGAAGCCTTGGTTACGGACGTGCTGGCTTTCTCTTTTTCTTGAAGATGCTGGTGTTCTTGAAGATGCTCGTGCAGAACCCCTATCCTGTTGAACTCCTGGTCGCGCTCGGACGACCGGTCAGCGGTTTCTGGTAGGAACTCATATCCATCGAGATGAACCGCAACCACGGATCTGCCACCCACAGCGGACGAAAGCACACGCAGCACCTGGCCACGGCAGCGCACACGCATATTCTTGGCCAGAGTGATTTCGGACGGCATAACCAATGTGAGTTCTATGGCGTCCGCTTCGCACAGCGGCAAGTCGGTGTGGAAAAGCGCTCCCCGCGCACATAGGTTCTGGGTGAATCCGCATCCTTCGCGATCCCCGCCGGAAAGACGCACAGAGACGGAAAGATGGAAGTCAAAACGTTGCGCGGCCCGGCGTTCGATTTGAACCTGATCGGTGCTCATACGTTCTCCACAAGCCCGAACCACGGCGTGCCTCTATACTGGAAGGCAGGCCGGTTGAGGGCGCTCCGACTTTACCGCTTCTTGCGGCGTCTGGAAAGCTCTAAATTGGGACAATAACGGGATCAAGAGGCATACCGACGTGTGACGGTTCGGGATTGAATCGAGACATGGAGCATCCTCATCCTAAACCTAAGAACAAGTAGAAAGATTCGGCTTGAGCAATCCACCAACCACAGCAAGAACTGAAGGCCAAACCCTGAACGGCGCGGCGTCACGAGGAACGGGGATGCCCAGCACCTTGCGTGCGTTGCGCCATCGGAACTTCCAGCTTTTCTTCAGCGGGCAGCTCATTTCCCTGATTGGGACGTGGATGCAAACTACAGCCCAGGCGTGGCTGGTGTATCGCATCACCGGATCCTCGTTGAAGCTGGGCGCTGTAGGTTTCGCCAGTCAATTCCCTGTATTTCTGGTCGCTCCGCTGGGGGGCATCGTAGCCGATAGGTTCAACCGCCGGCGAGTAGTCATCGGAACCCAGATCGCGTCGATGGTCCTGGCTCTGGTGCTTGCGCTCCTCACGCTCACCGGAAGGGTGCACGTGTGGCACATCTTTGTGCTGGCTGCGTTGCTGGGCGTGGTCAACGCCTTCGACATTCCCGGACGCCAGGCTTTTCTGGTCGACATGGTAGGCAAGGAAGACCTGATGAATGCGATTGCGTTGAACTCGTCGATGTTCAACGGGGCACGCATCATCGGGCCTGCGATTGCTGGCATTTTGGTGGCGAAGATTGGCGAAGGCTGGTGTTTCTTCGCCAATGGCGTCAGCTATGTGGCCGTGATCATCGGGCTGCTGATGATGCGAGTGGAACGCCCGGCTCGTCGCGCATCCGCCGCTTCGCCCTGGACGCATCTCCTCGAAGGCTTCCGCTTCGTGCGGTATACGGCGCCGATTCGGGCCATCCTGCTTCTGTTGGGCCTCGTCAGCTTGGTGGGGATGCCCTACACCATCCTCATGCCAATCTTCGCGGACAAGATTCTGCACGGCGGAGCCCGTGGGTTAGGAATCCTGATGGGCGCGACGGGTGTAGGAGCCCTTTTCGGCGCGCTCACTTTAGCTTCACGCAGCGGAGTGCATGGGCTGGGAAGGTGGGTGGCATTCTCCTGCGGTGGTTTCGGGGCCAGCCTGATCCTGTTTTCCTGGTCGCGGAACTTCTGGATCTCGGCGGCGCTGTTGCTTCCCGTAGGTTTTAGCATGATGCTTCAGATGTCGTCGTCGAATACGTTGATCCAGGCCATGGTGCCGGATCATCTGCGCGGGCGGGTGATGGCGGTGTATTCCATGATGTTTATGGGCATGGCCCCTTTCGGAGCCCTGCTCGGAGGAGCGTTGGCGGACCGTTTGGGGGCTCCCATTACGGTGGCAATGGGAGCAGTTGCCAGTATCGGAGGCGCGACATTGTTTGGATTGCAGTTGCCCAAGATCAGAGTGCAAGCCCGCCAGTTGATCGTTGCCCAGGGCTTGACCGCGGGTGCCCCACCCGAAGAAATGACTGCCAGAGTTGTGGAAGACTAGAAGCTTCAGCGAAGCCGGTTCCTCCTCTTCTTCTTTTGTCAGCAAGCTCTGGACATCAGGAAGCTGATGGAGAGCGGCTGCAAGCCGAAGCGCTCGAGGTTCCGGGCGGAGGCACCGATTCCCGCGGTGCTTGAGAAGATAAAGCGGCACCCAGCCCTGAGCGCCCACTGCAACCTGAAGTTCAACAAAGCGGTCTGTACTCCGTTACGTCGATGCGCAAATCGGCAACTGGTCGTGCGCAGATGAGCCGTGTCTCCGTTGATGTGCAGAACGCCTCCACCCGCTACTTCCCCGTTTCGTCGTGCCAAGAACGGTTGCGCCCCATCAGCAAATCCGAAGCAGTAGAAAGTGTCGAGCAGCCATGGTTGCAACCTGGAATCGTCTACTGACCCATCCGACTCTTCAAAACCTGCAGCTACGGTGCGTACCCACGCCTCAGCGTCGTCAATGGTTGCGGGTGTTACTTCAATGTTGTCGGGAACAGGCTTGGCAGTGATGTCGGAGAGCGGCCTCCACCAATTCTCCATTAGCTTTCCGGCCTTGTACCCGCGGCTTGCCAGCAAGGAATTGACTCCGCTGTGGGTTCGGCCGGAGATTGTGATACGCACTGGTGACTTTCGAGAACTGTAAAAAGCTTCGATAGCCTCGATCTCTGCTGCGTCGGGAGCGTTGGAGGTTCCAACTCCGACGGCGCACGTCAGCGGCACATCCGCGCCGTTATAGGCGACACAGGCGCCCGCCAGATCAGTCAGGCACGCTCCGACTTCGGGTCTGCGGATGTCCATCGCGGCCGTTGCGGCCCTCAACATTGTGATCGATACATCCTGAACCTTTTCCAGCAGCATGTCGCTGTCGAAGGTTAGGGAACTCGCGGAGCCAACCGGGGAATATCTCACTTTAGCATCGAGCATAACTACGACTTTCCCGAGCTCAGTCTAGATTCTGTCTAAACGATCCGCTCCTTCGAAATCTTTTCCTCGCGATAGATGCTCAATTTTGTTCTCCGGCCGCTACGCTGCTACCCCACATCGCGCTGCTGCCCCACATCGCACTGCTACCCCACATCGCGCTGCTGCCCCACATCGCACTGCTACCCCACATCGCGCTGCTACCCCACATCGCACTGCTACCCCACATTGGCTGCTACCCCACATCGCACTGCTGCCCCACATCGCGGACGAGCCCCACGTGGCAGAAGTTGCGCCAGTGAACTGATTTGCGCCCCAAACCGCCGAACTGCCCCACATCGCGGATCTGCCCCAGACCGACGACGGGTCAGAGCTTAGATAAACATCACCCGTACTCGGGTCGTAGTTTGCGATAGGAGACATCGCGGTCCCATTTGCCACGTCGGTGCTGGCCAATGCAGCCGCAATGTCCAGATACCCGGCGCCAACTGTGAACACGTCATATTGGTCCGTGTAGGTGTTTCCGGTGGTGGGATCGTACACACTGCTCGTCTGCGGAAATGTCTTGTAAGCCGTCTTCATCAGGCGCGCCTTGACCTGATCCGGCGTAAGACGCGGTTGCGCCTGCAACAAGTCGGCAACAGCTCCGCTCACCACGCCCGTCGCCATGCTGGTCCCGCTCAGTTCAAAGTAGTATGCCGATGGCGACGAACTGCCTCCGTACTGGTAGAAACTGTACGGAACCAGGTTGCTGGTTTCGGTGGTGTACAGCGTGGTCGTCGGAGTTTCCGTTGAGACCAGTAAATTGCCGGGAGCGACGAGGTCGGGTTTAACGACGCGATCAAGCGCCGTCGGCCCCTTGGAGCTGTAACTCGCAATCAGATCATCCGTGCGTTGCGGCGTACCCATCGGCTTCATCGCGCCGACCGTAATCACATACGGATCATTGCCTGGAGCGGTAACTGTCCCGTATCCGGAACTGGGCAGGTAGCGTCCGTTATTTCCCGCCGCCACCACAACCACGATTCCCTTTTGCCAGGCCTTTTCGACCGCCTGGCACAACGGATCCAGCTTGTAGCTCTCATACACCGCCCGCCCGAGCGACAGGTTCATTACGCGGATGTTGTACTTTGATTTGAGCGAGATCGCCTGGTTGATCGCAGCAATCACTTCGCTGTCGGTTGCTTCGCCGTTGGCATCGAGCACTCGCAGATTTACGATCTTGGCGCCCGGCGCAATTCCCTTGAATGTTTGCGAGAAGGCAAGTCCGGTCGAAGCGAGGCCATCTCCTGCGATCAGGCCCGCGATGTGCGTTCCGTGGCCGTACTGGTCGGCCGTACTCGATGTCCCAGACACAAAAGACTGGTTGTAGACAACTCGCGAGAAGGGAAGAATGCCCGTGTAAAAGTCCGGGTGATTGTTCACGCCGCTGTCGATCAAAGCCACGCCGATGCCAGTGCCAATGTAATTCGATTGCCACGCCACTTCTGCGTTTACTGCCGAAGGTGCGTTATCGAGCGTTGCCAATGGCCGGTCCGAGCTGATGTACACGACGTTCGACTGGTTCGACAGATTCACGATACCGGTACCGTCCACCAGGGCGACAACGCCATTGATGAGAGGTAACTGGCCCACGATGTTCAAAACGCCGTTCACGAGGCAACCCACCAGGCCGAGCGGCCCGCTGCAACTGGTCTGGGCTCCGGGCTGGGTTCCGGGTGCATATTGGACGATCACCTGAATCGGTTGGCTGGAGTTATACCCACGCAGTTCGGGCGAAATCTTGGAGTCATCGGCGTAGCCGAATGTGACCGTCACCAGCAAACAAAACAGAACGAACTTCTTCATAAACTTGGGTCCTTTAGCCGGGCACTGATGCCCAGCAAAGCATGCGGGAGAGGTCGCAGCACTAGATTGCAATTGACTGGCCGGATTGTGGGGGCGCGTACGCTTGGAGAATCAATAAGTTAGGAAAGCCGTTTCACGCCCCAAAAGGTCAATTTGGCTCCGCTCAAGGAAAGGCGGGGACAAATTGTCCCCGAATCAACGATGCGGCGCGGTTACGTACGTAACCTTTCGGTGGTCCGTTTCCCGGACAAAATGATGCCGTGAACTTCATTGCAAACTCGTTGATCGTTGAGGCTTACGAGCGCCTTAGGGGGTAAGAATCTTGTCTGCCGTGCGCTACCGACGCTGCCCGAATTCATTACGGACTTCGAGATCATCGTGACTTACCGCGGGCTTGGCTTCCGGATTCACACCGGCGAAGAAACAGGCCGGCGGATGTTTTATTACAACCAGTACGAGTACCTGCAGGAGGATGTATTTCTCGATTTGCTTCGACCGAATGCTCTGGTCTTTGATGTGGGCGCAAATATGGGCTTGTTTTCGTTTTTGGCCGCGTCCCGAGGCGCACGGGTCATTTCTTTCGAACCGTCACGATTGCTCGTAAGCAGGCTTCAGGAAAATGTTGAGCTTAACGAAGTGGCGAACATCCGTTTGATCGCTGAGGCTGTATCGGACCGATCTGGCTCTATTTCTTTCTACGAGACGCGCTTTGGAAACTGTGGCGTAGGTCGCGTTTTTCGAATTTGGTCATAGCCACAACGCATCGCCCAGCTACGCGGTTCCCACCAATACACTCGACTTCTACGTTTCCAGCCTCGGAATGCCGTCTCTGATCAGGGTGGATATTGAAGGCGCCGAATGGCTGGCCTTGAATGGAGCTTCGGAAACACTGGAAAGATCGGATGCACCGGACTTCCTGATCGAATTCCACCCGGAAGAGATACAGGCTCTCTCCGGTTCGATGGAGTGTTGCCTGCACAAACTGACAGGTTGCGGTTTCCAACGGTATCGTCTGAGTGACGCAGAAGTTGGTAGCCACACGTGGTTCGTGTTTTCAAAGCGTTCGGTGCACTCCGCGAGGCTTGTTCTTGATTGCTAGTGGGCGGCGCTAGTTGGGCGCTCATGGCGGATGTTGTTGCAAGAACCGCATTTTCGCGCGTTGAGGTTATGAGCGCTATCGTCTGTGGGTTGCAATGGTTAGTGGAGCCGGACATCACGCCTTACATGCGGACCCGCGACAGTATCCACAGAAAGAACAGTCCGTTCTACGGCCCCGAACGTTTTGCCTATCTTCCGGAAAGCAACCGCTACCGCTGTCCCGCCGGGCAGCCACTCAACTACGGCGGCCGCAACATAAGCAACCGCACCTATGCCTATATCGGGACCCGCAAACGTTGTGGTGCGTGCTCGCAAAAAGCGCAATGCACCGCGCGGCACGTGTTAGAGACGCAGAGGATCAAGTGCAAACGGTAAGCCTTGAGCAATTGAGGCAGCGCAAGATACGGGTCGCCGGGTGACCTCTGACTCTTAATGTTTACGTTGCCCACTGCAACTTCTACCAGTTCCCAGCACACCACGCGTCCTATAGGTTTCAGTCTCCACGCTTGCGACCCGCTTTCTTGAAGTCTTTAGGATAGATGAACAACATCCGGACCGACGGCGGCACGCACTCCGAGCGCGACACAGAAGTGCGTGGCATTAGCAAAGGAGCACAGAACATGACACGCGAAGTGCAGGAGGCGGCCAAGTACAACGTGCTTCCGCTGAACAACGATACATTTGCACGGGCGCTCGCGCCCCGGCCGAGTGCGACGGCAGGCAAGACCGTATTCACCTACTCGGGTGTAAACTCCAGCATCAATTCGAGTAACGCACAGAACATCCTTGGCAGGTCGTACAGGGTTACCGCCGAGGTCGATGTGCCACAGGGCGGCGGCGACGGCATGCACGTGACCATGGGCGGGCGCTGCGGTGGCTATGGGCTCTATCTGCTCAAAGGCAAGCCGGAGTTCGACTACAACATGCTCGTCCTCGCTCAGAACCGCTTGAAGGACCGGATACGCTCACGGCGGGCAAGCATACGATCGTGTTCGACTACACGTATGACGGCCGGCATCGCCAAGGGCGGCACCGGTGTGCTAAAGGTAGACGACAAGGTCTTCGCCACACAGAAGCAGCCAAACTCGATCGCTTTTTTGCAGGTGGCTGACGAGACCTTCGACGTCGGCGTCGACACCCGCACGGGTGTGAACGACAAGGACTATCAGGTGCCGTTCCCCTTCAACGGCACGATCAACAAGGTGACGTTCAATCTCGGCGCGATGCGGTTAGCGGAAAATGGACAAGGAGAAAGGCAGCGAAGGCAATCGCCCTAGCCAGCGACTCGGCTGACGGGCGAACGCGAACCCCAAAACAAGCGCGGAGAACAGGTTCAGCTTGGTAAGGGTACATCGGCCACAAATTTCTTGCACGGAGGAGATACCGATATGTCGAAGGTTCGACCAACCATTGGAACCGATGGACTTGCGCTCCCGGTCCTCCCGCCAGAACGCGACGCGCGGGTTTGGGCGCGGCTGGTGCGGGTGATGTTCTACATTCCCGGTTTCATGGCCTTGCTGCTACTCAAGGCCGGCGAACCCACGAGTTTTGGCATCACCGTGGAGCTGCTGATGCTGTCCAGCGCGGCAGCCATCGTCGGCGGGCTGTACATCGGCGCGCAATCGTCGGACGCGGGCGCCGATCGTTCGTCCAAGACCGGTACCTGGAGCGGCGCGCTGGTGCTCGAGTTGCTCGCCGTGGTGCCTTTGTTGTGTGCGATGCCGTCGCTGTTCCATGAACTGGCCCACAGTAGGCTGCTGCATGCATTGGATCCCGGCGCGGTCGACGTTTCGCTAGGTGCGTCCGAGCTGATGCCGATGGTAGCGATTCTGCCGTTCATGCTCTATCAACTCGCTGGCTTCGGGACTCTGAATTTTGTCGTGCCGAAGCCCGTGAACTGGGTCATCAATATCGGCATTCTCTGCTTAATCACGGCCAGCTATGTCGCCAACCGCGAGGGCGAGTACTTCTGGGAAAGAAGATTTGCCGGGATTCTGGTTGTTGCGATGGCGATTACCGTGTTCTACGGCGTGCTGAAACTCAGGCAGATGCAGACGATATACGACGCCCATTGCCCGCCGAAGGCTCCGAAGTAACGCTTCTAGGAGCTCAGGGCAGGGGCCATCCTTTAGTCTGACGATCTCGGAGTCGAACTTTCATCGATCCCCTTTCGCAGCGCTGCTTACTTGCATCGAAACCAAGCGGGCCACCAGTACTGCCAAATAGAGCTGCCCCGCCACTGCCTCTCCTGAGCCGAGAGTATGCGCCACCCGGTGGACCGGGAGGATTCCCTGATAGCCCACGGTCGTCAGCATCCCAAAACTATAGTTGACCCAAGTGCTCACGGCCGAAACATCGCTCCCTGCAGAGCTGAAGGCACCGGTATCCAACAATGCTGCAATGTGATAAGCATGTGCCCAGGCGTAACCCAGGCACAGATAGGCCGCAATTGCTCCTTGGACCCGCATCGCGGTGACCGGCCCCGAGCGGAACACCTGCGAAAGCAATACGGTTGTAATCATAAGAATAGCCGCCAGCCCCGTCGATGCTTGCCAGAGTAAGAGGGGGTTTGTTGGGTTCCACAGCGTCGCCCACCGCACGATAATCGCCACGACAGACACCAGCGATGTCAGGACGAACAGGGTTCGGTTCTCCCAGGCGATCCCAGACCCAGCGACCAAAACGACGGAAAACGCGATGTCTGCGTAGACTGAAAAATTATTCTTCTCCAAGCCTACCGAAGGGATCACAAACCCCACGATGACGAGAAGGAACAAGAACAAGGAGAGGTTGGCCTGCGATTGCCAGCTGTGAGTCAGGAGATCACGGGTCTTTGCGTGCATGAGCAACTCCTTGCGTTCCACGCAAGGCATGTTAAAGCAAGTTGTGGGATTGTTGTCGCAAAATCGATTGCACTGATTAACCGAGTTGTGAGCGCGAAAGCTTGCTTTTGGTAGTATTCATCGCTCGATTGGGGAAAGGCCGCGAGCGACCAGAACCGGGGCATTGTGCCAGAAGATTCTCTAAAGCTTGGCGGGCTGGGGCGAAACTCGCGTCCAGTTGCAAAGCGCTGCCCGAAGGCTGACCTTGCATCCTGGGTTTGGCCCGCGTTCTCTAACGGCAGGCCGAGGCGCAGATAGCCGGGGGCTGCGGGCCGGGATTGAATCACACCAGAAAGCCGTCGAATCATCTGGCGAACGGTTCCAGGAGCGCAGTGCAAGGTCCGAGTTCTGACGGGCAGCTGCGTCATTCCCCAGTTGACGGTAAATGACCCCGGGATTGGCATCTGTATGGGCTACCTAGAAGCTTGGGGTGGCTCTGGGGATCCAGGTTGGAATTTCGACTGTAAAGCAGAGCCTGCTTACTGTTTGTCGATCTTGCTGGCGACTTTGACTCCGCTCAGGCCGCTGACGTATTTCGCGATGCCGCGGTAGAGGGATTCGGCAATCTTCTGGCGATATTCGGGAGTTGCCAGGCGGCGTTCGTCGCCGGGATTGCTGACGAAGGAGATTTCGGCCAGGATCGACGGCATATTGGCACCGATGAGAACGATGAACGGCGCCTTCTTCACACCCCGGTCGCGCACGCCGGGATTCTTTGTTGCGAGACCGCTGTGCAGCGAGCTCTGCACGTCGGAGGCGAACTCTTGTGATTCGTCGATCTTTTCTTTCAACGCGATTTTCTTCACCAGATCCTGTAGTTCGTGAATTGATTCTTCCGAGACCGCGTTTTCCCGGGCAGCGACTTCAAGGGCGTCGGGAGACGAGGTGAAATTCAAGTAGTAGGTTTCGACGCCGCGGGCATCGGGGTCGTGGCTGGAGTTGGCGTGGACGGAAACGAAAAGGTCGGCGCCTTCCTGATTGGCGATGGCGGTTCGAGTCTCGAGCGGAATAAAGGTATCGTCCTGGCGGGTATAAATCACTTCGGCGCCCAGGCGGGTTTGCAGAAGCGTGCCGAGGCGGCGGCTTACGTCGAGAACCAGATTTTTTTCTTCGAGGCCATTGGGGCCGATCGTGCCGGTGTCGTGGCCTCCGTGGCCGGGATCGATAACGATTTTTCCGATCTTCAGGCCCAGCGCGCGGGTTAGAGAACGCTCTCCGCTGGCTGTGGGTTGGGCTTCGCGGACGTCGGGATCGGCGGTTGGTGTCTTGCGCTTCTTTCTTGCTGTGTTGGTCTTGGTATCAGAGGTTGAAGGCGAGCTCGGAATGGTGCTGGCCGGCTTGGTTTTTTCAAGGTCGAGCTTTACTGGGTCAGACTTTTCTGGGTTAGGCTTCTCTGGGTTGACGTCGGGAGAGTCGAGCCGGGCGATGATGTTTTTGTCTTTTGCTGCGGAGTCTTTCACTGCGGGTACAGCGGACTCTTTTACTGGAGGCTGATCATCGTCCGCGTCAACGATGGTCTTTTTCACGCCGTTGCTGACCACCACGGTGTTGCGGCGGACCGTTTTCTCAGCAGTCGCCTTTGCAGCTGGAGAAGGTTCGTCAGAGTTGTCCACCGATTCCTGCGCGGGCCTGTCCGCAGAAGTTTTATCGTCGCTGATCTCGGTGGACGACGTGGCCTGCTTCAAAAGTGCTCTGGCCGCCCGCTGGTCGTGCGCGATCTGGTCGTGAGTGTCCTGATTGTCCTTGCTGCGAATATCATTGCTACGGATATCAGTGTTACGAATATCAATGATGAGGCGTGGAGGGTTTGAAAGCAGGGAAGCTTCAAACTTGGAGACTTGGTCCAGATCGAGCACGACCCGCGTCCGTCCGGTTTTGAACTGCGCCATGCGGATATCTTTTAGCAGGCCATCGCTCACGTCGAAGGTCTTGCCTGACAGCTTGGGATCGAGCTTCGTGTTAATCAGATCGAAGAAAATCCGATCGGGATTATCGATTCGTTGCGACTCATATGTGACGCCCTGCTCGAGATCGATGGCAACGCGCGTATAGTCTGGTGTGGACCAGTGGCGGATTCCGAGGACTCGCGCGGGCTTGCCGTTCTCGGCCTCGGCGGCCGCGCTGTTGCCCGGGCTGGCATTGTCTTTGGTCGAGTCTGAAGATACGGCCGCATTCAGGGACGCGTCGTTGTCCTTGTCGGGGTGTTGGTCGGGATCGGAGCTTGGCCTGGACGCTTTGGAGTCCTTGATCGCGGCCTTGCTCGCATCTTTTGATTTCAGAATGGCCGGCTGCTGTGCGGGTTCGGCCAGGGCATGGCGTGCTGCGTCAGCGAACTGGTTGCGGGGATAGCGGCGCAGGAATTCCTCGAAGGTGGCGTCGGCGCGAGTCTTGTCGTGAAGGTCGTCCTTATAGATTTCGCCTATCCGGAACAGAGCGTCGAAGCGGAACTTGCTGCCGGGATACTCGCGGCGAAGGAATTCGTACTGCTGGACAGCAGAGCGCAAAACGTCTGGGTCATTGAAGCGTCGGCCCATTTCTTCGGTCATCTGGGCGGCGGCAGCCACACTCGGGTCAGCGCGGACCGATGTCGGAGCTCCGAGGTACACACGACGATAGGCATCGATTACGTGTTCATAATCGCTGCGTGTGCGGTTCTCGAGGGGATGTCCCTCGAGCACCTCTTGCATCTGTTCGGCGGCGGCAAATTGGGAATCAGCCCAGGTTGCGGATTTGTGCACGCGGGCATGGGCAGACATCGCAGGTAGCAGCAGCGTGAACACAGCCGCGCTCCAGCGCAGCGCGCGTTGAATTCGAGGATTCTTCAATTGAACTGCCCGTAATCGCGTTTACAAAAACTTAAAGAGCTGGGAGAACCATTGCCTCAGGGGCTAAAGCCCGCGTCTTTGTTAGCCCTGGGGGGCACGGCTAAAGCCGTGCCCTTCCCAAGATTCACTCGTCCTGGCAGCCCGCTAAAGCTGTTGCCTTCCCAAGATTCACTCGGTGTTGCTGATGTGGAGCACGCCTCTTGCGTCCCGCTCCACATGAATCGGATCATGCATAGGGCCATCCAGGAAGTGGGAGCCCGGATCCGATCCCCCGTAATACAGTTGCGTGATCCGCTTCACGTAGTTGCGGGTCTCGGCGAAATGCGGGACTCCGGCGCTCCGTGCCACGGCTCCCTGACCTGCGTTATAGGCGGCCAAGGTCAGCTTCACGTCGCCTCCGTAGTTCTCCATCAGCTGCTTTAGATGACGAACCCCGGCGTCCACGTTTTGTTGCGGATCAAAGGGATTGGCCACATTCAGCTGCCGTGCGGTCTGCGGCATCAGTTGCATCAGCCCCATTGCGCCCTTACGGGAGACGGCGTTGGGATTGAAGTTCGACTCCACCTTGATGACGGCACGCACCAAGTTTGGATCGACGTTATGGCGCGAGGCCGCTTGGTCAATGGCGGCATCGATCTCCTGCGGAGAGAATGATTTGCCGCGAACAAAGCTTTGCGATGTGCTTTCGCCAGGTTGTTCGCCGAGGTATTGGTTGACTTCTGCCGCCGCCGAGCGGGCTGCCCGGACGTTGGCGGAAGGAACTGGTTTCCAGCGGTGTTCCGTGGTGCTCCAGAATGCGAGTGAATTTCGCCGGACTGGAGTCTCGGAACGCTTGCTAGACATTACCGGAAAGGATTCATTGACATAGACTTTCCGGCCGTTGTCGTCGGTGCTGGTAATTGCGGCTGTGGCACCGGCTTCTGCCTGCACGTATGGCATGGTGAATGAAAGGAAGGTCGCGATTACGGGACTAGCCATCAGGGCGAGTTGCAGGTGTTTTCGCATAGCCGGGTGCCACATCACGCCGACGGCTGACCGTCGACGTAACGAACTCCGACGCGGACAAAAAGATCCGCGCCTGCCCACCCGGAACCTGACGGAGAACCCTAAAACCAGAGTGCAACAATTATAGGTGGCTACGGGGTGGGGGGCAACTTACCAAAGGGTTATTGAACCACGCTGGTAATATGTGTAAATACTTGAAAACATTAGTGTTGTTACAAAGTGACAGGCCGCATGGAGGGCGGGCGTCCCCGCCCATCTGCTATTTTTCTAATAGGTTCCTTGCGAACCGGGAGTTTGGACGGGCGAGGATGCTCGTCCTCCACTAAGTTTGCTTCATATAGTATGCCTGTGATTCCTCATGAGTGAACTGCAAATTGCTTCCCGCCAGACGCCGGACTCCCTGATGCTGTTCGGCTTCTGGTATCGTGCGCTGCCCAGTGCGCAGATTTCCGGGAACCGTCTTCATAAGGCTATGTTGCTGGAGACGCCTCTGGTCATCGGGCGCGATCATCAGGGAAGGCCGTTTGCCTTACGAGACGCCTGCCCGCATCGGGGGATGCCGCTTTCGTGCGGGTGGTTTGACGGGCAGCAGTTGGAGTGCAGCTACCACGGGTGGAAGTTCGACGCTCACTCCGGCCAGTGCCAGCTGATTCCCTCGCTGACTTCCGATCAGGAATTGAAAGTGGACCGAATCTACGCCGGCAGTTACGCGTGCGAGGAGCACGACGACTACATTTGGGTGTTCATTCCCGAGCCGCCTCCGCCGGGAGCCGGTTTCACCAAGGCGGCGGAGCCGTCGTCGCCCGCTCCGCAAGTTCCAACTTTTGGCGGAAAGTACAAGATCGCCTATTTGACGGCACAGCTGCCATGCAACGTGGACCACGGAATCATCGGGCTGATGGATCCGGCGCACGGACCGTTTGTTCATCAAGCATGGTGGTGGCGCAGCCGGCACAGCATTCACGAGAAGCAGAAGAATTTCGAGCCGATCCCCATGGGCTTCCGCATGAGCGCGCACACGCCCAGCTCGAACAGCGCGCCTTACAAGCTGCTGCGGCTCTACGCGGATGCGGATTCCATCACCACTACCATTGATTTTGTTCTGCCCAACCTGCGCCTCGAAACCATTCGGGCAGGGAAGTATTGGTTTTCCAGCCTGACCACCGTGACCCCCATCACGCGCAGCCACTGTCGCATTGATGTGGTGGCTTGCTGGAACATTTTTCGCTGGGTTCCGTTTGGACCGGCGTTGCTGAAATTTGTCTTTGCGAAGTTTGTCGAACAGGACCGCCGGACGATGGAGAATCAGTCGGAGGGCTTGAAGCACAATCCGCATCTGATGCTGATCGACGATGCGGATCGTCCGGCGAAGTGGTATTTCCAGTTGAAGGCGGCGTATCTCGACGCGTGCCGAACCGGCGGGGAGATGAAGCATCCTATGGCTGGGCCGGTTACGTTGAAGTGGAGAAGTTAGCGTCCGGCGGCGCGAGCTGGGTATCGAATCGAGAGCGGTAATCTAAGACCAGAAGGAGAGGACTCGATCAAGAGATGAAAGAACGACAAGTTGAAATTTCCATGCGCAAGGGAAGTTCGGAGAGTTTTCTATATTGCCCAGAGGGTGATGGGCGCTGGCCCGGCATTCTTTATCTGACCGACATCGGCGGTATTCGCGCTGCGAATCGGGAGGCTGCGGGCCGACTCGCGAATGAGGGTTACGCGGTTCTGATGCCTAACGTTTTTTATCGTACCGGCCGAACGCCGCTGGAACCACCGCTCCGATCGCTGAGCGGGGAGGCGCCGAAGGAGCGCTTAGCAGAGCTTTCACAACCGCTGACGCCCGAAGCGATGGACGAAGACGCGGCGGCTTACGTAGGATTTTTGGTATCCCAGGGTTGTGTTCGTCCAGGCACGATGGGCGTGGTGGGATATTGTTTTACCGGGAAAATGGCTTTGCACACCGCTGCTGCGCTGCCCGATAAAATCGCGGCAGTTGCTTCCTTTCATGGTGGAGGACTTTTTACCGACGCGCCAACCAGTCCGCACCTGACGTTGTCTCGCGTCAAAGCGCGCTTGTACTTCGGACATGCCACGAATGATCGCAGCATGCCGGAAGAAGCGATCGCGAAGCTAGACCGGACGCTCGAAGCCTGGGGCGGAAAGTACGAGAGCGAAGTTTACAAGGATGCGTATCACAGTTGGACGTCCTCGGACAGCCCCGTCCACAACGCGCCGCAGGCCGAGCGAGCTTTTCACAAGCTGACGGAGCTGTTCGGTGAAACCTTGGGCAAGCGCGACGGTCGGGCTGAGGTGGCTTAGCGAAGGCTGCGGTTAGTGCTGAGGTTTCGTTGGCTACGCCGAGTTTTCACGCCAGGGTGGTCGGTGAATCGTCTTGCGCCAGCCAGTCCATCGCCTCTTCGCGGGTTTTGAACGTGGGCAAGTCTCGCTGGGAGAAAACCTTGATGTGTTCGTAGAACACACGCGGCAGATTTTCCGTTCCCACCCACGCTGACTTTTTGAGATGAGGTCGATCGAAAACCGCACTCTCTTTCATGCTGGTGACGGCTTCGCGATCGAACTCGGCTCCGGTGAAATCGGCCAGTAGCAGGACGGAGCCGCGCGGCTCGGGTTTGACGTAGAGGGGAACCAGGCGTGAAAGCTTCAGCAGCTCCGCGGCCGAGCAGTGGGACGCATCGACCAGTAGGATTGCTTTACCCTTGTGCGTGATGAGCCGGATGCGGTCTTCCATAGGGACCCCGACGCGAAGTCGCTGAGGAACGGAACCTTACTCAATAACGTCTCGTCACTTTATATACTTCAGCGAGTGCTGAGTCCAGCCGTGCGAGTCTTGCGGCCCGAATCCAGTCAGAGAAGAACGGTTACTCGATGATCTTGAGCCTCTCGTACAGCCCAAACTTCTCGTCTGGCATGATCACAGGAATCTTCTCCGACAGGGCTTGAGCAATGATTTGGCGATCAAAGGGATCACCGTGAGGGTCCGGCAACCCGAACAACTGGAAAGCATGCTCGGCAGTGTAGGGCAGGATTCGGACGTCCAAATGCTGGACCGCCTGGCGGACTGACGCTGCCCGAGAGCCTGAGCTTGCCGAGTGCTGCCTTGATTGCAATTTCCGCCAGAGAGATTGTGCTTAGCTCAAGAACGTTTTGTGATTTTTGCAGAGCTGCAGCCCCGCGTCGGCTGAGCCGTTCGGGCGATTCCACGGCGTGGATCAGGACTGCCGTGTCGAGAAGCCGTCGCATCTCAGCGACGCCCCGACAGGAAGTCTTCAACCTCGTCGTCCGTCATGGGCTTCCACCAGCTTGGGTCAAGGACTGAATCTTGCCTTCAGCGTTCCCAGCGTACGTTTCTTGCGAGTAGGCTTTTTCGTGCGCACGATTTCCCCTACCGGTACGCCCCGGCGGCAGATAATCACTGGCTGCCCATCCTCGACCGCTCTGATCAACTCGGGCAGCTTATTTTTGGCATCGGCCACGCTGACTTGCATGCAAGACTAAAACAGCTATCTATAATAAGATAGCTATGTCAAGAATCATGTAGGATGGACACTCCCGTCCGCCGCCGTCGAATATGGGTGGGAGTCTTTCCAAGAAAATCAAGTTCAAAAGTGGCGGATAGGAGTGTCCACTCTACACCAGCATGGACTCTACCACCCCGTACGCATCGGCCAAGGCCGCATCCAGCGCGGAAGGATCCTTGCCTCCAGCTTCGGCTAGATCGGGGCGGCCGCCGCCTTTGCCGCCGACTCTTTGCGCTACCGGGCCGATGACTTTGCCGGCTTGGATTTTCCGCGTGAGGTCTTTGGTAACGCCGACGATTAACGCGACGTTGCCATTTGTTGCTGAGCCCAGCACGACCACGCCTGAGCCCAGTTTGTCGCGGAGTTGATCGACCAGCGCGCGCATCTGCGCCCGTTCGAGATTATCCACGCGGTGGGCGAGAACTTTGACGCCGTGGATATCTTTGATCTTGTCGGTGACCGACGCTACCGTCGACGACGCTGACTTCATGCGGGCCTGATCGAGTTCGCGCTGCAGACGTTTGATCTCGGAGTCTTTCTTGTCGAGTTCGAGTTTCAATGCGTCGGCGGGAGAAACGGCGTCCGAATGCGTGGCCAGGCTTGCGACTACGCTTTCCAGTTTGTGATCTTTTTGGAAGTGATGCAGCGAGCCTTCGCCGGTGACGGCTTCGATGCGGCGCACACCGGACGACACGCTGCCTTCTTTTAAAACTTTGATCAGGCCGATTTCTCCGGTGGCGCTGGTGTGCGTGCCGCCGCAGAGTTCGGTGGAGAAGTCGCCAATTTTGATGACGCGGACCCGGTCGCCGTATTTCTCACCGAACAAGGCCATGGCTTTGTATTCGTTGATGGCGACATCGATGGGAACGTTTTCGATGACTTCGATCTTCTGGTTGCCGAGAACCTCTTTGTTGATCAGCTCTTCGATGTCTTGCAGTTCTTCGTCAGCAACGCCGGTGAAGTGCGAAAAATCAAAGCGCAGATGATCGGGAGCGACCAGCGATCCTGCCTGCTTCACATGCTTGCCCAGAACTTCGCGCAGTCCGGCTTGCAGCAAGTGCGTAGCCGTGTGGTTGCGCATGGTCGACTGGCGGATTTCGGCGTTGACGACGGCATCGACTTTGTCGCCTATGCGGATTGGCTGCTTCGCGATGACCTGGTGCGCCCGGACGCCTTGAATGGGGGAGTAGCAGCCCTTTACATCGGCGACGATGGTGTTGTGATCGTCGCTGTAGAGCCATCCGCGGTCGCCGACTTGGCCCCCCGATTCAGCGTAGAAGGGTGTGTGATCGAGGATCATTTCGCCTTCGTCGCCGGGTTTGAGTTCTTGCGCGCCTTGGCCTTCGTGGATGATGGCGAGGACTTCGCAGTTGTCGGAACGGGTCTGGCGGTAGCCTTCGAATTCTGATTTGGGAAGTTGCTGGTACGCGGGATTCGCGGTCTGCTTGGCCGCGCCTTTCCAAGAGGCCCGAGCACGTGCTTGTTCCTCGGCACGGGCCTGCTCGAAACCAGCTGCGTCGAAAGCAACCCCCGCGTCGCGACACACATCTTCAATAAAGTCTCTTGGCAGCCCGTAGGTTTGAAAAATGTCGAAAGCCTCTCGGCCTGAAAGCGATCGAGGAATCTCTTCAGCTACACGCCAATCTTTCACGAAGAGCTCGGCCCGCTCTTTACCAAAGAATCTCTCGACCGCCCGAAATAAAATCCCGAAATTATTATTAGAGTTTATTGCTTGCTTGAACGCTTCCATTACATGCGTTTTGTGTTCCGGCTTCTCTTCATCCAGTTCATCCAAAAGACTCGAGATGCGATCCATTCGGGGCCGGTCTAACGTCTGCTCAAGGTAAAGATTCCCAATACTGATCGTGTGAGCGAAACGAGTCTCCTCCTCGTATATTAATTTGCTGACACGCTCGATGGTTTCATCGAGTTCGGGGTACGCATCAACCATCAAATCCCGAACCGCGTGAGCCATTTTGTACATAAATGGAGCGGTCTGGCCGAGGAGCCGACCATGGCGAATACCCCGCCGCAAAATCTTCCGCAACACATATCCGCGGCCTTCATTCGAGGGCAGGACCCCATCTGAGATCAAAAACGTCGCAGCGCGGGAATGATCTGCAATCACACGCAGAGAGGCCGCTGATTTTACCTTAGCTTCCTTCTCCAGTTCCTTGGTGAGCGACGTGCCCGTCAATTCCGCAGCTCGCCGAATCAGTGGCGTGAATAGATCTGTGTCGTAGTTCGAAATCACTCCCTGTAGCACTGCCGTCACCCGCTCCAAGCCCATGCCTGTATCAATCGATGGTTTGGGCAACGGATTCAGCTTTCCGGTGGCATCGCGGTCGAATTGCATGAAGACCAGGTTCCAGATTTCGACGTAGCGGCCGCAGTCGCATCCAAACGCGCAATCCGTGTGGCTCTGGTCGGAGGCGGCCGGACCCATGTCGTAGTGGATCTCGCTGCAGGGGCCACAGGGGCCGGTGTCGCCCATCTGCCAGAAATTGTCTTTTGCGCCGAACTCGAAGATCCGGTTCTTAGCCACGCCCTGCACTACCCACAGATCGTACGCTTCGGCATCGCGAGGCACACTGTTTTCACCTTTGAAGATGGTTACGAAGAGTTTGTCTTTTTCTACGGCAAACCATGAAGGCGAAGTAATCAGTTCCCAGGCGTACGCGATGGCGTCTTTCTTGAAGTAGTCCCCGAAGGAAAAATTGCCCAGCATTTCGAAAAACGTGTGGTGACGGTTGGTGAAGCCGACGTTTTCGAGGTCGTTATGCTTGCCCCCGGCGCGCACGCATTTCTGCGAGGTCGTGGCGCGTTTGTAGTCGCGGGTTTCGAGGCCGAGGAAGACGTCCTTGAACTGATTCATGCCCGCGTTGGTGAAGAGCAGCGTGGGGTCGTTGGCCGGAACCAGCGAGGAGGAATGGACCTCTTTGTGTCCGTGCTGGACGAAATAGTCCAGAAATTTGCGCCGAATTTGGGAGCCGGTCAGCATGAAAATGTGGCGTAATCGCGTCATTTTGATTCTAGCATCCAGTCCAATTGCGAGTGGGCGGCGGAAGCTGAAGTGCGGCGGGACAGCACCAAGGCACGTTCAATATGTTTTTCTGATCACTGGACGTTTTTGCTATAGTTCCCCACTGTCATGGCGCGCTCGGCTGCGAACGAAGTGAATCATCCTGCCTCGGCCGTATCTACGTCTCTCACTCAAAATCAGATTCGCGGCTTCTGGGCGTCGTGGGGTGGGTGGACGCTGGACGGAATGGACTCCTTTGTTTATGCGCTCGTCCTTGTGCCCTCGCTGCGCGAACTGCTGCCGCGCTCGGGTATTCCAGCGACCAAGGGCAACGTCGGACTATATGGCGGGTTGCTGTTTGCCCTCTTTCTCATTGGCTGGGGGCTTGCTTTCCTTTGGGGACCGATTGGAGACAAGTTTGGCCGCGTGCGCACTCTCATGCTGACCATCCTGTGGTATTCGGCATTCACTTTTCTGAGTGCCTTCGTTATGGGTGTGTGGCAACTGGCGATTCTTCGCCTGCTCGCGGGCATAGGCATTGGCGGAGAATGGGCCATGGGCGGGACGTTTGTGGCGGAGGAGTGGCCAGAGGATCGACGCCGCGTGGGCGCCGGTTTGATGCACACCGGATATTACGTCGGGATTTTTCTGGCTGCTCTGGCGAACTACGGGGTTGGCAGCCGCTTTGGCTGGCGGGCCATGTTTGTTGTGGGCGGGCTGCCGGCACTGCTTCTGGCTTGGGTCCGGCATGGAGTTAAAGAGCCTGCCGCCTGGACTAAGAAAGAAAAGGTTGTCCGTGCGTGGGCGGTTTGGCGTCCTCTGGCGACGCTATTCTCGCCGCCCTGGCGTCGCCGCACCATAGTCAATTCCTTGCTTATGCTGGCTTCCATCTGTGGCCTGTGGGCTGGAACCGTATATGTTCCGGCTGCGATCACGTCGGTTGCCGAAGCTGGTGGACGCGGCGGTACGCAAGCTGCGCAGCTCGCCTCCTGGGGAATCATGCTGGTCTCGTTTGCTACGATTCTCGGCTGCCTGGCAATGCCGTGGCTTGCCGAAAGGTTGGGGCGACGCGGGGCGCTGGCGGTTTTCTTTACTTTGATGATGGTGTTCATTGCGCTCACATTCGGCAAAGTTTTCTATCTTGGGGCGGCTGCACTTCCATGGTTTTTCCTTTGTCTCTTCTTTCTGGGATTGGGCGGTGCCAACTTTTCCGTCTATACCCTCTGGCTGCCCGAGCAATACCCCACGGAATGCCGGGCCAGCGCGTTCGCGTTTTCCACCTCGTTTGCCCGATTTGGCGGTGCTGGAATCACCTTTCTGGTGGGAGCAGGCGTCCGGCACTTCGGCTCGCTAGGAACTCCGGTCGCGATGACTTCTATTGCTTTCGTGCTGGGACTGCTTCTGATCCCATTCGGCGAGGAAACACGCGGCCAGCGTTTGCCAGCGTAGTTCGACAGCATGTAACCAGGGGCACCAGGGCATGCCGCGAGACGGCGACTGCGCGTCCCTGACGATTCGTCTCCACCAATGTGAACGAAGCGGCGCAAAGGCAGCGGCGAGATCACGAGCAACATTGCGGGTGTGGCGGAGGCGGCGCAGGGCACAACACGCGGAGCCACCGATACGCAGAAGGCATCGCAGCAACTGGTGGACAACTCTACCCAGCTCCGCAGCTTGGTGGGCCAGTTCAAAATCAATGGATCCGGCACGGCAACGGTGTTGGGTGCGAATCCATCCCTCAAGGGCATGGCCGCTCACGCGTCCGCGAGACGGGGTGTGCGTCCACGCGTCGCAACCTGTCTAAAGCAAAGAGGCTCTCCTCGAGAAGAGAGCCTCTGTTTGATTGTCTTACGGTTAAGACTTTCCGCTACGCTACTACTCGAGCTTTGGCCGGCGCACCCACAGTTGCCGAAGCCCCCGAAGCCGCGCGCTCCGACTCTTTGACGGCGCGATGTGCCAGAGGCTTCAGCCACAGCAAAGCCATGAACGCAGCAATCAGATCGCATACGATCATCGCCCAGAAGACCTTCGTCCAGGAGTTAGTTTTGGCAAACAACCAAGCGGCACCGGGCCCGGCAAAACCAGCAGCCACCCCCTTGGCGGTGTAGACGATTCCGTAGTTGGTGGTAGCCCATTTGTTTCCGTACAGATCACCGGTGATGGAAGGGAACAAGGAGAAAATATTGCCCCACGCGAAGAAGGTCAGACCTGATAACACCACGAACCAAACCGGATGGCTGATCAACTGGAGCAGGGCAAATACTGCGGCTGCTTCCAGAATGAATGAGACGAAGATGGCGTTTTCTCGGCCGATATGATCCGATACCCATCCCCAGAAGGGACGGGTCAAGCCGTTCAGGATCCTGTCGACGGTGATGGCCATCACCAATGCCGTCATACCCCACATCACAACCACCTTATCCACGTGGTACGAGGAAGCCATGGGGTTGAGTTGCGCGGTAACCACCAAACCACCGAAGGCCAGCATGGTCATCATCAGGTAGATGATGTAGAAAGACGGCTGGCGCAGCATCTGCAACGGCGTCATGTCGACGGACGAAGTGTTCACCTTGGCCTTGATCTTCGCTTCTTTCTCTTTCCAGTTCGGTGGGGTCCATCCAACTGGTGGTCTGGCGAGGAAGAGGGAAGAGGCCAGCACAACCACTCCCTGGATGATTCCCCAGACAATGAACGTGTGCTGATAGTCCGTGGCTTTCAGCATGGCTGCAATGGGAGAGATCGTTGTTGCTGTCCCTATGCCGAAAGCTCCAGCGGTCAGGCCGACGCATAGACCGCGATGGTCGGGGAACCATTTCAGCGCGTTGCCAATGGCGCCCCCATAGACGATTCCAGCGCCGATACCGCCCACTCCGTACCAAAAGTAAAGACTGTTTATGGTCTCGGCGTACCCCGATCCAACCCAGCCCAGTCCGACCATGATGGAGCCAAGGCCCAACATGAGTCGCGGGCCGATTTTATCTACCAAGTATCCTTCGAAAGGTACGAGCCAAGTTTCAAGAGCCACGAATAAAGTAAAGGTCCACTGGACCGCGACCAGCGAGACGTGCAGATGGGCCTGTATCGGTTTGGTGAAGAGAGTCCAGGCGTACTGCAGATTCGCGATGGCCATCATCGCGACAATGCCAGCCGTTAACTGGACCCAACGATTGGGAATACGAGAAGGGTGAATAAGAGAGTCTGCAGATGCAGCCATAGACCTACCTCCGCGACGGCGCGCTAGACTTTAACAGCATTCCGCTAAAACGGCTAGCCCAATTTGTGCCTGCGACCCGATCGGCAGCATCATGGGTGCCGACTAACTTTCCCTACAAAACACTGTGGTTCAAAGACCGCTGTGATAAACTGGTCCGCTGATCGAACCACTTTGCGGGCGAATTTATCATCGTCATCTCGGAATGTCAAGCTTTGTAAATTTTCACGGCGGCGAGGCTTTTATTTCGATCTGCCGATGACAAATGCCACATGGCGGAGCTGGTTGCGGGACGGTCCAGAGCGGCCGCTGCCCAGCAAATAGTACGAGAGTGGAATTATGGACGAAAGCCTGCGAGCGCAGATCGAGACCTACCTGTCCCACCTCGATGGCCTGATCCGGCGAGGGCGCCCTCTTCGCGACATGTTGGCCACCGATCCCTCGGACAAATCGGCAATTGCGGCCACCCGTGCATGGCAGGAAGACTGCGGGGTCACGATCAATCAATTGTCAGGAGGCAGCAAGGCCCACTGGCTTGCCAGGTCGTTCAGCGAATCCTTCTTAATGCGATCGGAGGCCGGGAGTGCGGTTGAAGGGGCGTCACCGGTCGACATCGTCAAGCGTCTACTCGACGTCCTCGAGCAAGCGGTTGCCTCGCTCACCCAAAAGGACGAGGGTCCGGTAATTTCCGCTTCGTCGGAGGCGCCAGCCCCTCACCGCTTCGACTTCGTGCGCAACCCCACGCTCCGGCCCGTGGTCGAGCGAGCTTACGCCGATAGCCGGCGCGCCTTCGAGCAGGGGGACTACGATTTGGCGCTGCGCACTTCCTGTGGAATCCTGGAGGCCATCGTAACCGACGCCCTGGAACACAAGGGCATGAGTGCGTTGGCTGTTGCCGACGGTCCCACAGAGAGGCTTGCCGATTGGTCGTTTGAGACGAGACTCGCGGTCGCGGAGAGCAAGGGAATCATTCGCGGCGGGTGCGCTCGCCTGCCAGCAATCGCACGGAAGTATCGGGATGACGGCGAGAACGACACGACTGCGGTTTCCGAGCGGGATGCACGACTGGCTGGGCAAGTGCTTCGCGTCGTGATGAGAGATCTGGACCCCAGCCGCTAAAGACCCGCTATCAATCTTCCAGGTCCTGCCGGAACACCGGTTGGGATGGATCGAGGCTGCCGTCAATTACGGCCACGATCAGACCTCCGTACGCGGTCACAGCCTCTTCCAGCGAGGGGTAGCCTCGCTCTCGCTGGAGCGCTCCGCCGTCCGAGTAGACGAGCGTGAAATACCGGCCCGACGAATACTGAAGCTCGAGCAACTTGTTCGGCATCTCGGGATCGCCTTCCTGTCCCAACACATCCATCAGCGCCACGGTCCACTGCCTGCCTTTCGGGTCAGTGACGACCTCACGGTCGACGTATTTCCAGTCGTCCATGCTCCACAAAGGCATATTTATTCAAGCAACCGATCAAGTGCGTTTGCTACCTGCGAGCCGGTGAATGGCTTTGGGACTAGCAGAACTCTTCGGGCTTTCCGCGAGCGCAAACTCGCATCGGCCTCTTCCGGAGTGTCACTGATGATGACGACGGGAAACTCGGCGTGGTCCGGGTGGTGGCGCACGGTATCGAAGAGCGACTCGCTCATGCTGAAGACCGAACAGTCGAGCACCGCCGCATCCGAGTGTTGCTCGAGCAGCAATTCGTTGACGCTCTCGGTAAATCCCGAGGCGAAGACCTCGTAGCCATGGTCCCGCAGCGAGAACGTGAGAAGTTCGGCAATCTCCGGCGTGTCGTCAATGAGTAGGATGCGCCGCAACCGTACCCTAGTTCTTGCCGGCGCCAGGCAACCGCGGCTTCTTGTCTTCCGCGGGCTCTAGATCCATGACCCAGACTCGCCCGCCGGCGGTGTAGTAGGCGCGGCGATCGTTTTCGATCATCGCGCCCCAGGCCTCCAACGTTCGCATCGCGAAGGTGCGTCCCTCGAAGTTCTTACGAGCGTGGTCCAGCACTTCATTGGTGTGCCAGTTGTCGGTAAGGATGGCGTCGCCCGCGTGTACGCGCAGAACAGTGTAAAAGCGATTGAACGCCGCTTCCGGCCGCACGTCGCGGGTCGACCCGCGCTTCTTGCCTTCGGTGACGATATAACTTTCCTGTCCCTCTGGCTCAGCTTCCGGTACGGACTCGACAGGATGAAAAGGAGCGCTAGTTTTCGTGTTCATAAAGTTTGCGCCACCGCCTCGGCTTCAGCTGCCGCCGCCATATTGGTCAGGTTTTTCGCGTCTGCTGCATGAATGAGTACCTCAGGTAGCTGGACACCCATCATTCGCCATTGCTCATTGGCAAATTTCTGCAGTGTTGCGATGTGCTCGGCGTGGAGATGGCCGAAGCGTCCTTGCAATTTCAAATACTCCGACACCGGCCGCATGCTTTGCGGGCGGAAGCTGTAATCGAACGCACGCTTCTCGGGGTTCCACTCCCAGATGGGATAGAGCCCGCATTCGACAACCAGCCTGCCCAGATCGATCGAGCGGGGAGTCTCGTAGACGAAACCCTTTTGGCAAGGGGTATAGACCATAAGATAAGCGGCGCCTTTGTGGTTGAGTCCCTTGCGGACTTTGTTCATCAAGTCGATAGGGTAGCCCACGCTTGCAGTGGCGACATAACAGTGAGGATGGCCGGCAGCCATCATCCGGGCAAGATCCTTGGGAAACAGCTTCTTGCCTTCGGGAACCAGCGGACCGGGCGGAGAAAAGGTCGTCATGCCGCCGTAGGGTGTGCGCGACGACGCCTGTATGCCGGTGTTCGCGTATTGCTCGTTGTCGTAGCAGATAATGAGGCAGTCGTGATTGCGATAGAGCGCGCCGGAAATCGAAGCCAGACCAATGTCGGATGCGCTGCCATCGCCCGCTTCGCAGATAATATTTGGAAACTGGCCCTTCCACTTGCCCTTGCGGATCATGGCTTCATAGGCGGCGGCCACTCCGGCCGTGAAGCTGCCCGCGCTGCCAATCTGAGTGTGCGCCCACGGCACATTGTAGGGTGTGCACAAATACGAGCTGTTGGCGACGTACATGCAGCCGGTCGGCCCGACCAGGATTGTGTTGTCGCCTGACGCTTTGCTGGTCATCCGGTACTGGATGGAAGGCCCGCAGCCTGCACATGTGCGATGCCCGGGGACGAACGGCTCACTCGATGGCAGCTCAGGGTTATAGAAACGCGCCCCCTGATTTGGGCTGCCGAGAATCGGCAGTACCTGGCGTTCAACTTCAATTGCTGGCATATTGCTTCTCCCATGGCAGAGTTCAAACTCTGCGTGAAAACTTGATGTAGAGCGGACGCTTTTGAGGTCGCCGCAAGCAGCTCTCCTACTCTTCGAATCCAACCCAATGCGTGCGCTTTTCGATTTTCCCGCGTTTCTGCGCCTGCATCATTTTCTCGGTCATCCAATAGAATTCTTTCAGCACGATGGCCTCGCCACCCATACCGGCCATGAACGAGATCACCAGGGGGCGATTTTTGCTCTCGTACAGGGCCGCGGCCGCTTCGCCATAGAGAACACCGCCGCTGCTCACGCTGCCCAGAGCCATGTTAGTTTCGATCACGCCCACCACCTTGAATTTGCTGAGGACCTCGTTTACACGATCGGTTGGGTAGGGCCGGATGGTTCGCAGCCGGGCGAGACCGACCTTCAGGCCTTTCTCGCGCATGTGCTGAATCGCGAAGCGCGCCGTGACCGCGTGGGCGCCCTGCATAAAAAAGACCACCTCGGCGTCATCGGTCATGAACTCTTCGACCCACGGATCGTATCGGCGGCCAAAGATTCTTGCGAACTCCTCGTGTGCCTGCTCAATTACTGCCATCGAGTCTTCCATGGCGCGAGCACGCTCCAACTGAAGCGGCGGACCTTGCTCGGGCATGATCTGGGGACCATGCGACACTGGATGCCGCGGATCGAGGGGGTAAGGATGCTTGTAGGGCGGCAGGAATTCGCTCACCTGCCCCGGGTCGGGCAAATCGACATCACCGGTTATATGAGAGACGAAGAAACCATCCTGGCAGACCATTTGGGGCAAGAGTACGCGCGGGTCCTCGCCGATTCTATAGGCGATTAAGTGGTTGTCGAATGCTTCCTGGGCATCGCACGACCAGCCCATGAGCCACCCCATGTCTCGCGTTGACAGTGCGTCGGTATGTTCAGAACCGAAATCACCCGGTGGATCGAGCGTCCGGTCGGCGATCATCATTTGTACCGGCATACGACTGCCCGAGATCGGCGAATATAACTCGTATGCGAACTGCACGCCGACGCCCGAGCTACCGGTAAAAACACGCGCGCCGCTCGACGCAGCGCCGTGCGCGATACTCAATTGCGAGTGCTCGCTATCGGCCACGATGTACTCGGCGTCGAGTTCTCCGTTGGCCACCATCTGTGCGAGTGCCATCATCGTCGCTGTGTAAGGACGAATCGGGTAGGCTGCGATTACATCAACATCGGCGTACTTGGCGGCCTGCGCCGAGGCGACGCAGCCGTTGATCCGAACCGTTTTCTTTTTTCTTTCAGTAGTCGTTGCCATGTCTTACTCCGATTCTAAATGTTCTTCGCTGGCCGCTCCCCGAGATTCTTCAACTCGAGCGCCTGCCGACCGTGCAGACCGGGCGAAATCGCGAACGCAGTGTCCATTCGCACTACGCCAGTGTCAAAGTCGAGTTCGGGCACGCCCTCGAGGCAGCCCGTCGGACACTCCTCGATGCATACTCGGCAACCTTTGCAATAGTCGACGAGAATTTTATACAAACCGTTTGAACGCTCGGGACGCGCGATGCACGGCTCGGGACACACCAGATAACAGTTGTCGCAGGCGTTACAGGTGCCGCAACTGAAACAGCGGCTGGCTTCTTCAACTGCCTGCTCTTCCGAGAGCGATTGAATCACTTCGTCCTGCGTTTTGCGCCGGTTTGTCGGCGGAAGCAGAGTCTGCTGCACCCGCGGGAAGTGAGGGAAGTACGTCATGTTCATGCGATTCAAATCAACGATAACGTCGATCGGAATCGTTCGCGGCTGCAACGGCTCCCCGCGCAGCACCTTGTCGAGATTGAAGGCAACGCGCTTGCCGTCGCCAACGGCGTTGACCACCATCAGAGGCTGTCCTGAACCCAACTGCACGATGTCGCCGGCTGCGAAAAAGTTCGTGTCGCCGAGGCGTCCAAAGCGGTCGATCTTAATGGTGCCCCGCTCGTTCTTGAACTGCTGCGGCAACCAGGCGAGCGATGGGTGCTGTCCTACGGCAATAATTACGGTGTCACAGGCGAAGCGTTCGGGAGCGGCTTCGCGATCTACCGTGATCGGCGAAGCATTGATGGCGCCGGAGAAGCGCGCCGGATACAATTGCAAAGCCTCTACCTGGCCGTTGCCGAGCACCGCGGTGACAGCGCGCCCGTGAAACAGTTCGACCCCTTCTTCGAGCATGTCGTGCAGATCTTCCGGCACGGCGGGCATCTCTTGAGGGTTGGCCTCGACCGTGATCATGGTCACTTCCGAGGCGCCTTGACGCAGAGCTTCGCGGGCACAGTCGATGGCGGTGTTTCCGCCGCCGATAACGGCCACGCGGGCTCCCAGCTTCACTTTCGACGTGCCCATGCCGATATCGCGAAGGAACGGAAGCCCGTAAAGTACGCCTTCTTTGTTCTCGCCCTCGGCTCGCACGCTGTTGGGCTCAGTCAGGCCCACGGCCAGCACACAAGCGGCGTAGTTCTTTCTTAAGTCGTCCCAGGTTACGTCCTTGCCGACTTCGACGTTAGTCTTGATGGTGATGCCTAGCTCGACCAGGCGCTCGATCTCGCGATCAAGCACGTCTGCGGGAAGAACCCAGTCCGGAATACCGCCGCGATTCAGCCCACCAGCTTTCGGGGATTTCTCAAGGATCGTTACCTTGTAGCCCAGTCGAGCAAGTTGGTAGGCCGCGCTGTGTCCGGCAGGACCCGAACCGACGACCGCGACTTTCTTGCCGTTGGGCTTGCCGGCCTTGACCACGTCGTGTGCCAGAGCCTGTCCCAGGTCGCCTAGAAATCGTTCGACAGCGCGAATGGAGATGGCTTCATCGTACTTCCCACGGTTGCAGGCTTGCTCGCACGGGTGATAGCACACGCGACCCGTGACCGACGGAAAGGGCATGTCTTCCTTGATGAGGGCGTAAGCGTCCAGATACTTGCCGCGCTTCACCAGGTCGAGATAGCCTTGGATCTTTTCGTTGGTTCCGCATGCGTTGTTGCAGGGTGGCAATTTGTCCCGGTACACCGGCCTGATGGAACGCCAGTTGCCGGTAGGAAACAAGTCCTGCCCCTTTTCCTGCGTGGGAGCCGGCGTGATGCCGGCAAACGGGACGGTAAGCCAATCGGGGATGCGTGTGCCTTTGGTCGACATGTAAATCCTTCCCTAAACCGCCACAGGATTTAGTGGCATGATGTGCAACGCTTCGAGTGCTGCATGGAACGCGTGTTTGTTCGAAATCATAGGCTCGATTGTCGACATCTTGACGATGCCGGTGGCCTTGACCACCGCCGCAATTAGCGGAGCAGCGATGTCGGGCGCGACGGATTTGTTCCGCTCAGCGGCGCCCTCGGTCGAAAGACGGTCGAGGCCGAGCTCGCCCAGCCGGTAATAGAGCCATTTGTGGTCCGCCAGATGAGCCGCATCGACGCAAACGAGCTGAGCCAGGCGCTCGACACCAGGCACGAAACGAATCATGTAATCCGGCGTGTAGTGCGTATTGATCACTAGCGTGCCGCCAGCAGGCATGCCGCGCATGTAATCCCAGCCTTTGACCATCGTTCCCTCGACCAGCACGACGATGTTGGGGTGCTCGTTTTCATACGTAAGCTCGTTCTCGAGAACGCTGTCGCTCACGCGGCAATACTTGCGGGTGGGAGCGTTGGTGCGATCGGGATTGTCGACGTAGTTCTCCATCGCCTGCGCGTACTTGCCCTCGATGCGAGCGGAAGCGGAGATGGAATTGACAATGTCGCGACCCTCTTTGTCCATAATGATGCCGCGCGTCCAAACGGTAAGTTCGGTGTAGCTCATGATCAAACCTCGTTCATCACTTAGTAGATGCGTCGGGGCATAGCCCCCCGGCGCCATTGGTCAGCGGGTTCGCGGTGTTCGATTGCCTGGGACTTCCACGATCGGACTCAAGAACCGCCAGGAGATCTTTCCGCAAGACGACAAAAGGAGCGACGCGACTGCCATCCTGAAATTCCGCGATCGCCGTTAACGCTGCTTTCTTGCACAGGCTTTCAATATCAGCACTGGTGAAATCTTCCATGCGACCAGCAAACATCATCAAAATCGACATCCGGAGCCAGCGGCACGCGCCGGCAGCAAAGCCGCATGATGGCGGCGCGCTCTGCAACGTCCGGCTTGGCGAACGGGAGTATATAGTCGAAGCGCCCGCTCCGCAAGAGCGCCGGCTCGATCCGCTCAGGACGATTGGTCGCCGCGAGCAGGATCACTCCTTTGACGTCGCGCAAGTTGTCGATCTCACGCAAGAGCTGGCTGAGAATCCTCTGATAGACATCGCTACCGAATTGATCGGCACCGAACTTCGGCGCGACCGCATCAATCGTGTCAAAGAACAGAATGCAGGGAGCGGCCCGTCGTGCCTTTTTGAAAACCTCGCGTAGCGCCCTCTCGGATTCGCCCAACCACTTCGAGTAAAGTTGCGGGCCATCAATCGCGATGAGCGGGATCTGCATCTCCCCAGAGAGAGCTCGTGCCATAGCGGTCTTTCCGGTGCCCGAAGGTCCGGTCAGCAGGATGCCGCGCGGCGGAGCCAGTCCAACCTGCACATAAATCTCGTCCCGCATGTGCGAGTGCTCGATTACGCCGTGGAGCAAGCGCTTTGCTTCGTGGAGACCTCCGAGGGATGCAAACGTCGAAGCACTCTTCTCAATGAAGAATTCGCGCGTCGCGCTGGGTTCAACTTCCTTCAAACCGGCGAGAAAGTCGTCGCGCGTAACCTGCAGCGCCCCAAGTTCAGTCGAACGGGCGCCATCCGTGTCGAGCGGGACGGTTGAAAGAAACCTGCGCAAGGCAATCATGCCCACTTCCTGTCCCAGGGCTTCGAGGTCGGCGCCGACGAACCCGTGAGAATGCTCGGCGATCTCTTGAAGTTCGACGTCAGGCGCGAGTGGCATGGCCCGCGTGTGGATCCTGAGGATTTGCAACCGTGCTTGCGTGTTGGGAACGCCGATTTCGATTTCGCGATCGAAGCGACCCGGACGCCGCAGTGCCGGATCAAGGACCTCGGGAATATTGGTCGCACCGATGACGATGACCTGGCCGCGCGCCACAAAACCATCCATCAAGCTGAGAAGCTGCGCCACCACACGCTTTTCGACCTCGCCGACCACCTCGGTGCGCTTGGGGGCAACGGCGTCGATCTCGTCGATGAACAGGATCGCGGGCGCGTGGCGCGCCGCTTCTTCGAAGAGCTCGCGGAGCTTAGCTTCGCTCTCGCCATAGAATTTCCGCATGATCTCAGGGCCATTGAGATGAATGAAGTGCACGCGGCTTTCGGCGGCCACGGCGCGCGCAAGCAAGGTTTTGCCAGTGCCGGGCGGACCATACAACAGCACCCCTTTAGGCGCGAGGATTCCCAGCCGCTCGAAAATGCGCGAGTACTTCAGCGGCAGTTCGACCATTTCGCGGACCCGCGCGACTTCACGCTCCAGCCCGCCGATATCTTCGTAGGAAACCGCTGGCGCGCGGGCCGCGGTCTGCTCGCCTTCCACGACCCGAATGTCGGTACGCTTCCCGATGACCACCGCTCCCGAGGGAATGGTGCGCACAACCTGGAAGTTCACCGCTTTTGCGAAAGTCGGCACTCGCACTACGCAGCCCGCGATGACCGGGACGCCCTCCAGATCCTCGAGCATCCGCTCGGGTGCGATGGTCGCTGGCGCTGCCCCCACCCATAACGGCGACAAGCGAACGGACACGGCCTGCTGCCGCTCCATTGGTGTTGCCGTCACTTGCTCCTGCAATCCGGCGCTGCAATTGCTGCGACAGGTGCCATCGATCTGGATTATCCCTTCGTGCGCTTTGTCGGAAAGCTCGGCGCGCGCGACGGCAACTGCGCCGCCGGTGATCTTCAGCACGTCACCCGCTCGCCCACCCATGCGCAGCAGGTCGGCTGGGGCCAGGCGCGCAATCGCATGGCCGACGTCCTCGACACGCGCCTCCGCCACGCGTAGCATGAGGGTGGTCGCGGGAGACGACGGCGCGTTTTCCGGGATGGTGCGATTTGCAACCGGTTCCTGGCGCGGGATTCCATCGAAGAGCTTCATCTTCGGCTTCTCCGTGTCGTCCGGCTCGTGCGGGGCGATAGCCGCGCGGTTCACGTCATTTCCCAGGTTAGTCAAACCGATCGTCCCCAGATTGGTGAGTTTCTACGGTCCGCCCTTAGCGCTTGACAGCGGTAACTGCTGTGCTCAACACGACGCCATTTGCTTGCCCACGCATTGCAGATCGCGAATAGCCAACCCTCACGAAAATTCCTTCAATCAAAAATGATCGAGTACGATTTCTTCGACATCTTCAATGTGCCGCCGCATCGCCGACTTGGCGCCTTCCGCGTCGTGGCGCTTGATCGCAGCCAGAATTCGCCGGTGCCCGGCCAGTGATTTTTGCGGGCGACCTTCTACCTGCAAAGAGCGTTCCCTCGTGTCGCGCAGCAGGTCCATGATAATGTCGAGCACTTTCAGCACGACGCTATTGCCCGACGCCAGAGCAACGCTGTAGTGGAATTCCGCGTCCTCTGCAACCGCGGGCTCTCCCTGGCTGTGCTTTGTTTCTTGGCGCTGCAGAATCTCTTCCATCTCGGAAATTTCGTCGGCGGAAGCGTGCGTGGCGGCACGGGCGGCCAGCGGGGGTTCGAGCATCTTACGAAAATCCAGGAGCTCGCTCACCATTTCCTTCCGGCGCTTCAGCGGGCTGGCAAAAGGATTAGCCAGGGGTTCCACCGCGGTTTCGCGAACGATCGTTCCGGCGCCCTGACGCGGCTCAACCAAGCCTCTGAGCTCAAGGCCACGAATTGCGTCCCGAATGGAACTGCGGCTCACTTTGAGCATTTCCGCGAGTTCACGCTCGGAAGGCAGCTTGTCGCCCGGCCGTAATTTCTTCAGAATCAGACGTTCGATCTGCTGCGCCACTTCTTCGTAGACCTTGTTTTTTCGGACTACTTCAGATTCGGATTTGACCGAGGCTAGCAATCTGGCTCCAAGTGGTCCGATAAGTGGACCAGCGAACGGAGTATACGCCCGCCATTAAGATCCTAGCAAGTATTTTTCTTGGCCGGATGAAGAAAGTGGATAGAAGCTTGCCCGGGTGCGAAACGGAGCGGCTGGCGGGTCGCTATTTTGATCGCGGTTCAGCAGTAGATTCTTGCAATAGCCGGGTGCAGGTGTAGACGGTTCGCATGTAAGGCATGGAGAGACCGACGCGCTCGCCTAGCTCCACGACCGCGCCTACGAGTGCTTCCAGTTCCATCGGCCGGCCGGCTTCGAGATCTTGCAGCATCGAAGTCTTGTGCTCTCCAACTTTTTCCGCACCGGCGATTCGTTGATCGATAGAAACAGGCAGGTCCATCCCCAGCTTGCAAGAGACCGCTTCAACTTCCTGCATGATGTTTCGGATCAGGGAGCGGACTCCTGGGTCGCTCAGCATCTGCACAACGGTGGCGCGCGTTAGTGCGCTAATCGGATTCAACGAAGCATTACCCAGCACCTTGACCCAAATCTCGTGTCGGATACGAGCGCTGACCGGGCAGCGTAGGCCGGAGGCGATCAGAGCATCCGCAATTTTGCGGCAGCGATCGGAGCGCGTTCCGTCGGGCTCACCGAGAGAAATGCGGTTTCCCTCGATGTGCTGAATCACTCCGGGTGCGGTAATCTCGGTTGAAAAGTAAACGATGGAACCAACAACCCGACGCGATTCGATGGCAGCGGAGATGACGCCTCCGGGATCAACGCGCTCAAGACGCATTCCTTCGCATTCGCCACCGAAGCCCTGAAAGTACCACCATGGAATTCCATTCTGCGTGCTGACGACCGTGGTGTCTGGCCCCAATACCGGCTTCAACTGAGGGGCAAGTTGCGGCAGGCCGTGCGCCTTCACGCCAAGAAAGACAACGTCGACAGGGCCCACTTCTTCGAGGGAACTGGCAATAGTGGGCCGGGCGACGAAATCTCCCTCGGTGCTTTTCACCTGCACGCCGTGTTCCCGCATGGCGCCAAGGTGCGGGCCACGAGCGAAGAGGGTGACGTCGAATCCAGCCTGTGCCATGCGGGCGCCGATATAAGCACCGATTGCCCCCGCTCCCGCGATCAGGAATCTCATGGTGACTCATCCACGCTGGTCATCCACGTTGATCATCCGTGAGAGCGGCAGCGACTGCGCGGCGGCGAATTTTTCCGGTTGCAGTGGTCGGAATACTCTCTACCAAGTAAATCTTGGTTGGGCATTTGTACTCTGCCAGCGACTCGCGGCAATGCTTGATGAGTACTGACTCAGTGGCTGCGCTGGGCTCGTGCAGGACCACAGCTGCTGCCACTTCTTCGCCCAGCGTGGGATGCGCGCAGCCGAATGTCACTGCTGCCGAGACCGCGGGATGCCTTAGCAAAATCTCATCCACTTCGTGAGGAGCGATATTCTCGCCCCCCCGGATGATGATGTCTTTAATCCGTCCGGTCAAGTGCAGATAGCAGTCGCTGTCCAGCAATCCTTCATCGCCGGTACGAAACCATCCATTCACAAAAGCACGAGCGTTGGCTTCTGGGTTGTTCGCATATCCACGAAATACGTTGGCTCCCTGAATGGCGACTTCGCCGCGCTGATTGGTGCCGAGGTGATTGCCCGCCTTGTCCATGATGATGATGCGCAGCCCGGTGCCCACGCCGACAGAACCTGCCTTCCGATGTCGTGGGGGCAAAGGATTCGAGGTCATCTGGTGGGCGGCTTCAGTCATTCCGTAGGCTTCGACGAAGGGCACGCCAAAAAGATTCTCAATTTTATTAATGAGTTGGGACGACAGTGGTGCGCTGCAGGAACGGATGAAACGCAGAGTTTCCGCTTCTGCCGGCTTTTGGTGAGCCCGGGCCAGCAGAATCTGATGCATCGTGGGTACGCCCGAATACCAGGTCACACGATGTTCTCGAACCGTCCGCCAGAAAGAAAGCGCGTTGAATTTGGTAGGAATAACTACGGTTCCACCGGACAGCAGAGTCGCCATGACTGAGCCAATCAACCCGTGGATGTGGAACAGTGGCATGATGCACAGCGAAACATCTTCTTCGGACAGTGCGTATGTGTTCGCGATATTCGCCGACGAGACCGCGAGATTGAAATGCCGCAAGGGCACGCGCTTGGGTCGCCCCGTACTTCCGCTGGTGTGCAGGACCAGGGCAATGTCGTCAGCCGTGGGCTCGGTTGCGGAGCCTGCGGTGGGAGCATTCGCCAGGCCAACGTTGCCCTGCTCGCTCATTTCCACCGCGAACACCGGGATTTTGCGGTCCGCGGCTGCGGCGCGGACAAATTCCGCGCCTACCGGGGGACAAAGCAAAATGCGGGCGCCGGTGTCACCGAGAAAAAAATGAAACTCCTCGTAGGGATAGGCCGGGTTCAAAGGGGCCGCTGTCCCGGCGATGGAGGCAGCGAGAAAGCTCACGAGCGCAGGCAATCCATTCGGCAACGCGATTGCTACACTATCGCCACGGCGGATGCCGACCGAGGCCAGAGCATTCGCCATGGTCCAGACCTGCCGCCGCAGCGAATCGTACGTGAGACGGATTCCAAGCTCTGGAACGACAACTGCAGTGTGGCTGTCTGCAAAATGTAACACATCAAGCAGTGTGTCGACCGACTTTAGATTCATTCGTTGCCTCGGGCGCGAGTCCTTGGATGATCAGCCGATTTCGTTGTTCGTGAAACGAGAGGAATGCAGCCGCACGCTGGGTTCAGGAGTAGCCCTCGGCCTTCAGCGCTTTGCTAAATTCATTCAGAAAGAGCTGCACATTCTCCTCGGTTGCCAACGGGCCCATAACGCCGATGCGGAAGACTTTGCCGGTAAGCGGACCGAAACCGCCGGCGATTTCAATGCCGCCTTCGTCCAAGAGGCGTTTTCGCACTTTCCCCTCGTCAACACCTTTTGGAACGCACACTGTATTCAGGGTCGGAATCCGGTGCCCTTCCGGAACGTGCAGGCTCAGGCCCAGGGCCTCGATGCCCTTGACGAAAGACCGATGGCAACGGCGATGCCGCTCCCAACGCTTCTCGATACCTTCCTCCGCGATCACCAGCAGAGCTTCGCGGAGAGCGTAAAACATGGAAATTGGCGCGGTGTGATGGTAGCGGTGCGAGACGGTTGAGTAGTCGTGAATCAGCTTGAGGTCAAGATACCAACTGCGTACTGGAGTGCTGCGCTCGCCCAGAAATCCCATAGCTCTCGGCGACATGGCCACGGGAGACAAGCCTGGCGGACAGCTCAGCCCTTTTTGGGTGCAACTGTAAGCGACGTCGATACCCGTCTCGTCGAAATCGATTTGCATTCCGCCGAGCGAGGTCACGCAGTCTGCAATCGCCAGCGCGCCGATATCGTGAGCGGCAGCACAGATCGCCTGGCCAGACTGCAGCGCTCCAGTCGATGTCTCTGCATGAACATAAGCGACAACTTTGGGCTTTTCCCGGCGGATGAACTCCGCTGCTTCATCATCCGTGAAAGTTGCGCCCCAGGGTTTCTCAAAGCGTACGACACTCGCGCCCTGGCGCTGGGCCATCTCCGTCAAACGAGCGGAGAAATATCCATTGGCGAAAACCGCCAACCTGGTTTCAGGTTCGACGAAGTTGGCGACGGCAGCTTCCATCCCCGCACTGCCGGTTCCCGAAATCACGAGCGTTGCGCCATCGTTGGCGCCGTAGGCCATTTTCAGCAATTGCTGAACCTCTCCCATGACCTGGATGAAGTATGGGTCAAGGTGCCCGACGATCGGTTTCGACAATGCTTCATAGACCCGCGGATGAACCATGCTCGGCCCCGGTCCGAACAAATAACGCCGAGGCGGTTGCAACGGAGGAAGCAATTTAAATGCGGGAGGCTGCTGTTCTATAGCGCTCATAGCCCTCGTTTCTATTCAGGAATCGCTAGATATTTCGTAGAGCGGACGATCTCGAAAATCCCACCCGAAATATGACGTTCAAGATGTCACGCAGTCTGATAGTGGGCACTGATCAGGCACATGCCGTCAAGCTGATTCGATCGATCTATTCGATCAGTCTTTTTTATCAGCAATTCGATTCTTCCAACCACGGGCATCGGTTCGGGTTATATCGGCGAATGGTGACCCTGCACAATCATCGCCTCCGCGATGCGGCGTGCCTCGGGGAGTGTCTCAGCCGCAGCCTTGGAATCAATCTCTGCCGGTAAGTCACGCTGAATTTTCGACAGCTCTTCGTCAAAAATATGAGTCATCATTTCGCGAGTATGCTCGACCGGCTTGCCATCTTCGCCCCGCACTTTCACCTTGTGGCGTACCCGCTGCGCAATCATCAAGCGATAGATGCGATCGGTCGCTAGATCCTCCATGAAGCCATCGAGCAGGCTGGCGCCCTTCCCGTTGAGCACTCCGTTACGATAGCGAATCGCGGTACGCGCAGCCGCTCGGGTTCCTGCAAGCGTGGTCTCGCCAACGCCCTTGGGGACGGGCCGCAGGTCTGGATGAGGGCTGGCCAACTTGGGCCGGTTTGCAATCTGATTGGGATACGGGAACTGGGCCACTGCGATCTCGTTCTGATCGGGGTGGCCAGTCCACGCTCCGTCCATCAGGCACTTGGCTTCGTTCTTCTTGTCTTCCTCGAGGACTTTCAGAGCGCGCTCATTTAATTCCGCATCGGAGCGGCTGGGAAAGAGCGCGGTCATGCCGCCGATGGCATGAGCTCCGTGCTTGTGGCAGATCTCCGGCATCAATGTGCGGAAGTTCTGGAAGAATGCCACGTCGTGTGGAATAGTATTGCGGTCAGGCAAAATCCAATTGGGATCCTCGGACATGAAATTAATCAGCGAGGCCATGTAATCCCAGCGCCCCAGGTTCAACCCCAGGCAGTGCTCACGCAGATTGAAAAGAAATTCCTCCATCTGATAGGCCAGTGGGTGCGCCTCTACCAGCGCCATGCACTTTATGTAGTCCTTCGACAAGCCCTTGTGTTTGGCTAGAGCCTGGAACAGGTCGCGCCACCAGAACGCTTCCCCGGCAGACTCGCTCTTGGGAATGTAAACCGAGAAATTGTGCGGCAACCAGGCGGGATCGATCTGATACCAGATTAGCGCCAGATCGAACAGGGAAGCCGACATGATTTCGTTTTTGAGAACTCCACCCTGACTGATGTGCAGTCCACGAGGCCGGACCCAGGTGACGGTTTTCGAACGCTGAACTGTAACTTTCTTCTTCCGCTTCTTGTCGTCGTAACTGAGTTCGTACTTGTAGGCGGCGATCGTGTTCTGGATCGCCAGCATGATGTGCTCCCAAGTGTTTGCCGTGGAATCTTCCACGTCGAGCATGACTGCGGGAGATCCGGAGTTCAGCAATTTCACCGTTAACTCGGCGTCGTCGGCAGGGCCGGTCATCTGATTGCGCTGATCCGCGCACCAGTCAGGTAGCTCGATTCGCCAGTCGGATTTCGTGGCCTCGGAGGACGGCAAATAGTTTGGCGGCTGTCCGCCATGCGAACGCTGCAGCACTTCTGCGCGTTTTGCGACTAGCTTCTGTTGCCAAGGGGTGAATTGTTTGTGAAGCGGCAACAGGAAATCGAAGAATCCCTTAGGGAAATCTTCTTGCGGATTCAAGTCTGCGGGTGCGTAGTTCATGGCACGAGAGGCGGAGCCAGCGGCCATTGGATGAACTCCTTCTGATTTTCGCTGTCTGGCGATGAAGCCTTCTTGCCGGTGACCGAACCCGGCCATTCGAGAAGCACCCGGAATCCTTCGAAGGTCAATCCAGGAGAGCTATTTAGTTTACTCGACTGTCCAAATCCTGAACATAACCTTTAACCATCGATCGCGGACCCGGGGGAGAATCAAGAATAACAATAGAAAGTGATGACATGAACTGTTAAGTGTGATGCTGATCACCAAAAAATGCGCCTGCGTTTTCGTAACGCGGGCAACGTTTGTCTTGCATCGTTCGATAGACGCGAACGGTGTTCGGAGTTTTGTATGGTGCCACTCGCAAACCGGCAAGTTCCAAGACTGGCGATCGGAGACTGATTACGTTTACTCCCTATTCATCCCCTTTCTGTTCCAAAGTTGTTATCGC
This sequence comes from uncultured Acidobacteriota bacterium, assembly GCA_963796095.1. Lineage (GTDB taxonomy): Bacteria > Acidobacteriota > Terriglobia > Terriglobales > Acidobacteriaceae > JABDBE01. The sequence continues at coordinate 465,668 of CAWCKL010000041.1, forward strand.
GGTTAATCTCATCCAGCAGTCTGCGAAAAGATTCCTTGACTTGCAATCTAAGAGTGTGGTAAACAGGCGCCCCAGCGGATTGGTCCGCTTTTCATACAAGTTATCGATTTTTCGAATAGGCGGCTTAGTGATTTGTGGCCCCGAGGCAACCCGCGTGTGAGGCTGCACGCTCGTTCCGGGCCCAGGCCGGTTGGTTGCCAAATCATGGTCGGAGAGGAAAACATGCGCTCGCTAACAACTCTTTTCGTGCTTCTGGTCGTTTTCATGGCACCCGGTTCGCTTGCCCACGCTCAAGGCACGGAACCCGCGAGCAAGACCAACGGATCGACCTCCGGGAGCGCCAGTAAGGCAGAGGTCAACGAGTTGCGCAGTGAAGTCGCCGCGCAGCGCAAGACCATCGAGGAACTAAAGGCGATGGTTCAGCAACTGGTGGACGGCAAGGCCAAGGCCGCCGACGGCGGTTCGGCCAGCATAAAACCGGTGGCGGCGACGGATTCGCCTGAGACCGGAACGCAACCGGCAAATGGCGGTCCGAACGAGGCGCATCTGGTCAACACGGTTCTGGTCCAGCCCGAGCCCGGTGTAGAGAGCGCCATGATCAATCAGGCACAACCGGCGACTGCGCCCAAAAAAGATTTGCCGCTCACGGCGGGATGGAACGGGGAGCATTTCTACATCAAGAGTCCCGATGGACAGTTCAGCATCAGCCCCTACGGATACGTGGACACCGACTACCGCGCCTACAAGGGCGACGGCGCCCCTTCAGATACATTCCTCGTACGCCGTGCCCGCTTTGGTTTCCAGGGTATCTACGGATCGCACTTCGACTATGCGATCTTGACCGACGCCAACTCGACTACGGGCGCAATTGTTCGTGACGTCTATATCAACGTCAGGATCAGGCCAGAGTTCCAGTTCCAGGCGGGACAGTTCAAAGAGCCTTTTGCCCAGGAAACCGGAATTGGCGCCACTAACCTGGATTTCGTTGAACGAGGCTTGCAGGCGCTGCTATACCCCTCGGTGGTTACTGCGTTTCGCAGTCCTGGCATCACGCTCCACGGGGACATTGACGGCGGCGTCATGCAGTACTGGGCGGGCGCTTTCAACGGCAGGGGCGGCGTTACCGCTAACATTACCAACCAGCCAGAGTTTGTGGGGAGACTGCGCTTCTATCCCTGGCGCAATAGCAAGAACGAATGGCTGAGACAGCTTGCCTTTGGCGGATCGACGAGTTACGGCCGTTCGCGAGGGTTGTCTAACGACGTGAGCTTTAGTGGGTTGCTCCCCGACGGTACTTACACGTTCTTTCCGCAGCTCAGGATCAACGGTCCGATTGAGCGTTATGAGGGTGAATTTACCTACATCAAGTCAGGCTTCGCTCTTCGCGGGGAGTACGTGCAGGCGCAAGAACAGCGCGACGGTGTGGGCTCCGAGCAAGTCGGCGGCCTGGGCTTCCAGACTCTGCCCGGAATCGGCGCCAAGTCATGGAACCTCAGCACCACCTATCTGCTGACCGGCGAAAAGCGACCGGAGAACGGCACCCCGCGCGTGAAGCACCCGCTGTTTGGTCCTGATACTCCGGGTGGAACAGGACGAGGGTGGGGAGCTTGGGAACTGGCCGCGCGCTATTCCGGCATTCAAGCCAACGCGCCCGCCCAAAGCTTCTACAATTACTACACTCCGGGCTTCGTACCCCAGTACAACTATCACACCTACCAATGGACATTTGGCATCAACTGGTACCTGAACTACTGGATTAAGTACCAGTTCAACGTCAACGTCGATCAGCTGAAACAGCCTAGCGTCACCGGGCAAATACCGCAGAATTTCTTCGCCTTGACCCAGGAGTTGCAATTCCGCTTCTGAGGAATGGTTTGGACTTGAACGTACGGATAGAGTGTTGGGTTGTAGGCCAGGGCCGGTTGCAGCCTGCTCTGAAAGGAAAATTGCAGGAGGAGATTCGATGAGATCGAGAATTCTGCTTACTGTTCTTCTCACCGCATTGTTTGTCATTGCGAGCGGCTGTGGCGGCGTGAACGGTTGTCCCGTGTGCGGCACGACCAAGGCGGACGGTTACGCCGACATCGTGAACATCACCGTGCCGGAACACAATCCCACCGGCGAGCCCGGCGGCCCTTTCAACTCCTTCGACATAAGCTGGATTAATTCGACGACCCACTTGGATTACGTTTCGGACCGCATTGGTCTGGCCGTGGTGGTTGTGGATACGATCAACAACGTCGCGGTCAATGCGATCCAGGGAGTGAACGCCGTGACCGCTGCGGGGAACCAGGCCAGTCTGTGCGATCCCAGCATACCCCCGATCGCTGACGTGGTTGGAAATTTCATCCGCTTCGGATGCCGGAACGCGCCCTTTCACCTGATCTCGGGTTTTGGCGCGAATGGCAAGTTCGGCGGATTCCCCGGGGCCCAGTGCTGCGCTTCACGGTCTAACGGCGTGAACCCGATGTCGGGGCCCGACGGCGAAGAAGTAACCCCAGACGGGAAGACGTTATTTACCGCGGTCGGCGCTGCTACGGTCGTAGTCTTTGATCTCAGCACGATGAACCTGACCACGAATCCGCCGACCCCACCCAACGTGCTCGCCACCATACCGACTGGCACATCTGCCGACTACGACGGTCCGCTGGGGATCGCTCCCTGTGTCGCTTCTTGGAATGGAGAAGCCGGTTCGGCCGCCACCTGCGGAGACGACCGCGCCGACGAAATGGCATATGATCCGGTGCACCAGGTTCTCGCGGTGATTAACGGCGATCCAGGGCTACCATTTGTCACGTTTATCGACGTGTCGCATGTCGTGAATAAGACTGGCACACTGGCGCAGCAGCACTGCCTTCCACTGGACCCGACGCTCGCTTACGGTCCCTGGGCAGCGGGGTTCACTCCTGCCGACTACGGCGTTAACTATCCTTTCCAAGGATCAGGCACCGCCATCCCCCAACCATCGCCGATACTGGATCCGGGGGTGGCTGGCACTTCGTTTAATCCGCCCAGCTGCATCATTGGGCAGATTTACTACGACGGCGCAGGGGGCGGGGCATCTGGAGGAGTTGGGCTCAGCACGACCGTTCCGGTCGACACCGTGGGAGCCACGTTCCCCTGCCCGGATCCTTCCAACCCCCACGTGTTCAGCGGCGTTTCCGGCGGAGCGGCCAATGCCGCGTTAGGGCTCCCGGGCCTCGCGGGAGTCAGGCCGAGCGGTGCCACTTACACGATCCCGTGCCATCACGGGCCAATCGTCGATCAGACTACGGGAGCGTTTTGCAATCAGTCCACGCCAGGGAGTACGTGCGCCGGCGCTATAGCGCCGGCTGGGCTGGGCGGAATGGTTTGGAATCCCAATACCGGTTACTTGCTGCAGGCGAATGAGAATTCCATCGGTATCACCAACATTGGTAGCATCGATGTGATTAATCCCAGGCTCGGAAACCCAGATGGTCCGATCGTCATCAATAGTTTCGTGATGCCCAATTGCATGCCGACCAGCCTTGTTCAGGGGCCGGGTAACAACTTCCTCGTAGGTTGCGCGGACCACGACGGCGAAGCGTTCCCTCCCAACGAGTATGTGATTGATGGAAGTGCAGGCACAATCCTCGCCACTATCACGAACGTTGGCGGGGTTGACGAAGTCTGGTACAACCCGGGCGACAATCGGTATTACTTAGCAGCGAGAGATATGCCTAATGGCCCGGTCATGGGCGTGATCGACGCGGCCACGAACCTCTGGCTTGAAAATGTTGTCACCAACGCAAACTCGCATAGCATCGCGGTTGACTCCACTAATAACCACGCGTTTGTGCCTTTGCAGGCGGGCGGAATCTGTACTTCGCAAAGCAGCAATGGTTGCATTGGCGTTTACGCACAGCAGTGAGCGGAGAAGGGCAGCAGACCGTCGCGGAACCCGAGATCACCGACGTTCGATCGAGGGTTCCGCAGTCGGGGCAAGGTTCAATTCAGCCCAGGATCGACGAACGCCTGTGGTATAGTTTGACGCAGTAAGCTCAAACCTGAGTTGGTGTGACTTATGCAGAGTATTCGAAGAGCCGTCCTACCAGGTGGAATTACCCTTCTTGCCGTTTTCGTAGTTCTTGTCGCGTTGTCGTCGGCTAAAGATGAACCTCCAAAGAAGCCAACGGATCTTCCCGCGACGGTGATTGCGCACCTTCCTCTTCCTCAGGCGACAGGAACTCAGATGTTGCTGCAGAGGGAGGACGGAAAGAATTACCTTTACGTTCAGCAAGCTTCCAAACAAGGCTTCATGATTGTGGACGTAACCAAGCCAGACAGGCCGAGCCTGCTGAAACGAACCGCCGAGGGGAGCCTGGCGACATCGGGCAACCTGGAGATGGTCAGCCCTGACGTTGGCATCGCTGAGACGCCGGACAAAAAGCCCACCACTCTCACCAGCAGCAACCATCCCTCGGAGACGGTGCGCGTGCTGGATTTAAGCGACCCGCACAATCCGAAAACCCTTCAGGAATTTAATGGTGTCACCAGTCTTCTTCCCGACGGTGGTCACGGCTTGATTTATCTGACCAACAATGAAGGGTTGTGGATCCTTCGCTACACCCGCCCGGCATTACTCGAGCCCGCTAAGAAAAAGAGGCCATGCGACTCCGAATCGGAGATCGAAGCCATGCCTCCGGAGTGTGACTAAGCTCATTTTTACTTGTCGGCGACCTGGTGTACGGTGCATTCCTGTGAAATGGTCTTGATCGAGGTGATGGTTATGGTCACCGGCGACGCAGATCCCGTTTTGTTCAGTGCGTCGGAGCTGCTGCTCATCGATGGCGCCTCAGTCCCTGTGACTTCCACTCTTTGGCCTAGGTAGTGGCGGAGCTTCGTCTTGCCGGTAGCCTGAAGTTCGTAGGTGATGGCTGGATCCTGCTTAGTCAGGATGTAGTCGCCGCTAAATTTGCCGACGCAGCCCTGGACAGTTACTTGTCCGTCGGCATTTTTGGACTTGGGCTGGCTCGTGGCGCTCGGATTGCTTTGTTGCGCCAGGAGAAGGCCGCTCAGAAGCAGCAAAACGGCCAAGATATTTTTCATGGAAATATCTCCTCTCGCGGCATGGGATGGCAATATTATTGCACAGGTTGGCCCCACAATCTTTGGAGCGAACGAAGAGCTACTTGATGTGAGTTTCCTGGTAGTGAAGTTCTTTCCATTGCCCGCCGCGCTTTACCCACAGCTCGGTAATGTACACTCTCGAAAAACGTACGACTGATCTGGGCGGGAACTGCAAGGTAACCTCGTAGATCACGAAGGCCGCATCTGGGCCGAGCGGAATCAGTTTGAAGCCCCAGAACGTATAGTTCGAAACATTCCCGTTTGCCAGTTCGTTAAGGGCTTGGATCTTGGTGCGCTCACCTTGATTATCGACTTCGACGCCTTGAAAGTCATCTGCCAACAATTCGCCGTATGCCTTCTTATCTCTGTTCTTGAGGGCCTCCCATTCCGCTTTGATTTTCGCCTGGAACATATCGTTCAGACCCGAGTCGGTGGAGACACTACCGAACGGCTGACCTTCGCCGGGCTTCACCGGCGCTGGGGGTTGTTGCCCTAAAGCCAGAGTCGTCAACCCGGCCAGGCAAGCGAGGATGAGGTAATCGCGCATAATTCCTCCAATGAGAAACGCAGCATCTTATCAGATTCCGGGCGGGCAAACGGTTGATGTTAGGATACTCAGCGTCCGACGCCCGCACCGCAAATCGCTCGCTGCAGGCGTGAGTTCCTGCGAAGAACGCTACGGAAGGCGAGATCGAACCTATGTTGCAGACTGACGCAGAAACTTTGGCGCGGGAACTGCTGTCCGCGTATGAGACAGGGCGGACGGTGGCGGTACTTCCCTCCGAGCGCCCCGGTTTCGATCTCGAGATTGCTTATGAGGTTGAGGCAGCACTCAAACAGTTCCGCGAAGCAGCTGGACACAAAGCAGTCGGCCGCAAGGTGGGCTATGCCAACAAGGCCATGTGGCGTGTGCTCAAACTAGAGACCCTGGTCTGGGCCCACATGTACGAAGACACGGTACAGTACAGCGAGAGCAGGTCCGCCACCCTGGCGTTCCCGAATCGCCGTTCGCTCAAGGTAGAACCCGAGATTATTTTCGGCTTGAGACGGGCGCTCGCGACCGAAGGACTCGACGCCGCCGCGGCGCTTGCAGCCACGGAATGGCTGGCCATGGGTTTCGAAATCATTGATTGCCCTTTTCCGGAATGGAAATTTCAGCCAAGTGATTTCGTCGCGTCTTTTGGACTTCATGCTGCACTTGTGATCGGAGAGCAGGTGCAGATGAAGCCTGACTTGATTGCCACCCTCGTCGACCAGTTACCGCGATTCAAGGTGCGCATGTCGAAAAACGGAGAGTTTGTGGAGGAAGGATCGGGCAGAAACTGCTTGAGGAGCCCCGCCTTATGCTTGGCTGAACTCGGCGCAGCTGTCGTGCGTCGCTTCCCGTCCGAACCACTGCGTGCCGGAGAAATCGTCAGCTCGGGAACGCTCACGGCCGGACATCCGACCGACCGTGGCGATCACTGGAAGGTTGAGGTCGAAGGGCTCGGGTTGCCGCCGCTGACACTGCGCCTTGAATGAAACGGCCCAACACTTCGGTCGGGTGCCCTTCGCTCAGGAAGGGCACCTTTCCGTCGAAATGACGTCCGTTGCCAGCCTTACGTGAGTTACTTCACAGCGTCTGCGGTTTTATCGGCTGCTTTTTCGGTTCCTTTAGCGGTATCCTTCGCGGCCGTTTTGGTGGCGTGTCCTGTCTTTGTTGCTGCGGTCTTGCTCGCATCTCCGGTTTTGTCGGCTGCCTTCTCTGTGCCTTTCGCTGTATCCTTGGCCGCTACCTTGGTGGTGTGACCGGTGTCTTTCGCCGCCCTATCCGTGGCATGAGCCGTGTCTTTTGCCGCTTTATCGACGTCGTGCACGACATCCTGCGTGAACACGAGCGTTGCCGAGCTGAGCACAGCAGCAGCAAGAATTGCTGCCAATTTGGATTTCATATGGCCTCCGTTGGATTTGATAGAAATGGCTTGGAGAGTATGAAGCATTCGACACGAAAAATGCAACATTGATCCGGCGACCCCCGGCGACCCCGGCGAACCCGGTATTTGCGGTCCTGAGTCGTCACTCAAGCTCTCCTTCCAGCGCGCTCAGCGTCTCGTCATCCACTTCCCACCGTTTGAGAATGGCAAAGATCGTCCTCGATGCAAATCCAGCGCGCGTGAGCTGGCGGAAGATCCGCGCTGTGTGCTTCTGATCTTTCGGTTTCACCAGACGCTTGCGCTTCAAGTATTCGCGCGCCTGTTTCTCATCACTCACTTCATCGTAGGCGGCATGCACCGCTTTTTCGATGACCTCGCCGTGGACTCCCTTGCCCTTCAGGTCGGTGATCACGCGCCGCCGGCCAAGTTTTTCGTTGTCGCGGCGGAAGGAAGAATACGCAGCCGCATATTGGGCATCGTTGAGGTAGCCGCGATCCTTCAGGCGGCGGATAACGAGTTCCATCAGCGTCTGTCCGTATTCCGTGTCGGCTTCGACGCGAGGCCGCAGCAGACGCTTCAACTCTGCCACTGAACGCATGCGTCGGGCAAGCGCTCCGACGGCGTACTCGTAGAGTTCGTTTTCGGACTCGGTCTTTTTCGGGCGGCCAAAGGCCATGGCTAATAACAAGTTACCTTGCCCGGCGCGTTCCTGGCGAGAAAGTTTGAGCAAAGACACGTTACAACTTTTTACCTTCTTTGTGGTGACATCGGGAACTTCCCGGCGTCTATTTGCGTAGATATTCAAAGAATGAGGAAGTGAGTCATGCTTACCATCGATGTGGAAAAAACGGGCGATGTAGCGGTTGTGAAATGCGTTGGGCGGATCGTTCGCGGCGCTGGAGTACGCACGCTTAAGAACGCGGTTCTTTCGGAGAAAAACGTCCGTATTGTGGTGATTGATTTGTCCGACGTTGAAACCCTGGATGCCGGTGGCTTGACTGCCCTGCTTTCTTTGCACCAGTGGGCTCGGAACTGCAATGTTCAACTCAAGCTGGTGAATCCGTCGCACTTTGTCAACGAGGTGCTAACCCGCACTGGATTGAATCGTGTGTTTGAGATCTCAAAATTCGAGCACGCGCTTTTCGTTCTAAGCGCTCGGGACTGTCACCACGCAAAATATGCAGCCGCTTAGCTGCAACCCTCTTCACCGGGCCGGAACCTTCCCGTCGTTCGACTGTGGGGTTGACAGGCGAAGTTAGGTTCTGGCCCCCTCCGAAATGAAGAAAGGGCGCGCTTGGGCGCGCCCTTAAGTGTTTCAGGAGGATAAATCAGCGGCCACCGAAGCCGGTTTGTTGCATAGCGTTCTTGGAGATGTCGCTGGTAGAAGAGATGCCCTGCATACGCAGCTTGAAGTCGTCTGCGTTGGAGGCGCTCTCCAGCGCGGTTTCGTAGTTGATCAGCCCTGCCTGAAACAAATCCCACAAAGATTGATCGAAGGTCTGCATGCCGTACTGCGAAGTTCCAGCGGAGATGGCATCGCGAACCGCGCGCGTTTTTTCCGGTACCAGAATGCATTCCCGGATGTAAGCGGTATTGATCATGACTTCGACAGCGGGCACGCGTCCGTCGCCATCGCAACGTCGAACCAGACGTTGGCTGATCACGGCTCGCAGCACAGCCGCGAGCTGCAGACGAATCTGCTTCTGCTCCGGCGGCGGGAAGACCGCGATAATACGGTTGATGGTTTCGACCGCGTCCAGAGTGTGGAGAGTGGAGAAAACCATGTGGCCGGTTTCGGCGGCGTGTAGCGCGGTGCCGATGGTCTCAACGTCGCGCATTTCGCCGACCAGAATGACGTCGGGATCCTGACGGAGAGAAGCGCGCAGCGCCGCCGAGAACGTGGGCGTGTCTACTTCGATCTCGCGCTGGTTTACGTAGCCCTTCTTGTCGCGATGCAGGAATTCGATTGGGTCCTCGATGGTGATGATGTGTTCGGCACGAGTGGAGTTAATACGGTCTACCATAGCCGCCAGGGTGGTTGACTTACCAGAGCCGGTGACGCCGGTGACGAGGATCAGGCCCCGCGGCATATCGCAGACCTGCTCCACGATCTTGGGCAAGTACAGTTCATCGAGCGCGCGGATCTTGGTTGGAATCACGCGCAGCACCAGTCCCACGTTGCCGCGCTGTTGAAAAACGTTCACACGGAAGCGCCCCAGTCCGGCTACGCCGTAGGCCATGTCGATTTCCGTGCTCTCCTTGAATTTCTGCTTTTGCCTCGCCGACATCATACTGAAGGCCATGGTCAGCATATCTTCCGCGCTGATACGCGGCTGGTCAGTGAGCGGGGTAAGTTCTCCATCAATCCGCAGGTGAGGATAATTGCCGACCTTCAGGTGCAAGTCGGAGGCGCGTCGCTCCATGGCGATACGAAGTAGATCATCAATATTCATCGGATAAGTCCCCAGGGATCAATTCGTATGATGAACCGAAATGTCGTCTAACCCAAGATGACCTAAGTAACGGAGAAATGCGCGTTTGGGCAGTGGCTGGGTGCGCGGGTCTGGGACGAACATGGAGCAGCCACAGGCGCGCCTCGCGGCAACAGGGCGATCCTCGGACCGGAAGCGGGAGCAGTGCCTCAATTTTCAGCGAGTTGCGGATTCCTCAGAAACGATCGGCTATCTCTGCGTGCTCTGCGGTTGTTCTCGGCGATCTCGGCGTTTCAAGGTTTTGATGGGCGGCAGCAAATACAAAGTCTTAAATCGTGGAGGCCGCGGAGAATTACCCGCAGAGGGCCGCAGAGAAGTTCGGAGCAACAGCGAGGCCCCACCACCCCACCCAGGATGGGATTGACTTAGTCCACAGACTTAGTCTATTTTAAAAAATACTATGGAAGTGAATATTCACGAGGCGAAAACCCACCTCTCGCGCCTTCTGCAACGTGTGGCGGCAGGAGAAGAAGTCACGATCGCCCGTGCGGGCGTTCCCGTGGCCAAGCTGATAGCGGCCGGCCCAGGAAGCAAGTCGCGTCCCATGGGCATGGATGAGGGCAAGATCTGGATCGCGGAAGATTTCGATGCTCCGGATCCGGCGCTTGAGTCCCTTTTCTATGACGCGCCCGTGACAAGCACTCCGGCTCGCAAGCGAAGGAAGAAGCAGTGACGTACCTGCTTGATACTGGCATTTGGCTTTGGAGCGTTGGCCAACCGTCGCGAATCGCGCGCAAGGCGCGCGAGGTAATGGCCGATTCGCGGAACGACGTGTTTTTGTCCGCAGTCACTTCCTGGGAAGTTGCCATTAAGGCGGCCTCGGGCAAGCTGCGCCTTCCGGAACCGCCGGATTTGTATGTTCCACGGCGCATGGCAGCTCAGGGCCTTCGTCCGCTTGCTGTGTCTCACGAGCATGCTTTGGCGATCTTCACGCTGCCTGCCCATCACCGTGATCCGTTTGACCGCCTGCTGATCGCACAAGCCAAAGTGGAGGAAATGACCCTCATTAGTGCCGACCGCATCTTCGACCGATATCCGGTACAGCTGCTCTGGGCTGGGCAATGAAAAAGCCGCCCCACAGGGCGGCTTCCAAGTTGCTTCAAAGAATGATTAAGCAGCGGTCTCCTCCGGAGCTGCCTGCCACGGCTCATCGTAGCTGCCACCGTAAATCGACGGACACTTTGAGCCCATCGGACGGAGATAGGTAGCGAGTGCTCCACGGTGGTGGATGCTGTGATTGTTGAGGAACCCGAGATAAGAAACCGCCGGAAGATTGAAGACGCCCATAAAATCGATTGGGGTGGCAAGCTGTTCCGGGGTCAGGGCGCTCACCCTGGCTGCGGCGCGCTTGAAATTCTGGTCATACCAATCGACCAGTTCGGCCACGGTCTTGGGCTTGTTTTTTTCCTCAGGCGTTTCCATAGTGAACTTAAGGTCGGCGATTGCATCGAGGAATTGGACATCGCTGTTGGCCAGGTGCCACGCCAGCTCCCACGCTGTGCGCGCATTGGGATCGGGCTTGTACTGCGCTTTGGCATCGGGAATGGCGGCGATGACTTTCTTAGTGATTTCAAGTTCCCGAGTGACGCCGTCGAGCATGACTTCGCGAAAACCAGCTGCCATCTCGGGTGTGAGACCTTGCTGTGCAGTTGCCATGAGTTTCTCCTTGAGGGTGTTATGTTTGGTTGGATCGAAAAATCAAAGGGGCGCTGAGTTAGGCGCCCCTTCAAGAACCTCGTACGAGCTGCCTACACACTAACTGGTTGCTTGCTGCCCACCGGCACCGGCGTTAGCCAACCGAACCGGTCGGCCTTTTCTCCGTGGACAATGCCATAAAATTCCTTCTGAATGGCTTTGGTCACGGTTCCGGCCACGCCTTTGCCCACGCTGATCTTGTCTACCGACCGAATCGGCGTGATCTCAGCGGCTGTGCCGGTCAGGAAGGCTTCCTCTGCGATGTAAAGGAGTTCGCGGGGTATTCCTTGCTCGACCACCGAGATCCCCAATTCGCGAGCGATTTGCAAAACTGAATCACGCGTAATTCCGGGCAGCACAGAGTTGCCCAGCGGCGCTGTCTGTAGAACGCCATTGCGCACGATAAAAACGTTCTCGCCCGAGCCCTCGCTGACGTATCCATTGGCGTCAAGCGCTATGCCCTCGACGTAACCGTTGATGATGGCTTCCATCTTGATCAGCTGCGAGTTCATGTAATTCGCACCTGACTTAGCCATGGCGGGCAGCGTGTTGGGGGCGATGCGGGTCCAGGACGAGACGCACACGTCCACGCCCTGCTCAGCGTCGCTACCGAGATATTTTCCCCACGGATAATTACAGATAAAAACTTCGGTCGGCGAATTGAACGGATTGACCCCCGCCTCGCCGTAACCGCGGAGAACGATGGGGCGCATGTAGCACGGCCACACGCCATTGTTCTTCACCAGTTCGACCATCCCGGAGATCAGTTCGTCACGGGTGAAATCGACGTCGATCCGATAGATCTTGGCCGAATCCAGCAGCCGTTGAGTGTGTTCCTGCGCACGGAAAATAGCCGGACCGCTAGGTGGGGCGTAACATCGGATTCCCTCAAACACCGACGAACCGTAGTTGACCACGTGGGACATCACGTGGATCTGCGCATCATCCCAGGGAATGAGCTTGCCGTTGTGCCAGATTTTCTCCGTCTTCTGAATCGCCATGAGCACTCCTAAAGATTTGATTCACGCGTACAGCAGGGAGTTTCGTCGGTTGGATGCCAAAATTCCTTCCGTGGGCGGACCCGCCTGTTGGCAGTCATGACAGGCAGCACGGTACACGAGGGAGGCAGGGTGAAGCAACCTACAGCGAATTATAACCCAGACCAAAAGGGGTTCACGACGTTTTTCCCAAAGAGCATCGAGAATGGCTAAAATCGAGGCGCCGCAACGCTAAGCACACGAAACAGGGGTAGTAAGTCTTGTAACTTGGACTCGCGGGAAACGGCCCGGGCGCGGAACTCCCGAGCGGCGATGGAGAATCCCACGATGGGGAATCCCCGTTGACTGTCGGCTGGGGCAGCAGGATAATGTTCCCCCCGCAGAGGAGGTCTTTGTGACGCGTCTTTCCCGACCCCGTAGGACAGCTTCTAACCTTTCCGATTCAATCCATCAGCAGCTCAACATGTATGCGGTGATGGCAAGCGCGGCCGGGGTAGGGATGCTCGCATTGTCCCAGCCAGCAGCGGCGAAAATCGTATACTCGTCAGCCCACAAGCTTATCGAGAGCGGTCAAACGGTCTCACTCGATCTTAACCACGGCGGAAAGGCCGATTTCAGTTTCGGGACGCAGGGCGCAATTCGTTTTTGGAAAGTATATTTACGTGCTCGAAGCAAATGCGACCATGGGATGCCACGGTTCTTGGAACGACGTGAAGAATCGGTATCTCGGGCTCAGGTTTAGCATCAAGCAGAAAACCCACTACGGCTGGGCAAGGTTGAACATCAACTGCAACCCAAAGAACCGCAGGATCACGGCTGTGCTCACCGGCTACGCCTTACGGGACCATCCCGAACAAGCCCATCGTTGCCGGCAAGACAAAAGGGCCGGATGAGCTGAGCAACGTCGCACAATCAAGTCCAGCGGCTCTAGGTGCACCCACACATCAACCGGCCAGTCTGGGTTTATTAGCGATGGGAGCGCCTGCACTGTCGATCTGGAGGCGGGAGGAGTTTGCAGGGGTTCCGCACTAGACAGCGAGGAAGGCCCTGGAACGGAAGCTCAATTTAGCGCTTTAACGCTATTTGTCTAACACGGGTTTGGCCGAGTTCGGCGTCAGGCCAGCCTCAACAACGCCGGGTAGCTCGTCTCCCCTAAAATACTGTCCTTTGGCTGCCCGCATTTCGGGCATTGCGGCGTAAGGCTTGCTGTAGTCGTTGGCAGCATTCCAGAAGAGAAAGCCGATTCCGCCGGTGTCTTTTGCAGTCTGCACCTGGACCTCGATATACTTCGGCGAGTAGGTCTTGGTGCGCCAGCGGAAGGCCTGCAGCCACGGACGTATAACCGCATCGCTGCCCTTGGTAATGAGCTCGAACCGCTTCATGGATTCGCCGATAAAGTGTTCAGGCGCGTCGCCCGGATGCGCGATTCCGTCCATGCCAAAGAAGTGCGATGGATAGATCATCGGCGAAAGCACATCGCAATACTTTGCCATCTCTACAATGTCCTGCCCGGTATGCCCCAAATCGACAGGCCGTTGCCAGGCCATAATGCCAAACACATCCAGCGAAAGCAGTACGCCGGTGGGATGCAGTTCGGCATAGGCATGTTTCAGGAAGTCAGCGATCACGTCTGAACGACGCCAGGTGGGATGCTCCGTCTGGAATACGAAGTTTGCATCTTTCTGATCCCCCTCAGCCGGGAAACGCACGTAATCGAATTGTACTTCGTCCACTCCAGATTCCGCCGCCTTCTTTGCCAGGGCAATATCGTATTCCTGAACCTTAGGTTGCGAGGGATCGGTCCATACCAGCTTCCCGTTTTCGCGCCAGGGTTGGCCGGTTTTGTGGGACTTCACCGCCAGTTCGGGATGCGTAACCACCAGTCGCTCGTCCCGAAAGATGGCCACTCGCGCAATGGCATGCATACCCTGCGAGTGCAGGAAATGGGTGAACTTAGGAAGGTCATGAATCGCGATATGGTGCCCTCCGGCCAGCGGATGATCAAAGGGAATATTGACGCTGCCGTCGCTATCTTTGACATCGAAAACCACCGCATTCCCGCCCAACTCGCGCCAGCGCCGAATGATGCGGAGGCCGCGATCGCTGGCCGCCATCACTCCGGTCAAATACACGGCACGCACTTCAAAATCGCGCGGCACAGGGATGGTTTTTTCCACGATCGGCGCGGGCAGAATCCCCGGCACAATTAACTCCTGGCCGGACTTCAGATACGTCCCTTGCGGATCCCCATTTGCCTTGCGGATGGCCTCGGCCAATTCGCTCGAAGTCAGGTAGGAGGTCTGCGACAGAAAGCGATGGGCAACCAAGGGCACCGTGTCTCCGCGCTTCGCCACATACAAGGCGCTACCCGGCGGGGCAATGCTGGTGACCAGAGCCGCTGGTTCCCCCGGCTTGGCTGCACGCGGCACCGGGTTCGAGGTCTGCACGAGTTCAGGGCTCTGCCCGGACTGGGCGGCAGCTGCCGGTAGTTCGAACGTCAGTCTCCATGAAACGAATCCCAGAGCCAGACAAGACAAAACTATGATCAGAATTGAGCTAGAGCGGCGCAAGTTTTTCTCCGTGAAAACGCCTGTGGCGCTTTCTCCGGATGCTAGCGGGCAGCCAATTCCTGTGCTAGTTACGTCGGGCCAAGGCCGCGGAGGTAGATTCCGAGGCGCTCCCCTTACCAGGGAACTTCCTGCGTGCGCAAAGTATTTCCCTTTACATGATTTCTCCGTGCCACGGAGGTGTTCCTAGGGACAGAAATAAGCATCTAAGTAGCGAAGGAATAAGCTATTGGCAGTCTCCTTGGGATGGCGAGTCATTTGCACTAGAGGACATTGCGGTGAGTGAGGGGTATCGACAAACAGCCCAGAGAGTGACAGAATTTGTCGCTCCCAAAGCAGGCAGAGCGACGCACTCTCCCAGGATCAACGGAAAGCCAGGAAAGGGAAATGCCCGGAATGAAAAACGTCCTTAACACAGTGCTTGATCCCACTCGCCGTAGTAGCGATGCCAGAGATTTTGACAACACTTTGCGACGGAAGATCGTCGGCCAGGACGCCGCGCTTGAAAAGGTGGTTGAAATCTACCAGATGTTTCTGGCAGGGCTGAATCCTCCGGGACGTCCGGTTGGCAATCTCCTGTTTCTGGGTCCCACGGGCTCGGGAAAAACCCGGGTTGTCGAGGCCATGTCCGAGACCTTGTTTGGCGACGCACGAGCCTGCATCAAGATTGATTGCGCCGAGTTCCAACACTCCCATGAGATCGCCAAGTTGATCGGTTCACCGCCCGGATACCTGGGTCATCGCGAGACTCATCCGCTCCTCACCCAGGAAGCGCTCAATCAGTGGCATACGGAGAAGCTCAAGCTGTCGATCCTGCTGTTCGACGAAATCGAGAAAGCCTCCGACGCGCTCTGGCAGTTGCTGTTGGGCATTCTGGACAAGGCAACCTTGACCTTGGGCGACAATCGCCGGGTCGATCTCTCGCAATGCATCATTATTCTGACCTCGAACCTGGGGACCAGCGAGATGAGCAACCTCGTCGACGGCGGTATGGGTTTCAACCATAAGCCGAAGCTGGTGGACGCAAGCCTGGACGACAAAATTGATCGCACCGCGGTCGAAGCCGCCCGGCGCAAGTTCACGCCCGAGTTCATGAACCGCATCGACAAGGTGGTGGTTTTCAAAACTCTCCGGCCAGAACACCTTGAGCAAATCCTCGACATTGAGCTGGGCATGGTGCAGCAGCGTATTCTGATGGCCTCGGCCGCAAATCAGTTTGTGTTCAACTGCACTCCGAAGGTGAAGAGTTTCCTGCTGCATGAGGGCACGGATCCGAAATACGGAGCGCGGCACTTGAAGCGGGCGATTGAACGTCATCTGGTGTTCCCCTTGGCCAATCTGGTGGCCACCGGTCAGGCCAGACTCGGAGACTTCATTCGCGTCGACATGGCTGCCGAAGGTGCGCTGACGTTTGTGAAAGAAGCGGAAGGCGCGATGGTGCCCATGCTCATGGAGCGTTACGGCGCAGCCGCAGGAGTGCCTCCCATGGCGGCACGCACCGCGCGCACGATTGGACGCCGCGAATTCGGAGCCACGCCAACTGCTGACACAAAGTAGTTTTGCTGTAGTCCGGACAAGAAAAGAGCGCCGCTAACCCGCGGCGCTTTTTTCTCTGCGCAATTTTATTGAGTGAACGATCGTGCGTGGGTCAGTTCCGGCCGATCTGAATGCGCGCCGTTGTCACAGTTCTTTAGTAGCTGAGCGTAGTAAGCTTTAGCCTTTTCAGGCCGGTGCGCCAGTTCCGCTGCCTGCCCAGCTCCGGCCAGTCCGTTAAACCGATTGGGATCGGTCTTCATGGATTTTTCGTATTCGGCCAGCGCTTCCTCCGGCCGACCCATTTCGAGCAGCATGTCGGCGAGCATTTCACGCGCGGGTAGTTCGACTTCGCCTTTGCCTTCGGCATCCTGTTTGTCCGCGACGGCACGCAACAGCTTCAACGCTTCATCGTTACTTCCCTGGGCAAATGCCAGCCAGGCATGCGCTTCGTCGTGATTGGTGCTCATGCGGTCGGCGCGATAAGGATGTTTGCCTTTGCGGGTCGCCGCGAGCATCGCATCGAATTGATTCACCGCGTCCTGAGCAGCAGCCGTGTTACACACGTGCCCAGCGCCAACGGCCCGCGCCCAATAAGTGATCTGCTGGTTTTCCGGTTCGGCTCCCGATGACGGTTGCAGCGCCATGGCCCCTTTCCACTGGTGCCTTTCGAGCGCATACATTGCGGGGAAATGCGCGCGCATCTGGTTGAGATAACCGTCCAGGCCTTTGTCCATATCTTGCTCGCGCACGTTTCCCAACCCATTGGCGATCGCTTTAGCCTTGCCGTCTTCGCCAATTTGCAAATAGGCGTACTCGAGAAAATCCATCGCATGGACCTGATGTTCCGCCCCAAAATGAATCGCTGATGGTTGCTGAGTCGCCGCGATGGTCGCCAGGTTCGATTGAATGTCTTCTGGCCAAAGCCCCATCCGGGCAAAAATGTGCGACGGCATATGCAGAGCATGCGGAGACGCCGGAGCAATTTGCGCGTAACGGCGGGCTGCTGGCAAACCGAGTTGCGCCAGCCGCGGATCATCCGCTGCGTGAATCAAGTAGTGAGCGACGCCGGGATCGTCCGGGTCGATGGCAAACAACTGATTCAGGATGGTGATCGCCTTCCTCGCGTTATCCAACGCGGTGTTTGCGTCGGGCGCCCACGTCAGCAATGACAGTGCGTAGAACACTGCCGCCTCGTGGTCCTGAGGATAGCGCTGGTAGACCTTCTGCATGGCCTGCGAATACGCCATGCTGCGTTGCTCGTGATCAAGTTTGTCGTAGTCGTGATAAAAAATCGCCAGCGCGTCGATGTAATCCCGCTCCCGCCGGGTCTTTGCGCCAATCGCTTGCCCCTTCCGTAAAAGATCCCGGCCATTCCTCAAATCGGATTCCTCCGGGCGGCCCCACAACTGGCGAAACAGGCTCATCCCCTGGCCCCAGTAGGCAATCGCGCATTGCGGGTCCTGATCGGCAACCTGCTGAAACTGTTTGTAGGCTTCGTCAAACCAGAACGAGTGCAGCAAGGCGACGCCACGTTCAAAAGGCTTCTGAACCGCACTGGCGCACGAAGTAGGAAACGAAACTGTCCCCAGTTTTTCTTCCGCGTGCGCATGGAGGTGACCTTCGTCGGCCCAGAGAGCGCTCCCGCAGATCGACGCTAAACAGAGCGTCACAGACAACCAAGCTTTCCTCATTCTGCCCTCGACCAAAACCATATCAAAGTCTCCAACAAAAAGAAGCATCGCTGGCGGTCGACCTTAGTGTTTTCCGAATGTTGAGCACGTCTAAACACTTACTCCCTGTTCACTGGGACGAACGATGGTCGGGTGGTGTTTGAACGGGCCTTCGCGGCCAGCGCGGGAGGGTTTTGTGGAAAAGATCGTCAAACAAGGCGGCCTCTTATTCGCGATTGCGATCGTGGCTTTTGGGGTTTGAACACATCGTCTATGGGCGGTTTAGGGCCTTCAATAACACGATCTACTCCGGCCACGAAGTCGTGTCAGTCATTCCGTGGGTTCCGGCATACCAGTGGCTGGAATACCTCACAGGCCTGGTCCTCATCGCAACTGGTCTGTGCATCGCGGCCAACGTCAAAGCACGTCCGGCGGCGATTCTGTTGGGGATTCTGTTTCTGCTCCGCGTGCTGCTGCGAATCACGTCGATAGGGACCGTTCGAACTGGTTCCTTCGAGTTGTTGGCAATTGGCGGCGTGGCGTTGACCTTAGCGGGAGCTCTAAGCCGAGGGCAACAACCCTCAGCCATGGTGCAGCTCCCTGGATTGGCTGATCAAGTCCGGTCGTTTTATCTTCGCAATTGCATTGGCTGTTTTTGGCCTTGATCATTTTTCTCTTTCTCCGCTTTGTCGCCTCGCTCGTACCTCCTTGGATTCCCTGGCACTTGTTCTGGGCGTTTTTCTTCGGCTGCGCTTTCATCGCTGCCGGCGTGAGCATCGCTACAAAATGGATGGGGGAGGGACCCTGATCGGGACGATGTTTTTGCTATGGTTTTTCGTTCTGCGCTTGCCGAGGGTATTTGGGCTCGCAGGAATTCCGGTGCGCCGCACAATCCAAATGAATGGTCCAGCGCATTTATCGCCTTGGCGATGTGAGGAGGATCCTGGATTTGCGCTTGGGCGTTGTCTTCACAGAGGCCGCAAGGCATTAGACAGGTTTAAGCTCACAGCTGGCGGGCGGTTGGGACCTGTTTCCGACGGAATGCCAGGCGACTCGAAGCTTTCTCCCTATCCGCCTTGCTTCAATTCCAGCAGCACCTGCCGCGCGATCTCTTTCAGCGTTTCAAACACGCCGTTCCCTTGGAAGGCGATCGCTTCCATCACCGGTTCGTCCTTCCGGCGCAACTCTTTGGCCAGAGCATCCACTGGCAGGACGTTGGGTAGATCGCGTTTGTTCAACTGCAGCACGTAAGGAATCTTCTTGAAGTCGTAGCCATGTTCTTTGAGGTTGTCCATCAGATTGTCCAGCGCCTCCACGTTGGCGTCCATACGCTCTTGCTGAGAATCGGCGACAAAGACAATGCCGTCCACTCCACGCAGGATCAACTTGCGGCTGGCGTCGTAGAAGACCTGTCCGGGAACGGTATACAGGTGAATACGGGTTTTGAACCCGCGCACCGAGCCCAGATCCAACGGCAGGAAGTCGAAGAAGAGTGTTCGATCCGTCTCCGTAGCCAGCGAGATCATCTTCCCTTTCTGCTGTTCGGCAGTTTTCTGGAAGATGTACTGCAGATTCGTGGTTTTGCCACCCAGCCCAGCGCCGTAGTACACGATCTTGCAATTAATCTCGCGGGCTGCAAAGTTGATGAAACTCAAAGACTTTCCTCAAGACACGCGGCAGGCGCTAAAAGTCCAAAGCGCCTCCACCTGTAGTTTTGGCTTGGTACTGCTGGTTTTATACCACAGAGGGGGACTCTACCGGCAGGTTACCCTGGTTACTAGCGTGACCCTTAGCTCTTGAGGGGATGAGACTGGCCACTCTCAACGGCTCACTGGCAAAGGATAATATCCGGCCTTTGCAAACACCAGCACGCAGGGACGCAGGTCGGATGATTTACAGCCCGGACGACCAACCTTGACTTCGATCTCCCGATAGGTACTGCTGGGAGTGGCTGCGCTGGCGTAGCCTAGGGTGTACTGATTGCGGGCATCGCCAATGGCACGCTGATAAGCATTTTCAATCGCATCCTTGGAATACTCGCTAAGAATCTCGCCGCCGGTTGCGCTCGCGTACCTGGGCAAAATGTTGCCATAGGCCTGCCCAGGGATATGCAACTTTTCCACCTGCTTGTAGCCCGGTATCGCCGAGCCGCCCACACCGATGCCGTACACCATAATCCCATTCGAAAGCAGTACCTTCAATACATCGCCATAACTGGCATTGCTACGGTATTCGCGGCCGTCACCGATGACGAATATGATTTTACGGCGTCCCTTCTGACGCGTGCCGAGATCCATTGCCGCAGTCAAAATGGCGTCGTTGAGTACGCGAGCCTGCTTTGCGGGCGAAATTGCGGGGGGTGCGCTGCGCTCGACTGGAATGTTATTGATCGTTGGTCCTTCGGGCCCCAAAGGTCCGCCCAGCACAGGGACTCCGTTATTCTCGCCATGGTAGGTTTTCATCTGGTTCAGCACTGCGTCCAATCTCTTGCCCACGGCGCCGAAGTCGGCCATTCTACCGACCGTCGTGCTGTAGCTGTAAATCGCTACCTCATCGAACTGGCTGAACGCTCCCTCCAAAGCCCCAAAGGTTTGATTAACCTTCTGTACGTTTACGTCGGGCATACCCAAATCAAGGATTACTGCGGCCGAGATCGCCAGGGGATCGCTGGTAAAGAAGTTCAGGACACGCTTGTTGCCGTCCTCATACACCGAGAAATCCTTCGGCAGCAATCCGTTGACCATACGCCCGGAGTCGTCCGTTACTCTCACCGGCACGATTACTTCATTGACGTTCACCGAAAGCTTGTACAGTTCGGCCTGTGGGCTCCCCTCGTCGGGCGCCGCGCTACCCTCCGGAACCGTCTTTACTTCAAGTGGATGCGGAGGCGGGTTCGAATTGTCCTCTGCAGGGGCTGGAGCCGGTTTGGCGGACGACGGCGGCATTTGGTTTCCCGAAGGCGGTTGCTCTGGCGCGGGCGCCTCGGTCGGAGGCTGGCCTTGGGGTTCGACTGGCGGGGGAAATGGCTGGGGAGGCCGGCTGGCGGAAGGCGCGTCGGGAATGTCCTGCTTAGGCTGCGTCGGCTGTTGAGCCGCCGCGATCCCTAAGGTGAGGAAAAACAAGAAGGTTGCCATCCCTGCTGCCCACCGCATACCCGTCATTCGAAGCACTGTGGAAACCCTCCGCCTCACGGCAAACTGGCCATTAATTCGGATGCCGAGACTCGTCAATTGGTGCATCTAACGCTAAAAGGATAGACTAACAAAAATACCGAGAGAATACTTCCATGCCCAAAGCCTGCTCACTATCGGTCTTGCGTGCCCTGCTGCTCGTGTTTCTATTCGCGAGTCTTTCAGCCGCCAGCGCCCAGCAACCGGCGTCTTCGCCGGACAACAGGCCCGACCAGAACCGCCAGGATCAAGACCAGGACCAGTCGGCTGCGACGCTGAAGGTCAACGTCAATGTTGTCCAGCTCTTCTTCAATGTCAAGGACAAAAGAGGAGCACTGATCCCCAGCCTTACCAAGAATGATTTCCAGATTCTAGAAGACGGCAAGCCGCAAACCATCAAGTATTTTGCTGCCGAGTCGAACCTCCCGCTTACGCTCGGGATTTTGATCGATTCCAGTGGCAGCCAGGCCCGCGTGCTCGACATGGAAAAGCAAGTGGGTGGCGAGTTTCTTAATCAGATTCTGCGTGAGAAAGACCTAGCCTTCGTTATCGACTTCGATGTGAACGTTGAACTATTGCAGGATTTCACCAGTTCCACTCGTTTGCTGAAGGCCGCTTTAAACAGCGCCCGCATCAACACCGCTGGCGGAAGCGGCACCGGCATTCCGGGTCTTGGTGGAGGTACGGTTCCTACGCAGGGCGCTCCCCGGGGCACATTGCTTTATGACGCGGTGTACCTGGCATCCCACGACGAATTAGCTCAGCAAGTTGGGCGCAAGGCGATGATCCTGCTGACCGATGGCCAGGACGAAGGCAGCCAGCTCAAGATCAAAGATGCCATAGAAGCCGCCCAGAAGTCCGACAGTATCGTCTACGTATTGCTTTGTGCGGACCGCGGTTTTTACGGTGGTTTTGGCGGCTACTCTGGTGAAGGTGAGATGAAGAAGCTCACGCAGGAAACCGGAGGACGCGTCATTGAAGTTGGAAATAAATATGAAAAGCTGAAAGAGGGCTTCGACCAGATCGCCAACGAACTGCGCAGCCAATACAACATCGGCTACACACCCACGAATGCGGCTCTCGACGGCACTTTCCGCAAAGTGGAAATCCACGCCACCAACAAAGACTACAAAATCCAATCCCGCGCCGGATATTACGCTATTCCCAAACGCGACTGACCGCACTGAAGCTAAGCGCAGAAGTTTTTCAGCTCTCCCGCAGTCTTTACAAAAATCATCGCGAAATCAACTGGCCCACCCTTGGCGACGTTATAACTGGCCAGCACACTCTTTAACTCCGCGCAAGGCTACGCGGAACTGTGGTTTGATGCGAGCTTTTGGGGCAAGGGAGTGTTAGAGTATCCGGCCATGCGATCACCTATTGCGATGGCGCGTAATACCCGTGTCGGCTGCGTACACGCAGGCCTTTTTGGCCCACCGGCTGGATGTCGACGCTGCGATAGCGTCCGTCGGCGACGAAGTCGGCAGGTTTATACGCTATCGCATACTGGCTGCGCAGTTCTTCCTGAATCGCAGCGAATGCGTTCGCCACTTCGTTGATCTGGAAGGGAACGTAGGCGCGTCCGCCGGTCGCGTCGGCAATGCGTTCCAATACTTTATCGCCGTGATGGCCCGCGCTGCTTAGGTTCGTGCTGATGGTGTAGACAATCACGTCGGCCCGTTGCGCCATCTCGATGGCTTCCTCGCGCGTCACATGGCTTTGGTTGTCGTCACCGTCGCTCAGCAGAATGATCGCCCGGCGCACCGGTCCGTTGTGCTGCGCCTTCATGAGTTTGTCACGGCAAGCAAAATATAGCGCGTCGTACATCGCGGTGCCGCCGCCCGGGCGCAGCGAGCGCACTCCGATCGAGAGTTTTTCCGTGTTGTCGGTGAAATCTTGTGTAACTTCCGGAGTCACATCGAAGCCGATGACGAAAGCCTCGTCGTACCTGGGACGTATCGTCTGATTCAGAAATTCCGTGGCCGCTTCCTGCTCGAACTTGAAACGGTCGCGCACAGAATTGCTGGCGTCGACCAGCAGTCCAACTTCCAGAGGTAGATTGGTCTCGGCGTGAAAGCTGCGGATATCCGGCGCCGGCTTATTGTCATCTACTACCTTGAAATCTTCTTTTTTCAAATCTCTGACGTAGCGTCCGTGTTTATCGGTAACCGTGAAAACGACGTTCACTTCGTTTACGGTGTGGCGAATCGTCGTGAGTGAGTCATCTTCCGATTGGCTGGCTCCGGCTGGTGAGGTGGAGGTCGAAGGTGTCCCCACTTTTGGCAGTTGATTCTGTGCAGCATCACCCGCAGGTTGCTGGGCAGGCGGGACCGCGGCAGGCTTGGTTGGGTCGGCTGGTACTTGCGATTGCTGAGCCGGCTGTTGCGGTGGCGGAGCGGTCTGTTGCGCAGCCGGAGGAGCAGCCTTCTGCGACCGGCTCGGTTGGGAAGCGGAGGGTGCCGAAGGCAGTTCTGCTTGCCCCGCGTCCTGCGCCTCCAGCACGAGCAGGCCAAAGCTACCCAGAAATAAAACGCCGAGAAATACACTGGCGGTGCGGAACTTCATGAGTTTCCCCAATTATAGCTGCAAATCAAACACCCGAGCCGCTGCTGGATTTCGCACCAACGTACATTGGCCCCTACGCGCCGCCGTCGGATTGTCACCAAGAAGTCTATTTCCCCTCGATCTTGCCCCGAATGACCACGACCGACGCCGCCGGCAAATCGTACAAGGGATCCTTTCCGCCCGTTTGCCGGGAGTGCATAACGGGTCCGTCCGGATCGGCCGTGCCCTTCGTGGTGGCTACCACGGGTTGCTCGCCTGGGTGTTCCGAATGTGCCATAAAGCGGGTCTCTGCCGGATGCCATTGATATTGATTTTTTCCAAAGGTTGAGATCTCAACCGGACCGGATAAAACGCTAGTGCCCTGCGAGGTTTGATCCCGAAACAGGATTCGCACGCGGTGCGCATTTTGCTGATCACGATTTACGGCCATGACCGACCATTGCCCGTCCGGACGCTTCACCGCGTAAGCCGTTACCAGCGCATGACCCGCACCGTCATCGACGTCTCCCTTCGCGGGGAACACCTGGTGCTCTCCCGATCCCGGCTGCACCCATTCGAGATTGATCAGCTGCGCGACGAAGAATTGAGAGAGAGGCTGTTGAATCTGGTAGTTGATATCGACAGTAAACATGCCAAACGTTCCGGGCGAATCGTTGCAGCCGTGTTCCATCTGTAACGGCAAATAGTGAAAGTAATAAACTCCGTTCCCGCCCGAGTTCAAGAAGGATCCGATGTAGTCGGCCAGCCACACCCCCGCGAACAGGTCCATGTAGGTTTCACTCGCGGCGGACGAAAGGTTCGACTCGGTGATGAACACGGGAAGATTCGCCGGCACACCGTCTTCCCGCCAGACCTGCATGATGTGGTTCACCAGGTCGGGCTCATCATAAAGAGTGCCCCACGGAGTCTTACAACCGTCGTAGGGATAGTGCTCGAAGGAGAAGAATGCGAGATCATTCATCCGCTCGTGTTGTCTGAGGTAATCTAGAAATCGCCCCAGCCACGAAACCTTGCCGTTCGCATCGGGCCACACTTCAATATCTTTATTCACTCCCTGGAAGGATGGCCCACCTAGCTTTAGGCCAGGGTCGACACGGTGCAAAGCCGTAGCCCATTGCAGGTAGAGCGCACCATAGTCCTCCGGCACCATGAATTGCCCGTCCGACTCTTCGCCCATTTCAACATACGAGATGGGGTAGTTACGTTTCTTGAGGTATTCAATCTCTGCAACGGCGTTCTCAGGAGTGTCATACAGAAGCGCGACTGGCATCATCGCGGGCAAGCCCCGCGTGACTCCACTGGTATAGAAGATGTCGAACCCCACCTGTGCCTGCAACGTGGTCAGCAGATCAGAAGGCTCATGCCACGGATCCACCGAAGAACAGTAAGTAGCAGTCTGTTCCTGATCGGGCGTGTGCCGGAGAATGTCGTGGAAGGCTCCATCAGCCGTCGTCGTTCCAAGATAGAGTTCGCTGATGGCGTAGCCCACACAGTTTCTTGGGTCGGCGAGTTTCGGATCGGCTGATTGGTGGGAATCGCAGGTGTTCGATGACTCGGTCATCAGGATTCGAACGAAATGGATGGGCATTGGGCTGTCGGACAATCGGATGGTTTCAGTTCCGCCTTTCCCATTCGTAATCGTGCCATGCGGAAACGTCTCCCACACGCCTTTGGTTTGAGCCTTGATGGGATCGTCGCCCGTCCAATACTGCACCACGTAATGAGTCGCGTATGGGTTCACCCATGCGATGCGAACACTGTCCACCATCTGATTTTGCGTGAGGTCGAGAATCACCCACTGGGGATGAAGGGAATCACCCTCTCCGGTGAAGCGCTGCGTGAGGTACGGACTGCTTTTCCAATACGTATTCAAATCGCCATCAGTAAGCCGCGAAAAACCTGCGTTCCCGGTTCCGTCGTTGCGAGTGGTGCCGCGATGAGGCAGCGAATATCCGTAGGAGTAACGAATGGTCTCGGTCGGCGTGGCCGAACCTGTGAAGTAACCCTTTCCACTGGGATCGCTCCAGGTCCCCTGCGGATTCCAGTGCCATGCCTCGATCGCAAGCTCAGTATTCTGACGATAGGTCACCGGCTGCCAGCCCGAAGCAAACACCTGGTCCAGAGTAGGCTGAAGCAAATCATGATCGATTGCTGCTGCCGGGATACGATCCACCCCCGCGCCGAGGGTCTCATTCGGCACGAACCGGTTCGTTGAGTGCGCGGGCGTTATGTCGACTTGGATCGTCTGTGCTGCACACATGGCCAACAGGAAAAAGCATTCAACCAGCAAGGTGACAACCGCCATCCGATTCTTCAAGACTTGCTCCTTAAAACGTTTCAGTAGAGGCATGGCTGCTGATTGTAAATGAAATCCAACGAAGGGGATGCTCAATCGGATATCGTGTGCTGCGCGGAAGTCAGGAACGTTGGTAATTTGCTCACAACCGCTTTAGCTCACTACGCTCGAGGTTGATCTACTCAACGAGGGACTCATGCGATCAAAACGATGGCTGCACATCTGTCTGGCAGTGATTTTCTCCCTGTCGGGCAGACGACCGCGACGAGATACGCGGCTGGTATCACGGCCAGGATGACGATCGTTTGCCACCCGGGCTTGCGAAGAAAGATCAATTACCTCCCGGACTTGAAAAGCAACTACGAGTGCGTGGAACTCTATCCCCAGGATTGCGCAAGAAGATGATGCCGTGTCCGGAGGAATTGGCGCGGCGTCTGCCGCCGCCTCCCGAGGGTTACCAGAACTTTGTCATTGGCGGTCACGTCGCACTCGTGAATCCGCACACCTATTTGGTGCTGGATATCTTTCACTTGGAACTATAGAAAAATTGCCGGGACGCTGGATTTCTGTCCTGCGATTTAGCTCGCCTCGATTCTGTTCATAAAGCTTTGCAACTCTTCCGGCAACGGCCGCTCAAATGAGAGCGCCACGCCGCTCCGAGGATGCTGCAACTGCAACGCAGCCGCATGCAGGAAATTTCTCGGCAGAGAAATGCTATCGTCGTTTTTCGCGCTCATCTCGCGTGGTGCCCCATACAGCGTATCGCCCACGACGGGATGCCGGAGCGAAGCCAGATGGACCCGGATCTGGTGAGTCCGCCCAGTATCGATCCCCAGTTCGAGCAACGTGAACTTTCCATACTTCGAATCAATCCGCTTTTGCACCGTGTAGTGCGTGGTCGCTTCTCTGCCGCCGGAACGCTTGGTAGTCATGCGCGTCCGCCGCACCCGGTCGCGGCGGATGCGGCTGCTAATCGTTCCCCGATCCTGCTTGACCCATCCGTGTACCAACGCGACATACGTTTTCTTGACTACGCGCCGTGCGAACTGAGCCGCCAGCTTCCGATGAGCCTCGTCGTTTTTCGCAACCACGATCAGCCCGCTTGTGGCCTTGTCCAGACGGTGCACAATCCCGGGCCGCAACTCTCCACCCACACCCGAGAGCTCCCCGAACCGGTGCAGCAGCGCATTCACCAGCGTGCCCCGATTGCGCTCGTCCTCGGTGGCACCCGCGCCAGCATGCACCATCATGCCAGCGGCCTTATTCACGACCGCCAAATCGTCGTCATCGTAAACGATGTCTAGCGGGATTTCCTCAGCCATCGCCCGCAGCGGAGGAGATTTCACCTCACCGAGAATCGCAATCCGTTCTCCCCCTCGCAAGCGCAGAGAAGCTTTCGTCGGATCATCGTTGACCAGCACTTTCTCTTGGTTGATCAATTGTTGGACGCGAGCGCGACTGGTGTCGACAATCTGGTTGACCAGAAATTGATCCAGCCGCTTGCCGGCATCCTCGACCGTCGCAACCAGAATTTTAGGGAAAGTGTCCACGCGCAGAGAAATTAGTGCACGCCAAGAATACCGCGACTATCAGCACTGCGGGCACAAAGATGCGAAAACCAAATTCTCTGTGTCTCTGTGGGGAAGAGGTCTACCGTGCCGCTTGTGCGGGCAAGGCCTTAAACCCCGGCCGCAGCCACCAGATCAGTCCACCCAATACGACCAATCCAATCGCGATCAACTGGGTTCCAGTCATGATCCCGCCAAACACTGATCCCCGTCCCGGGTCGTCGCGCAGGAACTCAAGGAAATAGCGCGCCACACCATAAAGGAAGAAATAAGCTGCAACCACTTGCCCATCGAACTTCTTCCGCTTCAGCAGCCACATCAAAATGAAGAAATTCGCCAGTTCGACCGCCGCCTCGAAAAGCTGCGTCGGCTCCAGCGAGACTCCCAGCGGTGTACCAACCCACGCCTGCGCTACGGGACTGGTAAACGTCACGCCCCAGAAGTGATTGGTCGGTTTGCCATAGCAGCAGCCCGCAGCAAAACAACCCACTCGTCCGAGCGCGTGGCCAAAAGCCAATCCCGGCGCGAAAGCATCACAAGTGGCCAGCGCGGGCATGCGACGCTTCCGGACATACCAGGCCGCCGCCAAAAAACCGCCGATCAACCCGCCAGAAAAGACCCCACCAGCCTGCAACGTGGCAAAGCTGAAAATCTCTCCTGTATGAGCGCTGTAGTAGGTCCAGTCGTTGACGATGTAAAGAATCTTCGCGCCCAGAATTCCGCACAGCACTACCAGAATTCCCAGATTCCACGCGTCGTCCCCATTGATCCCCTGCTTCTCGGAGTTGCGCACGCTGATCCACAACCCGATCAGAACGCCCAATGAGACCAGCAGTCCGTAGGTGGGCAAACTGAAATTGCCAACATGAAAGAGTCGAGGGAACACTGTTTCTTAGATGCAGACCACTCAGGATTAGTAGCCGCTAGTGTAGCAGGGAAAGAACCTCGAGCAGAAGAAGCAAGCCGACCCACCTAGCCGTGTGGTAGGCCGAGAATGAACCCGTCGGTAGACGATGGGAACCCGCCGCGACCCTTTAGGCATCTCCGCATGGCGGAGCATCGCACACCGGATCTAATTTTACGAGTCAGGCCCCCGTTCATTCGGTGTTGGTTCAAAAATCGGTTACCACCATCACCAACTTCGCAGGTCGGCTTTCATCCCGCATCCTAGGCAAATCCCGCCCGATTCGCAAGGGGGACGGCGCAAATAGTTGGCACTCCGTTTGCCAGCAACTTTCGTAAGGGCGATAATCCGGAACCACGTGGGGACAGCCGCCCCCGGCTGTCGGTCGAGCGAAGCTCGAAAGCGCTAGCCGGCTCGCCGCTTCTCCTCGAGCACTTCATCCAAGGCATCCGCCAAATGATGCGCCCGCTTCAAATAGTCCACCGCGCCAACATCCTGGTTCCGCTTCAATAAGTGATATTCATCGGCGATATTGAGCGCAGCCAGCACCGCCAGGCGCGCCGTGTCCACGGTGTGAGTCTGCTCCGCTACCGCCCGCATTTTGGCGTCCACGTACTCGGCCAGCTTCAAGATGTACTCCGCATCCGACCCGCGAAGATTGTAAGCCTGATCGAAGATCTCCACGCGCACGCTGTTATCGCCAGCGTTCTTCGCCCCAGGCTGCTTGGTGACGCTCGCCATAAGTTATTCCGTTCCCGTGAACCTGCACGCCGAACCCACAGCCGGTGCGTCGATCAGCTCGCAGCCTGCTCTTCCGCCAGAGTGTCGATCTGCTGCAACATTTTCTCCACCCGGCCGCGAATCTCCTCGCGCTCCCGCCGTAGCTGCACCATTTCGCGGCGAAGGCCTTCGACTTCTTCTTCGCGTTCCTCTAGTTGCTCACGCAGTCGCTGCGCATCGCGTTCCGATGCCGCTCGCGCCTCGCGCGCTGCCTTGTACATCTCAATTGTGCGATAGACTTTCTGTTCGAGCGCGTGAAAATCGTCAGACGGAACCTGCGCGGATACTTCTTCAGACATTCTCACCACCATGATTGCACTTATTCCCCACAAAGATTTCGATCTTTAGCGCAGTATACCGCACAACCCTGTGAATGGATCAGATAGATGAAGCCGCCATTGCTCACGTAGGAACAGCCGCCCCCGGCTGTTCAAGATGAGCGACGCTCGGCTAGGCCGGGCGCAATTTCCTCAACCGTCGCCCAGCCTCATCGAGCGTTGCATCCCGCTTGCAGAACGCAAATCTCACCTGCTTGGCCCCGTCCCGCGGATCATTGTAGAAACTCGATCCCGGAACCGCCGCCACGCCAATCTCCTTCACCAGATATTTCGTGAACGCGACATCATCCGCGAACCCAAACACGGTGATGTCCGTCATCACGTAGTACGCCCCGCGCGGAGGAAAACATCGGAATCCCGCCTCCGCCAAAGCCGGTATCAGCCGATCCCGCCGCGCTTTGTATCCAGTAGCTAGGTTTTCATAATAGGCACGCGGCAGCCCCAGAGCCGCCGCTCCCGCTTCCTGCAAAGGAGCCGGAGCGCCCACGGTAAGAAAATCATGGACCTTCCGAATCGCATTGGTGATCGCCGGCGCTCCGACTGCCCACCCCACGCGCCATCCGGTCACGCTGTAACTCTTCGACAAACCATTAATCGTTACCGTCCGCTCGCTCATACCTTCGAGGCTCGCCATCGAAATGTGCTGCGTGCCGTCGTAAAGAATGTGTTCGTAAATCTCATCCGTAATGGCCAGAACGTTGAACTCCAGACACAGGTCGCGAATCAGTTCCAGTTCGCCGCGTGTGAATACCTTGCCGGTAGGGTTGTTGGGCGTATTAAGGATGATGGCTTTGGTCTGATGATGAAAAGCCGTGCGCAACTCGCGCTCATCGAACGTCCACTCGCCATCCGTCGTAGTGGGCGGACGGAGTTTCACGAAGACCGGCTTCGCTCCGGACAGCACCGAATCTGGCCCGTAATTCTCGTAGAACGGTTCGAAGATCACCACTTCGTCATGCTTGTTGCAAACCGCCAGCAGCGTCGAAATCATCGCTTCGGTCGAGCCGCAACACACGGTGATCTGCGTCTCCGGATCAACCGCGATTCCTTGCCATTCCTGCATCTGCAGCGCAATCGCATTCCGCAGATTCTTCGCGCCCCAGGTAATCGCATACTGATTGACGTCTGCCGCAACTGCTTCTTGTGCGGCTCGCTTGATGTCGGCCGGAGCAGAAAAATCCGGGAAGCCCTGCGCCAGGTTGACTGCCCCATGCAGCATGGCCTGCCGCGTCATCTCGCGAATGACGGACTCAGTAAAATGCTCAACTTTGTCGCTAAGAAAGTGCTTCGGTTGGATGACCAGATCAGCCATAATTCGCTCAGACTAGCACAGGAAGGACGGGGATTCACTAGTTAGGCAAGAAGCACGTAGGGACGGACGCCCTCGTTCGTCCAGCCGAGCAAAGCTCGGCCAGAAGCTGTTCGATTACCACGCCCGCAGGGTCCCGCCCAAACCCTCGAGAGCCTTAATGATCTTTTCTGACCAACGTCCCACTTCATCCTCGCGTAAAGTCCGCTCGCCGGACTGAAACGTACCTCGAAGCAGCAAAGAATAGTTACCCGCTGGAATGGAACCGCCACGGAAAATCTCGACCGGAACGAAACTTCGCAGCTCAGTCAAAACCAATCCCGCCACCGCCTTCTCAATCGTGGCGAACTCAACCGAATCGTCAAAGATAAAGGAAAAATCGCGCTCCACCGCCGGATATCGGGGCAACGCTTCATAGCGCACGCCACGCAGCCCGCGCTTGAATAGCCGATCCGCATAAATCTCTGCGACAAAAACATCCTGCTTGAGCTTGCGCCTTGTCGCGACCTCCGGATGAATCTGCCCAAACTGAGCCACGACCTCGCCATCCATCACCGCGCACGCCGAACGCCCAGGATGGTAATAGTCCGCGGCATCCGCCTTGTATTCAAGCCCAACATGCCGGAAGGCACCCAACAAAGGTTCCACATCACCCTTGAGATCAAAAAAAGAAATCGGCCTCGCCACCTGATGGACGCTCGTATTCAAAGCGCTACCGGTTGCGCCCATACAGATGCGCTTGAATTCCATCGTCATCTCGCCTGCAGCCTCGAAAACATTCCCTGCCTCGAACAAGCGAACCTTGTTGTTGCCCCGGTTCAGGTTGTATGCCAGCATGTTCAACATCCCCGGCACCATCGAGGTGCGCATCACCGAAGCTTCCTCGCTCAGCGGGTTCGCCAGTTCGATTACCGGCACCGACGAAAATTGTTCCGCATCCTGGTGCGAGATAAAGGTCAGCGAAATCGCTTCGTCATAACTCAAAGCCAGCAGGGAATTCCGCAGCTTCTTTTCTGTCTCCGCATCCGGTAGTTCGACGACCGAGCCAACATACGCCGGCAGCGTGTTGGTGAACTTGTCGTACCCGTGGAGGCGAGCGATCTCTTCGATCACGTCGATTTCGCGCTCCACATCCAGCCGCCAGCTTGGAACCTGTACCGTGAACTCAAGGTCTTCCCCAGGTTCGGGGATCAACTCGAAACCCAGCCGCCGGAGAATGCGCAATATCTCCGCCGCCTCCAGTTTTTCCCCGAGAATGCGTCGCACCTCGGAAAGGTGTAACGCCAAGGGAGCTTGGTCGAGCCGCCGTGTGACCACATCGACCAGGCCACCAACGAGTTCACCACCACCCGACTGCAAAATCAGTTCGGCCACTCGATCACACGAAAGCACGGTGGACTCATAATCAGCGCCACGCTCGAAGCGATGGGACGCATCCGTGTGCAACCCGTGCCGTCGCGACATCTTGCGAACCGTGAGTGGATCCCACCAGGCCGATTCAATCAGAATGTTGCGCGTCTTCTCGGTAATCATGGTGTCGAAGCCGCCCATGGTTCCAGCCAATCCGACCGGCTTCCTGGCGTCGGCGACGACGAGATCCTCGGAGGTCAACTTGCGCTCGATGCCATCCAGTGTCTTGAGCGTTTCGCCGTCCCGTGCACGCCGAACCACGATCTTGGCGCCTTCGAGCAAATCCAGATCGAAGACGTGCGTCGGCTTGCCCATCTCCCACAGGGTGTAGTTCGTGGCGTCGACGGCATTGTTGATCGGTCGCTGATCCAGCAGCGCGAGCCGCCGTGCAATCTTTTCATGCGAAGGTTTGATGGTGACATTTCGAATCGCACGCCCAGTGAACCGCGCACAACCCTGCTCATCCTGAATGTCGATAGAAAATGGAGGTCGGGCGTCGCCGCCCGTCCGGATGGGAGCCGGCAATTGCGGCTCAATCGCCCTTAACGACAAATCGTAAATCGCCGAACACTCCCGCGCGACCCCATAATGGCTCATAGCGTCAGGACGGTTGGTAGTGATGTCCATCTCGAAGATCGTCCCATCACCCTCGCCGTTGAGTGACTCGACCGCGATCCCAGCCAGTGTCAAATCATCAGCAAGCTGATGGTAGTTGACGTCGAGGTCAACGAAATCGCGCAGCCATTGAGGAGAAATTTTCATAAATCAGCTAATTGTTTTCTTACCTGAAGTCATTGTCTCGCCGGGAGAAAAACGCTCGCGCCGGCCTCGATACGTAACTGCGCCATCATTCTTCCAGATCGGTGCTGCCTCCTTCGCCGCGATGTGGATGAATGAATTCCAATCTTTCACGAAAAAGCTACGCACAAAGGCATGGGCAGGAAGCGAGTTCAAAAGCTTCCTATCAATGACATTTGGCATGTCGCACCCGTCGACGATCAGCTCGGGATTGTCCTGAAACGGATAACTGGCGTCGAGTGGTTCGATAGCCAAAAAAAATAATCCGGAAATCTCTAACTGCCCTTCCTTTGTACGCCTCTCTTCGTTGTTCCAGCGGGTCATCCATGTCACCGATGCACACAGCCAAGTCAATGGTCGCTCGTAGATGCTCATAGTCAACCGTGATCTTGCGCTCCTCGGCATCGTGCAGTCCGTTCACCGACGACTGCTCGATTTCGAGAAGCGTCCTGACTTCTGCCCTCCTTTGTGTACCTTCGTGACCTTTGTGGTTAGTGCTCTTGATCTTCTAAACAAACTGCTCCAGGAACCTGACATCCCCGTTGAAGAACAACTGAATATCGTCCACGCCATACTTCAGAATCGCAATCCGCTCCACGCCCATGCCGAAGGCGAAGCCGCTGACTTTCTTCGGATCGTAATCTACGAACCCATAAACATTCGGATCCACCATGCCGCAGCCCAGCAGTTCAATCCAGCCGCTAGCCTTGCAGTTCCGGCAAGGACCGCCATCACGATATCCCCGCCCTCCGCAAAAAATGCAACTGATCTGCACATCCGCGCTGGGCTCGGTGAAAGGGAAAAATGACGGATAAAACCGAGTCTTCACACTTGATCCAAACATCTCCTTCACCGCGTGATCGAGCGTCCCCTTCAAATCGCAAAACGTGATGTTCGTATCCACCGCCAGCCCCTCGATCTGATGAAAGATGGGAGAATGGGTAGCGTCCGGCGCATCGTTGCGATGCACCTTTCCCGGACAAACCACGCGCAAGGGCGGCTTCATCTTTTCCATAGTGCGAATCTGCACCGGAGAAGTGTGCGTGCGCAGCAGCAACCGCTCCCGCAGCGGCTTCGATTCCTGATTGGCGATAAACAGCGTATCCTGCGTATCCCGCGCGGGATGGTTGGGAGGAAAATTCAGCGCCTCGAAGTTGTAATAATCGCTCTCAATTTCGGGACCCTCCTCCACCGAGTATCCAAGATTGCGAAAGACTCGGACCATCTCGTTCATGGTCTCGATGACTGGATGCTCCGCTCCGAGCGGACGGCGAATCCCGGGGAGGGTGATGTCAATGCGTTCAGATTCGACTGATCGCGCCTTCCTTTGATCGCTGACCGACAACTCCGCGCCAATGACACGAGTCTCAATCTGACGTCGCAGCTCGTTGACATGTGCTCCGACATCCCTCTTCGCCTCCTTGGGTGCAGCCCTGAGCCATTGTTCATTGATCTGAGTTAGGATTCCGGCCTTTCTCCCGAGCCATCGATCGCGCAAGGCCTTGGAGTCTGTCTCCGTCTGAACGACGTCGGCCTCTGCTTGGCACGCACGAAGGCAATCATTCACTGCCTTCACCAAGTTCGTGTCGGAGAAATCCTTCAACTTGGGAAGGGCGTACGCCGATTTTTTCTTCGGAGTCATAATCAAAACCAGGCTATCGCGCGCCGCAGGCCGTGAGCCACGCGGCGAACAGCAGATTCCTCGCGGGCTTACGCCCGCTCGGAATGACAATTCTGAATTGGTTAAATGCTGAATGCTAAGTGCTGACTCCGACTACGCCGCCCCGCCGAGAGCGCCCTTCGCCTGCTCGGCGAGGCTCTTAAACGCGGCAGCGTCCTTCACCGCCAGGTCTGCGAGAATCTTGCGATCCAATTCCACCCCAGCTTTCTTCAGGCCGTGGATGAAAGTGTTGTAGCTCATCCCGTTCAGTTTGGCGGCGGCTCCGATACGCACGATCCACAGCGATCGGAATTGTCGCTTGCGCTGTTTGCGCCCGCTGTACGCGAACTTCAGGCCGCGCTCGACGGCCTCTTTGGCCGACCGGTACAGCTTGGATTTTGTGAGGAAGTAACCGCTGGCGCGGTCTAATATCTTCTTGCGCTTGGCGCGCCGTTTGGTTCCACGTTTTACACGAGGCATTGATCTGCTCCTTTTTTATTTCAATTTACGGCGGCTGGAGGTAGGAGACCATGGCAGTCTTTATCACCTCTTCACACGCCGGGAGCCGCGGAATCAAAAATTCGCAGCCCACAAAAAGCGGGCGAGTCGCCCGCAACCACACTAAATCAGCCCGCGCCAGGTTACGCTAGTACGGAATCATCCGCTTGATTTTGGGGGTGTCCGCGTCGCTGACCAGTACGGCGTGGCCCAGCTTCTTTTTGCGCTTGTGAGACTTGGAGGTCAGCATATGGCGCAAATGCGAATGCCCGCGCTTTACCTTTCCGGTTGCAGTTTTCTTGAAGCGCTTGGCGGCGCCTTTATGGGTTTTCAACTTTGGCATAAGTCCTCAGAATCGGCAGTTAGCATTCAGCATTCAGCAAGAAATGCTTAAAGTGCCAACTGCTAAGTGCTTAATATTTTCTCTACGCCTGTTCCGCGCTTTTCTGGGCTGGCGGCGCTGCGTGCGGCTTTTGGCCTGTATCCTTCTTCGGCGCCAAGATCGCGTGCAACGTGTTGCCCTCTTGGCGGGGGCGGAATTCTACTATGCTTTGGCCCTCGACGTCTTTGATCAGACGTTCGAGGATCTGGCGTCCCAAGTTCGTGCGGGTCATCTCGCGTCCGCGGAAAAAAATTGTAGCCTTGACCTTGTCGCCTTCATCGAGGAAGCGCAGCACGTGATTCTTCTTGGTCTCGTAGTCGTGGTCGTCCACGTTGATGCGAAACTTGACTTCCTTGACCGTGATCGTCTTCTGGTGCTTCTTGGCCTCGCGTTCTTTTTTCTCCTGCTGGTAGAGAAATTTCCCGTAATCCATAATGCGGCACACGGGAGGGGTTGCAGTGGGCGAGATCTCAACCAAGTCCAGGTTTTTTTCGCGAGCCAGTTTGAGCGCTTCGTACGGGGGCATTACACCAATCTGTTCACCTTCGTCCCCTATTACTCGGATTTCACGCGCTCGAATACGGTCGTTCGTGCGGATAAAACGTTTATCGATACAATCCTCCGTCGGCTATAGCAGCAACCAAGATGAAAGATTATAACATGCCGGATTGCGCGCTCATCGCGCGTACTGGCTCCGGCAGGAATGCACGCCCAATGAGGCCGCCAGCCTGCATCCGTAGACGTGCCGTATTAATCGGTGTCTGGCGGCTCCGGCGGACCAGGAAAGCTCACAAAGTAATTCGGATCCAACCGCGCTGGAATCGTGGTATAGGTTGTCGGCGTCAGATTGAAATTGAAAAAACTGTGCAGATCATTCTTGCGCGGGCGTCGGCAAAATTTAGCGCGCCTTCACCTCCGGGCAGCTTCAATATAGCTTCGATAGCCCGCAGGACGCTGCCGAAGTCGTTGATCTCGTTATTGATGTAACCAGTCTGCGGCGAGTAGGCGGAGACCACGATCAGCGGCACTCGAAAACCCAACGGATAGCTGTACTGGTCTTGATACTTGTGGGTATCTTTCAGGATGACAGGTGCCACGTGATCGAACCAGCCTCCCCAGTCATCCCACGTGATGAAGATGGCGCTGTCCTGCCAGTAGCCGATGTTGTTGTCGCAAGTCGTGCTGTTGCCAATCGCGTTAACAATCGCAGCTACCCAAGCCGGTCCTTGCCGCGAGTTAATGGGGTGGTCGGAATACTTCCCATCGGGAATCACCCAACTCACAGCAGCAAGCTCGCAGTTCCTGATGTCGCCTAACACGTCCGGCGGATTTAAATCCACGTAGCCGTTAGCCATCCCCTTGTCCCAATATTTCCCAGTGCACTGCAGAAGTCCGTTCGAATCCTTTTCGGGAATGCAGATACTGGATAACGAATTCGGCGCGGTCCAAATAGAACCGGCAAGATTTGCGCCGCCGTTCGAAGTACCCGTTGTGATCGCATGGTACGTCCAGGAAAAGTTGGGATACAGCAGGTCCGATAGAGCTTCGTGAGTGGCGCAGGGGGCAGCCAGGTCACCCTTGCTTTCGCTGCCATAGGGAGGCTGCGCCGGCATCGGAATGATGGGATGCACCAGTTGGACGTCAATGCTGGGAGGAGCAGCGCATCCCACGTTAGTACCGAGACCATTCTCCGAGATGAACACACCCAGCGCGTCATCGCTCGCACTGGGCGCAGATGTTCCTCCAAAAAGAAACTGATGGGCGGGATAGCTTGGTCCCTGGTTGGTTTGGAACATCCGATTTGCCCACCCGTATCGTGTCGCCGAGGTGAGGTAGGGATCGAGCAGTCCACCTTTGCTGCCGTCGGTATTGGTGAGCGGCGAATTGTAGACGTACATGAACTGGGAACTGCCGGGAACCGCGCATCCGAATACGTCTGGAGCACATATGGGTGGGACCGGAACTCCGGGACTGCTTGCTACTCCACGGTTGGCATATTCAAAGTTGAAACCGCTGATGGTGAGGTTCAGGTTTGGTCCGCCGTAGCTGTGATCCAAGTCGAACGGAGTGGCCAGCCCGACCGGCTGCAAGGGCTGTCTTTTGTGCGTCGCGTCTCCATAAGTTGAGCTGATGTTGTACTGGTTCGAGGCATTTCCGCAGCCAGCCCCGAAACTACACAAGCCTTGAAAAAGATTATCGGGCGCGCGGTTTTCCTGAACGATCACTACTACATGCTTGATCGGGGTCTCAGGCGGATATTGAGCGTGGGCCAGCGTGCCAAGACAAACAGCGAGCAATGCAATCCACGAAGCGAGTCGCAGGATGTCCTCCGGGGCAAAACTGTGCAGCTAAAACACTGTGGCTGGAGTGAAGTTGTTGCTCCGGTTTTTTTGCATTGTCACCAGATCTGTACGCGGTCTGGTGGTGCGAGATAGAGCTTGTCTCCGGGTTGGACGTTGAATGCCGGATACCAGGCGTCGACGTTGCGGACCCCGTCTGCGCGGTACTCGGAGGGGGAGTGTGGGTCGGTCATCACTTGTTGGCGGAGCGCGGCTTCACGCTGCTTCGATCCCCAGTTCTGTCCGAAGGCGATGAAGAACTGCTGGTCGCCAGAGAATCCGTCCTGGGTGGGGGCGGACTTGCCAGCGAGCGAGGCGTGGTAGGCATCGAACGATGCGGAGATACCGGCGTTGTCGGCAATGTTTTCCGCAAGCGTCTGCTTGCCGTTCACGGAAAGGTCGGGAAAAGGTTTGTAGCTGTCGTACTGCGCGGCGAGTCTGGCAGTAGCGGCCTTGAAATGGGCGAAGTCGGAGGGTGTCCACCAATCGCGGACTCGGCCTTTGGAGTCAAAGGCGCTGCCTTCGGTATCGAACGTGTGGCTGATTTCGTGTCCGATCACGGAACCGATGGCGCCGTAGTTTGCGGCGGCGGGAGCGAGTGGATCGAAGAACGGTGGTTGCAGGATGGCGGCGGGAAAGCTAAGCGCGTTTTGCAGCGGCAGGTTGACGGCATTCACGGTCTGGGGCTCCATCGTCCATTCCTTGCGATCAATGGGATGTCCGAGACGTGCGACATCGTGGTGGTAATCGAACAGGCGCCCGCGCCAGAGATTGCCGAAGATGTCATCCGCCTTGACATCGTAGGCGGAGTAGTCGCGCCAGGTGTCGGGATAACCGATTCCCACATAGAGAGTGGTGAGTTTGGTCTGGGCTTCGGCTTTGGTGGCGGGATTCATCCAATCGAGGGCATCGATGCGCTTGCGGAATGCCGCGATGATGTTTGCGACCATGGCTTCCGCCTGGGCTTTGGCCTCAGGCGAGAAGTAACGCTGGGCGTAGATTTGTCCGACGGCGTCGCCGAGAAGTCCGTTGACGGTCGCGACGCCGCGCTGCCAGCGTGGACGCTGTTCTGTTGTGCCGGTGAGTGCCTTGCCGAAGAAGGCGAAGCGTTCGTCAGCCAGGGCCTTGGGCAGCACGGCGGAGTAGGCCTCGATGAAGTGGAACGACAGCCAGTCTTTCCAGGTTTCGAGATCTGTGGAGGCGACGAGAGCGGATTCGCCCGCGAAGGCAGTAGGCTGCCACACGATGAAGCTGGCCTGGTTGCTGAGGCCGGCGGCGCGAAAGTATTCTGCCCAATCCAGGCCGGGGGCTTTGGCGGAAAAGTCGGCTTGCTTCCAGGGGTTGTTGGCTTTCTGGATGTCCTCGTTCTCGGCGAGTGTCAGATGTCTTTCCGCGATGGCATGTTCGAGATCGACAATACGCTGGGCGCGGGCATCGGTGTCGGTGTATCCCGCGAGCTTGAGCATGGTTGCGATGTGCGCCAAGTACTTGGTGCGAATGTCGCGCATCCGCGTGGTGTCGGCGAGGTAGTACTCGCGGTCAGGCAGTTGCAGTCCCCCTTGCAGCAGGTAGGCGGCATAGTGCTCAGAGTCGTTGAATCCGGGCGCGACCCACAGTCCGAAAAGATTTGCGGTGTGGAAGTTGGTGTTGTTGAGCGCGTCGACATCCGCTCGCAGGCTCTCCCCAAGCGCCCGGGCCAGTTCGCGCTTATCGTGGATGGCGGCAATGGCTTCGAGGTGCGGGCGAAGCGGGTCGAGACCTTTGGCTTCGATGGCCGCCTGGTTCATATAAGAGCTGTAGAGGTCGGCAATTTTACGGGTGTTCGAACCGGCGGACGCGTTGGACTTTACGGCTTCTTCGATCAGCCCGACGGTGCGCTTATTACTTAGGTCGTCGAGAGTCGAGAAGACGCCAATCCGGCTGCGGTCGGGCGGAATTTCGGTGCGCTTGATCCAGCCTCCGTTGGCATATTCGTAGAAATTGTCACCGGGCTTGACCGAGGGGTCCATGTTTTCGATGGCGATGCCATGGGTGTCGGGTTTGGACGCGTCCTGCGACGGAGCGGCGAGTGCAGATAGAGCTAAAAGCGCGCATGCAGCTGCGCGGGCGAAGAGCCGGTACGGAAAGCAAGAAGTAGGTCTCATTAAGATTGCGCTCCAAGGAAGCTGGGGGTCGAACGCAGCTGATCAGGATTAGACGTCGGCCAACTAGAAAGATTAGCACGACTACAGAATTTGTCGGCAGGGTCGCGTGGCATCGGAAAGAATTTAGAGAGCCAGCGAAGTACGACCAAACGAGCAAGATGTACTCCCAGCGAGCCCTTCAGCGCCCTTCGTAATCTTTCCGAGAACCGCATAAGCGATACAGGATGAGAAGTTCATCGGTGGACTGCAATCTTGTCCACGAAACCCGCGCCGCGTAGCCAAACCGCGATTTCCCGCTGACGGGACTCTGTCGCCTCAGAACAAGAGGAAAATCATGTGGGCACTCTTACTGCCAATAATACGCCAGCTTCGACTTGCTCGACCCGCGCCCTTGCCCACTGATTCGTTTCGTGCTGTCCCTGTAGCCGCAGTTTCAGATAATTGTCGGTCAGCGCTTCGGTCGACTTGCCATCGAACACATTCAAAGTGATCGCATCCACCGTCCTTCCAACAAAAGTCTGCATGAAGGCCAGTTTTTTCTCCGCGGCTAGGTGGCGCAGAATCCGGTTGCGTTCGCGTGCGACTTGCACCGGAACTTGATCTGGCATGGCCGCTGCCGGAGTTCCCGGACGCGGGGAATAGGTGAAAACGTGCAAGTAAGTGAAAGGCAGTTCTTCGATAAGCCGCCGGGTTTGTTCGAAATCAGCTTCGCTTTCCCCGGAAAATCCCACCATCACGTCGGCCCCGATGGCAGCCGTAGGCATTGCCGCACGAATCTTCTCGAGCTTTTCGCGATAGTGCCAGGGACGATACTTTCGGTGCATGGCTCGTAGCACTCGGTCGCTGCCCGATTGCATCGGAACATGAGCATGCTTGGCGATGCGCGGAGAACTGGCCATCATGCCAATCAGTTCATCGCTCCAATCCATAGGCTCAACCGAGGAGATGCGCAGCTTTTCCAAAACCGTCTGATCCAGAATCTCATGAACCACGTTTTCGAATCGCAACGGCTCGTCGAAATCCCGCCCCCAGCGGCCTAGGTTGATTCCCGAAATCACGACCTCGCGATAGCCGGAATGGACCAGAGAATTCACCTCGTTAAGGATTCGATTCAACGGCAAAGACCGGCTCAACCCGCGCACGTATGGAATCACACAGAACGAGCAGCGGTTGTCACAGCCGTCCTGCACTTTGAGGTTGGGACGAGTGCGGTCGTTCAGTCCTGGCCCAGCGGCGTCGAAGACTGGAGCGCCCAGCAATTCGGTGTGAGCGAAGATGTCAGAGACGAAGATCTGATTCTGCGATGCTTGCCCCAAACTTGACAGAGGGACAAAGGCAGTTTGTTCAGCAGCGCTCGAGACCTGATCGCCTGAACGGGAAGCGACAACGATTTCCGCGAGTTGATGTTTGTGCGAATTGCCAATCACGCGGCTCACCCCCGGAAGCGAGGCGACTTCTTCCGGCGAGCGCTGCGCGTAGCAACCCGTCACCACAATTTGGCAGTCCGGGTTGTCACGACGGATGCGGCGGATGGCCGCGCGGGCATCCTGATCAGCCGAAGCCGTGACCGTGCACGTGTTCAACACTACGATTTCCGATCGCGTAGGTGCATCGGCCCGTGCCAAGCCGAGCTCCTCGAATTGGCGCGCGATAGCAGCACCATCAGCTTGCGTAGCCCGGCATCCAAAGTTCTCTACGTAGAAACTCGTCAAGGTTCCTCTTGCTGGAGCTGCGAACGGAGGGATTCGCCGTCCCCGCTTCTATAGTAACCCGGCCCCAGCGGAACGTTCACTCGGAATCGAAAAGCGCTGAGCCGTGACCTTTGCCAGAATAGGCCACAGCTGCATGGAATAGAGAAATTAAGATATTCTCAATTGGTTTGAGGAGGTCTTCAAAAAGTGAAATTTGTGAAACTGGCACCTGCGGTTCTTACGTTGACAATGCTCTCGCAATCTTTGCTGGTGGCACAAGATACGGCGCAACCATCTACCCCAGCTAAGCCACCAAATACTCCGACGGAGCCTTCAGGTCAAGCCGGTGGAGCAGTGCCGCCGCCCCAGTCGAAGGGTGAAGTTCCTGAGAACCACTCTCCTGACAGCCAGCCGATGGACGCCATGCCGCGCAAGTATGTCGAAATGTGGAACACGGGCGATCTGCACCCCATCGCCACCACAACATATTTGGTTGCCGCAAATGTGCTAGCCGCACACAGCGCGACCAAGGCCAATGTCAAAATCAACTTCATGGAACCCCTCATTTAGTTTCTCCTCGTTTGTTGTTTGTTTTTGGGATCTGATTTTTTCTTGCTGTTCACTCGGCATGCAAAACTTAATGGGAGCGCAAGCTATCACGAAGCGGACCGCTGATTCAACGAAATTCTTGATTGATCTGTCACAAACTGCGTAATAAAAAAAAATTACGAAGAACGTACAAGTATTTGCAGCATGAGCGCAATGTTGTGTTCTTTTTAGTCGGCCGCGCATCGCCGCCTCCCGCCAAAACCAAAACAAGAGATCCACTTTAAGTGCGTACGTGATCGCCGCGGAACCGTCGAAACAAAATTGTCATCGATCGTGACACCGATTGTTACGCTCGGGTATTTTCCGTCCGCATACTCTGAGATTGGTACATATTCATCTTTGCTGCCCGATCGTGTTCTATACTTGGTTGCAGCGAGCTGAAGCGGATTTCCACCAGGCGGTTCGTTCGCTCGATGTGCGGCCGTACACCCTGCGGCTTCGAGAGCTTTGTGCGAGGTGCTCCAATGAAGCGGCGAATCCTGCTGGTTGATGACGACGTTGCGGTTCTACTTACCTTGAAGGCGGTGCTCGAACTGCACCAGTTCTCGGTCGACACAGCGAGCTCGGCGGCAGAAGCGATCGAGAAATTGACGTCGGGCGTCTACCAGATGGTTATCACCGATGCGCGCATGGAGAACGAGAATGCCGGCTTCGAGGTAATTCGAGCAGCGCGACGTCAAGCCTACAATCCCGCTACCGCGTTGCTCACCGCTTACCCTCCGGAAAACGCCGATTGGAAGGGGGACGGAGCGCAGTCATTGCTGGTGAAGCCTGTAGGGACCCAAGATCTGCTCCGTCAAATCGAGGCTCTCTTGATACAGCGTGAAGACGCAGTGCGCGAGAATGCGCCGCAAGCAGGCGAAAGGCCCCTCTTACCGCCCACTCCTCCTCTGGGCGGACAGACTACTGGTTTGAATCGGGAAGGCCGG
Organism: uncultured Acidobacteriota bacterium; assembly: GCA_963796095.1. Classification (GTDB taxonomy): domain Bacteria; phylum Acidobacteriota; class Terriglobia; order Terriglobales; family Acidobacteriaceae; genus JABDBE01. The sequence continues at coordinate 509,020 of CAWCKL010000041.1, forward strand.
AGGAAGATCAGTTAGCCCGACGGCTCGGCACCCGTCGCAGCAGTCTCCCGGTTGCCCCGAGTGACGCGCTTTCGAATCAAGCCGACGCCGCTGGCCGTCTCTGCTGGAAACACTCCCGGCACAACACGGGACGTCCCTGCGTGGGCCTGAACGGCACCGTAGTCTCTTTACCGCACTGCGAACATACGGCGCGGGTCTCGGTTCTTGACGAACCGTGATGCCCCGTATTTGCGGCTCCCAGCACCGCAACCCGCTTCGCCTTGCAGCTCTTGCAACGTTTGGGTTCGTTCCTGAATTGCTTGTCGTGGAAAAACAACTGCTCCCCGGACGTAAATACGAATTCCGCCCCGCAGTCAACGCACTTCAACATCTTGTCCTGGAATTCCATTGAGGATGCTCCTTCGGCCCATTCCCGCCCCACTCGCCCGCCAGATGAGAAAATCCAACCTCTCACCCGGCGCACGAATGCGCAGGATTTTCGATTCATCCCCCTCAGTTGAACTACCCCTGGATTCGGCTCGCCATGCCATGAACCGACATGGATTACTGCTGTGCAAAAACTGCGGATACCCCGTGGTTACGCATATCCCAGACCCGGGAATGCGCTGCATAAAGGGAAGAGGGTCGCCACCCGGGGAGGAGCGGCTCTGTATCAATTAGTCTTGCTCTTTCCGAGCTTTTTTCCGGCTGCGTTTGCGCGCCAATGCTTCCTTCACGCGCTTCTTCTCGCCCGGCTTCAGATAAAAGGAGTGACGCTTAACCTCCTTGATTATGTCCTCCTGTTGCACCTTGCGCTTGAAACGGCGCAGTGCATTCTCAAGGGACTCGCCCTCTTGCAGTCTGACTTCTGCCAATGGAACTACACCCCCAAACTCGTCCAATGGGACTGCATAGTTATTGCAAGGTTCTGCGCACAAGTCAAGTTCTATGTTCGATAGTGGTTCGTGCGACGCGTGCGTTTCAGCCATCCCGCCACGGTAAAGGCAACTAAACCAAATAGTTCAGTCCGTCATCCCGAAGCCCCGCGCCCTCACCAGCGGGGCGAGGGATCTCGCGCGCACTATTTCGAACTCGCCATGGCGATATCACAATACTAATAAGCCTTGTGATGACAATATCTTACGCACCGGGTGGAAGTTTTTCGGCGACCCACCGTTGTAAAGTGATAACGATGGTTCATGTTCCAATCAACAGCGAGTGGCTGGCCGAACTCAATGCCGAGGTCGTCGCCTGCACCCGTTGTCCACGCCTTGTGGAATATCGCGAAAGGATTGCTCGTGAGAGGCGTCGCGCCTATCGCGATTGCGATTACTGGGGCAAGCCCGTGCCCGGCTTTGGCGATCCCGATGCGCGCGTTCTTGTCCTCGGCTTGGCTCCCGGAGCGCACGGCTCTAACCGCACCGGCCGGCCGTTCACCGGAGATGCGTCGGGCAAGTTCATGTTCCCGGTTTTGTATGAAACCGGCTTTGCCAACCAGTCCAACGCGACCGATCGCGAGGATGGCCTTAAGCTGAACGGCCTCTACATCACGGCGGCGGTACGCTGCGCTCCGCCCGATAACAAGCCGCTCCCGCTGGAGCTGGCGAAGTGCGCTCTATATCTGGATCGCGAAATGGAGGGCCTCAAGAATGTGAGGGTCATTGTCGCGCTTGGCCGGATTGGATTCGATGCTTATCTCAACTACCTCAAACGGCAAGGCCATCTCAGGAGCCGGAAAGACTACATTTTCAAGCACGGGGCCAAGTACAAAATGGCGGACGGAAAGACCTTACTGGCCTCCTACCATCCCTCCAATCAGAACACCCAAACCGGAAAGCTGACTCGCCAGATGTTCGTGGGAATCTTTAAAGAGGCGGCAAGAATTGCCGATGAGTAAGGAGAGGCGGCCGCCGCCGGGGCCGGAAAGCTCACCCTCCCCAATGCAGGGGAAATACCCAAAAAGGGCGCGATCTAGGGTGGCGGCTGCCGATGTTCTTGCGAGGGAGCACGGGCGAGGACGCTCGCGTCCTACATAAAATCTAGAATCCTACGAAGACTGGCTCCGGCTCCAAAACGATGCCCCATATTTCCTCCACGCGCTGCTGAATATCCCCCTTAAAAGCCACAATATCCGCCGCTGTCGCGTTCCCGCGATTCACGATCGCCAGCGCGTGCTTGCGGGAAATGCCGACGGGGCCGCTGCCGTATCCTCGGCTGAAACCGGAGTGCTCAACCAGCCAGGCGGCTGAAACTTTCTTTTGCGCGTCGAGGGCCGGGTAACTGGGAATTTGCAGATTCTTGGCATCGGCTCGCACGGTTAGCGCTTGATACTGGTCCGCCGAAAGAATTGGATTCTTGAAGAAAGATCCGGCGCTACGGCAGTCATCGTCGCCGGCGGTAATAAGCATGCCTTTCCCGGCTCTGATTTTTCTTACCGCGTCTCGAACGTTGGCCAGGGCCGGCTTCTCACTCCATCCCGCAAAGTATTTCTTGAGGTCAGCATACGCGATGTACGCGTCGGCGCCATGGTTCAACGAATAATTCACCTGCAAGATGATGTATCGTCCCCGCTCGCTCGTGTTGAAGATGCTCGTGCGATAGCTGAAGCCGCACTCCTCGTTGCTGAGCTCGTGCACTTCCCCGTCCCGAAGGTCCAGGGCAACCACGGAATCAATCGTATTCGAAACCTCCTGCCCATAAGCCCCAACATTCTGCACTGGCGCGGCTCCCACACTTCCGGGGATGCCGCTCAGGCATTCGATGCCGGCAATATTGTGAGCCACAACCATGCCCACGAATTTATCCCAGTCTTCGCCCGCGCCAGCTTCGAATATGACTTCGTCGTGACCGTGACGATGATTGATCCCGGTGATTCCGACCTTGAGCACGAGGCCGGGCCAGCCAGCGTCAGAGATGACCAGGTTGCTGCCTCCGCCCAGAATAAACAACGGAAGATTAGCGGATTTCGAGAATTCGACCGCCTGGGAAACTTCGGCAGTGTTCGTCGCCTCAATGAAATAGCGGGCTGAGCCACCGACTTTGAGAGTGGTGAGCGGGGCCAGCGCAACGTTTTCAGTGATGACCATCGGCGGTTACCTTCCACTATATACGAATAAAAAAACGGTTTAGGCCGGCAGTATTACGTTCGGGCGGCGGATGCAGAGGCTCTATCTCGGCAGTGGGAGGAGTCTTCTGTTAGGCTATTAGAAACCTCTCAAGGAGAAAAAATGTACCCAGAGATTATGGTTATTCCTATGCGTGAAGAGCTAACCCGCGTGGGAGTTCAAGAACTGCGAAGTGCTGAAGAAGTGGATCGTGCCATTGCCAGCCAAGCTGGGACGACTATGGTAGTGGTGAATTCCATCTGCGGATGCGCGGCTGGCCGGATGCGTCCTGCTGTCCGGATTGCGTTGCAGAATGCTGCGCGCCCGGAGAAGATGTTCTCTGTGTTCGCTGGACAAGACAAAGAAGCCACCGACCGAGCTCGCAGCTACTTTACGGGATATCCTCCGTCGTCGCCCTCGATCGCGTTGCTTCGCGACGGAAAGTTGATCCATATGATCCAGCGTAGCGATATTGAACATCGGGAAGCAGTGGATATCGCGGCCGAGCTGAAGAAAGCGTTCGACAAATTCTGCGCGGTTCCTGCGGGCAAATAGTTTAGAAGTGTTCTTTTAATGCTGCGAAGGTCTCGACGATTAGCAGCCGAGTCGGCGGCTGGGCCGGCGCGACTTCTTCGTGCTCAAGAATCCAGGTGCTGCCGTGAGGGACGAAGACGGCGTTTAGTCCGGCTGCCAGGGCAGGATTAACGTCGGACTTGGGGCTGTTTCCTACCATCCATGTGGAATCGCTGGGCAGATCGTACTTCGATACGATCGTACGATACGTGGACACGTCCTTCTCGGCGACAATCTCTACCACGGAAAAATAATCCTTCAGGCCAGATCGCTCGACCTTGCCGGACTGTTCGGTGATCGCGCCCTTGGTCAGCAGCATCAGATGATGGCGTTCGGACAAGTACTGAAGCGTCTCCGGAACACCATGGAGAATCTCGACTGGGTGCTCGGCGATGGTGTGGGCGAATCCGCTGATCGTTTCATGCAGCGCGGGCGTGAGTGGCTCGACTGCCAGCCGTTCGAAGGTTTGCACCAGCGCGTGACTGAAGCTGTGCAGCCCGTAGCCGTGGCTGACAATGCACTCGCGCTCAACGTCGTTAAGCACTTCCCGCACCTGTTCTGGCGAGTACTCGCGATGATTCAGAAACGAAATGAAATTCGCAATCGCGCGCTCGAAATAAATGTTGTTCTCCCAAAGCGTGTCATCGGCATCGATGAGCAACGTCTGCTGGCCGGAATTAGGTTTCTGGGACATTACTCAACATGATAGCGGTGTTAGTGTTGTTCCGCGAGATGTAAAACGATTAACTACGCGATGCTCTGTTAAAATAAATGCATTCATGTTCACAACACTCGGGGCCTGGTTTTCACTGCAGTTCGCTCTACTTGTCCTTCCCGCTACTATTTCAGCCCAGAAAGGCCATCTCCCGATGACGGCTCCCGCTGCTAATGGATCAGTGTCAGCCAGCGCGCAAGTTGTTCCTGACCTCGATCAGCGGCTCGCCAGGTTCCACCGCGTGGAAATGCCGTTCCACCCCGCCGCTCTGACCGATCGCGAGGTGAAGCTAGTAGAGAAGTTGGTGGACGCTTCGCGTTGTCTCGAGGAGATCTACTGGCGACAGATCGATCCTGACGGATTGACGCTGTACGAGTCGCTCGCGGCTAGCAAGAATCCGCAGGATGAAGCGCTGCGCCGCTACCTCTGGATCAACGCATCGCGATTCGATCTTCTCGACGATAACAAACCTTTCGTTGGCACGACTCCGGCGCCGCCCGGACGAGGATTTTATCCACAAAATCTGACCCGTGAACAGATCGAGCAGTACGTGAAAGCTCATCCGGAAAAGAAGGAAGAGATTTACAGTTCGTTCACCGTGGTGCGCTGGAACGGTGATCAGCTTCAAGGGCTACCGTACCACATCGCCTACCGTTCATTTCTCGCGCCTGCGGTGAAGGACCTGCGTGAGGCAGCCGACTTGAGCGATGATCCGGCTTTCGCGAATTTCCTCCGTCTGCGCGCCGACGCGCTACTGACCGACGATTATTTCAAGAGCAACCTGGCCTGGCTGGATTTGAAGAATCCCAAGTTTGATGTGGCGTTTGCTCCTGACGAGACCTATGACGATGGCCTGCTGGGGGTTAAAGCAACTTACGGTGCCGCGGTGATGATTCGCAACGGGGAAGAGAGTGCCAAACTCGAAATGTTCCGAACGTATGTGGCGGATATTCAGGATGCGCTTCCACTCGCGCCCGAGGATCGGCCTTCCAAGCATGGCCTGGAGACGCCGATGGAAGTGATGGACACTCCATTCCGGGCAGGCGATCTGACACATGGTTATCAAGCGGTCGCTGACAATCTGCCCAACGATCCGCGCGTGCATGAGCAGAAGGGAAGCAAGAAGCTCTTCTTCAAGAACTTCATGGATGCGCGTGTGAATTACGTGGTTCTGCCGGTGGCACAGAATGTCATGTTGCCGTCGCAGGCGGCTCAGGCATCCGGCGAAGGTTACCTTCTGGGCACGATCATGCATGAGATGGCGCACGGTCTGGGACCGGCGTTCGCACGTACACCAGCGGGCAAGGTGGACATTCGCGAATCCATCGGACCAATCTTCAGCGCTCTTGAGGAAGCCAAGGCGGACGTGGTTGGGATGTTTGGGTTGAAATGGTTAGTCGACCACGACGTTCTGCCCAAGGACAAGCTGGAGGGATATTACGCGTCTTATGTCGCGGGTATTTTTCGCACGGTTCGCTTTGGCGTCGCCGAGGCTCACGGACAGGCGGAAATGATGGAGTTCAACTACCTCGTCGAGCAAGGGGCAATCGCTCGCGAAACGTCGAGCCGATACAAGATTGACTATGGGCGGATGCCGGGCGCCATAAAGGATCTGGCGAAAGAGCTGTTGCAGATCGAAGCGACTGGCGACCGGGCACGCGCCGAGAAATGGTTCCAGAAATATGGGGCGATGCCAGGTGAGTTGCGGTCTTCCTTGAAGTCGGCAGTCGACGTGCCGGTGGATATTGATCCGGTGTTTTCGTTTAAAGAGAGCTTCTAGCTTCGGGCTTCTAGCTATCGCATCGACGATCCAATTCGTTAGTTCTGCTCGATCATTCAAACAAAAGAACAGATGGAAGGGTTAGAACCTTCTGTTTTCGTTGGGGAGAAAGTATGGCCGAAAAAGAATGGCCACGGATTGCCGTGGTCGGTGCGGGCTCGGTAGGGAGTTATTTCGGTGGAATGCTGGCACGCGCTGGGGCACCGGTTACTCTCATTGGCCGCGCGCCGCATGTCGAAGCAATCAATCGTGACGGGCTCCTTATCGACAGCATCAATTTCAAGGAGCGGATTTCGGTTTCCGCGTCTACCGAGTTGGAAGATGTGCACGATGCGCAGCTCGTTCTTTTCTCGGTGAAGACCGTGGACACGGAAGGCACTGCGAAATTGCTGGCGCCATACCTGGCACCCGATACGATCGTGGTTTCTCTTCAGAATGGGGTGGACAATGCCGAGCAAATCGATTTCGCAGCGGGTATCCAAGTGATTCCAGCGGTGGTCTATATCGCGGTGGCGATGACCGGAGTGGGGCAGGTCAAGCACTCGGGCCGCGGCGATCTCATCATCGGCGATCCATCGGGAGACACCTCGGGAAATCCGTTGCTTAAGGATGATACAAGTCGATCGGAGCTCGACGAGGTAGCGGCGACGTTCACCCGGGCGGGCGTTCCTTGTCGCATTTCAAAAAACATTGCGGTCGATCTGTGGGAAAAACTCATCATGAATTGCGCTTACAACGCGATATCAGCGCTGGCGCGAATGAAATATGGGCGCATCGCCAGCGATGCCGGCTCGATTGACGTCATCAAGCGTGTAGTCATAGAGGCCGTAGCAGTGGGCAATGCGGCTGGAGTTCCTTTGTCTGCAGATTCGATGACCGCGGCGGCGTTGAAGCTCGGCAGTGAGGCAATGCCGGAGGCCCTGTCTTCAACCGCACAGGATATTGCTCGCGGAAAGCCCACTGAGATTGATTCCCTAAACGGTTTTCTGGTTCGTAGAGGAGCCGAGATGGGCGTCCGCACGCCGGTCAACCAGACTCTCCACAGTCTGGTGAAGTTGTTGGAACAAGCGTCGGTGGGGTAGGTTGCGCCCCGCATACGGTCAGGCAGTATCGACACACTCAGTCAAGGAAGCCTCCCGATTACCGCAGCTCTATGATTCGACAATAGCACCCATGTAGAGAATCGCTTTTGTCTTACGGTCGCGAATGGCAAAGAAGAACGGCCGGTTGACTATCGTGCGAAAAGGAGGTGGAGGCGAACCCTCTATGCCTCCGACTACGCCCCCAGTCATCATCGTCGTTACTACCTCAGTTCCTTTCTCGTCTACGCTCAACAGGATGACTGAGACGGAGCGGGTCAGCTTTGCTCCCTCAGGATTTGTCACGGCTGGAGCAAACGAATGAAAAGAGTCGAACGGGTCTTTCATTCCCAGATCTTGAAGCACTGCTTTCGTATCGCCACGATACGCAGAGTGAAATTTTGGCAGGCCAAGGTCTCCTTGCTTTGAACGGAACTGTCGTAGCCAAGTGCTCCAATTGTCAGGAGTGAGAGACTGTTCAAGTTCGGCCAAGCTGGAGTCTTCGTCGGGAAGAAAGACATACATCTCCGCATTCCCGTAGTAGAGACAAACCGCTTGGAATTTCGGGGCCTTCGGGTATTCCTGTTCTCCTGACTTGGACATCATCAAAATGGACTTCTTCGCGCCTGACAAGAGCGTGAAGTCACCGGGGTGGGTGTTCGAGACCAAGAAAGGTTGCACCCATGAGCCCTTAGACCAAGTTGTGTCCAGCAAAACGAAATCATCGCCATTGACCGAGTTGATAAAGCCGTCCAACGGAGCGCCGATCTGGCGTGAGGCCCAATCGCTAATTGCTCGAGCAGCGGCCTTGTCGCTGTCCGCCAGAGTCGCGGATGCGAAACCAAGAAACTTCTTGTTGATGTCGAGAAATTGGGGCCGAAAGACAGTTGGTTTTTTGACCCACAAAGACCCCGAGATGATCAGGTGCTCCCCGGTCACCTGCGCCCGCTGCACGCTGCGGTTCTCGGCTTTTGGCGTCGAAGAATACGTGAGAATAGGTGAGTGCCTGACGCAAGGCAGCACTCTCTTCATTGATTTGCGCTGGCGTCAATGTCTGCCAACCGAACACGTCGGACTTTTGCTTTTGCGCAGTCGCGTCGGCGCGTTTTGGAGCAAGGCAAAATCCAGAAAAAGAGAGGTGGGAGCGCTCAAAGTATTTTGCCCTGGTGTATTCGTGATTGCCTGGTGGAAAAACCTGAATGCAAGTCGGTTGTTCGCATCGACCAGGCCGGCGTAAGGCTCGGTTTCCTGTGCCATGATTTGTGGCATTGTGGACAGGGCGATCAACAGTAACAACGACCAAGTTTTACTAGCCGGGATGCCTCCCATTGGACCAGTGCACTGAGGTCAACTCCGATAATCGCATTGCTGCAGGAGGATTGGAAGATTACCTTCTAATGCCCTAGCGAAGATACACGCTTTAGCGATGAGGCGGGGTAACTCTCGTGGAGCGGAGGGGGCGGGTCACCGAGTCGGGATCGACATGGGTCAACTGGCAACAGGAGGAACCCGATGATCTTGGCGGAAGGCGCCAGCCTTCCACGGGTGGCACGAGCCGTGTGACCGGAGACGGTCAAGCACGGATCTGTGAGAGGCTCGGGGCGAAATTCCCCGGGCCTACTCGGCAACAGGAAACAGAGTTACGCCAAACCGGATTGAGGCGGGGTCACGCGAAAGCGCCCCAACAGCCACCGGGAGGCTAAAGCCACTGCGCCTGTTCTCGACTCTACTCGTCACTTTATCAGTCGCCACCGCGCAGCGAATTCTGGTCTGGGGTTGCGCGAAGCTAGAAGCTTGGGCTCCTCACGCGGCGAAATCCACTCTGGATTCTTGCGGGATGATTCCCGCCGCGTGGCCCATGTCAAGCAGACGGCGCACGGCTTCGCGGCCGTCGGGGCCGTAGTCGAGGGTGCGCTCGTTCACATACATGCCGACGAATTTGTCGGCGAGTTGGGAGTCGAGGTCGCGAGCGAATTGCATAGCGTAGGCGAGAGCTTCTTCGCGGTGATCGAGCGCATATTGAATGCTTTCGCGTAACGCGCTGGCCACGCTGGACATCAGCTCCGGTCCGAGGCTGCGGCGAATGGCATTTCCTCCCAAGGGTAGCGGCAGCCCGGTGACTTTCTGCCACCACTTGCCGAGATCGACGATGCGATGCAGTCCGGACTTATCGTAAGTCAACTGGCCTTCGTGAATGATGAGACCGGCTTCCTGTTTGCCTTCGAGCACCTGCGGAATGATCTGGTCGAAGGGGACGACGTCGGTTTCGATCCCGGGGGCGAAAAGTTTGAGCACCAAGTACGCCGTGGTTAACGTTCCCGGAACAGCGATGCGCTTGTGCTTGATATCGCTGACCGAGTATGCGCGCGGAGCTACGATCATCGGGCCGTAGCCATCGCCCACGCTGCCGCCGCTGGGGAGCAGAGCGTAGTGATCCTGAATGTAGGGATAGGCGTGAAAGGAAATTGCGGTGACGTCGTAGACGCCTTCCATGGCCTTGCGGTTCAGGGTTTCGATGTCACAAAGCGTGTGGGTAAAGCGCAGGCCGGGCACGCGAATCTTGTTGGTGGCGAGCCCGTAAAACATGAAGGCATCGTCGGAGTCGGGACTGTGGGCGACGGTGATCTCGCGTTTGCCTTCGGTGATGGGAGTGGGCGTGTGTTCGGAAGCGGCGGTGATTGGAGTCATGGTTGAACCTTGTGGAAACGTTGCCAGCCCTTGGCCAGTGCGGCGGCGGACATTATCTTGATGACTTCGGCGAAGATGAACCAATAGAGGCCGAAGCGAATTGCTTGAGCGAAAGAATGGGTGAGGATGGCCAGCCAGGAGAGGCCGCCGGCAAACAGATAAATCTCGGCCAGAACACAGGCCAGGATCGCGCGCGCGAAACTCTTTTTTTCGTTCTTTGCTTCGGACTCTCCTTCGAAAACCCAACCGGCTATGCCGGCGACGAAAGGATAGGCCAGCAGAAAGCCGCCGGTGGGACCCAGTAGTTGAGCCACTCCGCCGGGGCCCATCGGACTGAATACCGGCATGCCAGCGAGGCCTTCCGCGAGGTAAAGAAAGAGTGCAGCGAAGGCGCGGCGGGGACCCAACGCAAGTCCTACGAGTAGAACACCGAAATTCTGCAGAGTCAAAGGAACGGGGGTGAAGGGTAAAGGCACCGAGATGCGGGCGCAAAGCGCCACGAACAGGCTGGCGCCAATCACGATTGCGGCATGGCTCGCGGCGTCGAGAACGCGATCTTGAGTTCCGACGATTGCAGTTGCTGGTTTAGCCATGGCTGCGGTTCTCCGGTCTGCTGTGAAAGGAAGCTCGTGCTACAGGCTGTCTACTTCACGGTGAACGCCACTTTTTCTCAACTCCGCCGTAATCTTCATGTGGCGGCGCACACGAAGATAAGCTGCTATGCCCGCCCACAGCACGGCTCCGCCGCTGCAGGCGAGAATCAGGAATAACCACATCATCCGCACGCCCTAGGATATCAAAATGAAGGGGCACGTGCCGATATCATCTGGCGGCCATGGCGCGTTCCACTTCATCGGCGGTATGAGGGAGTGCCGCGGTCAGCTCGATCAGCTTGCCGGTGGCGTCCACGTAATACATGTCCTCGATTCGCACTCCCAGCTTTTCTTCTGGAATATAAATGCCGGGTTCAATGGTGAAGACCATCCCCGGAGCGAGTGGGACATCGTAGTCGCCGGAATCGTGGACATCAAGCCCGACGTAATGGCCGAGGCCGTGAATGAAGTATTTCCCCAGAGGTGCGACGTGCAAGTCTTTGCCATGCGTGTTGATGTAGTCGTATGCGACGTTGTGGATGGAGTTGGGCTGATCGCGGCGCAGATGAGACTTCCCCGATTGAAATGCGGCTATGGCCGCGCGCTGCGCTCCCAGGACAATTTCGTAAATCTCGCGTTGGCGGGCGGTGAACTTTCCCGTGGCCGGCAGAGTGCGAGTTATGTCGGACGCGTAGAGTGAGTATTCGCCGGCGGCATCGATCACGACGACGTCCCCTGACTGAATCACTCCCGAATCGTCGGAATAGTGGAGAACGGTCGAGTTGAATCCTGAGCCGACGATGGGAATATAGGCCGGACGTTCGCAGCCGCGCTTGCCCCACTCGTACTGCATCAGGGCGGAGATCTCGCGTTCGCTGATGCCCGGATTCATGGCATGCATGGCGGCGAAATGCGCCGCGATCGAGGCGTTGACAGCCTTGCGGATGAGATCCATTTCTCCCGCATCCTTGTAAGTGCGGAGCGAAGCTAGCAGCGGGCGAACATCCTGCTGAGAGAGTCCGAGAGGAAATGCGTTGGCACGGCTCAGCCATTCCATCGGTGTTTTAGAGTTCGATTTCTCGCTGGGCGCAGGGACATCGGTATAAATCGTGGCCCTGGGTTGGGGCAGGATGCGGACGAGTTCGTCGCGCATGCTGTCGAGCACTTCGACGTGGTCGAACCCGGTGATGCTGGCGGCCTGGGGATTCTCCGAGCCGAGCTTGGGTCCGGTCCATTTCTCTTCTGTATAGTTGTGCGCGGGAAGGAACAGAATCTCCGTATAGGGACGCGCGGGGTCTTGGCCCTTGGCTTCGACGGCAGGCGCGATGAGCAGAGCAGCACCGGGTTGCGTCCAGCCCGAGAGATAAAAGAAATCGCTGTCCGGACGATACCCATAGACTGCGTTTGGACCCTCAGCCTCCGTTGGCGCGAAAAGTAAGACCACGCCTCCACTCGTTTTGCTGGCCAAGGCTTGGCGCCGGGCGCGGTAGTCGGCATTGGGCTGGCGATCCAGTGGCGACCCAAGTTGCGTGAGAAATAAGATTTCGAGAAGAATCGTGAAGACGAAAACCTTGCGCATTAAGGTTCCTTGAAGCTTCGAATTGATTTCAAACCCCGACCGGAAACGGTTTGGTATGGGTTTCCGCACTCAGTGACATGCCCGTAAATCGTCCCTGCAGCAGAGACATTAATCCCGTGTACCAATAGCCCAGCACGAACAAAATCAGAAACGGCACCGTGATGTAGTTTTCATTGTCGATCGCGTAGTAGACCGTGATGGCGAAATAGCAGCCGATCAGCAGTTCTACCCATGGCACCCAACCCAGACCGCGGCGATAGTTGTTGGCGCGTACTTTGTCTTTTTTGGACTCGACGTGATATTTCGGAGTACGGGCGAACTCGGACTGCTTGCCCAGCAGCGCTTCCAGCACGGCTCGCGTATTGGTGACGGTGAGGCCGATGCCCAGAGCCATCAGAAATGGGAGATAGAGCAGGGCGCGAAACCACTTGCCGGGAAATAACTCTCGCTGCGAGACCAGATAAAAACTCGAGATCGAAAAGGTCGACGCCATGAATAGCGGCAAGTCGATATACATCATTTGAAACCAGCCCTGGTAGAAGCGAATGATCATGGCTGGCAGCAGCAGCACCGAAAGCACAATCATCAGCGGATAGCTGAGATTTGCGGTCAGGTGATACCAAGCCTCGAGCTTCACGTGGAATCTCTGATCGCTCTTAAGCACCTGGGGCAGAATCTTTTTGCTGGTCTGGATCAGCCCTTTGGCCCAGCGGGCTTGCTGCGTCTTGAAGGCGGTCATTTCCACCGGCAGTTCCGCCGGGCATTCCACATCCTGCAGATAAATAAATTTCCAGCCTTTGAGCTGCGCTCGGTACGAGAGGTCGGTGTCCTCGGTGAGGGTATCGTGCTGCCAGCCGCCAGCGTCGTCAATCGCGCTCCGCCGCCAGACACCGGCCGTTCCATTGAAGTTGAAAAAAACGTTACTGCACGCACGTCCGGAATGTTCTAGTACGAAATGCCCATCCAGCAAAATGGCTTCGACCTCAGTCAGAAACGAATAATTACGATTAATGTGGGTCCAGCGGGTTTGCACCATTGCGATCTTGGGATCGGTGAAGTGGTGAATGGTGCGGAACAGGAAATCTTCTGGCGGAACGAAATCGGCGTCGAAGATCGCGATGAACTCGCCTTTCGCCGTCTTCAGACCTTCAATCAGCGCCCCCGCCTTGAATCCTTCGCGATTGGATCGATGATGGTAGCTGACGGGGAATCCCTTGGCGGCATAGTGATTGACCAGTCCGCGTGCCACGGCGACGGTCTCGTCCGTCGAATCATCGAGCACCTGAATGTCGAGTTTCTCCAGCGGATAGTCCAAGCGGCAAATGGCGTCAAGCAGTCGCTCGACCACGAACTGCTCGTTAAAAATAGGCAGCTGAATCGTGACGCACGGCAGTTCCGGAAAATGTGCAGGCGGTTCAGTAGTACGGTTCTTTTTGTTCTTGTAATAAAGATAAACCAGGACGTAGCGATGTGCGCCATACGAAGCCAGCAGGATGAGCACGATGAAATAAGGGATCAGCAACGCCGTGTCAAAAGCGTTGGCGTGATACAGACCTTGGAAAGTCTTATCGAGAAAATGCTGGCGGATGTACTGCCCAATCCCCTTGGGGGCGATGAACACGGCTACCAGTTGACAGGGAAAGAGCATGCAGTTCGAGTTGGAGGTCTTCAGCGGCTCATAGCGAGCCTGTCTGAAACCTCTATTGTACCTGAAGCATCGTGTGGTTCAGATGGAGCCAGAACTCGACGAATGGTTCTCGGCAGCTTACGGTTGGTCGTCGGTGGAGGGAATGATTTTCAGCTGAACGGTCTTTTGTTCTCCCTCTTTTATCTCTACGCTTTGCCCATGGCCTTCGTACGATTTGAGAAAGTCCGGTTCATGGTAGTCGTCTTCCAAATCTTGAACGCCAGCACCGTGTAGTGACCAGGATTCAGCCCATGGATCGTAAAGTGCCCACGCTGGTCAGTACTATCTTCCTTGTAGAGATCACGACACTTGCGTCGAGCAGCTTCGAGAATCGCTACAACGTCGGCGTCAACGACAGGCTGATCTTTGTCGTTCAGCACCGCACCCTCCACTATTGCTCCCTTTGCGCTGACCACAATGTCCAGAGAATAACTCGCATCCCCGGTTGCGAAGCCCGTGTCGGAAACGTGCTTGCTCCCTAGGTTCACTGATTTCACAAAATAATCTCGCAGTGCTTGCGCTCTAGCCCTGGCAGCCAAGTGATAAGACCCGGCGGGCACATTCTTGAGTTCAAAGGATCCGTCGCCTTTGACCTCGTCATAGTGCGACCGACCGTAATACGACCTGCCGGTCGACTCTGAATCTTCGTCCAAATCCAGATCGACGATCATTTGCGACCAGTCTATTTTTTGACCGGAATCCATCCGGAACAGACCGTGAACATTGAAACTGGGGGCGGGCGCAACGCGTAAGCCCTCCACGTTGGTATTCGTGATCTCGACAGTTTGCCCCGTATTAATCCCCTAAGGAGACCTACCGTCACCATCTTCGTCGATCTTGGCGTCTGGGCTGTACGCGTAGACGTCGCTGTCGGTCTTCGAGTTCGCCTGGATGTCGATATCCGAGCCGACGGCGATAGGCAGACCGGAAACCGCGCCGCGAATGCGGAATGAGGGGCTGGCCACTAAAGAGAAATTCGCCGACACCTGATCTCCGGCATGGAGCTCGATAGCTGCCGCCTGACTCTTGTACATGGTGCCATAGTAGGTGGGCGCATACACGGTATCGGGTTTGGAACCAGTATTTCATTTCCCGCAGATGCCATTGCGGGCGCCCGCCAAACATGCGCAAAAACCAGATAGCGTCCCGGAGGCAAGCCGGAAATCTGATATTCGCCCAAGTCGTTGGTTTCGTGGCCGTAAAACGCGAGTTTATCTGGGGGAACCCGAATGTTGGCGAAAGACCCGAACACTAGATTCTTGGATCAAAGATCTTAAACAAGAATACTTCAACAATTGAATCTGTAACATCATGCAGCGGCGAGTAAGTCGACGATGTTCTGGATGGCCTTGTCGGCTTTGTAATAGGCAAGTTCGAGTTTGCTGTCGGGTGCGTGAGCCGGGTCGGGAGTGTGGTGAAAGCGGCTGTTTGCGAGGGGGCCGCAGAGGCGCTTGTGGAAGAACAAGAACAGCAGGGCCACCTGGACGCCTTTGGGAGTGAGCCGGTAGGCATAGCGGGAGCCGTCGCGTTGCAGCAGGCCGTGGCCCTTGAGTTTGCGCAGATCGTAGCGGAGTTGGTTGAGGCCGTAGGTTTTGGGGGAAAGCTGAAAGGTGGTGAGGACGGCTTGGTGGATCTGTTTCGCGGTCCATCCGCCGACGGTATTGCCGCCATGGAGCAAGACCTCAAGTAAACGGATGATGCGGGTGTCGTGGATCTTGATTCCGGGATAGCGGACCGAGCCGACGGTGAGGGGCAGGGCCAGGCGCTGCAGCAAGGGAAAGTCGACGTGGACATTGAGGCACTGGGCCTGGAAGCCGGCAAAGCGGTCGGTAATGACCTGGAATCGGGTACGCACGGCGTCGAGATGATCGAGGCCTTTCTTCAGACCAAAGTCGCGCAGATTGTTGGAGCAGAGTTCATTGCGCAGGTAGCGGGAGAACTTTTCATACTGTTTGAGAAAGGCGTTCTTCCAGTAGGCGCGGAAGACGTGATGGCCATGCTCGATCTGATCGAGGACGGTGGCCAGCTTTCCCCGTAGCCTCTTGTTCAGCCGGACGCCGAAGATCTCACTAATGCGGTTGGCGGTGAGGCGCCACAAGCCGATCTCACAGCTGCGCTCGAAGATCTTGTGAATGGGAAAGTGGCGCTTAAAAATAAAGTTGCGGCAATACTCAATCTGAGTGATGGCGTAGAAGCGGGACAGGTTCATCTGGCTGCGTTCTTTTTTGGAGAACTTCGGGCCCAACAGGAAGGTCCAGTAATCCAGCTGTTTGCGGATGATCTGCGGGCTCAGCCGATCCGCCGCTGCCTGCAGAGCAGCCACGTCGTCGACGGCGAGAAAGGCGTTGTCGCTCTTATGGAAGCCGATGCGAGATCGATTCAGTTCCTGCTCCATGAAGGAGTGGCCGTTGAGCCAGTAGGTGGCGTGAAAGGGAAAGAAGGAGGCTACGCGCAGCACGATCGGCCCCAGAACCTCATCCCGGATATAGAAGTAGTAGTGCGTGAAACGGCTGCGCTGGTGGGCCAGGATGCGATAGTTCGGATCGGGAGTGGGATATTTCGGGACGCTGATGCGGAAGGTCCGACCCTGTTCCATGCTCTTGAAGATGAAATAGACCCCGTAGGCATTGTTCTTGATCAGACGATGCAGGCGGGGGGACACGTAATCTTCTTTGCGCACTCCCTTTTCCGCCCACTCAACAGGGAGGTGATGGTTGCGGGCGTAGGCTTCCACCCAGTCCCGGTAATCCCCGGTGCGTTGGCTGAGCACTTCTTTGTTCACCACCGGGAGGCCCAGAACCTGACGGACGAAATACACCACCTGCTCGGGTCGAGACAGACCGCTCAAGTAGCCGTGAATGACGATTCGGTCGAAGCAGTGATAGACGAAGGCCAGCAGGTTTCCGAATAACTGCGTGAACTCTTCCATGGTCCCGCACTATACTCGCCAGGAAGCACCGAGGAGAACCGAGAGGAGAGGCCAGAACCATGAAGCGCGGATCGGGAAAGCAATCGGTCGAGGGGAAAGGCTTCCGCTTGGCGGAGGAAGTTCGTTACATCCAGAACAAGGCTGCCGAGCATGATGGGCGGGTGGTTACTCTCGGTCAACTAATCCTGTTTTCCACCGATACCGGAGACGCCTGGTTGCTGGACGTCGCCGATCAACTGGCTGCGCCCCTGGCTCGGGATGGTGATCCGGAGCCGCTTCACCTGGAGGAGACTGACACCAGCTTCGCCATCGGATGGAAGGGAAAGTATCGCATTGAGGGGACTGCCTTCATCTACGCCGATCGTGACTCGGGACGGGTCAGAACCATCCTCGGGTATCCCACGCAGAAGATCGCCCGAGCCGGTTAGTTCGGAAATTTCAAATATGTTTGGCTAGCTTTGAGAATAGGATCACCCTCAGCGTCCATGATCTTGCCGGTGATCAGCGCTCCCGGCCGCATCCGAAACACCAGGTCTTTCAATTCTTGGCCCGGCTTCAGAGTAAGGGTTTCATCGCGGTAACGCCTCCCGTGTTTTTCGGCCTCCAAGAATCCATTGTGTTCGATGTGCACGTTGCAGCGGCCGGGCTTCACATCTTCGATCTTTGAAGTGGCCTTCCGCGTCGCTGAGCGCAGGGTAAGAATATTCTTCGTCATCGGAAAGGATTCGGATGGCGACCTTCTTCAACGGCTGCCTATACTATCCGGTTGCGCAACAACCTGGCGTTGGATCGTACAGTTTTCGGATTCTTTGGGGGGAGGCTGCGTTGTAGAAGTTTGTGCTGCGAGCGCGGTGGCAAGCAGGGCCTAGTTACGCAAGCGGGAAAGACAACTTCATCCTCAACCCCGATAAGCCAAGGATTTAGGAGGAATTGCACTCCGTTCCAACTTTCAGTTGAGGAAATATGTCCGGTAGAGCGTGTCGCGCTGGACTGGCTTGAACCCGGCGTCGCGAATGATTCGCCGCAACTCTTCTTCGGTTGTGCAGTTGGTTACGCCCGCGGCCCGCACCACGTTTTCTTCGAGCATCACCGAGCCCACGTCGTTGCCGCCGAACTGCAGACCGAGTTGACAAACTTTGAGTCCTTGCGTCACCCAACTGGATTGCACATTGAGAAAATTGGAGAGATAGAGCCGGGAAATCGCCAACACTTTCAGGTACTCAACCGCCGTGGCTTCGTCCCAGTGGCGTCCCCCAAGAGCGGTATTCGTAGGCTGAAAGCTCCATGGGATAAACGCTGTGAACCCGCCGGTCTCTTCCTGCAACTCGTAGAGCCGCTCGAAATGGTTCACTCGGTTCTCATACGTTTCGCCGACGCCGAACATCATGGTTGCGGTCGTTCTCATCCCCAGTTGGTGCGCGGTACGATGCACGTTGAGCCAATCGTCAGTCAGGCACTTGAGGCGTGCGATCTTATAGCGGACTTCGTCGTCAAGAATCTCAGCGCCGCCGCCGGGGATCGAATCCAAACCCGCATCTCTGAGCCGCGCAATGGTGTCGCGGATACTCAGTTCGCTGTATTCGGCGATCGCAATGATTTCCGAAGCTGAGTAGCAATGCAGATGAATCTTGGGGAAGCGCTGCTTGATGCCGCCCAGCATCCGCTCATGCCAGTCAATTTTCAGGTCGGGGTGCAGGCCACCCTGCATCAGCACTCCCGTCCCACCCAGCTCGACAGTCTCGCGAATCTTTTCGTAAATGGTTTCGAAGTCGAGGATGTATCCCTCCTTTGCCTTGGGCCCTTTTAGCGGACGGTAGAAAGCACAGAAGGTGCAGTACTCGGTGCAAAAATTGGTGTAATTAATATTGCGATCAATGATGTAGGTCGCCACGCCCTCGGGATGGAGCTTCCGGCGCAGGGCATTGGCCTCCATGCCGATACCAATCAAGTCATCGGAACGAAACAGATCGAGAGCTTGCTGCTTGGTCAGGGTCATGAGCAATCAAGAACGCAATGACAATTGTAGCGGAGCCGCCGCGCTTGTTCCAAATCACACCGACTGGTTCGCGGGATGGCCGCATTCCTTTGTGTACCTTCGTGTCCTCTCTGGTTGATGCCTTTGAAAACCTGAACCACAAAGGCCACGAAGGTACACAAAGGAAGCGAAGAGAGCAATTCTGAGGGGCAGTTGAAATCCTCATCTGTAGCGAAGGTACTGGAGCAGCGAAAGGATTCCACCGATGACGGCGAAGCCGATCAGTAAGGCCAGAGTCGGTTTATAATAACGAGAAAAGAAGCGCAGGATGTGGTTCCCATAGTGAAATCCGAGCCATGCGGCTACGCTATAGCGAACTCCGCGACCGAGAGCAAGTGCCCCCAGGAATTTCTTTCGGGAGTACTGCAAGGCGCCTGCCGCCAGCAGGAAAGGCACAAAAGGAAACGGCGGAGGCAGCAAGGCAGGAATCGCGATCGCGCCAAATCCCCATCGTTCGAATCTCTTATAAACTTTAGCGGCTCTTCTTCTCGAGAGCCTGCGTTCCATCGCTTCCTTCCCGCCCTTTCGAGCCAGACTGTAAGTGATGTACCCGCCGAGCAAAGCGCCAACGGTTGCCATCAATGCGTAATAGGGCCACGGTTCGCGATGGCGGGCAGCCAGCCAGATGGTCAGCACGTCCATGCTGCCGGTCAGCGGAATGATGGAGTTGTCCGCGACTCCCAATATAACCAACCCCGCCCCACCGAGTCGCCGGAGTCGCACCCAGGTGGAGACCGCGAGCAACAACTGGAGATGAGGCAGCATTCGATGTCCAGGTAGTTTACAGTGCTGAGTTGTAAGGTAGAAAAATAAGAACTAAATCACCGCTGCTTTCGCCACATCGAGAAAACATAGGGGGGGTGCGGACCTCAGCACGCCGCATTCGCGAGCAAATTGACAGAAGAGCTGCATGCCATCAAGGCAGGCCGGGTCGAGAGAGTAATGAATGTTTTCGGTAAGATAGCTTTTGATTCCGCCTTCATCCAGGCCCAAACGTGGCGACCACTCGTGAGCTATGCGATCCAGGTTCTCCGGCTGTAGCCCGTGAGCGCGCGATTCCTGGAAAACTGTGGCCAGATCCACGTCGCGAGGCGCATCCCCCAGAGCCGCCTGTCGTACTGCCCAGAAGGCAAAGACAAATGGCTTGCCCGTGAAACGTATCCACTCCTCGGCGAGATCGTAAGTAAGATATCGCGAGCGATCGATCTGCAGTGCGGGATCTCCAATCACCAGGCCGGCATCGTGCATCTTCAGCATCTGTTCGATGTCCGGAGCCATCGGAGTAAATGTTCTGCTGCCGCCCCACCACTTCGCAAAAAGAACCTTAATCAGCGCAACTGAAGTCATGGAAGATGTATCCAAAGCGACGGTCTGAATCGTGTCCAGCGGAACTTTGCTTACCAGCAGGATGGAACGAACTGCCCGTCGCGATGCAATGGCCACGCCCGGAAGAATTGCCAGATCGGGGATGCTGGCGTAGGCCGCAACTGGAATGATGCCAATATCCGCCGACCCCTCGCGCAAACTGGTGGCACATTGGGAGGGAATGGTGTAGGAGATGTCGAAAGCTGAGCGAGCATCGGTGTTCCCGTGCTCAAAATCCCACATCAGGGGCGCAGTATTAAGGTAGGAAATGGCGGAAATTCGAAGCTGTTTCATCACGGGAACCTATCGATTCTAACAAACCCGATGTTCATCTTACCTTGGCACTCCTTTCCGGACGTGTATAGATGCCCGAGAGAGCCGGAGGTTGCAGTGTTCCAGCCGTTGCCGCGATCTGCAAAACCAGCGAAACGTCCATGCCGTGGCTTGCGTTGGCCCTTACCCCCGGTCTCGGACCTACCAAAACTCTCCGGGTCATCGAATTTTTCGGCAGCGTGCAAGGGTTGTTCCGAGCTTCCCTTACTGAATTAGAAGCAGCCGGCCTTCGCGCGGTTTCAGCGCAATCTCTCGGCACGGGACGCTCCATGGAAATGGCGCAGGATGAACTGGGAAAAGCCGCTGCCACCGACGCGCGAATCGTCGCTCTGGATGATCCCGGATACCCGACGCAGTTGAAGCAGATCTACGATCCTCCACTGATTCTTTACGTCTTTACGTGCCCGGGAATGAAACCGTGATCTCGCAGCCGGGGATTGCGCTGGTTGGCACGCGACATCCCACGCCATACGGATCAGGTATCGCGGAGCGGTTGGCCTGCGATCTCGTGGCGCGTGGATTGGTAATTGTCAGCGGCATGGCACGAGGCATCTATACTGCCGGGCACCGCGGCGCGATTGCGGCAAAAGGCAAAACCGTGTCCGTGTGGGGCACGGGTGTCGATGTCGTATATCGCAAGGAGAACACGCGATTGGTAGAGCAGATTCTCGCTCTGGGTGGTGCCGTGATCACGGAATGTCCGATCGGAACCTTCCCCGCGCCGCAAAACTTTTCCATTCGCAATCGCATCATCAGCGGCATCTGGTGGGGAGTTTTTGGGGTGGAAGCCGCTGAATACAGCGGTAGCCGCATCACCGCGCGCTGCGCGTTGGAGCAGAACCGCGAGGTTTTCGCCGTACCGGGCAACGTCACTAACAAAGGCTCGTGGACGCCGAATACCCTGATTAAACAGGGCGCGAAGCTGGTGGCAACCTGGGAGGATGTTTGGGAGGAACTCCCGACAGATGTGCGCCTTACGCTCCAGCCCGAGGGCGGCAATGAATCGCAGGTGGGGCAAACTGCATCTCTATTCGGGGAAGCGAGCTGTCGCCCCACGAAAAAAAGATTTTTGCGCTCCTCAAGGCGGATGAATCCACCCACATCGATGAAATTGTGGAAAGGCTGGAGCCGGCGCTGTCGTCCTCCGAGATATTCGCCGCTCTGTTTGAATTGGAGTTGGCGGGCAAGGTGAAGCAGTTGCCAGGAAAGAATTTTGTAAAGAGCTTTTAGCTGTTAGCTCTTGGTTCTTAGCCTGAATCTCGGATTCGCTTGAGGTAGGAGGCCAGCATGAGGAACTATAAAAATCTGCATGTCTGGGAGAAGGCACACACGCTGACCCTCGCCGTGTACAAAGATACGCAACAGTTCCCGTCCGAGGAGCGGTTCGGATTGACAAAGTCAGATCCGGCGCTCATGTTCTTCCATTCCTGCGAATCTGGCGGGGGGTTGTGGCAGGAGATGGGATGGAGAGATGGCTCGCTTCGTCCAGATCGCAATGGGCTCAGGCGCCGAGCTCTCGTATCACCGCTTGCTGTCGAGGGATCTAGGCCTGCTGAAGACCGCGGTTTACGAGCGCTTGGATTCAGAACTAACTGGAGTCATGCGCATGTCGTCTTCGCTTTCGCAAAAACTGAGAAACGCTCTGGAGTCGTAGGTTTCAAGCCAAAACCTAACGGCTAAGAGCTAAGAGCTGCAGGCCGGAAACTTGTTGCCAGCTTGCCATTCGTGCTAGCTTCACAAAAAGGATACGAAATCGATAGGGGACACATTGACCAAAGGCTTAGTTATCGTCGAGTCGCCTGCCAAGGCGAAGACCATCCAGAAATATCTGGGTAAGGGCTTCAGTGTCGAGGCGTCGCTCGGCCACGTGAAGGATCTGCCCAAGAGCACTCTCGGGGTCGACGTCGAAAACGACTTCGAGACTGAATACGTCGTGATTCCGGGTAAAGAGAAGGTTGTCGCCAGGCTGAAGAAGCTGGCGCTCGGGATGGATACCATCTATCTCGCACCCGATCCGGATCGCGAAGGGGAAGCAATCGCAGCCCACCTAGCGGAAGAGTTGGGTGACTCCAACGGGAAGAAGAAAAAGAAAAAAAAGAAGGCCGATGAGCCTGAGCGCATCCGCCGCGTCACTTTTAACGAGATCACTCAGCGCGCCGTTCGTGAGGCTTTTGAGCATCCGCGTGACATCGACCAGAATCTGGTGGATGCGCAACAGGCCCGGCGCGTTCTCGATCGCCTCGTGGGTTATCAGGTCTCGCCTCTGCTCTGGGACAAAGTTCGGCGTGGTCTGTCCGCCGGCCGGGTGCAGACGGTTGCGTTACGCCTCATCGTTGAGCGTGAACGCGAAATCAAGGCGTTTGAGAAGAAAGAATATTGGACGATTGACGCGAATCTTTCGAAGCCTCCGGCGTTCGACGCACGTTTCTTAGGCAAAGGCGAAGAGAAGATCGAAGTCACCAACGGCGAAGACGCGGAAAAGATTCGCGCTGCGTTGGAAAATGCCGACTGGGTGGTCCGCACTGTCGATCGCAAGGAGCGCCGTCGCAACGCGACTCCACCGTTCACCACCAGCAAACTGCAGCAGGATTCCTCCCGCAAGCTTCGCTTCAGCGTGAAGCGAACTATGATGATCGCTCAGCGCCTTTACGAAGGTGTGGAACTAGGCGAGGAAGGTTTAGTCGGCCTCATTACTTATATGCGTACCGACTCTGTGCGTGTTTCGAATGAAGCGCTGAGCGAGGTGCGCGAATACATCAAGTCGCAATATGGCGATCGATATCTACCGGAAGCGGCCAACGTCTACAAAGAAAAGAAGGCGGCGCAAGCTGCTCACGAAGCCATACGGCCGACTTCGGTCCTCCGCCATCCCGATCAGATCAAACAGTATTTGAAAGAAGACGAATACAAAGTTTACAAGCTGATCTGGCAGCGTTTTGTGGCGTCGCAAATTATGCCGGCGGTATTCGACCAGACGACGGTGGATATCGACGCAAAATCGGGCGCGGATACGTTCTGGTTCCGCGTCACGGGTTCGGTGCTCAAGTTCGACGGCTTCCTCAGGGTCTACGAAGAGTCCAAGGAAGGCAAGAACGAAGAAGACGAAGAACTAAAGCACAAGCTGCCGCCGCTGGATCCCGGTCAGGTTCTTACACTGAAAGCACTAAAACCGGAGCAACACTTCACCGAGCCTCCACCGCGCTACAACGAAGCCTCTCTGGTAAAGGAACTGGAAGAGCGCGGCATCGGACGGCCTTCAACGTACTCGGCTATTCTCAGCACCATTCAAGAACGGCAGTATGTACAAAAGCTCGGCGGCAAGTTTACGCCCACCGAAATCGGCCTGGTCGTGACCGATCTGCTGGTGGAAAATTTCGCCGACATCTTCGATGTCCAGTACACGGCACGTCTCGAAGAAGAACTGGACGAGATCGAAGAGGGCAAGGAGAAATGGACCGACGCGCTGGCTGACTTCTACAAGAAGTTCGAGAAAGATCTCCGTTACGCCGCCAAGCACATGGAAAACATCAAGCGGATGGAGAAGCCTACGGATGAGAAGTGCGAGCGCTGCGGTTCGCCGCTGGTCATCAAGTGGGGCAAGCACGGATCGTTCTACGCTTGCAGTTCTTACGATAAAGAAGATCCCAACAGTTGCACCTTCACCAAGGAAAATCCCATCAACTTGCCGGACCTGGACTCTGCCGACCTGCAGGAAACTACCCAGGAAGAGTACTGCGAGAACTGTGGCCGGGTGATGGTTCTGAAGCGCGGGCGCTTCGGTCAATTCATGGCTTGCACCGGATATCCCGATTGCAAGACTACGCGCCGCCTCGATCAGGGCAAGAAGGTTCCGGACATTCCGCTGGATGAAATCTGTCCCAAGTGCGGCCGGAACATGATGATTCGGCACGGCCGGTACGGCGAGTTCACCACCTGCAGCGGATATCCCGAGTGTAAATATGTGAAGCAGAATTTTATCGGAGTGAAGTGCCCGCTCTGCAAAGAGGGCGAGTTGGTCGAGAAGCGGGCGCGTAAGGGTAATACATTCTACGGCTGCGGAAACTATCCCGAGTGCAAGTTCACCTCCGCCCACAAGCCGATTGCGGAGAAGTGTCCCACTTGCGGAAGTGAATATTTGGTGGAGAAGTTCTTGAAGTCAGGTCCGGTCGTTGCTTGCCCGAACAAAGAGTGTGAGTATGAACGAGCGGTGCCGGTAGAGACCGCGGCCGTGGGCAGTGATTGAGCAATTTGGCTGTTCCGGCGACCTTGGGGACGAGCTAACGGCTGGCTCTGCCCGTTGAGTTTCTAATAAACTGCACCGTTTCGTGGATTTGCGCATCCCCTACGATGGGAAAACGATCCAGTTTTCCCGTCACACAATCCTAAATTCGCTTGGAGGTTTTTCATGTCTAAGAAGCCCACTTCTGCCGATGCGCAACTGATTCTGCAGCTTTACGATCTTCGTCGCGAACCCGAGATGCGAAAGGCACGCAACTGGTGGCTGGTAACTTTCTGGCCCGAAAGCGCCGAAGATTTCATGAAGATCGGTGCCGCGATGGGGACGCAAGAAAATAACTGGTTGCGCCAGGCGGCGGGATACTGGAGTATGGCTGCTACGCTCGCCCTTGCCGGCACAGTAAATCTGGAACTCTTCCTCGATCCCAGTTTTAGTGGCGAGATGTTCTTCATCTTTGCCAAGGTAAAGCCATTTCTCGGCGACCTGCGCACTAAGATGAAGAACCCGCGAATGTTCGCAAACATAGAAAAACTGATTAACAGCACGAAGCAGGGGCGGGAGTGGTTGAAGTACGTGGAGGGCCAGGTGGCCGCACGCCGCGAGGCGATGGCAAAAGCAGCCAAGGCCAGCTAAGAAGTGCCTTCGCGTGGTTGGAGCTTGGTGTCATCCCGAGCGAAGCGAGGGATGTGGGTTTCTTCGCGACAAAGAGTAAACCTAGATTCCTCGTCGCTTCGCTCCTAGGAATGACAGAAGCGAGGTCGACTTTTCTACGAAATATATTCCCGGATGTACTCCTCCTTCGACTGCGCCAATTCGTGCGCATCACCATCGAATATAACCTTACCGTCGCGGAGAATAAGGAATGCCATAGGCACTTCGCCGCGGGCTCCCGGTGGCAAGGGTCGCATCTCGTTTGCGTTGCGATCGAAGTAGTGAGTGGCCATGATGAAGGCATCTTGCAGGCGATGCGTAACCAGCAGAGAGCTGGTTTTGTACACGTCGCGCTGTTTCACGATCAGTTGGACAATGGTTGTGGAAGTGACGGGATCAAGGCCGCCGGTCGGAGAATCATAAAGCAGAATCTCGGGCTGGGTAATAATGGCGCGCGCAATGGCAACGCGCCGACGCATACCTCCTGAGAGTTCTGCGGGAAACTTGTCCACCGTATCTTCCAACTCAACGAACCTCAAGGCTTCCCGCACCCGCTTTTCAACTTCCTCATCGGATACATCCCCCTCTTCGAGCAGCCGGAAGGCGACGTTTTCCCGGACCGTGAGCGAATCGAAAAGCGCGCTCTCCTGGAAGACCATGCCGATTTTTCGCCGCAAGTCGAACAACGCGTCTTCGGGCATCTGGGTCACATCCTCGCCCAGAACATAAATGTGTCCGGCATCCGGTTTCAGTAATCCAAGCGCCAGCTTGAGGATCGTGCTCTTTCCGGAACCGGCTACGCCGAAGATTGCTTTGGTTTCTCCTTTGGTCAGTCGGAATGAGATTCCTTCGAGCACCGGCTTCTCGTCAAACGCGATGGACACGCTGTCGAATACAACAATATCGGTCGCCGCACCCGGTTCCGTTGGTGAGGGCTGTTCGATCGCAGTAGGAGGCGCGGCCATGATTCAGCGGTAACCGAAAATCGCCATCAGTAACTTGGTCACGAAGAAGTCCACCAGGAGGATAAAGACCGAAGACGCAACCACAGCCTGAGTGGTTGCCCTGCCCACACCCTGGGTCCCGCCGCGTGCGGAAATTCCATAATAGCAACCCACGGTGGAGATAATAAACCCGAACAGCAGCGGCTTCACCAGACCCATAAAAACGTCTTGAAATGTCAGGATCTGCCAAGCCGTGCTCCAGTACTCGTGCCAGTCCATCCCGAGCAACACGCGGGCAACGGCGCCGCCTCCGAACAGTCCCAAAAGGTCAGAGATGATGGTCAGGAAAAAGAGCATAAAGACAGTGGAGACCACGCGCGGGGTTATCAGTTTTTTTGCCGGGTCGGTGCCCAGCGCACGCATGGCATCGATTTGCTCAGTCACGACCATCGAGCCCAGTTCGCTCGCCATGCCGGAAGAGTTTCTCCCGGCTACCATTAGCCCGGTCAACACCGGACCCAGCTCCCGAACCATGCCAACCGAAACCAATTGACCAAGCAGAGAAAGCGAGCCAAATCGCGCCAGCGTAGTGGAGCTGTTCAAAGCCAGAACTGCCCCGGTGAAAAAACCGGTGAGCACCACGATGGGCAGAGATCCAAATCCGATAAGGTCCGCCTGCTGCAACATGTCGGCAAAATAGCGCGGATAGCGGAACAAGTTGGCGATGGATTGTCCCGCGAGCAGGGAATAATCCTGCACGGTCTGGACGGTATCTCTGACGAATTCCGTAGGAGAGATCAGTTCCATGCGATTCGGGAATCGTGTGGCCGCGTCTCCGAACTATAGCAGAGGCTAAGAAAGCTTTCAGCTTTCGGCCGTCAGCCGTCAGCGAAGATGCCTCCGGCAAAGTCGTCAGGCCCGGGTTCGAAGGCTCATCTTTAAAAGGGAAGTCAGGACCCACAAGCTGAAAGCTGATAACTGATAGCTTATTCTTTCGTTTTCTTCTTGATGTCGATGTTCAGGCGTTTGATTTTTTGATTCAAGGTGGAAAGAGGGATGTGAAAACGCTCCGCCGCGTCGGTCTGATTCCAGTTGCACTTTTCTAACATCTCGACGATGATCTGCCGCTCACAATCTTCGATGATGTCAAAAAGTGACGCGTCCGTCCGGCGTTCCAGTGCGGAAAATGCGGTGGATCGACCCGCGATCTGGTCGGGAAGCAGTTCCGGGCCGACCTCCACGCCTGCGGAAAGCACCACGGCACGCTCGATTACGTTTTCGAGTTCGCGCACATTGCCAGGCCAGGAATAGGTCAGCAACGGACGCAAAGCTTCCGGAGTGATGCGCCGCGTCGGCCGTTCATTCTCCTCGGAATATCGATTCAGGAAAAACCCAGCCAGCAGCGGGATGTCCTCTTTACGTTGCCGCAGCGGTGGAAGGTCGATGGTAATTACGTTCAGCCGATAAAACAGGTCCTCGCGAAACTTGCCTTCGCGAACCTGCTGTTTCAGATCCACATTGGTTGCAGCGATGATGCGCACGTCCACCTGAAGTTCGTGTACTCCGCCAAGATGCATGAACTTCTTGTCCTGCAGCACTCGCAGAATCTTGCTTTGCGTGTCCAGGCTCATAGTGCCGATTTCGTCCAGGAAGAGCGTACCCCGGTCAGCAATTTCAAACAGGCCTTTTTTCGAAGCGACTGCGCTGGTGAACGCCCCTTTCACATGCCCGAACAGAATGGATTCCAGCAGGTCAGGCGGCATCGAGCCCGTATTGACCGGAACAAAAGGACGCTCGCGGCGCGGCGAGTTCAGGTGGATCGCCTTGGCGATGAGTTCCTTGCCGGTTCCGCTTTCACCCTGTAGCAGCACTGTCGAGCGGCTAGGCGCGACCTGTGCCACCAAATCAAAAATCTTCAGCATGGGCTCGCTTTTACCCACGATGTTCTCGAAGTTGTAGCGTTGCTTTAGCGCGCGTTTGAGTTGGACGTTCTCTTCTTCCGCGCGATGGCGCGCAACAGCCGCACGTACATCCGCGAGCAACTTTTCGTTATCCCATGGCTTCTGGACAAAATTGGCCGCGCCCGCCTGCATGGCCTTTACCGCATTTTCGACCGTCCCGTAAGCGGTGACCATGATGATCGAGAGCCCCGGATCCTGAAGATGAATCTCGGCTAACAGATCCATGCCATTGCGATCCGGCAGCGCCAAGTCGAGCAGCACTAGATCGAAGCTCCGTTCGCCGATGCGCGCCAGACCCTCTTCTCCGGTCGACGCGGATTCCACTCCGTAGCCTTCCAACTCCAGCAGCGTTTCCAGCGATTCTCGGATCGCCGCCTCATCGTCAATGATCAACACTGACCCAGCCGCCGGCACCGATCTTTCCCCCGAATTGTGCCGCACGATCACCGCCGCTTCAGACATTGACAGCCTTTCTGGTCAAAGGGAAATCGAGATAGAAGGTAGTACCCTCGCCGTGCCGGCTCTCCACTCGAATCTTCCCCGCGTGTTCCTGAATGATGCCGTAGGTTACGGACAAGCCGAGGCCCGTACCTCGCGGCTGGCCTTCACGAGGAGCGGTCTTGGTAGTAAAGAACGGGTCGTAAATTCGGTGAATGTGCTCCTGTGCAATGCCGGTACCGGTATCCGACACCATCACACTAACGCTTTCGCCATTCATGGTTGCAATGCGCAGAGTGCCGCCGTTGCTCATTGCGTCTTTGGCATTCAGGAACAGGTTCAGGAACACCTGCTGCAGCCGCCCGGCATTCCCATTGATTAGTGGGATCTGCGGGCTGCGCTCATCCTGTACTTTGATCCTTGTGACCTTGAATTGATGCTCCAGGAGCGCCAGCGTATCCGAGATGATCTTGTTCACATCAATTGCCGTAAACTCAGTGCCGCTGGTGCGGGAAAAATTAAGTAGGTTGTTGACGATCTCCGAAGCACGGAAAGTCTGACGCGTGATCTTTTCCAGAAGCGCACCTTTTTGTGGATCACCCTGCACCTGCTTCGACAACATCTGCGCGTAGGAGGAAATGACCGCCAGCGGCGTATTCACTTCGTGCGCAACCCCCGCAGCCAGCAGCCCGATCGAGGAAAGTTTATCTGCCTGCGAAAGCTGCGCTTCCAGTTCAATTCGCTCGGTGATGTCATCCATGATGATGAGCCGGCCAATCACGCTGAAGTCCTTCGTGACCAAAGGGGCGATTGCCACATTCACCACCCGGCTCTCTCCGGTCGGCGTTCCCAGGCGGAACTTGTACAAGTTGTGGATACCGGGATTCTGCCGCACCCGGTAAAACTCTTCTACAAATGCAGCCGGGAAAACTTCGCCCAGGGGCCGGGTCAGCGCCTGCCATCGGGGCAGCGCATACATCACTTCCATTTGCGAGTTCCAGGACTCGATACGGTCCGCGAGATCGACCGCCAGCACGCCCACGTTAATCGACTCCACGATGTTCTCGTTGAAGTCTTTCAGGCGTTCGTATTCCGCAACTTTCTGTTGCAGCGAGGCGTACAGACGCGCGTTCTGTATAGCAATTGCCAAATAACCTGCCAGCGTCTCCAGCAACTCCACATCTTCACTGGTCAGGAAATCCCCTTCCACTGTCTTGCCCAGGCCAAGCACAGCGATGATGTGCTTCTGGGCGCGGCAGGGAATGTAATAATTCAGGTCCAGCTTGGCAATAGCCTGCTGCGCATTCAAGGTTTCCCGCGGAACCTGGTGCGTGTTGTCGAAGAACAAATGCCCTACCACATCCTCTGGCCGCGGCGTGCCCAGAAAACTCAAATCCAGCCCCGCAGTCTGCGTCATGGCGAAAGACTTGGCGATCACGAACTGCTGAGAAGTCTCCCCGTCGGATAGGAAAACCGCCATGCGGTCGACCAACAGCGTCCGCGACAGGCGGTCCACGACCGCGCTCAGCATCTTGTCCAGATCAGTTTCCGAACTCAGCTCGCGTCCAAACTCGATCAACGTTTTCCGGTAATCGTAGCCCGTGCGATAAAAGAACTGATCAATGCGCTCCTGAATCCACTTCCGCACAGGATCAAACAGCAGCGCCGTGGCCACGATCGCAAGCACCAGGCCGATCGGTCCCGAGCTGGGTATCTGCAGGTGTACCAATTCGGCGACGCCCGCTACCACGGCAAAATATGCGCCCGCAATGGCTCCCGCTGCCAACGTGTACACCATGCCACGCTTGAAGATCAGGTCTACATCCATCAACCGGTAGCGGAAGATCGCATAACCGAAAGTGAGTGGCAGGATGCCCAGCGACAACACCGAAACCTTCATCGCTGTCGTGGGCAGCGCCCCGGTTAAATAAGGGATCACATAGAACAGTGTGAACGGCGTGATCGCGAGAATCGTTCCCCGGGTCACCCACTTCAACTGTTGCCGCAGGATCGGCGTACCTGCCTGGCGGTAGTTGTACACCAGCACTCCCGCCGCGGCGACGAAGTACGCTGCCTGGCAACCCATCTCCAACCGGTCCAGGTTCCAGCGCAACATTTCGCTGGCTTTGAGGAACGACACCGCCAGAAAGTGAACACTCAACAGCAACAAGCCCGGAACATAAATCCCGAAAATTACCCATCGGTGCCTGCGGACGAACCAATGCCGCTCGGGAAAGGTCAACACGAAATGCAGAAACAGGGCAGCCTGGAGCAGTCCTGCCACGACATTGCCCCAGTAAATGGTCCAGTCAAACCCGTTGAATTTTCCTGTGTAATGGAACGAGTAAAAAATGAACGAAACCAGGCAGAAGGTATAGAAGTGAGTCGAGCCCGGCGCGGTCCAGCGTCGCAGCAATACATACAGTCCAATGCCAACATAGATCAGCCCAATCAGGCGTAGCCAGTTATATGGGGACCGCTCGGCCGGAACCGGAATCAGCACCACATCCACCGGGACCGATTGCCGTATCAGGGAATAGGTAGCCTTCGACCAGGCGCCCACGCGGTACAGCTCGCGGGTTCGAGCGGCTGTATTATTTACCGAATGTTGGCCAATCGCCGTGAGCTGATCGCCCACCTTGATCCCCGCGCGAGTCCCCGGTCCGCCAGTCTCAACTCGGTCAGCTGTAAGCCGCCCGTGATGCTCGACCCACCAAACTCCGTCCTCAGGAACCTGAAATTGGCGCTCGGTTTGAAGGTTATAACCGGCGTAAACCACGGCAGCTGCCGTCAGCAAGGCCAGCAGGATGGCTGTAAATCGGATTTGAAAATCCCTGTTCATGCGCCGCACAGGCTCCGCCGCCCGCAGGGACAAACTACCTTGCTCTTTCTTCTGCACTTTCACTGCCATCAGCGGCGACATGCGATGCCCTGTAAAATGCCTCGTTACAACAGCTTCCAATATTATAGAGGCCCGGTCATAACAGGAGTATGCTTTTTGGAATAGTCCATGTGGTATTTTGTAACCCGATGACCGCCATGTCGTTATGAAGAAGATGCCTGTCATCCTGCAGGAAGCAGAGTCCTTCGCTCGCGAAGGGCTCCCGACGAAGGATCTCTACACTGCTTCTCACCGAGCACATGAAGCCGCCTGATTTATGGCAAGCTCGCGCAACCCGTGTAGCGCGGACACTCCTGTCTGCGTGCTGGGGCCGCATTTGGGTGACGCAGCGCTTCCAGCGCTTAGGTAACCGTCTCAACTGAAATAAGGGGTCTTACGCCCGCCCGTGGCAAACAATGTGCTTCTCCGCAGCCTCGTCGACCGTGCCGCAAAGACCCTCGATTCACCCGCAGACTCTCCCGGCGCTACAGCCGAGCGATCAAGCCTTCGCAGAGTACTTAGAAGAGTGCGGAAAAATCAGCCGCTCCTGTGATACAGTTTCGACCGCAAGATCGGTTCCCCTCTTAAAGTAGGCTAGTGGTGGAGAAGAGCCTTGCGGCGGGCTTCTCGATGTGTCAGGCAACTACTACGGCGTAACCGTCTACGGCGGAACCGTGAACTCAGCGTGTACTTTTGGTTGCGCGGCGTGGTCTATCGACTCAGCAGCAGCGGCAAATATTCCGTGTTCCACCGTTTTACGGGAGGAACGGATGGTGGACTCCCGAGCAGTAGCTTGACCGAAGACGCCTCCGGCAACCTCTACGGCGCCACCGACGTAGGCGGCAGCGGGAATAACGGCGTGATCTACGAAATCACACCGTGATTCGTCGCTACACACTCCCATCGTTTCGTTGTCGTCCGGTAAAATCATAGTTTCCCTATGACGACCACCGAAGAAATAATCCAGCGTGAAAAACAGTTCCTGCTCCAAACCTACAGCCGCTACCCCCTGGTCATCGAGCGTGGCAAGGGCGTCTTCCTTTTCGATTTCGACGGCAAGAAGTACCTCGACTTCGTCGCGGGCCTCGGAGTGAATGCGCTAGGCCACGCTCATCCCCGAATCGTAAAGACGATCCGCGAGCAGGCAGCCCGCGCCATTCACCTGTCGAACCTCTACTACAACGAATATCAGGGACTCCTCGCCGAGAAACTCTGCACCCTCTCCGGCTTGCAGCGCGCCTTCTTCTCGAACAGCGGCACCGAAGCCATCGAGGGCTCGATCAAGCTAGCTCGTCTGGCCGGACACCGCGTCGAGGGCGCCAACAAAAGCCAACTGATCGCGCTAGAAGGCTCCTATCACGGCCGCAGTTTCGGATCGATGTCCGTCACTGGCCAGGACAAGTACCGCAAGGGTTTCGAACCGCTGCTCGAAGACGTGAAATTTGTCCCGCGCAACGATGCCGAAGCCCTCCGTGCCGCAGTGAACGACAACACGTGCGCGATTGTCCTTGAACCAATCTTCGGCGAAGGTGGGATCTACGAATGTTCCGTGGACTTCCTGAAAGAGTGCCGCACCCTTGCCGACCGTTATCACGCCGCGCTGATTTTCGATGAGATCCAATGCGGCCTCGGCCGTACCGGAACCATCTTCGCCTTCCAGACGTTCGGAGTCACTCCGGACATCGTCGCCATCGCCAAGCCCATCGCCGCAGGCATCCCGCTCGGAGCCTTTCTGGTCAAGGAAGTTTTCGCATCGGCGATCTGCCCCGGACAACATGGAACTACTTTCGGCGGAGGTCCACTGGCGTGCCGGGTCGCCCTCGACTATCTGTCGATAGTTGAAGAAGACAACTTGCTGCAGAACGTTACCCGAGTCGGCACATATTTACAGCAACAACTAAAAACACTGACGGAACGCTATGAAGCGGCCCGCGAAGTTCGCGGCCGCGGCCTGATTCAGGGCTTGCAGCTCAACATCTCCGCCCGCCCCATCGTAGAACAAGCACTCGGCGAGGGCATCCTCTTCAACAGCACCCAGGACACCGTCCTGCGCTTCCTACCCCCATTCCTTCTGCAGGAAAAACACGTAGACAAAGGCATGCGAGTCCTCAAGAAACTGCTGGGAAAGAAACGCAGCAAGTCGTTGCGGGCCGTGTGACGCGGAGTGATACCAAGCCATCGCAGGCGACCTCATTCTTGCCGCAGCGCCACAAAACGGATCGATCAGCGTCACCCGGTGCGCCGGCATGAAACAGGAGACAGCCGCCGCAATCACGAACAGCAATGACACTGCCAAAAAGGTAAAACCGTCAGTCGGACTCGTCGCGTACAGCAAGGATGCAAGGAGCCGCCCGAACACGCCGGCCCCTACCAAGCCCACAACCGTCCCCGCCACCGCGATTACCAACCCCTGCCGAACGACCATGTAAATCACCGACTCCCTCGACTGTCCCAGAGCCATGCGGATTCCCAGTTCGCGCGTTCTCTGGCTGACCGACAGCGCCATAATTCCCGCAATGCCACTGACACTAATCACCAGTGCCAGCGCCGCGAGGATGCTCAACAGAATCGTGGTGATCCGAGGCGACGTCATGGACTCCGTTCGCAGCTGCTCCAGGGTTTCCACCTGATCTACCGCGATCTGTGAATCGAGATCGTGGAGCGTCTTGCGGATCAACCCAATCATGCCAACCGGATCGACTGCCGAACGCACTACCAGTCCACCCCGGAATCCACCTTGCTTGACCGGGATGTAGAGTTCGTCGCCAATGGGACGATCCAACCCATACTCCTTGGCATCTCCCACCACGCCCACAATCGTGATCCAGGTTTTTCCCTGATCAAAGCTGACCCGCCGACCGATAGGATCTTCCGCCGCCCATCGATCGCGAGCCATGGTCCAATTGATAATGCCCACGAGCACTGCCTCCGCATCATCACGCTCGTTAAAAGTTCTCCCTCGCAGCAATGGCTGCCGTATGGTTTCAAAATATCCTGGGCTCACCACCGTCTCATCCGTCAACGACGGCAACTCGCCCTTCGAAACCGTCCGTCCCTCAATTTGAAATTTAACGTGATCCGGCCCCAGCGCTATAGCTTGTTCGCTCATCGGAAAGGTCGAAGTCAGAGCCGCAGAGTCGACGCCAGGGGTGTTCCGAATACTCCGCAGCACGTTGTCCGCGAGTGCGAGCATTTGTTTGGGCTGCTGGTCTGTGGGAAAGCGATTGTAGTTCGGAGAAAGGTTAAGAGTAAGCGCTCGATCGGGACTGAACCCGGGATCCACGTTGGCCAGCTTGATAAAGCTTCGAATCATGAGACCAGCACCGATCAGCAATATAAAGGAAACGGCGACTTGCACCAGCACCAGGCCCGCTCGCAGTCTTTGACGTCTCACGCTGCTGGTGCTTTGTCCGCTGCCTTGCTTGAGCGCATCGGAAACCTGCCGGCTGGAAGACAGCGCAGGCAAAAAGCCAAACAGCATTCCAGAAACAAGGGAGACACTCAGCGTAACTAACAAGACCACGGGATCAACCCGCACTTCGTTCGCACAGGTAGAGAATCTGGCGGCGAATCTCACCAACAGCGCGAGTGTCGGATATGTAAGCGCAGGTCCCAGAGCGCCGCCTGTCAATGCCAGCAGAGTGGTTTCCGTCAGCAATTGGCGCACCAGCCTGGACCTGCTGGCGCCTAAAGCGCCGCGTACCGCCAGTTCGCGTTCCCGCGTCAACAGCCGCGCGAGTAGAAGGTTAGCGACATTGGCGCAGGCGATGAGCAGGACGAAGCCGGCCGCGACCAGCAGGACCAGCAAAGTGCATTCGCGCGCGCCGCGTCAGATCCTGTTTGAGTGGCGCCGCCGCCAGCGCGTAGCCGTCTTCCTTAGGGTAGAACTCAGGATTGTGCCGCGCGATCTGGCTGGCCACAGTGTTCAGATCAGCCTGCGACGTTGCGAATGGAACGCCCGTTTTCATGCGGCCAAACACAGTCATCATGTGCATGCTGCGATCGCCGCTTATCTTCGCGGAAGAGCGCGCGGGACACGCCGAGATCGGCACATAGATGTCGTTCTCCTCCGGATATTGCGGGATGGGAGCCAGCACGCCGATCACGGTATGTGACCGGTCATTCATGTGAAAGACCTTGCCAACAATATTCGGATCACCCCCTTGGCGTCGCCAGTAGTTGTAACTCAGCACGATGACGGCATCCGCGTTCGGGGAGTCGTCGCCAGCCACAAACGTTCTCCCCATCAGCGGCCGAACTCCCAAAACATCAAAGAAATTCGCGGACACAACTCCCGACTTAACCCGCTCCGCGGAATCGTTCCCTAGCAGCAGAAAATCCATGCTGTGATACTCGACGACTGCATCCAGCGTGTGATTGTTCTCGCGAAGTCGGCGATCTCGGGAGCTGAGAAAAGAACGTTCGAAACATGAGCCTGAGTCGCCTGTTGATGCAGCATCACGAGTCGTCCACCATCCTGATAAGGTAGCGGGCGCAACAGCACACCGTAGACTGCGCTAAGAATTCCAGTGTTCACACCTATGCCCAACGCCAATGTCACAATGACCATTGCAGAGAAACCCGGATTCTTGCGCAGGCTGCGAAAGCCGAAGCGCAGGTCCTGCATCAAGGTTTCGAGCACCGGCAGGCCCCGGCGGTCGCGGCAGTCTTCCTTCGTCGACTCGACCCCGCCGAGTTTGATGACCGCGTGGCGGCGCGCTTCCTCCGGACTGATCCCCGATCGCAGGTTGTCTTCGATGTGCATCTGCAGA
This sequence comes from uncultured Acidobacteriota bacterium, assembly GCA_963796095.1. Lineage (GTDB taxonomy): Bacteria > Acidobacteriota > Terriglobia > Terriglobales > Acidobacteriaceae > JABDBE01. Next base: position 545,343 of record CAWCKL010000041.1, read on the forward strand.
TGACTCTCGATTTCCGCTGCTAACTCCGCATCGCGCTGCTCCTTGTGGAATAATCCGGCTAAGCGCAAAAACCACGCTCGTATCTCTCTCATAACGGTTTCTCCTCGGGCGCCAGGAACCGCGCCAGAATTTCGGTGGTCTGCCCCCACTCCCGCGCTTCCTTGCCCAGTTGCTTTCGCCCAGCCCGCGTCAACCGATAAAACTTGGCTTTGCGATTGTTGTCCGACACGCCCCACTCGGCGGCGATGTAACCCTCCTGCTCTAACCGCAGGAGCGAGGGATACAAGGTCCCGTAGTTGACCGACAACAAATCGCCGCTGGTCTGCTCGATGCGCCGCGCAATTCCATATCCGTGCAACGGCCCCATCGTCTCAAGCGTCTTCAGCACCATCAGAGCCAACGTCCCCTGCCAGACTTCGGATTTCTCACTCACCGGCCTCTCCTATGCGTTACCCATATGAGAATGCCACACCTCCTATGGTAAAGCAATAGGAGAATTGCGCCGGCGGCTCTGGGAAGGTCGAGACAAAAAAGGGAGAGCCGAAGCTCTCCCTGCACAGAAGCAACAAGAGGCGATACTCTTACATAGAACGTTGCAGCCGGTAAAAAGTTGTCTGACTACAAACAGAAAGTCGCGGTGAACGGCGCGTTGCCAGCAGACATCAAACCACACCACAAATTCGCCGTCGAAGAACGCTGGATTGCGCTCGACGGTGCCCGCATGCGCTATCTGTACGCCGGTTCCGGCCCGGCATTACTGCTTGTCCACGGCTTGCTGGGATACTCGTTCTCCTGGCGACTTACCATTCCCGCCCTGGCGCAGTACGCCTCTGTGTATGCCGTCGACCTGCTGGGAACCGGTTTCTCCGATCGTCCGCCAGATCTGGACAGCTCATTCCGAGCAAGCGCCCAGCGCCTGCTGCGCTTCATGGACGCAACTGGTATCACCAGTTGCGATCTTCTGGGCACGTCGCACGGCGGGGCCCTGGCCATGATGCTGGCCGCGCTGGCGCCAGAGCGCATTCGACGCTTGATTCTGGTGGCTCCGGTGAATCCCTGGTCGGCCCACGGAAAACATTTGAGCGTTCTTCTCGGCAACCCTTTGGTGGCGCCGGTCTTTCTGACTCTCGCGCCTCGGGTGCGAATCCTGGATCAGTTCTATCATCGCCGGATGTTCGGCGACTCGCGACGCATTCCGCCGGACAGCCTAGAAGGGTATCGAAAGCCCATGCGCATTCCAGGGTCTTATGAGTATGGATTAGCCGTGCTGCGCTCGTGGAACCGCGATCTACGAGAACTGCAATCGGTCTTGCCACGCATCGCGCATATCCCAACTCTGCTGATCTGGGGAAGCTCCGATACCGCGGTAGATCCCGCGTCAGCCCACCAGTTGCAGCAGCGGTCCCGCGATTGCCGCCTGATCATGCTCGAGGGTGTGGGACATCTTCCGTACGAAGAAGTACCCGAAGAATTCAATCGCGCCGTGACCGCGTTCCTGTCCGCAAACTCTCATTGATGCTTCATCCAGTGGATGCTAACCTCGAACCCAGAGCGCGCCAAAAACACTCGAAGATGAAGCCGATCAACCCTCCGCCGCTATCCGCTATTCACCGATTCTCTCGCTTCCTGCATCTCGACATTCCTGAAGTGTGGGTGCGCTTCCTGCTGGCGATTGTGGGCTTGACTCTGGCCTTCGGCGCTGCGCTTTTCTCCACGGTGTCGAAAGAGTCGGGAAACTTCTGGGCAACTCTGGTGCTGGCCTCCGCTGCGCTGGTGCTGGCCGTGATCGTGGGCTTGACCACGGTGCCGTATCTCGCTCGACGTGTCGCGGGCGCTCGCATTCGCGATGCTTTCGACTTCGACGTTACGCGAGTTGGAATCGTGTACGTGGCCATCGTGCTGGTCATCGGAATCGCCGCTCTGAACACCGGCAACAACTTGCTCTACATCGTATTGGCGGCGATGCTGGCCGCGATTCTGGTTTCCGGTTTCGCGTCGGCCATCGTGTTACGCGATCTGGAACTCGATGTCCGCTTGCCGGAGCATGTTTTCGCGGGCCGGCCGGCACTGGGCAGAATCGTCCTGCGGAACCCGCGGCGCTGGTTGCCCTCGTTTTCGGTGAATGTGGTATCTGCGAAAAAAGACGGCGTGGCCAAACACTGGAAGTGGATGCCGACAACGTTTGCGGTTCCACCGGGAAATCCTAGGGAAAAGCAGTGGATGCGGTTCCGGGATTACAAACTGCGGCGAGTGTCGAAGACCGAGGCTCCGCCGGGCGTTTTTGAAGGGGCGGCATACTTTCCCTATCTTGCCGCTGGCAGCGAACTGAAAGCCGACCTCGAACTTCGTTTCGATCGCCGAGGATGTTATCAGCAGAAAGGGTTTGGCTTGGCGACGCGGTTTCCTTTCGCATTTCTGACCAAGACCCGCCACCTCTCCCTGGCCCGTGAAATCATTGTCTATCCACGAGTGGAGCCTGCCGACGAATTTTTCGAAGTTCTGCCCATGATCACGGGCGAGTTCGAAACCTTCGTGCGCGGACGCGGCGATGACCTGTATCTGATTCGCGAGTACCTGCCGGAAGATTCGGCTCGCCATGTGGACTGGAAGGCGACGGCCAAATCGGGCTCGCTCAAAGTGCGCGAGTTCAGCCGGGAGGACGAGCGCAAACTCCGAATCGTATTCGATAATCCCGCGAGCGGACTGATTTCAGAGAAGGCGTATGAAGACGCGGTCGCGCTGGCAGCATCGTTGAGTTGGCACTTTGCCGCCCAGAACACGGAGATCTCCTTCGTCTCTCAAGGCTACAGCGGAGATCCCGATATTTACCGGTTTCTTGCGCATCTCGCAATCGCGCAGCCGCAGCCATCGCCATCGGTCATCGAGAGTCTCCGGCCTTCCGATGACTACAACATTATTCTTACGACGCGCGCTCGCGGCAGCCTTCCCACCGCGCTTTGGGCATGCTCCTACTTTGTTTTCGTTGCAAGGCCTTGAGTTCACTTGCTTCCTCCGAACGCCTTTGTGGTTGTCCACAAAGCGGACCAATTTGGGCCTAAGGCATCTTCCTGCGTTGCATACCTGATTGTTTCTCTTTTCATTGTGCGCGTTTCGTCATATACTCGCGCCCGCGTTGCTTTCGGAGGTGAATTTCCGAGGGGGGTGAGTCAATGCATGTTTTCGACCTAATTAGTGCGCAGCTTACGCATCAAGCGGATGCCAATGAGACCGTGCTCGACGTGGCGCGAGCCATGGTGGAGCGCAACATCGGCGCCGTGCCCGTTCTTCGCGACGGCTTCCTGGTCGGCATCTTTTCCGAGCGCGACCTGATGAAACGGGTGGTGGCCGAAGGTCGCGACGCTCGAACCACTCTGGTCTGCGATGTTATGACCGACGACCCCCTCACCGTAGGTCCGCACGAGAGCCTCGAGACCTGCATGGTTATCATGCGGCGGCACGGTTTCCGACATCTGCCGGTATGCGAGGGCAGGGAACTCCGAGGGATCGTTTCCCTGCGCGACATCCTGCTCCATGACCTCAACGAAAAGGATCATGAGGTTCGGATGATGAGGGCGTACATCCAGGCGTCTCCAGAAATATAGGATGGATTGAAGGCCGCGCAGGCCTGCCGAAAGCGTCGCCGTCCTCCTGCAGCGGGATGAGTCTACCTTCTAGCTTTCACGGCAACGCCAGTTTCATTGCGCTTTGCTCTCGCCTGTGGATGGGCCACCCCCCCAACGTTCGCGCATCCGTTCCCGGAATCGTTCCCGCTCCTCAGGGGTCATGTTTTCACAACGTCCTTTCATGCGACGGCGGAAATTGGAGCCGCGGTAACCGTGCCGTCCCAGTCCGCCGAAGAGCACGCGGCACAACACCAGGATCCCCAGCGCTTGCCAGAAAGTGATCTGGCGCCATCCGAAGAGCGGCGGCAGCAGCCAATTCCAAAGGTGCAGCACGATTTCACCGCCGATCGCGATAAATGCCGCCATCCCCAGAATCGCCAGCGGAGCAATGTAAATCATTTTCCATCTTCTACTCATGTTCAGTCCCTCACGCTTTCGTAAATTCGTTGTAAATGCTTTGCAATCGCTCGCGCAGATGCCGCACCGCATAACACTTGCGCGAGAGCAGCGTATTCACGCCCACGCCAGTCTTGGCGGCCATCTCCTTGAAGCTGCGCCCTTCCAACTCGTGCGCAACAAACACCTTGCGTTGCTCTTCCGGCAGCTCGTCGACCGCCAGCTCTAGCGCGTCAAGAAGCACGCTGCGAAGATAGAGCGCTTCCGGCCCGGCATCAGGCGATGGCAAAAGATCTTCGATCTGCAGCACCTCGCCCTCTTCGTCCGCGACGGCGCTATCGCTGAAACTCTCCGGCTTCTTCTTGCGGAAGAGATCGGTGATGCGATTGCGCGCCACCCGAAACAGCCAGCCAGTAACGTGCTCGATCGGCATCAGCAGCCGATTCGCTTCCACCAGTTCGTAGAACACGTCCTGCAGAATGTCCTCAGCGTCGCGCGGGTCGGGCACGCGCCGCCGAATAAAGTTGCGCAGCCGCGACTGCTCCCGCTTAACCACTTCGGAGATCCGCTGGTCCTGTTCGAGTGGTATCAGCTCCAGACCCACCGCGTCCTTCCTCTAGGTTGTAGACGAATGAGGGGCGCGAATATTGTAGTGACGAAAGGGGGCTGCCCCGGGCTGACCCTCGTTGCCTCAACTTTCAAGGGTGCCCCATCCAAGCTTCGCCGGGGTGGGGATTTTCTGCCGACGACCATTCCGTCTCGCAAGGAAGCGTGTCCTCCACTGCTCCATCAGCGTTGTAGAGCGGTGCCAGATAGATGCCGTGCCGCGCAGCGATTGTCTCCATCTCCTCGACCCGCTCTGGAGTGATGAACCCTCTTCCGTGAGAGAAAGGTTCGAACCGCCCCTCCAGAGCAAGAGCCATGCCTTCGAGCAGGCATCCATGCACCACATCGGGGAAGGGATGCCGGTTCAGAATTCCATGGAAATCCGGCGCGAAGCTCAACCCGCCAGTGATCTGTCCCAGACCTCCGAAGAAGACTTTCGCGCCAGGCATCTGGGCGTTTGGGGACAAGTTCTTCGGGTAGCCCGCATCGCAAACGATTGCGTCGGGCGCGATCCGGCCCAACAGAAGCGAAGGAGACGCCAGACTCGCCGCGCAGATCACGACGTCGGCCTCTGCGGAGAATCGCTGAGTGTTCGTTGCGATCTCCACCTGAACTCCGTCCGCTTGCAACTCCGCTGCGAGCCTGCGTAGTCGCTCCATGTTGCGCGCGCTGAGCAGCACGCGTCTCACGACAGGCCCTAAACAGCGCGCGCAGCCGGAGCCTACATCTCCGGTTGCTCCAACGATGAGCAGCGTTGATCGGCGGAGGTTCCGACCCTCCAGCGCGCACATCTTCTTGATGCCCTGAACGATGAAACCAACAGTCAACGTGTTGCCTGTCGTGAAGACGGTATCCTGCCTTTCCGGGAGCTGATCGAAGTTGCCCTCGATCAGAATGGAGCTGAATCCGCCGAGACTCACGATCTTCGCTCCTGCCTTGATCGCGCAGGCCGCCGCGGCTCGGACCCGAGCGATGTTCTCGTGCACGTAAGCGGCTTCCAGGCGGTCGGGAGGAATGAAGGAATCGATATAGAGGCCGCGGGCTTTCGCACTGCCGATCTTCGTATTAAAGACCGAGCCGACCTCGACATGACAGACCGCTCTGGGCGGAATCCACGGAAGGATATCCCTAATCTCATCGTCCGGCAGACGCGTACGCTCCGGTCCGCGCAGGACAGCGAGTACGTCCGCAGCCGCTCGCCAACTCTCCTGATGCCCGATCAGAGCGAAATCGATGTCCATAGCCTACGTCCATGATGAAACCCAGCCGCTCAAAACCAGCGTGCCCGATTCTGGGTGGCGCAGCGCTTCCAGAGGCTGCGGAAGAACTCCCAGCGCTGGAGTTTTCAAAGGGCACGGCTTCCCAGCCGTGCCGTAAAGTCTTTGAAAGCGATGTTCGGCGTAGCTTGAAGCCGCACCCTTTCAAGGCCCCAGTCGCCGATCTCGAGGTTCTTCCGCAAGTTGTTCCAGCGCTGCGTTTCAATGCTCTCGAATCAGCGAAAGCTTTATTAGCCGAGGTAACCGACAAGGCATACCCGATTCAAAACGTGCTTGCACCACCAGTTGCCAGCCTACACTGGCAACTGAGCCACCCATGCGAGTGTTAGCTCCCCAGGAATCCCCAGCATGTCGAGCGTCTTCAGATACTGTTGCAGCGAGGCTCCGCGAAGCTCGGCCGCGCTCAAGCTGACATCGAACAGGGATGGCTTCACGCAGTTGCCGTGACACACTTCGCAATGTCCATCCTTGCATTCCTTCGCCAGCATCTTCGCAAGCGTGGTCATCACGTCAAGATGCAGCCGGTAGACCTTGTCGTCGAAGCGCTGCGCGTCCAACGCTCGCTCGGCTCGGAGAATCGCCATGGCGTGATCAACGTGATCTTCTTCCTCGGCTGCGATGGATGCAAAAGTCGTGCCAAGGCTGCCCGGCGCCACCTTCCCGACGCGTGCATAGCTTGCGACGGCAAATGATTCGAGCATGATCTCCTGGACGATCAGGCAGCCAATAAAATCGCATTCGGTGATGCAGCGCAGGAATGCTTCGCGCAGCCGCTTCCAATGCTTGGCGTCGACGTTATTGGAGACGTCCACGCCCATCTTGCGGCCCTCGGCGGCAAACCGCGCCGCATGTCCTCGCTCGATCTGCGCGTGCTCCAACGCATCGGCGACTTCTGCGGGATCGTGACAGATCTCCGATAAAGAGGTGTAGTTCATGGCGGCGATCAGTTCGCCGGTCATCGCTTGCGCGAGGATGTCCTGCCAGATCGGCGCGGTCGGTGAAGTACATTCAACGGTCGAGCAGTTTAGACCAACAAGTGTTTCCATGTGTCCTCCTGAACGTCGACTTATAGCGCGGCCGCAAGCCGGCGCCCTTTCAAAACTTGAGCCAGGTCCGTGAATCGCCACGCCCTCATCTGTAATAGCCCTGCTTCGTCCGTACCAGCAGCCGGCCTTCGCGCTTTTGGGTTTCTGCTCTGATCTGGAGTTTGATTTCACAGAACTTGCCTTTCGGCTGTTTGACCGAAGGATAGTAGCCAAGCGTGTAACGGCCGCGAATCTCGTCGATCAGTTGCGCCAGCTTCGTGCTGACCTCGTCTTTGCCGGATTTCACGACGTCGCCGCCGGTGCGTTCCGCGTATTGGTAAACATCGCCGGGAGGGCTGTGTTTGCGCATGGCAGCGAACATCGGATTTTTGCTGAAGGTCACCATGGCGAGGTCGGAAAAGGCGCTACGATCAAGCAGAGCAGAAATCACTGTTCCGGTTTCGAAGGCCTCGCGAAACGCATCCTTCTCGTTGTGCTCGCGGTCAGAAGGAATGTTGGGAACGTTGTCGGTGAGCCATATGATGGTTCTTCGGCTCCGGAAATTTTTCGCTTTACCCAGTTGCTCCGACGCCTGGAAAATCGCTTCATTGAAAAAAGCGGCCTCGCTACTTTCCATCGTGCTGGCTTTTTCGATGGCTGCGACTGCCTGCTCGCGGTCGGTGGTGAAATCCTGCAACACTTGCGCCGACGCCGCGTAGACCATAACCGCGACTTCATCTTCGGGCTTCAGGTGCTGTAACGCCTCGAGCGCTCCGGCGGCCAGAGGCTTGAGCACGGGCTGAACACTCGCCGTAAGATCGAACAGCAGCACCACGGAGAGCGGAAGCTGGCCCTGGCTCAGCTCAGCGATCTGTTGCTGTACTCCGTCTTCGTAGAGCTGGAAATCCTCTTTGCTCAGCGAACCCACCGCGCGGCCAGTCTTTTTCTGCATCACCTGCACGTTAACCTGGACCAGTTCCACGTTGACGCGAATGACCTGGTCGTCGGGAGCACTCAGTTGTCCACGCGCCTGGCCGGGCAAAGCAAATTGCAGAAACCCGGCGAAAAGAAGCACACGAACCAAAACTCGCATTGCTTTACTCATACTCTTTCCGCCTTAGCGACCTGTCGAATCAAGCGTGCCTGCGGACTAGATCGGTGCACGACATGCCCAGCGAACAAAATCACGGAGCGTTGAGTTTCTGGAGCATCACGACCGCACTGCGGTTCTTTGAGTTCAGCTCAAGCGATTTCTGATAGTTGGCGATGGCCAACGGTTTGTCACCGTCGTCCATGTAAGCCTCTCCGAGGCTGTCGTAAACATTGCTTGATTGCGGATAGGCTTCAACGTTCAACTGGAGAATGCCGATGGCTTCTTTGAACTTTTTCGTGCCAAGGAGCTGATAGCCCAAACTGTTGAGTTCGCCTTCATCGAAGTTGTAGGTGGAAGGTTCGGCAGCCTTGACGTCATGGTATTGCTTCGCGGCTGCGTCGATACCGCTGGACGCAATCGTGGCAGAGAGAGTTTCCGCAATGGATTTGCGGGGGTCATACGCGGCTTTGACCTGAGGCACCCACGCGGCCGTAGCGACCGCAAAAAGTCCAGCGCCCATCACGAAGGTCAGTACAAAAAGCATGCCTGCCGTAGCCATTCGCCTTAGGGCGCCGGGGCGGTCCTGCGCCCGCAGATATATTTCGAGAACGGCAAGGGGAATTAAGTATTGGGCGAAAGTCATGAAAGTGAGGAACGGTCCCCGGAAAGTCGTCGGGTCGAAACCGAAAGGACCTTTAAAGACGAGAAACGACAAGAAAAAACCGATCCGGAAAAACCATGATGCACTTACCACAAGGAAGAAGCGAAGAGCCCAGCGGCGATGAGTTTTGAAATCGCGAGCCAGCGCGTAGCGCAGCGCCATGCCGCCGCAAAGCCAGATCAGAACAGCGTTCAGAGTAGAACCCAAGTGGACTGACAGATCGCCAACGCTTCCCCGTATCCAAGTCATATAAAGACCGGCCACGCTGAGGGTGACGGCGGTCAGCATGTAGATACGCCCATTCCAGCGGTGAAAGACTGGAAAGCGGTTGCGGACTTGCGGAACCAACTGAACCGCCCCGGCGAGCATGATGATCACAGCTGAAGCAACATGCATGACCACGGCGGTATTTCCCATGGAAAGGCCGGGGACGTAACCGTTCGTGAAGTTCCACTTGTGGTAGTCCCCTCGCAACGCCGTAAGAGCGTAGAAGGACGCTACCGTAAACGCGAACACCAATTGGCCGACGACAGTCACCACAAACCAAAACCGCGCGGCTGCCTTCAAGGCAGTATCCGCAACCGAACTCATCTCTAAACGATTAGTCATTACAGCTGTGCTCATATTCGTTTTCCCCCGCGCGAAAAATAGTCAATCCCCAGGCGAATCAGATCGGCTCCCGATAGCCGGCACCCGCTGCCGCGATAGACGGCGCCCTTCCTGCTGAACTGAACTGCTCTATTCGTCGTCCTACGTTCACTTCCATCAAAAGGATCCACAGGCAGACCGCTCCTTCCCCTAGGAGGCCGAAGGCCAGATTGTAGGGAGACAGATGGTTGGCCACCGGCACCGACAAAAAGGTGAGCCACCCTAACCCACCCAACACCATGAGCCCGCCCAGGATTCGAGGCAGGAAGGTCGAGCGAAAACCGAAGCAGCCGATCAGAATGCAAAAGAACCCGTTGAACACAACGGCGATGTTCGTGCCCCAAGGCTGCAACCGAAGCACCTCAAAAGCGAGTCCCACGAGGTTGAAAGACGCCGCAAGCAACGAGAGTCTCCTATTGAGCGGGCTCAAGGTGTCACAGAACAGCAGCGTCACGGCGATCATGGCCAAGACCACCATGAGGCCTCCCGCGATATTCAACCTGCCGTGAATGAAGATTTCGGCGAATGCCGCCGCCACTACGGTGAGTAAATAAATGACGCCAGCCATCTGTGTTCTCAGCCTCGAAGCCTCAAAACGCGGCGACGTTCTAGCAATCCGTTTAGTCATCACAGCGCTACTCATAATCTTTCCTCCTAGTGCAACTCCCGAAATCAAGCGCACGCAACTCACAGTGGCTCCCGATAACGTCGCATCCGGACCGCCGCAGCGAAAAATATCGCCGCGACGATCAGCCCGAGCCACAGACTCGGGATGCTCAGGAACCTCCCGGGAGCGAGTTGTTCCAGCGGAATAAAATGCGCATCGATCGGGACACCATTTTTGTCTTTCAGATCGAAAGCCCCCGCAGCGAATCCAAACAAGCGATCTTGCAGCATGGAGCCCAAATACGAAGTGTGAAAGGCGATGTACTCGAGAGCGGCAATCGCGAGTGGTGGCAACACCGCCCACAGAAATGTCGCGCGCCGCGCCCAGCCCGAGACAAGCAGCATCCACATGTAGAGCGGCGCGTGCCAGAGCACCATCACGATGACCCCGTAGAGCAGCACCACTTCCATCTCCAACAACGGAGGCCCCCACGGAATCGCGGTACTCGCACCGCTCGTCAGCAGGACAGCAGCGCTCAGCAGCCGCATCACGATCTGCAGAGCAATCGTTACGGCCAAAACGAGCACCGGCAAAATCACAAGAGGAACGATCGCCTTCGAGAGCACGGTCGTAAGATCCGAAACCGGCAGCGACTTCCAGAACAGGATGCTGCGATCGCGACGCTCGCTGTGCAGCGCATCGAGCGAGTAGAAGATCCCGACCAGAAACCCGACAAAGGTGAGCAGCATCCCTGCGTGGGCGTAAGGCATGGCGAGCTGGACAAGGCTCTGCTGCGCAGGATTGAGCGTCGCGGCCTGCGCCGCAGCATGGACGCGAGCCAGAGCACGCACGCTGCGCGGCAGCCAATACAGGCTGATCAAAAAGCCGACCAGGTAGACGGCGCCAACCGCCAGCGGCGCGACGTAGATGGAACGGTTCTCCCACAATTCGCGCCGCACCGACCAGTACAGTGGCCGAGTCGGCGCCAAGGCCGCGGGCGCGACTGCCTGCGCGTCGAGAGGAGAATCGGGCACGGCATTTGACTGCGTATTCATCGAGCTGCCCCCTTATGCGGGCGTTTCACCACTGAACGCGAATCAGATCGGTCCCTGACAGCGACGCAACCGGACCGCTGCCGCCAGAAATGCCGCGGCGACGACCAGCCCGATCCACAAACCCGGGCTGCTCAGGAATCTTCCCGGAGTAAGGTGCATCATTGGATCGATCGGGAAGCTATCCGCCGCGGTGATGGCCTCCGGGCCGCCTTCGAAGCGATATCCCAGCATTGCGGCGAAGTGCCAGGTGTTGAATGCGATCTTCTCCACAGCGCCGATCGCGAGCCACGGCAAAACGGCCCATAGAAATGCAGCCCGCCGTGCCCAGCCCGAGACCAGCAAAAGCCAACCGTAGATTGGGGCGTACCAGAGCACATGCACGGTCAGCAGATGGTAGAGCAGCATCAGCCACATCTGGTACACCATTGTCCACAGCGTCGCAACCCTCAGGCCGCTCGCCAGCAGCACCAGGCTGCTCAGCCCCAGCATGATTAATTCCGTGGCAACGACAATCGCAAAACTGAGCAGCGGCAGGACGAGCAGCGGAATGCTGGCCTTCGAGAGCACAGTAGTAAGGTCGGACACCGGCATCGACTTCCAGAACAGGATGCTGCGATCGCGACGCTCACCGTGTAGCGCATCGAGCGAGTAGAAAATACTTACGATAAAAGCAGTCCCCATAATCACGCCCATCGCGAAGGTGTACGGTTCTTCGAGTGCCGCGCGCCGCTGAGCCATGTTGGTCGTCGACAAGGCATAACCCATCGAGGCGATCAGGTAACCAAAGAGGACGAGGCCCGCGACCGCCAGCGGCGCAATATAGATCGAACGGTTCTCCCACAACTCGCGGCGAACCGACCAGTAGAATGGCCGCATCGCCGTCACCGCGGCGGGCGCGATCCCTCGCGACTCGCTGATCCGTGAATCACTGACCTGTGACTCTCTGATCTGCGAATCGCGGGGAGCCTCGGGCATTGCGGTCGATTGACTATTCATCGCGCCACTCCTTGCGCCGCGCCGGCGTGATCGCCTGGCCTGTTTCCCATCAAGGCAACAAACAAATCCGCGATGCTGGGTGTGCGCATGTCGCCCAGAGCCGCAAGTTGCCCACGGTCAACATGATCGAACAACAGAATGCTGCGCCCGAGCACCCGGCGCTCGTGAATCGGCTTAAGCGCCCGTGCCGCGGTCACACGCGCGGGATGCACCGCCACTTCCAGATAGCGCGACTCGAATTCTTCCATGCTGCAATCGAGTACGATCCGCCCGCGATTGATGAACATGAGATCGGTGATGACGTGCTGGACGTCTTCCACCTGATGCGTGGTCACCACGATGGTGCGGCTGCGATCGAAGTAATCGTTCAGCAGGGAATCGTAGAACTGCTTGCGATACAGAATGTCGAGGCCAAGCGTCGGCTCGTCCAGCACCAGCAACCTCGCGTCGATGGCCATCACCAGCGCGAGGTGCAGCTGCGTCACCATGCCTTTCGACAATTCCCTGATCTTGCTGGCGCGTTTGATATCGGTCTTCGCCAGAAAACCCTCCGCCTTCACCCGATCGAATCGCGGATGCACTCCGCCCACGTAGTCGAGCGCCTGCGAAACCCGCATCCAGCGCGGCAAAACGGCAACATCGGCAATAAAGCAAACATCGCGCATAAGCTGATCGCGCTCGTCCCACGGGTCGCGTCCAAGCACTCGGAGTTCTCCCTGATATTCGGTCAGGCCGAGAATCGCGTTGAGCGCGGTGCTCTTGCCCGCGCCGTTCGGACCGATAAGTCCGAGGATGCGGCCCTCGTCGACACGCAAATTGACGCCGTCCAGCGCGACGGTTTTGCCGAAAGCCTTGCGCAGGCTGCGTGCTTCGATGACTGTCATGACTTTGGCTCCTTCTTTGTTGCATTGGGCGAGGCAGCGGCCAACAGTTCTTCCGGCGTCAGGCCGAGCCGCTGAATAGTTGCGTAAACCGTGGGCCACTGTTCCGCCAGAAACTTCTGGCGTTCGCCCTGCAGCAGCAGATTGCGTGCGCCTACATTGATGAACATCCCCCGACCTCGCCTGCTCTCGACCAGTTGCTCGTCGACCAGTTGTTGATAGCCCTTCAGAACAGTGAGCGGATTGACCCGATATTCGGCCGCCACATTGCGCACCGAAGGAAGCGGATCACCTTCCTTGAGCACGCCGTCGAGTATCATCGCGACCACCCGGTCACGAAGCTGGCGGTAAATCGGCTGACTGTCGTTCCACTCACTGTCCATTGCGTTTTCCAAATAGCCCTGCGAAAAATACCATCTGTAAAATACACGCCGTCATTCTGAGGAAAGCGTAAGCTCGACAAAGGATCTCGCGCGGACCGCTACACTCCATCACTTCGTCCGCTGCAGGTCGAAGTGCGCGTGCATCGGCTTGTCCTTCATCATGAACGTCCAATCCTCGGTGTGATGGTTGGCGTCGATGATCGTGAACACCGAATGGTGCATGTGGTACTCCGGGCTCCCGCTGACGTCCTTGAGCTCGAACTCGACCGTCTTGCCGTCGGGCAACATCTTGCCGGTCATGCGCGGGCGGTTTCCCGCGTCACAATAATGAACCAGCGTGAGCTGGTCTCCATCGACATAAAGCATGGTGACGGGATGGTCGTACTTGGTCGGATCCAACGGCGTTCCTGCTTCCTGAAACTCGTGCACGAGCGCGTTCCCCCGCGAGGTCACGCGCAGCGAGAGGTGGATTTTGGCGCCTGACATCTCCGGCGCGTCCGCGACGGTGACGGGGCCTTCCCACTCTCCCGCCAGGCTTTTCATGGTTGTGAACGACTTCTGCGCCTCGGACGGCACAGGAGCTGCAGCGTCAGCTGCGAAACCGGTAGCGGCGACCAGTACCAACAAGAGCGAAAATGCGATGTGTGATTTCATGTCCATTCTCCTTCTAAGTTCCATGCAGCAAGAGGAAACGTTGGTGTAGCCGACTTCTGCTTCGTTTGCCAGGTCGACAGCGAAAGCGTTCCGCGCTGCCATAGTGTTATAGTTAACTATAACACTACATTTATCGCAAGAACTTTTTGCAAACTATATTTGCTTTAGCATCAGTGGCTTAAAGAGTCAGAATTTATATGGGACGTGTTTTGAACAGGTAAAACCGGGTGCCCCAAGTCACCCGCCTTTCGAGACCTGGGTTCGGGATAGGGCTGTCAGGAAGAAATCCCTTTCTCCGCCGTCAGATCAAACGCAACCAAGATCGAAGATGGAAATCTTTGGCATAAACACCATTCCGGTTCAAGCCGTGGTATCCCACAGGTTTACGCGCAATGGGGCTTTTTGTGTGACTGTTTGTGCTGCTATGCCTTTTGGCGGTGAGTGCCCGCGGCTTCTAGAAATAATTCAACTGCTTAAGTTCGTGCCCAACCAGTGGCGATCATTATCATCCGATCCACGTGCTTCTCATCGGGTGCCCCAAGTCTCGCGCCTTTCGAGACCTGGGCCTGTCCATCGCCGCAAGCATCCGGACGCTTAGCACTCCACGACGGGTGCCCAAGCTTCCTGCAGAGAAGCTTGGCGCTGACATCGGTCCGTGCTGATCCGTGCAATTCCGTGGCCCGATTTTCCCAAGCGCCCACAAAATTGCACGACCCCCAAACCGTCGCATAACATATATTTAATGTGAACACCTGTCCAGACTGCGCAGGAGAACCTCAAGTGGCGTCGTTCGGTGCACAACTAAAACAGGAGCGGGAGCGCAAGGGCGTCACCCTCGAGGACATCTCCCTCACCACCAAAATCGGCACGCGCATGTTGCGCGCACTCGAAGAAGAGCATTTCGACCAACTACCCGGCGGCATTTTCAACAAGGGTTTCATCCGCGCCTATGCGCGCTGTCTGGGTATGGATGAAGAGCAAGCCATCGCCGACTACCTGGTCGCGACCGGAGCCGCCCCGTCGGCCAAGAAATCCGAGAACGACCAAGCCCCGATCCTCGAGCCCCCATCGCGGGAAGAGAATCCCGCCACCGCTGGCCTACCCTGGGGCACCTTCGCGGTCGTGCTCCTGATCGTCGCGCTAGGATTCGCTGCCTGGGGCTTCTACTCCCGCGAATCAGAAAAGGAGGCCAGCGAATCCGCGGCGCCCGCCCAGAACGCCACCGCCGCCAACCCTCCCGGCACTTCGCCGGCCGCGACCGCAGAACAACCACAGCCCGAGCCAAAGCCCGCTGAGTCCGCGGATTCCTCCGCCGCCACTTCGAAGCCGATCGAACCACCGGTTGGCACCACCGCGGCGATCCAGCCGACTCCATCGCCGGTCGTCAGCCCAGCTCCACCAACTTCCGCCGAAAGCCAGCCGCGGCAAGCCGTCCCGGCAAACGCACCATTACTGCTGGTAATCAAGGCACGCGAAGACTCCTGGCTCTCCATCTCGGTCGATGGCGAGATTGTCACCCGCGCTCTCTTAACCGCCCCGGCTCAAAAGTCAGTGCGTGCCCTGAACGAAATCGTGATCAAGGCAGGCAACGTAGGCGCTTTGGATTTCGAATTCAACGGCAAAAAACTACCCACCCAAGGCGACTACGGCGAAGTAAAAACCCTCACCTTCGCTGCCACCGGCCTTCAACCCCCACCTCCCAAACCAGATCCCCCCGTTCAATCCCAGTGACTCTATCGCTGATGTGTTAAGAAAACACTCGCCCTCGTATCAGGGGCTCGCCTTTTAGTCCTGCCAAGAAATCGGGACCCGTTTTGCAGGCCCAAAGAAAAAAACGGTTTTGGGTGAAGCAGCACTTCAGCGCTGCATTACGAGACGAGTGAAAATCGCGGCTTCAGCCGCCGAGGTACATGAAACGCACCCCCGCGCTGATAAAACCACGGGAATAGAATCGCCAAAATCCAGCCGCGACGCTGCGGCGTGTGAAAGCCCGGCACGGAAGTGCCGCTAGAGGCGGAAAGTTCGAGCGAGTCCCGTAGGGACCACACGACCTCTCTCGCACCGCAAGAAAGCCGCAAAAAACCCAACAGAGAATACTAGCAAGCCCACAAAGCCCAGCAATTCTCCCATTGAAACCGTGTCCGCACCGCTCACTGCCAGGAACCGCAAGCCAGCCCAAAAAGCCAGCCCAAAAAGATGTTGAAACTTTTTGATAGTGTCCCCTCACGGACCGAATAGAAATGTCCCCTTAAACTGAGACCTCCAGCCAAGGGAGGTTTTGTTGAAGAGGACAGCTATGAGCACCCGTGAGCTGGAGCGAGTGGAAGTGATGGGACGAGTCGCTAAAGAAGAACTGAAGTTGATCGATGCCGCAGCGATGTTGCAGTTGAGTTACCGCCAGATCAAACGCTTGTGGCGACGCTATCAGCAGAAGGGCAGCAAAGGGCTGCAGCATGGCAATGTGGGTCGAGTTTCCAATCGGAGCAAACCCGGGAAATTTCGGCGCCGGGTGCTGAGTTTGATCCGGCAGAAGTATTCTGGTTCGGAAGAGGAGCGATTCGGGCCGACGCTGGCGGCTGAGCACTTGGCGGAAGAAGACGGGATTGCCATAGATCATGAAACCTTGCGTGGTTGGATGTTGGCCGAAGGACTGTGGAGTCGTCAACGGAAGCGGAAGAAACACTGCCAACGAAGAGAGCGCAAGGCTCACTTTGGCGAACTGGTACAGCTGGACGGGAGTTTTCACGACTGGTTGGAAGGGCGTGGTCCGAGGGGTTGCCTGATGAACATGGTGGACGATGCCACCAGCGCAACCCAGGCATGTCTGGGGAAAGAAGAGACGATCTGGGCGGCGGTAGGAGTGTTACGAGCCTGGATCGGGAAATATGGGGTGCCTC
This sequence comes from uncultured Acidobacteriota bacterium, assembly GCA_963796095.1. Classification (GTDB taxonomy): domain Bacteria; phylum Acidobacteriota; class Terriglobia; order Terriglobales; family Acidobacteriaceae; genus JABDBE01. Next base: position 562,145 of record CAWCKL010000041.1, read on the forward strand.
GCGTGCTCTATACCGACTGGAAGAACGTTTACAAACGGAGAGCGACGGCGGCGGAACAGATGCGGGGCAAAATTCCGGTTACGCAGTTTGGACGTATGTGCCAGAAGCTGGGCATTCGGATCGTCGCCGCCAGTACGCCCCAGGCCAAGGGGCGGGTGGAGCGAAACCACGGGACCCATCAGGATCGGCTGATCAAGAAACTGCGGCGGAAAGGGATCGATAGCTACGAAGCCGCCAACGAGTATCTGGAAAAAGAATATCTGCCGGCGCACAACCGACGGTTTGTGGTTCCAGCAGCTCAGCCGGAGGACTATCACGGTCGCAAGCCGACCGTTCGGGAACTCCGTGAGATCTTCCGCTTAGAGACCGAGCGCGGAATCAGCAATGACTGGGTAATCCGGCATGAAGGCGGCAATCTGCAGCTGAAGCCCGGCTCACGACGCTATGGGCCCACACGAAGCAAGGCTTTGGTCTGCGAGTGGGAGGACGGAACCATGAAGGTGTACTACCGCGGAGAAGCAATGGCTTTTACGGAGCTGAAGCAGCCCCAGAAAGCCTCTGCCCCGCTTCCCCCGCGCGCCCGGCCCGTGGTGGTGAGGAAGGCGAAAAAAGACCATCCGTGGCGCCAACCCTACCAGACTATGCGGACACCGATTCCCAAGGAGCAGATCGGAGCGCCGCTCGTTGGGATGCGCACTTACGCTTCGCCCTAAACTACAGGGCTTCGCTTCAGTGCGCATCCCAACGACAACATCAACCACAAAAAGGGGACATTTCTAATTAGTTAACGATGGGGACATTTCTAATCAGTCTTGACAAGCCAGCCCAAAAAGATTGCGCCTCCGCTCGTTCTCTGTTAGCCTTTTACGGACCATGAAAGAAACGCATTTTGTGTGGCCGGTGTACGCCTGATCAACCCCCGCCAGACGTGAACGCCCAGACCGTTAAGGAGAAGAAGCTTGTCGAAGAATCGCCATCTATTTACTTCCGAATCCGTAACCGAAGGACATCCCGACAAAATCGCCGACCAGGTTTCCGACGCCATCCTCGACGCCTGCTTGAGCGATGACCCCACCAGCCGCGTAGCCTGCGAGACTTTAACCGCAACCGGCCTGGTAGTAATCGCCGGCGAGATCACCACCAAAGCCTACGTAGATTTCCAGAACCTCGTCCGCGGAACAATTTCCTCCATCGGCTACAACAACGCCCTCTATGGCTTCGACTCCAACACCTGTGCCGTAATCTCCAGCATCAACAAACAATCCGGCGACATAGCCCTCGGCGTAGACACCGGCGGCGCCGGCGACCAGGGAATGATGTTTGGCTTCGCGTGCAATGAGACTGCGGAGCTTATGCCTGCGCCTATTTCTTTTGCGCACAAGCTCACCATGCGGCTGTCTGAGGTTCGTAAGCATGGGAAGCTTCCTTATCTGCGGCCGGATGGCAAGTCGCAGGTTACGGTTGAATACGATGCGCATCACAAGCCGGTGCGCGTCGACGCTGTCGTAATTTCTACGCAGCACTCCGAGACCGTCGGCAACGACGAACTTCGCAGCGACATTCTCAGGCATGTGATTCAGGCCACGATTCCGGCTCATCTCCTCGACGAAGACACGACGTATCACATCAACCCCACAGGACGTTTCGTGATTGGCGGGCCCATGGGCGATACCGGGCTAACCGGCCGCAAGATTATTGTGGACACCTACGGCGGCATGGGACGGCACGGTGGCGGCGCGTTTAGCGGCAAGGATCCGACCAAGGTGGACCGCTCGGCGGCTTATATGGCGCGGCACATCGCGAAGAACATTGTTGCGGCTGGGTTGGCGGACCGCTGCGAAGTTCAGCTCGCATACGCTATTGGCGTGGCCGATCCGGTGAGCGTGCTGGTGGAAACGTTTGGGACGAGCAAAGTCGATCCGACAACTATTTCAGACTTGGTACGCGCTCATTTCAAGCTGACGCCCAAGGGAATCATTGATTCGCTAAATCTGCGGCGCCCGATCTATTGCAAGACCGCGGCATATGGACATTTCGGACGCAGCGATCCCGACTTCACGTGGGAGTCAACCGATAAGGCAGCGAAGCTGGCCAGTGATGCTGGTCTGCGACAGCCGGTTGCGGCGCACAAGTAGATTTCGTTGGTCCCACCCTTTCGCAAGAATGCGAAAAGGGTGGGGCACCCGATTCATCCGGCAGCTAAATTTCCAAGGTTTAGAATCAAGATCAATTCAGCGCCACAGGAGAGGTATGTCGACCACACCAACGCAAGTGCATTCTGACATCAAAGGCATTGAGTTTGCCGATCTGGGCAAGAAACGCATCGAGTGGGCCAACCAGTCGATGAAAGTTCTGCAGATCATTCGCAAGGAATTCATCAAGAACCAGCCGCTACAGGGAATTCGCATTTCGGCCTGCCTGCACGTCACCGCGGAGACGGCGAATCTGGCCATCACTCTTCGCGATGGCGGCGCCGACGTGGTGCTCTGCGCCTCGAACCCGCTTTCCACGCAGGACGATGTCGCCGCCAGCCTGGTGCGCGATCACAATATTTCGGTCTTCGCCATCAAAGGCGAAGACAACGACACTTACTACAGCCACATTCTGGCGGCTATCGATCACCGGCCGCACATTACCATGGACGACGGCGCTGACCTCGTGACCATCCTCCACACCAAGCGGCAGGATGTGCTCGACGAAGTGATTGGCGGCACGGAAGAGACTACCACCGGAGTCATCCGGCTGCGGGCCATGGCGAAGGAAGGCGTGTTGCGCTTCCCCATCGTCGCGGTGAACGATGCCGACACCAAACACCTTTTCGACAACCGTTACGGAACCGGGCAGTCGACGATTGATGGCATTATTCGTGCCACCAACTTCCTGCTGGCGGGATCGAAGTTCGTGGTCGCTGGCTACGGCTGGTGCGGACGCGGGCTGGCCAGCCGCGCTCGCGGCAACGGGGCCGAGGTAATTATCACCGAAGTCGATCCCACGAAAGCTCTGGAAGCGGTGATGGACGGCTTCCGCGTGATGTCGATGACCGAAGCGGCCAAGATCGGCGACGTCTTCTGCACCGTTACTGGCAACAAGAGCGTCCTGACCAAAGATCATTTCGAGTTGATGAAAGACGGGGCCATCATTTCGAACTCCGGACACTTCAATGTCGAGATTGATATCCCGGCGCTGGAGAAGCTGTCCTCTTCGAAGCGCACCACACGCAATTCCGTCGAAGAATACTCGCTGAAAGATGGACGCAAGATTAATTTGCTGGGTGAAGGCCGCCTGATCAACCTGGCCGCCGCCGAGGGGCATCCCGCATCCGTGATGGATATGAGTTTTGCCGACCAGGCGCTCTCCGTCGATTACATGGTGAAGAACCACAAGTCGCTCGAGAAGAAGGTCTACCGCGTGCCCGCTGATTTGGACAAGCGCGTCGCGAAGTTGAAGCTCGAGTCCATGGGAATCAAAATCGACAAGCTCACGCCGGAGCAGGAGGAGTATCTGGCGGGGTGGAGTGAAGGGACGTAGGAGCGGTCGTTGGCCGTTGGCGGGGCGACGTGAGCCGCCGCGTTTGTATTCCCGCCGCTGTCATCCTGAGAGCGCGGGTTCTCGCAAAGCGAAAGCCTGCCGACGAAGGATCTATGCACTCTCCGGCTGATATTGATGTAAGCCAGCAGCCTTCGGCCCTTGCTTCGACGAACGTTGAGGTAATACAAACCGTTCCTCACGTAGGCAACGCTTTTTATCTGTATGCGCCTCAGGTTTTGCCCACCCTGCACGATGAAGTCAAAGGGGTAAATGGTGCCATACGGCTGGGCCACCATGAAACCGAGCCGGGTCGCCTTGTGCGGAAAGGCCACCTCACCAAGATCGCCGTGCTGGCGAATTACGAGTCCACGACTCTGTGCAGCCCTCCGGGCACAGTTCTCCACGGACGCAAGAATGCGTCCGTGTGAAGCGGCCCTGGTCTTGCGCATTGGTCCTGAAAATGTCCCTGTAGGAAACCGGCCGGAAAAAGAAAAGGTGCAAGCCGGAGAGCTTGCGCCAAACCTTACCTCTACTTCTAGCGTAGCAGAACCGGAGGGGTAAACCCGCCAAATTTTCAGATTTATTTCTGCCGTCGAATCAGGGATTTGCGGGGAATTGGGTGACTAAAGGGGCTTGGCAAGATTTTGGGAAAAAGGGATTTCGAGCACCTTTTGAGTAAGTTGCTACCCGAGTCGCGACCCGTGCCACAAGAGATGAGAGACGGAAACCGCACGAGCAGGAGGCTCGCGCCTACATTTAGGAGAGGTTTTCTGTGGTGTCGGGAATTGTGGGCGTGGTTGCAGCTGCGGCGCCGTTGTGGGGTGAGGGTTCCGGGGTGGTTGGTGGCTTGGGTGGGCCATCCTTTACTGGAGATTCCTTGATTGCGCCGTCGAGAATGCGGCTGTTCAGGCAATAGAGCGCCAGCTCGAGGCGATCGGCGACGCCCAGCTTGTCATACACTTTGCGCAGATAATTCTTGACCACCTGCTCTGTCGTTCCGACCCGCAGGGCAATTTCCTTGTTCTTCATGCCCTGAGTCACGCAGGAAACGATGAGGGTCTCTTTCGGGGTTAACTGCACCTTGGGTCTGGGGGTTCCGGCGCGCGAGCCCTGGGTGCGATAGGCTTCGAGCACCCACTGGGTGGCGCGGCCGTCTAACCATGGCTCACCCTTCGATACTTTGCGCAGACAGTCGACCAGCAACTCCGGCTCAACTTCGCGAGAGACGATGGCGTGCACGCCCCGACGAAACAGCTCCAGAGTAAGATCCTGATCAGGTTCGGTTGTGACGACGACGAGCCTCAGGAGCGGGTTCTGGCGCAGGAGGTCGGCGACCGCCTCGATGGGGTTGGAGGCGATGGCGGCTTCGAAAAGCAGGACATCGGCGGTAAACTTTTTGGCTGCGGTTAAAGTCTGGGCCAGGGTTTCGGCCTGTCCCACGACGCGAACGTCGTCTTCCAGAGCAAAAATCTTGCGCAGTCCGGCGCGAAAAATGGCCTGCGTGTCAGCTACGATCACGCGGATGAACTGGCCGTTGCCGTCACCCTCGTGCAACTGTTCGCCGTCGACTCTCGCGGTAGCCGGAGTGCTTGCCATCAGTCTCCTCGCCGGTCGAAACGATACTCATCGATGACCACGCCTACGCCGCGTCGGCCACTGTCTTCAAAACTGCGAACTACCCGGCCGCGGCAATCGAGCCGCACATCGGCCTCGGCGCCTACAACATCGGCGGGCAGCGAAATAGTGAAATCTACCATCGAGCCGACCGGCATTTCGGAGTCGATCATCTGAAACAGAACGCCATTGGCGGAAATGTTCTGGGTTTCAGTATGACTCTCGCCTGTCTTCGATTTTACAGAAATTGGCAGCTTGATCGGAAAACGCACTGCACTCTGCACTTCGGGATAGCGACCGCGACCGGCTTTTGGATCGGCAGTTTCTTCTTTGGCGGAGGTCTGCGCCCTCGGCGAGGCGTCTTTTTCTTCCGGGGACCGATCCAAGTCCTCGTTCTTCGCGAATGGGCCAATGTTATGCATTACGAGCGAAGACTACACCCCGGAACCAGACGTGCAAAGTTACCGAAGTCATGGAACTATTAGAGCTAAATTCTTGTGGGTCATGAACTTGCGGAGGAGTTGATGGGATGTGACATCCGTCACCGAGCATTCTAACGCCAGCAGTTACCATTCAGCAGTCAGCATTCAGTCGCCAGGAGTTACGTGGACGATGAAGGACTTTAGGGATCTGCTCGTTTGGCAAGAGGCCCACTCGTTGACGCTGGCTTCTTACCGAGCCACCGACGCTTTTCCGAAGGCCGAGACGTATGGATTAACCATCCAGATACGCAGGTGCAGCGTCGGTTGCACCAACATTGCGGAAGGTTGCGGAAAACGAGGTAACGGCGAGTTTCAGCGGTTCTTGAACATCGCGTGCGGGTCGGCAAGTGAGTTGGAGTATCACTTTCTACTCGCTCGGGACCTCGCCTTCCTGAGCGCAGGGGATTATCAGAAACTGAACCTTGCTGTGGTCGAAGTGAAGCGCATGCTGGTGTCGCTAGCGCACAAGGTGGAGGCAGAGAGGCTCGCAGGCTGAGTGCCGAATGCTGATTGCTGGTTTTAGAATTTTGTTACTTCCGTGAAGTTGAAATCGCGTACCTTCATCGCTGGTACTACCATGTCGAAGGATTCTTCGCCGCTGGCACGCACTGGAGTTCCCATGGCTTCTACGTTGGACAGCATTTGAATCAGGCTTTGGTTGAAACGAAAGTTGCGCACTCCGTGGCGGATTTTGCCGTTCTCTACGTAGAAGGTGCCGTCGCGGGTCATGCCAGTGAGGATTTTTTCGTAGGGATCGACTTCGCGAATGTACCAGAGGCGCGTCACCAGTACTCCGCGTTCGGTCGAGGCGATCATCTGGTCCACTGAAGTGGGCTTGGGCGATGCGCCGAATACGATGTTCATGGGGGCTTCGCCGATTTCGTTGGGGAGCGGGAAGCCGTGTCCCGTGGGCTCGATGCGACCAACTTTGTCTTTGTGTTCCGAGCGCTTCATCTTTTCGGCGGTCGCGCGGGCGTACACCAGGCGCTCGACCACTCCGCGCTCAACTAGTTGCACTTTCTGACGGCAGACTCCTTCGCCGTCGAATGGAACGCCAGATTGCAAAGGGTGGGCCACGTCGTCCCAGATGTTGATGTTCTCGCCGAAAAGCTTGATGCCGACTCGGTTGTTCAGGAAAGACCGTTGGTCCAGAATGGACAGCCCGCCGAAGTCGAAGAACATGAAGCCAACGATGTCGAGCACGGCGGCCGGTTCGAGAATGACGGTGTACTTCCCGGCGAGAATCTCGCGCGGGTTTGCTGACTCGAATGCCTTGCGAGCCGAGGTTTCTGCCAGGGCGACAGAGTCAAGGTTCGCCACGTCAGGAGAGTTGGCTTTTTGCCATCCGGAAGAGTCCGGGGCCAGCATGGTGATGGAGATTTCGGAGGAGGTTTGCGTGTGCCAATCGGTTAAGCCGCGGGAATTTAAAATAGCTTCGACCGATTCCGAGGTTGAGACGATGCCGGCCGTGGTGAGTTTATGTTTGTCGGCTATTGAAACAATCTTCTTGACGGTTTCCGCGCGCTGTTGGGGCGTGACGGCTGCGGTTTCGGTGAAGTGACGTGTTGGTAACATTTCGCGGGTGCGAGCACCCGCACCACACGCGTCCGGGACCGTCAACAGATCCGGGTCCGGATGCTGAACTTTTGCCAGCCTCTCCGACGATTGCACGACTCGTTTCAGGCTTTCGTCATCAAGCTTGTTCGTCGTCGAGCGTGCGGTGCGTCCGCCAAATATGGTTCGCACGGACACGACGTAGTTCTCTTCAGCGACGTTCTGATGGATTATGTTGTTGGCGAAGCGAGTAAGGGCGCTCTTTCCACCGGAGAAGAGAACTTCGACCTCGTCGGCGATCGAGTGCTTCTTTATGCGTTCGAAGATGTCAGCGGCTTTGTCGCGAGTAAGCATTCAGCACTTAGCATTCAGCGATAAGCACTTCGCAATTGGACACTTAGCCTCAAACAGATATCGCACGGCTGAATGCGGATTGCCTGTTTTGATCACGTTCCCTTATACGCGCTTCCCACCTTAATATTACGAAACCTGGCCGGCGCTGCGCCATGCCCGGTGCCCATAACCTGCTGGGGCTGGCCTTTGCCGCAATGGGGGGTGCCCCACACTATCCACTCGTCTCGGGAGCAGATAGCGTCCATGGAGTTCCAAAATTCCGTCGTGATTCCTGAGTAGGACGGATTTTTCAGCATGCGGGTGCGCTTGCCGTTCTTGATCTCCCATCCCAATTCGCAGCTGAACTGAAAGTTGTAGCGCTTGTCATCGATCGACCACGACTTGTTGGTTTCCATGTAAACGCCGTTACTGGTATCGGCAATGAGTTGCTCGCGAGTCAGCGGCTTCTCACCGGGAAGAATACTGATGTTGGTCATCCGAATGATTGGTAGCCGGTTCCAGCATTCAGCCCGCAGGGTTCCTCCAGATCGATTCATGCCGATAGTGTGCGCAGTTTCACGCGAACTCAGATATCCCGTGAATAGCCCGTTGGTGATGATTGGAGTGCATTGTGCGGGCACTCCTTCTTCGTCGAACCCGAACGTTCCGAGTCCCGGTCCGTGCTCCTGGCGGGCGTCAGCCACAACGTTCACCAGATCGCTGCCATAGCGCAGAGTGCGGAGTTTGTCCAAGGTCAGAAACGACGTGCCGGCGAAATTCGCTTCCATGCCCAGCACGCGGTCGAGTTCGATAGGATGGCCCACCGATTCGTGAATTTGCAGTGCGAGTTGCGAACCGTCCAGAATGACGCCGAACGCGCCTTCTGGACACTGCGCCGCTTTGAGCAGCGCGACTGCTTCTTCGCCCACGCGGCGGGCGTTGTCCAACAGCTTCAGCTCGCCAATCAGTTCATATCCTTTATTCTGCCACTGTCCGCCGTAAGAATTAGGATACGAGCGCTTCTGTATCTCGCTTCCAGCGAAGGCGTAGGCGGCGTAGCCAACACCCGTGGTGTATTTCGTCTGATGAATGTCGGCGCCTTCGGACGAAACGAACCAATGTTCCTCGCGGCGGAAATTCATATTGGTCTCAGCCAGCGTAACTCCGGCAACCGAGCGGAGCTCGGAGTCGATCTTCAGCAACAGATCAATGTTTTGCTCGACCGAAGTGGTGAAGGGATCGACCTGGAAAGGCGTGGTCCACTCGGCGGTCGCGGGTTTCTCCGAGGCGAGTTCGATGTCGCGCTTTTTGACGCGCGAAGATGCCTTGGCGATGTCGACGGCGCGAGCTGCTGTGGCCTCAACGGTGGCCTGGCTCAAATCGTCAGATGCGGCAAATCCCCAGGCGCCATCGGCAATCACGCGGATGCCGATGCCGGACGACTCCGAGTCCGAAGCGCCACCAACTTTGCCGTTCTTGGTCGAGAGCGCGCGGCTGCGGTCGTCGGCAATGCGGGCGTCGGCGTAGGAAGCTCCGCGCTGCGCGGCGACGTTCAAGGCCCGGGAAGAAGTGTCTTTCATGGAGAGAATTCAAATTTACCACAGAGCCACAGAGATCACGAGACGCGGCAAACTCTCTGCCACCGTTCCGCTTCTGGCAAGTACATAGCTCCTTCGTTGGGGAGCCTTCGCTTTCTCAGATTGACAATTCTGCCAGGGAATTTCCGAGTCCGTGCCTTGCGGTTTCGGCGGCTCGGACCATAGAATCAAAAGGGAACTTGATTGGCGGTGCACTTGGCCGCTGATTGAGAGACCCCTGCATTAGCTTCCAACCGAGTCGCAGGCTGCAGCAGATGTTGTCGCGGGAGAGATGGCCGAGTGGCTGAAGGCGCACGCTTGGAAAGCGTGTTTACTCGAAAGGGTAACGTGGGTTCGAATCCCACTCTCTCCGCCAGATTCTAAAGCACTTACATCACTACAAATCACCTCAAATCACGAGGCTCGGGGCAGCGCTAAGCGCACGATCTTGGCGTGCGCCTCGGCCATTTCGTTCGTAACCACGTCGCCGTAAATGTTGAGCGTGGTTCGAATGTCCGAGTGCCGCATCAGCTTCTGCTGAACGGCAATGGCGGTTCCCACTGCGTCCAGCCAGGAACGATAGCTGTGGCGAAGGGAGTGCGTGCCCAGTCTGTCGATTGCCGCCGCCTTGGCAGCCCTCTGGAACTGCAACCACACCCACGGATAAGAGACCGGCAAGCGACCGAGTTTCACCGGGCTTGCAAAAATCCAGTCTCCGTCGTCGGGAAAAGGTGTTGTTTGCTTCCGCACCTTCAGCAACTCGATCATTTCCGCATCGATGCACATTGTCTTGCGGGAATAGACGGTCTTAACGTCCCCCACCCGCTGCCGAACAATGCTGCGTTGTACATGCAGCTTGGCATTCAACCAGTCGATGTCCGACCACTTTAGCGCCAAGCATTCGCTAATCCGCAGTCCAAAGCAGACGCAGATCAGCGCGATGGTTCGAACCGGTTCCTCGAGGTGCGCGAGAAACTTATGAAATTCCTCGACGGTGAGACTTCGAGGCTGCAGCAGACGTTTTGTTGCACCCTTGATTGTCACCAGCTCCATGGGATTGCGTTGTGTTGGAATTTCACCCCTCCACATCGAATAGTCCCAAAGAGCCCTCAGCAGGCCACGGATGTGCACTTTGCTTTTGGGGGAGATCGGCAGGGTCTTGAGCCAGAGTTCTACGGGTCGGGGTTGCACGGCAGTGATGTTCCCATGCCCCCAGCGAGGCAAAATGTGGTTGTTGAACCATGCGTCGTAACCCACCCGCGTGCTGAATCGTTCCGGCATTTTTTCCGACCGGAATTCGTTCACCAAGGCCCGCACCGTCGGAAGGTCATGCGGACGTAGCTCATGAACAGATCGCCGCAGTCTTTCGGAAGCACGCAGTGCGGCTTCCCTGGTCTTGTATTCCTCAATCGTTCCAATCAACTTGGATCGTCTCCGTCCTTCTTCGAACCAGAGATAATTCCAAGTCCCAAATCGCTTATTGAATACAACAGTTCCGTTTTGTATCCGTGCTCTCTTCAAATCGTCCTCCTTTCGGGGAGCACGGTCAGCGGCTGGGATGGTACCACAGCCGAGCCTAGGAGAGCAGCATCCAAATCTTCCTTTCGAAACCTCCACACTCGTCGTTTTGTTCCCGATAACGCATAAGCTTTTATCTTGCCTTGACGAACCAAGAGAAGAAGCGAACGACGTTTGCATTTCAGGTAGGCTGCGGCTTCTTCTGTTGTTAGCCAGTCTGATTGTGAAAAAGAACTCATTTTGGATGTGCCTCCCGTAGCTGAAATTGGGCCTTTGCAGGCCAATAAAAAACATTCGTTTCATAATTGGCGAGGGAAGGAGCGCAGGGAGGCGCTGTCAATCCCCGGAGCGGAGCGGAGCCTGAGGGCGCGGAAGCGAGCACGGCGCGATTTTGGTGTATGCGCCGCGCAGAGCTGCACAAGCGGGATTGACAGGGGGAGCCGACCGGAGCTCGAGACTTCGCCTGAAACGAATGTGAGGAAGGAAGACCAGCCGAAGGCTGTACCGCTGAACCTGTGACCCAGAGAATTTGGTTTTGTCTGGGCATGTTTGCTGCAATGTCGGAAGTAGTAAGAGCTCGTGAGTGTGTTTGGTGGGACGGCGCGTAAACGCGTGAAATCGGGCCGGAGTTGGATTGGCTCAGAGACGACAAATGAGCGGGCCTTTCCGATGGAAAGGACGAGTACCCCCCAGCCATCCGGAACCGGGCAGCCGACGGCTACCGAGAGCGAGTGCGCATGGCAGCACTTGAGTTCCGAATTGGCAGAAACGCTGGGGGGCACGACGAAGCCGGGATGGAGTCCGAGGAAGGGACGGCGTTTGAGTTCCTTCCTCGGCGCAAGCCGTGTCGCAATACGGCCGATCAGGCGTTTCCTTCAATCAACTCAGAATCCGCAGTTTCATGCCTCGCTGGTGCTTCAAGTGTGTGATCTTGCGAGCCAAGGAGGAAACTCTATGGCTCGCAAAGTCGGACAGATCATCGCACGGGGCGACCGCAGATGGCTGATCCGGGTTTGAACGACTCGGGATCTCCGCGTCCTTTCGACAGGAGAATTGCGGACTCGAGCGGGCTTAGACGGCTCGCGGTCCCATGTCCCATGCGCGACAAAATGAAATGTGCGAAAACTGTTTCAGATGACTGCTTTCATACGCCGCCGGCGTAGCCTGTGCTTGCGCGAGAACCGTTTGGTCGTCCGGCGAAAAAACGGTTCAATCGGTCTCAGAAATGGCAGAATGAATTCGAAACTCGTAGTGGGAACCTGACGGCAATGGAAGCCCGGTCATCGACCGGGCTTCCGACAGTGAAAAACCGCGAGGCCTAGGCGGCAGTATCCTCCTGAGTCTCGTCATCGTGACCCTGATCTTCTGGGGCGGCCTTTTCAGCGCGATCCAGCTTCAGGATCGAAGAGACTCGGATTTCCCAGACTCGCTGCTTGGAGTCCGTCTTCTTGCTGTCATACTCCCGGCTGCGTAGTTCGCCCTCCACGTGGATATGTGCGCCCTTGGTGAGCGTTTTGGCGAATTCCGAGAGCTTGCCGAACACCACGCAACGGTGCCATTCCGTGTGCGAGATATACTCGCCGTTCTTTTTGTAGGAGGACTTGGTTGCCAGCGAGAGAGTTGTGAGGCTGCCGTTGTTGCGAACTTCGGCGTTGCTGCCGAGAAAACCGATGAGCGTTACTTTGTTCTGATACATGAGAGTGTCTCCGTTTTTTAAATTCGCCCGTTGTTGCTCGGGTCACATTGAGCGAAGCTGGCGAGTGGGCCCGGCTCCCAAGTGCCGAAGGTCTGCTTTCTGGGAGGGACCCAAGAAAAGTTTGCAGAGCGTTCTTTGCTGCACTTTGCAAACTTGTTTTGGGAGGAACCGGGACCCCAAAGGGGCGCGCAATGCGAAGCAGAAGACCGAGTGCCGCTGGGCGACCGGAAAGCCCCGAAGCGGTGACCGAGCATAAGACGGGATATAAAACGGCAGACAGGCTTCAGAGCAAAGTTGTCATCTGCACTCGGCCGGCGGAAGTCCAACGAGATGGCCGTGCGATTCGAGCAGACATCTCCTCGGCTAGAATGGCGATAGTCGCCACCGACGTTGCAGATCGGAAAGACCTCATTCGTCTGCTCCAAGACGCATAGGGACACGCGGAGCAGGCCAGCCGAGATGGCAGAGAAGGACATCGTTAAGCCTCTGGAAGTTCGGGTCTCTCCGTCCACGCCGGAACGCCTTGACCTAGAACCATGCAAACGTCGCCGCTCTTGGTAAGGAGAGTTGTACCATTTCAGAAGCCGTAGAGATTGATATGCGCGTTCAAAGCGGCGCTCTGCCAACACAGCGAGAACGTGAGCACGGTAAACTTTAAGAGGTGACCGACGGCATCTCTGTGACCGAGGCTGTGATGAAGCGCTGCAATTACAATGCAGAAGGGGCTGGACGATAATGGGGCCGGCTCCACAGTTGACGCATCGTTGAGGCGATCCCAGACACAGGCTGCTGCTGGCTGATGCCATATTGCGGCCCCCTGATCGGTCTAAGGAATCGATTTGAGCACCGCTTCCCATCAACCCGAACCCACTCGCGTTCGCCCGATATCCCAGATTCCCGATGCTCGCCGGCAGATCGTCGAAAACGCGCGCCAGAGTTGGATTCGGAAGCTGATCGACCTTTCGCGTCGCAATAATCTTCTCTACTTCAGTCCACTGAAGACGGGGACGCTCGGTTCGACTTCGGCTCCCAGCGAGCGCCTGCGCGACCTGCTGATGGGCCAAATCGTTGCGGTCGCGAAGTTAGCGCCCGTTCTCTCCCTGATGGCAATGCTCGCAAGCGTCTCCTCAGGCTCTCCATCCGCCTCATCAAGATCCTTGCCGAGATAAGAAAACTCCAGACCACCTGAATGAAAATGGGAAGCGATTGGCCGCTTATGGCGATTTTGCGCCAACAATCGCGCCGAGTTGGCGACCGTCCGTCCAGCATCCATGCTAAAATCCCGGCTTTGCTGAACGAAAGGAACTGTCATGCGAGCTGGATTTCTCATGCTCATAGCGTTTCTTCTACTCGTTACGTCCCTGGCACACGTCCAGTCGACCGATGACCGCACCAGCGATAGAGCCTACATACGACAGGCTGAATCGGATTGGGCCGAGTCCGTCGTCCCCAATGACGTGAGCGTTCTTGAACGCATCCTACCTGATGACTTCGTCGGAGTAGACATCGACGGCAGCCACTATTCCAAAGCGGATGCTATCAAAGATTTCCGCACCCACCCTTCCGAGTTCGCTTCCAACCACGTCAATGAAGTCGAAATCCGCTTCTACGGCGACGCAGCCGTAGCCCAGGGCAACGAGAGCTGGAAGAAGAAGGACGGCACCCTCGGAAAATTCGTCTGGACCGACACCTGGATCAAGCGAGCGGGCAAATGGCAAGTCGTAGCCGCCGAAGATCTGGTACCACTAGTCGCGCCGCGTGCGCGACCCTAAAATTGATCCGCGCCCGTGAGCATTACATACCCGTGTGGCCTGACGGAGCACAAGCGTTACGTATCGAGAGCGTGACCAAACAACTACTTCGGATTGGACCAGAACACTCAATGAGTGCAACGATGTTACGACAATGGCGCAACCATCTCGCTTCTAACATTCACCGGGCAAGCTTGTTATCTTCCGTTTGAGAGGGCTACACGCTTGTGGTTAAATACTCGCTGTCTTTGCATCGGAGTGTGCCATGAAGATTGGTTTTTCCTTGCCTAACATCGGGCCCATCGGCACCGCGGAAGCCGTAACGAAAGTCGCGCAACGCGCCGAGGACCTTGGCTATAGCAGCTTGTGGACGATCGAGCGCTTGCTGTACCCAGTGAAGCCACAAAGACCCTATCCCGGGACGCCGGACGGATCGTTGCCTGAAATTTACAGGCACGCGCTCGATCCTCTCGACTCGCTCACTTACGTCGCTGCTCAAACAAAAAAGATCAAGCTGGGCACCAGCGTCCTCGACATGCCCTACTACAACCCAGTTACGCTGGCCCGCCGACTGACCACCATCGATGTTCTATCCAACGGCCGACTGTGCATCGGCTTGGGTCTTGGCTGGTCAAAAGACGAAATGGATGCAACGGGTGCCGATATAACGAACCGAGGGGCCCTGGCGGATGAATTTCTGCCATTGCTAAAAACCATTTGGACGACGAATCCAGTCAAGTTTCGCGGAAAGTTCTTCAACGTGCCCGAGTCTTACATCGACCTCAAACCCGTGCAGAAGCCACATCCACCGATCTACATGGGCGCATTCGCCCCAGCAGCACTCAAGCGCCTTGCAAGATTGGCTGACGGATGGAACCCCGTCTTCCTTCCCGTTCCCGCCATGGCGGAGATGTTCGGCAGTATCAAGCAAATGGCAAAGGAGGCAGGACGCGATCCATCAGCCATATCCATGGTGGTTCATGCGGGTCTAGGGCTCACCGAAAAACCGTTGGGCAAGGACAGGTCGATATTCTCCGGTTCCCTCGAACAGATCAGCGAGGATGTCAGGGCCTGTGTCAAAATTGGAGCCAGCGAAGTCTTCTTTGATCCGGCATTTGCTCCCGGAGGCCAGTCGCTCGATCGCTGGCTATCTCTGCTGGAACAACTCCGTGGAATGATGGATGTGTAGCTCGCCGCGACTTGGTTGCTGCGGCTTTAGATCTTGCCCCACGAGATGACCCGCACGGGAGTAATACGCAACACCGGGGCGTCGTCGACAAGCATAATCGCGTCATACTGCGTATACTTCGCTCTCAGGCACTGAAGTGCCCGCTTGTGTTCCGCTGGGGCAGAAACCAGCTCCGCTTCTCCTCGCACGAGTACATACCACAAACGCGTCCAATCTTCGTCGTATTGATCGAATAGCAATGCCACGTGCGGCGTCTTCTTAATGTTTTTCAGCCTCGCCAACCGAGTCGGACCTACTCGCTTAGGCTTGCGATCAATCGCGGAATAGAAGACCGACCCGTCCCAGACAAAGCAGATAGGAATCACGTGTGGCCTTCGCTCTGCGTCGAGTGTGGCCAGACGTGCAATCCGTGCCACCTCAAGTCTTGCGTGAACTTCGGGAGAGATCAGCGGACGTTTCTTAGCCATGACGCATCAAATACACATCAATTCTAGACTCTGGCACCAGCGGCAGTCGCCTCGACGCGAGGTCCGTTGTTGTTGACAGCCATATCACAAGCTTGCGCCGTCTGTTCGCCCGTCAGCTGGGGTTTTGAGTGTAATCTATATCGATATTGAGGATCAGCGTAGATGAACAAAAAACTGATCGGTGTTTACCTAGTCAGCACGGCTGCTTCAATGTTTGCCCAAGTTTCACCAACGGCCGTGGGACCTCGATCAGTCGTGCGGCAGGTTGACCACATTATTGTGCAAGTCGACACAGTTGCGAACGCGAAATCCTTGTGGTCTGTATTCTCAAAGACACTGAACCTTCCGATCGCTTGGCCGCCGGCCGACTATAAAGGATTCTTCAGCGGTGGAGTAAACGCCGGAAATGTAAATCTCGAATTCGCATATTCCAAAGATGAATCAGCTCCGGCGTCTTCCATGGGGAACCGGGTTGCGAACGCGAGATTTAGCGGATTGGGACTTGAACCCGTGCCGCTAGCAGAGGCTGTTGCCAGACTCGATGAGCTCGGTTTGCGCCATTCTAAACCGGATGCCTACCAGCAGGCTCAAGATGAAACCGGTAAGAAATTGACCCTCTGGACAACAGTCTATCTCGATGAACTTTCAAAGAACATGGATATCTTTCTTTGTGAATATAGCAACGATCTATTTCGAACGGACAATCCTCCGCGTCGAGACATTCAAGACAACCGACGATATTTGACGGATCAACTGAAGCAGCGTAACGGTGGGCCAATGGGCATCGACTCCATCAAGGAGATCGTAATTGAGACCTCAAACTACGAGACGACTGCGAGCTTGTGGGGAAAGCTGCTAAACGAAAAAACTCCGCCTCCCGGAGAAGAGTTGAAGGCCTCACAGGGGCCCGCGCTCCGTCTGGTTTCGTCCGGCAGCGACGCGATTAGATCAATAGTGGTTCGCGTTGCCGACCTTGGTCGAGCCCGCCGATTTCTTAAGGAGAATGGTCTGCTTGGAGAAGACGTGAACGATAGGATCGTGATCGATCCCGCCAAATTGATGGGGATCGACGTTCAGTTTGTCGAATAGCTTGGGGCAGTGACTACACCCTGGCGTCGCAAAGCACTGTATCTGTGGGGTGTCGATTCTTCGGAGCAGCATGCTCTGAGGCCCGCGCCAGCTCGTTTACGCGGAAATAGTTAAAAAATCACTTTCGGTTTGGCTTGGTTTTAGCCCATAGAGCTGCAATTGACAGTATTCAGCCTACATGGGCAGACACACTTCAAAGATGTAACAGGGCAGCGATTTGGAATGCGCATAGCAATGTGGCCCGTTGGCTATTCCCCGAACGGAAGGGTCGCGTGGCTCTGTTTATGCGACTGCGGCAATTACCATCCCACCTCCAGCTTCCGCACTTCTCCGACTTGCGGCTGCGTTGGCCGAGCGAAAGCAGCCCAGCGCATACGTTTGGCGGCGACCGGGAGGGCCAAGCCGGGCGAACGTCGCGCACTCCGCCATGGTCTATCTATCACTCCGGTTCATGATTGCTGGCTCGGTGCTAAGGCTCGCTGTAAGAGAGATCCTCGTTACATCGCAAAGGGAATAGATTCTTGGATCAAAGATCTTAAACAAGAATACTTCAACAATTGAATCTGTAACATCATGCAGCGGCGAGTAAGTCGACGATGTTCTGGATGGCCTTGTCGGCTTTGTAATAGGCAAGTTCGAGTTTGCTGTCGGGTGCGTGAGCCGGGTCGGGAGTGTGGTGAAAGCGGCTGTTTGCGAGGGGGCCGCAGAGGCGCTTGTGGAAGAACAAGAACAGCAGGGCCACCTGGACGCCTTTGGGAGTGAGCCGGTAGGCATAGCGGGAGCCGTCGCGTTGCAGCAGGCCGTGGCCCTTGAGTTTGCGCAGATCGTAGCGGAGTTGGTTGAGGCCGTAGGTTTTGGGGGAAAGCTGAAAGGTGGTGAGGACGGCTTGGTGGATCTGTTTCGCGGTCCATCCGCCGACGGTATTGCCGCCATGGAGCAAGACCTCAAGTAAACGGATGATGCGGGTGTCGTGGATCTTGATTCCGGGATAGCGGACCGAGCCGACGGTGAGGGGCAGGGCCAGGCGCTGCAGCAAGGGAAAGTCGACGTGGACATTGAGGCACTGGGCCTGGAAGCCGGCAAAGCGGTCGGTAATGACCTGGAATCGGGTACGCACGGCGTCGAGATGATCGAGGCCTTTCTTCAGACCAAAGTCGCGCAGATTGTTGGAGCAGAGTTCATTGCGCAGGTAGCGGGAGAACTTTTCATACTGTTTGAGAAAGGCGTTCTTCCAGTAGGCGCGGAAGACGTGATGGCCATGCTCGATCTGATCGAGGACGGTGGCCAGCTTTCCCCGTAGCCTCTTGTTCAGCCGGACGCCGAAGATCTCACTAATGCGGTTGGCGGTGAGGCGCCACAAGCCGATCTCACAGCTGCGCTCGAAGATCTTGTGAATGGGAAAGTGGCGCTTAAAAATAAAGTTGCGGCAATACTCAATCTGAGTGATGGCGTAGAAGCGGGACAGGTTCATCTGGCTGCGTTCTTTTTTGGAGAACTTCGGGCCCAACAGGAAGGTCCAGTAATCCAGCTGTTTGCGGATGATCTGCGGGCTCAGCCGATCCGCCGCTGCCTGCAGAGCAGCCACGTCGTCGACGGCGAGAAAGGCGTTGTCGCTCTTATGGAAGCCGATGCGAGATCGATTCAGTTCCTGCTCCATGAAGGAGTGGCCGTTGAGCCAGTAGGTGGCGTGAAAGGGAAAGAAGGAGGCTACGCGCAGCACGATCGGCCCCAGAACCTCATCCCGGATATAGAAGTAGTAGTGCGTGAAACGGCTGCGCTGGTGGGCCAGGATGCGATAGTTCGGATCGGGAGTGGGATATTTCGGGACGCTGATGCGGAAGGTCCGACCCTGTTCCATGCTCTTGAAGATGAAATAGACCCCGTAGGCATTGTTCTTGATCAGACGATGCAGGCGGGGGGACACGTAATCTTCTTTGCGCACTCCCTTTTCCGCCCACTCAACAGGGAGGTGATGGTTGCGGGCGTAGGCTTCCACCCAGTCCCGGTAATCCCCGGTGCGTTGGCTGAGCACTTCTTTGTTCACCACCGGGAGGCCCAGAACCTGACGGACGAAATACACCACCTGCTCGGGTCGAGACAGACCGCTCAAGTAGCCGTGAATGACGATTCGGTCGAAGCAGTGATAGACGAAGGCCAGCAGGTTTCCGAATAACTGCGTGAACTCTTCCATGGTCCCGCACTATACTCGCCAGGAAGCACCGAGGAGAACCGAGAGGAGAGGCCAGAACCATGAAGCGCGGATCGGGAAAGCAATCGGTCGAGGGGAAAGGCTTCCGCTTGGCGGAGGAAGTTCGTTACATCCAGAACAAGGCTGCCGAGCATGATGGGCGGGTGGTTACTCTCGGTCAACTAATCCTGTTTTCCACCGATACCGGAGACGCCTGGTTGCTGGACGTCGCCGATCAACTGGCTGCGCCCCTGGCTCGGGATGGTGATCCGGAGCCGCTTCACCTGGAGGAGACTGACACCAGCTTCGCCATCGGATGGAAGGGAAAGTATCGCATTGAGGGGACTGCCTTCATCTACGCCGATCGTGACTCGGGACGGGTCAGAACCATCCTCGGGTATCCCACGCAGAAGATCGCCCGAGCCGGTTAGTTCGGAAATTTCAAATATGTTTGGCTAGAGTTCCGCTTCACGTCTTTCGAGCAATGGTTTGCAGAGTTAGGACATCGTCCAGAAGGCAAGGACGCCAACGGAAGAGCACTGTATTCCGTAGACCGCATCGACAACGACGGTCACTACGAGCCGGGTAATGTTCGCTGGGCGACTCGTGACCAGCAAGCTCAGAACCGACGTCAAACTCCTGAGAACTTCAAGACTATCCGATCCTAATTACATGGGACGCAACCGTACACCGACAGCCGTCATGGACGCCAGGGGGAGTTTCATAGCCAACCCTCGATACGCTCGTCCCGACGAACCAAGCACCGAAGGTAGTCGCCCGCTCGGACCTCCGCCCAAGTGGCTCTCTAAAGAAGAGAAGGCTGTCTGGAAAGACCTCGCGAATCAGATGCTCCCCGGTGTTGTGTTTTTCTCCGACCGGGGCGCCTTCGAACTTTTTGTGCGCCTTACACACAAGCTGCGAACCCAGTTCGCGACTATGAAGGGTGTAGAGATGGGGCAGTTCATTACGCTGTGTTCCAGGTTCGCAGCCACTCCTTCCGATAGAAGCAAGGTTGCCGTCGAGCAGCCGAAGGAGTCTTCCCTTAGCAAGTTTTTACAGCGTCGCACCGACCCGGTTCAGTAAACCCCACTTGCCTCAGTTGACTTGTTCCGAAGGAACTGCCTTGACGTAGGGGCGACCTCTGCCTCAGAATCTATTCCCCAGAACGACACGCTCTGCTGTCAGTCCAATGTCTCGAAGATGTATTTGTAGTTAACCATCGCTGTTGGCCCATTGCGTTCGAGAAAACGCATAACGGCGATGTGCTCTTCCCCTCCGCCGACGCTGGCTAGCATGGAAGGGGAGAACCAGCCTTCTTCCGTGGCAGGGTGGTTCCGCCACGATGGTCAATATGAAGTCTCCGAACACGTTCGAAGTTGGGCCATTACCGGTGTGGTGCGGGTCAGCCGTGGAGTCTCACACGTGGAGCCCGTCCCACGACCAGTGTGGGATGCTGAGGCCGTTAGGCACATCATCGGCGGACTGGTGGTACCGGGACATCGTTGTCGTGGTCGCCCAAGCGAAGTAGTCGTGCAGCACTTGTCGTAGCGCACCGTCGTCGGCTAATCCGACATCGGCAACACTTTGTAGGCCTGGCACTGGCTCTGCCCCAGTCACGGGCCACCCTTACATAATCGGATAAGGGAAGGGTTGCCGACAACACACCCAGAATCGTGCATCGCGTGCGCATCGTGCTGCACAGTCTATAATTGCGCGCACGGATGGCTCTTACTCCTGGTATGAAACTCGGGCCGTACGAGATTCAATCGCCGCTGGGCGCAGGCGGTATGGGTGAGGTGTATCGTGCGCGCGACACCCGCCTCGATCGCACCGTAGCCGTCAAGATTCTACCCTCACATCTTTCCGACAATCCCGAAGCCAAACAGCGCTTTGATCGCGAGGCGCGGGCTATTTCGTCGTTGAACCATCCCAACATCTGCACGCTCTATGACGTCGGCCATCAGGAGGGAGTGGACTACCTCGTCATGGAGTTTCTGGAGGGTGAGACGCTGGCTGATCGCCTCGTGAGAGGACCGTTGCTCCCGGACCAGGTGCTGAAATATGGTATCGAAATCTGCGAGGGACTGGAGAAAGCGCACAAGACGGGAGTAGTGCATCGCGACCTGAAGCCGGGCAACGTTATGCTGACGAAAACCGGCGCGAAACTGATGGACTTTGGCCTAGCCAAGACAACGACGGCAAGCGCGTCACCAGCTTCTAGCCTCACCTTGACGGCTTCGGGTCCATCGGCCGAGCAGCCGCTGACGGCGCGGGGCACGCTGCTGGGAACGTTCCAATACATGTCCCCCGAGCAACTGGAGGGAAAGGAAGCCGATGCCCGCAGCGACATTTTCGCTCTGGGCGCGATGCTTTACGAGATGGCGACGGGCAAACGGGCGTTCACGGGCAAGACTCAAGCCAGCCTGATAGCGGCAATCCTGGCATCGGAGCCACAGCCTATCTCAGTGCTACAGCCGATGTCGCCGCCGGCTCTGGATCGTGTGGTGAAGGTTTGCCTGGCGAAAGATCCGGACGATCGTTTTCAATCCGTTCACGACTTGGAGTTGCAACTGAAGTGGATTGCCGAAGGAGGATCGCAAACCGGACTGCCTGCTCCGGTGGCTGCGCGGCGCAGGCAATCGCAGAACCTGGCCTGGAGCGTCGCGGCCGTGTTGGCGATTGCCCTGGTCGCGGTTTCGTTTCTGCACTTCCGCGAAAAACCAGCCGCTCCGACAGCGCAGCTGCGTTTTCAGATCCCGGCGCCGGAAAACACCACGCTGGGCCCGTACCTCAGGATTTCGCCCGATGGCCGCAAGCTGGCCTTCATTGCCGGAGGCCACCTGTGGGTGCATTTCCTGGAGTCGGGAGAATCCCGCGACTTAACGACCGCCGATTCGGACTCACCCTTCTGGTCCCCGGACAGCCGCTTCATCGGATATGTGTCCCAAGAAAAGCTCAAAAAGATCGAGGCGACTGGCGGTTCCCCTCAGCCTGTATCGGACTTGCCCGGCGAATGGGGCGCGGGCGCATGGAACCAGGACGAGGTGATCGTCTTCGGCTCTCCGAGTGGATTATACAAGGTGCCGGCCTCCGGCGGTGTTCCCGTTCAAATCACTGCCGTCGATCCCGCGCGCCGCGAAAGATTTCATGCCTATCCCTCTTTCCTGCCGGACGGGCAGCATTTCGTCTACTTTCATATCTCGACTGACACGGAGAAAAACGGGATTTATCTCGGGTCCGTGGACGCTAAACCAGAGCAACAGAGTTCCAAATTCCTGTTCGCTAACCCTTGGGGTGCAGCAAAGTACGCTCCCTCAGCCGATCCGGGTGGCGGCTACCTGCTTTTCATGCGCGAAGATGCGCTTATGGCTCAACCTTTCGATAACCGCCGGTTGGAGCTGAAAGGGCAGCCGATTCCTGTCGCCGAGCAAGTGGGTGATAGCGGCAACGGAGGCTACGGTGCCTTTTCGGCCTCAGCGAATGACGTCCTGGTTTACTGGCGCGGCGCAACGCTGGACCGGCAGTTCACCTGGTACGATCGACAGGGCAAGGTCTTGGGGACCGCCGGGGAACCGGGCGATTATCAATGGTTGGCGCTATCACCGGATGGGACGCGTGTGGCCTTGAGCAAGAGGAGTGGGCAGGTCTCGAACATCTGGCTCTTGGATCTCTCTCGGGACACGAGCACGCGCTTCACCTTTGGTTCGGCGAAAGATTTAAGTCCGGTCTGGTCGCCGGATGGGAGCCGCATCATCTTTAGCTCCGGAAATGACCTGTATCAAAAGCCGGTGAGCGGCGTGCAGGATGCAGGACTTCTGTTGAAGGTCGGCGAGCTTGTGTATTCCGAGAGTTGGTCCCGTGACGGACGGTTCCTGCTGTACGTCGCGTTCGACCCGAAAACGCAGTTCGATATTTGGGTCCTCCCACTGGCGGGTGACAAGAAGCCCGTCCCGTTTCTAGTCACTGAGTTCCGTGAGGGCACGGCCAGGTTTTCTCCTGATGGCCATTGGGTAGCCTATATGTCGGATGAGAGTGGCCACTTCGAAATCTACGTGCGGTCCTTTGCCATGAACTCTGCCGGAACAGCCGTCGAGGCCGGAGGCAAGTGGCAAATCTCCAATGGATACGGGTTTCAACCGCACTGGCGCGGTGACGGCCGGGAACTTTATTACCTTGCTCAAGACGGACAGGTGATGGCTGTCGAAATTGCGACCAATCCGGATTTTAGACCCGGAAAGCCTCAACCCCTCGGATTTTCGGTCGGGCTTCCTATCGACGCCTGGTGGGATTGCACAGCGGACGGTCGCCGTTTTCTCGTGGCGGCGTCCAAGAGCAGCAAACCTGAGCCCTACACGGTGGTACTGAACTGGCAGGCTGGCCTGACGAAATAACGCATCTGGAGTGAATCGCGGACGGTTGACGGGCAAGCGGGAAGTAACCCCCCAAAAGAAGGTTTGCCGACTAATCGGGAGTTGGCTCGCGTTGCACCACGACCAAAAACACCACACCGACAATGGTAAACATTCGGAATGCCTCTTCCTGCCGATTCCATATTTGCGACTGCCACATCAGAAACCATTCGCCCCCGACATCGAGGAATGCCACCAACCACATCAGCAGGCTCGTCGTCAGCGCAATCACGGCGACGTTCAGCGCAGCGGCGAATTGCGCCCTGTCCGCACGATACGATTTCAGCAACCGAACACCAGCCCACCAGCATAGAAGCATAGTGACTGATTCCCAGGCGATGATGCCGATGTAGAAGACCGTATGTACTAGCGGCGAATTGACGGCGCGCCACATGAGGTGGTTCCCCGGAAGGGTTGAGTCCATCATCAGGACGTGGCGGACAAACTCATAGTTGGAGCCGTAATCCGTGATGTTGTTTAGTACCAGAATCGTGTAGAAAAGTGCGATTGCAAAAACGAGAACCGCTTTGGAAAAGCGAAGCGCCATTACATGCCGCATAGGTTGTCGCACGCGGGAATTATATCTCTCGGTGACTTGCCGCGAACTTTCTTCGAGTGCGCACAAGTCCTGATTAACGGGCAAACAGGAAGTTATGAAAATGGCGTAGCGCCATCTGACACACCTGACCTAATGTGTAATGGTTTGAAATCGGCTTTGTGGACAGCGTTGGCAAGGTTTCATGTATCGGACACGGGAAGTATTCTGTGCCTAATTTCCAGCGCCCCACTTTTGCCCGACGCGCCAAGTTGACCGATCCGATTGGGGTTTTGAGCGTTATAGGGATGTTACGCCAGTTGATATGCCGTTATAAAAAAAAACAGCCAGAACTCTGATGAAAAGACTGTTGCACAGGCCGGATGTAATCGCCGTGTGAACCTGCTCATTGGGCCACAACATTAGGAAGAGCCGCAGTTGCTGCGGCTCTTCTGAGACATGCACAGCACCTCGGATCACTCAACCGAAATGCGCCTTCCCGTGACATTGCCGGTTACCTTATTGACGAAGTGGCCGGTGGGGTCATAGAAAACCGACTTGAAGGAGCCTTTGAGCGTATTGCCGCCTTGACCTAGAGTAAGCGTCTCACTTAGGTGGATGGTTCCCAGGAAGTCTCCGCTTGTGTCGTAGTTCCAAACGCGGTGCGCCAGCGTATAAGTCCCAGCCGCCTGCTTCCAGACGCCCAGGCAGACGGTGCCCCCTCTCGGATCGACATTGGGGTTGTGCACCTCGGTTCCACCGGCGTTCCAGAGCTGGTACGCTTCCTGGATGGTTTGGCCATTGACCTTGAACTCGACGTGCCAAAGGCCAACTATGGACGACTTGACGGCTCTGTCTCCCGATGACGGAACCTCCTGTTGCATCGGGCCGGATTGACCAACGACCGCAGCTGCGCCCGCCGCCATCGCGGTCAAAGAATCGCCGCACGATGCTAACGCGCTGGCACTGAGTCCAACTACGAGGACCGTGCAGGCGGCAAACTTGGCGAAGTTCAAAGTTTGGGACGATTTCATGGTGCTCTCCTCTCGAAAGTCGGTGGCCATCCGGCAACCGGCAAAGCAGAAAATCGAATCGTTTGATTCGTGTTGGAACTTATCGCCCAGAGGCAGCGATACCGCAATGCAATCTGGATCACCGCTCGAACATTTTCGGAACACCGGGTAAGCCGCTCATATCCACTGGGTTATGAGTGACCAACTGCGTTCCGGAAAGTCCTGGCTTGGTTCTTGACCGCCGTCCCGATTACCCTCACAATCATCCTGTTGTATCTCCAGGGTCAAAGGCCCTCCTCTCGGCCTTTTCGGACATGAAGACGACCCGGCAAACCGTGTTGTTCGGCCCCTATTCGCTTGATGTGCGCTGCGGAGAACTGCGGAAGTTCGGGACAAAAGTGAAAATGGGGGAGCAGACCTTTCAGATACTGCGCGTGCTGCTCGAAGCCGAAGGGGAGTTAGTCACCCGGGAGGAGCTTCGAGCAAAGCTCTGGGCCGGCGACACGTTTGTCGATTTTGATCACGGGCTGAACTCCGCCGTCCAGCGGCTACGGGATTGCCTTTCCGACTCCGCGGAAAAGCCACGCTGGGTCGAGACCGTCCCTCGCCGTGGTTACCGCTTCGTAGGGCAGGTGGAGTGGTCCGAGAAGACAATTGCCAATGGCGGGACCCGCGAGACTCCACAGGACGAACCGACTGCTTCCGCCACCCGTGAACTTGCCAGAGAGCAAAAGACCGGAAAGTCAACCAGGCCTCCGACAATTTCGCTATTCCGACATTGGCGTAGCGCGCCGGTCGCCAGCCTGGTTCTATTGGGCCTGGCCGTGGCGGCGGTCGTGCTGGCGGGAGTCAACGTACGCGGTTGGCGCGACCGGCTGTTCATACGGTCGCCAAAGACACAAATTCAGGCCCTGGCTGTGCTGCCATTGACCAATCTGTCCGGCGACCCTGAACAGCAATACTTCGCCGATGGCATGACGGAGAGTTTGATCACGGAACTGGGAAAGATCAGTAATCCCCGCGTGATCTCGCGTCAGTCCGTGATGCAGTACAAGTCGAGCAAGAAGTCGTTGCAAGAGATCGCCAGGGAACTGAAGGTGGACGCCGTACTGGAGGGTGCAATCGAACGCTCCGGGGACCGGGTGCGGGTTACCGTACACCTGTCTCAAGCCTTCCCCGAGCGCCAGTTGTGGGCTCAGGAATTCGATCGCAGTATTCGCGATGTTTTGAGTCTGCAAGGCGAGATTGCACGCGCCATCACCGACGAAATCCAAGTCAAGCTGACGCCAGAGGAGCGGACTCGCATCGCCGCCAGTCGCTCCGTCAACCCGGAGGCGCAGGACGATTACCTGCGAGGCCTGTATTTCGGCAGCAAATGGACCGAACTTGATTTGCAGACAGCGATTGCGCACTTTAAGAGAGCCATTGAGAAAGACCCGACTTATGCGCCAGCTTACGCCGAGCTGGCGATGGCCTACTTTTGGCTGGGAAATCCCGACGAAGGCGGCCCTTCGGCGAGGGAGACTATGCCGCAGGCAAGGGCGGCTGTCACAAAAGCGCTACAACTTGATCCTTCGCTTGCGCGGGCGCATCTCGCGCTAGGCTTAATCGTCTTGACTTCTGAATGGAATTGGTCGGGGGCGGAGAACCAGTATAGGCTCGCCCTGGAACTGAATCCCAATTGTGACGAGTGCCATGCCGTTTACAGTAGCCTTCTGATGGCCTTGGGCCGAAACGACGAGGCCATCGTACAGATCAACCGCGCGATTGACTTGGATCCGCTTAGCAGTCTCTATCGAGACAACTTGGCAGGCATCTCCTTTTTTTCACGTCAGTACGACCTGGCCATTAAGCAGTGTGAGAATTTGAATGGCGACGACTCGGCTACGATCGTCGGCTGGTCCTACGCACAGAAGAACATGTATCCAGAAGCGATCGCCAATCTGGAAAAAGGTATAGCTCGATCGGGGAGGGAAACGAGTAAACTCGGGTATCTGGCACAAGCGTATGGACTTGCCGGAAGAAAAAGCGAGACGCGGAAGATAATCGGTGAATTGAAAGAGAGGTCTCGTCATCATTATATTTTTCCCAGTGTCTTTGCGAATGCATACTTAGGCTTAGGCGACAAGGATCAGGCGCTGACGTACTTGGAGCGAGCTTATGAAGAACAAGACGGGTTTCTGTTTTATTTGAAAGTGTCACCACTCCTGGATCCCCTCCGATCCGAGCCGCGGTTTCAAGCCTTGATGCGGCGCGTGAACTTCGTGCAGTAGGTCTGGCACTCAAATGGTCCGCCCTTTGCAGCGGTCAGCAGAAACAAAAACACTCCGAAGGCAGGGTCCGTGGTGGTAAATGATGTAATCAGGCCATAACGCTCAAAACGCCCCCGCCAAGGGTCTGTCTGACGGTAGCGACCCGTATCCGACAGCAGTGGTGTGCAAGGCCAAGTCTTGGCTATCACACCTAATCCGATAGCAAGACGCGCAAGGTCAAATCTCGCCGATCATGCCTCCTTAATCATGTGCTCCCGAAACAGCTGATGCACTTGCCTCAGTTGCTCACGCACATGAGGCTGGTCGTAGCGCGACACGCCGTGCGTCTGGACTTCGCACACGAGAGCATCGGCGGATGGGCAGCATGTCAGAAGTGTGCGGAAATGATTGATGGCAACAGGTGGTCCGATTTGACGGACCGTGCTCTAAGGAAGTTCATCAACGCTGGTTGCCAAAGTACCTCAGCTCTGGAGAAATAAACTGCTCGATTTCAGGACCTTCTTCAACCACCATCGCACCCATCACTCACGGGAAGGGCGAACGCCGGATATGTCAGTGTCACCACCGGTTGCCAATCTGCGCTCGTTTCGCTGGCAACCACACTGTCGAGGCCTATATCAGACACCCATGGCCGCTTGAGTTTTCAAAGATGTGCGATTCCTGCGATACGCAGGTCTCCGTGGGCAACAACTCGGAATGAAATCATTCGCGTTGGAGTTCTTCAGTTCTTCATCGCAGCGCGTTTCGTGAATCTAGCCGTTTCACTGCCTCACTATCAATTCGCCAGCCACAGGTCAAAGGTGCCGTCTTGCGTCCGTTTCGGGAAATCATCAGATTCTGACACTCGTACCGGGCTCCGTTTTCCGAGTCTATGTCGCCTTTTTCGCTTGCGCCCTCAACTTTGCCCACCTCGCACGTTGAAACGCTGCAATCTTCCTGCGGGCTGCTGCCGACATCGTGCGCTTCACGGGAGCCGAGCCTGTTGTTTTCGCTATCGCAATTGGCTGCGATGCCCTTTTAGCCTTTGCCCATCTTGCCCGTTGAGCCTGTGCCATCTTGCGCCGTGAAGCCTGCGATATCACTCGGGTCGGTTGAGTTGATTTCCCGAACGTCCCCGAACCGTTTAACGACTCAATCACTGAAATTGCAGCATCTAATTTCTCCACATGTGACTGCGCTTGCTTGCGCTCTTCTCGAAGCTGCTGAAGCGCGCCGTTTAGATTTCCCATTGTTTCCCCCCTCAGTGTTTGACAGCGGGAAACATTGTATAGGATTAGATGATTTACCGATTTATCAGCGCAGTTGCCGTGGCAATTGGAGTGTCCCGCATGCGGTGAGCGGTTTGCGCCCCTGAGGAGGTAATGGACATTATCGACTCTTGGAAGGGGGTTTTGAGCGCTATGCCCTGGTTAAATCATTTACCACCACGTGCTCTGCATCGGAGCCTTTCGGTTCCGCTGGCCGCTGAAAAGGGCGGAGCACCTGAGTGCGCGACCTACTAGGGGAAGTTCATGCGGCGCAGCGCAGCTTGAAAGCGCGGCTCGGAGTGCAACGGATCCAGGGTGGGATCCACCTTCAATAAGAACCATTGGTCGCGCTCTTCAATTCCCCTCTCCATCCATGTGAGGGCTGTCTCTTTATCGCCAAGGCCGAGATAAGCGTGAACAAACAGAGGGGGCGCGACGTAACGATGTCGAGCGATTTCGTTCAGCTCATCAATCAACTTCCGCGCCTCGTGCTGTCTCCCTGCAAGACCATAGACCCAGGCGAGACTCGCGACAACGACGGGCTGCCGCCCCTGTTGGCTTTCAACCCTTTGAAATGCGGCGATGGCCTCCGGATACATCTTCTTGAGTCCGTACGCGAATCCTAGGCCAATGTCCCATCCGGAATTCCTGAACTCCTCAATGGCAAGGTCGGTCTGACCTGTTTGGCAGGCCACGATCCCCAACAGGGTTCTATCGACAGGACTAACTGGATCTAATTCCCCCGCGTAGTTTATCTGCGCTCTTGCCTCGTCAAATCGCCCCATGCATATCAAATACCATGCGTATGACAAATGAGCGTCCGAAGAATTGGGACCCACCTTGAGGGCAATTTGAAGCTCTTTTTCTGCTTCGGACCAATTCCAATCGTCTTCCAAGACTAAGGCGCGAGAAACATGAGCGTCCGCCAGGGAAGGATCGAGCTCTACTGCTCTTTCCGCAGCCGCCCTCGCTTGCGGCAGAAGGTCTTTTGTGCGTCCTCCAACGTTGGGCTCAGCTAGGTTCACTAGGGCCCACGCTAATCCCGCGTATGCCCGCGCATAAGCCGGATCCTTTTCGATCGCCTTCTTAAAGTACGCAATCCCGGCCTGCAAATCCCGTTCGTCGCGCTTGTTGACCAAGAATTCAGCCCGGAGAAAATCATCCTGAGCTTCCGGGTCCACAGGGCGGGAACTCGCCAGAAGGGCACGCTCTTGCGGTTTCAGTTTGACTTGGATTTCATCCGTGACCGCACGCGCAATCTCATCCTGTAGCCGCAGCAAGTCGCGGATGTCGCGGTTGTATTGGTTGGACCAGAGTTGACCCTCTGGCGAAACCTGGTCCAAGCGAACGAGCACGCGGACCTCATCCCCAGAGCGTTCGACAGTGCCTTCCAAGACTGCATCCACGTTGAGTTCCCGGGCGATCTCGGACAACCGCTTCTTGCTGCCCTTATACTGCATGATGGACTGGCGCGAGATGACACGCGGAGCGCTGATTTTCCCCAGTTCCGTGATCAGGGCCTCGGTGATACCGTCGGCGAAGTACTCTTGTTCGGGATCCCCCGTCAGGTTGTTCAGAGGCAGCACTGCCAGCGATGTGATTCTGGGCTGGGTCGTACGCCCGGCGCGGCTACGGGTAAGGACGTAGGTGCTGGCAAGCAGCGCGAGTACAGCGACCCCGCCCAGAACAAGCCAGCGATGCGCCCGCGGAGTCCCCTTTGGTCCGCGGTCACCTTCCGCATTCACCGGCGTCGCTGCCTTATGTTCTTTCTCTTCCTCCTCCAAACGCAGTCTGCGGCTCTGTAGCCACGCATCAAGCTCCGAACTGAACGCATAGACGGAGCCGCGCTTGTCATGGACGTGGCGATGAACGGGCATACCCTCGCGTTTTTCCCAGCGTTGAACGGTGCTGACGTCCCGCTTCACGTAGCTGGCGATTTCCTTCCACGAGTCCAATGAGGCTTCGGAGGATTGGTCGGAGGGCCCTGCGGATGAGACTGGCGAGGGATTCTTCATATGCGACTCTTTCTCGCCGTCACTAACGGTGCTGACGTTGGAGCTGCAATTTTATGCCATGGGACGCCCAGAGCACAAATTGGGACTGCATTACGCCGCAACCGTGGTTGTGCCGCCTTTTACAGCTTGCGTTCGCGTGCGACCGAGGAGATTCTTGCAGACACTCGGTAGCCGGACAAGGATGGTGACAAAGGTTTTCCGTCCGCAGGCCGTAAAAGAGCAAGATTTCAACTTCGAGGAGACACGCTATGAAGTTTGTCGCATATCTACTGCTTTCGCTCGTCCTAACTTTAACCCTTGCCATTTCCGCGGTCGGCCGTGACATCCACACCGGCAACGCCGTTGCTCGTGTGACCGTGGTTACCGAAACCACACTTTCCAGCGCCAACTCTACTTCATTTACGGATTTGCCCGGTGGAACAGTGCAGATCATGGTTCCGGCCGGCAAACCCCAACTCGTGCAGGCGGGCTTCAGCTCTGAATCCTACTGTTTCGCAACCTCAGATTTAGCCTACCAATACTGCCTCATGCAAATCCTTGCTGACGGAAAAGAAATGTTACCCGCTTCCCACGGAGGCTTTGTCTTTGACACCAATGGACAAAGCGACGATGCTTGGGAGGCGCACGCCATGGCTCGCACCATCGTGCTGAAGCCAGGACCTCACGTCATCCGGGTCCAATGTGCTGTTTCGGACTCAAACCTAGCCCTCGCACTGAATAACTGGACTCTGACAGTTACCCAATACGCCAACGGGAAGTAGAAATTCAGTGTCCGAGTACGGGCGCGTATCCCTAGGACTGCGCCCGTCTTCGGCGGGTTTTTCAGCCGCTTACGGGTCAACGGATAGTCCTCACCGTTCAGGCAGGTCTGGCCTATTTTACCGGTAGCAAAGCATTCAACTTCGAGAGGTTCACTTAGCAGCGAATATCGCGGCGCATGGAATTGACGCGAGAGGAGAAACGTCATGAAGTGGCAAGACTGTCCACTTTCTATATTTCTTGTGATCTCGATATTTGGCTGCCTGGCGATGGGCCAACAACCGGCCATGGTGCAATCCTCAGCCGCCGTTCCACGCCTGGTGAACTTTTCCGGGAAAGCTCTGGATGAGCGGGGCAACGCCATTTCCGGAATTACCGGAGCGGCCTTTGCGATCTACAAAGATCAGTCAGGCGGCTCTCCCTTGTGGGTGGAAACGCAAAACGTCCAGGCGGATGCCCACGGCAACTACAACGCGCAACTGGGCAGCAGCCAGTCGCAGGGACTGCCGCAGGAGTTGTTCACTTCGGGCGAAGCGCGCTGGCTGGGAGTGCAATTGAACCACCAGGCGGAGCAGCCGCGGGTGCAGCTGCTGAGCGTTCCCTATGCGCTGAAAGCGTCGGATGCGGAGACAGTCGGCGGACTGCCGCCCTCGGCCTTCGTGCTGGCCGCTCCGGCAAGCGGCTCGGGTGAAGCAAAGGCCAGCGATGCCACTGCCAGCACCGCGTCGGCCGAGCCTCCGGCGTCGTCGAATGTGACCACGACTGGCGGAACTGTGAATGCTGTGCCGCTGTGGACGCCTGCGCGGGATGCTGCTTTTGGATCTCCTCCGCCAGGCTCAGATGAAGAGGTTAGAATACCGGAGACGCAATGGCCGCCCCGATTTCTGGTGGCATGAAAAACCCCAGCGGGGAGCCGGGGTTAGGGGAGGGCCGCGAGTCGGCCAAAAGAGAACCGTCAGTCTTGGAGACCGACTAGGTCCTCCGAAGTGACAGTATTCTTCGGCCGGAAACCTGAATCTATCTGTTGCGTCCCTAGCTGAATCCCAGCCTCAAGTGCCTCGTTCTCGGTGGCGAAGATCTTCCCGGACTCGAAGGGTGTCTCATCAGAGTAACGCCCTGTATCTTTCCTAATGCTGACATGCACCGTGAAAGTATTTTCCGGTTCCCGGAGCGGTAGCGCGGTCGCTTTGATGACGAAACGTTTGTAGGATTTCTGCAATCTACTCATTCGTTTTTGATGCTCTGAAATCACTCACAGATTCCACCGAGCGGCCATATTCTGTCCGACCGTCCCCCTGGCGTTTGGTGGGATACCGGAGATATGGGAAACTGAGGGAATGCCGCAGCGAAACCTACGAGTGGTCAAATGGGTCGGCACGATTCCCGTTATCGGAGTCTGCACCTTCTGCGACCGCTCGTTCACGGCTCCGTTGGCCGTCATAAAAAGGGTCGCGGACGCGCAAGAAAGTCTCACGGTTCAATTCGCCGAGCACAAGTGCAAGGGAGAGGATACTAACTAGGAGCAGGCTTGGAGACCAAATCCCGGTGCCGGTTTCTTTGCGCGAAAAACCCCGGCTGGGTACACATGTTTTGACATCCTACGCGGCCCGTATTTAGACTTCATCGCTGTGAGGTACCGAGCAATGAACAACATCGTTCTGGTTCACGGTGGTTTTGTTGACGGCGCGGGCTGGGAAGGCGTTTACAAGGAATTGAAGGCGGACGGCTACAATGTCAGTGTCGTCCAGAATCCTACGATCTCGTTCGACGGCGACGTGGCAGCTACCAAGCGCATTCTTGAAGCGCAGGACGGACCAGCAATTCTCGTGGGCCACTCCTATGGAGGAGCGGTAATCACTGAAGTTGGGAACGATCCAAAGGTTGCGGGACTCGTCTATATCACCGCCTTTGCTCCAGACAAGGGTGAATCCGTAGCGACGCTTATCAAGGACCCGCCGCCGGGTGCACCCGTGCCGCCGAGATCCCGAAGGCATTTTCTCTTCGGCCACATCTTTGCCACTGCAAAGCACTGCCTAACGAACTTCCTCCGCTTAATTTTCTTGATCGTCATTGGCGGGCGCAGGAAAGCAAGCGCCTACCAACGGATGTGATATTGGGAGATCTATGACGAACGATTTCTTGGCCGCTAATGGGCCGCAAGAGGAGCCCGCCGTATTTGATGCGAGATTCTCACGCTGTTTTGGTTTGCTTCACTTCGTCGCATGTCGCGTTCTTGGCGGTCCCGAACGGGCCCACGATGCTGTTGAAGGCTGCTGGCTGACGGCATCCCGGAACCCGCCGTGCTTCGAATACGAAGGTGCGTTCCGCCGTCGGTTGGTAAGAGTCCTAATCGACGAAGCGTTGGCGATTCTTCGGAACGAAACGAAATCGGGCGTAAAGAATGTTCCGCAATCGGTCCCCACAGATCACCTCGAACCTCATGTCCACTTTCGCGGCACTCGCGCCGCTGACCGGTTCATTGTTAATTGCACTTAAAGTTGCCATTCTTTTCTCCTAATGTAATGTATTCCCCTAAATCGAAAGTTAGAGTTTTTGAAGACTCGTACTAGGCGGCGACGAACTGCTGGAGAGTAGATTCGACGATACGGCTACCCGGCTCATGATGCGCGTGCCTCTCTCGCTGCGCCGGTCCGGGCTTCGATGGCCTTGACCGAGTTTTCAAACGCCTTTTCCAAAACGCGCTTGCCGATGGTCCCGAGCACGAAGCCGAGCAGCCGTCCCTTGAGGTTCTTGCCGTCGCGTACGACGACCGCGTCGATGTCGGTCAAACCATCGGGACGACGTGTGAAGGTGTAGGTGTGGCCGGACGCGCCTCCCCACGTGTTGGAGTCGGTCGTCGTGAGGACGACGTGGTTGGGATCGGACCAGTCGTAGTGCAGGCGTTCCCAGATGCCGCCCGAGCCTTCCGTGACGTCGGCCTGCGAGGGGCCACGGTCATGCACCTTGAGGTACTCGTCGGCGCTGTTGCCAAAAAGCTTCGAGCGGCCAAGCCCGAAGTCGGTGAGCCCGGCGACGTACTGCTCGGGCGTCGAGGTGGTTGTCTGGTGCAGGTGGATCGTGGCCACGCGTGCCCCCTTGCGCTTCCCGAGACTCCCGGGATTCTGAGTCTAGTTTTAATTACTTCGCTCGATACTGCTCATACTGGCTTCTTTAGCTAAAGGCCGTTGTGAAACCCAGGGCTCAACCCCTTGATTGACGCGGGTGGCAGAGGCGGGCTCGTGGCAGATCTGTCGATTCGCTCATCTTTCCCCCTTCGCTTTCATAGAAATTTTTCTAGCTCCCTCTTTTTTTGCTTGACAGATTTGATCTTACTCGATATACTCGAGTACATATGATCACCGCTTCCGCTCACCAAGCCTGGCTCTTCTACTCCCCTCTGGCCCAGCAAGCCGCCCGGCTCAAAGACGATTTGCTCGATCCCGTCGATCAACTCTTGGACGATCCCGCCTTAGTCGACTTGGTCCGCCAGTGTTTGGCGAAACGTAGTCCCCGTTCTACTCGTACCGGTCGTCGGGGCATGGCCCCCGATCGCCTGCTGCGCTGTTGTGTCATGAAGCACCTGAAAGGTTGGAGCTTCCGCGATCTGGAACGGGAACTGCGCAGCAACTTGGTGTACCGCCGCTTCACCCACTTCGATGCCGACACTACGCCAGATTTCACGGTCTTCAGTCGCAGCTTTGCTCTGCTCAGTCCGGCCGTCACCGCCGAGATTCATCAGCGCGTGGTCCGCCTGGCCTGCGAGCATGGCATAGCCCAGGGCGAAAAAATTCGAACCGACACTACGGTTGTGGAAAGCAACGTTCATTATCCTACCGACAGTTCGATTTTGGGCGATGGCATTCGCGTGCTCAGCCGCAGCCTGCAACGCATTGCCGACGAGTGTAAGACCGGAGCTCTGGAAGTGGTCGATCACGGGCGCGCGGTGAAACATCGTCTGCTGGAAATCAGCCGCGCCGCCAAGTCCCTCACCGAAGCCAACCAGAAACGGATGCGCCACAGTTACCAGAAGTTGTTGGCTCTGACTCGAGGCGTGGTGCGACA
Source organism: uncultured Acidobacteriota bacterium (assembly GCA_963796095.1). Classification (GTDB taxonomy): domain Bacteria; phylum Acidobacteriota; class Terriglobia; order Terriglobales; family Acidobacteriaceae; genus JABDBE01. Next base: position 597,444 of record CAWCKL010000041.1, read on the forward strand.
GGCCAGCGAAGTGGTGCAACGCTGGGGGGAAGGGACGGCTGCAAGTGGTGGGCACAGTCCTGGGAGTAGCAACCCAGATTGGCCAGCTGCGGCACTTTCTCCCTCTGGTCGAGAAGGTGATCGCCCAAACCAAGAACCGGGTGTTGGGCGGCGACAGCCACGTGGAGGACAAAGTGTTGAGTTTGTTCGAGCCCCACACCGAAGTCATTCGCAAAGGCAAAGCCCATAAGCCTAACGAGTTTGGTAGGCTGGTGCGGATCGACGAGGTGGAAAACGGCATCGTGAGCGGCTACCAAGTTCTCACCGGCAATCCGGCCGATACCACGTCTTGGATGCCGGCGCTGGAACAACATCAAGCTAGCTTCGGGCGCGCGCCGGAGATGGCCACCGGCGACCGCGGATTTTTTTCCGCAAAAAACGAGCGCGAGGCAGAAGCTCTGGGAGTGAAGAAGGTGACGCTGCCAGCGCGGGGACGGCTCTCGGCCAAGCGGGCCGAGCAGCAGAAGCAGCGCTGGTTCCGCCGCGGGCTGCGCTGGCGGGCCGGGATTGAAGCCACCATCAGCACCTTGAAACATCCCTTCTCGATGGCGCGAGCTACCTATAAAGGAGGGCGTGGCTTCGAGCGCTATGTGGGTTGGTGTGTCATAACTAAGAATCTATTTTCCATCGCTCGCTATCAACAGCGTCGGAGGGACCATGACCAAGTCAGTTGAGGGCACAGCCCAACGACGCAAGCTGCTGAGCGAGATTGAACGTCTGGCCGAGATCGCTGTCTTTGGAACGCTCTCGGAAACTTACCGCACCTGCGGACGAGCGGGCTGCCATTGTCAGGGCGATGGACCCAAGCATGGTCCGCATCTGAATGTGAGTTACCGCGGGGAGAAAGGCAAGACCACCGGCTACTATGTTCCCAAAGCAGCCGAGGAGGCCACGCGAGAAGGAGTCGCGGCCTGGCAACAGATGCAACAGTGTTTACGCGACCTGGCGGAGTTGAATAAGGAGCGCAATCTGCAGCGCGCGCGTGAGGCCGATTCGCAATGACGACGGGGTTTCGTCTCACTCTCCTCTGCCTGATGATGCTGTGTCTGGCACTCTGCCTTACTCAGCCAGCCGAGTTCGACCACCTGTTACCGAATGTCGGCGCGGGATCATGGTTCGCCCCACACATGGAGTCTGCAACCGACGCGCCCACCGTTTCGGTTGCCAGAAGCATGCAATCTTCGGCGCGCGCTGGACCGCGGCAATCTCTGGTCTTCAGCGGTACATTGACTGTGGTCAATACGGGTCCACCCGGCTGGGGAAGAGTTGGGCCACCGGCTGTTATCGCGGTCTTGGCGAGTTGCCGGTCCGGCGCTAACGCCGGCAACTCCAAAACCAACACCCTCGAGCACCATTCGCCGCGAGAATACTGGCTCAAACCACCAATTTCCAAAATTCGGAGTTTCACAACAGCCTTTAGCTAGGCGGCGACGAACTGCTGTCCGCCGTCGATGTCATAGGTTGCGCCCGTGAGGGCGGTGTTGGTCATGATGTGTACGGCGAGCGCGGCCACGTCCGCCGGTCCGACCACGCGTCCGATGGGAAGCGTGGTGCAAAGCTGGTTGCGACGTTTTTCGAGCTGATCGCCCAGCAGTTCCGCGGACAAAGGCGTGTCCACGAATCCCGCGGCGATGAGGTTGACTCGCACGGGCGCGATTTCAAGCGCCAGGTTAGCGGTAAGGGCGGGGAGCGCAGCGGTGACTGCGCTAGCAATGCTCATGCCGATCGCTGGGCGTCGACCACCAGTGCCGCCCATGAAGATCAGTGTTCCTCCCGATCGCACTTTGTTGGCCGCGTTGCGCGCGACGTAAAGTGCCAGCAAGAGGTGCTCGCCGATAAGATCGCGAATCTTCGCGAAGTCCATATCGGCGAGGCGTCCGTAGTAAGGCCGACCGGCTGTCACCATCACGTGGTCGATTGTCGGGAGGTCACGGAAGAACCGATCGAGAGCACCAGGATCCGCGGCGTCGAAGGCCGCGGTACTCAGGGCATCAACCTCACTGGCAGCGTGCTGGAGGCGCTCGGCATTCCGGCCCGTGAGGATCACCTTGGCCCCTTCTGCACGTGCACGACGTGCCGTTTCGAATCCGATGCCAGCGCTACCGCCGATCACAACAACGGTCTGCCCAAGGAGCTCCGGTTCACGGTGGATGGGAGAAGGGATAGTTACGGTGCTCATGGTTCCTCCGATTCGGCTAGTATACTTCTCGCTACGCTGCCAGCAGTCCGAAAGCTACGCTCGCCTTAAGGGTGATGTTCAATACTCTTTGTGAAATCCATGTTTAAACGCCGCGGCCATGATAACCATCGCGCGCGGGAACAAAGTCAACACGAAGCCTTGACAGGCGGCGATTGGCCCGGCGCGAAGCGGAGAGTCGCTCGCATCCTCGGTGTAGATCGGATACATGGCTTCCTGTTTGGAGTTGCCGTAAATGATGAGCACGGCGCTCAGTGCCCTGGCGGATGCGGGACAAGACGGTTGGCGCGGGGCGGCGACTGCCTCCAATGCCGCCCTCGGAGCGCTTTTCCTCTTGCTCATCGCGGTGGTCGCAGCCCTCGCGTACTCCATCGCCGGCTCGGGAAATCACATGCTCACATCGGACCTGAACGATTTCGTGGGGTCTTTTGCCCATGACGGGATGAGTCCCCAGCGGACTAGCGACAATTCCCGGCGAGATTCCTTGGGATTCTCGCGAATGACCGGGACGGGGTGAGTAGGAGCAATGTTGTAGCGCGGATTCCAGTCGTCTTCGCCTGAGACCGTGTCGAAATACTCTTCGATCACTGTGAGCAAGGCAACTCGCGTTGATCGGCTCAAAGCGGAGTGCTCGTGAACAACGTGATCTTCCAACAACCGACTTTGCTCCTGAAGATCGTTGAAGCCGTATGTCTCTTTTAAGGCAGAACTGGCTGATTTGAGGCATTTCTAAGAACCGCCGGAGCCTGAAGAAGCCTCATTTGTTGGACTGGACGATGGAAGGCAGTTTGCATCCGGAGAATTGCAACAGAGTTAGAACGGCGAGAAGGTGCCATGTGCCCTTTGGAACTAGTCAAGCTCACAGCCCTGATGAAACGCAATACCGATAACCCTGAAGTAAAGATCGGGCTCGTGTCTCGTTAGTCGTAACACGACGGATTGCAACAGGAGGATGAAAGATGCCAAACGATCCCCGCGACCATCGTCGCCAGCCGCCTCCGGTGCCTGATCCTAAAAACGACCCATCGCACCAGCCGCCGCCAGTCGTTCGGGACCATCGCGGCGAGCCCCCGATCACGCCCGATCCCACGATCGCGCCGCCGCCAGTCGTTCGTGACCATCGCGGGGAGCCTCCAGTCCACGCCACCCCGGAACACTCTGAGCCAGGCTTCGGCGACAACGTTCGAGATCATCGGCCCAGCGGCATAAAGCACATCTTCGTATTGATGCTCGAGAACCGGTCATTCGATCACATGCTGGGCTTCTCTGACATTAGTGGCACCGATGCAAAGACTGGTCAGCCGACTACGATCGAAAAGCTCAACGGATCGGAATCGAACCAGAGCGCGGATGCGAAGTCGTCGTATACGGTGACCACGGGCGCCGCCGACGTCATGGGGGTTGGTCCGAACCACAACTTTATCGACGTCTTGGAGCAGCTATGCGGTACAGGCGTAGGCTATACGTCGGGGGGAGCCTATCCCCTCGTCAAGAACAACGGTTTCGTTTCGAATTACCCTGGCGGTACGGGCGAGGCTATGAAGTGCTTCGCTCCGGAACAGCTCCCCGTGCTCAACGCGCTCGCCCGCGAGTTTGTGGTGTGCGACCACTGGTTCAGCTCGATGCCAGGTCCCACGGAGCCGAACCGAATGTTCGCACACGCCGCGACGTCGGGTTTCTTCGACGATTCGCCAACGAATACCGAAATTTCGGAGAGTATCTTTTTGCCCGACAGTGGAATCGACTTCAAGACCGGCACAATCTTCAAAAGCCTGGACGAGGCCTTCCGTCGGCATTTTCCAACGAGGATGGCCGATTAGAGGTCTTTGCCGCTGGATCAGACGGGCGACTCTGGCATTCTTGGCAAACTGCTCCATCTGGAACGGAAGCCTGTATCACACGTGGCAGGGGGTTGTGAACGGAAGCTGGTCACCACTTCCCGAACGCAGCCGAGTTGAAGGATGTGAGTATCTTGTCAATTCACGAGTTCGAGGACTTTGCGAACGATCTTAGCGACGCCCCCTTCGACGCCGGTTACGTGTTCATCGAGCCGAGCTATGATACTCTCGACGCCTTCGAGGACGGAAACTCACAGCACCCGAGCGGTAGTGTGGCGGCGGGCGAGAGATTCATTAAGGCAACTTACGAAGCGATCCGGAATTCGCCGTTGTGGCCGAGTAGCTTGCTGATCGTCACCGTAGATGCGGTACTTAATTCGGTACCGTGACAGTCGGGCAGAAGAGTTCGCCGCAGAACACGACTTTAACCAACGTCGGGAAAACAAGGCTGCATATTACGGGCATCACGGTTACGGGGACGGATGCAGGGGATTTTTCTCAACAAAACGACTGTCCCAACTCTGGCTATTTGGGCCGGGGGAAGTCCTGCACCATCAGGGTGACCTTCCAGCCCACTCAGGCAGGGTCGCGCAGTGCTGATGTCTCTGTCACTGACAACGGTGGCGGCAGCCCGCAACAAGTGAGTTTATCTGGGATTGGGCAATCAGCATGTGGAGGGCGGTGCGGTTTTGGTGACCAGTGTCCAACTGGCTGCCGTTGCTTCTTTGGTTCTTGCCGGGCGGCCTTAAGTGCTGTGGTTGAAACGGCCAGCCGGCAGACGTGCAGCCAGACAAATCCGTTCACGCAATTGAGGTGATTTCGCGCCGGGCTTCGAAGGCTGGTCAAGGATGACAAGGATGAGAGATACGACTTGAAATTCAGGATCTTGCTGTGCTTTACCACAATTATGTCGTCAGCTGCTGAAGGGACATTCAGGGAAAAAGACAAAGGAAGAGAAGAAAGGAGCAATCTCATGCGATCCACGAGACCGACCTGCACGATTTTCATCGTGTTAATTGCCGCTCTGAGCATCCAGGCTCAGACGGCCGCCCCGCAACAGAGTACTCGACACCATCACTACCAACTCATCGACATGGGTACGTTCGGAGGTTCAAGCAGCTACTTTACCATTGTTGGCACTCGCCCCGTGAACATGCATGGCACAGCCACGGGTGCCGCAGACACCACCATACCCGACCCTTATGCCCCTAATTGCTTTTTTCCGGAATGCCTTGTGGCGCACACATTCGCTTACGAGAACGGTCACATTACAGACTTAGGTTCTCTCTCTGGGGTCAACAATAGTGGCCCTAACGACATCAACGCAAAGGGTGTGATCGTGGGTATTTGTGCGCCGGGATAAACCGGCATGAAGTAGAGGATGAAAGAGCCTTACGAGTAAAGACTAGCGATCTGCTCGGCCCCGAGTCTTGCGCTGATACCGCGAGGGACTCAGTGAAGCGTGGACAGGGGCTAGGCGGGGTGGGTATCCAGCTCCGAAAAGATACAATCCGGACGCCGCCGTCTTAAATATGCGCGGTAGGCAACATGAGCAGGAGCGCTAGCGCGAGTTCCCGCTCAGTCCGGCGTAGTCGAAGACCCCAGGCACGCCTAGAAACTTCATGCACGAGAACCGGGAGACCTCGGAGACACCTGCTGCCAAACCAGACAGCAGGGCGGTGGGCGAAGGCAATAGCCGCACGGCCCGCATGTACGTCCCCGAGGAGTCACACGACGGTACAGTACCGATGAATCATTCGAACAAAGACAAAAGATCGTTGGCGGAGAATGAGGAGGGAAGGCCGTCGATCAAGGAGAACGCAGGTCAACCTAACACGTACCCGACTCAGAGCGGGAAGGGCGTGCCCCAGGGGTTGGCAGGCGTGCGGAAAGCAGCACGGGAAAATAAGGAGATGAAGTTCACCGCTCTGCTCCACCATCTGACCGTCGACCTGCTGCGGGAAAGCTTTTACTCACTAAAGAGGAAAGCCGCACCCGGAGTGGACGGGGTCACCTGGCAGGAGTATGAGACCGGACTTGAAGATCGGTTGGTTGATCTCCATGGCCGGGTTCATCGCGGAGCGTATCGAGCACTGCCTTCGAGAAGAGTGTACATAAAGAAAGAAGATGGACGGCAACGCCCACTCGGAGTCGCGGCCCTGGAAGATAAGCTTGTCCAGTACGCCGTGACCACGATCCTCAATCAGATCTATGAAGAGGACTTTCTCGGATTCTCGTATGGCTTTCGCCCGGGGCGCAGCCAGCATGACGCGCTGGATGCGTTGTCGTACGCGCTCCTGAAGAAGAAGGTGAACTACATTTTGGACGCTGATGTCCGAAGCTTTTTCGACAATCTCGACAAAGGCTGGATGATCAGGTTCATCGAGCATCGCGTCGCCGATCCTCGCCTACTGCGGCTGATCCAGAAATGGCTGAAGGCCGGAGTGATGGAGGAAGGCAAATGGTCGGAACCGAAGACCGGTACGCCGCAGGGTTCGGTGATTTCACCGCTGCTCGCTAACGTGTACTTACACTACGCTTTCGATCTTTGGGTGAACGTCTGGCGCAATAAGTGGGCGCAAGGCGAGGTGGTGGCCGTCCGCTATGCGGACGACGTCATCCTGGGATTTCAGCATCGGACAGACGCTGATCGTTTCCTGGAGAATCTACGGGCACGACTGGCCATGTTTGGACTGGAACTGCACCCAGATAAGACGCGCCGGATCGAGTTCGGCAGATTTGCCGAAGAGAACCGGAGACGTAGAGGGGAAGGGAAACCCGAGACGTTCGACTTTCTAGGCTTCACGCACATTAGCGGGAAGAATAGTTTGGGGCGATTCATGGTACGGCGCACGACGATTCGCAAACGCATGCGGGCCAAGCTGCGGCAAATAAAACCGGAGCTCCGCAAGCGCATGCATGATCCCGTGGGCCAAACCGGCCAATGGCTCCGGTCGGTCGTACAGGGGTACTTCAACTACTACGCGGTACCGGGAAACAACGCTAGCCTATCCCTGTTCCGGCATCGGGTGCTGGTCTGCTGGTGGCATAGTATTCGCCGCCGGACCCAGAAACACCGAATCAACTGGACGCGGATGCTCACCCTGGCGAAGCGCTGGCTTCCCCAACCGGCTGTGCTCCATCCTTTCCCCGATGCTCGCTTTGCCGCCACTCATCCGAGATAAGAACCGGATGCGCTAACGAGCGCCCGTCCGGATCTGTGCGGGGGGTACCGGGCAACTGGTATCCCTACCGCGATCAGAAAACGGCGCCATCGATCCCATTACGGGGTTTCCGGAGACCGTTGCTGTCGTCTGGAAAAACGGGCAAATTATTACGCTCCCGAATTTCGGAGGAAACTTCAGCTATGCGAACGCGATCAACAACCGTGACCAGATAGCAGGATTTGCCTTAAATACGACACTAGACTCCTTTGGTTTTGCCGAGCTCTGCTTTAACCCGCCTTTTGGTCAACAACAGGAGGCCGTCATTTGGCAAAACGAAATTCCGCAAACCGTCGGCACGTTGGGCGGGCCTGACAGCTGTGCATTATGGATAAACGAGAGGGGGCAGGCAGCCGGGCACTCGTTGACAAATGCGGTCATAAATCCCGTAACGGGATTCCCTACGGTAGACCCTTTTGGGACCACGGCAGAATGCTCGATCTCGGTTCTCTAGGAGGCACCCTCGGTCTAGCTAATAAGCTGAACAACCGGGGTCAAGTCGTCGGACAGTCGAATCTTGTGGGAGACTTAACGGCACACCCGTTTCTTTGGGATCGGGGATCTCTGATCGACCTCGGTACGCTCGGAGGCAGCTTTGGACTTGCGAGCTCAGTCAGCGATTCTGGGATCATCGTCGGAGGGGCTACCAATCAAAACGATCAGGCATTCCTTGCGTTCTTATGGAAGAACGGAGTGATGACCAATCTGGGGACGCTTGCGGGCGACGACTGCAGTTTGGCCAACAGCGTTAACTCGGGAGGCCAGGTCGTCGGCTCTTCCTTTCCGTGTGCTGGCGGTCCCTCCCGTGCGTTTCTTTGGCAGAACGGCTCCGTCTTTGATCTCAACGTGTATGTTCCTGTTGGCTCTGATTTGACATTGTCAGAGGCGACTTTTGTCAATGATCGGGGCGAAATTGCCGTCCAAGGAGTGACTTCTAATGGCAACCAGCATGCTATGTTGCTAACCCCATGTGGCGGTTGTCTTGACGCTCAGGGCAAAACCGCCGCGACCGAAAACAGCGGTGCACCCTCACAAAGGCTAACATCGAATCAAGAACGTCTGGCACCCAGCGACACAGCGGTGACTTGGCGTGCCCGATTGGCCCGTCGACATTACATTCCCAGCGTTGTAGCGCCAAGGGATTAGTTGCTTCGACATACCTGAATAATGCGTTGGGTCGTGCCACACGCCCAGAGGAGCGGATTATATAGCTTTCTGCGGGCTATAACCGAGGTCACTCCTAGCACGATGATGGGATAAGCCCCCAAAATCAGGCGGCTTGTCTTGCGTCGCACCGAAATGGCAGCACCGACGGCAACGGTCACCTGCTGAAGACTGATCAGCGCGGCTACCCGCGTCCCGACAAAGAAGATGAGACGGGCTGCGACATGGGCGCCTATGAAAAAGGGCTTTCCAGGCCCGGCCAGATTGGGAAAGGGAAAAACGATGAGATACCCATGCACGTTCAGCATCGCATTGCTTCCGCATCTCGCGCTGCCGCTTCCCGGGAGCAACTCCTAAATCGAACAAAGGAGGCTTGAATTTCTTCTATGCCTATGTCTCTCACCTGTACTCGGAAGTCCTGGCCAAAGATCGCATCCCGGTCCCGCAGCTGGTAACGTGGGGATTGGTTGCAGGTAAATGCCTCTCGCAGTTGTTGTCCCGTCCACTCCGCGGTCGGATGACGGATCACGTTGAAGTGGAGAATGCGACGACGATCATGGGCCAGCACCAAAAAACACTTTCCGGGTTTTGAGAGGCACTGGCGGCCGCCATGTTCTCAACGCCTCATCTGAAAGGCAGGTTGCAAATCACTTAAAATCAGTTCTCTGGTTTTACATGCACTTATAAGGACTAAATTTGCTGACCGTGCTCGGTTAAGCCCTTTGTTTGCGGTTTGTGAACGGGTTCGAATCCCACTCTCTCCGCCATACTTTCAACAGCATACGGGCGCTGAAACCCCGCTGAAACCCTCTCACTGTTTCGAGAGGGCGAGATGGACCACTTTCGAGTGAGCCTCTGCCATCTCATCCGTCACCACGTCCCCATAGATATTCATGGTTGTCGTGATCGAAGCGTGTCGCATGAGCTTTTGCTGCACCGCCATCGGTGTGCCCACAGCGTCCAGCCACGAACGGTAGCTATGACGCATCGTATGCGTGCTTAAATGACCGATGCCCGCAGCTTCTGCAGCTTTGGTAAAGACTCGCCATACCCAGGGATAAGACCAGGGCAGGCGGCCGAGTTTCAACGGACTGGCAAACACCCAATCGCCGTCGGCAGAGAATTGCGTTTCCTGCCGCCAGGTTCTAAGAACCGCAAGCATCGCAGGATCGATGCTCATGGCGCGTCCGGAGTACTCGGTTTTAACGTCATCGACCACTTGCCGGACAATGCCGCGCTCGACCGTGAGCTTCGCATTAAGCCAGTCCACATCGGACCATTTCAACGCAAGGCATTCGCTGATCCGAAGCCCGAATGATATACAAACCAAAGCCATCGTCCGGAAAGCTCCGTCCAGATGCGCGAGAAGACATTGAAACTCTTCCACGGTAAGGCTGCGAGGTTTCCGCAACCGTTTCGTCGCTCCCTTGATGCGGACCAGCTCCATCGGATTGCGCTGCAACTCAACATCGTCCCGGTACATTGCGTATTCCCATAGCTCACGGATCACGCCTCGAATGTGAACCTTGCTCTTGGGCGCCAGCGGAAGAAACTTCAGCCACAAATCGACAGGACGCGCCTGAAGGTCTGTAATTGGTTTGTCGATATGGTTTCTGAGCCACGCCTTGACGGAATGGCTCGTGCTTGCGCGCGCGGACATCTTTTCGAGTTTGTACTGCTCGACCAGAATGCTCACCGTAGGAACCATTTTGACCGGCTTTGCCAGCATTCGCCGGAAGGGCTCCGCGGCCTTTTCCGCGATGGCGCGCGAGGGCAATTCACGGATCGTGCCGAGTTGCCGGCGATGCGGCTTGCCGTCCTCGAACCACTTCAAATGCCACGTACCGCGTTTTCTGCTATAGACAACACACTGTGACGCTCTCAATTTGTCGCTCCTTTCACGGAGCGCACAGGTAGCGGCTTGCAGATTACCATAGGGTGCGCGAGCAGGGCAGAGTCCAAATCCTCTTTGCGAAAACGCCAGACATGGCGCCGCGAGCCGCAAAGCGCGTAGCCGCGAAGGTCACCACGCCGCACCAGACGGAGCAGGGCGCGAGTTTTTACTTTCAGATAAGACGCTGCTTCATCGGCCGTAAGCCACTCGCTTTGATCGCCCTCATCTTTGTAAACGTCTTTTCTATCGGTGGTGTTCTGCATCGTATTCTCCTTCAAAAACAATTTTTTTCTTCGCGAAACCCGCGACGGTTTTGAAGGCGTTCAGCGGCGCGGACATGTCAAGGGCGCGGTTTGTCCGCGTTCATCGCAGACCCTTGACAGGGAGCACCGCTGGAATAACCCCGGTCTTGTCAGGCGCGGGTTGAGTGGAGAAAAAAATGGGAGAGGAAACGACTTCGGCCAAGAACGCCGAATGGAAAAATGGTTTTGCTCAGGCCGAGTGGAATTGCGGAATTGAGAATGGCGAACAAACGCCGCGATAGGGCGGGGGCCAGAGATCAGGCCGAGAACAGGGTGGGTTCGAGGTAGCGGCCCTCGGGTTGTCCGTCACGCGGAAACAATCGCATGATCCTGTTGCGCAGACTGGGAAGTGGCTCAAGTCTCCGCGGTGTCACGACCCATGGACTCCTGCGCCGTGTTTTCAATTATGGGAGACTGAGTCGGGTTGTGAAAACGCTCTAGAACGGGCAACCAGACACAGACCATCGCCTGCCACAACTTGTCTGCTTGCGAACGATAACGTCCTTTATCATGCACAAAATTTGGATAGGAAGGAAGAGGTTCTTATTTGTAAGTATATATCCGCGATTGTCGCGTTCGTCTGCGGAATGATCGTGGCGGTCAGCCAAGCACTGTGGGGGAAATCTGGCTTCTTGTGTCCTATAATCCCTTCCGACAAAGTCAGGAGTGAAAATCGACCCATGATCGGCGATCAAATCCTCGAAAGTTTCGTATCGAATTTCGCAAAAGAACACGAACTTGGGAATCTAGCTTCCGATAAATTATTCGAACACTTTGCAAATTATGCAGTTCTGTCCAGACTGTACAACGGAACCGTCCAGCTTGACGATCTCGAGACGAACGGCGCGTTTGGCATCGATGGTATAGCGGTAATTGCCAACGATGTCCTGGTGACCTCCCGAGATGAAGTGAAGGACGTGGCACGGCATTCGCTGGATGCCAGTTTCGTTTTTGTCCAGGCAAAAACATCCTCATCTTTCGATACCGGTGACATTCTCAAGTTCACACAGGCCGTCGAGGACTTCTTCTGCCAAGAACCAAAGATTCCACCTAATGAACGGATGAAACACTTGCGGGATTTACGCGCCGCCATCTCCGAACACAGCATCAAGATGGATGCGCCGCCTTCCTGCGAACTATATTACGTCTGCACCGGCGCTTGGATGAATGACGTTGTCATTTCTAATCTTATCGACGCCGAAAAAAAGAAACTTGTGGCCCGGCACGGTTTCGGAGACTTGAAATTTATACCAGTCGATCTCGAAAAAATTAAGGGCTACTATCGTTCGATCAAACAGAGAGTGGTAAAACAATTCTCCTTTGAAAAGCGGGTCGTTATCCCCAAAGTTGATGGAGTAAACCAAGCGTATATCGGTGTACTCTCCGCCAAGCAGTACCTGAAACTTATCACCGATCCCGACGGCAATCTTGAAAGAGGACTGTTTTACGAGAACGTGCGCGACTATTTGGGGGACAATCCCGTCAATCGTGAGATCGCGACTGCTGTCAGAAGCTCAGAGTTACATCAGGACCGGTTTGTGCTGCTGAATAATGGCGTAACAATCGTCGCAAGGTCGATCACACCCGTGGGGGACGACTTTACTTTGCGGGATTATCAGATTGTCAATGGCTGCCAGACCAGCCACGTGCTTTTCTACAACAAAGAAAAGCTTACTAACTCCCTCTTCCTTCCGATCAAGCTCATCGCGACCGAAAGCAGCGAACTAACCAATCTCGTCATCAAGGCGACGAACTGGCAAACCGAGGTCAAGCAGGAAGCGTTCATCGCCCTTGAGCCTTTCCAGAAGCGACTGGAAGAATTCTACGCGAGCATTCTCGTTCCGAATCAAAAACTATATTACGAACGCCGGTCAAAGCAATACGAAGCCGACGACACTCCCAAGTTCCGCGTTGTTAGTCTCACAACCCAAACCAAGTGCTTTGTTGCAATGTACTTTGAAGCTCCGCAAAGCACGCATCGCTACTACGGAGAGCTACTGAACGCGAACCGTAAACTGATTTTTCAGGATGATCACGATCCGCAACCATACTATTGCTGGGCGTACGCGAACTTCTTGATAGAGCGCGAATTCAGAGTCGGACGAGTGCCATATTCTTTAAAACCATACCGTTATCACCTCCTATTCTTACTTCGGCTATTTGTTGCCCCAAACGAAACCATCTCACTTCAACTTGGCGCTAAAAAGACCAAAGAGTTTTCTCAGCGCTTGCTTGAACTCCTCAACGATTCGGTTGCACTTCAGGAGGCATTGCAGAAGGCGAAACGAACGATTGATGCTGTCCTTGCGAGGTCAGGTGCCAAGTATGAAGGAGAAAGCCGAACGGCGTAGCGACTTCACGACGGCGATTCGCGCTGAGTTTCTCGGCTCTGCCGGGTTGCCGACCGGCCAGCATCCTGTGAAAAGGGTATTGCAAACCAGTGCGCACAAACTAGACCATGCGCGCGTACGGGGTGTCATTAAGCGGGCCTTCGCGGAGTTCGGGTTCATCAGAGATGAAAACGGACAAGATGTATTTTTCCATCGTTCTCAATGGAAAGGGCCTGAAGTGATACTGGACGGTACCCCGGTTTCCTTTCTAGTGAAGATGGGGCAGAAAGGGCTGAGAGCTTTAGCCGTACAAATTGAAAAATCTAGCGCGGCGGCCGGCACGCGGGTTGGCAGTTCGAAAGGCGGAATAAGGGGAAGGCCCATTTACACTGGTTATTACGAAGTTCGGAGGCGTTTGGAAATCAACATAACCAGTGGAGAGAACGAGAGTCGTGTTTGCGCTGGCTATGCATTCTTGTCAATTCGCAATTTCACGCAGTGCACGTCGGCAGATCTTTCCTCGCCGCTGCATGCAGATCGAAAATTGTTTTAGCGTTCGTCTACGAGCGAAGCTTTCGGCACCGGCGGCAACGGCTCGCCCGCCAGCCGCCTCTTCACCAGCCCGGCGAGCAAATCCGCAAAGGGCGCAATATCCTCGCCGACGCTCGCTTTTTCGAGAGCGTTCACGTAGGCGTTGCGGTCGGTTACCGGAATGACCGTCCACGGGTATCCGCCCGACGCCATCATCGTGTTCATCAGGAAGCGCCCGACGCGGCCGTTGCCATCCATATAAGGATGGATGTAGACGAAGATGAAGTGCCCGAGCACTACGCGGACGGCCGGGTGCGGCTCTTCCCGCAGCAGGTCGAAGAACGCCGGCATGGCATGCCTCACCGCTTCCCGGTTCAGCGGCACGTGCATCGACTTGCGGATATAGACCTGGCCGTTGCGATAGCCCGCGAGATCGGCAGGCTTCAGCAGGCCGATGGTGACGCTCGGCGCGAACAGCTCCCGGTACCACGTGCCGTGATCCTCGTCCGCGACCTCTCGCGGATTTTTCCCCTTCAGAATTTTGCCGAGGCTCTTCTGCACAGCCTGAAAGGCCTGCCAGTAGCCGCGCGCCGCCATGGCGTTCCGCTGTTCGCGGTCGCCTTCGTCGGCTTCCGGATTCCATGTACCGCCGCGGACGCGCTCGATGAGAGCGGGCGTGACGCGGTAGCCCTCGATCGACAGCGAATGATAGGCGTCTGTTACATAGGCGTTGGTGACGCGCTTGAGGTACGCCTCAATGTTGCGCGGCGGGCCCGGCGCTTTCGGGAAGCGTTCGATGACCGGCTCGCGCATTTTCTGCCAGAGCAGCCGCAGCCTGTTTACGTAAGGAGATGTTTCGCGGGCTCCGATGACCAGGGACGGTTTGTCCGTAAAGGGATCGTTCTCCCGCACGGCGTAGCCAGCCGCCGTCATCGTTTTCACGATATCGTCCGCGATGCGGTCGCGTCCGGTGTTGCGGAAGGCCCCGGCCAAACGTCCGGCGATCACTGTGTGACCGCCCTCCAGAAGCCGAGTGAGAAGGCCGGAAGCGTCACGGATCATCGGCAGCACCGCGCGAACATCCGTCGCGTTGTTCGAAAAATAGTTGGGGGAGCACGCGATCAGTGCTGATTCCACCGAGAACAGCCGCAGGCCGGCCTCTTCCTTTCGGTCCGCCAGACCCGGCAGCGCGATGCGAAGCTCCAGCAGGGACGTGCCATGCGGGAGTTTGGTGACCTTGTTGCCCGCGCGCGGCGACCGCGCCGCGAGCTGGCCGGGCACGGTCCAGTTGCCGGCATGAAGCGAAAGCGATTGTTCCGGTGAAAGGCACCACCGAACGCCGAAACGCGCTTCCAGATACGCGCCGCAGAAACGCCAGAACGATGCGTACCAGGCCGTGCTCTCGCCTTTCACTTCGTCCGGGCGGCTCGAGATATACCAGCCCTTGATGACTTCCTGCAGGAAGCCGTTGCGCAGGAGGCGCTCCCGGTGCGTGCGTGACAGGTCGCGCGCCCGGATCGCCCCAGCCCCTTCCGCGGTCTGGAGGTTCCGCAGGATTTCGAGGGACTGCGCGAGTTTCTCAGGGGGTATGGCCATAGCGGTTTTCCTTCGCCTTCGTGTTTCTATTAGTCTGCGTCGTAGGCTGAGTCGTAAGCGCCCGCGCAAGAGAGCGCTTAGGTGACGGCATACCTGCCAATCACCAAGAGACGGAATACCTGTCAATCACCCATAGCCACGTTCCATCCTTCTGGCGCCGCGCAACTTCCGAGGTCACGGTACCATTACGGCTGCCTGTCGAGGTGAGGGCCAGATCACCGCAAATGAGCGCTGGTCGCTGTTCTCCGAACTCGAACTTTCGTTTTTCCGGTCCAAACCCCGTAACCTGGAGTTTAGTAAAAAACTCGTGAATGGCCTCTTTGCCACGCAGGAACGTTCCACCGCCTATGTCGACTACCGCGTCTGGCTCGAACAACGCCGTCATGCCAGTAACATCTCCCGCGTTCTCTCTCGCTACCAACAATCGCTCCAAATCCTGGGGATCGTTGGCCGGCTCTCTTGTCGTTAAATCATTCATAGTGACACTCCGCCTATCCGATTGTGTTGCGCTGTATTTATACTATTGCGCTGTACGGTTATTATCCTATTACGTTGTACCATTGTTATTTTATTGTGTCGAGAGAGGACTGGTCCCGCCCGCTTGGAAGTGCGGCCCCGCACCCCGTTGCAGATAAGCTAATCTCGCTGTTTCTTCGTCAGGTGGATCTAGCGTCGGCGAGTGAGTCTCTTTGCCGAGGCCTCGGATCCAGGTGGTTCACGGAACGGTTCCACAGAAATGCGCTCGTAACACACTTCCAGCACGGTCAGGTATTCTGTACCGCCTGGCAATTGAAGGAGTACGCTGTCACCCGCTGCCGACTTCATCAACGCGCGCCCCAGAGGTGACACCCAACTGATGTGGTTGCGGTTGAGATCGACCTCGTCGGTGCCCACGATGCTCACCACTCGCTCCGCTCCCGCGGCATTGGCATAGCGCACGGTCGCTCCGAAGAATGTCCTCGTCGCCGCCTGCCCCGCTCTCGGAGCTTCCGGGTCCACCACTTCCGCGGCTTCGATTCGCTTCGTGAGAAAGCGAATCCGGCCATCGATCTGCCGCAGCCGTCGCTTGCCGTACTGATAGTCGCCGTTTTCACTGCGATCGCCGTTGCTGGCAGCCCACGCCACCACCTCCGTCACGGCCGGGCGTTCCCTGGTGAGCAGAAACCGGTGCTCATCTTTGAGGCGCTGCAGCCCGCTCCGCGTTATGTAGTTCTTGCCTGGCGTCGCGGGCTCGTCCCTTTGTGGTTTTCTCGTAAACCCTTTTCGCATCTCGTAGTCTTTCCAGGGCGAATCCAGTGGGTGCCCCCAATGAAAGCGGATGAACGCCGATAGAAAACACTGTAGGTCATCCGCGTTCATGGGAGTTCATCTGCGGCCCTAGCTGATTTTTTCATATCTCGCAGCCCCTAGCTATCCTAGCCATCATCTCGAACCAGTGTCGGCGAAGGCCTGCTGGGGAGAATCAGTACTGAAGCCGGCTTGTGTGAATCGATTCCAGAAACTCCTGGATCACGGGCAAGCGGGAAGTAATCCCAAGATAAGGTTCGCCGACCTGCTCGCGCAGAATCGCCTTGAGCGCTGCTTCTCCCCCGCCTGGTGCAACATCACACAATCGCGTTTTTCTGATACAAACCTAGCTGCGACAATATGTAGACTCATAGCGGATCGAGAGGCGCGAATCAAATGATAGAGCTCCTTGAAGCATCTGTATCGGATACTTTTGCACACTCGAATGAGTAGTGAAGATCGTCCTAGCAGGAAAGCGAATATCGAAGTCGCGATATTCAGGTTTTCTAGCGCTCGTGATCGCCCTACTAGTTTTCGCTACCGCCGCCGTGTTTCTGTTTGCAGAGCTTGCATTCGGTCGGCGCCTCCGAGTTGTCTACGCGATGCTTCACAGGTTTTGTTGTGCGAAGAAAGGCGAAGATCGCCTTGAGGTCGTCATCGGTTAGATTCTTATAAACCATCACGGGCATGATCGGGCTAAGTTCGCGGGCTCCGACCTGTCCGGTGCGCATCACGTTCAAGAAAAGAGCCTCGTCGTAATAGGGGATTCCAGATGAATCGGGCGTGATATTCGCGCTCGCGATAGTACCCCAGGGGCCCGTGAAGGGAAAGCCTCCGGCAAAGTCCATACCCGAAACGTTTTGTCCCCGTACTTGAGGTGTATGGCAGTCGATACAACCGGCCTGGTCGGCAAGATGGGTTCCGTATTTGAGCTGGTCGGAGGAGACAACGTCGGCGACCGGCGCGGCAATCCGCTCGGGAGCGCTGCGGATCAGGTACTTTACGGGAAAAATGATTTCGGTGGCCGGAAGCTGGTTGTGGACAGCAGGTAGGGATCGCAGGTAGACCACAACGGATGCCAAATCTTCATCTGACATATTGCGGTAGTGTTGGTAGGGCATGATGGGAAAAAGAGCGCGGCCATCGTGGCCGACGCCTTCGCGTATGGCGCGGGCTAGTTGATCATCGGTCCAACTGCCCGCTCCGGTTTCAGGATCGGGCGTAAGGTTCGGGGCCACGATGCGTCCGGGCAGACCGGCGTAGGGCAGCACCTCGCCGGAAGCTTCTTTGCCAGCCACCATGGGTGTGCCTGGGCTGGTCCAGTCATGCGGGCTGTGACAATAGACGCAGCTGCTCAAGCCCGTCGTGATATAGCGGCCTCTCTCGAGCCGTTGCGGCGTACGCTCGAATGTGCGGTTCGTGAGAGCACGCGCCTTTGGGCCGAAAAACGGACTCCACCCGATGGTCAACGTGATGACGATAGCCAACAGGACGACCAACGAACCTAATGCGATGAGAAACCATTTCCCGAATCGCCTCATTTGAACTTTTCCTCCTTCGCGGGAGTTGGCTCGCGTTGCACCACCACCAAAAACACCACACCGACAATGGTAAACATTCGGAATGCCTCTTCCTGCCCATTCCACATTTTCGACTGCCACATCAGAAACCATTCGCCCCCGACATCAAGGAACGCCACCAACCACATCAGCAGGCTCGTCGTCAGCGCAATCACGGCGACGTCCAGCGCAGCGGCGAATTGCGACCTGTCCGCACGATACGATTTCAGCAACCGAACACCAGCCCACCAGCATAGAAGCATAGTGACTGATTCCCAGGCGATGATGGCGATGTAGAAGACCGTATGTACTAGCGGCGAACTGACGGCGCGCCACATGAGGTGGTTCCCCGGAAGGGTTGAGTCCATCATCAGGACGTGGCGGACAAACTCATAGTTGGAGCCGTAATCCGTGATGTTGTTTAGGACCAGAATCGTGTAGAAAACTGCGATTGCAAAAACGAGAACCGCTTTGGAAACGCGAAGCGCCATTACATGCCGCATAGGTTGTCGCACGCGGGAATTATATCTCTCGGTGAATTACCGCGAACTTTCTTGGAGCGGAGGCCGAAGCACCAGCCCTATACTTGACCGTGTATAGAGGACTCCATGAAGAAGATGGACTATACCATTGGACTCGAAGCCGGACGCGCTGGGCAGAAGTGGACGGCAACGGCCTTGACTGATCGGGCGAAAAAGCGGAGCCTGAACCCGTGAGATTCGTGGACCGACCAGAAGCATTGAAGTTCTTAAAGGACTCGCAATTCGAGGGCTACCGGCTTTCCGGCGCGGGATTACTTGACCCAGAGCAGAGGCTCGTCAAGAATCGCTATTTCGTCATTGGTGCTGACGGAGGGCTCACGCTCTCAGGCGAGGACAATGGCCCGCGCGATACGGTCTGGGAAATTGGAGACGTGATGCCCGGACGCGATAGGAGCACGGGGACTGAGGCTGTCGTTGAAAACATCCTTCAAGGGTTCGCGGTGTGAGAAAGGTTTGGTTGCGACCTCGCATTTGTCCTCCGTCTACACCGGGTCGCTGGAGGGCCTCTCGCTGTCCCGCCGATACCACCATTCGACCCGGCAAAGCCTTGTCCATGCGGCCTCCACGGGAAGTCATACGGTTCCTGCTGCAGGGACAAAGGCATACACGCTTCTGGGAACGAGATGCTACGGGGAACGGCGCCAAGGCTGGTGTCAGGTGCGCTATCGCAAATCCAGTCGAGCATGGTCCAAGGTGATACCCGGTTTCGGATTGTCTGGAACAAAGTCTGGCACTACCCACAGCACGAGACGTTCCATCAGTTCCTCGATGCTCTCGTGGTCGGGACGCTCGGCAAGGAATGGTTTGAAGAGCAACTTCTACTTCCACTCAAGAATCAGAACGCGATTGTCAGATGGCGCACGGCGATGGTTGAGCTGCTTCGCAGGCCGGGAGACGCAGATGACGGTGTTAGCACTGGTCATACTCTCACTGGCCCGGCAAAAGCCTACCAGTGTTTTGGCTACGATTTGTATTGGCTACAGTTGGTTCACAAGCTGCCTGATTCCGTCATCGAGAGATTGAAGGATTTTGGAGCCTTTCAGGGCGCGCGTTATGAGGTCCTAATCGCTGCCATTTTCGCGCGTGCTGGCTTTGAGGTTGAATGGATCGACGACAACAAGGCGTCCGGCAAGCACCCAGAATTTATCGCAACTCACAAAGTTACGGGGAAGAAAGTTGGAGTGGAAACGAAGAGTCGGCAACGCCCCGGAGCAATGAACTACATCGGTACGGTCTCGCCCGAAACACATCTCAAAGGCGACGTTTTTGACCTCTATGAGAGAGCAACAAAGCAAGCGCCCGATGGTGACATACCATTCCTGATTTTCATTGACGCCAATGTTCCCGACAGTCCACAGAAGGGGCTTCCGTCATACTCGGATATCCCTGTCGATACGGTTCCTTGGATGAAGGAGATTCGTGACCTTCTTGTCGAGATTTGGAACGCTGCCACGGAGCCTACGCCTGAGAGCGCAGTTCTGATTACAAACTTTGCGTTTTACTACGGCGACAACGAAAGTCCTTCTCCTACCGGGATGGGCACGTTCTTTCCGTCGCTGAAACCACGAGCGCCGATTCTTGGCAATCCGATGATTGGTGACCTCATATATTGCTTACAGACTTACGATACGGTTCCACGACAGATATAGAACCCGGGCGGGCGGCCTGGCGGGTGGCCCATCTTTGCATTGCACCATTCCCACGGAGGGTGCCCCATCCTTACGTTTTTTGCAAGGGTGGGCGGCGATGCTGCCGGCGCAACTCTTGTCCGTTCTACACCGCCCGTTGTGTATTCCGTCGTCGTACCCGCCCTTTTCGCCTACGCGAAGGACGGGCCACCCGCATCTGTGGTGGCTTCTCCAGTTTGAAGGGCCGGGCCACCCGGCCCGGCCCACCCTTAGGTTTCCGGAACAGAACGCGTTGCTTTACGTTCTGATCTCGCGCATGACAATCATCAAAACTCCAACTTCTTATTTCGCCTGCGCTAGCTTCGTAACAACCTCGGCAACTTTATCGAGTATCTGGTTCCAGCCCTCTAGTTGACCGCTATTTTTCGCGCTCTCCATGGGTTCATTTCCAATGTGGGTGAGTTTCGTCTGGCCGTTTCCGAGATCCTCAAAGATGGTCATGTCGTACGCACCGTCTATGGCCTCATGTTCTATTCCTAATTGCGCAGGCTCAACCTTGTTTCCCTTCGAGTCCGAAAAGTACATGGAGGAAACGATCTTCTCGTGCAGAACAATCTCGTGGTATTCAACCGCATTCCAGCACTCCTGCCCATCCGGCGCTCTCATGCAGAAGAGAGATTTTCCTCCAACGCGAAAATCCATCTTGCAAAAAGGCGCAGTAAAACCCTTCGGCCCCCACCACTGCATCACGTATTTCGGGTCTGTCCACGCCCTCCAAACCAATTCGCGTGGGGCATCAAAAACTCTTGTCACAACCATCCGCTCTATCTCGTTCACCGTGTTGTTTGTCATCTCTGACCTCCGTTTTTTTCATTTGATTCACAACCACATCCAGCTTGTCGAAACTCTCTTCCCAGAACCGGCGATAATAAGCCGCCCAGTCGCTGACTGTTTTGATCGCCGCTGGCCTAAGCGTGCACACACTCTCTCGTCCACGCTTCGTCTTGATCACAATCCGCGCCCGCACCAGGTAGGCAATGTGTTTTGAAATCATCTGCTGCGAGAGTGCAAACGGTTCCGTCAAGCCATGCACAGAGGCAGGCCCATGTGAGAGTCGTTCGATCATTGCCCGCCGGGTTGGATCAGACAAAGCCGCAAACGTTGTACCTAATTTATCCACAACCATATGGTAGTGGATTATCTGTGAATGTCAAGTGTGAATTTTGCGACCCCTGATTTCTGTTCACTGATCCCAGTTGGCTCGCTACGACAAGCGCGACGAGTGCGAAATCACCGAGTCACTCATCGACCCTGATGGGTAATGGGAAGTCGGCTTTCAGGAAGTAATCGACTCCTCCTGAATCACGGGCAAACCTTCAATAATCCAATGTGCCACCATTAACCGGCAACTTTCAGGCCGGGCTACACTGGAAGAGGCAGCGTGCCGCGAGTTGCTCTTTCAAAATGATCTCTTTCTCCAACATCAATAAGCAGTATGGCAAGCAGTTGCTCTTCGTGGATGCTTCGTTTCAGTTGAATCCCGGCGAAAAAGTCGGGCTAGTCGGTCCCAATGGAGCGGGCAAGACAACGCTATTCCGTATGGTGGTCGGCGAGGAAACAGAAAATCCTCGATCATCGGGGAATCGTCTGGAACTCACCCATCGGCGCTCTTGCTCATCTTCAACTCGGTCGCGCGCTTTGGTGGGAAATGCCCTACATCGATATTCACGATGGTACGACGCACACCCTGAATCCACCCACGCTTATGGCCTTGCCGCAGACCTTTGGGTCAATCTTTGCGCACTATGTGAAACATCCCGAATACAAGAGCCTCGCGCCGGACGGCAACCCTTGCAAAGCTGATAGCCACGGATTATTGAAACGATATCCGGTCACAGCCGACGAATTCCATTTGATCGGGAAGGAAACCGAACACGGCTGGGAGCAAGCTGAAGATATCAGTACGTTGCTGCCATCGCTGGTTCGCTACCGGGAGAAAAGCACGATTCCCAGCACCCAAGTCCAACAGACGTTGAAGCAATGCTCTCTGGGTGAACTCCAAGACAAAACCGGTCTGAGCAGGCACACGATTCTGCGGGCCCGCAGAGGTCAGAAGGTTCGGACGAAATCACTCCAGGTGCTCAAGGCAGCCGCTCGTACCCTTTTGCGGAACCGGTCATCCAGGAAGCTCGGCGGGATGGGCGTGGTCTACGAGGTTGAGGACAGCCAGTCTAGAACGCCGCGAGTCGGCTGATTAGCCAAAACGATGCACAACTGCCGATGGCGTAAGGCGCGATTCGCCGAGACCAGGGTGGCAATTGGGACACCCAGCGTCGAAGCGCTGCAATGATTAAGAGTGCCGAACCAACAAATGAAAAATGGCCAACCTCGACTCCCGCGCTAAAGAAGCCAAGAGCAAGGGGGATATGAGCACTGGGCAGGCCAGCCGCACTGAGTCCACCCGCAAATCCCAAGCCATGCAGCAGGCCAAACGAGAAAGCCACCAGCCACGGCTTGCGCTGGGCTAGTCCAGTTGGATTCAAGTTTTTGCGGAGTACTTCCCAAGCGACAAACAGTATGCTGAGCGCAATAACCGCCTCGACCGGAGCGGGAGGCACGTGAACAAACCCGAGGGTTGCGAGCGTTAGCGTCACCGTATGTGAGAGTGTAAAAGCGCTGACCGTTAGAAGCAGCCGCCTTGTCCCATTCACTAGCAGCAAAAGTCCTGAAACAAACAGCAGATGGTCGACGCCGGTGAGAATGTGCTCAATGCCTAGCACGAGGTAGGTTCGGGCGACTTCAAAACGGCGTGGCATCGCTTCTACAACGAAGGAAGGCGACGAGGACGAAACTCGGGTCACTTGAGAAGAACCGTCGAGGCGTTCAACGCGCACCAGCACGTCGGTGAGCGTGGCGTTGAGACCCGCAATGCGCACAGTTGACCCAGCCAGACCTCCCTGACACTCGACGCTCCATTGCTCGGTGTAAGCGTTATTGGCAAAAACGCCACGAGGCTGTTTGGGATTGGAGCACGCTTCTGGCAGTTGCACATACAGGCTCAACCGCATCGTGTCACCTACTGCCGGCACTTTCCAGAGCACATCGTAGCGGTCTGCACCTGTCTGATGGAGTTGCAGGTACGCGGGCCGCACTTCGTGTGCTGACGCTGTGGCTGGCCAGCCAACGAGGACAACAATGAGGAACATCAGAGAACGCCACATCACTGCACCTGTGCCAATTTCTTCCCTTCAGGCGGTTCGATTCTTACGCTGTAGCGGCTTAATAGCACCTTGTAAAACTTATCTGTAGCCTCACTGCGTTTGGCGTCGAGATACTCACGGCGCACCTGTTCCCGCACCTCAGCGAGGGTCGGGAGATGCCTATCCGTATGTTGAGCAACGAACACTAGATGCACGCCGTAGCCAGAGTCGATTGGCCCTTGCCAGGAAGCAACTGGCAGGGCGCTGATTGCCGAAGCGAAGTGTTCCCCGAACGTCTTCTTCAGGTCTGGCAAAGTAACATCGTCGAAGCTCTGCTGGAGAAGGAAAGGATCCCCCAGCGCAGTCTCGGGGACGTGGGAGGCGGAATGTTGTAAATCATCGAGCACGCGTGCTACGTCCCGATGAAGGTTTTCACCGTGTCGCTGGGGATTGAAGTAAATTTGACGAAGTGAGAAGAGCGGCTCAGTCTGGAATGTTCCTCGATGCGCCTCCAGAAAGCTCTGCAATTCCGCGTCGCTGGGTTCTGTTCGCGTTGCCAGTTCGTCCGAAACGAATTCGAGTTTTTGTCGGAGCCGGCGCCGCACAATCATGTCGTCCCGGTCGAGTCCCAGGGCGAGCGCCTCGCGGTAAGCGGCTTCCTCACGGATGTAATCGCGTGCCAGTCCCTGAAGTTCGTCCTCCGTCGGAGGACGTTGCCAGGTCCGCGTGAACCCAGTGACCAGATTCTCAACGGCGGCCTTGGTCACAACGATTTCCCCGGGCTTGTCTGTTCTGTGTCGCGTGATGAAGCCGTGGGCCGCAAAGATGACGGCCCCCAGAACGAGAAAGTGAAATAGCGGTTCGCGAACAAGTCTCACAAATATCTCCATTTCATTTTGCTGCTGGCGTATACCAGACGGGTGAGGTATAGGCTCGCTCCTGGCCTTTCATGGGGACTTCAGGCGGCATTTTGATGCCGAAATACTTGGCGTCGTACGCCGTCCAGCGAGGCGTGGGGATTTCGAGCACACGCACGTAATAAAACGCTCGCTGGGCGGGATCGAAATCCGGGTCTTTCCAGACCTTGATCAGTTCCGAAGCCCCGATGGTGTTCGCGTAGGTAGCGTTCGGCACATCCACGGTGTCACCCACCGACGGGAGTTTTCCAGTCTTGGAATCAACCTTACGGTCCCCCGACCAAACCACGTCATAGATTTTTTCGTGGGTTTCGTTCTTGGCGTCGAGCCAGCCTTTAATAACCTGGATGCGATCGAGGTTGGCGCCAATGGGATCTTTCAGTGCGGCTACAAGGAAACTGGGTGATTTACCGGCGGGTGCGTTGGACAGATCACCCCCCATCGGAACCCCCTTGTTGTAGCCGACAACCGCAGGATTGCGAGTGTTGGCGTCACCCTCTTGAAAGTCCCAACCGCCGAAGAAGCGCACGATCATTCGCGGACCGGTTGTCGCGTAAACTTCCTTGCGCTGCATAGCGTCGAACAGCGCTTCGCGCGTGTTATCTGTCGCCCAGACTCCGGCATAGCCTGAGGCGGTCTGTTCCCAACCCATGATGACTGCGTTTTCAGTTTTGACGAAAGGATGCGTCGCACGCGTCGGGCTGGGCTCGGAGGAGGAGACCTTGCCCCAGAAATTGTCTTCATCGATGGCTGCCAACCCGGTGTGTGCGTCGGTCGACCCGATCATCCCGAATTTGTAAGGGTTGACGCCGAGCTCCTGTTCCAGTTTCAGGCCATTCCTCAAGGCCGCACGAGCGTACTCAAACTCCAGCATCTCTGGCTTCTTCTTTTCGGTGAGGTCCAGATTTCCCTTGTCCCAGCGCTCGTAGTTAGCGAACTCATCATTCGGAGAGAGGAAGGGGTGCGTCTCGCCGTCGCCCTTGATCTGCGTAACCTCATAAATGCGTTCGCGGAATGCGCGAGTTTCGGCATACTCGCGATCGATCGGCTTTCCTGTGAAAGACTCGATGATGGGGAACATGCGTCCGTTGCTGAGATTCCCGTTGTGTGCGATGGCCAGCACATGGCCACCGGTGTTTTCTTCGTACCCGCTCATCCACTTCCACAAGTCTCGAGGATTGTCGCTACCCAGAGGCTTCTGAGTCGTGTACGGCTCGATCAGGTTGGCTTTGCTCCCGTCGTCGCGAAAGACGATGTTCCGGTGAAGGTTGTTGCCACCAGTATTGGAAGTCCACTCGTATCCGATAAACGCGGTAAAGTGGCCAGGGTCATTGGCCTCGTCCGCTGCTTTGATGACCTCTTCCCATGCACCTTGGTATGAGGTTGTCCCAGGCACTGGGAAAATGGCCTTGGAGATTGCGCCTTTCCCAAATGACGTGATGATATCAACTGCCGCTGCTGCACCTTGTCCACTCTGGATCATGTCGTACCAGCGGCGACCCTGCGGATCCGCCAAAATTTTGGGATCGCCCCCCACTAACAAAGGAAAGAAACCGAAGCCGTCGGAGTGATCCGCGACCACTAAAAAGTCCAGCGGGCGGGCAAGCCGGGCAGGCTGTCCACTGGAAGCGATGACTTGCTGGCCTTTGGCAAAACGGTAAGCGTCACTGGGGCCCAGACGGCAGCCAAAAGCGCCAGCGTCCATAGAAAATGATGTGTGCAAATGGGTATCGCCCCAGTACACGCGTTCCGGAAAGTGGCGATCCGCGTATGGCGAGTAGGGAGGTTTCTTGGGGAACACGCCCTGGAGTTCCTGTTCCGGCGGTGCCGGTTCCTGAGCAGCTAGCGGCACCACTAAAACGATTGAAAAACATATGGCTAAAACGCTGCGTATCAGGTTGCAGGATCGCATTCCGATCTTCCTCCAGTCGTTGTTGCTAACCTCACACACCAAACCTGCCGCAGTGCAAAACCTTCATCCGCGTTAAAGTTCTGTCATTTGATGTGCTCGATTTACGCGGCAAGTTTACTCTCGGGCGCAGTTACGTGTCACCCGTTTCCCTATTCGACCGACAAAACAGTCTTCCAGTGAGTCTCGTCAAATCCTGATACACAGGGAGGGGGGTGCATCCATCCCGTGGTGTTCTCACCCCCCCAATAGTTTGACGGGGTGAGAATACAACGGGATGGAGATGCACCCCCTCCCGCGACTGGGCTCAAACCTTATAGGGAAGCAGCGATCAGGGCTTTTCGGACGACGGCGCAGCATGTGCGTCGCCCCTCCCACTGTTAAGTCTTTTTTCCTCAGATTTTATGTGGTGCTCATAATCTACTATCCAATGGATTATCAGCCTCACAGTTTCTCGGTATGAGCCAGCGATCGTCTCAGCGGAGTTACCCAGGACGTAGGCTATCGTCCGAAATTTATGTTCGGACTCCGGCAGGCTGCTCTCGCGTTCCGCTTTTTCCTGAAATGTCTTAACGCTGCTTAGGAACACCTTGTGGTGGTACATGCTCTTTACCCAATCTGTAATTTGCTGATCGTCGAAACTCTTAACGGACAGATCATGGGCAAATTTGTTTCTTATCTTACTTACTATGATCAGATCCTTATGGATCTCAGGTGGCAGTATTCGCAGCATGTATGCCACTCGAATTTTTGTTCCAAATGGACCAAGTGGCCCGCTCGGATTGAATAGCCGCTGAGATATGTCCTTTTCATTTCGGCGCATGAGTAATTGCAGAAGGGACGTTAAGTGATTTTCAGCGATCGCAGACAGCACTATGGCTCTGTCCCTATCCCTAAGCGCATCGTAAAACGCTTCTATCTCGTCCTTTGTCAGTTTTTCATCCAGAGGTCTCCCATCCCCGGGCCCGTCATATGGATTTACTGTTGGGAAATCGCTCATGGTGTTCCTCTAAAATGGTCGACAAAACATATACTGATGGTCCGCTGATTGCGCCGTTTGCAGGGATGAACGTTCCACCAGCGCTTGATCGCTGGGCGTGTCGGAACTCTGTGTCATTCCGAGTGATTATACAGAGCGCGAACTTGTTAGTTGGCGGTAAATCGATTGCGCTCACCCCCCAGGCCAAGGCGAACAGACGCAACGGCGACCTTCCGGATTTTTTTGTCTTCGTCGTGCTCTCGCACCATCGGCGTCGTGTACTGCACTTCGGGGTGACCGAACACCCTGGTTTAGGCTGGTTTTGTACCCCGTTCGCGCACATTTCGCGCACAGTTCACTTTTCTACGTTTCCTCTTCCTCGCTGCTGCCAATCTGCTTTTTAGCCTTCAGGCTTCAGTGGCGCACCCGCGTTAGTATGAACCCAAAAACAAGGTAGAGCACTCCTACCCCCATTAGTACGATTCCTTTCTCATTCAGCCACACAGCAACCTCCACAGTTTTGTGGGTGTTGATGCTCAGGATGAAGGAAATAAGACACAAACCACAATCGAAACCAGTAGGGAAACTGTGAATACGGAAGCGCTTCATCTGCTTAAAGTTATGCCTACTTCTTCTGCTTCCTTCTCTTCTTCGCTGCCAGCGACCGCTTCTTTGCCGCGGCTTCCGATGCCCTGGTAGCGCTGGCTTTTCGCTGTTCCGGGGTGAGAGCTTTGGCGCGTGCAACCCCGCCCTTGCGCCCTATTCGTGAGAAGTAATCGGAAAGTTGATCTGGGATGCTCTCGTCCGCCATCGGCAGCAAAATCCTAACAGTACACGATGCGTCACACCGTGGCAGCTACGGTACTATTGACACCGTGGCGGCTACGGTGCATTATTATGCAGACTTCCCCGTAGCGCGCCCCAAAGCAAAACGGGCCCGGACCACTGAGGGCAATCAGTGATTCGGCCCTAACCAAATCGCCTGATAGGAGGCAATATGGTTGCCCTCAGTTTCTCGTGGGACGACTTTCCCGACGACAGCTAGTGGGGTCTATGAAGCAATGGCCCGCATGGGATTTGAGCTGTTCGCCGAGTTGCCGATTACTGACCACCAGCTCTTGCTGGACCTAAACGCTCTCAACTCCTGCCTGAATTACCTGAGGCATGAGGCGTGAGGCCCCAAACTCGTGGGGGATCGGGAGGACCAAGCCCTTCCCCTCCTGGAGCCCCCACAGTCCACTTGAAAGGAAGTCATCTATGAAAACTATCTCCACCCTGACCGTGCTTCTGCTTTCGTCTGTCTGCTGGTCGGGAGTTGAAGGCCTTAGCCGCATGGGAACGAGCCTGGAGGAATAAGGGTGGGGATGAACGGAGCCGCATTGAGTTTTTGGCGTGGCAAATTCCTCATGTCGTCTGGATTAGGGAACTGTTGCTCCGCTTGTCTCAAAGAAAGGAGGGCCGGGTGAGAGGCGACGGCAGACTGTACAAGCATCCAAGCAGTAAGTTTTGGTGGTGTGCCTTCTACCTGCGCGGAAAGCAAATCCGCCAGTCCACAGGGGAAGGGGATGAGAAGCAGGCGAAGAAGTTCCTGAAGCAGAAAATCAGGGAGATTGAAAACGACAAGGAGGGAATCAAGCGATTCAGCTACCCGCAGCAGGAACGTGTGACTGTGAACGAGATTCTTGACGACGTGGTAGAGTACTACAAGCGCGGAGGCGAGAAGGGCATTCATCGTGAAGTGCCTCCGCAGATGACTTCCCATCTCAAGCCGTTGCGTGAGTTCTTCGGTACGCTCCGAGCCATGCAAGTTGGGAGCAGGGACGTTGAGGCGTTCAAATCCCAATTGAAGGCAGAGAAGAAGGCCAACGCTACGGTCAACCGATCGCTGCAATGCTGCAATTGCTCTCTCAGGCTTACAGCTATGCCGTCACCTCTGACCCGCCAAAGCTCAATCGTGCCCCTAAGATTGAGCGTTACAGCGAGAAGGGCAACCAGCGCAAGGGGAAGTTCTCGCCGGCCGAGGCAGAGGCGATTTTTAACAGCTTGCCGTCATACATGGCCGATGTTGCCAGATTTGCCTATGAGACCGGCCATCGCTCCGGTGAGATTCGGCAGTTGCGATGGTCGCACTTGGAACCGGATGTTATCCGCATTCCAGGGTCAATCACGAAGAACGGCGAGGAAGAACAGATTGCATTGACTGAGGAGATTGAAGAAATCCTAGCTCGCAGGAAGAGTGATAGGCGCCCTGTTTGTGACCTGATCTTCCATCATGATGGAGCGCCCATTGTCGACTACCGCAAGTGCTGGTATTCGGCTTGTGTCTGTCTCGGACTGGGTGCGTATTACTGCCGCGATTGTCGCGATGCTCAGGGCCGCTATACATCCAAGCTGAATGTAGATAAGAAATGTTCTGTCTGTGGAAAGTCGTGGGGCGAGAATCCAAAGTACATCGGACGAATCTTCCACGACTTTCGGCGGAGTGCTGCGCATGAGGTATGGAAAGCAGGCAGTTCGCTGGACGATTGCATGAAGATCACCGGCCACAAAACCTCTAGCATGTTCAAGCGCTATGCAGATCTGTTCAGCGATGAGGAAAAGCGTGCACAACAGCGCGCAGTACAGAGCAAGCGCCGCGAATGGAAAAAGGCACAAGCGGACAGTGTGGTCGCTATGCCCAAGCGGGCAGCCATCCAATAGAACGCGCACACAACGCGCACACTTAAGAAGGGGAGCCTGAATTTCGGCTCCCCTAACTTTATGATTCCATTGGTTGCGGGGGGTGGATTTGAACCACCGACCTTTGGGTTATGAGCCCAGCAGGGCAATGCTAACCCATTGTAATTCCATTGGACTTAGCACCTCGCCATTTCGGAAAACACCCACTCCAACGCTGGGTTTTGGTGCCAAATTGGTGCCAAGTTGCAGGTGGCTTGCTGGGAGTTTGCCTCAGCTCTCTCCCCAAAAAAATGCCAGAAACTTCGAAAATTCGGAAAAATAAAAAGCCAGCGTCTTCTGCCAAAAGCAGGTCGCGCCGGCAGGCGTGACTTGGTGGTACCCAACCTTCTCCGTGCGCCGAACATCCGTCCTTTTGACCCGCACTGATTCTGTTGGGCTTGCTGGCCAGACGCGATAGGGGACTAAGATTTTTCGACAGTCACGAGATATTACGACAATGACCACCTTGGGCCTCCCATCGGTAGCGCCATAGTGTCTCGCACCAATCGTCAGAGATAGGGATATTCCGAAATGCGCCGCAGGGTGAGTTGGACACCCAGCATGTCTCTAGCGCTCTAGTTTCCTAAAGTGGATAGTCCCGTTGCTGGCGTGAACTCTTAACGCAGGACCACCGCCCTTCAGTTCTCCCTCTGCAGAGACCGATCCATTCGAATCATCCCATCTTGGACAAACCGGATGTCCGGCAGTTCCGAACTGATGGTGTGTCCGCCGCCCAGATCAATGCTTGCGCGTACCGTAAGCGGAAGATCGGACGGAAGGAAGACAGTGATATCCCGAGCGAGGTCTCCAGAGCCGAGTTCCGCCAAAGTTAATGAGCTTGGCCAATAGTCCATTTCACGTGTCTAGGCGGTCAGGAGTCAATCTTACGTGTTCCGGGCCGCAGGCGAGATTAACAAAAGGTCAAAAACTGGCTCCGCACGGTCCAGTTGTTGCGGAATTTCGAGTCGCCGGTCAAGCGCTACACGAAACTTGGCTTCGGCGGTGCGCATACTGAGTCAAACCAGCGACTGATGTACACTTCGGCATGAGCTTCACCGCAGCAATGTCGGGAACAGGGCGGTTAGACATGAAAAGGGGCCCGTGATTGTCTCGCCATGCAATTGCCCCATCGAAGAAAACTTCATTCTCATGCGGCTCGGGGCAAACTCGGAGGCAACTTCAGTTCGGCACGTGATCGCAGTACCTGCAAAACGTGAGCACGGGACACAATACCTTCAACCCGTCCGTCCGACATTACCGGCAGTTGATTGACGTCCTCGCGTCCCATCGTCTCCAGGGCCTCCATTGCGGGCATATCGCGAGAAACGAAATGGACCTTATCCGCTGAACGCATCACGCTGCACACGGCTGTGGACGGCCATGCTCTCGGCTCGACCGTGCGCACTTCGTTGGGTGTGATCAGACCAACCAGACGCCCATCCTGGACCACCAGGAAGCAGCGTCGGCCGGTACGAAGCAAGTGCTCGTTAACGAACTCCTGTACTGAAAGCTCGGGATCCACCGCATAACTGTCTGTCGACATCACATCTTTCACGCGCAGGCCGCGGAGAAGTGTGCCCGTTTGGACCTGTATGAGCGTGGCGCCAGCCGCTTGCAAAAGGAACCAACCAATAAAGGCAATCCACAGTCCCCCGAGACCGGCTCCCTGAAAGAACCGGAGAATTCCGAAGCCAATAAATAAAACGGCGATGACCTGCCCCACGAATGCCGCTGCCCGCGTTGCACGCTCAGCGTCATCCATCGCCCACCACAGAATAGCGCGTAGCACGCGCCCGCCATCGAGGGGAAAGCCTGGAATCATGTTGAACGCGCCCAGGGCAAGATTAATGTATCCCAGCCACACTAGCAGTGCTGTCCCAGGTGTTGTCGGCGAAGTCCACAGAGTCCAGCCAGAAAGCCTGGCTAAAGCGAACATGGCCAGCCCAAGAAGTCCACTGGTGATGGGACCGACAATGGCCATCCAGAATTCCGTCTTTGGGTCCGAAGCTTCTTTCTCGATTTGGGCGACGCCCCCAAGCAAGAACAAAGTGATTTTGTGGACTGGAATTCCGCGGGCCTTGGCGACGACGGCGTGAGACAACTCGTGCGCGAATAAGCAGGCAAAGAAAAGCACACCCGTGATGATGGCTGTGCTCCACACCAAAGCATCACTCCAATCGTGGTTCACGGCATGGAATTGTGCGACCAGCGAAAAAATGATCAGTAGCGCTATGACTAGCCAACTGTAGTGAAGCCCGAGTTCAACTCCGAACACCGTGCCCAGCTTAACCTGCGATTTCATGGTTTGTCCCCGATCCTTTCCGCCTAGGCTACATTCCGAGAAACCACCATAGTAGACGCAATCTCGCGTTACCCCGTGGAGCCGGGGCAGTTTTCTGCGCTCCATGCGACACATATCCGACCTACCAACAGCATCCTCACAAGCGGGTGAAAGTGCGCTGTTGCACTTCCAACGCCACCCCGATCGGCTTTCACCTCTCCACTTACTCTTGGCGGTCGCACGTAAAGAATTCACCCCGCCGCATCATTCCAGTCACTTCTGATAAACGAAATGAGCCCTCCGGTCCTGCTGGCAACATTCTTCGTTGTGCTGGAGACTGTCAAAGGTAGACCGTCCGAATCTTTCTAATCCGAATCTCTTTGCCCGTTGTTTGCGGTCGGCATCTGCGTTTTTTGGTGAACCAATGAGAACAGCTTCCCTGGAGTGTCACAAGAACTAGGTAATCATTCCTGTTTCCTCTATGATTCGACCTCCACCATGTAATCACGGTCTTCCCAAGAGCTGGTCGTCGTCCAAAAGAAAGTGAAGCGAATCGGTGCTCGCTGTTCTGCAGTGATTGGGACATCCACAAAGTCAATCCCAAGTGCCGTTCCAGCACACGGGGTATCATTGACGGTGTGCCACTCATCGCTCGTCCAGTGCAGACGAAACGGAGTGTCAACCTGGATGCGAAGCGTATAGCCCTTTCTAATGCGACGTACTTGCCGATTGTGCTTCCAGACCTCGAAACGATGCCGAGTGTTTCGTCCCGAGAGATAACGCTCCGCGACCTCCGGAATCAGATCGAAGACTCGGCCGTCACCGACGGACCTCAACAGCTTGATGTACTCGGCGTGTGCCCACATAAGCGGCATCGCCGAACCCGTGGGCCGTCCCGAGAGCATATATACGTCGGGTCGGTCCAGTTCATCCCAGACTTGCTCAGGCAAGAGACCTGTGGCTGAAGAAAAACCTTCCATGGCCCGAATGAATAACTTCGTATCGTGGCCAGCAGCTAGTTCATAGTGCCCACGCTCACCCGCCAAGAGTGGCCAGCCACGCCCCTTTCCCCAGCCAACAAAAGGTCCGCCGTCTCCTCTCTGTCCATACCCATCGTTGTTGTAGCGGTGCCAGCAGGGTCCGAAGGGAGTCTCGACCTTGAGCACAGCGTCCACGACCCGCAGCGAATCCACAATCAACGAATCATCGGGTTTTCGGATTCCATAACGTACTAGTTCGAGAAACCCTGCATCGATAATGTCCTTGGCCGGGAACTTGTTTCGAACATCCGGCGGACGGTTCGCAATGTTGAGTACGCCGCGGTTGGGATCTTCCTCTGGCTGTGGATTGTCAACGCTTTCCGGAAGAATCCGTATGTAGTGCCGGTTGATCCCTGGCACAAGCGAACCCTGCGTTGTGACCGTCCAGGATTCGACGTGAGCGTTCAGAAAATCGGCGTACTCTTCCAGGAATGTTGCAGTGGCTTCATCGCGCCTCTCTCGAAACAAGCAAGCAGCGCAGATCAGCGCAGCAATATTCGAGGCGAGGGTGGAGGGAGAATAACCACTCGCTTCCTCCCAGCGCTCCTGCTGAGTGACAGGGCCATGTCGGACCAGATATGAAGCTGCGTGCGCAATCATCGGGTAAGGGTCAAAATCCTGGAGAGCGTTCTGCCGCTTGATCTGCCAGGCGAGAAGAATTGGAAATGCGACTTCGTCGAGTTGGATTCCCCGCCAGTACGCCCGCCCATCAACCCAAAAGTTTTGGGGAAAGCCTCCGTCCTCCAGTTGCGCAACTGCAAGGTAAATGAGTGCTCGCAAAGGTGTAACACTATCGCCAGCAGCGAGCATGGCCGAAGCGCTGTTGACCATATCGCGCGTCCAGACCAGGTGGTACCCGCCGTGGTCCGAGTCACACTTTGCTTCTCCCCAGGGAATCGACAGCGATGCGATAAATGCGCCCGGATAGGACTTGTCTTCATGAGCGCGAAGCAAACTAAAGCTGCTGTGGTATAGGTTCCCGCTGTCTGTGGAGACTTTTACCAGCGGAAGAACTCTGGCGCTACCGCGCTCCCATTGCTCCGTAAAGCGTTTGTGATGCTCTTCGAAAGGAACGCCGAGCGCCTGAAACAGCGTTGTGATGGCACAGTGCTTTGTATTACCGAATGCCAAACCCATGGTGAACTCGTGATGAATATCCAAGCAAAGTTCTCCCGTCAGCGCAATGTTGCCGTTCGGGGCATCATCGAACTCCCAGTCCATTTGAAAGTTGCTCGCGAGGTCGGTCCAGCCGTCACTTCGGCCAACGTAGCCACACGATGTACGAGAAAAGTTGACCGTGCCGCAGAGTGCCAGCCATATCCCTTTCTTCTGCGCCATCAGGAGTTGCCGACCCGCAACCTCGATCACGTGACCGTTGTTACTCGATCCGCCTACTTGAAGATGAGGCGCGCATAGTGTATAGAGGCGCAATTTTGAGATAACCGTTTCATCGCCAGACACCTGAGTATGCTGAAGAATGCAGCCAGAGTGCGGATCTGTAATTACTTCTTTGATGATGGTATAACGGCCTCCGGGATCGATGTTCGTAATGCGGTACCCCAAGGCGTGATCGGAAAGACGCTCGCATTTTGATTTGAGATGACGTTTTTCTTCATGGAAGAAAGTCTTCCCATCCGTGACGAGATACTGAAGGTCTCGGATCTGTGGGTGATCCACTGTCGGATAATAGACTTCCGTGATGACGCCGTTCCACAAGGTGAACCAGATCCGGCTAGAAGCCGCGTAAGCGGTTCCCACTCCGTCTTTGTCTCCGTGGGTCCATCTCGGCTCGATCCCGGGACATCCGAAAGCTGTACGGCTGGGTTTTGGTTTCATATCGCGCTCTCACGCGCATCATTTAGGATCCTGGGCAATCCAGCCTCGCCGGACACGGACCATTTCCTTCCTCGATCAACACTACAGCTTGGCCTGCGGCCTTCATTTTTTCGCTACGAGTGTTTCTTCTGGGACCGGCTTGGGATCGTGCCAGCCGCCGTCACCGGCTATGATCTGGTCAGCTTCGGCGGGCCCCCAGGTGTTTGGCTCGTACTCGTGAACTGGCGTGGCGCTTCCCAAGATCGGATCGACAACTGTCCACGCAGCTTCCACGCCGTCTTCACGGACGAACAGGGTAGCGTCACCTCGGATGGCATCGCCGAGCAGGCGCTCGTACGGTGTCATCTCATCCGCTGAGACTTGCCGCACGACCAGTTCCACGGCCTCGCCGACCATGGCTTCCCCAGGCATTTTGGCCCGCGCGCCCAGCGAAATAAGTACATTGGGGCTGAGACGAAAGCGAAAGTAATCCGCCTGACTCCGGGTAATTTTGTCGAAGACTGACTGTGGGGGGCGCTTGAGTTCAACCAATACTTCGGTTGCGCTCGCAGGCATTCGCTTACCAGCTCGAATGTAGAATGGAACGCCCGCCCATCGCCATGTGTCGATATACAACTTGACCGCGGCGAATGTCTCCACCCGCGAATCCGCAGCGACACCCCTCTCATTTCGGTAGCCACGAAACTGACCGCGGACGACATCGCTAGGGGCGAGCGGCCGCATAGCTCGAAAGTCCCGTTGCTTCTCGTCTCGTAATGCATCGAGATCGCCGACAATGGGTGCCTCCATCGTGAGCAGCGCGACTACCTCCAACATGTGGTTTTGCACAACATCGCGGATCGCGCCCACCTCTTCATAGAAGCCTCCGCGGCCCTCAACGCCAAGAATTTCGGCCATCGTGACCTGAACACTCTGGATATAGTTGTTGTTCCAGATTGGTTCGAGGAAAGAATTGGCAAAGCGGAAGTAGAGCAGATTCTGGACCGGTTCCTTGCCGAGGTAATGATCGATCCGGAAAATCGCCGATTCGGGGAAAGAGTTGTGGAGTGTTCGGTTGAGTGCCTGCGCGGAAGCGAGGTCGCGGCCAAACGGCTTTTCGACAACTACACGCGCCCCCTCGTCGCAGTCTGCCTTCGCCAGCCCTTGAGCAACGGTGGCAAACAAGTCTGGTGGGATGGCAAGGTAATAAAGAGGATGAGACGCCCCGCCCAGCGCTTCTCGCAACTGGCGGAAAGTCTCCTGGCTGCCGTAATCTCCATTCACATACTGGAGTTGTGCCGATAGCGCCGCAAACGCGCGCGAATCCACGCCGCCGTGCTTCTCAATGCTCTCGTGAGCACGGGCTCGAAGCCCGTCAAGATCCTTCGTAGACCTGGCCACCCCGATGATCGGCATGTCAAAGTGGCCACGCCGGATCATCGCCTGAAGCGCAGGAAAAATCTGCTTGTAGGCCAGGTCCCCGGTTGCCCCAAAGAACACAAAGGCGTCGGAAGAAGGCTTAGGCGTAGATTTCTTTCTCACGATTGCGTCGTCTGCTGGGGTCTCATTCATCTCGTTTAACTCTTATTGTCGATTGCCCTGTCGGATTGGCAGACCCACTAAAGCCTAGCCACGCCGAGGCTTGGTCTTCCTCTCCCACAGGCGAAAACCGCCTACAAACGCATTCCGGTTGTCGCCCAGTCGAACGTCCGCAGGCAGTTTCTTGATGCTTCTAGCATTTCCTCCGCCCAGCACTACGTATTCGCCCCTACTGCGTTCTTGAGCTGTTCCACGACGTCGGCCACGTGGCACCCCCACTTCTTTTTCCCCAGCCGCTTCAGACCGCGAGCACCAACCTAGTCCTCGTGAGTTTTCCCGTTCTTGTAAGGAAGATGGGCCAGCTCCATCGGCTCGAGTATCCCATCGACGATCATGGCCGACCCGGGCCCGGTGCCGAGGCCCAGAAAGAGCATCCGGCCCCCTTGATAGCTTCCGTGCGCCTGCATAGCAGCACCCAGCCGCTGCCCAGATTGTAGGGCTCGTGGAGGGGGACACCCGTGGATCACGGGCCCTGGAAAACCGATCGAGACGAGGCCATACTCCCAGTTCTTAGCGACACGCTTAATATCCCGTACCATTTTGCTTGCGGTCATGCTTGAGCCCGAGAGAATCTTGCGCTCCTCGCGTTGTTCGGTTGCCAGCACCTTGACGTGCGTTCCTCCCACATCGATCACCAGGGCCGCATTGGCCTTCCTGGAGGCAGCGCTCATAACTTCTTCTCCACGTGTCCACCGAACTCATGCCGCATCGCGGACAGAACCCTGTCGGCAAAGTCTGCATCGCCGCGTGTACTGAAACGTTTATAAAGCGCGGCGCTCCGGAAGGAAACAGAAACCCGTTCGTCAATCATTAGTAGCCAGCAAACTCTTCTGCGCGGATGTCGTTGTCACTGATCCCTGCTTTGCTCAACATTTCGTGCAAACCGTTCACCATAGCGGGCGGGCCAGCAATGTAGTAGATGGGCGAGGCTGCGCCCTTCAAATGCCTTCCGAGCATCTCTTGATTGATCAAACCGATCTCGCCGCTCCAAGCTCGATGCGATTTCTCCATTTCAGTCATGCTGACAATTAACCTGTACTTCGGATTGTCTTTTTTCAAGTTCCGAAGCTCTGCAAGGAACGGCGAATCTTCTGGCCGCCCGTTGGAATAGAAAAGAACAATGCGATTCGGCAACTTCTCCTTCGCTGCCCAATGGACAATACTTCGAAACGGCGTGATGCCAATCCCGCCTGCGAGGAATACAGCCGTTCGAGCAAAATCATTCTGAAGGATCAATTCCCCGAATGGCCCTTCGATCTTCACAGCGGTCCCGAACGGCATCGTTCTCAACACGCGTTTGAACGCCGTATCGCGCATCCGCGTGGCCACCATCAAGGTTTCTTCGTGAGGGGCGCTTGCGATTGAAAAACTGCGAACATTTCCTTCGGAATCCGTCTCCGACGGATCAAGCAAAGTCATATCGAGATACTGACCAGGCTTGAATGCCCATC
Organism: uncultured Acidobacteriota bacterium; assembly: GCA_963796095.1. Classification (GTDB taxonomy): domain Bacteria; phylum Acidobacteriota; class Terriglobia; order Terriglobales; family Acidobacteriaceae; genus JABDBE01. The sequence goes on from CAWCKL010000041.1 coordinate 635,484, forward strand.
CTGATGGCTTCTCGAAACGGAAGGCCATGGTACCTTCCGCAATTTCCTTGCGATCTTTCAGTTTGCACATGGAACTTGTTGACGCCACAGCAATGCTCATAATTCGTCTCCTTCCTGATGCGTGCCTCGATCAATTCCTATCTTCGTTTCTTTCGGCGGAACTGCCAACCTCGTGAATCAGATCCCTGCCTCCTGGCTGAAATACTGGTAATCCTCTCGCCAGCCGCCTTGACCCTGGCCAATGGCTTTGTAGTCCTCGATAAACTCGATCGCGCGGATGTACTTCACCATGGTGAATCCAAGCTGCGTTTCGACTCGAAGTCGAAGCGGCGCTCCGTACAAGATCGGCAGCGGTTGGCCGTTCATTTCGTAGGCCAGAATCGTCTGCGGATCTCCTGCCACCTCCAAGCGAATCGTGCCGTAGAAGTACCCCGGCCCTTGGGCGTGTGGCTCCGACGTGGATTTATTGTCGAACGCGTAGAAGACGATATGGCGGGCGCCGGGAAGCGGATGGCAAAGTCCGACGATGTGATGGAGAGATACGCCGCCCCACTCCGCAATGCCTGACCAGCCCTGGATGCAGCAATGCTTTGTAATTTGAGTTTGTTTCGGCAATGCGCGGAGATCAGCCAGCGTCAGGCACAGCGGCCTTTCGACCAATCCGGTGATCTGCAGCTTGTAGTTTGTGAATTGATCGTGTGCCATCGCCAAGTAACTTTCCTCTTTTGGCGGCCGACCGTTTACCCAGAAGTAAGGCGAGATGTCCGCCGAGGAGTAGTGCTGAGCGGAGACTTCATGGCCGAAAAGTAGCGTGCGCAGCGGATCGGTGATCAACTGAGTGGCTTTCTGGACAAAGCGCGGGCGACGACGCGAACACACGGTTGTCACAGTATGGATGACCACGATGCCGGTCAACCCGGACAGCCAGACCACAAGAGCAAGCGTCAACTGCGGATCGTGCCTCTGTCCCAGAACAATAAGCGCCAGCTCTCTCCGAAAACCATGCAGAGCCACGATCGTGACGTGTCCAATGAAAAATACGATGAATGAACAAAGAGCCAGGAAATGCAGACTCCGTGCGCCCTGCCGTCCGTGAAAGATCCTGATATACCACGGGAAACGAGCGGCGACGGCTGGGGACATCGCCACTCCCGTCGCAATGCTGAATGGCGCGAGCAAAAATATGACTGCCGCGTAGCTCAACTGTTGCAGTGCGTTATATCCTCCCGGGGTTTCCACGACGTGAAAACTCAGATAGCTAAGCATTGCGTGCCATGCGTCCGGGACAATCTGCCAGGAACTCGGAATTAGCCGTCGCCACTTCGGCGTGACGAAGAGCATTACCACGTATGCCAAACCTGTCAGCAGCCACGCGAAATCCGCGAGAAAGTGCCAGTGCCGTCCGAGACCTAGATTTTCGTGGCCTGGCAGGGCAATCACGGACGGAAATGAACTTTCCTCGTCACTCGCCGTCCAGAGTCGGTCCTCCGGTCGCTGCTTCTTCGTGAACTTGAGCCATTCGCTGCCCGGCGTGCAGTGATCGTTCCAGTAAAATCTTGGATGAGCACTCAAGATCTCGAGACCACTGCGGATGAGCAGCGAGAGGAGGAGAAAATTGAAGAAATGCGTCGCGCGGAGCCACAATGGATAATCAAGAGGCATCATTGATCACATTCTCAGAACCTTGCTTTGCCACGGTTCCCAATCTCTCTCGAAAACTGACTGGGAGGAGGATTGGCGGTTTCCACTAGGCACATCCGGCAGGTGCCTTGTAGCGATAGGCTTGGGTAATAACAGGAGGACGGAATCTCAACCCCTACACTCTTGCAAGCCTCGCTCAGCAGTGTTCCAGCGGGTTGCGTTATCTTCTTGCCGTCCACCGTTATGTTTCCGTCGGCCATCGCCAATCTGCATCCGTCCAGCACCCAGTCGTACAACTCAGCCCGCGTTGTGGCGCTCTTCCGTTGTGCCTCCGGGCCAGGAAATCGTGATCAGGAAAGCGCTCTCCTCCACCGCCTCGACATCGTGAGGGATGCCATGGTCGAGAGCTATCAGTTCTCCGGCGGGCAACTCGACCTTCTGATCTGGTAGATGAACGCGGATCCTGCCTTGGAGCGAATGGATCGAAATTCTGGCATCGGCATGGTGCTCCTTCATTTGGGTGTCCGCCTTCATGAGCACCAACACGATGCGGAAATCCGGGTACTTCGCGAGCGTCTTAGAACTGCGCCCGGTTTCGCGCTGCCAGGAGTTCTCGTTGCGGAGCTGTCGGAGTTCATCCGAAAGATTGAATCGCAGCAGTGGGCTGGCTAGATAGGGCAGCCTGTTTAGAGCCTCGGTGACTTCACTCGACTTAGGTACCGCTGAATTTCTCGCCATTTTGTCCTCCGCAGGCTGAATATCCAGTATATATCGTGGAACGATATATAAGATGTAATACGCTGTAAACAGCAGCCCTGCCCGTGGCATATCGACAGCATCCGACCGCGGTTTGCGCGGCGTTAGACAGCATGTTTGCAGCGCGGGCGTGGCGCGGCCCACCGTCGCGACCAAGTGCCTCGTCGGGCAGTTCGGTAACATGGGGTCCCCCCATGACAACCGAAACTCCAGTTGAACGAATGGCATCGGCGATGCGATAAGCCTTGGCGATCATTCGAGTCATGGCACCGATCCCTACGAGTTCAATTTCCTGTTCGCGGACGTATTGCGCGATCTGCGACTCATCCATGGGCTGGGCATTGCCATCGATGAGCAGCACTTCATGTCCGGGAGGAGTCAGGGCTTTGAGCAAGAACATCCATAGATGCGGCATGAAGTCCCGCGTCACACCGTGGTCGGGGTTGTACAGGAGAATTTTCATGACCATATCATCAGTTGGAGCTTTAGGATTCATCACACTTAACTGTCATGAGGGATGGGATCAAAAGCTTGTGGGTTATGGCGATGTCGCGTTATATCGCATCGACTATTCGATGCACCGCCGCGGAGCGGGGCAATCTTTACTCATTGGTTGACCTAATTGGTTGACCTAAGGCCCGTGACGATCAAATCTTCTTGAGCGATGGCTGGTGGATTCTTATTCGACCGTCGTCATCCACTTGACGACCGCGTCGTCGTCGTTAGCTCGCTCAACTGTACCGAATTCTCCATTCGGCTTTCCGAAGTTGCCCAAGCCCTCGACCCGATCTCCGGGAGTCAGCTCCGCGCCGGTGGCCGCGGGCTCGGATAGCGGTAGTCTCTTGGCGCGATCAGAGTCGGGAATCGCCCCAGAGTGTGACCGGGGGGCGGAGCTTTCCGCAGTTTGGGTGCTTGCTTATAGTTGCCGTGGGTCATAGAGTGTTTTCCGCGACGGGTCGGAGACGGAACGACAATTTCCAGACTAGATCCGAAGCTCCAGATTCGATACTGGTCATACGCGAGCGCAGATAGGTCAGCTATTTATGGGATGCGCCCAGCAACTGGCGCTTGAGGGCACCATTAACTGGCTTCGGACCCAGCCACACCGAAAACAGCGCCTCCGCAAAATCCTTGCCCGGAATCGTCAACTCCTGACCATGGCAACGCATTCGGGTACCAACGCCCGGCAGATACGTAAAATCGAGCACATCCCCTTTCTTCAGAGCGGGGAGGGCATGTTCCAAGAGATCGAGCCTAGCGCGCAGGGTTGGCATTGCCGGACGGGAGTTACGCATGATCGCTGTCTCTACTGCCTGGACAAACGCTTGGCGGCTGACGTCGCTCCGCATACCGATAACAATGCGCTTGGCCTCGTCAATCGTAATCGCTGCTCGCGCCTCCGTCGTCGGTTTTTCGAGGTAAAGACCTACGACGTAGACTTTGACGAAAATCGCTTTCTTCAGCACGCCCACACCGTTCAGTCGGAGTTGCCTGCCCACAACGCTGACCACCTCCGGGAAGCTAATGCCAGACACCTCGCGTGCATGAACTACTGCCACGCTCAGCGCCAGTGCCCAGAAGAAGGCTGCCTTCGCAGCGAACCCTCTCACTCTCTTCTTAGTAATGTTCAGCACGGGCGAGACCGAATTACTGTTCGCTCGACGTGCCATCTCGCCGACAATGCCCAATCATTGAGGGCGGGATGTCGCGCGTCAGCGAACCGCCTTTTAATTTACCACTGCTGTCGGGAGAGGCTTGTTAGCGTAGTGTAAACGTGGCTGCGTGGAGTGCACGCTTTGCAGAGGAACTTGAACTGCGAAGCTCTGCGATCTGTTTTCGTTGGTTCAGGAATTCGAGGCGCTGAGGCAAGAGATAGCTGAGATCCAAAGACTAAGTCTCGCCTACCTGCAAACTCCAAGACCGGGATTCGTTGAAATGAACGATCACGTGAGGCGCGAACAGAGGCTCAAGGAAATCATGCATGAGTTAAAGTCGATGACTGAGTGGAAGAGGCCATAGCAGTCGCCCTTCTTTGGTAGTACTAGAAGGTAGGCCTACTGAATTTGTCACAGAAAAATCGCGTACACCAATAGACCTACGCAGACGGCAATCGCTAGTCCCCAGATCAGGTAGCATGTTACGCACATGGCATGATCCTCTGGGAAATGTTGTACACGGGACACGGTGGACTCCCACGGACGGCCGACAGGCCAGTCCCTACTTATTACGACGATCGCGCAACGACACAGGGTTGTCCGCCCGATCAATGGTATAAGTTCTCCGTTGGCGGGAAAACTGTTTCTACGACTCTAGTCGCGGTACCAGTCAACACGAGTTGGAGGCATGCAGCCCTGTCCGTGCAGGGGCTTCGCCAGTAGCATTTGATAAAGGTTTAACCGGTTTAAACGAAATCGGTGTGCGGAGGCTGCCATGTACAGCCGCCAGATGCGATATGTTGTTTCGTCGGTGATGCGTCGTACTTCATCGGCGTGCGCTTCCAGCCGACGGACCCAGTGGTGAAGGGTCAAAGCATAGTGCTCTCGCAGGCTCTCGACATCTCTTACTTCGAAACCGCTTCTTTCCGCCTCTCCAAGGCTTAAGTGGCACCAGGTCGCCATCTGGGAACACGTAACGATCAATAAAGGATGGTCCTTGTCGGTGATCGCTAGCAGTCGCAGCAATCCCGGAGTTCAAGAACCTGCCGCCCGAGCGCGATTTTTAGCTCGGCGGCGCGGCTACGGTAAGGCGCGAGGTAGAGAAGAAATCGTAGAGCCGCGCCGGTGAGCTAAAAATTCATTGGGCTGAACCGCCGGCAGGATGTCTGCTATCTATGGGTTTTGTATCGTACACGGGGGTTCGAAGTTGGGAGAACAAACGATAGGTAGTGAATGAGAACAAGTCGGTGGAGTGTGTTCATGGGCTTCGGCGAGCATCAGTTGGGAAAGATAGGAGGTGCTTGGCTGATCGCAGGGTAGTCGGAATGCCCGCAAGACAAGACCATTCCCCCAACTCAACAGCCTTGAGTTCATGGGCCGCAGCGATTTAGAGTCTGGCGGATCGATCATGAGGTATCTGGGATGGCCGGGGGAGAACGACCCTTGGCCAATAACTTGACTGTGATCATTCGGCCACGATGGCAAACCGGGCATTCCCGCAAAGAGTGACCGGTGAGCTTCTCGTATCGATCCCGATAGTCCTCGCATGGCTGAGGTTGGGAAGAGCTTGGGTTGGTTGGAGGCATGCCCAGGAGTTGGCGGCAATGCTTTAACTTCTCTTTGCGGTATCGATTGCCTAGGAACCCGTAATAGCGAATACGGTGGAATCCACTGGGCAGAACGTGGAGCAGGAATCGCCGGATGAACTCCTCGGCCGAGAGAGTCATAGTTTTCTGCTGATTGTTGTCGCGGTAGTCCCGCCAGTTGAACTTGACCTGCCCGTCTTCGATATCCACGATCCGATGATTGGAAATCGCGACCCGGTGCGTGTAGCGGCCGACGTAATCCACCACTTGCTGGGGTCCGGCGAAAGGCACTTTGGCGTAGACGACCCATTTCACATGGCGCACGGAATCGAGATGCCGGCGGAAAACCTCCGGATCTCGAAGGGCCTCGAGGGAAGAGAAGAACTTGAGTTTGCCGGCATCGAAAGCCTCCTCCAGATAAGTCAAGAACAATCGGCGGAACAGGCAGGACAACACCCGTACGGGCAAAAAGAAACGGGGGCGGCAGGGAATCCACCGACTACCATCGGGTGCGATTCCGCCACCCGGGACGACACAATGCAGGTGGGGGTGAAAGAGGAGATTCTGTCCCCAACTGTGGAGCACGGCGAAAAAGCCGATCTCGGCGCCCAGATGTTCGGGGATCGGCAGCAATGGTGGAGAAAGTCTCGGCCGTGGCTCGGAACAGAATACCGTAGACGAGATCTTTGTTCTGGTAAGCCATGGCGGCGATCGATTCGGGGAGGGTGAAGACGACATGAAAATACGGAGTCGGGAGAATTTCCGCTTTCCGTTTTTCGACCCATTCGGCACGCGCCAAGAACTGGCACTTGGGGCAATGTCGGTCGAGGCAACTATCGTAGCAGGGGCGCTCATAAGCACAGCTGTCACAGTGCTCGAGATGACCACCAAGGGCTGCCGTGCGGCACACCTCGATCGCGGTCATGACGCGTCGCTGTGCCGTGGAGAGCGACGCACCATGCTGTTGGCGATAGGCTTCACCATAGCGGCGGAAGATGTCCGCCACTTCCAGCTTGGGGCGATCCATAGGACGCAGCGGCTAGAAGAGCGGTGGCGGAGTGGGCTTGACCTCCAGGGGTACAGGGTGGGGTAACAAATCGAGCGGGCTCGTCGTCGAGCACACCTTGCTGGTCGCGATGCGGAGATACTTTGCTGTGGTGGCCAGGCTGCGATGTCCAAGGAGCAGTTGAATGGTGCGGACATCGGTGCCTTGCTCGAGTAGGTGTACGGCAAATGCATG
>CAWCKL010000042.1:0-655000 GCA_963796095.1 uncultured Acidobacteriota bacterium
CAGGCTTGACCGAGCGGTCCATATTAGCGACGACAATGCCGTGGGTCTCTGCCGCGGGCGCGGCTGCATTCTGCGCAAGCATACTGGTTGCAGCGAGAACGAAAACGCCGCCTGTTGTTACCAAAGCTCGATATCGAGAATTAGCCCTGCATCGCATGGTTGCCTATTCTCCCCTCAATCAGATCGGCCGAGTGCCCAGGACCGACAAACGCGCATCCAGGCCGCTGGGCTACTTCAAATATTGGTCGAGCCATTCAAGCCAGACGCGGTCCACGTCGGAATCGTGCACCGGATCGCTGGGTTCGTGTCCTGCAGTGGGAATGGCGATGAATTTCACGGTGACGCCGTTGTCTTTGAGCGCGTGGTACATCGCGTAAGAACTCGTGATCGGCACGCGGGGGTCGCCGGTGTCATGAAGGATCAACGTAGGAGTGGTTATGGCACCCGCATAATTGATGGGCGATCGTTCCTCATACGCTTTCACGTACTCCTTCTTCCAAGGCGAGCCGCCAGAGGCGAAACGCTCTGTGACGTTGTTATCCGAGAGATTGTACTGGTCGGCTTTGCTGTTGATGGCGGCGCCGGCAATAGCCGTCTTCCAAATGTGGTAGTGGCCGATAAGCCAAGACGTCATGTAGCCGCCATAGGACCACCCGGAAACGGCGATGCGCGATTCGTCGATGAAACCCTGTTTTTCGAGCGCGGCAATACCAGCCATGATGTCGCGGCCGGGGCCGTCAGCGGCGTCGTACTCGAAACCTCGCTCGTACTTGTTGCCGAGGTTGTCGCTGCCGCGATAGTTCGGCCGGAAGACCACATAGCCTTGCGACGCCATCATCTGCATATAAGCGTCGAAGATCGTAACCGAGGCCATCTGCGGGCCGCCGTGAATGTAAAGAACGAGCGGGTATTTTTTGTCGCGCGAGAAGCTCGGAGGGTACATCACGATGCCGTCTTCGGCGTAGCCGTCCGGCCCTTTCCATTCGACGCTGTCGGTGCGGCCGAGGTCTAGAGCCGCGATCTGGTGATTGAAGTCGGTGAGGCGTTTCGGTTTTGCGTCCGGTGAGGCGAGATAGTAGAGCTCGGACGGTTGAGTCGGCGTGCTACCGGTAAAAGCGATTGAGCCGTCCTTGCCTACGGCCGCGTCCACCCATGAGAAGTCCCACGAGGGGTTGGCGTCGCCGAGGTCGAGCTTTTTCGCGGCGCCATCGAGGAGCTGGATCCAGATGGCGGTCCGGGTGCCGTCGTGGCCGCTAAGAAAAAGCGATTTGCCATCGGGCATCCAGATGGCGCGCACGACATTGCGATCGAGTGCGCGTGTGAGATCAGTTCCCTCGCCGCCAGTGGAGGAGGTGACAAAGATCTCATTCTCATTCTCAAAATCCCCGTCGCGCGGGAACAAATAGGCAATTTGTGATCCGTCGGGTGAGAAGAGGCCGAAGCCTTCGAATGAAGTGCGCTTCGTCAGTTGGCGGATTTGGCCGCTGTCAACGTCCAGGATCTCGACAACAGATTTATCGAGATCGCCGAAGTGCGGGTCGGCTTGGCGAGTGAAGCAAATCTGCTTGCCGTCCGGCGACCATGACAGCGGGGAGGAAACAACATCCTCCGCGCTCTTCGACAAACTCCAGGCGCCGGAGGTGAGGCGCCTCGCCGTGCCAGCTGAAGCAGAGACCAGCCAGATGTGCGAAGGTGTGGGAGCGGAGGTGGCGAGGAAATCGTCGTCGCCCACTTCAAACAGGTCGTGGTGCTTTTCGATCTCCGCTTGTTAGGTGGTTCGTCTCTTGTGACGTAAGCAATATCCTTTCCGCCTGGGCGCCACTCAAACTGCTCGACACCTAATTAGAGGCGCGGTGCTGATTTGCGGCGCGTCGCCCCCGTTCATGGGCAGCACGAAGATTTGCTCGGCGGCCTTCTTTTCTTCACCGGCTTCCGCAAGAAAAGCGAGCCGATCGCCTGAGGGCAAAAAATGCGGCGAGCTCAATCCCTTACGAATGTTGGTGAGCGGCCGCTGTGCACCTGTGGCAATGTCGACGAGCACGAGCTGGCTGTCGTAAGGGTCCTCGTCCCAATTCACGCGAGACACCACGATGACGATGGACTTGCCATCCGGCGAAATCTCCGGGCTGGAAACGTTGACGATTTTCTGGAGGTCGCCCAGCTGTATCTTTCGTGCCTTAGCCATTGCCCGAGAAGGCGCGGCGAGAAAAAGAAGTGCCGTAAGAAGTCCCACGATCGTAGCTGGCACGAAGAGAGCGCAAGCGGCGACGTTTTGGGGCAAGAATCTAAGTGTGAATCTCATGAGTTCTGCTCCCAGCCCAAGCTCCTCGACGATGCGAGAGTGCGAGATAGTGAGGCCGATCCTGTGATTCGAAGTGTTCACTGCGGCAGCCCCACTTTCCGCACCAGTTTGGCAAACCGTGGGTCGGAACGCAGGGAATCGAGTGAGAAGTCAGTCTTCAAACCCTCCAGACCTTCATCGTGCTCCTGAAACGCGGTGTTGAGCCACTGGAATGCCTGCTCTTTGTCCCCCAAGTCGGCATAGAGGTCAGCGATCGTGGAGGCGGACGAGTAGCCTGTCTTGCGTTGAGCTTTCATGGTTTCGATGCCTTTGCTGAGAGCTCCCTTCCAGCCCGCCAAACGAAATCCTTGCTCCAGAGCCACGGCGTAATCAGAATCGCTTCGCTCACCTGTAAGCTTGCCATAGGCCTTCCATTCTTCAATGACCTGCGGGTACATCTTCTTTCCCCAATACGCATTGGCTAAACAAGAGTGCGCATCAGCGAATGTCGGGTTCTCATTCGCCACTTTCTTGCACACGACAATGGCCTCGTCGAACCGCCGTCCATAGGTGTAAACGTTACCTACATCAACGCTGATGGCGAGTGACAGTGGATCAAGCTGGTGGGCGCGATTGATTTCAGCCAGGGCTTCCTGCTCCCTGCCCCCAAGCACGCCCAGATTGTTCCCATATCGCTGGTGCGCATGGGAATCGTTGGGGTCGAGTTCTAAAGCCTTCTTGAACTCATCCTCTCCGCCCGCGAAATCCCATTCGTGCGCCATCTTCATGCCGCCCAAATTGACGTGGGGACGCGACAAGGTAGGGTCCAACTCAATTGCCTTGAGGGCGGCAGCTTTCGCCTTCGCGATGTCTTCGACACTGGCGCCGTAGTCAGGCAACATGGCATAGCAATCGGCCAGCCCCGCATACGCCATTGCGTAGCCGGGATCTTTGGCGATGGCTTGATCGAAATAGGAGACTGCGGTGTCAAAGTCCGCGCGAGTCCGTTTGGCCCAGTAGGAACGACCCTTCAAGTACAAAGCATAGGCTTCTGGATTTTGCGTGCCCTGTCCGCTCGCCTGTGGCAACCCCACCTTTCGAACCAGTTCTGCAAACCGCGGATCGGAACGTATTAGATCGAGCGTGTAGTCAGTCTTCAGACCCATCAGACCCTGATCGTGTTCTTGAAACGCGGTGTTGAGCCACTGGAAAGCTTGACCTTTGTCTCCCAACTGGGCATAGAGGGCAGCAATGCCGTAGGCGGATGAGTAACCAGTCTTGCGTTGCGCCAGCGAGGCTTCAATACCTTTGTGGAGAGCGCCTTTCAAGCCCGCCGAACGAAATCCCTGTTCCATGGCAGAGGCGAGTTCAGCATCACTCGGTTCACCTGAAAGCTGGCTCTCAACTTTCCATTCTTCGATGGACTGCGAATAGATTCCTTTCCCCCAATATGCTTCGGATAGACAATAGTGCGCCAAGGCGAATGCCGGATTCTCATCAGCCAGCTTCTTGCAGACGGCAATGGCCTCGTCATACCGTCGCGCAGCGATGTGAATGTTGCCAAGATCGAAGCTGATGACCGGCGACTGCAGATCGAGCTGTCGGGCAAGGTTTATTTCAGCAAGGGCTTCCTGATCCCTGCCACCAATCGTGCCAATATTCTCCGCGTACCACGCGTGTGTGATGGCGTCGTTGGGATCGAGTGCGAGCGCCTTCTTGAACTCAGCCTCCCCTCCCGCAAAATCCCATTCGTGCCTAAATTTGGTGTAGCCCAGGGCAGCATGGGGACGGGCCAAGGTCGTGTCCAACTCCAGCGCCTTGTGGGCGGCAGCATGCGACTTCGGGATGTCTTCGCTGGGACTGCCACCGTAGTCAGGCATTACGGCATAGGCATCGGCCAACGCTGCATACGACAGCGCGTAGCCGGGATCTTTGGCGATGGCTTGATTGAAATAGGAGACCGCCGTCTCAAGGTCCGAGAGCGTTCGCTTATTCCAGTAGGAGCGCCCCTTCAAATACAACGCATAGGCTTCTGGATTTTGCGTGCCCTGTTTGCCGGCCTGTTGCTTCTCTGGCGTGCTGAGTTGTTGGCCGTTCGGGTCAGCGGCGTAGAGAGTGCTGGCAGAGATGCAGATCGCAACCAACAGGCGGGTGAAGTAGCGCATGTAATGTATAGTCCTCGGTGAACAAGCGGCTCCGCAAGAGAAATCGGCTCCTGAAACGCCTTCAACGCGATGCCGCCGTACCCGATAGAACCTTACCAGGGCAGTAAGACTGGGGTAGACATCACTCTCGTGCGGCATTGCAAACCGGAGAAAGTAAGGGATAATATATAGGTAAGGATTTGCTTGATGGGTAAGGACACGACGATGCTACATTCTACAGTGACGAGTAAGGGTCAGACGACCATCCCCGAGAAGATTCGAAAGGCCTTGCGAATCAAGCCGGGCGACAAGCTGGAATACGAAGTGGAGGGAGATCGAGCTACCATTCGTGTGCATCCGGGCGTTCGGTCACTTAAGGGCGCACTCGCCAGCAACAAGGGAAAGGGGATGTCTTTTGCCGAAATCCGCGAGGCCGCTGCTGAGGCTGCCCGTCATAAGGATACCCGGTGAGCAAGCAAAGACTTGTGGACACGAATCTGATTGTCCGCTATCTCGTACAGGATCATGATAAACACGCCAGAGCAGCTGGCAAGCTGTTCGATGCCTGCGGTCGAGGTGATGTGGGAATCGTGGTGCTCCCGGTTGTTTTGGCAGAGTGTGTGTCTGTGCTCGAATCGTTTTACAGGCACCCGCGCACCGACATTGCCTCCGCCCTCGGACGATTGATCTCCAGTCCTGGCGTCGAGATCAGTGAGGTGACAGTCCATCTCGACGCTCTGAACCGTTATAAGAGAACGAAGGCTCACTTTGTCGACTGCCTTATCGCGGCCACCGCGGTCGCGAAGAACGTGCCAGTCGCCTAGCGTCCATTCCGAAAGCACACTCGACCAAGCTGTTGGGCGATCCAAGGATATGTCGGCCGAACGGTCGATTCAAAACTCCGTAAGGCGAGCTTATCTGACAACCTCCTGCCACGATGGCCGTGAACTCATTGAAACGACATCTAGAAAATAAGGGCTGCGGTTAACCTAACCATCATTTCATTCCTGGTGAGCAACATCACGTGCGTGTTTTGCGCGAATCTCCCTCAACTTCGACTCACTATGCCAGACGACCGGGATACATCGAAATGCACGTCAGGTCGACACCGGAGATCTAGTTTGAGTTGAACTGCAACTGGGCATTCGCGATCTCAGCGGAAGACTTGCCGCATGACTTGTTCGAGGACCTACAGCCGAGTCGGGACGAGTTCCGTATGCTGCGTTGCGGAGCTGTTCGTAAAGTTGTCCGATCTGAAATCTGCCATAGCGGCTGTCGTCGAGAATTGCCCAAAATCGTCGGATCCGCTGCAACGCGCTGCGCAGGTATAATTACGCTGCAGGTCGAATTGACGACATCTTCCAACTGCAATCGCAATGGTTCCATTCCAACCCGATCTCGCAGTTCGCCTCAACTGGATTAAGGTTGTTATTCAGCAAGCAGGGGGACCACTACGAGCAGGGCATCAATTTCCCTCTGCACATGCGTGATCTCTAGCGACTTTCGATCTAAGGCTGCAAATACCTTCTTTACCAAAGGGGAGTCAGTAATATTCTTGTTGCCGACAATCTTGGCAGGTGGCTTGGGAAGGGCTGGCGGCCGACTCTTCGGCACACCGCTAGCTTGCCTAGACAATTTCGCTAGGAATTCCAACCCGAAATAATGACCACTACGATTGCGAACGGTTGCCATGACTTTCCAAGGATGTGGAGTCAGGAATTCAACCTCCATGAGATCATCAGGCTCCATATCAAATCCGGTGTGCAGAGCCATCCCGCCCTGACTCAATTCAGTACCTCGGGCAGTTACCGCAATCGCGGGAAGCCGGCTGCAGGGAAGGAAGCGGACCGGCAGATCCACCGGATAACGTTGCCAGCGTCGGGTATTTGTGTAAGACGTGGTCATTTCAGTAACTGGAAATGAAGAGAGTATGCCGCGCTGAGTACAACGAGTATTCCGAATGCAACTGATCCAAGGACCATCTTCATGGCTTCTCTTCGTCGTGGCGGCGCCCTATGAGATGGCCGAGCCCGATGAGCAATCCATCGTTCTTCATCGGAGTTCTGGATTAAGTGCGACTGAATCCCGAGCGGTAAATTGCGTTGATTGTTTTGATTAAGGGCGACGGACCGAAACGCCTGCTGGGTACGAGACAGCATGCTCAACATTTCTCCCGTCCCGGGCACCGGTCCTCCGTCACTGAGGAACATCAGACTAGCTCGGGTGTTCGGATCCACAGGTTGAGACAGACGGAGCAGTCCGCCAGCTACAGAAATAACCTGCAAATTGCCTGCCACGCGGCCCCCATCTTGGAATCGAAGAACAGAAGGAGTGGGGATTGCACGATGTGCTCGTGCAACCCGTCGGGTCGCGAGGACTTGAGGGAGGCTGGCCACGCGAAGGCAAGTATGTTACGCAATCAAGAACAACAGGAGATTACGGAAGTGCTTGACCGTTCGCAAAGCTTGTCCGAACTCTGAATGCTGCGGCCTGAGGGCAAGCGGCACCTCTCGGGATTGTGCCCGATTTCATAGGCAATATCTTGTACGTCATTGGCGGCACCACGACTATCGGCAAAAACGGGATCTTGCGGTGGTTATCCGTCAGTGACGACGCAGAGGAAGAGCTTCATTGCTAGGGGGCCGACAAATCTGCCACCCTGACGATGGTGCATTCTATCTGTTTGCCACTGGCGTTTTTCAGTTTGCCCTTGTTGCCGTCGACTTGGTATTTCACGTCGCTGCCCACAACGAAATCAGTCGCGTTTAATGACTTCTTCTCGCTCGTGCGGCAGGTGTACTGCTTGCCTGACGCCGCGAAAGAAAGATCGTACTGCTGATTCTTATGATCCTTGTCGGTTGTTCCCGCTGGCTGGAAGTCCTTCAGCGTGGTTGTGCCCTCGATCTTCGATCCCGCTGCTGCCGTTATGGCGATCGTCATTATTATTATTAATAGTGCGATCGTATTACTCTTACGCATAATCCCACCTCCGAGTTGATTGTACGTTGAGGAAAGCGCTCGCCGCCAGAATTCACGGGGCGACTCCGAGACAACCCACCCCGAACGAAGACGGAATGTCCGACCACCCGGGATGCAGACAGTTGACGAAACCAGGCCATATCACAAGCTTGTGCCGTCTGTTCGTAGGGCTGGCTGGTCAGCGGAGCGACAGCGATGAAGTCCTTCAACGGGTCATACGGCAGGTTCTTCACGAGCACCGCCGTGTGCGCCTGAGCGCTGGTGTTCACGAGCAACGTGTAACCGTCGGCCGGCGACTTCGCGACCAGGGCGGGGGCTGCCGTGCCGTACTCCCTGCGCCGGGATGGTTCTCCACTGTCACGGGCTGACCCCACAACTCAGAAAGCTTTGGGCTGACTGCGCGGGCTATCAAGTCAGGCCCACCGCCGGCCCCGAAGGATTCAATCATACGGACGGGCTTTCTAGGATAGCCTTGGAAGCTTTGCATTATCACGGCCAGTGAAAAACCAAAGCCCAAAACCATTCGACTCGACATGCTTAACTCCTCAAGAGAATATTGAGGTCACCACTGTCTTCACTTGTGAATTCCCAGTTCTCCGTTGCCTGGCGGCTTTGAGTCCTGTCTTCCCCGCCATTCCTTTCTAGAACCAAACGTCCCACCGGATCCTTGGGGAACGAGGAAAATCTCATAGTGCTCAAGGACGTAGACCAAACCAACGCCAGCAGGCCAGACAGTAGGTGCTTTGGGCGTAGCCATTCCCGGTTCCTTCTACGGCTGGTAAATCTGAACGTTGTTGAAGACGCTGCCTTGGAACTGCACATTTTTGTTTCCGCCGCCGAAACAGTAGAGAAGACCTTTGCTGACAGCGGCACCGGCTGCGGCCACCGGCTGTGGCATCAATGCCAACTTCATCCACTTGTTTCTCGACACGCTGAACGATTCGGTAACAGCTAATGCCGCTCCCGCGCTGTTGGCCCCGCCGGCTGGGTAGAGGTTGCTACCGATCGCCCCTGTGCAGGCTTCGTTTCGCGCCCTTGGATCGCTCGCGAGTGAACTCCACACATTGGTGGAGGTATCGTAGCCTTCCGTGTCTCCCGAAGGTCCTGAACTTTCCGTTCCGTCGGCTGCGACAATGGTGAAGCCGGTCCGCTTGGTTCCGACCAAACCCACTGAAGGCTCCGACTTGCCCACCAGCAAAGGCGCTTCTTCCGTCCAGGTGTTGGTGGCCACATGGTAGGCCTCTACCGCATTCAGACGGTTGCCTTTTCCATCCGTGCCACCGATCACGTAGATGATGTTGTTCTCCACGGCAACACTGGCGCTCATTCGCGGGGTTGGAATCACGGCCTTTGAGGACCACTTGTTTGTTTTCGGATTGAATGCCCAGACGGCATTCGTAGGGAAAGTTCCATCCTGGCTGCCGCCGATCACGTACAAGATATTCCCGACGACTGCGCTAGCGCCGTCGAAGGTCGCAACCGGAAGCGACGCCGCCGTGCTCCAGGTATTGGTGGCCGGATGGTAGACCTGGTTGTTGTCCACAACTGCGATATCGGTCACGCCCCCGACGACGTAGATTTGGTTGCTGATCACGCCAGCGAAGGGCCACTTGAGGGCGACGGGCACTGCCGCGCCACTCGACCATGTGTTGTGAGTGACCGCGGGCACCTGCGCATGGGAAGGCGCACCAGCGAAGAGAATTAACACGATTGGCAGTGCGAATGTTGCTTTCATACGTCACTCTCCTTAGTTCGTTCGCGCAGACGATAGGGTACTTGCTACTACCTTCTTTCCTGCTTTGCCTTGGCACGACTGCGCAGGACTTCGTGAA
This sequence comes from uncultured Acidobacteriota bacterium, assembly GCA_963796095.1. Lineage (GTDB taxonomy): Bacteria > Acidobacteriota > Terriglobia > Terriglobales > Acidobacteriaceae > JABDBE01. The sequence goes on from CAWCKL010000042.1 coordinate 9,237, forward strand.
CGCTCACTAACCCGGTTCGCAGATTTCTTTCGATGCGTGAGTGCAGACGGCTTAGGGCTCACTCGACTCTTGTTCGCAGGCGTGGTAGCTCCTGTCGGGCTCACCTGACCAAAGTGATTTGGATCGACCTCCTGCCTATTCAAAGCATCCTCTTTGTTCATCATTTTGCCCGAGACCCATGTCTAAGAAGGGCTATGTGTCCTGGCAACTCAGAGGCGACCTATCATAAGTAAACCAAATCGATGGCATTTCAGTGGCACGCCTGAAATGGGTGAAATCCAGAATCCGCTTCTATTTCAGTTTTTGCGGGCTCTCTAGCTCCTTGTAAATTACATGTCCTTGATGACTGCACTCTTTCTGTCCTTCTAGTGAAAGAGGCGTCACTTTTTCATTTGGCAGCACGGAGTCGCACCGCATGTAATTCTCAAAACCGGGCGCTGAGAATACGAACACGACGCTGACCGTCTCAGTTCCTGCGTTCTTTATATCCACCCATGTGTTTGCGGGGATGAATCCGGTTCCTCCGGCGTGCAGATCGCGTTCCTGTTCTCCCAAACGAACGTGAACAGTTCCTCTCTCGATGTACACAAGTTCATCTTGCCCGAGGTGCTTGTGCGTCGGAAATTCGTCTCCGGGAGCCATGTCCTCGGTTCCCATAACAAGCTGCTGAGAACCATTATTTCTTGGGCTGACCTTCAGGATGAAGTCGCCAGCGGGAGGCTCTCGCCAAATCCGCCGCTCACCCTCATTTTTCTCCAGCAGGAGAGGTTTTGGAGGAACCTGGGATGTGGTTGCAGAGCTTGATTGTGCTGTTCGAGTTTGAAAGACGCAAACCGCAACGAGTATCACCGCCACGGCTGCAGGGATTGGTTTAACTGAACTTGAGTTCATAGCAACTCCTTTCGTGGATGGCTCGGTACGGCCACAAATTCCCTTTGGTCATAAACTCATGCGTGTCGCGACTCAGGGTCGAGCTTCGTAAACCAAATTGAAAGGGGTTTCAGTTGCGCGGCGGAAGCGAGTGAAACCGGCCGAATTCACGACTTCGCGCACCCGCTTCTCGCCGGCCTGAGCCCCAAGACAAAGGGCCACTTCTTGCGAGCGGGAACAAGGTGTGCACAACAATGTCGAAAAGGAGTAGTAGACCCGGCCGACCGGATTTAAGTTGTCCTCAAGGTCGTCATTCGCAAACGGCTCAACAATCATCCACGATCCGTCGTTCTTAATCGCACGCCGGACATGAGAGGCAGCTCCCACCGGATCGCCCATATCATGCAGGCAGTCGAAGACAGAAACGAAGTCGTAATCGCTTCCGGGGAATTCCTTCGCGGCAGCAACATCGAAAGTGACCCGATCCGTCACACCTTCCTGCTTAGCGGAAGCTCGTGCCAGCTCGATCGATTTATCGTGGTAGTCGAAGCCGTGGAACTCTGATTTAGGGAAGGCTTTCGCCATCAGGATCGTGGAGGCTCCTTTGCCGCATCCCACGTCGGCAACCTTCGCTCCGCGAGCGAGTTTCTCATTGACGCCGTCGAGAGATGGAATCCACGAGGTGATCAAGTTTGCCGCGTAGCCCGGGCGGAAGAATTTCTCACATCCGTGGAAGACGCTTTCTTCATGTTCAAACCATCCCATTCCGGCCCCCGAGCGAAACGCTTCGGTGATCCGTGGAACAGCTGCGAGCGATCCCAGCGCAAGCTCGAATGCGCCTGGCAGGAACGCCGGACCATCCTCCCTCGCCAACGTGAGGATTTGTTCTTCCGTCATGCCAAACCGTTGCGTTTTTGGTTCGTAGGTGAGGTATCCACCTGCGGCTTGCGAAGCGGCCCATTCACGGACGTATCTGTCGTCGGTCTTCGTTTGCTTGGACAATTCAGCGGCTGTCATCGGCTTTTCGGCGAGCGCTTTGTATAGTCCGAGGCGATCCCCGATCACCACCATCCCAGCGTGCACCGAAGCGCCCAAGTCAGTGACAAAGCGCCCCAGGAATTCATTCAGTTTGTTGCTGTCCACAGCCATAACTTCCTCCATTCAGATTTGAGTCGTGTACGAATTCACTCTTTGCGACAACCACAAATTCATCGGTAAACAACGACCGGGCAATTTCTGAGATTTCCGGCGCAGCTTGCTAGGTCGTGCGCTGACCCCAAACGGCCGCGCCGCCGCCGAACGCCCAAAAATCGGGGGACTTGAGAAGTCCAAGGGCTTCGTCAAGCCGGTCCTGACTGAGCTCTCGGATTCGATGATTCGCTCGCGCATCTGCTCGGCTGTCAGAGAAAAAAATTCGGCAACCGGCGAGCCTCCTTGCGGCACGGAAAAGTCGCCTTCACCACCGACCTGCCGAAGGCCCATCCCCGACACCAATCCCGGCAAAACGCGCGCCCAGAAGCAATCGCGTCCGGACGCTCTTACGACATTTCCGGTCAATGAAACCATAAAATCAACATAGAGCTGTGAGGTTGAGGTATGAACTGGAAGAAGTCCACTTCTTCCAGCAGCAACCATCCGCCTGGGCGTAGGGCGTCGATCATCCGACGTATTGCCAGCTCCGGTTTTGAAAGATGGTGGAGCAGCCAGCGAGAGTGCACGAAGTCAAAGCCACTCTCCGGCGGGTTATCGACTGTGATGTCATGCTCGATGGCCTCAAAGTTCGGCCGGTTTGTATCCTGGAGCAACTGGATGTTGATGTCGGTGGCAACAACTCGACCGGTCGGCCCGACTTGCTCGCACGGCCAAACCGCCACCGAACCGCCTCCAGCCGCCACGTCCAGGCACGTCATTCCGTGGTGAATTCCGAGCGCTGTCATGCGCCGTTTCGTCATGGGATCAAGGTACTGCTCAAGCAGAGAAAGTCTGCGACTAGCTTTATCCCACGAATTGTCCAGCGCGTAGTCAACCACATCACCTCCAAGAATCAGCAGGTATCAGTTGCAGGTTGGCCTCGAAGGATCCAACTCCTCATTCATAGATTCACCGGTACGCAATGACCAGGCGATCGAGCCCGATCTCCGGCTGTGCGAGTTCGACTCGCACAAAGCCGGCACTTTTTGAAATGCTTTCGAGCTCGCCGAATGTAAAAGCGTCGCCGGTGGGCGTAGTGGCAAGCATCATCATGCTAAATGCAGCCGCGGTAGGCGGCGACACGCGGTCAGGATTTGATACGAATTCAACGATTGCGGCGCGTCCCCCTGGAATTAGAGCGCCATGCACCTTGCGCATGAAGCTCGTGCAGGTGCGTGGATCAAAGTGGTGCAGGAAATTTGCGATCAACACCAGATCGTAGCCGCTGCCAAACTCGGCCTCGAATGCGCTGCCGGGAAGCAGATGGTAGCGATCCGCAACTCCCATTGCCTGTGCATTCTTCGTCGCGACTTCAAGCACATTCATCCAATCAGAAGCATAAGTGTGTGCAGCAGGATTCTGTTTTGCGGCAGAGATTCCGAAAATGCCGTGACCGGCAGCGATATCGAGAATTTTGTGCGATTCGCCGCCTTTGCGGAGCTCGGCAGCCATGGTCTCGGCGGGCATATGCATCAAAGGCATCATGGCCTGCGCAAACTTCACCCAGTCGAGATTTTCACGCTCCAGAGTTCCTTCGCCCAGCGCAGTGCCTCCCCTGCGGACGGCGTCGGTCAGCCGCGCATGTCCTTCGCGCAAGCGCGACGTCAGCAGAAAATCGATCGCGGTGCCGATATATGCCGGCGAATGTCGATTCAGGAATAAAGCTGAGTCCGATGCGAGAGCGTACTGTGCACCTTCTTTGGTCAAGAAGCCATGAATAGTTAAGAAATCGCACAGCGTCCTCACGCCGCGTTCCGCGGCGTTGCAACGTTTCGCAATCGTTGTTGCCGTAGTGTTGCCTTCGCCAATAGCGGTGAAGACTTCCAGCTCGACGGCAGCTTTCATTGCCTCGGTCTGCTCGTACGCGTTTACGGCGGTGAAAAACCGCTCTGGAGTAGGCGGTTGCTGCAATGCTGGCGTGGTCACAAGATTTCTCCTGAGGTTCAGAATGTTCGGACAAGAAGTCATTCTTGGTATTCCATTGTTAATTAAACTTGCGAATAGCTCCCTAGCCGCGGTCGCCACCGATATCCGATGACATATCGTCATTTTGCTGTGGGGCCCGGTAACGATACGGACCCAAGCGAGTCATCAGAACGGTAGCAAGTAGAATCGCGAGAAAAAATCCAACCAATGGCGCGGTGTAAGACCCAGTCCGGTCAAAGCCCGCACCCATAATGAGAGGACCGAGCGCACCTGCGAGTGCAAAAGCGGCGAACAGAGTGCTATACACCTTGCCGAAGTCGCGCAGCCCAAAGTATCGGCTGGCGAGGTAGGGGATAAGATCGACTTCTGCGCCTAGGCCGAGGCCAACAAGGAATGCACCTGTGAATGCAGCAGTGCGGCTTCCCAGCAAAAGCAGCGCGATTCCCAAAGCGGAAACAGCAAAGAGCACAGAGGCGAGCCGAGCAGCGAAAGTACGATCAAGCAAATATCCCGTTCCAATTCGGCCGACCATTACCGCTGCACCAATGAGCGAACTGCCTAAAGCCGGTGCCCACGTACCGAGGTTGCGATCATTCAGCATGGGTGCCATGTGGACTACACACCCTTGCACACTTGCGCTGACCAAAGTGAAAGCGCACGCCATGAGCCAAAAATCTCGACTGCGCCATGCTTCACGTGCGGTGAAACCCCGTCTGATGTCTTCGATGGCTGTTCTTGCGCATGTTCCATCGGCGAGGAGACCCAAGTCCTTGGGGCTTTCCTTGAGGAAGCATGCCACTACTGGCCAGCAAATGAGCAAAACCGATGCACCAAGTATTGAATAAGCTGTCTTCCAGCCGAATCGCGCGATCAGCGTTTGCGCGACTGATGGCATGATCACGGCCCCTACGCCGATTCCGAGCATCGTTAGGCCCAGAGCCAAGCCGCGACGTCTGTCGAACCAATGCGACACTAAGGACCCATAAGGTATTGGGCCGACACCTCCGACACAGAAACCCAAGAGGACGTAAAAGCAGTAAAACTGAGCGATGCTGCCGGAAAAGAGCCGATTCGCAAGCAAGATTGAACCAAAGATTCCGGTACTTGTTAGGATTACCCGGCGTGCTCCATAGCGGTCCGTCAGCCAGCCTATGGGAGCGGCACAAAGTGCGGCCGCAATGAGCTTCAGGGTGAAAGCGAGCGAAACCGCGGCACGACCGGCGTGGAACTCCTGCATAAGCGGTTTGAAGAACACGCTGAAGGAATAAACGGAAATCGGTACGCCCCAGAAGAGTCCGATCGCCGACGCAAGCACGACCCACCAGCCATAAAAGATCTGTCTCGAATGCTGCTCTGCGGTCGATGTTCGCAGTGATTGCGCCTGATCCTGCATCAAGGTTTCATTGTCAAAACTCATTTCTATGCGCTACTCCTCGCTGACGGAGTAACGGCAGGGGCTTGCTTGGCGAGCACCATGGTCTGGACGAACGAGTGAAATGGCGCAGGCCGTTCGCACAAGCGTCTTTTCAATTTCTGTTCCAGGCGGTGGGCGAAGGCAAGACGCCTGCCGGCATCGCTGATCGTCGAAGCCAGGGAGGGAACGAAAATTGCGCGGAAGAAGGCGGCGTGACGGCTACAGAGAGATTCCACATTGCCATCCAGTTGGTAGTCAGTCCACGCCGCGTCGGGCAACTCGAACAACTCGCAACGTTCGACTGTGAGTGCCTGGAATTGACCTTCCCGTGCGAAGGGCTCGAGAAGCTGCGCGCGTCGTCGCGGGTAGGCGCCCAGAACCATCCGTTTGCGCTCATCGGCGCCGACGACTCCCTCCTCGACCATTTCCCCGAGAATCTCATTGGCAGAATTAAAGAGGGATTCAAATCCTGTGACACCTTCATCACTTAAGCCTGGAAGCACGACAACCAGACGGCCGCCAGCTCTCAGTTCCCGGGCACGCAGCGAAAGAAAAAGTCTCCAGTCATCAGCTGCTTGAAGGTCGAATGCTGCACGCACTTCGCCAGTGCAAGCTACCGACATGAAATGTCCTGGAATCAACGCTGGGATATGGCGGAGCCAGACGGCAGCGTAAGAACACCATCCGAGATGAACCTGTTCTCGCGGAAAGACGTTCTCATAGAATGATCTTCCAATGGCGAACGGGAAAACGTTCGGGTCATCCACCGAATATCGTTCCGAATCATTGTGGAGTACATCGAAAAGAGTATTGAAGTCATTCGCGTGTTGATCGACGTGAACAACCATTACGGCCCGCTCGTTCCCCACACGGCTGCGCAGGCATCGGATGGCGGCTCGCATCGGAGCGAGAGAGTTTTTCCCCTGCGAAGAGCCATAGTCGGCGATGACGAGTGGATCAGTTCCTGGCGGAACTGCTAAGGATCGAGCCGCGTCCTCCAAGTAAGGCATCGCCAGGTTGCCGCCGCCGGCGGGAATCCTGGCGTGCAAATTGTAGGAGCCGCCACCTTCCATGACGCCGTGAGTTGATGTAGTAGGAGCCGCCATTTACTTCTCCAGGTCTGGTGGTCTGGCAAAAACTGCCTTTGCGTTTCGAGGGTTCGCCACGTAGCAGGCTAGCCCGCGGCGATTCCTGTTCTGCCGCAGGTAGCGACAAGGGTCAATGCTCGGGCAACCCTCCTTCGATACCCTCTCAATCCCCTGATAAGTCATTTGCTCACAATAGAATGTGGGCGTCGCACTTGTGATTGAGGGCGTGCTAAACTTTCCAACAATGTGAAGCACGCTGATGCCGTCTACCCTCCCACCACTGGTACGCTTCGCGAATTTCGAGGTAAACCTTCGCGCAGGAGAGCTACGAAGAGAAGGCAGTAAAGTACGGCTCCAGGAACAACCGTTTTTGCTCCTGACTGTGCTATTGGAATCAGCGGGCGAAGTCGTCACTCGTGAAGAACTGCGCAAACGCCTTTGGTCGGAAGATACCTTCGTCGATTTCGACCATCGTCTGGCAGTGGCCGTAAGCAAGCTAAGGGATGCGCTGCGAGACTCTGCCGAAAAACCACTGTTCGTTGAGACAGTAGGACGGCGCGGTTACCGGTTCGTGGGCCATCTGGAATCTACTGATTCACTAGTGGATTCCAAGGGTGGAGTGGGCGAGACTCCTTTGCCTTCCTCTCGACCACTTGCAAAAGGAGAACTCCCCAGGGTAGCGCCTCTGGGACCAACACGACCACGAGCCAGCAGGCTCATCTTCCTCTCCTCCGTTGGATTCGCCGTGCTACTTGCTGTGATCGTTCTGCCGAAGTTTCTTCACATTCGATCTGTGAAAGAGCACTCTTTGAGTCGCCGGAGCCTCGCGATCCTGCCTCTGCAAAATCATGGCCAGGATCCGAATAGCGACTTCCTCGGATTGTCTCTAGCGGATGTACTCATCACGAAATTGGCGTATGTAAACGCCCTGAGCGTTCGTCCCTCCGCCGCGATTGAGAAGTATCGAGGGACGGCCATTGATCTTCAGAAAGTTGCAGCAGATCTCAAGGTGGATACCCTTCTCACGGGAAGTTTCATTCGAGACGGCGACAACTTGCGGATTACGTACCAACTGGTTGATGCCAAAACCGAGAAGATTCTAGGTCAAGGAGTGATCGACCTGAAGTATGACAATCTGCTTACCGTCCAGGACAAAGTTACCAGCCAACTGATCTCAGAACTGCAATTGACCTTGTCTCCGACGGAAGCGGAGCGTCTAAAGCCGGAAGCCGCGGTTAATCCACTCGCGTACGAATACTTTCTGCAGGGACTCGATTTTCATGGACAGCACAAATTCCCCCTAGCGATCAAGATGCTTGAAAAGTCGACTGAAATTGATCCCAACTACGCACCAGCCTGGGCCTACTTAGGAGCGTCATACACTTCAGACGCAGCATTCGAGCTTGGCGGCCGCGAGCAATATCGCCGTGCCCAAGCCGCGTACGAGCGGGCTTTGGCGATACGACCGAACTTGCTTGATGCGCAAGTGTTCCTCGCCAACCTCTCGGTAGACACCGGGAAAGTTGAGCAGGCTGTGCCGCTGTTGCGTGACGCCTTGATGACGAATGGCAACTATGCCGCTGCTCACTGGGAAATGGGGTATGCCTACCGATTCGCTGGGATGTTGGACGAATCCGTCGCGGAGTGCGAGCAGGCGCGCCAACTCGATCCCTTCGTCAAGGCCAACGGCTCGGTGTTAAACACCTACCTTTATTTAGGACAATACCAGAAGTTTCTCGAGAGCTTGCCAGTCGACGATTCCTCGTTCATTCTATTTTACCGTGGCTTTGGAGAATTTCATGAAAAGGAGTTCGACCAGGCTTCACGAGATTTCGATCGTGCATACGAGCTCGATGCCACTTTGTATACGGGAATCGGCAAGGCGCTCAGTGACTCGATTCACCAGCGCAAGACAGAAGCGCTTGATCTCTTGAACGGATTGGAGAGAAAAATCAAAGATCGGGGAGTCGGTGACCCAGAAGGCACATACAAGATCGCGCAAGCCTATGCCGTATTGGGAGATAAAATCTCCGCTATGCGCGCGCTGCGCACGAGCGTTGAATCTGGTTTCTTCAGCTATCCGTATCTTTCAAGGGACCCGCTGTTGAATGATCTGCGCCGCGAACCAGAGTTCGATCAGACTTTAAATACAGCGCGTCAACGGCACGAGGCATTCAAAAGCGCTTTCTTCAAGTAGATGTTTGTCGTTTTGCAATTAGCATTATTTGCAAACTCAAGAGCGCTCGGGAGCAGGCATCAGCTTTTCTGCTGGATTCTGGGCTGCCGACAACACAGCAATAGTTCTGTCGCTAGGTGGGGAGGTTCAGTTCGTGTGTCAGGCGCATGAATCTTGCTTGATCGCGGATCGCGTCGTAAGCGGGGAATACCATTGCCGATCCCAGGAACGGATCGTGTTCGGCCAGAGCTGTTTCCAGCCATTCGAGGGCGGCGGCTGTTTCACTCAATCCAAGATAAATCCATGCAATGGGCAGCGCTGGGCCGTAACCCTCTTCGCGACGGGCTTCCAGTTCCCGGAGCACGCTGCGGGCTTCGGCTGTGTGTCCCAGCACTCCGGCAAGATAACCAAAGTAGCCCTCGCCCAGGGGCAGTCCATCGTTGAGCTTCCTCCCCTTGTTTGCCGTGCTCCAAGCCTCGTCCTTTAGGGCCAGCGCTGCCAAAGACAAAGCCAGGTAGAAACAAGTGTATGGCGAGTCTGGCGTTAGTTCGATGGCGATACGGCCGGTACGGACCGCCTCGTCATAGCGCCGCGAATAATAGTTGGCCTGCAGCAGGCGGAAATTCATCAAATCCACTGGATCGAGCTCGACCGCTTTTCCGGCATGCAGCAAGGCTTCATCATGCCGGCCTAGGAAACTGCAAAGAATGGGATACGCCATATGCGGGAACGCGTTCGTAGGCTCCAGACTGATTGCTCGCTTGTACGCCTGTTCGGCCTCGGCCCAGCGCCACTGAAAAACTCGCAGCATTCCCAAGGTGCTGTGGAGGCTGGTTGAATTCGCATCCAGCGCCAGTCCCTTTGACAACAAGTTTTCCGCGTTGGGAAGCGCACTTCGGGGAGGCAACGCCCCATAGGCTGCGCTCACGTTGTAAAACATTGCTGCGCCCTAACTAATAAGGCTCCGCGAAACCGGGGTCCAGCCGAATCGCCTCCTGAAAGTACTCGAAAGCTCGGCGCACATCGTCGGGGCGTCGCTTCTTGAGGAGGTGTGCTCCCTTCAAGTACTGCATGTACGCTCTCACGTCGCTTGGGCGTTTTTCTGAAACTTGAACCGCGAGCCGTACGTGCAGCGCTTATGCTACAGCCGCGCAGACCTCGTCTTGGATGCCGAATAAGTCTCCCAAATTGCTGTCGAAGCGCTGCGCCCATAGATTGAATCCATCTTTGACTCCGACCAGGTTGACGGTGATGCGAATGCGATCTCCGGACCTCCATACCGATCCTTCCAACACAGCTTCGACGCCCAGTTCGCGGCCGACTTGTCGGGCATCCCGAGGCTGCCCCTTGAAGCGAGATGCCACGCTGCGCGCGGTAACCCTCAATCCGTCGATCCGCGACAGCACGCGGATCAACTCGTCGGCCAGTCCATCGCCGAAATAGTCATCCTTTGTATCTGCCGTTTGGTTCACGAATGGCATCACAGCCACGGCGGGCCGTTTGGCGATTGGGACTACAAATCGGTAGCCACGCTTCGGGATTGTTTCGATAACGCTGGGCGAATTGGCGGAATCTCCCAGTGCGTCACGCAATCGGCTGACCGCGGAATTCAGGGCCACTTCGAAATCCACAAAAGTGTCAGACGACCAGAGTCGCCGGCGTAGTTCTTCGCGTGTCACAATCTCGCCGGGCCGTTCCATGAGAGTGGCGAGCACCTGAAACGACTGTTCCCGGAGGGTAATTGGTATCCCCTTCTTCAACAGACGGCGCCCTTCCAGATCGACCTCGAATGCTCCGAACCGCACGTTCATGGCTGTCGAACGTTCTTGCTTTCAGTGACTTGCCTGTCGACATTTTGGTCAGGTGCAAGCCATGGTCATTTCTGCCGTTGCGGTTAAGCTGCACCTTGTTAGCAAGATGGGATGGGAGACACGTATGGTGAGCAGCCCCCAAAACGCTTCGAACCCGATCGAGGCGGCGGCGATCCGGAAACTCAGGATCCGGCTGCTGCCGCTACTGTTCGCACTCTATATTGTCGCCTTCATCGACAGAATCAACCTGGGGTTTGCGGCGCTGACGATGAACCGGGAGCTGGCGATCACAAGCCAGCAATTCGGATTCGCCGCGGGAATCTTCTTTTGGGGATATTTCCTGTTTGAGGTCCCCAGCAACCTCATGCTTCACAAGATCGGGGCGCGTGTTTGGATCGCGCGAATCCTGATCACGTGGGGAACTGTTGCAACTTTGACCGGGTTTGTGCAGTCCGTCGGTCAACTCTATTTCGCCCGCTTTGCGCTTGGGCTCGCAGAAGCTGGATATTTTCCCGGTATCGTTCTGTATCTGGGCTACTGGTTTCGGCAACGAGAGAAGGCGCAGGCGATTGCACTGATCTTGATGGGCATACCTTTGGCGAGCGTGCTGGGTGGTCCGATCTCAGGTCTCATCCTCGATCATGCGCGTTGGTTCGGGCTCAGCAGTTGGCGATGGCTTTTCATTCTGGAGGATCGCCCGCCGTAGCGTGTGTGTTTCTGACGTATCTCCTGCTGCCGAGCCGACCCGCCGAAGCGAAATTTTTCACCGGCGAAGAGAGGACTTTCATCGCCGACCAACTGCAGCAGGAAGATCGGCGGAAGCTGGAGGCACGGACTACTTCAGTCGCACGGACTCTGCTTCATCCCAGGGTCTGGCACCTGGCATGTATCGGTTTTGGCCACGGCTTTGCTACTTACACCTTCAGCTTCTGGTTGCCTCAGATCTTGAGATCGGCGGTAGGCGGCCAGTCCAATACCGTGGTTGGAATGCTGGTGATGATCCCCAATTTCCTTGGCCTGATCGCGATGATCCTAGTGTCTCGTCATTCTGACCGCACACTGGAGCGGCGATATCACATGGCGACAGCAGCCGCATTATCTGGAATTGCCATGCTATTGCTTGGGCACCGCGCTCGCCATTCCTTTGTGTTGTTCTCTTTTCAGCTGTGGCCGTCGGGGCGTATAGCTTTCTACCCGTTTTCTTTTCGGTGCCTGGCGAATTCCTCACCGGCTTCTCGGCGGCTGCGGGGATTGCGCTTGTAACATCGGTTGCTAACTTCGGCGGATTCGTCGGGCCTTACACCATAGGCCTAATTCGACAGAGGACCGGCAACTCTTACTACGGCCTGATCTGCGCGGGAGTTTTCTTCCTTCTCTCAGCAAGCTTGGCGTTGTTCTTGCCCAGGCGAGCACGCCTGCTCTTGATCAACGATCATGCGCGGCCGACATAGCCTTCGAAACAGCTGTCTAGAGGAGTACTGGAGGGATTATGACATCCATTGGTAAGCCGATTCACATCGAGCCAGCATTCGACGCACCTGAGCAGATCCGCGCCATGTTTGAGCGACATGGTCCCTATCGTGCAGTCGCAGCCTACGCTCCTGAAGGCGTTAAAGACGAAACGTGCGAAGAAGCCAAGCATCCGGTCCTTCCGTGGTTCCGCGGAGACTGGGCCTTGGACGGTAAGCCCCTCGTCGAAGGCGCAGAAGCGATCCTGCACAACAAGAGTTTTCTTGAGGCCGCCAGAGCCGCCTTCGGCAGTTCACTCGTCTATCCTGAGTTCGTTGCCGTTAACATTAATGGACCTATGCCGGCTGGCACAACTCACATCGACAACCCATCGTTCTACGGCGCAACACGCGTCGACTATCCTTTGCCGTTTCTGAGAGTGATGGGTGGTTCCGGGCTGTTCGAGCCATGGCGGGTGGTTCGCGCCAGCACCCTCTCGTGGTTTTATGAAGGCTCTGGCGGCAGTTTCGATTACTGGCCGGACGGGCTCGATGGGCCAATGCTGAGCGAGCTGCCACCTTTCGGAAATGTCGCTCTCTGCACGGACACTGACCGGATGTACCACCGCATTGGGCCCATCGGCGAGCCGGGTGCGGCGTCACCCTGCATTTCGCCCGCAGCGCAGATTCATTCGAACGGTGATAGCAACTGGTCAATTCTCGAAAATGGTGAAGTCCGCGCCACGTACCCATACCACGCGATTCGCTTTTCTATTCTCTGGAAAGCAGCAATTGGGGACAGGCAACCGAACACCGGCAATCTGACTCTGGATCGCATTATGGCAACCCTGACAGCGGACGTCAGCCGCCGGAGGGTGGACTTCCAGGTGCCTTCCGATCCTTTAGCCGACACCGCATGGATTCTACTGCTGCGGAGAGTTTATGTTCATCCGGCAGTGACTCCTAGCGCCTGAGGCAAACCGGAAGTCGGCCATGGAACGATTGTGCGGCTGTTCTCACGACCAAACGACGCTCTACGCGGAAAAGTTGGCGGGAGCGACGGGACTCGAACCCGCGGCCTCCTGCGTGACAGGGCACAGCCCAACGATGGCGTCTTTCCCGCTGGTTTACTTCCGTAATCGGATCAGCTATCGTACGGCCACCTTAATGGCCGAATAAAGGCCCCAGTACAACTGGGAAAATTCAAAGCCGATACGGAGAACCAACGGTTTAGCCTTTGTTTTCAAGGGCCGCGGAGAATCCCTCCCTCTCCGCCGGTCCTTTAGTTTCTGCTATTTACAGTGCGTGACTACCAATGATCGAACAGCGGGTCTTTCTGGGTTGCAGGATATGGAACAGTAGTTCCCTTGGATGGCCTTACATAACTGGAGGAGCGCCGCGCCGGGCTGTCCGCACAGGCTCAGCCGCTGGTCACGCGGGGAAAGCTGCGCTCCACCAGCCGAGTCACGTGTAGGTCCTGATCGAGAAAATAAGGTTCTCAAATTGTGTTAGCCTATATCAGATATTATTAACTAACGTCAACATGGGTAGTGGGTCAGACTGATTTCCAGGGGTAACGCGTCTGCACTGATTTCGTGGCGTACCAGAATTCGCATCTGTCACGGAACCCATTGATCGCGGCGGTCCGATGTGGTATGCGGATACCGTGGGACTGGATAAGGTCTACCGCCGCATCTGAGAATTTCGTCAACGGCACGGCGAACTCTGGGAACCTGTCCCTGTGTTGAAGCGTTTGGCCGAGGAAGGCAAGACCTTCGCCGAGCTGAACCGGGAACAGGCCGTGATGGCGTAAGAATAAGAGCACGACTGCGAGCTTAGTAACCCGATCGCCACGGATACGATACGCCTTGCGGATTTTCGCTCGTGGCGTTTGATTGTATGCGCGGGAGAAGATATGCGAGAAGCGGTAGTGGTTGCCAGCTCACGGACCGGGCTGGCGAAATCGTTCCGCGGTTCGTTCAACATAACCCGCCCCGAAGATCTGGCAGCACATTGCATCAAGGACGTCCTGCGCAAGGTGCCACAGCTTGACGCGGCCGAAATAGACGACGTTGTGTTGGGATGTGCACAACCACACGGTCCGCAGAGTCACAACATCGCCCGCACTTCCGCCATGCTGGCCGGGCTTCCCACTTCGGTCGCGGGCACGACCGTAAACCGGTTTTGCTCGTCGGGATTGCAGGCGATTGCTGTGGCCTCGCACCAGATCATCAGCGAGGGCGTGCAGGCGGCGATTGGCGGCGGCGTCGAGAGTATCAGCATGACGCCGGCTGCCGGCAATCCTCATCCGGAACTGCAGAAACGATTGCCCTGGTTATACATGGGCATGGGTGACACCGCGGAAATCGTCGCCAAGCGCTACAAGGTGAGCCGGGCGTTGCAGGACGAGTACGCACTGCTGAGCCAGCAGCGCACTGCTCGCGCTCAACGAGAAGGTTTTTTCGAGGGCGAGATCGCGCCCATGAAGGTCACGGCGGCGCTCCTCGATAAGAAAACTGGCGAGAAGGTTGGGACGCGGGAGGTCTGCTGCGACCACGACGAGTGCAATCGGCCCGACACCACGCTGGAAGGCCTGCTCGCGCTGAAACCTCACTTTGATCCGCACAGCGGCGAGGGCACCGTGACGGCTGGCAACTCCTCGCAACTTTCCGACGGCGCTTCGGCCACTCTGCTGATGTCCCGTCAGCGCGCTGATCAGCTGGGTGTGCCCTACAAGCTGGTGTTTCGCGGATTTCAAGTTGCGGGTTGTGATCCGGACGAAATGGGCATCGGTCCCGTCTTCGCGGTGCCCAAGCTGCTCAAGCGCACCGGCCTGGAGATGGATGATATCGGCCTCTGGGAACTGAACGAGGCTTTTGCAGTGCAGGTGATCTACTGCCGCGACCGCCTGGGAATAAATCCGGAAAAGTTGAATGTTAATGGCGGGTCCATCTCCATGGGTCATCCGTTTGGCATGACCGGTTCGCGCATGGTCGGAACGCTCGCCAGTGAAATGGCGCGCCGGAAAGTGCGCTACGGCATCGTGACCATGTGCATCGGCGGCGGGCAAGGTGCTGCCGGTCTGTTCGAAGCGGTTCATTAATTTGCCGAATGCTACTTCTGATGGAGGAATCAGAGATGAAAAAGAGCGAAAAGGCGAACAAGCGGCTCGATCACCGTGGGTTTACTTCCAGACTGCTGTTTGGAGCGGCGGCTATCTGCGTCTTCACGCTGATCTCGGTAGCGACCGCATCTGCCGACAACTCATCCCACCGCCCGATTGCT
This sequence comes from uncultured Acidobacteriota bacterium, assembly GCA_963796095.1. Classification (GTDB taxonomy): domain Bacteria; phylum Acidobacteriota; class Terriglobia; order Terriglobales; family Acidobacteriaceae; genus JABDBE01. Next base: position 24,446 of record CAWCKL010000042.1, read on the forward strand.
TTCACCGAAAGTGGACTCGTGATTGGCTCTACAACGGATGGGGGAAACGAATTTCTCGGCATCCCGTACGCGGCTCCGCCGGTGGGAGCGCTGCGCTGGAGGCCGCCGAAGCGCTACGGATTCTTTCCCGGATTTGTCCTCCAAGCGACTCAGTTCGGTAGTGCCTGCACGCAACCTGGAGGGATTGGCCGCGAGAATTGCCTGTTCCTGAATGTCTACACGCCGCAGACGGAATCAGATGATAGAAGAGGGCGCGGCCTACCTGTGATGTTCTGGATTCACGGCGGCGGACTCATTAACGGGAGCAGCACCCCTTACAACCCCGAGCGACTCGTGAAACAAGGGGTGATTGTTGTCACAATTAATTACCGCCTGGGTTATTTGGGATTCTTTGCCCAGTCCGCGATAGATGCCGAAGGGCATCTCAACGGCAACTATGGGTTGATGGATCAGCAATTCGCACTCGGGTGGGTTCGCAGGAACATCGCGAGTTTTGGCGGCGATCCGGATCGAGTAACGATATTCGGCGAGTCGGCAGGCGGACAAAGCGTCTATGCCCAGCTCGCATCCCCCCTTGCATCCGGCATGTTCCGTGGAGCGATATCGGAAAGCGGATCCTATGCGGAATTCCAAGACTACTTTTCGAACATTGTTACGCTGGTGGTGGGGGAAACGCAGGGTACCACAGCCGTGCCGTCCGGCGCCGCCATTGCGGATAGTGTCGGATGCACGAACCAGACAGCTTCCTGTCTGCGTGCCGTGCCCGCCTCGACCATGGTCGCAGCAGAGCCTTTTCCTTTGTATCCGTTCGTGGATGGAACGCTGCTCACACAGACGATGAGCGCAGCATTTGCCAGCGGCGAATTCAATCAAGTGCCGGTGATCTCGGGCACCAATGACGATGAATATAGATTGTTCGTAGCTCTGGACTACGACCTCGTAGGAAATCCAATACTGACGACGGCGGAGTACGATACTGCTGTTACTACTTTGTGGGGACCGGCCCTGGCGCCGCCCGTCCTTACTTTGTACCCATTTGCCAGTTACCCCTTCGGCGGTGAGGCATTGGGGGCCTCAGGTACGGACGGAGTCTTTAGCTGTGCAGCGCGTATTGCGGATCAGTCACTGGCGAAATTTGTGCCGACCTATACCTATGAGTTCAATGATGAGAACGCGCCCCCGTCTCAATCTGAGTTTGGCGGATTGTTAACGTTTCCGTTGGGAGCCTACCATTCTGCAGAGATCCCTTACCTATTCAAGAGCGGCAATGTTTTCGGACTGCCGGAGTTACTCTCGCCCAAGCAAAGGCGGCTCTCCAATGCGATGGTCAGCTACTGGACGCAGTTCGCCAAGAAGGGAGACCCCAATTCCGCCGGTGAACCGCTCTGGTCTCCCTACAGTGCGTCAACCGACGAGTTCCAATCGTTGATACCACCGGCGCCAGTGGTCGAGTCCAACTTTGACAGTAGTCACCAATGCTCAACGTTTTGGGACACTTTTTAACAGCGAGCAATAGGCGGGCGCGCGGTGCCTTACCGTAGGTTTCGCGCGTCCGTCTGCAGGATTATTGCTCTAACCGCGCGGACAGCCGGAACTGGTGATCCCGTCAATCATCTGAAGCAAGCGAAATTACAAAAAGATGACCGCTACCACGTCAACCGAAGCCACAACCGCCGCCGCTCAGACCACGGCTGACTCTACCGCGCATTCATTGCGGTACGCGTGGTACGTCGTCGGAGTCCTAACACTTCTGTACGCATTCTCGTTCATTCATCGACCGCCAGATCTTCAGTCTGCTGGTCGGCCCGCTTCGTCGCGACTTACACATCGGTGACGCTAAGATGAGTTTGCTGATTGGGTTCAGCTTCGCACTGTTTTATACATTCTTCGGAATCCCTCTCGGCAGGCTGGCCGACATTTACAGCCGCAGGCTGATCATCGCGACCGGCCTGGTACTGTGGAGCGGGTTCACAGCCAGTTGCGGACTGGCGCAAACGTTCGAAACAATGCTTTTGCTGCGCATGGGCGTCGGCGTGGGAGAAGCAGCGCTTTCCCCGGCTGCCTATTCGCTGATCACCGATTATTTTCCTCGCGAGCGGCTGGCTACGGCCCTTAGCGTCTACTCGATGGGCATCTACATCGGTTCCGGCCTGGCCTACCTGCTCGGTGGACTAGTCGTGGCGTATGCTTCGACCCAGGCCATGTGGATCATTCCGCTGCTGGGAGCCGTCCGTCCCTGGCAGATCATATTTCTTTCGATCGGCCTTCCGGGCATTGCTGTGGCGCCCCTGCTCTTTACGGTACGCGAACCCTCCGCACGCCCCGGAACCGCCCGACGGACAGCTGTTCCAACGCGACAAGTCTTCTCCTATATCTTCAAAAACCGGCGGACATTCCTGCTCCACAACATCGGTTTCGGCCTACTTGCGCTCTCTTCATACGCCAGTGCGGCTTAGGTGCCGGAATTCTATCGGCGCAATTTCCACTGGGCCATCGGAAGCACAGGCGTTGTATACGGCTCCTGCGTCGCGATCTTCGGTTGCGCTGGAATCATCAGCGCGGGCCGAATCGCTGACTACTTGCGCAAGCGCGGCCGGGACAACGCGACTCTGTTTGTGGGTGCACTGATCGGACTAGTCGGGATACCTGTTAACTGTCTTTTGTACCTGGCGCCGTCGGCGACTTGGGCAACCCTCTGGTTGGTTGCCGGCTGCGCGCTTGCGGCTGCTCCCTTCGGTATCGCTCCCGCCGCAATTCAGCAAATGATGCCCCCAACCATGCGTGGGCAGGCCTCCGCTGTGTATTTGTTCTCCATCAATCTCATCGGGCTGGGAATCGGACCCACTGCCGTGGGAACATTGACACAGTACGCGTTTGGACGGGATGATGCCGTGCGCTACTCGCTCGTCATCGTGACATCGGTGGCATGCGGACTCGCTGCGGTGTTTCTCTATGCAGCCTTAAAGCCGTTCCTCGCCAGTCTCGAAAGGGTGCGCGTTTGGAACGCTGTCTACTCCGCTTGAGCTGATCGGCGGGAGTTTCTTGCAAGAAAGGTTCTCGAGATTCGTCAACCCCGCCCCATGCTCCCGATCCGGCAGGAACAGATTCCACAGGCCCGCGGCGCGGGCTTCGGGCTTGAGTTCCTCAATTACGGTCGGCGGCGACCTGCCATGATCTCCGCGTGGTAGCGCTGCTCATTCGGATAAATGTGCTCATCCATGAAGACCTGCAAGCGTCGTTGCAGGTCCTTCACTTTACTGCTGAACGAGAAATTCATGTCTGCCGCCTGTCTCCTATTTACCCGTGAAAGCAGCGGGGCGCTTCTCCACAAAGTGCGCGACACCCTCTTTGAAATCCTCTGTGCGGAAACACGCCATCATCTCGCGCACGGAAATGTCGAAAGCTTCCGCGAGCGGTTGCGACATGGCCTCGTATACCTGGCGCTTGATTATGCGCAACGAGCGCGGGCTCACGGTGGAAGCCAGTTCTTGGGTATACTCCTGGGCTTTTTCGAGAAAGGTTTCTTGGGGAAAAACTCGATTCACCAACCCCATGCGCAGTGCTTCGGCGGCATCGATGGTCCGGGCAGAAAACAGCAGGTCGAGCGCGTTTGCAATTCCAATGATCCGAGGCAACATCCAGGCCATTCCATACTCGGCAATCAACCCGCGCCGCGCGAATGTGGTGCTGAAGCGGCTTGCGTCCGAGGCCAGCCGCAGATCGCAATAGAGAGTGATAACCAAACCAAGGCCAACCACCGGCCCGTTGATGGCGGCAATCACCGGCTTCCCGATCGCCGGGAAATACGAGTATTTCTTCTGAAAATCCGGGGCCGCGCCTTCGCGACGGTTGGTGCCGTCGGGCAAAACCTGCTCGCGGCCCCGGTCATCCAAATCCCGGTGATCCAGGCCGCGTTCCGCCACCGCGCTCAGCAGCGACATGTCAGCGCCTGCGCAAAAGCCCCGCCCAGCGCCTGTCAATACGATCACGCGGACCTCGTCGTCCTGCTCGGCGTTCTCCATGTGCGAACGCACTTCACTCTCCATCAGCTTCGTCCAGGCGTTGAGTTTGTCCGGCCGATTCAAAGTAATCGTGGCCACTCGATTGGCTACGTTATAGAGCGTCTCCTGAGTTGGCATGACGCGCGATTATATAGAATCAGCTTGCATTAGTCACTATCATGTCATAGCGACTATCGAGATACGGAAGAGATCAGTCGAATTAGTTGACCCATACTCGCGGGATCGCGTGGGCTGCAAACGAAAGGATGTACTGTTTTTGGTCGATCTGCGGCCAGTCACTGCCCGTTGATTCTCTGGTTAAGTCCTGCACCGCCTGCAAGTCACGGAAACGTCGGGGGTTGCGAGATTCAAAACGGTAATGCGAATTCGAATCACACTCCCTCCGCCACGTGGTCTGGACTGCAGAGAAATACCCGCGCCCGTTATCCCGAAATACGCGAAACATGCCCGTATTTTGTAATATTTCGTTCACAAACCGGACTGGAGAAAATGGACTGGCCCACAGCGACGGGGGCCACTGTCCTGGCTTTTCTCTGAAGGGCACATGTGCAATCCGGTTTCACGGAAGGCATTGGCGAATGCAAAGCGATCACATGTTCGGGATTCGGCCATAGCGGGTTGACTTTTCTCAGCGCCTTAGGAACCACGTTCGTCGCTTCCCATAAGCCCGTTACTAAAAACTCAGCGAACTTAGGCACGCACTACGCCTTCGTCTTGAACCGCGAGATGGTCTCGTTATCATGGACGGGAATTTAGTCACGACCAGCAGCTCGATCGTCACCATTCCAATCATCGATACGCCGCCTAGCGGGATTCCCGCCACCGCGGAAACTTCACGATTGACGGATACATGCAGGCACTCATAAATGAGGTTGACGGCGGCGGAACCCCAACTATCAGGGCGATATCCAGGTCACGGTACTCAATATCGTGGGCTGCAGCAACAACTCGACAAACAACGGTGTAACTCCCGTCATCGGCGACTCCGGCACTTCGCCCGTCCCCGTTCGCTTGATTACTCCCCCATAACGATTGGCGATCTAGACGCGGGTTCAAACCCCACTGCGGCATTTCCCAGGGAGCTGATAGCCTCTACTCCTCGCCACAAAACGCGGTTCGCAAGACTCCGATCCGGACAGCTCCATCCTGAAGAAAGCCAAAGCGGAATATGCGAAGCTGCAATGGCTAAGACGGGATATGTCCTGCCTAGTCGTTCACTGTTTGCCACTGCTCCCTACCATCGTGGTATGTCGCGTCTCCCAGATTTAAAGCTGCTGATTCCCACCACTCAGCAGTCAGAGCCGATCAATAACAATCCTTTGCTGGGGAGGGGAAACTCACCCGAATACGCGGATCATCCCCGGTCTCGCTGCTAACCCCGTTTTATGCGAGGAACGAGATTGCCCCAACTGACCTATTTCACAAGCGCGGTTCGGGCGAGGGATTTATACTTGGTGCCACTTTTTGATGTTCCCGCGAGCGAGGTCACCCATGAACTGGACCTGCAAACTCCTCGCTGTGGCTCTGGCCTGGCATTTCTCTCCGTGGACCTGCACGCACAGTCGACAGCCGATTCGCAAGTTAATAAGGCTCGCGAGGAGCTGAAGCGGTTTTCTTTGGAATGCATCGGAGCTTGCAATGGTCAATGGGGAGAGTCCAGTGGGGTCGGGAGAGCCCTACGACGTCGCCGAAGCGTACCAAGTTTACTCGGCAATTATTCCCAAAGTTTCCCCCAATCCAGAAACGAACACGTAGTTCATTCGTATCGACACCTTGCCGGTCGGTCATGGTCGGTACGATCCGGCACGCAAAGAATGGAAACAGGCAAGGGGCGCCGACACAGCTTTGGATGACTACTACAAGGTGAATACAAAGACCTGGCTGCTGCAAAGAAATCTTACTCTCCCAAAATCCTACGACCTGGTTACTCGCGACGAAATAAAGGCAATTTTCCCGCGTCATTTCCGGGGAGGGAATTTTGGGGAACTTTGGCTTGAATTGTCTGCGGTCGGTTTCAAGGCTGATAAGACACTGGCTGTGGTCTACATGGACCATGTCTGTACTACCTCATGCTGTTGCGCGGAAGTGAACTCTTATGTGCTTCAGAAGTTGAACGGCAAGTGGAAGGTTTCGAGCGAGATCGGATGTTGGATTTCCTAGAGGTGATATCGGCGGGCCCGAGTTCTGCCGAGGTAACATAACAAGGCGTACATATTTTTGAGGACAACATGAGTCGCGCACGACTCCTTCTTCTATCCGGCGGGCTTCTTCTACTTCTGTACCCTCTCTTTGCCCGTCACCGTTACGTGACCACAAAGCCTTACGACGTGGACGAAGCATACAAAGTCTACTCCGCTATCCTTCCGACTATCGGACAAAATCCACTCGTCATTGGCACTGAAACCCGGACTCCCGAGATTTGTCTTCAGCCGCTGGACGCACAATCAGAGAAGGTACTTCGCCCTGCAATCGACAACTACCTGGAACTGAATGCACTGCCGTGGCAGTTCCTGGAACACTTCGACATCAACAGGCATTACGAGCTACTTGCCGAAGAAGAACTAAAGGCGACCTTCCAGAACGGAATGAATGGAAGCCCCGCGATGGGAGGCTGGAAGACATTTTAGGAACGGCACCCAGGTTCCGAGGGATTGATCGAGCTGCCTGCGGTTGGATTCAATGCCGACAAGACTATCGCCGTGGTATTCATTGGCGGAGGAGTGTAGAGGCGGTGAGTTCAGAGCACTCGAAAACAAGGGCGGAAAGTGGCAATTACTAACGGGAAGAGGACTGTAGAACCACTGCGTTTGGTATGTTCGAGACCGCCGTGCTAGCTGAGGATTCCCATCACCCACAACCGAGCTGTGCTCCAATGGGCCCGATCACTCGGCGGAGGGGGTCGACAAACTCGGTGAACCCGAAAATTTAGCCCCGTAGTAAACTTCCACTTGATCCGGGGAAACAAACTATAAGCAGAGCAGATGGCTGGGTCTGTGGTGCTGGAAAATTCCCGGAGATGCAACCAGTTCCCAAACCTCTTCTCCGTCTTCGGCACATCTCGGACAATCATTCTCGGGATATGGCTGAGTGCATGCCATGGTGTGCTCGAAAAGGGCTTGACACCGCCGACATTGTCAGAGAGGCGATGTTACTCCAAACGGGCAACGCATCGTCTCCGATAAGGCTTTACGTTAGAATGTAGGCGGAAGACTTCCGGCTGCCTACGTGACGATCCCAGAGGCCTCGGCCGCGATTCAATCCGGATCCTTTTGGACACTGGGAGGTCTGAGTCCCCGGCCACTCTTTCGCAATGTTATCGAGGAGATCAGCGCGAACAACCTTTTCGGACGGGCGGCTGAGCTAGCTTACTATTTCTTGTTCGCTCTTTTCCCGCTGATTCTGGTACTGACGACTCTATTCGGTCTATTCGCGTCGCACCGCGTCGAACTTCAAAACGATTTGCTGTCTTATTTCGCAGATTTTCTTCCGCCAACAGCATTCCGGCTCTTAAGCACAGTCGCTATGGAGTCGGCTAGCCACGCTAGTGGCGGAAAGCTGATCTTTGGTATTGTTTCTGCCCTCTGGTGCGGTTCCGGAGGCGTCTGTTCCATGATTTCCGCTTTGAACACGGCCCATCACGTGCGCGAGTCTCGGCCTTGGTTCAAGGTTCGCGCAATAGCACTCGGACTGACTCTGGTGGTTTGGACTCTACTTCTCGCGGCGTTGTTTTTTGTGTTGGTCGGTAGCTATTTTGTTGGCTGGTTTGGGACAGAACATCGATTGCATCCGATTGTCGTTTTCGTCTGGAAGGCCATTCAGTGGCCGGCAGCCATTCTCTTCGTTACGATGTCGTGTTCGGCGATCTATTATTGCGGCCCCGATTTGAGGAACCGACACTGGCACTGGATGACTCCGGGTTCGGCATTTGGTGCGTTTGTCTGGATAGTGGCCTCGCTCGGATTTCGCACATACCTGCATTTCGTTAATAATTACAGCGCCACGTACGGATCACTGGGAGCGGTCATGATTCTATTGTTATGGCTCTACGTGTCCGGATTGGCATACCTGCTCGGAGGGACGATCAACGCTCAAATACAGCTTGCGGCAAGTCAGGAGCGAACTCGCTGATAGAGCGTCATGGCGAATTCCTTGCAATGGTGGAACGGAGTCGACAAGTGCCAGCGCTTGCTGAGAGTCATTCCGATTGGCTCCGGTGAGTTGAATGGCCAGTGGAATGCCGCGGCCATCGCATATCAAGTGACGTTTGGAGCCAAGTTTCGCCCGATCAGTAGGATTGGGACCGGTCTTTTGCCCCCAAAAACGGCCCTTATTGAACTACCATCAACAACGGCGCGAGACCAATCAATTTTTTCGCAACGGGCGAGCCGACCCAAGGCCGCGAAATGAATCAATTGCCAAATTCCCGCTTCCTGCCAGTCGCGCAAGCGACGCCAGCAAGTCATACCGGAGCCGCAGCCTAGTTCCTGCGGCAGCATCTCCCAAGGGATGCCGCCTACGCAACACGAATATGATGCCTGCCAGACACGCCCGGTCTGGCAAACGCGGCCGACCGCCTGTGGGCCTTTTCAGGCAATAATTCATTCCCCATTGGCGCATCCTCCTCAGGGTCGAAGGATACAGCTAATGCTGTGTCAACTGCCCAGAAACGGGGTTCGTTAGAAGCGGACCCGCAATGGACCTGCTCCGACGACGGCGAGAATTGGCAGGGCTTACTCAGTCTGAAAACTCCTCAGCGGTCACCCAAAACCGGCCAATGAAGGTCACCTGAAAACCGGCCAACGAGAATGAGGCTCGGGGACGTTGAATACGACGCAAGGCACGGTAGCCTTCGTCGATATGAGCAACGTCTTGAGCGAAGCGAAAAAACAACAAGTGATTGCCCGGGGACGGCTCGGATGGCCATTGCGGCGCATCGAGCAAGAGACCGGGGTGCGTCGGGAGACCGCCGGCGCCTATCTGAAAGCGGCCGGGATCGGAGTGCGTCCGCCGGGGGCATGGGGACGGCGAGCACCGGCAAAAGCGGCCAACGAGACCGAGGTGACCACCGGGTCCGACGCGGCAAAACCAGCAAACACGGTCCACCTCGACTGCAACCCGAACCCCAACCTCAACCCCAACCCCAACCTCAACCCCAACCCCAACCTCAACCCCAACCCCAACCCCAACCCCAACCCCGAAAACCTTCCTTCGAAGGGAAAAGCAAAAGCAACTGCAAAACCGGCCAATGCCGATGAGGTGACCGCCGGGTTTGGCGTGGAGTTGAGCGCCTCAGAACAGCAACCACCCCAGCCCGTTCCGTCCACCAGTTTGTGCGAACCGTTCCGTGATGCGATCGAACTCGGTCTGAGCCAGGGTCGCAATGCCATGGCGATCTGGCAGCTATGCCGTTCTCGTAATAGCTGCCAGAATGCCGAGTTCGGTCCTATGCCGAGTGGACGCCATCGTCACGGAAGTTCGTGTTGCAAACCCCGATGGCGACGGCTGTTCAGCGGGGTCCGCTCAAGTAGTCGTGATGTTCCACTCGGCATAGTCATGCAGTACCTCCGTGAAAGACTTGGATCGGAGGAAATTCCATGGAACGATTCTTTAAGGACCCAAGAACAATCAGGAAGTTTCGCACAGGACCGCTAGGTCTTAACATTCAGCAACTCGCCGATGAGCTTTTCCATCATGGCTATACCCGGTACTCGATTCGAGTACGCATCCAGACACTCGGTCGCTTTGGCCGTTGGCTTGAGAAATGCCGCATTCCCTTGCAAGACCTGACGGCGGCGCATGCCAAGTCCTACGTAGACCGCCACGGTACGGTGCAGAATGGTGATGGGAAAATTCTACAGATGCTTCTCGAGCTTCTTTCTCGAAACGGTCTTCTGCCTCAACCAATTCAGCCACCCGCTGCTGACACTGGAACCACGAACATTGTTGCTAAATTCTCGGATTACCTCAGACAACAGCGGGGTTTGGCTTCAGGGACGATCAAAAATCACCGCGCTTACGTAGCAATGTTCCTTGGTTATCGATTTCCCGACGGAGCAGTCGACCTATCAATGTGGGCGATCATCTGAAAACGTACTTTTCTGAACGTCGGCCGGAGTAAACAAACCCAGCAGCATCATCCGCGCCGGAGGCGCGCATCATCCCTCGTCCGGTGTAGTGTGATTTTGAGCGAGGGATGGCCATGTCCGAGGTTGTGCTCCGAAACCGTAACTGTCGTGCCTGTGGCTTCGTCTTCTGCGTCTGCAGCCATTGTGACCGTGGGCAATGCTACTGCAGCCAAGAGTGTCGACGAGAAGCCCGGCGGCAACAACTTCGCGCGGCCAATCGACGTCACCAGCGGACGGACGCAGGCCGGCGAATGCATCAAATGCGCCAGCGCGACTATCGGCGGCGGAGGGCCGGGACCCGCGTGACGGATCATGGTTCCCCTGTGATCGTTTGGCCGGGCTGGACACAGCGCAATCGCCTTGGAAGCTGCGCGGTCTGCGGTCGTTACAGCCGATGGATCGATCCGTTTCCCGCGATTCCGCTATCGCGAAGCCGTCGGAGACGGCAACACCCGGTCGGCAAACGTTCGAAAATCTACGTTTTCAGATGATCGCTAACACCTATCAAGGATCGAAGCCAAGGATTTCGTCACCTTTGTGCAAAAAGAGGCTGCTCGGCGAACTCCAATGAGCGCTCGGAATGTATCGACTATTCTGCGTTCGTTCACAGCTTACTTGTTCTCTGCCGGCACGATCGACAAAGACCTTTCTGGATCGGTCCCGACTGTGTGCTGCTGGTCACTGACTGGCATCCCGAAAGCCCTGACACGCAAACAGGTGACCCGCGTAGTGGCCTCCTGTAACCGTAAAACGCCGACGGGAAGAAGGGACTACGCCGTACTCCTCTTGTTGGTTCGTCTCGGGCTTCGTGCCGGGGAGGTAGCTGCACTCAGGCTGGGGGCCATTGACTGGACGGCAGGAACACTCACCGTTTCTGGCAAAGGCGCGAAAGAGTGCAAACTGCCGCTGCCTCATGATGTCGGTCAAGCCATTGCTGCTTACCTACGCATGGACCGACCATCGGTTCCGAGCAAGAGTGTTTTCCTGCGAATCCCCGCTCCCCATAGAGGATTCCAGGGAAGCCGAGCCGTTTGCATGATCGTGAACAATGCACTAGCGCGGGCGGGCGTGGAAACTCGTAGTAAAGGAGCCCATCAGTTTCGGCATACATTGGCTACCCGGATGCTAGCAAAGGGAGCATCGTTGCTGGACATTGGAAAAGTCTTACGTCACGAGAAGCCCAAGACCACTTTTCTGTACGCGAAAGTCGACTTCAAAGCACTTCGGCCGATTGCAAAACCGTGGCCAGGAGGTGTCCGATGAAGACTTTACGAAAGTCGCTCGAGGACTATCTTGCATTGCGACGCGGCCTTGGAGCTAAGCTTCACGCAGAGGGCGTACGGCTGCCCAAATTCGTTTCTTTTGTAGAAGAACGAAAATCGTCATACATCACCACCCGGTTGGCGCTCGATTGGGCACAGCAAACCTCCGGGCGATATCCCATAAAACGGTTGACCATGGTGCGTGGCTTTGCCAAGTATGTAGCAGGCTTTGACACGCGGACAGAAGTTCCACCATTCGATTTCCTGTCTCGTAAATTCGCGCGTTCTCGTCCCTATATATACAGTGACGAAGAAATCCAGCATCTGCTCCGGGCGGCATGGAGATATCGACGCGACAAACCCCGAGGAACGTACTACTGCTTGCTCGGTCTTCTGACGGTTTCTGGACTGCGCATCGGTGAAGCCATCAGGCTGCAGACCCAAGATGTTGACCTCAAAAATGGGATCCTGACAATCCGGGACACCAAGTTCGGAAAATCACGACTGGTGCCAATCCACCCAACCACAGTAAGGGAGCTCCGGGAATACTGGAAGCGACGTGACGCGTGGTTAAGGTTAGGAAACAGGTCATCGAGTCACTTCTTTATCACTCGCAAGGGAACGCCGCTTAGCCACCACGCGATATACGTGGCGTTCCGATCGCTATCCGTGGACATTGGACTCCGCAAGGCAACAGTGGGCTCAGGGCCTCGAATTCATGATTTTCGTCATCGATTAGCAATCAAGACCTTGATGAACTGGTATCGATCAGGAAAAGACGCTGAAGTCCTGCTCCCAACCCTCTCAACGTTCCTCGGGCATGTTTCGGTCGAGTCTACTTACTGGTACCTCACGGAATACCCAGAACTGATGAAATTGGCCATGCAAAGGCTTGATGATCGTTGGAGGAGGAAGCGATGATCGTAGCGCCTGATCTTGCCCCTCTGCTTCAGCGATTTTTCTCGGATCGCCTGATTAGACAAAAAGACGCCAGTGCCCACACGATCAGCTCGTATCGAGACACTTTCCGATTGCTATTGAAGTTTCTGGAGAAGCGATTGCGTAAACCTCCTTCACGATTGCTATTCGAGGAGCTGCGGGCACCATTGATTGTTGCATTTCTGGATGAACTGGAAACGGCACGCAAGATTAGTGCCCGCAGTCGCAACCTGCGGCTTACCGCTCTCCGGTCATTTTTTCGATATGCCGCCTTTGAATTGCCAACACATGCTGCACAGATCCAGCGCGTGCTGGCTATCCCGGGGAAACGTTATCCACGGACTTTGGTTAACTTCCTATCTCGTGAGGAGGCAGAAGCGCTGCTTAAGGCCCCGAATCTGGCATCGTGGTCCGGCCGACGTGACTGCGCATTGATGTTGCTAGCATTGCAGACAGGCCTGCGTTTGTCGGAACTGGTCACTCTAAGAAGAAGTGATCTTGTCCTAAAGGCCGGAGCACATGTAAGAGTAATGGGCAAGGGCAGGAAGGAACGATGCACACCGCTTGCAAAACGAACAATAGCAGTCTTGAAGCAGTGGTCAACGGAACCCGTTCGAGGCACAACTGATCTGGTCTTTACCAATGCCCGTGGCGCACAACTCAGCGCCGATGGTTTCCAGTACATCGTTGCAAAACATGTCACAACTGCCTCGGTTGGATGTCCGACTCTGGCATCCAAACGGGTTACGCCACACGTGTTTCGCCACACCGCCGCAATGGAACTGCTCTTTGCCGGAGTCGACCGTACAGTCATCGCCTTATGGCTGGGACACGAATCAATCGAAACTACCCAGATTTATCTGGACGCAAGTCTCGCGATGAAGGAGGAAGCTCTAGCGAAAGTCTCTCCATTTGGCAAGAAACCCCAGCGATACAAACCCGATGATGCCTTGCTAGCTTTTCTGAAGGCGTTATAACGGCTCAAGAAGACTACCAAGAGACTATGCCGAGTGGAGCATCACGACTACTTGAGTGGGCCCCGCTGAACAGCCGTCGCCATCGGGGTTTGCAAGACGAACTTCCGTGACGATGGCGTTCACTCGGCATAGGACCGAACTCGGCATTCTGGCAGGACCTGGTGTCCGAGAGCGGGTTCGACGGCGGCTATCAGACCGTCAAGCGCTTCGTGCGCAAGCTTCGCGGAAACCAACCCCCGCAGCCGCGAGCCGTGATCATTACCGCACCCGGAGAAGAGTCCCAAGTCGATTACGGCACCGGACCGATGGTCCGCGATCCGCAGACCGGCAAATACCGACGCACACGATTGTTCGTGCTGACGCTCGGATGCAGTCGCAAGGCGGTACGCTTGCTCTCCATCCGCTCCAGCTCTCGCATCTGGGCCGAGCTGCACGAGAAAGCATTCCGTCGACTCGGCGGCAGTACCCGCATCGTGGTGCTCGATAATCTGAAGGAAGGTGTACTTGTCCCCGACATCTACGATCCCACTCTGAATCCCCTCTATCGCGACGTGCTGACGCACTATGGCTGTGTCGCTCTACCGTGCCGGATCAAAGATCCAGATCGAAAAGGAAAAGTTGAGCGCGGCGTCGGACACGCCAAGAACACCCCCCTCAAGGGAAAACGCTTCGAGAGTCTGGAAGAAGCGCAAGCCTATCTGGACCGTTGGGAAACCAGCTGCGCCGATACCCGCATCCACGGCACCACCAAACGGCAAGTCGCCACCATGTTTGCTGAAGAGAAACCTTTCTTGCTCCCACTGCCCCTGGAACCGTTCCGCTACTACCAGCACGGCCAACGGGTCGTGCATCTCGACGGTTGTGTCGAAGTCGAGGCCGCCTATTACGGCCTGCCCCCGGGCTGGATCGGACGCTTGGTCCGAGTGCAGTGGGACGAACTCTACGTTCGCATCCTCGATCCCAACAACGGTCTGCTGCTGCGGGAACATGTGCGCCAGAAACGCGGCTGGTATCGCATCAAAAAAGAAGACCACCCGAAACACCGACCGTTGCGCGTCTCTCAGTTACTGTGGCGCGCTGGCCGCGCCGGCACTCACATCGGCACCCTCTGCAACCTTATTTATAACCAACTCGGCGAACCGGGTGTTCGCCGCGTCTTGGGCGTGCTCTCGCTGGCCAAAAAGTTCGGTACGGCCGCGGTCGAGGAGGCGTGCGCGGTAGCCCTCGAAATCGGCGTGCATGAATACCGCTTCGTTCGTCGCTATCTCGAACGTGGTCCCCAACTGACCTTACGGCAAGTCGATCCCCTCATTCGCGAGCTGGTGATCGCGGTAGGGATACCAGTTGCCCGGTACCCCCCGCACAGATCCGGACGGGCGCTCGTTAGCGCATCCGGTTCTTATCTCGGATGAGTGGCGGCAAAGCGAGCATCGGGGAAAGGATGGAGCACAGCCGGTTGGGGAAGCCAGCGCTTCGCCAGGGTGAGCATCCGCGTCCAGTTGATTCGGTGTTTCTGGGTCCGGCGGCGAATACTATGCCACCAGCAGACCAGCACCCGATGCCGGAACAGGGATAGGCTAGCGTTGTTTCCCGGTACCGCGTAGTAGTTGAAGTACCCCTGTACGACCGACCGGAGCCATTGGCCGGTTTGGCCCACGGGATCATGCATGCGCTTGCGGAGCTCCGGTTTTATTTGCCGCAGCTTGGCCCGCATGCGTTTGCGAATCGTCGTGCGCCGTACCATGAATCGCCCCAAACTATTCTTCCCGCTAATGTGCGTGAAGCCTAGAAAGTCGAACGTCTCGGGTTTCCCTTCCCCTCTACGTCTCCGGTTCTCTTCGGCAAATCTGCCGAACTCGATCCGGCGCGTCTTATCTGGGTGCAGTTCCAGTCCAAACATGGCCAGTCGTTCCCGTAGATTCTCCAGGAAACGATCAGCGTCTGTCCGATGCTGAAATCCCAGGATGACGTCGTCCGCATAGCGGACGGCCACCACCTCGCCTTGCGCCCACTTATTGCGCCAGACGTTCACCCAAAGATCGAAAGCGTAGTGTAAGTACACGTTAGCGAGCAGCGGTGAAATCACCGAACCCTGCGGCGTACCGGTCTTCGGTTCCGACCATTTGCCTTCCTCCATCACTCCGGCCTTCAGCCATTTCTGGATCAGCCGCAGTATGCGAGGATCGGCGACGCGATGCTCTATGAACCTGATCATCCAGCCTTTGTCGAGATTGTCGAAAAAGCTTCGGACATCAGCGTCCAAAATGTAGTTCACCTTCTTCTTCAGGAGCGCGTACGACAACGCATCCAGCGCGTCATGCTGGCTGCGCCCCGGGCGAAAGCCATACGAGAATCCGAGAAAGTCCTCTTCATAGATCTGATTGAGGATCGTGGTCACGGCGTACTGGACAAGCTTATCTTCCAGGGCCGCGACTCCGAGTGGGCGTTGCCGTCCATCTTCTTTCTTTATGTACACTCTTCTCGAAGGCAGTGCTCGATACGCTCCGCGATGAACCCGGCCATGGAGATCAACCAACCGATCTTCAAGTCCGGTCTCATACTCCTGCCAGGTGACCCCGTCCACTCCGGGTGCGGCTTTCCTCTTTAGTGAGTAAAAGCTTTCCCGCAGCAGGTCGACGGTCAGATGGTGGAGCAGAGCGGTGAACTTCATCTCCTTATTTTCCCGTGCTGCTTTCCGCACGCCTGCCAACCCCTGGGGCACGCCCTTCCCGCTCTGAGTCGGGTACGTGTTAGGTTGACCTGCGTTCTCCTTGATCGACGGCCTTCCCTCCTCATTCTCCGCCAACGATCTTTTGTCTTTGTTCGAATGATTCATCGGTACTGTACCGTCGTGTGACTCCTCGGGGACGTACATGCGGGCCGTGCGGCTATTGCCTTCGCCCACCGCCCTGCTGTCTGGTTTGGCAGCAGGTGTCTCCGAGGTCTCCCGGTTCTCGTGCATGAAGTTTCTAGGCGTGCCTGGGGTCTTCGACTACGCCGGACTGAGCGGGAACTCGCGCTAGCGCTCCTGCTCATGTTGCCTACCGCGCATATTTAAGACGGCGGCGTCCGGATTGTATCTTTTGTAGGGTCGAGGTCTGGCGCCGTGTCCCTTAGGTCCCGCCTACCTGGGGCTCCCCGTTTCCTCTGGGAGTGGACTCACTAGCCGAACCGTAAACCGGTTTCCAGACCCCGCCACCTCGAACGTAGAGAGCGGATTTCCCGCACTACGCTCTCCTGTGGGCTTCACGTCAAGGCCTATACGCCCCCGGGGACAGGAACAGCTTTCGCGAGTGCTGGCCGTCTCAGCCTATAGTCGTTGTATAGTCCGAGCATGCGATAGATCCACTCACTACTCCACCGTTTCCAGCCCTTGCCTTTGCGCAGTCTGGCCCGCATCAGATGACGCCGCATCTTCATTTCTACCCAGTCTTTGACCTTCGAAAAACACCGACCCGAATGACCGATCCGAAAATAGTTCACCCAACCCCGGAGGATGGGATTGATCACCTTAATCACCGCCTCCACGGGCTGGCTGACGTGTTGCCGGAAGACTTCCCTGAGCTTGGCAAAGAGCGCCGTGCGTTTCTTCATCTTCGGCACGAATTGCGGTCGCCACTTCTGGTTACGGCCCAGAACGAGGCGATATTCAAATCCCAGGAACGCGAAGCTTTCGCCTTTTCTCAGATCGATTGTCCGACTCTTGTCTTCGTTGACCTCTACTCGTAGTTTCGCCAGCTCCTCTCGCAATCGCTTGTCTACTGCCCTCATGAGCCAGTCATTCCGCGGATGGGAGTCGATTAATATCACCATGTCATCCGCAAACCGCGCGTATTGTACATGGGTATATTTTCCGCGCAGCGTGGTGGCTATCGCCTTCTCCAGCATTCTGTCTACCTCATTGAGATAGAGATTGCTGAGCAAAGGTGAAACCACTCCGCCTTGTGGAACTCCTTTCTTCCCAGTCGACTTCAGGATCTGATTGAGTAGTTTCATCACCATCGCGTCCTGTACCCGTCGGGCCACCTTCGCCAGCAGCAGATAATGCTGAACATTGTCGAAGTAGGCTCGCAAATCAAGATCGATGATGCGTGTCTTCCCTTCCATGATCGCTTTGTCCACTCGGAGCACCGCTTCTTGAGCTGTCCGCTTCGGTCGGTATCCGTACGACCCCGATTGGAAATCGGCTTCGAAGATCGGCTCCAGGATGAGCTTGAGCGCACCCTGGACCACACGGTCACGAATGGTGGGAATCGAAAGAACGCGGACCTTATTGCCCCCGTCCTTCGGGATCTCCTTTTTTCGTACCCGCATGGGCTGATACGTGTGCTGGACCAGTTCGTCCTGAATCTGTTTCAGAAAACTTTCCCTTCCACTTTCCTCAATGGCGGCAAACGTGACCCCGTCGATTCCCGGAGCTCCGTCATTACTTTTCGCCATCCAGTAGGCTTCCTGGAGCGTTTCCATCTTGCAGACGTGAACGTACAGTCCCCAGAAACGCCAAGTCGGTTCTGCCTTCGCCTTGACGTATAGACTCTTCCTCAGGTCCTGCAAACTGATGGGTGTCTTTGTCATTTCACCCTTGCCTTCCTTTTTGTTAGAGTCGCTACCAACAGCAGGGCCCCTTTGCTCCACAGCCATTACAGCCGCTTCGTCGCTCTTACGGGCCCGTCCGCCACCCTCTCGCCTTCCTTCCTTTTCCCGGTGTTGCCGGTTATAGGTCGGACCTGCTCCAGAGATTTCTCTCTGGGACGAGGAGGGCTTCTCCAGTTGCTTAATGCGTCCTTGCCATCGTGCTGTCGCTAACACCCCGCCAAGTGGTTCGCCGCTTCAGTCAGTCTGCGACGCGCCATGCTGCCTTCGCCCAGCTCCGAAAGGTTCGGCCATTGGGGCGATATTTTTCGAGGCTACTTTGCGTTTACTGTTCGTTACGGCCCGATGACTCGCTCACCATCCTGAAGATGGCTTTGTCAATAGCCAAAGATTCGGTTTCCCTCTTCCCCGCTATCCAAGCTACGAGGTTCTGACTTTTACCTCGGTGGGTTTACTTCCCACTGAACACATCAGCTTTCCTCCTTACTTTCCTGGTTGTGCCGGAGCTGGATACCCACCCCGCCTAGCCCCTGTCCACGCTTCACTGAGTCCCTCGCGGTATCAGCGCAAGACTCGGGGCCGAGCAGATCGCTAGTCTTTACTCGTAAGGCTCTTTCATCCTCTACTTCATGCCGGTTTATCCCGGCGCACCAATATCGCGATCTCATCAACCTCAGAACCCAGGAGCCAAAAGAATGAATCTCATCGAGTTGAATCGTGCTTTGCGGCAACTACGGCTGGGCGGTATTGCCGCCGTGCTCGAAACTCGTCTCCACCAGGCGCAAGCCGAAGCCATGCCACCCATCGACTTCCTCTCCTGCCTGGTCTCGGACGAGCTCACGCGTCGCGGCGATCGCTTGCTGGAGCGCAGGACCAAGCAGGCCGAGTTTCGCGACCCACAGAGAAGTCTCGACAACTTCGACTTCAACTTCAATAAGAAGATGAATCGCAGCTTGGTCTTCGACCTGGCCACCGGCGCCTTCATCGCCCGTCACGAAGATGCTTTGTTTTTAGGACCGCCCGGCACCGGGAAAAGTCATCTGGCCCAGGCCATCGGCCAGGCCGCCATTCCACAGGGCTATCGCGTCTGGTATCGCGAAACCCACAAACTGCTTGACGATCTCGCCGAGGCCACCATCGATGGAACTCGCAAGGAGCACATGGAACTGTTAGCTTCGGTTCCGCTCCTCATCATTGATGATCTGGGCATGCGTAAGCTGCCCGTCACTGCCGCCGAAGAACTACTGGAGATTGTCATGCGACGCTATGAGCGCACCAGTACTTTGCTGACGTCGAATCGACCAGTCGAAGACTGGGGCAAACTGCTCGGAGATAGCGCCGCCGTCACCGCCATGCTCGATCGCCTCCTCCATCATGGTCATGTACTCAAATGTGGTCCGCGGAGTTGGCGCACGAAAATAGACTTGCCTCCACAGGAGGCTGCAGGATAAAACAACTGAGTCCCCGGCCTCTTCCCGTTGGCCGGTTTTGCCCTGACCACCGTTGGCCGGTTTTGGGGTGACCACTGAGGGAAAACTTCTCTATTGACACGTTTTAATAAAGGGTATACCAGTGTTTTTCCGTCAGGCGGATTCTCCCTAATCGCCCCTTCGTTTCCTCCGCCTCCATACCAAGTACGAAGGAGAAACCTATGCAACGTCAACTGTTTTCTCTGAGGCTTATAGGCGCCCTAATCGGAAGTATCCTCGGCGTGTTTCCCATGGTGGCGCAAACGCCGATGCAGATCTACGGTGCCTGGCACTGCTATACCGACGGTTGTAGCTGGGCGTCTGTTCCGAACATGACGACCTTTGACACCGACAATCACTGGCTGATCGATCGAGACATGAACGATACCTATCTTCCCTCAGTGAATCTTCTGGTCCTGAGCTTCGTGCAGCCAGTGCAGTTGATGGATCTCACCACGGACTCAACTGACGAGAAAAATGGTTTTGCTCAGGCCGTGTGGAATTGAGAATGGCGAACAAACGCCGCGATAGGGCGGGGGCCTGGGATCAGGTCGAGAACAGGGTGGGTTCGAGGTAGCGGCTATATCAACGGTGGCAATGACCCGGTAACTGTGATGGCGTACTACCGGCTGCTTCGCTGAAAAGGTAGGTAAGGACTCAGCGACAACGCACATTGAAGGATTTACAGAGCACGGACGACCCCCAAGTTCTCGAACTTCCGGAAGGTCACGTTTACTGATTGCAGCGTGATTGTGAATTCTTTCCATGACCAGCGCGTTTGGCCGCTGACGTGACAGGGCAGCGTTATTAGGCTTTACCACGACTTACAAGACCGCGGGGAATGCCTGAGTACGCGGAAGTCGTGCAAGGCATCGGTTTTTGTGGGTAGAGTTGTGGGTAGGAATTTCTAAGGTCACGTTTTTGTCAAGTGACGGACACGCTCCTCGTCGTTCAACCGTGGTGAGATTTTCCCTTGCATGCCACACGAAAATATCGGCCGCATCGAAAGTACTCCATGCCAACATGTCGACACTGTGCCGCCTGTCGGATTCCCCTATCACCGTCTGATGCCCCTGGCGGTATACGGACGAGCCTCAGATATGAACGCGCAGCACCCCTCATCCAAAAATCTGCGTTGCCGAACGGTTCCCGACTGATTTGCCGTGTCAATCCGCCTCTGACACGCGTTTCGCTGTATCATTGCCGCTAGATATTTGTGCGAGGAAATCTCTTGCCCGCTTCCTCGGGCGTGTGTTTAGATTCACACGCCGAATGGCGTCGACGTACCAGGCAATCCAGCCCGGGAACAGACCTCTCCATGGCTTGGTATTTTATCTTCTTCTTCATCTCCGGGTTCTGCAGTGTGCTTTATGAGCTTGTCTGGCTGCGGCTCTCGATGGCGCAATTCGGCGTAAATACTGCCATGGTCTCGGTAGTATTGTCGGTCTTCATGGCCGGGATGGGTTTGGGTGCCTGGATCAGTGGACAGGAGATACGGCGTCATCGCAAGAAAATCGGCTTCCCCGCTCTGCGACTCTACGCTCTGATTGAGCTTCTCATCGGAGTGTCAGGACTAGTCGTTCCTTACGAACTGCGTGTGGGCCATGAAAATATAGAGCGGCTGGGGTCTACTTCTTCTGCAGTTTATTATGTAGTCTCTGGTGTCTGCGTCGCCCTGACACTGATTCCATGGTGCACATTGATGGGGGCGACGATTCCCGTCGCGATGCTCGCGATCGAGCGGATGCTGCCCGAAGGCAGTTCGCTGTCCTTCAGCTTTCTTTACAAGGCAAACGTGGCAGGCGCCCTCGCCGGCACGATTATTCCTTTGTTTTTGATCGAACTCCTCGGATTTCATGGGACTCTTCGGGTGGGTGTGGTTGGAAACGGCGTGATCGTCGTTCTGGCTCTGACACTGTCGGCACTGGTGGTATCGCCGACGACCGTGCAGGTGAAAAGCGAGGGGCCAAAAACTGTGCGGCCAAAGATCGTTGGCCAGGGTCAGTGTGGGCGCCGTGGTCCCGCAACCGGCGGAGCATCTTCTCTGATTTTTCTGTTTGCTACCGGGCTGACGAGCATGGGTATGGAAGTTGTGTGGGTCCGGGAGTTCACACCCTATCTCGGGACGGTGGTCTATACTTTCGCGATAATTCTGGGCATCTACCTCGCGGCCACCTATGCCGGATCGAGCGTCTATCGCCGTTGGAGCCTCCAGCACAGCCGGGAAAATCCTTTGTTGTGGCCGCTGCTGGCACTCTTCGCCCTGTTTCCGATGGTGGCTGCCAGTCCAAACATCGACCTCTACGAAGGACTTCGATTGATCCTGGGTATCGCACCGTTCGCAGGCCTGCTGGGGTTCGTGACGCCCATGATGGTCGACCGCTGGGCGGGAGGCGATCCCGCTGAGACAGGGAAGGCTTATGCATTGAACGTGCTTGGCTGCATCGTTGGTCCACTGCTGGCCGGCTTCGTACTTCTGCCTTGGATGAGTGAGCGCTGGGCAGTCGTGCTGCTGGCACTGCCGTGGCTCATCGTCGGCTTGCAGCCGATAGGTCTGCCCGCATTTGAGGCTGCATTGCCGACGCGCGTCGCCGCCTATCTGTTGTTGCCGGTGGCATTAGGGCTGTTCCTGATAAGCCCGGATTATGAAGGGCAGTATGGAGAAAGAGGCAAGGTGCTGCGGGACTCCACGGCCACCGTAATCGCAATCGGGAGCGGGATGCAAAAGCGTCTGCTAGTCAACGGCAACGGGATGACTGTGCTCACGCCCATTACGAAAACCATGGCGCATCTGCCCCTGGCTTTCCTCGACCGTGATCCGAAAGATGCGCTGGAAATTTGCTTTGGCATGGGGACTACGTTTCGCTCGCTGCGCTCTTGGGAAATCCCGGTTACTGCAGTCGAACTGGTTCCCAGCGTGCCGCAGTTGTTCAGCTATTTTCATAGCGATGCTCTGGAGATTCTAAATTCTCCATTGTCGCATGTGGTGATCGACGATGGGCGTCGCTATCTGGAGCGCACCACCCAACAATATGATCTGATCACGATCGATCCGCCGCCTCCGGTGGAAGCTGCCGGTTCCAGCCTGTTATATTCCGAAGATTTTTATTCTGTGGTGCGGCAGCGACTGCGTCCCGGAGGAATTCTGGAACAGTGGCTGCCGAGCGGCGACCAGGAGACCACGGCGGCCGTGGCACTCGCTTTACGCCGATCTTTTCCCGTTATCCGCGTCTTTGGCTCGGTGGGAGGTTGGGGATTTCATTTTCTCGGCAGCGACCGGCCGCTGCCGAATCGAACCGCCAGCGAGTTAGCCCAACGGCTCACTCATCGTGCCGCTGCCGATTTCGTGGAGTGGGGGCCCGAGACCAGCACGGAAAAACAATTCTCACTCCTCTTGCAGGGCGAGTTCCCCATCGATTTGCTGATTTCTCCAGCGCCCGCCACCCCGGCTCTGAGCGACGAACATCCGGTCAACGAGTACTTCGCGCTGCGTCGGATAAGACGGTCCGAACCGTAGCTCCAACAAATCCTGCTTATCACATAGCTAGTTCGAAATCCTGGGTAACGGTTCGACGCCATCGTGAATGAACGCAACGTTCCACGGGCGCTGTCATCCGTTCAGAATCTTTAACTAATTCGCGGCTTCCATGGTAAGCACTCGACAACTTTCGGCGGGTGATCCTGGTGAAGTCCGCTCTCGACGTCTACACTGGACCTGTACCGCCTAATTCACTTTGGCACGACGAGAGGGCCGTTCATGATAAGTTTTGAATCCACTATGCCGATCTCGACCCGACGGTTGGCAGCACGCGCCTGTTCGCTGTCGCCCGGAACGCGCGGGTCGGATTTGCCAAAACCCTTAGTGCTCATGATTGTCGGAGAAATTCCGGTCTGCACCAAGAAGTCGCGGACAGCTTCGGCGCGACGCTGTGAGAGTTGCAAGTTGTACGTCTGCGTGCCGATGTCGTCCGTATATCCGTAGACAGCAATCGTATATCCCTTAAGCGTCATCAGGATTCCGGCGATGCGATTAAGGATATCGCGATATTCCGGTTTAATGTTTGCCTTATCAAAGTCGAAGCGAATCGACTTGCTGTCCAGCGTCATCACCAGGCCCATGGCGGTGCGACGCGTTTCGGCGATTTGCCCGAGAGCCTGTTGGAGCTGTGCAAGTTCCGCCTCTCGCTCTTGCCGATATTCCTCAGCCTGCTGTGTGGCTTGATCTGCCTTTTGCTGCTCGGCGACGACCTGCTGCCGCGCAAGTTGTGCCTGCGCCTCCGAGTTCGATTGATCCTGCTTCGCCAAGTCGCGCTGTTGAGCGGCTGCCTGCGCGTTCGCAGCCGCTTGCGAAGCCTGCTGAGCCAACGTCTGCGATTGCTCCTGTGCGCGCACGACCAGCCGGCTGAAACCTTCTGTCTGCTGGCTGAGCCGTGCTACCTCGCGCTCCAGGCGACGGACCGAGATTAGATAAACAAACCCAAGAACCAAGCTGAGCGCGATTGCGATCACTCCCAGAGCCAGCGCTAACTTCCCTCGTGACTTGGCAGGTGCATCCCCAAGTCCACGCTCGTCCGGCTTCAGCGCCTCGCGTGAAGAGTCCATCATTTGGCAATCTTAGCGTGGAATTCTAGATTGAGGCAAAACGAGATAGCTCCCGGATGGTCGACCGACCGGACACTATACCGTTAGTTGACGATAAATCTCGTGGGTGTTGAAAAACTCTTTTCGAGGCACTTTCGCCAGAAATTTCGTTTGTAAGTTGTTGAATGTTCGTTCGCCGAAGACGCTCAGATTCAGCAAAATCGCTGCTTTGGTTCCTTTTTCAACAGCCACGAGATTTTTCCGCCAATTGACCGCCGAGTTCGGCAGGTTGCCCGAGCAGGAACAAAAAAATCCCGGCTTTGCGGGGAGCCAGACTAGAAGGATGTTTGCACTTCTCGGGCCGTTGGACTCTAGGCGCCTGTCCCGGACAGAGTCACTACCTTCCCCTCGATCGGCTCACTCGACGTCTTCTCACCTGACGGCGTGAAGGTCACGGTAAAGGATCCGCTGATCAAGAGATTAGCCCTTTTCTTGCCCTTGGCTGACGGCACGAACGTAACCGCGATGAAGCAGGTTTCTCCTAGCCCACAGATGGCACGAAACTCATGCTGAAATACTTGGCGTCGTACGCCGTCCAGCAAAATGAAGTGGAGATGTTTATGAGAGTGATTCGGCATCGGGGCGATCCCAAAATTTTGTGGAGACTGGCGACTGTTCCCCACTGCCCCTCTCCGCCAGTTCCTGCAATCCCAATCGCTTGGCTTCTATCGACGTTTGGAGAACGATGGTTCGCCTTCGTCTATGTCTAGAGCGAAATTTCCAACTCGATCACGGTAGAAGACCAAGAACGTCCAGTTCGCTGCCCGTGCCCACGTACACCTTCCCGTTCATGACGGTGGGGATAGAAAAGGTAATTCCGGGTCCGAGCAGGTCGCGCGTTCCCGCCTGATTCGTGTTGTACAACTCTTGAGAAACCTTCGTGGCATCGTAGGCGTGCAATACTTCGGGCGGGATTTCGTGGTTATAGGGTATTTTTTCAATCGCCCACACTATTCCGTTGGCCGATCCGTTGGCTGAAACGCAAGGCGTACTGCCCCGTACGAACTTCGTGGGCGCTTGATAAACCGGGCTCTTGGAAAGCAAGCCGTTGGACAAAGCGTACTGACTGAGAAAATCTTCTGTCCCCGAATAATAAACTGTGCTTTTCCAATAGGCTGCGCTGCCCCAATAGCCGATGGCGGAGCCACGCACAGTTTCGATCACTCGATTCTTCTGGGCATCGAACTTGCCCATATTCGAGCGATTCACCACGTAGATGAGTCCTTCTTTTCCCGCGGTGATGATTTCATCGGGAAACTTGCCCTTTTGAGTCGGCAACAGCATTCCCGATCCCGATCCCAGATCGAGGTCGTTCTTCGCCAATTTGAGTTGATCGTACGGCGTGAAGTAGTCCGTCACACCGAGCGAGCCATTGAATTTGAGGAAGGTGTCTCCTCGGTCGCTGCCTCCTTTATTGATGTCGAAGGTCCCGTTGCCCGTTATCAAGTAAATGTTCCCGGCCGCGTCAACGGACGGAGCCGCGCCGCCCTGCCAGACCCCTCCGTCAGAACCGTTGGGCGTACTGTTAAAGACAGCTGATTGCGCCAGACTTGTAGCCCCGTAACCTAAGACCCAGCCATGGAATGGGGCGACGTCGGCGAACGAGGCCCAGCCAATATAAACAACCCCATTCAGCAACAATAATCCCGGTCGCTGCGATTCGTGTTGGGCATTGAAACTCACGATACCGTGGTTATTTCCTGCGCCGGTCCCCTTTACCGAAGCTTTAATCTGGACTGGGCCCCCAAACTTTTCTGCTCCGCTCGTAATATCCAAGGCATGCAGCCGGTTCACATACTTACCGTTCTCTTTCGTTGCCGCGACCAGATAAAGAGTCCCGCTGCTGGGATTAATCACCGGCGTCCCCGTGATTCCAATGATTGAAGCGAAGGGACAAACTTTGGCGCCGGTATCTTTGCACGGAATCGGCGTAACCCCTTTGCCGGGATTGATGAAGCTGTCGTGCCACAGGGCCATCGTGTTTTCGCCCTCCGCATCGAACGCATACACGCTGTCATTCTCGGTCGCCACGTAGATGACGTTGTAGGTTCCTTTACCGGCGATCGCCACGTTGTAGACGTACAGCGGCTGGCCGAAGATTTGCCCATCCACGGGAAACGAAAACACCTTCCCAAAGGTCTTGGTATTGACGTTGGTTGGCGTTAGGACTGTTTCGTGGAGGTTCTGCCCCGTCCGAGCCAGGTCATTGTGCCAGGTGAGCATACCCGAGTAAGTTTGAGCCTGCGTGAGGCAAACGCCGAAACTCCACAGGCAGAGAATCGCCAAGAGCTTGCACAGAGGCTGGAAGACTCGACCGGACAAGACTCCGCCGGACAATGAGTGAACACTTCGCCTGGTTTGCATTGCATCCTCGTGTGGTTATCAGAAGACTTGAGAATGAGAACGCGCCTGCTGTTCGCAGAACAAATTCTTGTGGGGTCCCGAACTGCCAGCCATTGTGAACCTGCCTGCACTGGCTGTCAAGGCACTGGCCTCTCGAACCGCTGAAGTGCGGGCGCCGCACAAATGTAGAGGACCGTCTCTGGGTCAAGACAACAGAGCTGCGCAGCCCGCTACCAGCAAGGCAATGGCCCACAGCAGATCGAAGTTAAACCATGTGTGTCGCAATAGCCGGAGCCCCAGATTTTCATAAGTTTCAAAGAACAGTAGCGCAAGGATCCCCGCCACCAACAGCATGCTTACGGTGTGAACCAGCACGGCGAGCACAACTACAGAAGCATTAAAAGGCTGAGAAACTGCGGGCGCAGTCTCCGCCATGGCGGGCGCCATCCCGAGCATGGGCTGAGCCAACAAAACTGGGATGAGCATCAGCCCTGCGCCGTGGGCTGATGCCATCAGAAACGACCAGACGAACAGGTCTTTTCTGCTGGCCCTCATTCCGGATCCTTGGGGATGCCTCGCCCGGAATATTCGATATGCACCTAGAGTGAAAAGAATGGCAGCTACGCTCCACTTCAGAATATTCATGGGTAGCAAGTGTTGAAGGAAGCGTAAAAGAAGAATTGCGAGGACGATCGCGCTTGCGTGTCCGAGAGCAATCGGGAACAGGGCGCCGATCACTGCCGAGCGGCGTTTTTCCTGCAGACCCAGAGCCAAAGCAAACAGCCAGCCCATGGCCGGGTTCAGACCGTGGTAAGCCCCGAGTAGCGCAAGAACTACCCATGGCCAGGTATGGCTCATGGATAGCAGTAGAAGTCCGAGGAGGCGTCGCCGCCCTGCAGTCTGACCTGGTGTCCACGCAGATCGCCGAAGTCAACAAACAATTTCGGATCGAGCTCAATTCCTCCCGACGGGTTTACATCCAGCTTGACCATCCAACCACGAATGCCATCGGGATAAAACTGCTTGTCCCACGAAGCGTACAGCGAATTGGTGAAATAGACGCGGCGACCGTCCCGGCTGACTTCCACCATCTGCGGACCACCGTTCAAGGCTTCCTTCGGCTTGGCAGGATGCGCTGCGCGGCGTACGATCCCGCCAATGTGAACCGAGCCGACCAGTTTGGGATTGAATGGGTCAGAGACATCGTATTGCCGCATTTCGCCCGTGCCCCAGCAGGAAGCGTAGAGAAAACGGTCGTCCACAGAAAGATTGATGTCAGTGAGGAGCGGAGGCACGGCCTTGAAACCCTGGAGTAGCGGGGGCAGTTGGCTCGGGTCGGCCGGCTCAGCGGGAATCTCAATCACCTTCTTGATTTCCCATTTTCCGTTCGAGGCGCCATTTGGCCGGTGCCACAACCAGATCGAACTGGAAAGATCTTTCAGCGAAGTAACCACTCCGACAAACCCGTATGCCTTAGTCGGATCGTGCGCCGGGCGTAGCTCAAGCACCATCTGCTGTTCTGCACCGAGATCCAAAGCCTGAATGTGCCGCCGCTTGCGGAGATCCCAGAAGTGAAGACTGTGTCCGTACTTGCCCGCTAACAGAGATTCGGGATTCACGCCGTTCTCCACCATGTTCGGGGTGCCCCACTCGCTCGTGACCGCGACGTCGTATCCCAGATGCCAGGCGAAGTCATAGCCAAAGTATTGCGGACCGCGGTCCACCTCCCAACGCCCCAAGGGCTCGAAGGTGTAATGATCGAGAGCAAAGATTCCGCCGGGACCATCGCCTCCGGGCGCGCCGAGAGCGCTTACGTAGATGCCGTCGGGGCCGCAGTGCAGCGTGTGGGGACGACTGTAACCGGTCCGATCCGCCAGCGTCTGCGGCTCGATTACTTTTACGATCTTCGGCTTTTTCGGATTTGGCTTGATGTCGAGAACGTGAATCCGCGAGGAGCGCAGACCCGGAACAATCAGATATCGCCGCTCCACGTGAGGGTGCGGAGCGTAAGGGCAGAGAGCGGAGCTGCAGGCATTCCAGCCGAAGTGATGCAGTTCGTCCCCGGCATTGGGCATGTCCACTCGACCAACAATCTGGCCGTACTTCTTGGATTCCGCGTCTACATCCACGACGACCAGTGCGTCGGGCCGAGTACCACCGTTCGCATTCAGAGCCGCCACGTATGCAAGCTTTTCAGCGGGTGCACGACCGGCGAGTTTGGGAGAAGGATAAAAAGTCGGGTCGGCCTTCCATAGCATCGAATTGACCTCTTAACTTGAGTTTGAACGCAAGCACTTTTAAATGCACCAGCGTCGTTTCCGCAGTTGTCGGATCGAGTCGCCCATGTGACTTCTAACGATGTGCGTTGCAGAAACCGGCTGCGTTGAGACAATGTCGGCGCTTGCTGCGTTCCGAGCTAGACCAATTTTACTCCGGTCACGAATAGAAGAGCAGCCACTGCGGGGCGCAACGCTCCCTCCGGAATGCGACTGGCGATAAAGCTCCCCATCCAGACACCAGGAACAGATCCCAGCAGAAGACCCAATACCAGCGGCAAGTTCACATCTCCCAGACGCCAGTGACCCAGCGCGGCCACACCTACAATGAGCACTCCATGGAATACGTCGCTGCCCACTAACCGGTTCAACTTCTCGCCTGGAAACATGAGCAAGAGAGTAGTTACGATGAGGCTGCCGCTTCCGACCGAAGTCAAGGAAACCAGCACTCCGACAACGAACCCAAGCAGCGGGACTTGCCAGCTTTTCAGATTCTCATCGGTTGCGGACCGAGTGGCCGTCACCGGAAGCCAATGATGGATGTACGCTTTGAAAACAATTCCCACCGCAACCAGAATCAGCGTTCCGCCCAACAGACGAACGATCAGATGGTCGACAAACTCCAAGCCCGCAGACTTTTTCAGGGAAGCCAACAAGTAGAGGCCGACCAATGCTCCTGGAACGCTTCCGCTCGCCAGCCGCCAGACCAGGTTCAAATTCACATTCCTGTGGCGATAGTGGACTGCCGCGCCCACTATTTTCGTGAGAGCGTTCCAGACTAGATCAGTCCCGACGGCTACGGTCGGCGCTGCCCAACCGGTCCAGAGCAACAGCGGAGTCATCATGGCTCCGCCGCCCATTCCGGTCAGACCAATCAAAAACCCAACCAGCAATCCTATGGCAGCCGCACCCCATGGCATACGAGAGTCCTCTCAAATATTTTCTCAGGCCGCTTTGCCGGCGGCCTGAGCGCCTTCTACTTCGATCAACTTTCCGGAGTGCACGTCGTAGACAAATCCGTAAATCGGAATCGACTTAGGGATCAGTGGATGAGTCCGAACACGTTCGACGTCGTCAATGACAGCTTGCTTTTGATCGCGAATCGTCAGCCACTCGATGTATTCAGCGGCGCTGGACCCGGGGCCGCGGCCGACGTCGCGGAATCCGTTCGGCGTCAATTCGGCGGTCTCCAAACTCGAAGCCAGCAATCCGCGCATGACGTCATTAGAGAAGAGCGCCATTCCGCAATCAGTGTGATGGATGACAAAGAATTCGCGCGTTCCAAGCAGCTTGTAGCTGATGACGAGGGAGCGGATCGCATCGTCGCTGGCGCGGCCGCCGGCGTTGCGAATTACGTGTGCATCCCCTTCGGCGAGGCCGGCATATTTGGCGGGATCGAGCCGAGCATCCATGCAAGTGAGAATCGCGAAGCTGCGAGCTGGAGGCAAAGCCAATTTGCCTTTCTCTCCGAAGGTCGCGCTATATTTTCGATTTGCCTCGAGAACTTCCAACAGTATCTGGCTCAAGGGAATCTCCTTGTGTAGTTGAAATGGCAACTCTCTCCAACGATGGCATCGTCCTCGTAGCAATTCACCGCCCAAAGCCCAAATCCCTCAAGGCATCTCAGGTTCGGGAAGCCAACTGACCGCGAATGGTGTATTCGTCGCTGTCATGCTCAGGCGATTCGGAAGGATCCCGTGGGGCAGCTGCAGAGAGTACATGGAACCAGCGCAGGGTGACCACGACGGCAAGCATCCACCACAGAACCCAAGTCTTTTCGAAAAATACAAGCATGGAATTTAGTCCTCCTCAGTCGCCGCCCGTCACGCTCACGGCTTTAGACCAGATAATATACCATATAGTCTATCGAAGTAGTATAGATCTTCAATGGTCGCAGTTATCGAACTCTCTAATTCGGCTGATGGGCGGACCAGATCTCTCTGCGTACGAAAATCAGACTTGCCGCGAGGCAAGACTCCGCAGGTGTATCTCTCCATCTGAGAAACCTAGAATTCCGGAAGCGTTGGTTTGTAATCGGAGCAAACAATGACCGCCGCAAAGAGGGTCTCTGGCGGGCTGAAGACGAACATGGCGCTTATTTCAGCAACCTAATTCCGCTTGAGAAGCATTCTGCCTATCCTGTACGAAAAAGGTAAATTGCAATGGTGACGAATCTACTGTGCTTAGGTTTTAGGTTGCTTTACTTTCGTCCAATCGGATAGTACGAAAGGCTAGGGCTTTGTGGTAGGGATTCTAATTCTCTCGGCCATTCTTACCAACTCAGGCAAAGAGTCCGCACCCATTTTTCGCATGAGTTGACCGCAATGGACCTTAACCGTGGTTTCGCTGGTTCCAATTTCGGCGGCTATCTGCTTGTTGGGAAGGCCGGAAACAACCAGTGGCAGCACTTCTCGCTCACGAGGTGTAAGCCATTCAAAGCGCTCCCGCAGGGTGGCAGCAATTTCCGCCTCGCATTGACGTCTGGCCCGGTCGCGCTCCAGCGCTATCTGAATTGCATCCAGCAGATCCTGATCGCGGACTGGCTTGGTCAGGAACTCGACAGATCCTGCTTTCATTGCCCGGACCGCATTGGAATGTCGCCATGCCCGGTAATAAAGATGATCGGAATGGGAATCTTGGCCTCGGCCAATTTGCGCTGGAAGTCGAGCCCGCTAATTCCTGGCAATCTGATATCGAGGATCAGGCAACTTGGCACATCCGGTCGTTTGCTTTGCAGAAACTCCTGCGCCGAGCCGAAGAATTCAACCCGTAAACCAACCGAGCGGATCAGGCTCTTGAGCGAGTTGCGGACCGATGCATCGTCATCGACGACGAACACAATGGATTGGGGTTCAGTCATAGTTTACTGTCCCGGATGACCGCATTCATATCCACTGGCCGCAGTTCAGGGGATGCCTTCTTCAGCAGCGTTCGAATTCTCGCGATGACGCCGCCCGCCCGGTTCGGTTCCTTCATGGTGTTGGTCATCGCTTCCCGCGCTTCGGCTAAGTTCGGCGGTTGAACGGCAAGCCAATGCAGCGATGCGCCTGCATATGTGGTGACCGCCGCGAGGGGTTGGTTGATCTCATGGGCGATGGATGCCGTCAACTCACCCATAGTCACGATCCGCGCCACGCGAGCCAGTGCGGCCTGCGACTCCTGCAGCGCTTGCTCCGCCCGCTTGTGTTCGGTGATGTCGACAAAAACACCAATCGCTCCTCGGACCTTGCCTTCGCGATCCAGGAGTGGAGCGGCATTGCCCAACATTTCGCGCGGTTCCATCGTCGAATACCACGGTGATCTCGGATTCGCGAACTTCTTGTCCCGTAGCTGCAGCCTTCTGAACCGGCAACTCACTGGGAGGAACCTCCTGTCCGTCCTTGACTACGCGGAAGGTCGAAGGCCGCACTCCCTGCGGCGCGGATTTTGAAATGTTGGCGCCATGCGGCAGCCGCAGCGCGAGCGGCGCGATGACATTCCCCTACTGGCACACTATTTCACGCAGAAGTTCGCACGCCGAATGAACAAACCCGTCGAAAGTATTTCCGCTGAGACTACGAGTTGGCTCACGAATTCCGACTGGCCCGGCAACGTCAGACAACTCGAGAACCTGATCGAGCGCTCGGTGGCTTTGACGAATGGCGTCGCATTGCAGGTTTCACCCGCGGGGCTGCGGTCATAGTCGGAAGCTTGAAGCCGATTAGCGGCGGTTAATTCTGCACAAGATCTAAATCACAACAAAAATCCCCTCCGCCGATGTTTCCACATCGGCGGAAAGAATTGCCAGCTGAAGTATCAGGCCGCGGGTGGTAGCGTCAGAGGCGCGGATAATCGGAAACTAAGCGCCGACTCGGCCGGAATTTCAATTTGCTGGTTTCCGGTCAACGTCCCTCCCAGCAATCCGGCGCCCGCGCCAACGAGCGCTCCAATGCCCGCTCCTTTACCGCCGCCGGCAATCCCTCCAATCAACGCGCCCCCGGCTGCTCCTCCGCCGGTCGCGACAGCGGTCCTCTTGCCTTTGCCTTTGGCCGTGCTGTCCCATGCGCCTGTCTGGATATTATAGGTCTGTCCCCTTACTGTAATGCTCGTGAGTGTGAGAGTAAGTTCGCCTTGGCCTTTGATCTTACCCTTTGCCTTGGCCGCAACCACCGTGCCACTGACGGTTGATCCGGCGGGGATGGCCGTCTTTCCTCCAACACTCACTGGTTGCGCTAGAGTACCGATGAAGGTTTGGCCCGTCTGACTGGTCTTGGAACTCAAAGCCTGTCCCACTGTGATTGTGAAGGTAGTTCCTGCTGGAACGACAATGGGTTGAGGCTTGGGTTTCTCTACCGGCGGGGGAGGTGGTGCCATCGCCTGCGCAGGTGCGGGGGCGGGTGCAGCCGACGCATCGGGCTGGACCGCAGTCTGATCATCGACGCCAGCAGCTCCCGGTTCTTCCCGGGCGATCTGCTCTATTTTCTGCTGGGCCGCCGGGGTCTTCACCTGGCCGGTCATTGTGACTTTGGCGTCCTTGGCGGCCACATTGACCTGGGAATCCTTTGTGTCCGGATCGGCGGCAATCTTGTCCTGAATGTCCTTCGCAATGGTATCGTCATTGGGCTTCTTTGAGCACGCGACCGACAACCCAAGCAACGCGGTCAAGAGAACAATTGAAATAGTCGGCTTGTGTATGCGCATAGTTCCTCCTCAGATGAACTGGCTTATCAGCAATCTAGATCTCCGCCGAGAACGTAGGGCGTTTGGACCCGACCGGAACCAGCCAGCGGATTCTTCAGTAGCTCAAAACTGCATTGGATTGCAGGGCGCCGTTGCTGATGGATCAAGGGTAGCATGATCGCGAGCTTGTCAGAAGACTCACGGACCACCAGGACGGCAGATTAACACCAAAATAGCAGGGATGTCACTAGTAGTTCTTGCAGTGGGACGCTTGAGGGAGGCAATTTAGCATCGTTCCGTAACTCCGCAGCCTCCGTGTTAGCCTTTGGCGTCCGTGACCCGGCATCGGAACTAATTCAGCCTCTCTCGTCCGGACCAACCGCAAAAAGGAGCTTGCCTCCGTTAGTTTTGGAACGTTCCGGCCATCCCCGGAGGTTGAAAATAGCATGAGAAGAAAAGCTGCCATGAACAACCGGACTTTCATTCTGATCACTCTTCTTCTTTTGGTCGCTCCTCTTTTCGGGCGGGATAAAACCGATGTACTGGTAATGAAGAACGGCGACCGCATGACCTGCCAGGTGAAAGGACTCAATGGCGGTGTACTGTATGTCAGCTTCGATTACATCGACGGCACAACCTCCGTGCAATGGTCGAAAGTGGCCCACCTGGAAAGCAATCAGTTGTTCATCGTGAAGACAGAGAATGGCTCGGTGTACACGGGCAAACTCGACACTCCGGAAACTCCCGCCGGCCAGCCAATAAAAATTGAGGTCGTGGAAACTCCCGAACATGAAGTGGTGCTCGAGAGAACCCAGATTGTCAAAATGGCTGAGACCTCCGACCGCTTCTGGCAACGGTTCAACGGCGAGATCAGCTCGGGAATCATTTATTCCAAAGGCAATCAATCCACGCAATACAACATCGGCTCGGATCTCGCTTATGTTCGCGAACGATGGGACGCCGCCGCCAACTTAAGCTCGAGCCTTGCTTCCAGCACCGGAACCAACGTTTCCACCCGCAACGATCTGCAATTGGGCGTCTCTCGTCTCCTGCGCTGGGACAATTACTTTTACGCGGGCCTGGGCAATTTTCTGCAGAGCTCGGTGCAAAGCATCCGAGTACAAACCACTCTAGGCGGTGGCATCGGACGTTACCTGAAGAACACCAACAATGCGACCATCTCGGTGCTCGGAGGATTGGCCTGGCAAAGCACGGTCTATGACCCATCCATCACGCCGATAGGTCAGCAAAATCTCGGAGCGGCGGTGATTGCCGCTAACGCAAAGTTTTTCAAGTTCAGCAAAACCAACCTGGATTTAAGCGCCACAGTGTTACCGGCCCTATCGCAGCCGGGCCGGGTTCATTTCAACACCAACGCGACATACTACGTGAAGCTCTTCAGCAATCTGAAATGGAATGTCTCTTTCTACGGCAACTGGGATAATCAGCCGCCTCCCAACTTCTCCGGCAGCGACTACGGTTCCAGTTCGGGGCTGAGCTGGACATTTGGCAATCGCTAAGTGCGGTTCGCGTTCACTGCGCGACCATCAAAGCCGGTGGCTGCCACGTGTCCTCGCCGGGCGGAAGAATCGAGGCCGGTGTTTCCTTCGGCCAGTACAGCCGCATCACCCATGTAGATCGGGCCATCCGGCGCCGGCAGCCAGTTGGATTTCTTGTCGGCAGACGGCGCACCCTTCTGGATGTACATGGTCAGCGAACGTTACTCTTCTTCATGCCGGGGAGCATCGGCGAGTTGATGAGGTAGCGGTTGATTGGATTCTCGATCAGCAACTGCGTCTTGCCGTCGTACATGGTCACCGACCAATAGGCGTTCACTGGAGGGAACTGACCCGCGGCGAACGTCAGCGTGTAATTGTGTTTGCTGCCGTCGAGTGGGTCACCCACACCGTCGTTTCTTGCCAATGGGTACATGGCCTCGTCCGCGTTGTTGCCATAAATTCCGGCGAGTGCTGCGGCGGCGCGCAGCAGGTAATTTCCTTGATAAAAAGCTCGATCGCCAAAAGCTGACCCGACGGTCCAACCGTTGATGTTGTTACCGATATTGTCGCGTTGCTTTTCAATCGAAGCGTAACCCTCTTTGACTCCCAGCCCTAATTCCCCCTTTTGCGCATCGGAAAGTTTGTCGAAGACGAAAGGTTTCCCCGCTTCGATGCCGATCGTCGCGAACTTCGCACGCAGCGCTTTCTCTTCGTCCACTGGCGGACAGAACTGCAACAGAAAGTTCAAGTATGCAGGGAACTAAGTCTTGAAAGCGTCTTCCGTGAACTTGGGGAAGTCCGGAATCGCAGGCACGGGCGGCGCCGGCTGATGAGTGAATGCCGAAAGCGTTTGTGCAGTATATCCAGCCTGGATCTTCTTCACATTGCCGATAGCAGCCGCGTTGAAGACCTGGGTGCGGAAAATCGCCAGCGAAAACTGTGTCTCGGAACGAAATACCTTCTTGACTCCTGCGGCGTATCTCCCGTCCAAGCCGGCCCGGCAACCATATAGCAACCCGGATCGTTCCCGGTCGCTCGGCTGCCTACATAACCGTAGTTGAAGGAGTACATGTCCGTGAGTTGGACGGAGTAGTACCGGCTCTTTTCGACCTTGGGCACGCAGATCACGATCGGCTCTGCCCGAAGATCCATCTGCAGCATCGAATAGGGCGTGTCACTGTTCGGCGTCACGATCGCCGTGTCCTTGGGCGTAAATACCTCGCATCGCTCAAAACCTGATTGAACGTGCCCTTGTACTGCGAGTTCGTCTTGTCGACGTTGAACTGGTACAACGCCTTGTACGCCGCGATCATGGGGAGGCCGTAGACGTAGGCTTGCTGGTAATCATCCTTGTGAGAAACAGCCTGCTGCACCGGTGCGTTGGTGCAGGAGAGAGTCGCGAGCGTTGCCATCAATATAACAATCGAACACACAGTCCGGAGTTTCATAAATCCTCTGTAAAGCGCACATATTATTTTGATGTGAAGTTCGACTCTCGTGCCGGGCATTCCCGTAGGTCCGCAGTCGTCTTCAGATTAGTAGTCGATAGGGACCAATCGCACGACTAGCAGAAGTCCTAGTTCGGACACGAAGCAGTTACTACTGACCCGGAACAAACTGGACGGATCGAGAGTTCGAATGGAGCTGACTCTCAGATCCGCTTCACCCTACTTAGATGGAATCGTATCGGAGAGTTCTCTCGTGTCCGCTAGCGGCTGCTTCCCGGCAGGGAGACTATTTTGCTCGAGCAGATACGCGAGCAGGTCGAGCGACTGCTGGGTAGTAAATGTCGTGCCTGCATACTGCGCCATCGGGCCTTTGATCTCGCCCCACACTGTCAACAACTTTGCCCCTCCATACAACTGTTGCCACGATGCGCCCTTGAGTGCCGGCCCGGCACCGCCTTCCAGATTCGCGCCGTGGCAAGGTACGCACGACTGAGCGTAGGTCTTGGCTCCTGTCGCCGCCTGCTCTTCGGTGTACCATCCGTCTTTCTTAGTCTCACCCTGCTCGTAAACATGTCCGATGTTGCGATGGCACTGCAGGCAATCCACAGCCGTAGCGTTGATCACTTCTTGGTGGACCAGAACCTTCATCTGGCTGCGTGTTCCACCGAACGAATCCAACTTATGGCAGCCACGGCAGGTGATGTACTTGTGAGAAGTCAGGTAATTCTCAAACGTCGCCTGCAGGAACGGACGACGTTTTTCCCACTCTTCCTGAGTAGCGATCGTCTTGTGGGATTCATTCCAGAAATCTTTAGCCCCGCGATCTGCCTTGAACAAAAGCAGTTTCACATACTCGACCGGGGTCGCCCGACTCGACTCGTAGGGGATGTGACACTGCCCGCAGCTGGCGCTCACTCCGACCGGGTTTATGTAATGTGGTCCTCGTTTATACGCAGCAGAAGTCCAGGTCATCGAATGGCAAACCGTTCCGCAGAACTGGTTAGAGCTCGACCAGACTACCGTCGCGTCAGTAAGGGCAACCAGGGCGATACCCAGCCCGATGAACGCCAGCCCCAACAAGCCCGAAAGCACCCAGCGACGCCGCTTGTGTGCTTGGTCCGCAACGTTCCCGGTAAAGGGAGAAATCTCCACTCCGATTTATAACGCGGATCGAAAGCGTCCCCAAACTGGCAGTTTTGCTAGCGCGAATCACAAATAGTGACTGTACAGTGACCGTGCAGTAAGCGACGACTAGGGCTGACAAACGCCGAAGTCCTTGGTAACCTCTTTCGTCTCCCAGACAAGCGTGGTGTCAGGGGCCTTGGGCTTCGATTTGTGGCCCCGTAAAGTCACTCGATCACCCGGCTTGACGCCTACCATGTTGCCGGAGAGCACATAGACTCGCTTGTCTTTTTCGTCGGTGACAGTCTTCCCGCTCTCCCCCGAGTTGACGCATCCCGCAATGTTTCGCTTCTTCGAATAGTGAATGATCAGGACGGTTGCGACCACCACGGCCACACCCACCGCCACGATTCCGATCACGATTTCTTCGCCCTCCGTCTGCAGTTTATCCGCCCGAGCCGGCGTGGCAAGAACCATACTCAGGGCGACAATCAGAACTCCGCACCAGAGGTATTTTGAGGTCATATTGTGGGCCATTAGCCCGCGACCTAGCGGGGATAGCTGGCCGGCCAACCGGTTGGTCGCCCGACAGCTAGCGTTTAGAAAACCGCCTTTTGCCGATGCTGCCCGTAGCGAGGATCCCCTGCTCTCCACCCGCACTGATGACAACGGTGTCGATTTCGTCACCGTTTGCCGCCACTACGAAGTTTGTGACCACCGTTGGCCGGCCATCTTTGAAGTTGATGGTGAAGGTACCGGTGCAATCGGCGCTCACCGAGTAGGTGCCAGTGGCTCGTGGGTGGGTCCAATCGGCAACGACCTCACCATCAATGGTTACGGTGTCAATCTGACTGAGCCCGCCCTTGCCGTCAAATCGGGTCATGGCCACGCCTACCATGGGACCGGTGGGTCCTGCGCCCGCCAATTTGGTGCCCTGAACGGTGAATGCATAGTTGCCCGCGATGAGTTTGTTGTTGCAGGCAGAGTTGTTACTCTGTGCGTATCCTGACCCCAAAGCCGCCAGGGTCAGCAGAATTAGCGCGGCCCCATTTGTCACAAGCTTTTTCTTCATAAGTCTCTCCTTAATCCTTAATCCTCGATTTCACTTTGACTTCTTCAGCTGTCCACTTTTGTGCGGAGGAACTGGCGAAGTGTGTGTTCTATTAGCCTGTAACCTCAGCCCGGTCAATTGACCCGGGCTGAATCATTCCTGACTTCGTAAGAGGAAGCTTTCGAAGGAGTTATTGAGTTTGCTGAATTGTGTTTCACCATGCAGGAAGAGTGCAAACTTCCCGAGCTTCGGTCCCGACGTCCAACACCTGCGCGCAGGATTTGTGCAGCGACAATTATCCTCGGGTACTTAAAGGGTGAGAGGGTATCGACCAGACGACCGCCAGCGTATGATAAAAATTGCCGCAAGCCACCATGCTCCCATTCAAGCTGGTTTATAGCGACGACTACTATCTTCCCATCGGAGCGCACGTCTTTCCCGCCGAGAAGTATCGTCGGATTCACGAGCGCCTCCTTGAGACTGGCGCCGCTGAAGCCTCTGACTTCGTGACGCCGCAACTCGCATCCGATCAGGATGTGCTACTCGTCCACACGCCTGCTTACGTCCAAAAACTGAAGACAGGAACGCTCTCTGCTCGCGAAGAGCTGGAAATGGAAGTTCCCTACTCACCCGAACTGGTTCGAACTTTCTGGCTGGCGGCTGGCGGTTCAATCCTGGCTGCCGAGTATGCTCTGCAAAATCGCGTCGCGTTCAACATCGGCGGCGGATTTCATCACGCCTTTCCCGACCACGGCGAAGGCTTCTGCATGATTCACGACGTGGCCGTCGCCATCCGGCGCATGCAGCGGGATGATAAAATCTCTCGCGCTATGACCGTAGATTGTGACGTCCACCAGGGCAACGGCACAGCCGCGATTTTTGCCGGCGTACGCATTCCGACGGGTCCGCTGCCCTCGACCTCTCATTCCGCTCTGAAGTCTGCATCCGACGCGCCCGTGCGCAACGCTCATGAGGGCGACGTATTCACCATCTCGCTCCATCAGGAGAATAACTATCCGATGTGGAAGCCGCCGTCGTCGATTGATGTCGATCTGCCCGATCAAATCGGCGACGACGATTATCTGGCTTGGCTCGATAACGCTCTTAGCAGCGGACTCCGCCAGTTTGATCCAGAGTTGATTTGCTACATTGCGGGCGCCGATCCCTACCGCGAAGATCAACTCGGAGGCTTGTCCCTGACCATCGAAGGACTCAAGCGTCGCGACGAACTCGTTTTTCGCATGGCCCGCGCTCGCGGTATCCCGGTGATGGTGACGTTCGCCGGCGGCTATGCCCGGCGGGTTGAAGACACCGTCACCATTCACTGCAACACGGTGATTGCCGCAAAGGAAATCTTCGCAGCCTAGGCTAGTCAGATTGCGAGACTGAGGGCTATGTTGGGGAGGCAAAGCCAGAAACGAGCTTTAGGACTTGGAAATAACAGCTTCCGGACCGGCTTCCACCGTGACTTCCACTTTGGCGCCCTGCTTCAAACGCACTTCGTCGCCGTTCTCGTCAGTCAAATTGTTGGCGATACGAATTTCTTTATACAACTCATCGGCGCCTTCCACAGCGATCTGCGCCTTTTCCGGCTCGCTCGGATGTGGGGACTTGATGATTTTCTCGACAGTCCCGGGGAGGGTAGCACTGGGCTTCTCAGTCATGGATTCTCCTTCGAGGTCAGATTAGTGTAGGGATAGCTTAACACGGGAATTGGCGCCCCACTTGATCCTACAGGCAATGCTCTGCATTCCAACTGCTAAAATAGAAGCCTAAAGCTATGTTCGAAAATCTTTCAGAAAAACTCCAGCGTGCGTTCAAGACACTGCGCGGCCAGGCCGTCCTCAATGAAGAAAACATTCAGGAGGCGCTGCGGGAAATCCGTCTCGCTTTGCTCGAGGCCGACGTCAACTTCAAAGTCGTTAAGCAGCTCATCGACCACATTCAAGAAAAGGCTGTTGGCCAACAGGTGGCGACGGCGCTTTCGCCGGGCGAGCAGGTCATCAAAATCCTTCGTGACGAGTTGATCGAGACTCTTGGCCGCGATACCGCGCGTCTGAAGTTTGCCTCACAGCCGCCAACCGTTGTGCTGATGGCCGGACTGCAGGGCTCGGGCAAAACTACCACCTCCGGCAAGCTCGCGAACTGGCTTAAGGATGGCGGGCATCGGCCGCTGCTGGTTTCGGTCGACGTTTACCGGCCCGCAGCCCGCGAACAGCTTAAGGTTGTGGCGCAGGCGATCAAGGCGAACATCTACGAAGGTGCGAACGTCGAAGCCAACACCGCAACCGTCGAGCGTCTGGCGAAAGAAGCGCGTCGCGAGGCTATCAATACCGGCTCTGATGTGCTCATCGTTGACACCGCTGGCCGTCTTCACATAGACGATCAACTGATGGACGAGATGCAATCGCTGAAGCGGATACTCAACCCGCAAGAGATCTTGTTCGTCGCCGACGCGATGACTGGCCAGGATGCGGTTAATTCCGCCGATGAGTTCCATAAGAAGCTCTCGCTGACCGGCGTCGTGCTGACCAAGATGGACGGCGATGCCCGAGGTGGTGCGGCGCTCTCAATCCGCCAAGTCACGGGCCAGCCTATCAAGTTCATCGGCGTGGGCGAAAAGTATGACGCGCTCGAGCGTTTCCATCCCGATCGCATCGTGTCCCGCATTCTGGGCATGGGCGACATCCTTTCACTGATCGAAAAGGCCGAGCAGAATGTCGACAAGAAAAAGGCGCAGGAGATGGCCAGCCGCGCCCTGTCGGGCGATGGCTTCTCGCTCGAGGACTTCCGCGATCAACTGCGCCAAGTGAAAAAGATGGGATCGCTGCAGAGCATCATGGGCATGTTGCCAAGCATCGGTCCTTTTGCCGGATTACAAAAGCACGCGGACAAAATCGACGAGAAACAAATTAATCGCGTCGAGGCCATCATTGACTCGATGACCGTCCATGAACGCCTGCACCACGAGGTTATCAACGGCAGTCGCCGCAAGCGCATCTCGCGCGGTTCGGGCACGAGCGTACAAGAAGTCAACAATTTGCTGCGTCAATACGCCCAGATGCGCAAAATGTTCAAGCAAATGGGTAAGGCAAGCTTCGCCCGCAAATTGGCCGGGATGAAGTTACCGGGGATGTAGCTTGTTGCCGCTGCTGACCACTCCGCATTTATGAAATGGCGATCTCTCGAAGAACCGGCTGCCGGCCCTGATGTCCGGCCCTTGCGCGAGATTTTCGCGGAGTGCAAAGACCTCATCGCGAAATATGTTCCCGCTGAAATTCAGGCCATTCATTCTCGCGCAATCGCGGAACTTAACGAAAAGCACATCGCCGATAACAGTCTTTCTGTTGCCAAGAAAGCTCCAGTTTTTGAACTTCAAGATCAAAACGCGAAACCGGTTTCCTCCGCCGACCTCCTGGCGAAAGGACGTCTTGTCATCTGCTTTATTCGCGGTCGCTGGTGCCCCTTCTGCATTGGCCAACTCGAAGCCATGAACCGGATCCGGCCACAGATCGAGCACGCTCCCGCCTCGCTGATTGCGATTTCGCCCCAAACCGTGAAGCAGTCATTCTTCATGGCGGATCAGCACAAGCTGCGCTTTCCGCTACTCAGCGATCCCGGCAACCGTGTGGCTCGCCAGGTCGGACTGGTGTACCGCGTTCCCGATTATCAGCAGGCAGTGTATCGGCGAGTATTTATCAATCTGCCCTTCGCCAACGGAGACGAGAGTTGGGAACTCCCGGTTCCAGCGACCTACATTCTCAACCGCAACGGTTCGGTGTGGTTTTCGTCGGTCAATGCTGACTACGCCGAGCGCCCCGAACCGGCTGAGATTCTCAGTCAACTCGCCGCGGATTAGTTCCTCGCACAAAATGCGAAAGAGCGGGGCACACGGCACATCTACTTCAGGCCTTCCACCAGGTAGAGGTCTCCGAGGGTGCGATGGAACCCGTAAACATAAGTCTTCCCGTCCGGTGTCACGAGAATCGGTCCGATCGTGGAGACGCCCGTAGGATCGACCGGAACAACCTGCTTCCAGAGGGTTTTCTTTCCGGTGGCTAGCTCCAACTGATAAACCTTGGCCGGCACCTCGCCGGTCCGGTAAAGGTAGATTAAGCGCCCATCCTGATTCCAACGGATTGGTACATCTCCCGGTTCCAGGCCATTCACCACCCGAGGCTCGCCGCCAGCCGAGGGATAGAAGTATCCTTTTTGATCGGGGCCAATCCCCAGGACCGACTCCCCATCCGGCGAAATCGCAAACGCCACCGCATCGACTCCTTCCGGAGAAATCGCCTTCGGTTTCCCTCCAGAAATATCTTGCGCATAGAGACGAACCCCATGCCCCGGTTCGTTGCCCGAGAAGGCAAAACGCTTGCCATCCGGGAACCAGCGCGCCCACTGATGGTTAATCGAATCGTTGGTCAGCGGCTGGGTTTCACCCGCCCCGGTGGGTAACAGGCGGAGTTGTTCAGGGGAAGCCGGAGTCTGGACGA
The DNA here is from genome assembly GCA_963796095.1 of uncultured Acidobacteriota bacterium. Classification (GTDB taxonomy): domain Bacteria; phylum Acidobacteriota; class Terriglobia; order Terriglobales; family Acidobacteriaceae; genus JABDBE01. The sequence goes on from CAWCKL010000042.1 coordinate 67,368, forward strand.
TCACCCATTTCTGATCGGGAGAAATCGCATTGGCGGCGCCTTCGCCGAGTCGAATTGCCGGAGAGCCATCGGTGTTGCGAATATAAACCGCGTAGGTCAGCTCTTGCGCATTGCCGTACGGAACCCCGCCGCCAACGCCCTCTTCATCAAACAGAACGGTCTTGCCGTCCGCGGAAAGGTCCGCAGGGTAGGAGTAATCGAGCCAGGAAAGATCTCGTTCTTTCGTCCCGCCGCCGGAGAGAGTCATGACTTCGCGGCGCCGCCCGGCGCGGGCTAACAGCACACGCCCATCCCGCCAGATGTCGAATACAACCAGCGTCCCGGGTATACGCGTCACCAACCGCTCCTTCCCGTCAATGCTGATAGCAGAGAGGTAGTGATCGACACCCAATTCGCTCGCAGTGAACCAGATTTCGCCGGCAGGCGACCAGGCAAGACCCTGCGTACCGTACCAGTCGCGAGTCAGCATTTTCTTTTTGCCGGACAGATCGACGACAGCCACAGCGCCGCCGTCGTCTCCCTGATTAGGATGGTCGATGAATGCAACGTAATCGCCCTTCGGCGAGACTCGCGGATAACTGATCCAGCCGCCGCTGGTCTCGTAGAGCACCTTGCCAATGGGAAACTCTAACTGGTCGCGGCCGCCCACATTACGTACCACAGCTAGGCTGTTTCCATCCGGAGACCAATCCGCCCATTCGACATTCTCGAGAACCGGACGGGGTGCCCCACCCGCCAATGGCGCTCGAGCGAGCGTACCCATGTTCACCCAGGTTCCTACAGGGCGGCTGTCCAGCGAAAGCGCCATCTCGCCCGTCGACGAAACCGCCAGAAGCTCGGCGCGGCCCAATCCCAGGGAGCGCGATTCGACCGTGCCCTGACGCGCGGCGAATATTTCCCCGGGGTTCCCTTGCCAGGCGGCGCTGTACAGGATCGTTTGCCCATCTGGCGCGAATCGGGCGGAGCGAATTTCGCCACGGCGGAAAGTGATCTCGTGGTACAGCGGGGCGCTGGCCGCCGACGATCCCCAAAGCCGTTTGCCTGCGATTAATCCAGCTGCAAGAGCAACCAGAAACCCGAGACAGAACAGCACGGGCAGAAGAGGACTGCGACGCCATGTCTCGGTCGGAACCTCCGCCGAGCCGCTGCTCAGATCTGCCGGGACGACCGCTTTGACCCCCGCGCGAGAAGAATCCGTATCGCGTTTCAGCCGCTTCAAGTCGGCGCGAATCTCCGCCGCACTCTGGCAGCGCAGCTCCCGATCTTTTTCCAGACCCTTGTTCAAGACAATTTCCATCTGCACCGGCAATCCCGGATTCAACTGGACCGGCGGAGCAGGAACCTTGTTGAGAATCGCTTCGAAGATGATGGCCGAGGTTGCCCCCAAGAACGGCTGCTTACCAGTTGCCATTTCATAGAGCACTACGCCGAAAGAAAACAGATCGGTGCGATGATCCAGCGTCTCGCCGCGCGCCTGCTCGGGAGACATGTAACCAATCGTGCCCATCGCCGTGCCCGGAGTAGTGAGTTGATCAGCACTAACTGCGGTCGGCACGCCCACTGTTGGCACCGAACCATCCACGATGTTGCTGCCTTGAGGGGTAAGTTTCGCCAATCCAAAATCAAGGATCTTGGCCTGGCCTCTCTGAGTGACAAAGATATTCGCCGGCTTGATGTCGCGATGCACAATTCCGCCGGAGTGAGCAGCATCGAGAGCATCCGAAATCTGAATCCCGAGCTCAAGCAAATGCGCAATCTTCAGCGGACGCCCCTCAATCATGTGCTTCAGGGTCCGGCCGTCCAAATACTCCATGGCGATGAAAGCTTTGCCATTCTCCTGTCCGATGTCGTAGATGGTACAAATGTTCGGATGGTTGAGAGCAGAAGCAGCCTGCGCCTCCCGCTGAAAACGGCTGAGGGCTTGAGGATCTTTGGCGACGTCGTCGGGCAGGAACTTGAGGGCGACAAAACGATGCAGCCGAATGTCCTCGGCCTTATAGACAACACCCATACCACCGCCGCCCACCTTTTCGATCACGCGGTAGTGCGAAATGGTTTGTCCGATCATCGTTTGGCGATCAACGAATAGACCCGCTCCGTGCGCGACCATCTTAGGGGTGGAGCTACGCCAAGTCAATGCGGCTGCTGGGGCAGTGAACAGCGACCTCAAAAGTGCTACACCTCCTGGCTAGCTCTGAGTAGCGCCGTGTTCAATGGCTTCCAACAGAAACCCCGTTCTGCGTAAATGCACAATTTGCCAACCGATTGCCATTCACAGCCAGGAACGCTCGGACGGATTCTAGTGACTATTGAGAACTCCGAGAGGATAAATTGGCTGCCGCTTAGGAGGATAGGTGCGAGGCAAGAGATTTTCCGTCGGAGTGAGGGCGGCTCTGGCGATCTTTGCGCCGACAATGTTCGTGACGACCGTGTGCGCGACCGCGGAAAAGGGGTACCCAGCTTCAACGGCCCTGACGGTGACGGGATCGAGTCATACGCCGGTCTGATCTTTGACGCAGCTGGCAATCTGTATGGCACGACAATCTCCGAAGGTGCTCACGGCGGGGGCACAGCGTTCGAGTTGATACGCAAAGCGGGCGGTGGTTGGAGAGAGAAGGTGCTGCATAGCTTTGGCGGGGGCGAGGGCGGGTTCCAACCCTACGGCGGCCTGATCATCGATGCCTCCGGCAACCTCTACGGCATGACGACCTTTGTCGGCGCTTACAACAACAAGTAGGGTACGGTGTTTGAGTTGACACCCGAGGCGAGCGGGGCTGGAAGGAGACAGTGCTGCATAACTTCAGCCAGAACGGCAAGGAGGGGTATTGGCCCTGCGGCGCCCTAATTCTCGATGGCTCCGGGAATCTCTACGGCACGACGTCTTTCGGTGGTGCTTATGGGTGGGGTATAGTGTTCGAGTTGACGCCCAAAACGGGGGGCTGGACGGAGAAAGTGCTGCACAGCTTTGACCCCTACCGATAGTTGTCGGAGGGTGCCCCCGACCTGTTTAATACTTCGTTATCAGACCGGCAGCTGGCCTACCCTTCACCGGAATCAACTTCGAAAAGAGATCACCGGTATTTGATTCGACGGGTCGCCCGCCGGGGATGCCACCCTCTCCGGAAACCATTTAGAAATTATATTCTACGAGTGCATCTCCAAAACGAGCGCCTTTGTTTTCATAGATCTGGCAAGAAAATGCGCTTTCCCGGTATATACCCAGTACTGAATGGTAAACGACGCCGCTGGGTCTAGACACCGAGGCCCACGCGCGCAACCAACCGCCTCGAGGTTTGTGGATCAGCTCTGCGGGCTCAGCGTCGGTGCGGCCAGTTCTCGCCAGTTCTGATAGTTCTGTGATAGTTCTGCCTGCAGCTTGCTAATCCCGCCAACTTCTGCAAAAATATTTGTTTGTCCAACCCCTGCCAGTAGAACTAGGAAAGGAACCAAAGTTCTGTGTTAATGATTCGTCTGTCGCGCACCGGTGCGCGTAAGCAACCGCAGTATCGTGTGGTCGTGATTGAAAAGGAACGCGCCCGCAATGGCCGGCCGGTCGAGGTGGTGGGAACTTACAATCCCCGCACCAACCCTGCCAGCATCGAACTCAAGCGCGAGCGCATTGATTACTGGGTGTCCAAGGGCGCCAAGATGTCGGACCGGGTTGGCAAGATCGTAGCCAAGCCCGCTCCGAGCGCCGTCCCCGCCGCCTGACTTTGGCGTGCGTGCCAGTAGGAGTTTCCAGCCCACCCGATAGGAACCGCATATGAGCCAGCAAAGCGGGGACGTGCGAGCTTTGGTCGAGCAGATCGCGAAGTCGCTCGTCGACGAGCCCGATCAGGTTTCGGTGAGCCAGCTCGAAGGCGACGTGCTTGAACTGAAGGTTGCCCCGAACGACGTGGGCAAGGTGATTGGGAGCAAGGGCCGGGTTGCACGCGCCTTGCGTTCCTTGATCGACGCAGCCGGAGTTCGACTGCGCAAGCGTTTTACGCTGGAGATACTGGAATAGCAGAGTCAGGAATCGCCGGCGAGTTCGTTACCCTGGCCCGTGTGCGGAAAACGCAAGGGCGCCATGGCGAAGTCGCGGTGGAGTTGCACACGGACGTTCCCGACCGGTTCAGAGTTGGCCTGAGGCTGTTCGCTCTGGCGCCGGACGACAGCCGTCGCGAGTTGCGGGTTGAAGAACTCTGGCCTCACAAAGAGTTTCTGGTTCTGAAGTTCGCGGGAGTAGATTCGATTTCGGAAGCGGAATCTCTGATCGGATGCGAATTACAGGTCCCGCACAGCGAGCGGGCACAGCTTGAATCGGGATGGAATTACGTCAGCGACTTAGTCGGATGTGTGGTGTTCGATTCGGGTCGCGAGATTGGCAAGATTGAAGACGTTCAGTTTGGCGCAGGCGAAGCGCCTCTGCTGATCGTCGTTTCCGGGCTCGGCGCAGGAAGCAAACACTATGAGATCCCCTACGCCGAAACGTATCTGAAAAACGTAGACCTCGAGCGCAAGCAGATACAAATGCAACTGCCTGAGGGAATGCTTGAACTGAACGCGCCGCTGACGGCCGAAGAAAAAGAGCAACAAGCAGGCGGCAAGAAAAGCATAAAAAAATGATTCCCTTTGTGTACCCTCGTGCCCTTTGTGGTTAGCGCTCTTAAGCTTTTGATTTTGATCTGTGATGAAGATCGACATTGTAACGATCTTTCCTGACTTCTTTCGCGGGCCGCTGGATCACGGAATCATCCGCCGGGCTCAGGAAGCCGGTCTGGCGGCAATCGAAGTTCACGATCTCCGGGCGTTTGCGCATGATCGCCATAAAACCGTAGATGACCGCCCATTCGGCGGCGGCGAAGGCATGGTGCTGAAGCCGGAACCGATCTTTGAATGTATTGAAGCGCTGAATGTCGCGTCCCGAGAAGGACGGAACGACGCCCGCGAGAGTGTGGTGTTGCTGTCGGCGCAGGGCAAGCGATTCGATCAGAGTGCGGCCAATAAACTCGCCGCGCTGGAGAGAATCGTCGTGATCTGCGGCCGTTATGAAGGCGTCGATGAACGGGTGGGCCACTATTTAGCGGACCGCGAGTTGTCCATCGGTGACTATGTGCTGAGCGGTGGCGAACTGGGAGCGGCAGTGATTGTGGATTGCGTGACTCGTCTGATCCCCGGCGCGGTTGGCAATCAGGCCTCGACGCAGCAGGAATCGTTCACCACGTTCTCGCAAAAGCAGGTTGAGGATGGCCCGAGTTCGACCTGCACCTCGGGCGGGTTGCTGGATTACCCGCACTACACGCGTCCCGCGGATTTCCGGGGCATGGGAGTTCCGGAGGTGCTGGCGTCGGGCAATCATGAAGAAATACGACGCTGGCGCCGTCGTACGGCACTTGAGAAAACGCTGCGCAACCGGCCCGACCTTTTGGACAAGGCCGCGCTCAGCGACGAAGACCAGAAATTGCTGGCCCAGATCACGGGCAAGAACTTATAGAACAGAGGACAATTATGTCGAACCTCATCATTGAAAAACTGCTGGCCAAGACCAAACGCACCGACCTTCCCAAATTCGTTCCGGGCGATTCCGTCCGCGTGCACGTCAAGATTAAGGAAGGCGACAAGGAGCGTCTCCAGGCATTCGAGGGCGTAGTGATCTCGCGTTCGCGAGGCCCTCAGGCCAGCTTTACCGTGCGCAAGATCAGCTTCGGTCAGGGGGTCGAGCGAATCTTTCCGGAGAACTCCCGCGTAATCGACAAAGTAGAGTTGGTGCGTTCCTCCAAGGTCCGGCGCGCTAAGCTGTACTACTTGCGCGCGCTGCGCGGCAAGGCTGCGCGCCTCAAGGATGTCGACCGCGAGCACGCGGCCGCGGCAGCACCCGCGAAGTAGTTGACTGAGCCCTATACCGAAGGGGAACCAGGCGGCACGAGACTTGCCTTTGGTTCGTTCCCCGGCCAGAAGGCAGTCAGCGCCAAACCTACTGCGATTCCCACCGAGACTCGATGAACCGGTGAGCCGCAACTATCCACGCTTGTTTGGTGTGGGCAATGAGCATGACAATCGCCAAGGTAACACTGGCGAGCCGGTACGCATCTTCGAGACGCAGCGCCGCGCATTCAATCCAATCACGAATACGCCTAAGCCGAACGCAATCAGGTTTGATCCGAAGTAGGTCGTCAGCAGCGCGCCCATCACGGCAACCAGTGCGGTTCCAGCGAAGCGCTGTTCGGAGACGGCAAGCGCTGCTCCCAGGGCTGACTGCATAATGATCAAAGTCGTGATCGTGGCCCAATAGCCTTCTGGAAGCTCGAGAGCGCGAGCAACAACCAGCGAGACCACCGCTGCCACCGCGGTTCGAGCCGAATGGACCAACACTCGCCGGTTCACTCGACGCGAGATGCTGCTGCTCGTGTCCGGCATGTTCCCTCCTCGACGGCGTGGCCATTCTAGCTGACTCCCAGGACGAAATCGTTGGAGTGCAAACCGGAGTGCAAACCATGGACTCGTGCACTGCTCGACGAAACTCTTTTTTCACCTTGCTCCACAGGGCCGACCTCGGCGAAGATGCAATTATCTCAATCTTGTGGTCTGCCAGTTCGTGTCGGCCAAGCTCAAACTCGCTCCCGAGAAAACGATCTCTGCCTCCGCTGCCAAGCTTCGTTTACTGAAGCGCTTGCATTGCACCATGAAATTTGAAAAGCAAGCCTGGCAAGCGGGCGCGCGCCTGATCGCGGGCGTGGACGAAGTCGGCCGCGGTTCCCTGTTCGGACCGGTTGTTGCCGCCGCCGTCATCCTCGACCCCGGTTATCGCATTCGAGGCCTGCGTGACTCCAAGCTGCTGCTCGCGGAGCGGCGCGAGGTGCTGGCGGAACGTATCCGCGAACACGCCGTTGCATGGGCCATCGCGGCCGTCGATGCTGCCCGCATCGATCAGATCAACATCTATCAGGCTTCGCGAGTCGCTATGCGGGAGGCAGTTATTCGTCTGCAGCCCGGCCCAGACCATTTATTGATCGACGCCATGCGCCTCGACTGCGAGCTGCCGCAGCGAGCGATCATCCACGGCGACGCGCTCTCCGCCTCTATTGCTGCCGCCTCGATTCTGGCCAAGGTCGAACGTGATCGCATGGTCCGCGAATGGGATCCGGTCTTCCCCGTGTACGGTCTGGCTTCGAACAAGGGATACAGCACGCCTCACCACCTCGCTGCCTTGCGCCAGCACGGACCGTCTCCTCTGCATCGCCAGTCGTTCGCTCCGGTCTGGAATAATCCGGTGCCGCAAGAGGTTCTGGCCTTCATGCTGGGAGAGAAGCCGGAAGGTGCGTGCGAAGAGATGACCGAAACTGCAGTTTGAAGAACTCCTGCATGACGTCGTCATTGTATTTCGTGGTCCCTCTGCAGAAGATTGCACGTTGACACGCCCCACCCTGGTGCTCTAAAGTTGCGGACGCTCTACTACCGGGCATCGTTCTTAATGTTGCTCCAACCCGGTCCGATTAGTTCTGAGCCTGCTGGCCTTACAGCCTGGGAATCTGGCGAATCAAGTTTGGCCGGCTCGTCTAGGTAACTAAGTGGACCTCATCAGCGCGCGAATATCTCCTTACCTCATGCTAGCGGCCCTCTTCGCGTCTCTGGGCCATGCGCAAGAATCTCAGAGCCCAAACCCCGCGAGCTCATCAGGAAGCTCAACGTCCGTGTCCGCAAAGACGACTTCCGCGGGAGCGGACCGAGTCATACTCAAAGTCGGGGACATGCAGGTAACTGAGGCAGAGTTCGAGTCCAGGATCGCCGGGATCGAGCCGCAAGGCGACCCCGATAAGGACAGCGTCACGGAGAAGGACCGTCGAAAGCTGGGCGACGATTACGCTTCGGTGCTGATGCTTTCGCAACAGGCCGTGGCCAATCACCTCGACTCTTCACCCGAGGTTAGCCGGCAGTTAGCCATCGCTCGCATGCAGGTGCTGTCCGACGCTGAGTTCGAGAACCTGATGCGCCAGGCTACGCCGAGTTCCGAAGAAATTAGCCAATATTATTCTGCCCATTTGCCGGACTATGACGAAGTGGACTGTTGGAGCTTGCGCCCATAACGGCAGCTTCGACGACCGCGAATCGATGTGGGCAGACAACGAGCCGACCAGCGGTACGTACGGCCGCATGTTTGTCTCGTACAACGACTACACGACAAGCTGCGGGGCGGGTGGATGTCTTTTCGTTACCTACTCTGACGACGGCATGTCCTGGAGCAACCCGAAGCAACTCAACACTGGAACCTTCTTCCGCAATGTGCAGGTCACCGGCTCACCGCGCGGGGCCAAGTTGATTGGGAAAAACAGCACCGTATTCATTGCCAGCATGGATGAGGGTGCTGGTGGGAACGCTACCCGCCACAACCTTATGTTTAGTCGATTATGCACGTTACAACGAGAATTTTGTTCTCGTTGTAACGTCGAGTTGCTGCATCCGTTGGAATTCAACGGGATATCAAGGGCGAAGCCCTTGGCTAGTTAGATCAACCGACGGCGGCAAAACCTGGACTTAAGTAACGATGGGTCCGCGATACAACCCGGTTGGGGATCAGAGCTGCGGATACTTTTACCACGTCAATCCCATCATCCGGCACATGGGCTGGGGGGAAACGGCAGTTGGCCCCAATGGCGTGGTCCACTACGTCTATTCCGGGGCAGGGACGAACGGCGACCACGGAGACATCTTCTACCAACGTTCGACCGACAACGGCAAGACTTGGTCTAAAGCAATCAAGCTCAACACCGACAAGGACGCTCCCAACAAGACGCAGTGGATGCCTTCGCTGTCCTCTAACACGAGCGGAAACCTCACCGCCTCTTGGTATGATCGTCGCAAGGCCACCAGCGCCTGCAACAACGCTGGAGATCCGGGATGTAATTACGAGCGCGTGGGCCGTCAATCCGACGACAATGGCGTTTCCTGGCTTCCAGACATCACCATCAGCACTGGCATCATCACCCAGCCAGCCCAGGACGACCAGTTTGTTGTCTCCTGCTATGCGGGCGATTATGACTACAACACCGCTCTGAGCGGGAACGCTTACGTCACTTGGACCGACGGCCGACATAAGATCGGCGGTGTACCCGTGCAGAGTGTGGACTTTGCTAAGGTCCCCGAGCCGTAACGAATCGCTCCACGAATCTCGAAAAAGGGAGGGCAGCGAGTTGGCTGCCCTCCTTAACTTTCTAGAAGAGTTCCTGCGTAGTTTTTCCTTCCCCCGAAATTCCAATCACGTTCCGTACTCTTGGCCGGTCATCCACAGACCGACTGCATAAAAACGAGTGATATAGTTCTTTGCTTCGCCGTTTCAAGGAGGCTGGATGCGATTCAGAACACTTCGGAGTGGCAGATCGGCCCGCTGCTGGTGGGCACTCATTTGCGTCAGCATTGCTATATGCGCACAGCTCTCCGCGGGTCAAGCGACGCTGGCGATTCGTGGAGGAAAGGTTTATCCCATCAGCGGACCGCCGATCGAGCATGGTGTGCTGGTTGTTGCCAACGGGAAGATCGTAGCTGTAGGTGAGGAGGGCAAGATAAAGATTCCGCGCGGCGCCACGGTCGAGGACGTAACCGGCAAGATCGTCATGCCCGGCATTGTGGACTCGCACTCTCACATCGGAATTATTGCGAACCCATTGGCGGAGGACTCAGGCGATGCCAATGAGTCAAGCGGTCCGATCGAACCTGGGCTGCGCGCCATGGACGCCATTGATCCTGCCGACCCGAATATCCGCATGGCGACCGCCGGCGGAATAACTACCGCGAACATTATGCCGGGCAGCGGAAATGTGATGGGCGGACAAACGGCATACGTCAAACTACGCGGTAGCACGATTGAGCAGATGCTGATCCCAGAAACCATTGGCGGAATGAAAATGGCGAACGGTGAAAACCCGAAACACTACGGCGCCAAAGATAAGGCTCCCATGACGCGCATGGAGGAGGCGGCGCTGGCGCGCGGAATTTACGCAAAGGCCACGCAGTACAAAGCAAAATGGGAGGCTTACAACAAAGCCGTAGTGGCCGGCGACAAGACCGCGAAACAGCCGGATCGCGATCTCGACCTTGAGCCGGTGGTCGAAGTGCTCGAAGGCAAGCGCGTCGTCCACAACCACACTCACCGGGCCGATGACATTATGACGGCGCTTCGCTTGTCGGATGAATTCCACTACCGTCTGGTGGTTCAGCATGGAACCGAATCCTGCCTGGTGGTGGACGAACTTGCAAAACAACACATCGCCGTGAGCTTCACGGTGGTTGATTCTCTGGGAGGAAAATTTGAGACGATCAACCTTGACCTCGGGTGCCCGGGCGCCCTCGAAAGAGCTGGGATCAAAGTCGCACTCAACACCGACGATCCGATCACCAGTTCGCGGCTCATCATTCGCCAGGCTGCGCTGGCGGTGCGCGGAGGATTGAGCGAAGAGGCCGCGCTGAAGGGACTGACTATCTATCCCGCCGAAATGCTCGACTTGGGGAGTCGCATCGGGACACTTGAGCCCGGGAAGGACGCCGATTTCATCGTATTGAGTGGGCCACCTTTTAGCGTCTATACGCACGTGCTCGAGACGTGGATCGAAGGCCAGAAGGTTTTCGATCGCACCAATCCTCAAGATCTACGGTATGCGACGGGTGGATTCGGCGTTGTTGATCGGCTTCCAGCCTCACCACGAGGAGGGAACTAATGCGCACGCCTCGCTGGTTCAGTCTGCTGCTCTGCGTGGCCTCCGCAACACGGCTGCCAGCGCAAAATGTCGCGGTCCTCGCCGAGCACCTCTACACCATGGCGGACGGAACACAAGGCGGCCCGGGCATGGTGTTGATCCGTGACGGAAAGATTGTAGCTGTGCGTCCCGGCCCACGCCAGTCGTCGCCCGATGGATATACGCTGCTTAAAGCCGCTGTCGTCACCCCCGGTATGATCGACAGTGACACGACCGCAGGAATCTCCGGCGCCTTTAACATTCCCGCGGATCAGGACGAGGATGAGGCGACCGACCCCAACACAGCGGATGTGCGCACGCTCGACAGCTTCAATCCCAACGAACGGCTTCTGAAGGTTCTGAATCAATACGGCGTAACCACGGTGCAATCGGCGCCGGGACCGCGCAATCCAATCGCTGGTCGCGCCGGTATTTTCAAGACTGCCGGGATCGGCTCCACGCCCGCGACAGTGGAACAATTGGCCGTTCGTCAGGAATCCGTCATGGTCTTTAACCTCGGCGAAACTCCCAAAGTCACGTACGGAAAAAAGGAAAAGGCTCCGACCACGCGCATGAAGACGGCAGAGATCATCCGGCATGCGCTGTCGGACGCCAAGGGCTATGAGGAGAAATGGGACAAGTGGAAGAAAGACGGTGCTGACGTTTCCAAGCAGCCCTCGCGCGATATGAAGCTTGACGCCCTGGTTCCCGTCGTGGACGGGAAACTGCCGGCGATCTTCAATGCATACCGTGCGGACGACATTGACACGGCCATCCGCATCGGCACTGAGTTTCATCTCCGCTATATGCTTGCTTCCGTGACCGAGGGCTATCTCATCGCTGATGCGATTCGCCGCGCCGGAGTGCCGTGCCTGACCGGTCCAGTGATGCAGCGCTTCGAATCGCTGGAGACCGCCAACGCGACCTTTGAGAATCCAGCAATTCTCAAGCGTGCAGGCATCCCGGTCGCGCTGATGACGGGTTACGAAAGCTACGTCCCGAAGAATCGCGTCGTGCTTTTCGAAGCCGGCATCGCTGCCGCAAATGGACTGGGCATGGAAGAAGCTCTTCGCATGGTGACGTCGGATGCGGCAAGAATTCTCGGCCTCGATGACCGCGTCGGTTCACTCGCGCCCGGCAAGGATGCGGATATCGCGCTCTTCGACGGCGATCCCTTCGAGTACACCAGCCACGTCGTAGCCGTGCTGACAAGTGGGCAAGTGAGCTACCAGCGAAGCAAATGAATCGATCGCCTTCCCCATCTGTGAAAGAGTTTGCAGCATTGACGTACCGCTGCACCGAGAGTAGCGTCTAGTCTTCGGCTTCGGCGCTTCGTTTCCGTGCAAGCCGGTGAGGAGAGTTCATGCGATTCGGGTTTCGCTCTGTTGTGATGTCTGTCTTAGGTCTTACTCTAGCTTCGGCCGCTTGGGCACAGTGGTCGTCTGATCCATCCAAGAACCTTGCACTCGCGGACAGACGCAATGGAAACGACCAGGTGCAGCCGAAGGTTAGGCCGCTCTCGAACAATGGATGGTATGTGAGCTGGTTCGATGCCAATCCGAATAGCCCGCCGCCGATCGGCTATAGCGTTTTTTTGCAGCGCCTGAACCCTAAGGGCGTGGAGCAGTTCCACCACGACGGCATCGAAGTGGCCCACTTGGGCAATAGTTCAACGGAGGACTACGGCCTCGACGTGGACACGAAAGGCAACGCTCTGCTCGCCTTTCTCGACACACGCGAGGGGACAAATCCGCAGGTCACTGCGGCGAAGATGAGTCCCGCCGGAAAAGCTCTCTGGGGAAAGCTTGGTGTACAACTCACTCATGGCCAATCAGCTTCGAACTCCGCTCCCAAAATCGCTGGGACAAGCGACGGCGACGTCGTCGTAGCTTGGACCAGTAACAGCAATGTCGTACTCCAGAAGCTCGACCCGAACGGCCGTCCGCTGTGGGGTAAGGGGGTTGTGCTCCACGAATCCGGCTACAACTATGGATTGGCCGACTTACATGCGGCCGCCGGCGGCTCGGTGATTGTATCGTGGACGCGCGACCATGGCTTCGGCAGCGATCGGTACCTCTATGCCAACAAGCTCTCGGCGAAGGGACAGCTGCTGTGGGGGAAGGGGCATGTACATGTCCTCGACAGTGGTTCGCTCCAGTTTGGCAATTTTCCATATTTTGTTCCGGACGGAAAGGGTGGTGCCGTGTTCGCCTGGTACACCAGCAGTCCGTCTCTTCAATGTTTCGCGCAGCACATTCGCGCCGATGGCAGCGAGGCTTTCCCGCACAACGGCTCGCCGGCGTCGACCAATACAAACCAGGTGAGGGTCTCGCCAGCAGGATCCTACCGGGAAGCCACGGACGAGGTGTTTCTCTTCTGGACTGAGGAGGACTCCAATCAAGTGTTGAATGGAGTCTACGGACAGAAGTTTAATAGCACGGGCGCCCGCGAGTGGGGTGATTCTGGTTTGACGGTTGTGCCTTTGGGAGCGGATCAGCAGGTTTTCGTTCAGAATGTGCAGATCGGCGCCGGGGCCCTCACGTTCTGGGTGGATCAAGTTGGGTTCGGGTCTACAACCATCCAGGCAGCTCGGCTCAACAGCGAAGGAAAGTTCGTGTGCAAGCAGTTCCCTGTCTCCTCGCTGCCTGCCAATAAGGCGAGACTGTCGTCTGGCCAAGTTCCCTCGAAACTTTCAGCTGTGGCCTGGGAGGATGACCGCATCGGAAATAACGGCATTTATATCCAGAACCTCAACCCTAACTGTTCCCTGGGGCAGTAGCGCCCGCGCTGGGCATCGCGAGATGGGTACGTTTCTCTGATTGGTGCAACCGGCTGCTCTTGTTGAGCTTTATACAACATGGTGACAAACCGCCACGCTCCGTTGTTCCGAGCGAAGTTCCGGACTCCGCTCCGGCGAAGGATGGAACGCAGTCGAGGAGCCTGCTGTTCCGCGCCGGTGAAAGCGCCTTTCACATAGCCGAACAATTCACTCTCAATCAACGTGGGAACCAGCGAGCCGCAGTCCACGGGAATGAACGGCTTATCCCGAAAAGGACCCGAGAAGTGAATGCATCGTGCCACCATTTCCTTCCCGGTGCCACTTTCCCCCAGGATCAACACCGGGTGGTTGCTGAGCGCAGCCTTGGCGATCATCCGGTAGAGCTTCTCCATTTCAGGCGCCGCCCTACGATACTGCCAAACCCCAGCTTTGACTTGATCTTCGCGCGCGGCATGCGGTTCTCGGTTTTCATCCTCAAGTGGGTTGCAACCCCGCTTCAGCGGAAGCTTCAGTTCGTCGATGGGTGAAGGGCTTAGTAACGTGGTCGTAGGCGCCGTTCTTCATGGCTTGCACCGCCGACTGTACGATAGCGTAACCGGTCAGGACCACGACCTCAGCGTCGGGACGGCGCTGCTTGATCTCGTGCAATGCCTCTAATCCGCCCGCGCCGGGTAATTTCAGATCGAGCAGAACCACGTCTACGGCTTGCGAGTCGAGCAAGCGGTAGATATGTTCCGCCGACTCAGCCGCCATGGTGTTGAAACCCAGGGACTGGGCTGCTTGGCGGCACACATCGCGAATTGCGCGGTCGTCGTCGACGATTACCAGATTCAACAAGTTCGCCGTTTCGAGCTGCGGCGGATTAAACGCGTGGGCGATGGTGGTGGTCATAAGGGTTTTTCCTCTTCCCCTCGCTTCCTCGGTCCTTGAATTTTCTGATTGGGAGCAGGACTGATCTTGTCCCCAACTCCGGAGGCATTGGGCAGTAGGGATTTCGCTTCAACTCGGGGCAGGTGCACAACTACTCGCATTCCTCTTCCGGCCTCGCTTTCGACTTCGATCCTGCCCCCTTCGTGAGTCACAATTCGATGGACGGTGGCCAGTCCCAGTCCATTTCCTTTTCCCGGCGTCTTGGTAGTAAAGAAAGGCTCGAACAGGCGGGAAAGGGTTTCGGCGTCCATGCCGCAACCCGTGTCGCAAACTGCAAACCCGACCCAGGAATCGCACAATTGGTTGCGCGCGTCGCTTCGTATGATCGGCCCATCGCAGTTTCGCGTGCTGACGGTGACTCGGTCGCCGTCAGGCATGGCATCGCGCGCGTTCAATACCAGGTTCAGGATAATCTGCTGTGCCTGAGCCAGATCGATCTTCACCAAACCCAGATCCTCGCCTAGCTCAGACACCAGTTCGATGTGCTCGCGCGCGTAAGTAGATTACGGACCTCGCAGATGACATCATGCAGGCAAAGCAAGCGAGGTTCGATCGCGCGTTGCCGGGCGACGGCCATCAGTTGCTGGATGAGCCCCGCACCTTGCTCCCCGGCCTTGCGGATCTCCTCCGCAAAACGTCGTAAACGATGGTTCTCCAGCAACCCGGCAAGAATCAGTTCACTGCAAAGCACCCTCCCGGTGAGCAGGTTGTTGAAGTCGTGGGCGACGCCTCCGACGAGGAGGGCGATCGCCTCCATCTTGTGGGCTTCCCGCAACTGCTGCTCGGTTTGTGTTTGTAGCCTATCGGCCGGTTCCTCAGCTCTTAAGTGAAGTTGTGCAATTTCGCACATGGCTCGGGTCTGTCCGATTTATTTAGCGGTAGAAGTCACGCCTTCCTGGCGTGCTCCCCATTTGGGAAGTTTAGTCCGTTATTGGGGCCCCAACGAGAATTTTGTTCTCGTTAGGACTGAATCAAGCAGCAAGCTTCAATCCGACCGCAGCGACCAATTCATCCAAGGCAGCAGCGACAGATTGGTAGAGTTTGTCGAGGTGATACAGCCGATCGGCAGTCATGGTTCGGTCTCCTGGATAGGGATGAAGAAGCCCGGCGGTGAGCGGTGCATAGATTTTGTCGAAGAGTTTGAGAAACAGAAGGCAGATGCGATATCCATTGGGCAGGAGCCGATAGCGACGAGAGTGTGGCAACTTTTCTACCAGACCTTTGGCACGTAGCTTCCACAATTCATAACGAAGTGCACCCGGTGGGCATTGTTCGGGAGTTATTCCGAGTGCCGCGGCCGCAGCCGCTTGTAGTTCTGCGGTAGTGGAGGTGTCTCCCGCGGCGACATGGGAAAACCGTACCAGAGAACTCATCACGGCCAGTTGCCGGGCATGGTCCAGCTTGAGTCCGGGAATGCGCTTGCCATTGGGCCGCAGAGTTGGTTCCGCCAGCTTTCTGAGCTCTCCTCGATCCAGAAACGTCTCCAAGATGTCCTGCTGCACATTCTGATAGCGCTCGGTGATACCCTGCAGTTTTTCTCGTAGGGGAACCAGATTTTCCACTGCCTTATTGATGCCATAGTCTCCCTTCACATCGTTGCTGGCAGTTTCGAAGCGGAGTACATCATGATCGCGCACATAATGTTTGGCGAAGCCATTTTTGTAATAGCTCCTCATCACCGGGTTTCCCAGATGCAAGTCTTCGATTTCGGTTTGTAGTTTGCCCGAGTATTGTTTGGTGATCCGCCGGCCGAAGATCACCGTCAGTTTGTCCGGTCGGCCAAGGTTCCGATTGGCGTCAAGCAGTCGGCCGCCGAGTTGATCGAGCGCGGCGCGACGGCGAAAGATCAGGTTGTCGCAATATTCCACTTGGGAGAAGAACAGTTGATGCCAGCAGCCGTGCTCGCGCCGTTCTGGACCACTAAAGAAAGGAATCAGACGCTTCAGCCACTTGTGCCCACAGCGGATGAAATCATTGGCCGTTAGGGAATCGGCCATGTCCTGGAGAGCCGCGGGATCGCTACAGCGGCGAAAGGCGTTGCCAGTTTGGGTAAAGCGAATCCCAGCTTGCTTCATCTTCTGGGTCAACCAGTGGTGCTGATTCAGACAGATCCGGGTAGAGAAAGGAAAGTACGGACATACCCGAACGAACATCGGTCCCCATTCGGCATCCTGGATATAAAAGTTATATTGCTTCACCCAGCGATATTTGGTTTCCAGATGCCACTTTTCTCCGGCACCGATGGCGGTCATAATGCCGGCGGGTTCGCGCGCCTTGATGATCACCACCACTTGGTCGGGTTGTGCCTTTTCAAAGTAGGGGTTTACGAAGTCATCGCGCCGACCCTTTGGGTCGTCCACGATTTCTACGCCCCATTCCTGAGCGCTGCGCTCGGCCCAGTTGTGATACTGGGTTGCCACCTCCCGCAAAACGTTGCGGCTCACCGGATAAATCTTGCGATACACCCAGAAAAAGCCCTGGGCTCGGGCTCCATCCAGGAACGACTGAATGCAGCCATTCAAAAGAAGGCGGTCGAAGCAGCGGTAGCGAAACTTGATGTTATTCTGATGATGCTCAAAAGGCGTTCATGGCCAACCTCCAGTGTGGTGAGACACCTGAAGCTTAACGCCGTGAACGCCTCTTGGGTATGTCCTCCGATCGCCCTCCAGCGCACAGTTTCCGTGACCGCAGGGTCTGGCAAAAAGCACAAGCGAGCGTGCTAGAAGAAACCAGCAAGCTGCTCAACGCTTATGTGCGAACGATCCTGGCTTCTGGCTCCATGTCCCGGAGGGATATCAAGGGCGAAGCCCTTGGCTAGTTAGGCGGGTTCCTCCGGGGAGCGCTGTGATGGTTGGACAGGAATTTGCGGATTCAGAACCGAATCAAAACGGGAGGAAGAACGTAGTCCCAACTCGTAGGCCCACAACGCACAAGTGCACTTCACAACGGCTCTAACCCGGTCGGTGCAAAGGCTGAGCCAGTCGAAAGCTGAAGCGGTGCCCTGTGGAAAACCTGATATCGCCCTGACTTGGAAGGAACGGAAGGTCGCTACCGCTTCCGGAATTCATCGCCGATTCTGCCACCTCTCCTCTGCCGTCACCTTCGGAGGTCTTTATTTTGGGAGTTTTGCGGCTCTTATAGGACCCGCCTTTGGCGAAAATGCTGGAAGTCCGCAAAGCAATCGATTTTCCGTCCACGGCCATCAAGACTAGAGTCACTCGCAGGTAGCCGGGATCCTGCGGGCCTCCTGAAGCCCTTGCTGCCACCACGCTTCCGGTGAGCGGCGTTCCCCGCGGCAACACTGTCCTGCCAGCAACCACCACGGGCTCATCGAGGACTACTTGAAAAGAATCCCCGACTCGAGAATCTGCGCTGGAAAGGGCTAACTGCAATCGCACAGTGAACTCGGTGCCCACCGGAATCTCGTCGGTCGTGAATCCAGCGGTCGGAGAGATGCCCCCATTCTCAGAAACGCGATCAAAGGGTAGCTGGCTACTGTCGGCGGTCCCGGCTGATCCCGGAACAACGATCTGGCGGGAGCATCCCGTCACCCAAGCCGCGGTTCCGCAGGCCAAGGTCAGTACTGCCGTCAACCGGCCGGCCCACCACCATCTCTTCATGAACGCATCCTGCCCGTTGGGAATTATCCGTGGCAAGTCGCAAGCGAGATACCAACTCGCGAACGCTATGAATCATGAGTTTAACGGCTGAAGCCGATCGTGACCGATGTAGATTTTGCCTTGGCGAATGTAGGCGCGGGCGTCCGCGCCTATGCGGGCCTCGACAAAAACACTGGCGCCAGGCCCCGATTGCCGAGTTTTCCGCGTACTCTGCGCCCTTCTCCGCGACCTCAGCGATCTAAGACTTGGTGTTCTCCGGAGCTTTTAAGGCTTTACCAACGCATTTTGACCATGGTCTATGACCATGGTTATACTTTCTCGAGAGGCTTCATGGAAGAAATTGCGATCTCGAAGTTCAAAGCTACTTGCCTTGCCGTCTTGGAGAAAGTACGCAAGACAGGTAAGCCCGTGCTTGTGACCCGTTTCGGTCAACCCGTCGCCGAAATCGTTCCTCCACCCGTGAAGCAACGTCCCATTCGAGATCTCGGCGCTCTTCGAGGAACTGCACGCATCATGGGCGACATCGTCTCCCCCGCGAGCGATGAAGACGACTGGGAAGTCCTTCGTTCATGAAACTGCTGCTCGACACCCACATCTGGCTGTGGAGCGTGCTGGAACCCGAACGTCTTTCCCGTCGAGTCTCGAAGGAAATTCAAGATATGAGTAACGAGCTATGGCTGTCGCCGATCAGCGTCTGGGAACTGATCGTGCTTTGGCAGAAGGGGCGTGTGGTTCCGGGTGAGGATATGGAAACGTGGGTTCCGAACGCGCTCCAAACTCTGCCGTTACAAGAAGCCCCTGTCACCTACGAAGTAGCACGAGAAACCGGCCGTCTGCGCCTGCCTCATCGCGATCTGGCCGATCGGTTTCTACTTGCTACAGCCAAAGTCTTCGAGCTCACCCTGGTCACTGCCGACGAACATCTGCTCAAGTCCCGCGATATTTCCGTGCTCGCCAACCGTTAGTCGCGTTGCTGGCAATCCGTGCCTCCCAAGTCAACAAAACAATTGCGGCTTGTAAGCAAAACCCAGGTTGCAATTTCTTTCACCTTGAGGAGAACCCGTGCGGGGTCAAACTTTCAGGTCAGTGAATCGGGCATCCGTCCGAGAGATCAAGAATTAGAGATCAAGACTAAAGATCGAAAGACTCCAAAACCGTAATTGCCGCGGCGGTTGTGTTGGCCTCCAGTCTCGCGCTCCCCAGCCCTGTGTCGGCTCAGAAGCCGGTGCAGAGCCGCCCGGAGGTCACTTACGACAGCTATCACGATACGTCGTTGCCGGTGCGCGAGTATTCCATGGCCCCTGCGCAGGAACGCGCTCCGCGTGAAGTCGAGCACCCGCGGCCGCGTCGCATTCTCTCCGGCGCTGCCGTCCCGGTAGCAGATCGCGCGGAGCAGACTTATGAGGCCCCACCCATTTCCGCAACCATCGGGCTCAACTTCGAGGGGATTCCGAATTGGGTCAACGGCACCCTGGAAGGAATTCCTTCCGATGACAATCTTGCGGTCGGCGCGACCCAAGTCGTCGAAACCATTAATACGGCGTGGCAGATTTTTGACAAAGCGACTGGACGGTCGCTGTTCGCCCCGCAGCAGATTAGCGCCCTGTTCACCGGTGTGCCGGGATTGTGCGGACAGGGGCAGACCTTCTTCTGGACTGATCCCGTCGTGCTCTTCGACCAGTTCGCCAATCGCTGGATCATCAGCCAGATTGCCGCCGACAGCAGTTTTAGCACCGGAAACGAATGCATCGCCGTCTCCGAAACCTCCGACGCAAGCGGCAGCTATCACCGCTACATTTTTGAGTTCGGAAATAAGATATTCAATGACTACGACAAACTCGGCGTGTGGCCCGACGCTTACTATGCCAACTACAATCTGTTCGGCCCGAAGTCGTTTATCGCCGATGACGCCTGCGCCTACGATCGTGCCGCCATGCTGACCGGCGCAAGAGCAAAGGCGGTTTGCTTCAAGAATCCCAACGAGTTCTCTTTTCTCCCGTCGAATGCCGATGGCGCCACGTCTCCTCCATCAGGCGAGCCCAGCTTTTTTGTCGACCTCTCCAGCTCAACCTCTTTGCACCTGTATCGCTTTCACGTGGACTTCACGAACACGTCCAAATCGACCTTCAAGGGTCCGATCAACATTCCTGTGAAGGCGTACACCATGGCCCGTGGAGGCGGAACCTGCATCCCACAGCCAGGAACAACGCAACAACTTGATTCCCTTGGCGATCGTTTGATGTTCCGTTTGGCCTATCGGAACTTTGGCGACCACGAATCCCTGGTAGTGAGTCATTCGGTGATGACCAGCAAGGCCGCCTCCGGCGAACGCTGGTACGAAATCCGCGACCCGAACGGTAGGCCGACGGTCTTCCAGCAAGGCACGTTCACCCACGGCGCCGATTCGCTCTGGATGGGCAGCATCGACATGGACAAAGCTGGAGACATGGCGCTCGGCTACAGCAAATCCAACGCCACCAGTTTGCATCCCTCGATCGGGTTCACCGGAGGAGTGCCTACCGATCCCCTGAACACAATGGAGAGTCCTGCCCTTATCTTCGTTGCAAAGGGCTCCGCAACCGAAAAATGCGAATCGCTGGGGAGATTACAGCAGTATGGTCATCGATCCCGTGGATGATTGCACCTTCTGGTACGTGAACCAGTACATTCCAAAAACCATGCCCAAGAACGCGGTGACCTACCACACCCGCGTGGCCTCGCTCAAATTTCCCACCTGCCAGTAAACGCAAGCTGTAGAAGAAAACAGAGGAGCGGCTAAGCCGCTCCTTTGTTTTTCTTACAGCGAGTTGTGGGTTGATTAGTTGGTGCGTCGAGTCGATGCACCGGCTGATGCGCTGTGATCGTCGTTTTCCGGCTGCATTACGAGGCCGTCAAACGGTGTAGCTGCCAGGAAGCGGCCATGCACCACGCTGACTTGGCGCAGCGGGTAGCCGGTGTCAGGACCGCGGGTCCAGGTGCGCCCGTTATCCTGACTCTCAAAGACCACGCCGGTTTCCGTACTGGTCGCCAGCAGGCGCTTGTTGTTCTGGTCGTAGCTGATCGAGCTGATGTTCTTGTCCGGGAGGCCGTTCTGCATATGCTCCCAGCCAGCGCCACCGTTCGGGCTACGGAAAGCGCCCTCTCGCGAGGCAAACATGATCTGCCCGTCAGAGATGGTGACGCCGCGAATGCTGGTCACGTGGGAGGACAAACCGGAGTCCTGCCAGGTTGAACCCTTGTCCTTTGAAACCAGGACATCGCTGCGGGTGGCGAGCGCGATCAGGTTTCCGTCGGCTTTGACGGAGACGAAATCCTGCTTGCCCATTACCGCACCGCCGTTCCAGCTCTTACCCTGGTTGGAACTGGTGAACAATCCCGCGGAGGTCGCGGCCATCCAGGTCGTGGGTGTGATTTCGACATCGTTCACGCGCGCGGTCAGAATGGAGCGAGCTTCGGTCTTTGTCTTGGCCGTGTGCGAGGAAATCCGGTTGACGACGTCGTTAATCGGGCTCCACTCATGGCCATTCTTGGGCAACATAAACATGCCACGATTCGTGCCCGCCACGAGTTCGCCATTGCTGGTCTGCTTCAGGGTGAACACATCACGGCCGTCGAGACCCTTGGCTTTTTGCGTCCAGTGCTGCCCGGCATCGTGCGAAACGAAGACGCCGCCCATCTCGCGGTCGTTTACCACTCCCACGAAAATGGTATTGGGATCGTTCTTGTCGGCAATGATCGAAGTCACGTAACGATGGGTGTAGCCGTGATTCGTGGCGAGGAAGCTGTGCGCACCGTCGTCGCTAGCCAACACACCAGCGCGATCGGTGGCCAGCATGACCCGCTGCGAGTTGCGCGGATCGACCATCACATCGTTGACCACGACTTCCGGATCGGTCACGCGGTTCCAGCTCTTGCCGGCGTCAGTTGTTTTCCAAAGGCCTTCCGTCGTTCCGGCATAAACAACAGCGGGATTGCTCGGATCCTGTTTCAGAACCCGGGTACGCCGTGCGGAAAACGGAATTCCCTGAATTTTCGAGAAGGACTCGCCCGCGCTCGTGCTCTTGTAAATGCCGGAGCAGGCGCTGGCGAATACGACAGATGGATTGGTGGAGTCGACGATGATGGAGAAGACGTCGGAGTCCTCGATCATGCCTTTGCTGATGTGGTGCCAGTTGGCGCCGCCATCGTCAGTCTTCCACGCCAGATGCCAGGTACCGGCGTAGATCGCATTCGGATTCTTGGGATCGATGGCGATGGATTCAATGCTATGGATGTCGGAGTTGCTGGCGGAAATCTTCTGCCAGCTCTTGCCGCCGTCGCTGCTGCGGAAGACGCCATCGACTGCGCCGGCAACAAGAGTTTTGGAGTCGGAAGCAGAAATGGCCATGGCGCGGATCGATTTGCCGTGCATGGCGGACATGGTTTCCCAGGTTTTGCCGGCATCGTCTGACTGGAACACGTCACCGGCCTGCTGAGTTTCGACGCTCCAGGCTGCAGCGTACATTTTGTTCGTGTTCTGTGGATCGATGACAAGGTGATCAATTACGTAATCGTCGCCGCTGCCCAGGTGAGCAAATTTTGACCAATTCTTGCCACCGTCGGCAGAAGAGAAAAGGCTTCCCGTGCTGGTGCCGAGGAAGATGTGATCCGGGTTCTGGGGATCGTAGGCCAAGCTACGAACATCGCCCCCATCCGGTCCGAGCGCGGTCCATTGTCCGGCCCAAGCGGCGCTGGCACAACACAGCGCAAGTAGTACACAAAGCAGCGATTTGCTGCTGACAAAATGCTTTGCTTCGGAAATCATATAGCGGTTCGCCCCCGACGGAAGAAAATCCGTTCGCGGCAAGATTGACAGGGGAAGCGGAGGCGAGCAAGTTACCGAAGGAGAAGGAACAGTTGGTGGTCGGTTGAGAAAAAGGTTTGTTGGCCAGCGGAAAGGCGCATCTTCTTGCAGCTGAGTTCGTTCCGTTTTGGGACAGAGTTTACTGTTTAGTGCTGGGCACCCTCCCCTTTTGAGGACAAAATCCAGAAAACAAACGATTTAGTTTTGCGCTATGCGCTAGATATTTGAGTTTTAAGGAGTTATACGCAAAATCTAGAGAGCCTAGGAGTTAGGAAAGAGCTAGACGGGGCGCCAGAATCCGTTTCGGAACCGAGCCGCGAATTGGCTGCGAACGATCGAGCGTATTTCGCTCAAGGATACAATGGAGAATCAAAAGCGCGATCAAGAAGGCGCGGGCAGTCGCATGGTCAGATTGTCAAAGATCGTAATTATCTCACAGACAATCTGCTTTCGCTAATATTATCTGACTTGAAGCGCGCGCTCAATCAAAAAGGACTGGCTGCGGATTGGGACCCGGACCTCGTGCCCACGCGTTTCGAGCAAAACGCAAACTGGCAAGCACCCCGACCCGCGATACAGCCAGGGCCCCACGACACAATCGGGGAAGCAAGGTCGAAACCGGGGAAAAAGCGAGCCGGAACCATTGTTCTTCAGTCTGTAACGGGTCCAGCAAGTCAAGGCTCTCTGATTTCTGCCGATATACTTCTCTGACGTCCTACGAAGAAAGGCTAATGCCTTGCGAACTGTGTTATCGGTCGAAGACAGCAAGCTTATGCGAGTTGAGAAGGGGCACACGCTCAAGAAGGCCGATTATCACGTCGTCACCGGAGTTGACGGCATGGAGGCATTGAGTGTCGCCCATGAGAGTCATCCCGACCTGATCCTGTTGGACATGATGCTGCCCAAACTCGACGGACCCTCGGTGCTGCGAGCCCTCAAAGCTGACCCACTTACCGCGCAGATTCCGGCGGTTGCGGTGACTGGGCTCTCCCAAAAGAACGAAGAAAAACTGATCCACGTCCCAGCGGAGTCGTCCTTCGGTTTCCCGATTCAATAGATCGAGGGGTGTATGGATAAAGCATAAAGCAAGCTCAATGGACTGGAAAGCATCGACGCCGAAGATGCTCTAGACCCGTTCGCTCCCTACACCGGTCACTTGCAGAGTACAAGACCAACCGTTCTTGGGCGTCTTCTGCGGCTTGCCCATTTTCACAAGAAGCTCTCGGTTTGGCTCATCGACGAGAGACAGGCGACGCGTGGCAATCACTTCACCAACACTGTCCAAATGCATCTCGCAATTATCCTACGAAACCGGTGAACAAGCGCCGCTCAAAATGTCAGTTGCTGTAATGTAACCAGGCCATAGCGCTCACCCCCCTTCAAAGGCCAACGAGCGTTATCGCGATTTATGAACAGTCCACAACAGCGGCCCGGAGGCTTCGCAACGAACCTCTTAATCCTCCCCGTAATGGCATAGGGGATAGAAGTTCGCAAACCAGTGCTTGTCACCATCCAGCCTTGCGGCGAGAACCCAACCTGTCAGTCCACTGCTGCCTTTGACATGCACCCACCAATCCCTCCTGCCGTACTCGACGATATCTATGCTGCAGCCTCCGAGACTAAAGCCCGATGTGAAACCGCAATGGCCCTTTTCCGCCACCGCTTCGTCCCATTCGGCAAACCAACTTCCCTTCGCCTGAAGACATCGTTAGCGTCCGCTTCAATACCATACCCAAATGCTACGTCTCCGACCTTGAGCGACAAAGATTTTTCGTCTGGCCCGACGTACTTAATGACCGCCTTATCGGGTTCGCGGACAACGTTGACTCCATCGAGCACGGTCACGCTCTCTCCCGCCTTCAGTCCACCGATCTCCCTTCTATTGTCCTGCCACGATGAATAAATTTTGTAGTCGTGAGTAAGTTCAATGTTGGGGACTGTTTGGTCATTGCCGGGGCAAGCCTTATCATCGACAATCGGCAGTTTGGGCGTCGATGTACCTGAGCGACCGATTTGGGGAGCGGAAAGCTCCTGACCACTTGCCAGAAAGCTAAGGTCAACAACAACAAAATTGTGGCGGGATGAATCAGGGCCATGGGGCGAGTATATTGCCACGGATGGGTTGAGAAAAACGTTATGTGCGTACCTGTCTGAAATTGGCGGGGCCCCCTCAGCTGACGCTAATTAACCTCGTGCTGATGGACGTTCAGATGCCTGAGCTGGATGGTTTTTGAGACCACGGCGGCAATCCGGGCAAAGGAAGAATTGACGGGAGCGCATATCCCGATCATTGCCATGACCGCTCACGCACTGAAGGGCGATCAAGAGCGCTGAATGGCAGCCGGCATGGACGGCTTACCTCTCCAAACCAATCCGTCGAGGAACTCCTCGCAATCGTCGAAGATCAGCTTCGTCCAAAGCCAGCTTTTGCATAGCCGGCAGTCACTCCGTTGACCAAACACACGCAGACAGAAAAAAGGCCGGTCGAGTATTGCACTCGACCGGCCTTGGTGTTCGACGGACTTAGCTCGGGCTCGGCTTATTGCTGAGCTGCGGGCTTCGCCTTCTTCTTGGGCGCGGCGTGCGGATGATCCGGAACGGCCGGCACTGCGGATTCATCCACGGGTTGCGTGCCTTCCTCTGTGAAGGTTCCGCCAGCGGGAACGATCCAGTACTCGGCACTCATGGTTCCAGCGCTGCCAGTGCGGCACTCGATCCGGCTCGGATCGATGCCCAGCTTGGCTTCGCCGCCGGTGAGATAGGCCTTCGAATTGACGGCGCGTTCAGCCGCCAGGTTCGGACGCTTCTCGGTAGGCTCAGCATTGCCGACGATGACCAGCTTGTTGTCTGCGTTCTGCTGCAGGTTCTTGGCCACGTCGTCCAGTTTGCCCTTGCACTCGTTGTCCACGCGCCACGGCTTCTTGATCTTGGCCATATTGGCGAAGTCGCAATCCGTCAGCTTGGTGGCTTGCGGCGGTGGTGGTGGCGGATTTTCAACGTTGACCTGAGTCGAGGCTTGGGTATTTAGCCCACGCGAATCCGTACAAGTTGCGCTCACCGTGACCGGTCCGGCAGATGCACCTGTGGTATCCAGGGTTGCGGTGTTGCCGCTGCCTGAAACGCTTCCACCGGTTGCGGTCCATCCCGCTACCGTGACCGGAACATTATCCGGGCTGGTGCAGCTGCAAGTGATGGTGGAGCTTCCACCCACTTGCAAGGAGCTTGGGCTAGCCGAGCAAGAGATTTGCGGCGGATTCTTCGGTGGTTCCTTCACCGTGTAGTTCGCGGTGCAGGTGGCTTCGCCACCAGTCTTCATTTTGGGATCGGTGATGTGGGCGCTGACGGTGTAGCTGCCGCCCGCGACTCCATTGGTGTCGATGCTGGCAGTGTTATCCTTACCGGTAACTTTTCCTCCGGTACCGCTCCAGGTGTAGGTCAGAGGATGCTTGGGATTGAAGTTGGCGGCTGAAGCCGTGGCTGTGAGAGGCTCGCCCTGCATGACTTCACTGGGCTGCACCGAGCAGCTCGCGGTCGGTGTCACAGATGGAGGATAACCAAAGTTGAACACCAAGCCGGTCCGCAGGCGTACTCCCTCGAGCGAGACCCGGCGCAAATCAGGGAACGCGGAAGACACGACCTGCGAGTAGTTTTGCCGCCCCCATACGTAGTCTGCTTCGAACAGACGCAGATAGAACAGATGGGTGATTTTCAGATCCATGCCGCCGCCCAGAATTGCGCCAATGCCATTCCCAGTCGGCAGGCCGTTCACAGCCAGGCGGTTGTAGCTCAACAAAGTATTCACGAAGAAGTTGGCGTTCTCCGTCCGGTAGGTCGCTTTGGGGCCGGCCGAAATCGTGGTCTCGTAATTATCCCAGTTGTTCCCGAAGTCGCCTTCCAGGCCAAAATACTTTTGGAAGTTGTAAGTGAAGGAGGCGCCAAAGCCCTCCGGCATATCCGAAAGTTTCATGCCATTTGGAGCGTTGTAGTTTCCAAAGGGCACTGGAACAAAGCCGCCGGGATGCAGCCACTGATAGCCCACGAAGATTTCGTACTTCGGGGTCTCGACGTCCTGCGCCAGAGTGACGGCCGACAGCAGAACCACAGTTAACAGCAGCAAGAAACAGGCACACCGTACACGCACGCTTCGTATCCTGGGATGAAACGACATATCTTCCTCCAAAACTTATTTAGTCAGCTTATATACCATGCACGCGTACAAGATTGGGAATCCACGCATGGCAACCGCTAGAACGTCACACATTTATATCTCGCGACGATTCTAAAAGAAGTACAGATTTCATACTAAGAAATTCAGAGCAAACATTCTACTTGAAGGTCGTGCTCGCGTCCAGCGATTAACTAACAGAGTGAGTCTTGATTTGAGATTCGAGCGCGGCTGATGCCGGCGAAGCTCTCGAACCGGGGAACGAATCGCCCGGAGATCGGTCATTTTGCCCACCCTTTACGCCGTTTCCCTGCATCAGAAGGGAGCATCCCGCTTGCAGCAATGGCGGCGACCCTTAATAATGATGGGGGCGCGTTCTCGATCAGCCAGGGATTGAGCCAGGGGTTTATGAGCCAGGGGTTATGAGCCAAGAGAAAGTGTTGATTGTTGAAGACGAAGAGAACGAGCGTACGGGGCTCGCCGAACTCGTGTCGGCGTGGGGTTATCGTGCTGAGACAGCTCGCGACGGGGCCGAGGGGTTCGAAAAGGTCTCCACCTGGGCGCCCTCGATTGTCGTGACCGACCTCAAGATGCCCCGGATGGGAGGCCTGGAACTGCTGGAGCGAATCGCCGATGACAGCAAGACCATGGCGGTAATCGTGGTCACGGCGCAGGGAACAATTGACAGCGCCGTGCAGGCGATGCGCATGGGCGCTTACGACTACATCACCAAGCCGATTGATACCGACCGGTTGCGCACCATTCTGCAGAACGCATCGGCTCTGCTGGGAACACGGGTGGAACTCGAAGTCACGCGGCGAAAACTGCGGGACGCGGGATCGCTCGGAAGCCTGGTGGGCGCGTCGAAGAAAATGCAGGAGCTTTTCCGCCTGATTGAAATGGTGGCGCCCAGCACGGCGTCGGTGTTGATCACGGGAGCGAGCGGCACGGGCAAGGAGTTGGTGGCTCGGACCATTCATGAACTCAGTCCTCGCCGCAACAAGCCGTTCGTGCCCATCAATTGCGCGGCCATTCCCGAAACCCTGATCGAGAGCGAGATTTTTGGCCACGAGCGCGGTGCATTCACTGGGGCGCTCGAACGCCGCACTGGCTGCTTCGAACTGGCGGAAGGCGGAACGCTGCTGTTGGATGAGATCGGCGAGATGCCGATCGGCACCCAGGCGAAACTCCTCCGGGTGCTGGAAGATCGCAAGCTACGGCGCCTCGGAAGCAAGGTAGAGACGACCGTGGACGTCCGCGTTCTTGCGGCCACCAACAAGGTGCCCGAGGAAGCCGTTGCCCGTGGCGAGTTGCGCAACGACCTTTATTACCGGCTGAATGTTTTCAATATCAATATGCCGCCTTTGCGGGAGCACAAGGACGACGTTCCGGCGTTGGTGGAATCGCTTCTAAAAGACATGAGCGCCAAGCACGGACGGAAAGTGGCGGCGGTGAGTGAGGCCGTGCTGAATTTATTTCAGAATTATTCCTGGCCGGGAAATGTCCGCGAGTTACGCAACACGCTGGAACGGGCGGTGATTGTCTGCGAGGGAGCGGTAATTGAAACCAAGTACCTGCCGCCCGGGTTCGGTCAGGCCACGATTCGTACGTCGTCGGAAGATCCCGACGCGATCCACCTGGGTGTAGGGACGACGGTCGAAGAAGCAGAACGGCGGCTGATCCTGAAAACCATCGAGGCCACCAGCAATAATAAGACGCGGGCGGCAGAGATTCTCGGCATCAGCCTGAAAACCCTGCACAATAAGCTGAAGGAGTACGGGAACGCCGCCGCTGATGCCGCTTTGGTCAGGGAAGAGTAGGCCGACGATATGAAAATCGAGGGCAGAGATCGCAGCTGTTCTGCCTCGGCCGGCTGTCGTTTTCGCTCAGGATTGTAACTTCGGTATGCGCCGAAAAACCCAAATCGTGCTCGCCATTACCTTCATGGTGACGGCGATGGTGTCCTCGCTTTCGTATGTTTATCTTTCGGAGATACTGCGCCAGCGGGTCGCGTACGAGCGCGACACGGCGAACTATCTGAATTCGCAACTCGCTCATATTGCCGCAAGCGAGATCCCGGATTTCACCAGCACTCACGTTGACACCAGCAACCCCGCGAAACTTCGACTCGCGATTGAGGACTATCTTGCGACCAACCTTGATCTGAACACGATGATGGAATCCGCTGTTAGCGATTGGCCAATGATCCAGGACGCTGCCATCGTAAACGGCGATGGCAAGGCAATCCTGCATAGCATTCCTGACCTTATAGGCAAAACCGTCCCCAATCGCCCTGATTTCCGCATTGTGCAAGATGCCAAATTCCGCCGGCAGTTCCACCTGGTCTACAACCCGCCCATTGTTTACGACGTCAGCATACCCCTGCTGTTAAATGAAAAGCCCTTCGGCAGTATCCGCCTGGGTGTCTCGACTGTGTTTCTTAAGAGCGAAATCACTGAGCGGCTGCAGCAGGCTGTGATCTTCTCCGGCATCTCGATTTTGCTTTCTTTATTGCTGGCGGCGGGACTCTCGCACATTGCTCTCGGTCCCCTGGAACAAATCAGCCGCCGGTTGGATAACGTTACCGCTGGTGAGGCCGACGCCGTCACCGAAGAGGAAGCTGGGCGCGACGAATATGGACTCGTGACCCTGAAGATTGCGCACCTCGGCCGCCAGATGCGCGATGCCCGCGAAATCTTCTCTGCGTTGAAGGACAACGTCGATCAGATCATGGGGAACCTGCAGGACGGTTTGATGTTATTTACCCGTGATTCGCGAGTTGTTCTGGTGAGCGCTTCGGTGGAGCGTTTTCTCGGCCGTCCCCGGAATGAATTGTTGGGTCGGACGGTAAAGGAGATTTTCACCCGCGACTCGTCCCTCGGCGCGCTTGTGCTTGACGGTTTTCAACTTCGGAATCCCGTCACTCAGCGGGAAGTGGACACGTCGAACACCAAGCGGGTGCAGGTTTCTCTCGATTTCATTCAGGAACGGGGCTCGCCGATCGGTGCTTTGCTCACCCTGCGTGATGCTGAGTCGGTGCGGCGCATTCAGGATGAAATCGAAATATCGCGTCAGATGTCGGCCAGTGGCCGCACTACCCGCGGCGTCGCCCACGAGGTCAAGAATCCGATCAACGCGATTGTGCTGCATTTGCAGTTGCTGCAAACCAAGCTCAAGCAGATCGATCCCGATACGCGCCGCCACATGGACATTATCGGCAATGAGATTCATCGTCTGGATCGAGTTGTGCAGATCCTTGTGGACTTCACTCGGCCGCGCGATCTGCATCTCGAAGAAATCGATATGCACCGCTTGCTGGAGGATGTGATCATGCTGGCTACACCCGATACCGAGCAGCATGGTGTGACCGTAAAGCGAAAGCTTGGGACCGAACCGTTGGGCGTAAGAGTGGACCTCGACGTGATGAAGCAGGCCATCTTGAACGTAATAATCAACGGTATGCAAGCTATGCCGCAAGGGGGAACGCTGACCATCTCTGCCCAGCGGGACGAGGACAGCGTCATTACCGAGATTCGCGACCAGGGCGTAGGCATACCCCACGAACTGCAGGAGAAGATTTTTGAACTGTACTTCACCACTAGGAAAGGCGGAAGCGGGATCGGGCTGGCCCAAACCTATCAAGCTCTGCAGTGGCACTACGGCTCAATTGATTTCGAGACCGTAGAAGGGCAGGGCACAACCTTCCGCCTTCGCCTGCCGGTGGTCGAGATTAGAGCCAGAGCCAATATCGAGAACGGCCGCGCCGACGCACCGAGCTTGACCGTTCCAAATTCCTGAGCGGGGCGATTCGCAACACCTGTTCTTCAGCTGCGTTTTTCTAGTGTTGAGTCGTGCAAGCGAACTCCGTTCAGCGATAAAATTAGTGGGACCAGATTGCTGTTCACTTTGGCCACAGCGATCATCGAATAACTGAATATGCCTCTGGCCGCTATTTTCGGAGTGTGCCTGCTGTTGCCTTGGCCGCAGGCCAGCATTGTCCTGCCAGCAACCGCCGTTTGGCAGTCCGCGCCGTCGAAAGAGAACCAGCCGAGCAATTCGCCCGCGCAAAGTTCCTCAGCGCAACAGGCGACCGAGCAGCAAAAAGGTGCGGATCAGTCAATTGCACCGTCGCAACCGCCAGCCGTAACACCCGGTTGTCAGGCGAATTCGCAGGCCGGTTCTACCGCGAAACCGGACTGCAAGCCGACGCAATCCGCGAAAGCCAAGAAGCACCACGAAACCCAGAAGGTGGTGGCGCCTGCGGCGCCGCCGGCGCCGGCAGGAACAACCCCCGAAAAAAAAGTCGTAAAGAACGGCGGCACGGACGAGCCTCCGGTGGATCTGTCTTCCGGCGTGAACCAGAACGAGGCTTCGGAGCAGGCGAAGCGCGCCGATGAACTCCTCGCCAGTAGCGATGCGAACCTGAAGAAAATCTCAGGTCGTCAACTCAGCGCGAGCCAGCAGGACACAGTTAAGCAGATCAAGAGCTACATGGAGCAGGCCGCGGCGGCCAAAAATAACGGAGACGTCCAGCGCGCCTACAATCTCGCCGTCAAAGCCAATCTGCTCTCGGCTGAGTTGGCCGGACCTGAGAAGGGTAAGCCTCAACCACACTTCTGATCCGTGCAATCCCTGGCCGATTCGACTACTTACCTTTCGCCCGCGCGGCGTTCACTTTCGCCAGGAGATCCTGCGAGGGTTGCTGCATCGGTCCTGAAATCTTCACTGCTTCCTGTAATACTTCCCGAGCTTCGGTAGTCTTGCTCAATTTCGCGTAGGCAAAACCGAGACGATACAGAGCGTTCGAATATTGCAGATCGTCTTGCCCTTTCAGCAGCGCCGCAGCTGATTTCAATTCCGGAATCGCCGCGGCCGTCTTGTCTTGCTTCATGTAAGCGTAGCCCAAGGTCGAGTGCGCGACTCCGGCAGACACCTTGCGGGAGCGTTCCGCGTCGGGAGCGTCGGCCTTGGCCGCCGTGATCGCTCTCTGCGCATACGTAACTGCCTTGGCCACGCTGCCCGGTTTTGGGTCATCAACATACGTGTTGGCCAGCAGAAGCAATGCGGGCAAGTTGTTCGGGTCGGCGGCCAGCGTTTTTTCAGCATAGGCGATCAACCGCGGCGTATCCTTCAGGTCCGACAGCGACATCATCGCGTAGGATGCAATCTGTTCCTGGAAACGTGAATTCGGAAACGCCGGCGTGAAGCGTTCAATATATGCCATGCGCTTCTTGGCATCGGTTTCCCCGGCGATAGCATTGAACGCCGCCGCTTCCAGGAATTCATCGGAGCTCTTGGCCGCTGCCTTGTCCTCTTCTATGCGCTGGGCAACTTCCGAGTCACTCATTCCTTCCGGCTTGGTTTGCTTGCCAATGGAGTTGTAAAGTTCACCGCCCCGGATGGCATAGTCAAAGGTCTTGGGAACGTCTTTCATTTGCTGCGCGATGCTGGTTTGCGACACGAGAATGTCGAGGTTGCGCGGAGAACCAGCTAAAGCTTTGTCACCGCTTTCGAGGGCCTTCTGCAGATCTCCGGCCGCCTGGTAAGCCTGCGAGAGCTGCCAGTTGCCGTATGCCACGGCCGCCGGATTCGCCGCGAACTTCTGCAGAAAATCCTGGTACATCGCCAACTTTTTTTGCGTGTCTTGCTCGTTCGAAATCGCCGCCAGCGCTTGATCCTCAGGTGTGCCCGCGGGAATCGAGATCTTGTCCAGTTGCGCGCGCCCGAAAACGGAAAAGACGAGCGGAAAAATAAACATCAGAACGACCGGCCAGTGACTGCGCTTCATCGTCGCCTCCAAAGTCCGCGGGAATCGTAGCTCTGAATGGACAAGCTTGCAAGTCTGGGGTGCAGTGTGGAGGATGGGCCTGCATACGTGGCGTGGGAACAGTCAATGCTGTAGTCTGGGCCGATGCAAGGTGTAGATCGCGACGGAGCGAACTCGCTTACGGCGACGAACCCGAGCCGGACGGACGAATCGGCGCGTCAGCCTCTTCATCATTCGATCTTGTTCATCGTTCTCGTCGCCTTTCTGCTGCGCCTCGCCGTGATTACCATCGGCCACACTTACCGCATCACGCCTCGCCGGGATCACTTTCAATATGGATGGGAGATGGGCCGTCTCGCCCGCTCCATTGCTACTGGCCAGGGCTTTAGCGCACCGACAGATTTGCCAACCGGGCCCAGTGCGTGGGCCCCGCCTCTTTATCCTTACATCCTCGCCGGAGTATTCAAGTTGTTCGGCGTGTACAGTGCGCTTTCCGCTTGGGTGATTCTCACCTTCAATAGTGTCTTTGCCGCTCTGACGTGTTGGACCTTATACCGAATCGCCGAGCGAATGTACGGCGTTACGGTGGCGCGTGCAACGGCCTGGACCTGGGCTGTTTTTCCTTACGCAATCTACTGGCCGGTGCGAGTGGTCTGGGAAACCAGCCTCACCGCATTTCTGCTGAGCCTGGCCTTGTTGCTAACTCTGCGCATGGCGGACGAACCGCCGCGCCACCATATGTGGATTCAGTTCGGATTGCTCTGGGGCGTAATTGCGCTGACCAATACTGCGGTCGTGAGCATGTTGCCATTCTGCGTGCTCTGGCTGCTTTATCGGTTGCCGCGTCCCCAACAATTCGTTGGAACCATTTTGTGCGTGCTTACCGCGGCTCTGCTGGTGAGCCCGTGGCTGGTGCGCAATTACTACGTCTTCGGCAAGTTCATCTTCGTGCGGGACAACCTTCCACTGGAAATGCACGAGGCCAACAACGACGAGTCAGGGGGCCTGTGGACACGCAACGAACACCCGGGAAACAATCCCGACGCCATGCGGAGATTTCAGGAATTAGGTGAGCTCGGTTTCATGGACGAAAAGGGGCAAGAGGTTCGCCAGTTCATCCGCGAGCATCCCGGACGGTTCCTGTGGTTTACGGTCGAACGCGCCGTTTACTTCTGGATTGCGCCTCCGCAGATGACTATCGTCGCGGGTTACGATTTGATGATTTCGCGCCACGCCAATTTCTTTTTGGGAGCTGCATTTGCGTTGGCGGGATTGTGGCTGACGATTCGCAATCGAAAGCGCGGTGCATTCCTGCTGGCCTGCTTTTTGATCATCTATCCGCTGCCCTATTATCTTGTGCAACCCTTCCCGCGCTACAAGCACCCCATCGAGCCGGAGATGATCATGCTGGCCGTTTATCTGTTCTGGGAGGCCAGCAAGATTCAAGTTCGGTGGCCGATTCGTAAGACCTATAGGCCGTCGGCACCTTTTGCCTAATCAGATGGAATGATGTGACGACCAGCACAGACACTGATCCCGCGTCGCGGATAATTCGGTTTTGGGGAAAACCCACGAGGTAGCTCACGAAGCAAGGACTAAACGCGAGCCCGGGCACCTTTGCGGTTGGAACCCAGTGCCGCAGGCACGACATGGGAGAGCCCGGCACGGAAGTGCCGGGTAGCAGGCGAAGTGAAAACGAGTCCCGTGAGGGACGCCACATGGCGCACAAAGACCCGAACGTTCTCATTCATTGTGTATTCAACACGAAGAATCGTGAGGACCTGATTCCCGACGAATTGCGTTATAGGCTGTGGAAATATTTTGCGGGCATCGGGAAATGCATGGGATCCCGATACTTTGCGCGGGCGGCATCACTAATCATGCGCATCTGCTGATCGCGTTACCGTCTGACACGTCTCTGGCGAAGGCGATGCAAGTACTGAAAGCAAACCCCTCCCGGTGGCTGGGCGAACCCGGGATCAATTTCGCATGGCAAGAAGGATACGGTGCATTCAGCGTAAGCAGCTCGAATGTAGATGTGGCTACCCGGCACTACCGTGCCCGGCTTTCGCATGCCGCAGCTGCTGCGGCTGGAGCAAATGCTGAACGGCCAACTCTTCTGCAGCAGTGCATTGCTTCCGATCGCAAATCAAACCAGCACATAAATATCCCGGGGTTGGCGACTTTCTCGTCTTCCATTTAAATTAGATTATGCGGTCCATTCTGCAGAAGCCAGCGCTGCGCTTCGTTTTCGCTGCCAACGTGATTTCCATGCTAGGCAGCGGCATGAACGCCGCCGCGGTTGCCTGGTACATTCTGCAGGCTACTCATTCTGAAATTGCTCTGGGGACGTTCGCTGTCCTGCAGACGATCCCAGCCATGCTGATGCTGCCGTTCACCGGCGTCATCATCGACCGCGAAGACCGCCGCCGGCTGGTCATGTGGCTCGACGCCTTGCGCGCCGTCATTATTCTCACGGTTTCCATTCTCGCTTTCATCGGAAGAGCGAAAATCTGGGAACTCTACCTGATGAATATGCTGGTGGCGGCCGGCTTTTGGATGTTCTGGCCGACCATCACCGCCCTGATCCAGGAACTGACTCCCGGTGAAGAGTTTGTTCACGCCAATACCTTTCTGCTGGCGGGAGTTCAGGGAGGCTGGCTCATCGCCGGCTCGATCGTCGGATTCGTTTACAACCGCATCGGGCTGGGCGGAGTGTTGCTCATCGACTTCTCCACTTACTTGGTTTCGTTTCTCTGCTATTTCGCTGTACGCAAGGGACGGTATGTTGTGCCCCGGCCTGCTGAGTTACGTGCCGACATCGTTGCCGCGGAAACTGCATTCGAGCGTTTCGTGCGCGAGATGCGCGAAGGGATCCACTTTCTTCGCGGCAAACGGAGGCTGGTTTTGCTTGGAATCAGTTGGGCGCTTTTCCTTGCCGCCATGATGACCGGAGTCGTGGTCACTCCTCCATTGAGTGACAAGGTGTTTCACGCCGGTGCTGTGGGTTATGGCTGGTTAAACGCCGGATGGGGCACGGGAGCATTCGTTAGCGCCCTTTACGTTCCCTGGTTCATCGCGGGATTGGGCGCCCGTCGTTCCATCGCAATCTCCATGGGTCTGCTCACGATCGGCATGATTTTGGCGCCACTGTCTCCCATGCTTGCCATCGCCGTGTTTATCTACGGCATGATGGGATCGGCACGCGGCGTTAGTGGTGTCGCCATCAACACCAGTCTGATGGAACAAGTGCCGCCGCACTTCATGGGACGAGTGCAGAACACATTCTATTTCGCCGGCACGGCGCTGCAGATCTGTCTGGCACTGCTGGTGGGAGCAGTGGCGCAAGTCAGTCTGGTGGCAGGATTTTCTGTCATTGGATTGGTGTACGCGGTCGCCTTTGTCAGCGCAAGCTGGCCGGTGGCGGCGGCAGTACCCGTCAGCGAAGCCACGCCGGTAGAATAAAAACCGATGGACCACAGAGTCACAGGGCCACTAGAGAAATCATGAGGCTTTGCGTTGAAAAATTAGGATTTTTCTCTGTGACTCTGTGTCTCTGTGGTAAATAAGCCTTTCCCGCGTTATTCTTTCCCTTCAAATTCAAAAGGAGCCATGCATGTCTTACAGCCTAGAAGGTCGGGTTGCGGTTGTTTTCGGAGTCGCAAATAAGCGCAGCATTGCCTGGTCCATCGCGCAAGGGCTGCACAGCGCCGGAGCGAAGCTTGCCATTACGTATCAGAACGAACGCATGGCGCTCGAAGCTAAAGACCTGATCCTGTCCCTGCCTGGCGCGGAGGCATTTCAATGCGACGTTTCGAGTGACGCCGAGATCGACCGGCTTTTCGGCCAACTCAAAGAGCGATACGGCAAGCTGCACGTTCTAGTACACAGCGTGGCCTTCGCTCCCGCTGACGAACTCAAGGGCGATTTCGTTAACACGACGCGCGAGGGCTTCCGCGTAGCACTCGACGTGAGCGTCTACTCGCTCATCGCGGTCGCCCGCGCTGTCGCGCCGCTCATGGACAATGGCGGATCGATCATGACGATGACTTACTACGCCTCGGAAAAAGTCGTGCCTCGGTACAACGTGATGGCTGTGGCTAAGGCGGGCCTGGAATGCGCGGTGCGCTATTTGGCGTTTGAACTGGGCAGGAAAAACATTCGTGTGAACGCGATTTCCGCGGGCCCGCTCAAGACTTTGGCGGCGCGTGGCATCTCCGGTTTCAGCGACATGCATAAGAGCCATGCCGAGCGCGCTCCTCTGGGTCGGAACGTGGAAGTAAGCGAAGTCGGTGCTACGGGAGTTTTCCTGGCTTCGGACGCGAGTTCGGGAATTACCGGCGAAGTCATCTACGTGGATTGTGGTTACAACATCATGGGATTTTGAACGCTGCTCACCGCCGAGTCACAGAGGTCCCCAAAATGCTTCTCTGTGACTCTGTGGTAAGAGGTTTTAGCGACGGCTGCTGACCCGCACCCGTCTCTCATTTTCTCCCACGCGTTCCAAAGCGATCTCCACATCCCGTTCGCGTTCAAAGCGTGCGAATTTCTCTCCCCATTCGATCAGCAGCACGCTGTTTTCCGCGATAAGGTCATCGAGACCCAGGGTCTCAAGCTGGCGCGGAGTGTCCACGCGATACAAATCGATGTGATAAAGAATGGCTTCCGGACCGCGATATTCGTGGATCAAAGTAAAGGTGGGACTGGTTACATCTTCTTCCGATGCCGCGTGAAAACCTTCCGCGATGCCTTTGACTAGCGTAGTCTTGCCCGCTCCCAAATCGCCGCGAAGAACGACGATTTTCGATGGGGCGAGCATCTCAGCCAGGGTGCGCCCAAGAGCGATGGTCTCCTCCGGCGATTGGGTGATGAATTCTCGTGTCCCCATGAGAGCCTGGAAACCAGTATAGCGAGACACCACAGCCGGAAAGAGCGTAAGAGTGCGGAGATTGTCATTCCGAGCGTAGCGAGGAATCCCTACCGCGGCAGCAAACTCCGGGTAGGGATGCTTCGACTTCGAAACAGATTCGCTTTCGCGAATCTGTTCCTACGCTCTGCATGACATTGTTCTCAGACACACCTGGAAGGCTCTTACGTTCTTCTTGGCGCGACCCACTGGCTGGAACGGAGTCCCAGGAAATCCTTGTCCACACGGGAGTCCAGGGCGTTGCGTAGCGTGCGGTGATCCTTGTCTTCTAACGCGATGAAGCGGAAGGGCTGCAAAATTCCGTCCTTGGATTTGCGCGTCGGCTCGAGAATCTCGGCCATGCCTTTCACGGCGCCCGATGCCGTCTCGATGGTGACCTCGATCAGATTGCCCTGTTCCAGGGCTCCGGCCAATCGCAACATGCCACCGGTCTCGGAAATGGTTTGCAGTTTCGCTCGCGCGCTCCGCCCGTCGTTGAGCTTGATGACGACAGGAATTGTGCTGCCAAACTGAACTCGCTGTGCGCGGTGCTGAGGGTGAGTCTGGGGGAAGTGTGGCATAGGCAGAGTCACTATGCCACGGCGGGGGGAGGCCTGGCAGATTACGGAAGCACTTGTCCGGATTCCAGTCCGGCTAGCGTGACGGATCGGGTTAACTGCCTAAGCATTAATCAGATAGCCGACGCCCGTGCAAAGACGAACGCTTGCCCGCCCCAATGTCGCATTACGTCCGAAGGGGTATGCGCGGTTACGAGTCCTGCCGTATTGATTGGCCGCGCGCTCGACGGACTCTTGTGTTTGTAGATCGATTCGGAGAGGGAGGCACTCATGGCTCACTACGGCTCTTGAAACGCAGCCCGTGTCGGACGACGTCCAGGATATTCGTGGCACTACCGTTCGCGATTGAGACGGCAAAAAACTCGGCAAAGTCGATGACGTGATCTTTGACCACGACACCATGGAAATTCGCCACGTCGTGGTGGACAGCGATGGGTGGCTGGAAGCTGGAAGCTTTCTGCTCCCAGCTGATCGTGTTTTCGCGGACGAGAACGACGACATCGGACTCGCCACCGAAGTCACAAAAGAACAGATCGAAGATTCTCCGCAATATGGCAATAACGTGGTGCTATCGGGCGACGGATGGAGGAAGTACGAGCAGGAGTTCAAGAAATATTGGGAAGAGCATCCGGTGATGCACATGAAGGGCTCCGACCGAATCATCACGCCGCCGGAAGAGCCCGCTCCCGATGAGGCGAGGTCAACCCGCGAAGGCAGCCGCGAGTCAGACTTGTCCGTTGATCCAGCCAAACTTTTCCCCGAGCGCATATCCGACGTATTCTCCGACCCCGCGCCAGGCGCCGGCAAAGTCACGCTGCGTCCCAAGCCGGTCGCCCGCGTCGAGAAAGCCGCCTCCGGAGTCAGCATGCTGAAGCCGCACTGGTGGGAAGCATTCGAAAACTACTTGCATCTAACAAAAGCGACATTCAGGCCAACTGCTCGCAATGTTCGTCAAAGGCGGCTTAACCACGAAGGCACAGTCATAAGGCGACGGAAGAACCGCCTCAGCCGCAAATTTCCACCTTGGAATTTGCGGCTGATTCGCGGACGCGGCGAAAGGCCTCGGGCAAGGCTTTCAACAGGTCGGTCGCGACCAGCGAATGTTCGCCCATGCTTTCGCGCGCCATGTCTCCGGCAAGACCGTGGAGATGAACCGCAGCGATGACTGCTTCCACGATGCGTTCGGGATTTTGCGCGATCAAACCGGACACCATGCCGGTTAGGATGTCGCCGGTGCCGCCGGTTGCCATGCCCGGATTTCCGGTGGTGTTCACCCAAACCGTTCCATGAGGCTGCGCAATCAGCGTGCGATGTCCCTTCAACACCAGGGTCAATTCGTGTTCGCGGGCAAATGTGCGAGCGACGTTGATGCGGTCGCGTTGCACCGCAGCGACTGTCGATCCGGCGAGACGAGCCATCTCCCCGGGATGCGGCGTGATCACTAAGCGTCCTTTGCCATTGAGTTCGTTGGCTCGCCCTTCGAAAGCGTTGAGACCATCGGCGTCGAGGACGAGCGGAGTTTTGCTCTTCACGACCAGGCTGCGAACAAAGTCTGACGTTTCCGGATGGCGCGAGATGCCCGGCCCAACAGCCAGAATCGTCATACCTTTGATGAGTTCATCCATGCGTTCGCCGGCGCGAGTCGAGATCGTGCCCGCATCGGTTTCATCGAGTGGCTCAGTCATGACTTCGGGATGAAACCCCGCCACTGTGGCCAGCACCGATTTCGGCGTGGCCACGGTCGATAATCCCGCCCCGGTTCGCAGTGCCGCCATCCCCGCCATGGCGACTGAGCCTGCCTTGCCCACGCACCCGCCAATCACCAGCACATGGCCAAAGTTGCCTTTATTGGCGGCTAACGGTCGCGGCCCAATGAGGGGCGCAATCTCGTGGGCAGTAATCAGGCTGAGTTGTAACGAAGAAACGATAGCTTCGTCCGGCGAGCCAATCGGAGCAATGACTGTCGGCCCGTGGGTTAATCTTCCGAAGATGTGCGCCGGACGCGGCGCAGTAAATGTAACCACAGTGTCGGCACGCGCCACTGTGCCGGTCTGCTCGCCCATTCCATCGGCATCGGCGCCGGAAGGAATATCGACCGCTACCACGTGCGCAGGGCTCGCATTCAGCAGCCTGATCGCCTCGGCGTACAACCCGCTCACCGGCGGCTTGAAACCCGTTCCCAGAATCGCGTCGAGCAGTACTTCGGATTCGAATACGGCCTGCGCCTGTTCCCGCTTTAGCTCCTCGCCGTCTCGCACGATCACGGGCGCGACCGGAAGTCTTGCGAACATCTCGACTGCATCGCCCCGCAGTTCGGCCGGCTCGGCCAGCAACATGACTCGCACTTCTCTACCAGCCGCTTTCAATTTCCGCGCCGCCACAAAACCGTCCCCGCCGTTGTTGCCCTTGCCGCAGATTACGCCAATACGTTCTGCGGATGAATATCGAGCTACAACAAACTCGGCGACGGCCGAACCTGCATTCTCCATCAGCGTGAGCGAGGGAACACCAAAGCGCTGGCTGGTGGCGCGATCAATCTCACGCATCTCGGCGGCAGTAACGATTTTCATATTGTTCGATAGTCGTTGGTTCGTTCGTCGTTAGTCAAAGGCCTACGACGGACGACCAAAGACAAACGACCAGAAAACGACTATAAAACAAAAAGGCCTTCCGCGTACGTGCGGAAGGCATGGCTATGCGGGCAAGGGCGCCCCGCGCAACTCGTTCTAAATTTAGCTAAGCTAGTCAGCCATCGTCGGCGTAGGCTTCGGTTCGGCTGCGCCCATCTTTTGCACTCGGCTGTGATGGCGGCTGTAGGTGAAGTAAATTACCAGCCCGATCACCAGCCAGATAATGAGCCGTGCCCAGGTTTGCCAGCCCAGGCTGAACATCATCAGCAGCGAAACCGCGATGCCCATGATCGGGGTGAAAGGAATCCATGGAGTCACGAACGCTCGCGGTACATCAGTCCCGCGCGCCCTCAGAATCCAAACCCCGGCGCAGACGATTACGAAGGCCAGCAGCGTGCCGATCGAGACTAAAGAACCGAGAACGTTGATTGGAGTCAACGCGGCGACGGTGGCCACAACAACACCCACAAGAATCGTCGAGAGATAGGGCGTGCGGAAACGAGGGTGGATGGCGCTCGCCCACTTGGGCAGCAGCCCGTCCTTCGACATGGAGAAGAACACGCGGGATTGGCCGAGCAACATGACGACCATGGTGGAACTCAGACCGCAAATCGCTCCCAGCTTCACCAATCGGCTCCCCCAAGCCACACCCGTCATGTCGATGCCAATCGCGATCGGGTCGGGCACATCAAGGTTGGTGTATTTGACAAGTCCCGTCAGCACCCCCGCCACCAGAATGTAAAGGATGGTGCAGATGACTAGAGACCCTAGAATGCCGATGGGCATGTCGCGCCTTGGGTTCTTCGATTCTTGCGCTGCGGTGGATACAGCATCAAATCCTATGTAGGCGAAAAAGATGACCCCTGCCGCAGTTGCAATGCCGGACCATCCGAAATCGCCGTAGTGACCTGTATTCGGCGGGATGAACGGAGTCCAGTTCGCGACCGCTTCCGAGTGATGACCCATGATGTAGTTAATGCCCAGACCGATGAAAACTATCAGCACGCAGACTTTTACAATCACGATGAATGAATTGAAGTCTGCCGATTCCTTGATGCCGATTACGAGGATAACGGTCACCATCAGGATTCCGAGGAAGCCGAACAGGTTGAAGGAAGAATATTGATGCGGCAGTGTGGCCGCATCGATGTGCTTCATGTTCAGCGCTTTCTGAAACTGCGCCGTCAGCCGCTCCCAATGATTGTTGTAAAAGAGAAAAACCGTCCCCGGACAACCCGCCCACCGGGGCGAGAGGCGGATGCCGAAATCTCCCAGGAAGCTGAGCACATAACCACTCCAGCCGCTGGCGACAGTCGCTGCTCCCAGAGCGTATTCGAGGATCAGGTCCCAGCCGATGATCCAGGCGACGAATTCACCCAGCGTCGCGTAGCCGTAGGTGTAGGCCGAACCGGCGACCGGGATCATCGAGGCAAACTCGGCGTAACACAGCCCGGCAAACACACATGCGACCGCGGCTAGGGTAAACGAAAGCACGATGGCTGGGCCGGCGTGATTGGCTGCCGCGGTGCCGGTCAGCACGAAAATGCCAGTGCCGATAATGGCGCCAATGCCTAGAGTGATCAGGTTTGTCGGTCCGAGCGCCCGGCGCAGACTATGCTCGCCGGTTTCCGAGGCTTCTGTAAGAATGGAGTTCAGCGGTTTTCTTGCAAAAAGATCAGACATTGAGCTCTCCCGATCGCTTCAGGCTGAGTGCTTCTTCTTGCCGCGACCACAGATAGTAGACCGGGATCCCCAACAACACGATGATCAATCCCGGCCAAGTGAATTGTGGTTTATAACGCAATAGTACGACATCAATGAACAAAGCCATCACAATATAAACGGCCGGCAGCACCGGATACCCAATCGCCCGGTATGGCCGTTCGGCCTCGGGATGCTTGCGGCGCAGCACGAATAATCCGAAGATCGTCAGAACGTAGAACACCAGTACCGCGAAAACGATGTAGTCCAGCAGTTGCCCGTAACTCCCGGACACGCAAAGCACGCACGTCCAGCCCATCTGCACCATGAGTGAAACTGCGGGCGTTTTGTGAGTAGGATGCAATTTGGCTACGCCGCGAAAGAACAGCCTATCCTTGGCCATGGCGTAATACACGCGCGCACCCGCCAGAATCAGGCCGTTGACGCATCCAAAACCGGAAACCATAATGGCCGCGGCCATTAGCAAGCCACCAACCGAGCCGAACATCTGCGTCATCACCGCAGTGCCCACGCGCTCTTCGGTTGCGTACTTGATTCCGCGTTCCAGGATGGTTGCGCCATTGGGCATACCATCGAGCGGCAGCACGTTCAGATAAACAAAATTACAAATGATGTAGAGGGTGATGACGACGCCCGTGCCCAACGCAAGAGAAAGGGGCAAATTTCGATTGGGATTCTTGACCTCGCCCGCGGTGAAGGTCACGTTATTCCAGGCATCGGCGGAGAAAAGAGAGCCCACTTGCGCGACCGCCAGAATTGTCAGCGTACCAACCAGGACGATCGGCCCGCCCACCCCTACCTGCACGGTATGTTGGGCGCCGAGTCCGGCATTGTTCCAGAAGTTCCCGTGGAAGTTCGCGGCCAGCGCCTGCGCGTTGCGTCCAATGAACAAGCCCAGAAAGCCAAGCCCTAACAGC
This sequence comes from uncultured Acidobacteriota bacterium, assembly GCA_963796095.1. Classification (GTDB taxonomy): domain Bacteria; phylum Acidobacteriota; class Terriglobia; order Terriglobales; family Acidobacteriaceae; genus JABDBE01. The sequence goes on from CAWCKL010000042.1 coordinate 110,934, forward strand.
GCAGAAACTTTGGCAAAAGTAAAAACATTCTGAATCAGCGCTCCGGTCTTCAACCCAAAGATGTTGATAACCGACAACGCAACCACCACCAAAATCGCCACGAGATTCTGTGTGTTCAGCCCTACATCCATGTTGCCGAGAACCATCGGACCGACACGAATTGGCGGAACCTTCCAGAAATGCAGAATCCAGTGGGAGGAAGAAATGGTAGGAACGAAAATGCCGAGAAACTTGCCGAAGGCCACGCCTACCGCCGCGATCGTTCCCGTCTGGATAACCAAGAACAACGTCCATCCGTACAGAAATCCCCAAAGCGGGCCGAGCGCCTCGCGCAAATAAACGTATTGTCCACCGGCTCGGGGCAACATGGCCGCCAGTTCGCCGTAGCACAATGCTCCGACGATGGTCATGAAGCCAGTGATCAGCCACGCCGCAATCAACAGCGCCGGAGAATTCACTTCCCGGGATATTTCGGAAGAAACAATGAAGATGCCGGAGCCGATCATCGAACCCATTACCAGCATGGTCGCGCTGGTCAGACCAAGACCTTTCACCAGCTCCTTGTCCTGGTGACTGTGGACCTCCCAGTCGCTGGCGATCTGTACGGGTGACTTCGTGTCGATGCTCAAAGGGCTCCTGTTGCGTACTTGCGTGGGGACAGCCGCCCGCGGCTGTCCAGCCGAGCGAAGCTCGGTAGCGCTTTGACTCTATCCTAAGATGCGCAAAAAATCCTCTGCTGATTTTCGCGGCTCCGGCATCAGATCGGATATTACCGCCACCGAGTCTGCCCCCGCTTCGATGACCGACCTGCAATTGGCACGATTAATGCCTCCGATGGCTACCAGCGGCTTTCGGGTCACAGCGCGCGCTTGGCGGACGCCTTCAAGACCGACCACCGGGTCAGGATTGACTTTGCTCGATGTCGAGAACACTGGCCCGATGGCGATGTAATCTGCAGACGTCTTGTCGGCTTCCTCGATCTGCGCTGGATTGTGGGTGGACACGCCGAGACACAGTGTCGTACCGACCACTTTTCTTGCGCCCTCTGGTGACAAGTCTTCCTGACCCACGTGCACGCCGTCAAACCCCGCCGCTAAACAAAGATCCGCCCGGTCGTTCATTATCAGCTTGGCCCCATCGCCGAGCCGACACTTCAGCTCCCGCGATTGCTGCAACATCACGCGAGCATTACTACTCTTATTGCGGTATTGAAGGAGAGTAACGCCAGCCGCGAGAAGCTGTTCGGCGGTCGAAAACAAGATCTGGCTATCAGAGAAGCATGAAGCGTCGAGAATGGCGTAAAGGCGAGGCAGGTAGATCATGGATTCCCAAAATCGTCGTGGATCTCTCTGGGCAGCGCGTTAGCTGCGCAAGAGTGCTGCCACTCCGCGCGAGATCCTTCGCCCGGCTGACGCCGGACTCAGGATGACGTCTCTAGGCGGCGGCTATGTGCCCGTCGACTTCCCATTTTTCGCCAGGAAGCGCCCGATAAACGTGGTATCAAACTTCCCCGCTCGAAAATCCGGATCAGCCAGAATGCGGCGATGCAAGGGAATGGTCGTAAAAATCCCTTCCACAATAAACATCTCCAGCGCGCGCGCCATGCGAGAAACCGCTTCGCCCCGGTCTTTGCCGCGCACGATCAGCTTGGCAATGAGCGAGTCGTAATAAGGGGGAATCACTCCTTCGGCATACGCCGCCGTATCGATTCGTACTCCCGTGCCGCCCGGAGGATTGAATGCCGTGATCTTCCCCGCCGACGGCGTAAACTTTTCTGGATGCTCGGCATTGATGCGGCATTCGATGGCATGCCCGCGATGCACAATCGGACCGAGCAGCACGTTTTCCATTCGCTCGCCTGCCGCCAGCAGAATCTGGCTCTTCACCAGGTCGACGTCGGTGACCATCTCCGTGACCGGGTGTTCGACCTGGATGCGCGTGTTCATCTCGATGAAGTACAAGCGCCGGTCTTCGTCCATCAGAAATTCAATCGTACCGGCGTTTACGTAACCGATTTCGGAGAGCGTCTTCGACAACACCTTGCCGATCTCGTCGCGGAGTTCGGGCGACACTTGCGTGGACGGAGACTCCTCGAGCAACTTCTGATGACGGCGCTGGATCGAGCACTCGCGTTCGCCCAGGCTCACGACGTTGCCGTACTGGTCAGCCAGAATCTGGAACTCGATGTGGCGCGGGCGCTCGATGAATTTCTCCATGTAGAGATCGCCGTTGCCGAAGGCCGCCGCCGCCTCGGATTGTGCCGCTTTGAACAAGCCCGGAAGCTCCTCCTCATTGCGCACGATGCGCATGCCACGTCCGCCCCCGCCCGCCGACGCTTTAATGATCACCGGAAAGCCGACTTGCCGCGCCCACTCCATGGCTTCGCTATCACTGGCGAGAATGCCCTCGGACCCGGGCAGAATGGGCACGCCCGCTTTCTTCATCGCAGCGCGGGCCTTTTCCTTTTCGCCCATCAGCCGCGTGATCTCAGGCGGCGGACCGATGAACGTAATATTGCTGGTTTCGGTAACTTCGGCGAAATTCGCGTTCTCCGCCAGCAATCCGTATCCCGGATGGATGGCGTCGACGTTCGTGATCTCAGCCGCGCTGATGACTGCAGGGATGTTGAGGTAGCTTTGCGCCAGTTGGGGCGGACCAATGCAGATAGCTTCGTCGGCAAACTTGACGTGCAGCGAGTGCCGGTCGGCCTCGCTGTAAATGGCCACAGTGCGGATGCCCAGCTCTTTGCAAGCGCAAATCACCCGCAAGGCAATCTCGCCACGATTCGCAATAAGGATTTTACTAAACATGTGTAGACAAGTAGCGCCTGCATCCCGCCTGGCTGTCGCAGTGCGGGCGGGACGCCCCCACGACAGCCGCCTGGAGGGCAGCGCTACAAATAAAAAGGCGCGCTCAGCGCGCCCTCTGACTAATCCCAAACTCAGCTTCGCGGTCGAATCACGAACAATTCCTGCCCATATTCGATGGGTTGACCGTTGGCCACCAGCTTCTTCACAATCTCGCCGGCCACGTCAGCCTCGATCTCGTTCATCAGCTTCATGGCTTCGACAATGCAAAGCACCTGCCCCACTTCGACCATGTCGCCCGGCTTAACGAACGGCGGCGACCCCGGAGACGGACACTCGTAGAACGTCCCCACAATGGGCGAGCGCACCGTGTGCAATCCAGCCTCAGCCGCCGGGGTCGGAGCGCTTTGGGCGGAAGGGACGGGCGTAGCCGGAGTGGATGCAACCTCCGGCCCCGAAGCCGGAGCCGTGTGCACAGCAACGTGAGTCACCGGCGCAGCTGGAACAACATGCTCCGCGCCGCGCTTGATTCGCACTTTTACATCGCCGCGTTCCAACTCGAACTCGGCAATATCCTTTTCAATTAAGAACTCAATGAGTTCTTTCAGTTCTTTCTGGTTCATGGTTTGCGGTGGGACTGCTTGCTGCTTCTCTTGCGCCAACCTGAGAGACCGGGCCTTTTCTCCGATGCCCGGGTTGAGATCTTAAGAATAGCTCGCCTTCAAATGGTGATGAGTTCCTTGCTCGTGGGCGTCAGGACTTCGCATCCGCGCTCTCTAACTACAACCATATCTTCAATCCGTACGCCCCCGCTGCCTGCAATGTATACACCGGGCTCGACCGTAATCACCATCCCGGGGCGCAAAATCTCGGTCTGCCCTGCCGCAATGCGAGGAGGTTCGTGAATCTCTAAGCCTACACCATGACCCGTCGAGTGCGTAAAGTGTCGCGATAAGCCATTTCGTTTCAGCACCTTGCGCGCACCCTGGTCGACTTCTCCAACGCTTACGCCAGCTCTGACCATCTGTATGGCGACTGCCTGTGCCTCCCGAACCGCCTCGTACATTCGGCGGGCCTCGCCGGTGGGACGGCCCACGTGCACGGTGCGTGTCCTGTCGGAACAGTAGCCCGAGAGTATAACACCGAAGTCGCAGACCACGAATCCCCGGGATGGAATCGCAGCCCTCGAAGCCCGCCCATGCGGCAGAGCCGCTCGCTTCCCCGCCGCGACGATGGTTGGGAAAGACATTTCCTCCGCCCCGGCCCGCCGCGCGGCATATTCCATTTCCGCCGCCACCTCATTCTCCGTCACGCCAGGGCGAATCACTTCGAGTGCCCGATCAAACAGGCTGGCGCCCAAAGCTACTGCTTTCCGCAAGCGTGCAATCTCATCCGCATCCTTCACCATCCGAGCTCGTTCGACTAGGCCCCGCGTCTCGCACAACTGGAAGTCCGACCGCAGGAGGCGGGCCAATTGAGAGCGCCCAGCGACGGTCAAGTGCTCGCTCTCAATCCCGACCCTGCGTGATTTCTTGCGGCCAAGTTTGCCCTTGTTCTCGACGAGCCATGCGGCGGCAGCGGCCAGCGGAGGCTGGCGGGCGATCACCACCCGTGCTCCCTGAACCTCGGCTCGGGACTGTTCGCTGTAGCGTCCATCGGTAACGAACACGCTGCCGGCTTCGACGACTGCCAGCACACCGGATGTTCCCGTGAACCCGCAAAGGTATCGGATGTTAGGCAGATGAGTGACCAGCAGCGCATCCAGAGAGTTGCGATCGAAAACGGTTTGCAACTGTTTGAGGCGGCCTCTGTGCTCCATCCTAAAAGTTTAACAGTGAGGGTGAATCACGCGCCTGAACTTACGCGAGTTCTACCGGCACAAAACAAAACCGCCGGTCCCTGACAGGTACTTCAGGAAACCGACGGCTGTCTTTACTGCTAACTTGTGGCTAGGTCTGGATGATCCGCGGAGTTATGAAGAAAATCAGCTCCTGGTTCGAGGTGCTGACGGTGGTGTGCTTGAACAGCTCGCCGAGCCATGGAATGCTGCCCAGCAGCGGAACCTGGGCCACGTTGATTGAGTTGTTGGTCTGAATAACGCCGCCGATGACCACCGTACCGCCATCGGTGACCAGCACCTGCGTGGTCGCCTGCTGCGTAATCAGGGTGGGGTTGCCGTTGATCGTGTGCCCGAAGTCAGGCGTCGTGTTCTCGACGTCCACGTTCAGGAAGATGGTACCTTCCGACGTGATTTGCGGAACTACCGTCAATCTCAGGAAAGCATCGACGTAGGTTACGGTTGGCGGCCCGCCTAACTGCGCCTGGGTCACGATCGGCACGCGCACGCCCTGGCGAACCAGAGCCTGGATGTTGTTCTGGGTTACGACCCGCGGACGAGACAGAATTTTCAACAGTCCGCGAGATTCGTCCATGGTGAGAATGGCATCGAGACGTACCGCAGAGCTGGCATTGAGAAACGAAAAGCCGCTGGTCGGTCCGGTTGCGCCTAAGTTAGAGAACAGCGGTATCTGCGTGCCCGTGGTCGCGGTCGGCACGGTGGTTCCGACAATTGGGTAATGGGGGATGATGCCAAAGGTTGCAAGTGGCGAGGTGCCTACGGCGGATGCACCGCCGACAGCAGTTGGGTTGTTGCCCCAGCCAAAGCCGAGCTGGGTACCAATTTCCCGCGCGTAGCTGCGGGTCGCGGCCACGACGCGAGCTTCAATTTCGACTTCCTGCGTCTTGCGGTCGAGCTGGGTGAGTAACCGATCGATGTTTGGCATCACCGCGGGAATATCCGAGATGATTATCGCGTTCGTGCGTTCATCGGCGACCGCATCTCCGCGTTGCGACAGGAATTTCTTCACTGTCAGGAGGACATCTTTGGAGTGGGCATAGCTCAGGAAACGCGTGACCGTCTGCTTATCGACCGCCAACGCTTCGGCTTCCTGCTCCGCCCGGCGGGACTCGGCTTCATGGCGCAACGTCTCTACAGTGGCGATGCGTAGCACGTTGCCGTCAAGCTGCCGCGACAGATCGTTGTTCTTGAGGACGATATCGAGCGCCTGATCCCACGGTACGTCGTCGAGCACGATGGTCAGCGCGCCCTTCACATTGGGATCGAGTACTACGTTCAGGCCGCTGATTTCATGGATCAGGCGGAAGAAATCTTTCAGATCCACATCTTTCAGGTTTACCGAAATCGGTTCGCCCGTGTACTTGGGAGTGCTGATCGGGGTCACCATGTGGCTCTCGCCTTTGCCCTCTGCCGCGAGATTCACAGCCGGCTGGATGGGTGCGGTTGTCGGAGCCTGCGCCGCCTGGGGCTGCATGGCAGCGCTCGGCGTCGGTAACAGATTGCCCTCGGGCTTATCTACGAATTTCGCCGCTGCGCCGGACGCCCGGTCTGCGGGAGCGGTTTCGTCAGCAGCAGCCTTGTCGGCCGCACTCTTCTGCTGGTAGGACGGCTCCACAAAGGCAAAGTTGGTCGGGGAAGCGGCCTGCTTTGAGGTCTTATCGGTGGCTTGAGCAGCGGCCGGAATTGCGACGAGAGATGCCGCCGTGGGAACTGGTTGGCTCACCGCGACCGCCGTCTTAACCGAGGCCGGCGCAACTGTCGAGACGGTGGTCTGCAGGTTTGCCGGCGCGGGCGTTGCACCCTTCGTGCTGGCCTTCACCGCCGCAGGGTGCAACTTGACAATGATTCTGTTGTCGCCGCCCGGAAGCAGTTCGTATTGGCACGCCTGCACCAGGTCGATCACCACGCTGGTGGTTGGAGGCACGTGGCCATCGGTGCCGATGCGCACGCCTTTCACGCCGTCGCTACCCACGCTGATGTGGTTCTGGACAGTGGCTGCCACGGTGTTCGGCAGAGTCACCAGCACACGAGCGGGCGAGTCCAAGGTACTGAGCTTGGGCGCCACCTGTCCTTGGGCGGTGATCTCGACGCTGATCCCGTCATCCGCGTGCATCACGTCCACCTTCTGTACGGTGGCACGCGTGTCCGCGCCTGTGCTCGTGCTCTGGGTCTCGGCACCCGCGATCAGGGCCAAGATCAGCAGCGGTAGCAAAACAGCCAGCAATTGCTTTCGCATTTCCCTTCTCCCCACGGGCGCGCGTTTTGCTCGCCGCGTGATCTGTCTTTCAAATTTCGTTGCCGCACTCGCCGGATCGAACCGACGCTTCCACCCGGGAGTTAAACCGCCGGGGTCGAAATCTTCTTCGTGACTTCCCGCGTGAACGACTTGCCTAACTTGTCCTGCATGGTCTCTTTAAAAATGATCGAGTCACCCGTAATCTTCACCACGTATCCGTTGAAGACCGGATCGTTTTCACGTAGGAAATATGCTTTGTTCATGGCGTTGATCACGACCGCGATCATTCCTCCGTCCGACTTCACAATCCCCGTCAGGGCGATCTGGTCAACGGCCAGACAGCGCTTGCCGGTGCTGCATCCCGACCCGCCCATACTGTGGTTTACAACGGGACTCACGAACGGATCCCGACGCCCTCCTGCCATGCTGATCTTGTGGTCGTCCTTCTTGGGGTCGACCGGATTCTTCTTGTCTTCGACCGCTACCGCCGGTTTTGGCTCCGTGGGCTGGTCGACGTCAACCTTGGTAGTTTTCTTAGCCGCGGTCTTCGGTGCGACCGCTTTGGCAGCCGGCTTGGGCGCGGTCACCGGAGAGACGGTTGCAGCTTGCGCCGTGCTCGACGGTTTGCCAGCAGCCGGTTTTGCGGCTGAGGATTGCGGGGCTACGTTCTGCCCCTGCGAGGTCCCGAGCGCGGCGTTGATATCCGCCGTCTTCTGCTGCTGAGCTGATACCAGTTTGGCCTTGGTGGTGTCGATCACGCTTGGGTTCTGCGCGGTCGCAGTTCCCAGCCCCATTCCCAGTATTAGGATTGCAGTCGCCAGCTTCATAGGCCTCCCTTACCCTTGGCCGGTGCGCCCGCGGGCGGCGTCAGGTCATGACTAAAGAACGTCGTCGCATCGCAGGTAGCCACAATGCTTTCGTTAGGCGCGTATTGATAGGTGTGTTTCACCTTGGCGTCGCTCGGCTTCTTGGTGCTCGCGATCAGCAAACCGGACATATTCACAATCCGTTCCAGCTTTCCCACCCGGTCGAAAAAGTTCAGCACTGAGAAGTACGGCCCATCCAATTCGACCTCGAACGGCACTTCGGTATAGAACTCGCGAGTCGATACCGGCTTGGCGGTGTAGCGTCGAATCTCGATTCCCGCTTTGAGAGCCTCCGCGTCCAGCATCTTGATAAAGCCGTCCACTTCCTTCTCGTCAGGGACGATCTTCCGCTCGATTTCCAGCTGCTGTTTCAGATTCGCCAGCTGCCGCTCCATGTCCTTGAGCTTGGGAGCGTAGGATTCGAGCTCGGCATTCTCTCGAAGTTTGAGTTCCAGGGCGGCTTGCGCCTGGTCATTCGCTGCCCGCTGGGACTTGAACAACGTAAAATGCAATGCGGCGGTGATCAGCGCTGCCCCTAATACCAGGGCTGCCCACTGTTTGAGACCCGATAATTCGCCAAAGTTCCCCATATTCTTCCGCCTTTAGGACTTCGCTTTTTCGCAGGTCAGAACGAATTGAAATGCCTGCATTTCCTTGAACGTCTCGTCCTGATACGTCTCTTTGATTTCGATGGTCTTGAAATATCCGGTCTTTTGCAGATTCTGAATCAGCGAGGCCACCGCATCGGCGCTCAAAGCCATGCCTTCGATATCCACGCTGCCGCCCTGATCCTTCATGGTGTTGAGCCACACCGCTTCGGTGCCGTTGATGGTGTCACCGATGGTGTTGAGCAGGTTCACCGGTCCGGACTGGCTGGCTCGCAGCTGATCGATCACATCGACGCGGCGCTTGTAGCTCTCCGCCTGACGCTGCCGCTCGAGGTAACGGGCCTTCACGTCGGCCAGTTCGCGGTTCCTCTGCTCCGCGAGCTGCATGTGGGCCGCGATGTGCTGTTTTTCTTTGTCCAGCCGGTACCAATACATCACGTTGAGCGATCCAGCCAGCACCAGCACCAGTAAGATTTTTAGCTTCGGTGAGCCAACCTCGCCCATCTCCATAACCGCCACGGCCGAAGCTGCGGCGCGTTTGTTCTTCGGTCTGGATTGTCCCAACAGGTTGATTCGGATCATAAGTTTTCAAAACTCCTTAAGGCCAAACCCACCGCAACTGCCAACTGGCCAGCATTCTGCTCGATTAGTTCCACTCCCGGTCCATCGACTGGCGGAGCGATCTTCTGGAAGGGATTAAAAATCTCCACCGGCAACGAGAACTCCTGGCGCAACGCCTCAATCAGCCCGGGAACTTTTGAGGATCCGCCTGCCAGATAAATCTTCTCGATGTGCTCGCCCGCAGCGCTGGCGCGGAAGAAATCGAATGTCTTCTGAATCTCCAGCACAATGATTTCGGTCACCTGCTGCAGGATCGGGGTCTTCGCGTCCTCGCTCACGGTGCCGACTTTGTTGCCCAACTTCAGTGATTCTGCGTCGTCAAAGCTCAAATCCAGTTCCTTCTGCAACGAGTCCGTGTACTGATGCCCGCCCACGCTGACGTCACGCGGGAACAGCGGCGTGGTGCCTTTCACGATGTTGATGTTCATCACGCTCGCGCCCAAGTTCAAAAGCGCCACCACTTGCCCCGGCGCGGGTTCATAGTTGTACTCGTAGCAGTTCTGCAGCGCGAGGGCATCGATGTCCACAATAGCCGGAGTCTTGCCGGCCATCGAGAGTACGTTGGTGTAGTTCAGAATCTTGTCCTTCTTGACGGCGACTAGTAAAACGTCCATCTGGGGGTTGCCGGCATCTTCGGAGAGAATCTGATAGTCGAGGTTCACATCGGCCAGATCGAAGGGAATGTGCTGCGCAGCTTCTTTCTGGATGGTCTCGGCCAGTTCCTGATCGCTCATAGAAGGCAGCGAGATCTTTTTCACGATGACCGAGTGCCCGCTCACGGCTGTGGCCACGCTCTTGGTCTTGATTTGATTGTCGCTGAACAGCTTGGAGATCGCGCTCGACACCGTGCCCGAGTCCACGATCATCGAATCCACAACGATATCCGGAGCCAGCGGTTCGAGGCCCAGGTGCGAGACTTCTATGCCGTTGCGTCCCTTCCTCAGCTCGACCGCCTTAATACTCGAGGACCCCACATCCAGACCAACAATCGTTTTCGATCCGAATCCAAACATGTGCCCGCCTTTACTGTTGCCCGGCAGCTTTGGCAGCCGCCTTCGGTTTCTTTCTGCTCTTCGCTTCCATCTGGCTGGACTTCTCTTCCATCCACTGGTCGAGCTTCGATTTCTTGAAGCGCCAGCGGTTGCCCAGCTTGAAAGCCGGAATCTTTTGTTCGCCTACATACTTGTAGAGCGTGTCCGGACTCACCCCCAGGTACTGCGACGCCTGGCGAATATTCATCACTTCCCGCGAGTCGGCCATAGTTTCTAAACCCTTTCCACAGACTTAAAGCCGCTGTGCTGCTTACTGCCGCCGGCCTAAGTTGGGAAGAACTCCTCGTACAAAATGCGTTCGAGTGAATTCAGGTGTCCCGAGCATATATCAGCCCTGAAAGCACAAGAGCTGAAGGCGAATTTCCGAGATTTGCTGGGTTTTATGCCTGTTTTCTGGAAAGTAACCGCATGGGGGCTGGCGGATATATCTACATATGGTGGTTATAGTGGGATGGATACAATAGGCAGAGGTCCCCATGCGCGGCGTACCCCGGTGTCGCTGGAACCGTAACTAAAGTATTAGAGACGGTACTAAGGTCGCGGTACAGGCGGAAAAGCCGTTGTCGCTGTGCAACCTAGGCCAAACCCTGACATCTGAGCGCGAAACATGCCAAGGGACAGCCAACTTGACCCCAAACCTATCGGTAAACGCCCCGGAACAGAGAAAAGACCCAAATCACGGCATGAATTACAATCCGCATGGCCTGTTCTCCCTGCGATAGCGGTCACTGATTTCTGAACCAGTGAGCGATGAGGTAATCTATTCGGCTTCGCTCACCGGAGGAAAACCTTTTGCGCTACCTCGATCGTCTGCAACCGCTGGCCCTTCTGGTTTTGCGGATTGTGCTAGGCGTGATCATGATTGGCCACGGCTACAGCAAGGTATTCGGCGGCCTTTCGCATCACGTGCAGTTTGTCAGCAGTCTGGGATTGCCCGGCTGGCTGGCGTACGTTTCCGCTGTCACAGAATTCTTCGGCGGCATCCTAGTGATCGCCGGGCTGCTTACGAGGTGTGTTTCGCTCGCCATCCTGATCGACTTGGGAGTGGCGATTGCGAAGGTGCACTGGAAGCACGGACTGTTGGGGGAGGGCGGCTATCAGTTTCCTCTAGCTCTGGCCGCGATCGCTTTCGCGCTGGTATTTCTCGGGGGTGGGCCTATGGCATTTGATAGCATTCGCAAGGGCGGCGGCAGGGTAAAATCCAAACCGGCTTAGAGCACTAATTTAACTCGGGAGGCGAAACCATGAGTATTGGAAAACGTGCGCTCGCTGAATTCTTCGGAACCTTCTGGCTGGTATTCGGTGGATGCGGCGGCGCCGTGCTGGCGGCAGGCTTTCCAACGGTCGGAATCGGCTTTCTCGGTGTGGCTTTAGCCTTCGGCCTGACCGTCCTGACCATGGCCTTTGCCATTGGACACATTTCGGGATGCCACTTGAATCCAGCAATCAGCGCAGGGTTGGTGGTGGGCAAGCGCTTCCCAGCTTCCGAGTTGGCTCCCTATGTCGTAGCTCAAGTTCTGGGTGCGATTGCAGCCTCGGGTGTTCTGTACGTGATCGCCAGCGGAAATGCCATGTTCGATGTGAACAACGGATTCGCCGCCAACGGATACGGGGTGCATTCTCCCGGCGGCTATTCTCTGCTGGCTGGGTTCGTAGCGGAAGTTGTCCTGACGGCGTTCTTCCTGATTGTCATCATGGGCGCCACTGATGCTCGCGCCCCGCAGGGCTTTGCACCCATCGCCATCGGTCTCTGTCTGACTCTGATTCACCTCGTCTGTATTCCCGTCACGAATACTTCGGTCAACCCCGCACGCAGCACGGGACCAGCCATCTTCGTCGGCGGATGGGCCTTGCAACAGCTATGGATGTTTTGGGTTGCACCGCTGATTGGCGGAGCGCTCGGTGGGGGGCTCTATCGGGCTTTGTTCAGCGAGCCTTGACAGGCTGTCACGCCGTCAAAGTACGACCACATTGTCACTCCGCGATTTCAACGCCTGGAAAAAACTGACCAGTTTCAGATCCGCAGCCGAAGCGAACGCCAGAATGTACATAAATATGGCACACATATTTTCTGCAGATAATCGGCCTGCGGCCCGAGCTCGAAACCGAAGTTGGGCGCGTGTATCGTCACAGCGGGCCGCCGAGCGGAACAGAACTCGGCGAAGGAGACAGACGAACCATGGCGACTTTAATCCGCAGGAGCAGATGGCTGGCTGGGGGGGCGTTTTCCTCATTATTTCGGCGGTGTGGGCACAGAGTCGTGGCACGTCCGAAGACGAGTCTGCGGTTAGGGCGCTAATTCAAGGTGCGGATGGCGACGACAAGAATGCCACCCAAGCAAGGCAGTACGGGGTCGATGCGGATTGGACGAATTCGTTCGGGGAGCGCCTACACGGCCGGGAGGCTCTTTTGCAGAAGTTCGATCAGTTGGCCCACTCCGCCTTTTACCAGGCGGGCAGGGATGCCCCGGGCTCGCATAAGGTGGATGTCCGCTTCGTGAGGCCGGATGTGGCGGTGATTTACGAATACGAGGAAGTCGTTGGTCAGATTGATCCGACGATCGGGAAGCCGATGCCGCCTCGCAAAATTCATCATCAGTACGTCGTCTGCAAAGAAGACGACAAGTGGCTCATTCAGTCGGAGTTAATCATGGATGAAGAACACTTCGCAAAATAGAAACAGCAATAATGGCGACTCTTGGTTGTGGACGTAACATCGCCAAACACTCACAATCCAAGTCCTGACTGTACACCCTTGGTTTCGTCTTACGAAGTGCGCTAGGTTGTTCCAGTGATACGCCGTTGGGCGGTGTCGGATCGACCATGCCTGTTGAGAATCAGACATGTGGAGGCGATCTTCCGGTATCCCGTGAAGTCCATGGGCGGCGAACGACTCGAAGCCGCCAATCTGGGCTGGCACGGCCTCGAGGGTGACAGACGCCTGGCATTCCGGCGGATTGATAACCGCAGCGACTTCCCGTGGCTAACGGCAAGCAAGCTTCCGACCTGCTCCGGTTTGCTCCGCAGCGCCGTGACGACGGGTGCTCAGGAAGACCTTCCTACGCATATTCGCACGCCGGATGGCGTAGAGATGCCTGTCTTCGGCGAGGACTTGGCCGCAGAGGTCGGTCGCCGCCACGGGGCTCCCGTGCAGATGATGCAGTTGAAGCATGGCATCTTCGATGAAGCGACCATCTCCGTGATCGCAAAGGGGCCGTCCCGGTGGAATCTGCCTCTGCATTCATCGACCGGAAGATCAAGGAAACTTGGGGACTGGCGCGGCAAGACGCTCGCGAAGGTGCGCACAATCATACACGAGGCAGACCCTGAGATCGTCGAAGAGTGGAAGTGGAGGGGGATTCTCGTCTGGCCCCACGGCGGCATCGTCTGCCCGGGAGAGACCCAGTAACTAGCTTGAATCACACCCCAGAGAGAACCGCAGGGCGGCACACACTTCATTCATCCGTGCGGCACTAAGCTGGGCCACGCGTCTTCCTAACCGCTGTGGAGATACAGTCACGGCGTTGTGCAGGTTTACTGCGCAAGGGGATTTCATGCCATCTTCCTCATGCAGAACGACCTCCGATGGCACACCGCGAATGGTAGAGGTGATAGGCGCAACCGTGACCGTGGATAGATAGGCGATGGCGCTGTTGCGGGTGAGCACGAGGGCCGGTCGTTTCTTGTCGGGCGCGGCAAACTGGTAGAGTCGAACTTCGCCTCGCGCTATTCTTCCGGCCACGTGGCCTCCAACTCCCAACCCCGCGCTTCCGCGTCGGCTTGCGACTGTCGCGAGTAGCCCTCGCGGTCGCGCTCTTCACTGGCTCGCAGTTCTAACCGACGGAGATGTTCCCGCAGGGCGTCGCGCACCAGAGCGGACCGGTTTCGCCTAGTGCGCTTCGCGGCTTGGTCGGCGGCGTGTAACAGTTTTTTATCGAGCACGATTTGAACGATTTGCATGTGCGGAACCTATTCCACAGTATACTCCACATAGAAGACATTTCTAAGCAAGCTGTTACATTCCAGAAGTTGGCGGGCAGGGCCGCCTGGCCCCACGCAAGCAATCCATCAGCATCCCCCACTCCATTTACAATATCCCCATGCCCCCAACACGTGCGGAGGTTGCAGGTTACGCTGAGCGCAGATAAATTACGTGCGAGAGTTGGAGGGGTACGTGAAAATGCCCGACCCGGTGGAATCTGCCTCGGCATCAATCGACGAACCGATCGCAGAGCTGACAGACTGGCGTGGCAAAACGTTCGCCAGCATCCGCCGGGTGCCCCGGACTTTAGCAAATGAGTCAAGACCTTCAAGACAACGACCCAGGAACTGATGGCCCTGTCGGATTGGCTGTCGGCGGAAAGTGTGACCCATATCGGGATGGAAGCGACTGGTGTCTACTGGAAGCCGGTGTGGCACATTCTATCGGACGGCGAGTTCGAGCTGGTGCTGGCTAATGCCGCCCACGTCAAGAATGTGCCGGGACGCAAGACCGATGTGAACGACGCCACTTGGCTGGCCGATCTAATGGCGCATGGGCTGATCCGGCCCAGTTTTGTGCCCGATGAACCGACCCAGCAGATGCGAGACCTGCTGCGCACCCGCAAGCAGTTCGTGCGCGAACGCACCGGCCATATGCAGCGCATCCAGAAGACGTTGGAGGATGCCAACATCAAACTCGATTCGGTGATCAGCGATATCGTTGGCATCTCCGGCCGTCGCATGATCGAGGCCCTGATCGCCGGCCGAACCGATCCCCAGGCCTTGGCGGCACTGGCGGACGGGCGCCTCAAGGCCACCCCGGCGGAACTGGAGGCGTCGCTGCGTGGCCGGGTGACGGCCCATCACCGCTTTATGCTACATCTTCATCTGGACCAGTTGGATGCTCTGGATGCGGCCATTGGCCGCATTGATAAGGAGGTCGACAGCAACGTCGAGCCCTTTCGCGTAGCCATCGAAATGCTGAAAACCATTCCCGGCGTCAGCCGCCTCTCGGCCGAGGTGATCGTGTCGGAGATCGGTATCGATAGGAGCCGGTTCCCCACCGAAGGCGATCTGATTTCCTGGGCCGGACTCTGCCCCAAGAACGACGAAAGCGCTGGAAAACGCCGCTCCACGCGCATGAAAAAGGGTGCCCCCTGGCTCAAGACCACTCTGGTCCAATGCGCATGGGCGGCCACGCGCACCAAGCAAACTTACCTCCACGCTCAATACCTGCGCATTCGATCCCGCCGCGGCGCCAAGAAGGCCATCGGTGCTGTCGCCGCTTCCATCCTCACGGCCGCTTACCCCATGCTCAAAAATGGCACCCTCTACCAGGACCTCGGCGCAAACCACTTCGACAAACGCGCCCAAGGCAAGCACGTCTTGCAACTCGTGAACCGCTTAAAGAACCTCGGTTTCGCCGTCCAGATCACGCCCATGGCGGCTTAATCAATGCATTGTTTCTTGTCAGAATTAGTTTTGGGGTGCCCCGTTCCTTGCGTTTTTGCAAGGGGCGGGTGCTTTGCCTCACGCGTGCCGGCACGGCATCCTTTACTGGTGGGCGCAAGAATTCCCAATTTAGGAATCAGTTCCGCAGCCCGTCCCTTTTCTTCTTGCTCTCATGACCCCGCTCGCGATAACATAGAAACACACAAGTTATCTAAAAGATAATCTGGATGACTGAAACAACGGGTCTTTGACAACCCGACCGTCGGCGCAGTTTTGGGCCTTCCTAACTGCGAATCCGACCAATTACGGCGAGGGCGAATGACCTTTGCCGGAGCTCCATCCCCGCGGTTCCAAAACGGAACCGCAGGCGGTTAAGCGCGGCGCTAACTCCCATGTTTCCAATATTTTGCCTCTAACTACCTTTAGAAGCGTAGATCTTGGAGGCCAAGAAAACGATCCCTTGTTTTCTGGATTTTGCGCCGAAATGAGAGTTCTTAGGGAAATCCTGCACCAGAATAGGTGCAAGAACCAGGACTTCGGGCTGGAGTCCACGCGGGGCCTCGAGCCAGCGCAGCGAATATTGCGGCAGTTTAGTCGTCGCGTCGAACGATTAACCCTCGCTCCATTCAAAGCAAGGCAGCGACCGGAGCAATCGATCTACGGCGTGATCTGAAAGACGACTCCCTGACCACTGCCGCCGCCAATGGCAGTGGTGCCGAAGAGTACTCCGGCCTTGTCGCGCACCAGGCCGTAGTAGGGGTTTCTCCCGTCGGACCCTTTGCCGAACTGATGCACTACGCTTTCCTTCCACTGGCTGCCGGCTTTGCTCAGCTTAAAAACGACCCCATCGCCGTTGCTGTCTCCGCCAGCGGAAGTCGTGCCGTACAGATTGCCCTTGCCGTCGAACATCAGAGTCGTTGTCGGCGATCCGCCGTCCGATCCGCCGGTGAAGCTGTAGAGCACGCTCTCGGTAAACTTGCCTGCCGATTTGGTGAGCTTGAACACGGAGCCCGCACCGTTTGCGCCGCCGTAGTAAGTTGTGCCGTAGAGATTGCCCTTGCTATCCGCAATCACACCGCCGTAGGGAAATCCGGCCTGGGGAATCCCTTTGAATGCGTCGAGCGTTTTAAAATTCCACTTACCGCTCAGAGACGTAAGTTTGAATACGGTGCCGCACTGGCAGGAAGGATCGCCGCCGACCTCGGAGACGCCGAACACATTGCCCGCTTTGTCGACAAGCAGCGGGCCCAGCGAGCCCACAGCGCCGTCGGAGCCGCCGGTGAACGTGTGAAGCACAGTCTGCTTCCATCTGCCGCCACGGACTGGCGAGATCTGATAGACCACGCCGCAACCTCCTCCGTTGCACTTGTGCAGGTTGCCTCCGTCGGGTGTGGTTCCGTAAAGATTGCCGGCGCTATCAAATACCACGGTACCTCCGGGACCAAAGCCGTCCTTGCCGCCGGTAAAGTTGTACATCACAGTTTCGACCCAATGCTTGCCGGATTTCGACAGCAGGAACACAACCCCGCAACCATCTCCACTGCAAGCTCCGCCCGATCCCCCGGCCACCGTGGTGCCGTAAAGATCTCCCTTGCTATCCAACGTCACGCCACCGTAGGGATTCTTGCCATCGTTGCCGCCGGTGAAACTGTACAGCACCGTCTCTTTCCACTTGCCTCCGGCAACTGGTGACAGCTCGAACACAGTTCCGCAGCCGTTCGAGCACAGCGTGCCGGTTCCGCCACTGACCGTCGTTCCGTAAAAGTTGCCAGCAGCATCTTGCGCCAGTGTGGCTGCCGGGTCGATCCCGTCGTTGCCTCCGGTAAAGCTGTGCACCACCTTTTCCGTATTCGCTGCCCACGCACCATTCACGAAAAACACAGTAACGGCGATCACTGCAAAACCCCAACTTACGAAATACGAAACCCGTTTTCTCCCCATGCTCGCACCCTCGATTCAGAATAGTTCGTTCGATTTGAATACAGATCTTGCAGGGACTCAGTAGCGGCCTGAAACTATAACACCGAATGGCCTGCAAAACAGGCCACCCGCGTGGTTTCGACAGTATTTTGACAAACGAGGCTTCCGCGAGATGAGATGAAATGATGGCCGGAACGATGTTCTTGCAGCCACCTGAGGCCGGACCTTCGGAGTCCCTCAGTACTCCGCCAATTCTTTCATGGCGCGCAACAGATCCTCGGCTTGGGGCAGGATCGCATCTTCCAGAATCGGCTGATAGGCGACAAACACGTCTTTCGCCGCGACGCGACGTACTGGCGCATCCAGATGATCGAACAATTGGTCGGCAATTCGGGCAGCGATCTCCGCGCCGTAACCCCAGCTCAGAGTATCTTCATAAGCCACGATCGCTCGATTGGTTTTGCTGACGGAAGCGGCAATCGTCTCCCAATCAAACGGATTCAGGCAGCGCAAATCGATCAACTCGACCTTGACTCCATGCTCGCGTCCCAGCTTCTGGGCCGCTTGCAACGCCCGCGGAACCACTGCACCATAGGTAATCACGGTCAAATCAGTTCCGGACTGCACTATCTTCGCCTTGCCGAACGGGATCGTGTAATCCGGGCCTGGATACGGCGCACGGCCGAAAGTCTCGCGATAAAGCCGCTTGTGTTCCAGGAACAAAACCGGATCGTCGCATCGAATGGCCGTGCGCAATAGGCCGGCCGCATCCAGTGCGTTCGATGGAAACACCACGTGCATTCCGGGCGTATGCGTGAAAATGCTCTCGCCACATTGCGAGTGGTAAATGGCTCCGCCAGTCAAATATCCACCGATCGCAACCCGAATCACGCATGGCGAAGAAAACCCATTGTTGGAGCGCCAGCGGATCAGCGGAAGTTCATCGCGCAGTTGCATCATGGCCGGCCAGATGTAGTCGAAGAACTGAATCTCGACCACCGGCTTCATCCCGCGCGTGGCCATGCCGACCGCGCGACCCACGATGTTCGCTTCCGCCAGCGGCGAATTGAATACGCGATCGGAACCGAAGTCGTTCTGTAAGCCATAAGTCAACTTGAAGACGCCGCCTTTCCCCTTGATCAGCTTCTCTTCGAGATATTGCTCGCGGCTGGCATCGGCCACATCTTCGCCGAAAATCACGATGCGCTCATCGCGCCGCATCTCGTCGCGCAGCGTGGCATTGATCAGATCGGCCATAGTTTTCGGAGCGACCTTCTTGCCGTCCGCAGCCGGCGCATCCGATACCGGCTCCATCTGCAGAGCGGAAGAAGTAGGATCCACATCGGGCGAGTAAACGTATAGCGGAATTGTGTCCGGAGTGGGCGGAGGTGCCGCCAACGCCTGATCTACCGCAACCTGCAGGTCGTCTTCTACCTGTTTCTCCAGCCTATTGATGCCCTTTTCATCGAGGATGCCCTCGCGAATAAGGAACATTTGCATGCGCGTAATGGGATCGCGACCCGCGTCGAGATTTCGTTCCGCCTCCGGCCGGTAAAGCCGCTCGTCATCCGAAAGCGAGTGCGAATACGGCCTGATCACGTGCGCATGAATAAAGCCCGGGCCCTCCCCAGCGCGGCAGTAGGCTACGGTGCGAGCAAATGCCGCATAAGACGCCACGGGGTCGGTACCGTCGATTTCCTCGAAATGGAAATTCGGGAAACCGGCGACCAGCCGCGAGATGTTTCCCCCCGCAGTTTGAACCTCGACGGGAACTGAGATGGCGTATCCGTTGTCTTCCACCACGAACAACACCGGCAACTTGCCATTGGATGCGGTGTTCATCGCCTCCCAGAACTCGCCTTCGCTGGTGGCGCCATCGCCGAGCGAAACGTAGGTGACTTCATCGCGCTGGAACTTTACGTCTTTGAATTGGCGATAGTCGCCCTCACTTTTCTTCGCGGCTTCCGGATGACTCGCGAAGTAGCGGCCACCCTCCGCGCAACCCACCGCCTGCAGAATCTGCGACCCGGTAGGAGACGACTGCGTGACCACATTGAACTTCGGGAAGCTCCAATGCGAAGGCATCTGCCGCCCGCCGGATTGCGGGTCAGCCGCGGCACCGACGGCCATCAGCAGCATCTCGTGAGGTGTCGCGCCCAGCGCCAGGCACAGCGCGCGATCTCGATAGTAGGGATAAAACCAGTCGTAGCCCGGTTTTAGTGCAAAACCCGCTGCGGCGCCAACCGCCTCGTGGCCCGCGCCCGAGATCTGGAAGAAGATTTTTTGCTGGCGCTTGAGAAGGATCTCCCGATCGTCCACACGCCGCGACGTGTACATGATCCGGTAGGCCTCAATCAGCCGCTCGCGGGAGAGACCTTCGTAGGTCTTGCCTGCGCTCCTGACTTTCTCGTCCACAACTCCAGTTGGCTTAGGATCTATCTTGGTCGCCATCCCGTTCTCCATTGTAAATCCAGACCGCCGATTGAGAAACAGCATTAAACAATGGCAAAACCCTAGCTGTACAGACGTAGCTAGCTACGTCTCTACAAGCCCAATTCGTCGGGCCTAGGCGCAGGCTGACGGTTGGCAGCTCTCAATCATTTATCCTAAAACCTGCATGATCAAATTCCAACGCCAATTCGATCCCCGCCAGATCAAGCTGCTGATCTTCGACCTCGACGGTACCTTGATCGATTCGCGCCTTGACCTCGTTCACTCCGTCAACGCCATGCTGAAACACTTCGGTCGCCCCGAGCTCCCCGGCGATGTGATCGCCTCCTACGTAGGCGACGGTGCTCCGATGCTGGTGCGTCGCGCCCTCGGCGATCCCCGCGATGAAGGAGTTATTAAAGAGGGGCTGGAGCACTTCCTCGGCTACTACCGCGTTCACAAACTCGACCATACTCACGCATACGACGGCATCAAGGAAATGCTCGACGTGGTTCGCAACTCCAACGGCATCCCTCGCCGGATGGCCGTGCTTTCCAACAAGCCCGTCATTCCCTCGCGCGCCATCGTCGAAGCGCTCGGCCTCACGCATTTCTTCACTCATGTTTACGGCGGGAACAGCTTCTCAACCAAGAAGCCGGACCCGCACGGTGCTCAAACCATCCTGCGCGAGAACAAAATCAAGCCCCAGGAAACTCTGATGGTCGGGGATTCCTCCGTCGATGTGATCACCGGTCGCAACGCCAACCTCTGGACTTGCGGCGTAACCTATGGCTTCGCCCCGCACACGCTCTGCGAAGCCCCGCCAGATGTGATGGTGGATAAGCCCCAGGAATTGGCCGAACTATTCGTATGAGCACTTTCCTTTGTGAACCTTAGTGTCCTCTGTGGTTAACGCCTCTTGCGCGACCTACAAGATAAACTGAATGCACGAATGAACAACTTCACCCCCGCCGAACTACGCAAGCTGCGCAGCCTGAGAACCCCGCACGGAATCCAGCGCTTTCTCGACGGCATGCCCTACCACCTGGCTGACACCGCGTGGTCCCCGCGCCGCGTCTTGCGCGAAAACACTTCGCACTGCTTCGAAGGAGCAACCTTCGCCGCCGCTGCCTTGCGAGCCAACGGCTATCCTCCGCTGGTCATTGATCTCGAGGCCGAACAGGACACCGACCACGTCATAGCTGTCTACCGAATCAAAGGGCATTGGGGAGCCATCGCCAAATCCAACTACACCGGATGCCGTTATCGCGAGCCCGTCTATCGCACTCTGCGCGAACTGGCCATGAGTTATTTCGATGTGTACTTCAATCTCCGCGCAGAGCGCTCCCTGCGAACGTTTTCGCGCCCTGTCAATCTCGCCCGCTTCGACGCCCGCGACTGGATGACCACCGACCAACACCTCTGGTTCATCGCCGAGTATCTATTCACCATCCGCCATCACCCGCTGCTCCGCCCCGGAATGGCCAAGCACCTGCATCGTCTGGATGACCGCTCCTTCCGCGCTGGCTGCCTTGGAAGAGCGGAAAAGTAAACCATCTCGCCCACCAACGAACTCTCCGCGACCTCTGCGATTAAAAACTTTGTTATGTCCAGTCCTCTGCCTTTGAGCCAACCATAAAGTTGAACCACCCTCCGCACCCACTCTAAAATCAGCGTACGACGAAACTCCCGGGAACCTACGGGGCTTTAATCACGTAACATGAACATGCACGTCAAGTTCGCCCTCGCTCTCGTTCTTGCGTGCGCCTTCGCACTCGGCCAGGAAAACCAAGCGCCAGCAGCAGCAACCACCCCAACCCTTTCCGAGGACCAGATCCGCCAACTCATTCGCCAGACTGCGGAAAAGGATATGGAAAACGACAAACGACAGCGCGACTACACCTACATCCAACGCGAGGAAGAACACAAACTCGACGGCAAAGGCCAGGTAAAGTCCACGGAAACAAAAACCTCCGAAATGATGGAACTCTACGGCGAGCCGGTCGAACGCCTGGTCGCGAAAGACGACAAGCCGCTCTCCGACAAGGATGCGAAGAAAGAGGAAGAGAAAATCCAGAAAGTGATTGAAAAGCGCAAGAACGAATCTGAAGAAGACCGCAAGAAGCGCGAGGCGAAGGAAGAGAAAGAGCGCGAAGAAAACCGCCAGTTCGTCCGCGAAGTCGCCGACGCCTACAACTTCCGCTTCGCCGGCATCGAGTCCCTAGCCGGACGCGACACCTATGTCATCGATGGCGAACCGAAGCCCGGCTACCAGGCGCACTTGAAAGAAGCAAAAATCCTCACCAAGTTCCGCTTCCGCGCCTGGATCGACAAAGACGAATCACAGTGGAAGAAGCTCGACATCCAGTGCATCGACACAGTTTCGTTCGGGCTGTTCCTGGCCCGCATCCACAAGGGTTCACGAATTGTCATTGAGCAGACGCGTATCAATGACGAAGTCTGGCTGCCGCAACACATCAACGTAAAGGTTGACGCGCGACTCGCCCTGCTGAAAGACTTCAACCTCGAAGACGACATCACTTTTCGCGACTACAAGAAATTCCGCACCGACACGAAGATCATTCCCATCGGAGAAGTGCAGCAGCAACAGTGAGGCGCTGCGGCCCCTAGCCACATCCGCGACAGGCACGTATCCCCCGACGGCCCTCGTGCGGGTACCGAACTTAGACTCAGGGATCGAAACCAGATGGGGAAGGCGCGACTTCACACCCGCCGAAGTGCGACTACCGGTCAACAAAAAGGCTCCTCCTGCGCCCGCGGGAGGAGCCAAGAAAACCACCAACTAGAAAGTGAACTTAGCCCCCAATTGAATTCCCCGTGGCCCGCCGCCGCCCAGAAACGGGTTGCCAATGCCCACGTCCCCGGTCGCAACGATCGGATAACCGCCACTCGCGCCGGCAACCTCGCGGCCGTTGACAATGTGAAATCCGCCAGTCCCCGCGTCCGCAATGAACGCCGGCAGGAACGGATTGGCGAAGTTCGGATGGTTAAGTATGTTAAAGAAATCAGCCCGGAGCTGCATGCTGAACCGCTCCGTGATCATCGTTGTCTTATAGATCGCGAGATCCCATTGTTTGTAGGTCGGCCCGTGCAAGGAATCGCGCCCCTCATCTCCGAAGTGCCGCGTGCCCGGGACGCAGTCCGCCGCAGTCCCCGTGGGCGCAGCTTGTGCGGCCGCGGAAATCGTACACGGGATGGCAAACGAACTCATGTCCAAGTAGTTCGACGGCGTGTTCGGATGGTAAACAATCGGTCCAACCACGTCTGGCCGGTCGAAACCGTTCCCGCTCCCGCTGTAGTCGTCCTCAAAGTTGTAATTAAGCTGGAATGGCTGCCCACTCTGCAGCGTCACTGTGCTGTTCGTGCCCCAGCCGTTCTTCAGACGCTGCATATTCCCACCCATTTTGGGCAGGTCGTAGGCAAAGATCCAGGTAAACCGGTTAGGCACGTTGAAGTTTGACGGCCCATACTCGAGCTGGGGCTGGGTACTGTTATTCGGCTGTGCCGCGTTGGGCTCAAAATCGTCGCTGTCGCTCGAATTATCCAGTGACTTCGACCAAACATAATTCACCATCGACGTGATCCCGTGCCATCCGTTCACCCGGTAACTGGCCTGCAACGAGTTGTAGTTCGACTGGCCGCTGGAGTTCTCTTGCAGCACGTAAAATGCTCCGTATGGGTTGCCCGCGAACGGACGCGCGGCGCTGCTGTAGTCGTTAATGCAGTTGCAAGCCACATCGGCTGCGTTGATGGCCGCCTCGCTCGGCTGGCCCAGATCGAAGAACCGCCACAAATGATGGCCCTGCGAACCCACATACCCGATCTGCAGCATGGTCTTGCTTGTGATCTGCTGCTGGAAGTTCAGGTTGTAGTTCTCCATATAGGGAGTCTTGATGTTGCGGTCGAAGCCGAAAACATCGCACTCAAAACTGCAAGTGGTCGTAGGCGCGTACACAGGACTACCGGCAACGATGGTCCCACCGGTCGCGCCCGTAGAAAGAATCGCTGCTGGTCCGATGTTGTTATACGCCGGTCCGGGATCAAAGAAAGGTGCGTACGGCAAGTGGCCCAGAACCACGTCCTGGGAGAAGGAGTCGAAGAACATCCCCCACCCGGCGCGAATTACCGATGTACCCTTGCCGCTCATGTCCCAAGCCATACTGATACGCGGAGCAAAGTTCCTGTAGTCCGGGTTGTACAGCCTGCTTAACCCCGGCTGCCCCACCTGCGTCAGCGTAAAGGTGCCTGTCCCCGCTGCCGGAGATTCGCTGGTGATGTTGCTCATCAGATTGTTCTTCTCACCCACCACCCCGAAATAGTCCCAGCGCAGGCCATAGTTCAACGTAAGCCGCGGCGTGACGCGGTAACTGTCCTGCACGTAAAAGCCAAAGTTGTTCTCAAATGTGTGGCGGGTCGAATCTCCGAAATATTGGAATCCGTTGTCCACATAACCAGTGAGGAAATCAATAAGCGGCGTGGTCGCGACACTGATCGGACCCTCGGTTGAGGTGTGGCCCTGGAACTCGATCCTCCCGCGGAAATACTTGTCGAAATACTGCTGAATGCTGGTGCGGTGAAAATCTACGCCGAATTTCAGATCGTGTCTTCCGACCTTCCACCCAAAGCTGTCGATCACTTGATTATTGGTGTCAACCCGGTGACGAGGAACGCTGCTGGTCGCACCGAGTTGGGCAAAGCCGCCCATTAGAATAATTGGCAGCCCCTGGTCGGCAGCGCCCGTACCTGTATTGAGCCCAATCGAGCTGGGCTGAAAACTTTGGTCTCCTGGGACGAATCCTTCTGCGAAACGGTTCCATCCATACCGCAGTTCATTCACCTTGTTCGATCCGATCGTGTGTACGTAAGAAATAGAAACCAGCTGCACTCGGGTCGGCGTGTAGGTGTTGAATCCCGGTAGTTGACCACCAGTCGCAGTCAGAGCCAGCGGAAACGACTGAACACTATCGCCGAAGAAATAGCGGCCCGAAAGCCTATTATTAGTGTTGAACTCGTGATCGATTTTCGCGATAGCACTGCTCAACCGGTTAAACGACGGCGAGATCACCGAACTGTTCGGTCCAACCGGGCAGCCGCTATCCTCCGATCCAACCAGCGAGCCACCGTACGTTCCTGGAATGTTTGGCGCCGGCCACGGATTGCGCGCCAGCAAAGCGTTCGTCACAGGGTTCAAAGTGCCAAGAACGGGATTGGCCAGAATTAGGGCTTTGTCGGCCGCGATCTGCGCCGGATCAGGCACACACGCCAGGGTGACGACTCCCACCGGCTCTTGCTGCCCTTCATAGTCGGCGAAAAAGAATGTTTTGTTCTTGATGATCGGTCCACCCAAAGAGCCACCGTACAGATTGTTGTGGAACAGCGCCTTGGGTTGGCCTGCCGAGTTGAAATAATTGCGCGCGTCCAGCGCGTCATTGCGGAAGTATTCAACTGCCGAACCATGGAAAACGTTTGTTCCGCTCTTGGTGACGATGTTCACCACTGCCCCGGCATTCCGGCCGTACTCCGGCTGAAAGTTCGAAATCACATTCACTTCGGCCACGGCAGGGATCGGCAGAATCGTCGCCGGGGTGCCGAACACCCCCGCTTCGTTGATCGCAGGGTCGTTGCGGTAACCGTCGTTCATATCCGTTCCGTCGAGCAGATAATTGTTCGATCGCCCGCGAGCGCCGTTCATCGAAAACTCACCGTACGATCCCGGAGAATCCGAAATCTGGTCCGGCGAACCGGCCACACCCGGGTTGAGGAAGATCAGTTTGGTGTAGTCGCCGCCATTTACCGGAAGGTTTTCAACCGTCTCGCTGGTAAGCACGCCGCCCAGGTCGTTGCTTGTGGTTTCAACCTGGGGCAGGCTCTCCCCAGAAACCTCCACCTGCTCCGTGACTTGTCCGGGCTTCAGCGCAGCATCCACGCGGCGCTCGACGCCGACGTCCACGGCCACGGCGTTCGTCACCGAGGTCTGGAATCCGCTCTGCGAAATCGTGACGGTATAACTCCCGACCTGAAGTTCGGACAGGGCATAGCTGCCGTCGGCGCTGGTCTGGGTGGTCCGATCCTGCCCCGTGTTCACGTTATGCACCTTGACCGTCGCGCCGGAAACGACTGCGCCCGAAGCGTCCGTCACCGTCCCCAAAATGGTTCCGCGAAACGTCTGGGCAACCAGCGCCGTTGCCAACAGAACCAAAAAAGCCGCCAGGATCATCCGCAATCTCATGATCATTCTCCTCTTCCACCAAAATCATTTCTCGAAACGCTATCCTGATGTGATCGAACGTGGCATCCAGTCTAGTGCCATTTCACCGGATGACCGCAAGCTAAATTGTTCATAGATACCATCGGAATATCAGCAAGACGTTGAAAACGGCATCCCAAAGGAGGCCATTTTCAAGAACAGGCATTGTAGCGCAAGCGGGGCACAATACAAGTGTGAAGGAGGCTTACCAGGCTTACCACCCCGGCGAACTCTGACTCGCCAAAGTTGAAACTCTTTGCACACTGAAACACAACGCCCAGCCATTTGGCTGGGCGTTGTGCATCATAAAGTTGATAGCTGACGGCCGAAAGCTGAGCGCTGACCGTTACTTACCTCTTAACCTCATCCCTCTCCACAACGCCATCCTTGATGTGAACCACGCGATGCGCGTATTCGGCAATGTCATGTTCGTGGGTCACCAGGACGATCGTGTTTCCTTGCGCTTGCAGGCGATCCATCAGCGCCATGATTTCGTTTCCGGTCTGCGAATCCAAATTCCCCGTCGGTTCGTCGGCAAGAATGATTGACGGACGATTCACCAGCGCCCGGGCAATTGCGACTCTCTGCCGTTGCCCGCCGGAAAGCTCGTTGGGCTTGTGCATCATGCGCTCTGCCATGCCTACCGAGGTCAACGCAGCCTTGGCGCGCTCGGCCCGTTCCTCAGCCGGCACGCCGGCGTAGATCAAGGGCAGTTCCACATTGTGCAAGGCAGTTGCGCGCGCCAGCAGGTTGAAAGTCTGAAATACGAAACCAATCTCCTTGTTGCGGATGCGGGCCAACTCGTCATCATCCAGTTCGCTGACTTGCTGGTTATTCAGCCAGTACTGGCCTTTGCTGGGCGTATCCAGGCATCCAATCAAATTCATCAGCGTGGACTTGCCCGACCCCGACGGCCCCATAATCGCGACATATTCGTTGCGCCGAATATTCAGATTGACGCCCCGCAGGGCATGCACTTGCTGCTCGGAGCCCATATCGTAAGTCTTCCATAAATCCCGAGTGCTAATCATGAAAGCGTCGGGAGGGGCTGACACTGCGGGTTGCGCGATATTGATTACTTCTGCGGTAGCCATTATTTTCTCCGTTTCCTCTTCGGACACTTGCCCGCGCTCCGATCTTTGCTGCTCCTTCGCCGGCTTTCCATTGGACGCTTCATCGGCACGAAGGTTAGAGCCCAAACTGCTAACTGCTCTCTTCTTCTTCCTTCTTGGGAGCCGCGTTATCTACCTTTACGCTGCTGCCCGGACGTAAGGTACGCAGCACTTTATAGCTGCCGGTCACGATCTCGTCACCCTCTTTAAGTCCCTTGATCACTTCGATATCGGTCGTGCCTGCGATGCCGGTATCGACCGGCACGAACTCGGCTTTGTGGTTGCGAAGGATGAATACACCCTGAATTTCCTGCTTGTCTTTATCTTTATCCTTGGACGCGTCCGGCTGCGGCGAGGCCGCCTGTACCGAACCCTTTTCATCCTTCGGCACGAGATCCGACTGCCGACGAACGGTCAGAGCCTGAATTGGAATGGTCAGCGTGTTTCCTCGGGTCGCAGTCGTGATCTTGGCTGTCGTCGAAAGACCGGGGCGTAGATCATCCGGCGGATCCACCAAGGTCACGACTACCTTGAAGTCCTTGGCTTCCTGGCTGGTGCTCGTCTGTTGCGACGTGGAAACACCAGTTGAACGCACGATGGCGTTATCTCCAATCTGCGTGACCACCGCTTTGAAGGTTTTCTTCGGAATCGCATCGATGGTCACTTGCGCCGTCTGGCCCATCTGCACATTCACGATATCGGTCTCATCTACCTTGACTTCGGCGGTGATCACCGACATATCGGCCAGCGTCATCAGGGTGCTGCCCGGGGCATTCTGGATTCCCATCACGACGGTCTCCCCTTCGCGCACCGGCAAATTTGTGATCACGCCATCATACGGAGCCTGGTAAGTCGTCTTCTTCAAAACGTCGGTAGCGTGGGTCAGATTGGCGCCGGCCTGCCCGATACGTCGATCGGCGGAATCCTTCTGCGCCTTAGCCTGCGCCACCCGCGCTTCTGCCTGCGCCAATCCAGCCACAGCGGTTTGGTGCGCCGCTTTCTGCATGTCATAGTCTGACTTCGAAATCAACGCATCTTTGTAAAGGCCTTGCGCGCGAGTCCAGTCGAGGTCCGAGCGTTCCGCATCCGATTTAGCCCGATTGAGATCAGCTGCCGACGTATTCAGCGCTGCCTCCGCCGCCACCGCATCCGTGCGCGCCGCCTCGAGCGATGCTTGCATCGCGTCCATATCTGCCGCCGATTGCACGTTCTCGAGCTGCGCCAGCATTTGTCCCTGCTTTACCCGATCACCTTCCTTGACGTACAGCCTGATAATCTTGCCGAAAGCATTCGCGCCGATATTCACATACGTCTTCGGCCTGATTTCACCGGATGCACTCACCACCGCAACCAGATCCATCCGCTGCGCCTTGCCCGTCTGCACGGTGACCACATTCTTATGGCTCTGGTAAACGGTGAAGCCGACGATGGCGGACAGCAACAGCACCGCTCCAGCACCGATCGCAATTTTTTTCCAGGTCTTCATAACTCAGGTGCTCATAACTCCGTTGCCAGCTTCGTCCCCGTCCATCTTCCATCTGAGGAACGGCCAGCCCGGAATCTCTTGCGAGTCGCCTTCGGCCAGCCCGCCTTCGATACACCAACCCCATCGAGCTCCAGGGGGCACATCCTCAGATACGGCTCCCCTAAAGCAAAAGTTCCCAGGGCAGAAAAGGACCGGGTGGATGGCCACAAAAACCAATGATTCCACAGGCCAACCCGCCATTATATCTTGCCCGCCGAGCGCGGGAAGTGCATGGATGAGGACGGGCCGCCAACCGATGCCGGAAGGCTTCAAGCGAACCGGGCGAAGGAGAAGTCCGCAGAGGCGTGATCTTCACAACAGTGGGGCGGGGACCTCTGATCAAACCAGAGTTCGAACCCGCCCCGTTTCCCTACCTGAGGCGCATCATGGCACCGCCTCGATTAATTGTGGAATGTTCGATGCTTGCCGCCGGTTCAAGCTCCGCTCACCGGAATCCTGAACACCGGTATCAGTGGAAACAAAATTATCGCCAGTAGCAGCTTTCGTGGTGGCCTTGAAACCGACGGTTACGCTGGAGCTGGTCAGGTAGCGTCCTACAATTTCGATTTTGTCATTGAGCCCGTCGGGGCGGGTGCCAGCGACGCCTTTCGGGTTGTTGATATCATAGTACTTGCCGCCGTGTAGCAAGAAGCCTATTTCAGAACCAGCGGAATTGAAATAGGCGCCGGCGACGTCGCCCTTATTGTTTACAATGCGGGCAACAGTTCCGGTTGTGCCCGCGTTGGGGTCACTGATTTTCTTGAAGGTCTTCCCTTTGTAGAGGAAACTCTCGTAGGTGCTGGTCGGGCTAAGTGCAAACACGGTGATCTGGCCGCTGTTATTGATTCCCCAGGCCTCCGTGCTGGTGTCGCCCTTCACGTCGATGCTCGTGTAGTCGGTCCCTACCTTTAGGAACCCATGCTGAACGTTGGCGGAGTCCAAGTACAGACCCACAACCGCTCCCTTGTCATTGATTCCGATGGCCTGGGTTCCGTTTGCCCTGGGGAAGTCGACTCCAGTGAATTTCCCACCCGCGTATACAAACCCGTCGTAGAGACCGGTCTTGGTGCTGGTGCACCAGCCGGCGGCCGCTCCCGCGCTATTGATACCGTAGAAGGCAATCGCACCGGACGTGAAGCCGCCGCTCGTCACACAATCCTTATCAATGTCATTGATCGTGGTTAGCTTCTTCCCGGCCAGAATCATTCCGTGCTGAACCCCCTCGGCGTCAACATAATCTCCCGCAATCGTGCCGGCATTGTTGACCGCGAAAGTGTCCGTCTCCATCGCTGTCTTGTTGGCGTGAACATCCGAGAACGTGAAGGTTAACGGGGGCGCTGCGGCGATACCAACGGCGACGAACATCACAACCATCAGCGCGCCAAGAATGGATTCTTTCACTGATTTCTCCTAGAAAACTGAGGTGTCGTGACCGTTCCCGGCCCGGGGTGGAAAGTCGTGAAGCGGTTCGGGCCGCAAATTATCGTCCCCATGACACTAGCGGTCAAGATGAAAGGTCTTGCACACTTTTAGAGGGCTGAGCTATCTCGAAGAATGCTCGGGAATGGAGATCAGCGTTGGGGAGGCCGTTTTATTCCCGGTCGAGGCTTTCGTCGACTGCAACCTTGCCGTTCTTCTCCACAGTGATGACGCGATGAATGCTCTTGAATCCCGACAAGGTGATGTCGAGAACGTAGTTGCCCGGATCCAGGTAAAGCTCTACCGGCGAGTTCTTATCGAGAATGCGATTGTTGATGGCGACCTGTGCACCCTTTGGCGACGTCTTGACGCTGACTGCGCCCATTCCAGCAGTATCGCTGCCACCAAAGAGCTTCTTGAACTTGCCACCAATCTTGATGTCGTCGGTGTTGCCTAATGCCTTTAGGCTGGGCGACAAGTGCAAGGTTTGCCCCACCTGGAGATTCGCGTTGCTGCTCTCATCCAGGTAGCCCTGCTTCTTGAACGTGAAGCTGTGATTGCCGGGCTTGTCTACGGAGATCTGCGCGGGCGTGACTCGGGCTGTATCTTTGCCGTCCATCCAGATGGCCGCACCCGCGGGATCACTGGTCACTGAAACCGTGGCCGCAAGCTGGGCGAGCTGAACACTGACGAATGACCTGCTGCCCGAGGCAACTTCAATGCTACGGGTGTCCATCGCGTAGCCGGGCTTGATGATGGTCAAGGTGTGCTGACCCGGGTTGAGTCCGGCGATGTTAAACGGTGTGACCCAGGAAGGATCGTTTTGTCCATCGATCTGGATCTGTGCGCCTGCCGGGGTTGAATTAACGTTCAGCTGCCCGGGAACAATCGCCGGGGCCACAGGCTTGGGCTTGCTTTTCTTTTTATTGTTGTACTTCGGCTGCACGGAGACCGCGGGAGGCGCAACGGTGACAGGTTCAGGAGCCACTTGCACCGCGGTCTGGTTATTCGCAGCTTCGGTAGATGGATTTACGCTTCCATTCGGCTGGGCCGGCGCACTGGCAGCCGGAGCCGGCGGTTGGTTTGGAGCATCATCATCCGCGTTCTCGGAGTGGATGTGCCATGCGATCGCAGCCACAATCAGCACAATAATGCCGATGGCACCCGCGACGGAAAACACGAAAAGTTGTGGGGGCGTCTTCTTAATTTCCGCGACCGCTTTTTTCGCCACTTCGCGCGGTTGGATTTTTGGCTTTTCGGGCGCAGCTTTGTTGAATACGGTCGCGTGCACGGCATCCAGCGCAGGAGGCTCATCGGCAGGCCGAGGCGGTGGCGGGGCGACGTATACCTCTTTGAGAGGGGGCAATTCGTCGATCTCGGAGAAGCTGCGGCTTGCGGCCGCGCCAGCTTTCGGGGCTTCAGCCATCATCGGATCGACGTTAATTTTCGGAGCCTCGACCTCAGGCTCAACAATTGCCGCCGACGACATGGTTGCGGGTGCGTCGGAAAATGATTCGACCGAGAACGTTTCGACGGAGGCTTCCGGAGAAATGTTGAGGACGGGCGCCGCCTGGTCGAGGTTTGGTGTAATAAGTCCACTGGAGCTTGCGGAATTCCCGCCGCTTCCGCTTCCCCCGGCTGCAGCAGCCTTTGCCGCCAAGGGCGGAGTTGGCGCTTTCGCCACAGGCGCGGCTGGTTTGAAAGTAGGCTTTGGTTGCGTGACCGCCGGCGATGCTGGTTTCACTGGCGGCGCGCTGACGGCGGGCGCGGGTTTCTGCGGCACGGGCGCCTTCTGCACGGCTTGCCCCGGTTTCGCGGCAGCACTGGCCTTAGTGGCGCTTTCCTTGCATCGTTCCAGATCGTTCACCAGGTCTTGCCCGGACTGATATCGCTCTTCGGGCGCCTTGGACAGGGCTTTCATGATGACTTGGCTGAGCGCGGGATGAATCTTGCGGTTGATCTGATCCGGAGCCACTGGCGTCATTTCCGAGATCGATTGCCTGACCTGGTCCGCGTTTTCCCCATCAAAAGCCTTTCGCTCGGTGACCATCTCGTAAAAAATTGCGCCCAGGGTGAAGATGTTGGAGGGCGCACCCAGCGGATCTCCACGCAATTGTTCAGGAGACATGTAGTGCAGAACTCCAGGAGCATTGCCCGAGGCTTGGGCCGCGCAAGCACTCATGGTGGAAATTCCGAATCCCAAGATCTTTACAGTGCCGTCCCACGACACCATAATCTTGGCCGGCTCGAGGGTGTAGTGCACCAGGTTCTTGGCGTGGGCGTGGTCGAGGCCCTGGCAGGTTTGGCGGGCAATGTCTTGGAGATCCCAGATGGAGAATCCCTCTTTGCGAGCCAGCATAGTGGCTACGCTGTTGCCCTGAACATATTCCAAGGAAGCGCAGAAAACGCCGTCCACTTCTTCGGCGCCGTAGAGTAAGCCGATGTTGTGACTGTTTAGAACTTTGCTGGCTTCCGCCTCTTCCAGAAGATGTTTCACGAGCGTCGCGGCCTGCTCGCCCAGCGGTTCCAGTTTGACGGTTTTCAACGCGACGGTTTGTCCGCTCTCGGGGTCAGTGGCCTTGTAGACGGAACTTATGTCAGAGTGCGCGATTTCGCTGAGTATTTCGAAACGCCCGATTTTGTTCGACATTATCTTCCTACCTCGTTGTAGGCAGAGACCGACTTTCCCTCGGCGGGGAAGACCTCGGGCACGTCCTTGGGGGAAACGACGTGATCAGGATAGTCGGGAGTAGGGCTAAAGTGGAGTTACGAAAGTGTTCGTAAATTCGATTGCAGGGCGGATTGAAGAAACTTTAGTACCGAAAGGGCTTCGACAGCCGCAGTTTGGGGCGCAGGCCGAATGATCATCTATTCTTGATCCCGGACGGGCGAGACGCCCGTCCTCCATCAGCGCGCAGTCGAGCCGTAACTTTTCTCGCTCTCGCACCGTTCATTGACTTCAGGAAGAACTGTTGAGCGAGCCGTGACCAGGGTGACATTTGTCATTGAATCCCGGTGACGATCTCCACTGGTATCTGGCTTCGCAGTCGGCGATGCTGTGACTGGGAAGGCGTGAGGTTGTCCGGGTCTGCATCCATCGGCTATGCTTAGGGCATTGTTGGGGCCCTCGTAGGTAGACCAGGTTTTCTCTCGGAGTTCGATCATGACTCTAACCCGTTTTGTCAGCAAGAACGCCTTCCGCAACAAGCGCCGCAGCATCTTGACGGTGTTGAGCATTGCCTTCTCTCTTTTGCTGCTGACGCTGATGATGACTCTGTGGCACAGCTTCTATATGGACAATGGCAGCGCCGAATCCAACTTGCGATTGATCACGCGGCACAAGGTTTCGCTGACTTTTAACCTGCCAGGCTTCTACCGTGAGAAGATTCGCTCCATTCCTGGTGTGGTGGCAGTGGTGCCCACGTCCTGGTTTGGCGGTCTCTACAAGGACGACAAGCCGGAGAACTTCTTCGCGCAGTTCGGCACCGATCCCGAGGAGTTTTTCAAAGTTTATCGCGACATTACCATCACGCCGAAAGAAGTCGCGGACTGGCAACATGATCGCCAGGGAGTGATGGTCGACGATACGCTCGCCAAGAAGTACGGATGGAAATTGGGGGACCGCATGGTGCTGAAAGGCACAATTTACCCGGTCGATCTCGAACTCTACATACGAGGTATTTTCCACTCGATTCCGGATGATCAATCGGTCTATTTCAACGCGAAGTACGTAGAAGAATCTGTTTCGTGGTTCAAAGGGAAAGCCGGCACCTTCGGCATTCTGGCCGATTCTCCGGAGGATGTGAGTAAGGTCGCCGCGGCGGTGGATGACACTTTCCGCAACGCACCGGAACCGACCAAAACCGAGAGCGAAAAGGCATTCGGCCTTGAATTCGTGGCCATGCTGGGCAACGTGAAAGCTTTCATCCTGAGCATTTGTTCGGCCGTGGTTTTCGCTACGCTGCTGGTTTCCGCCAACACTATGGCCATGTCGATTCGCGAGCGAACGCGCGAAGTTGCCGTGCTCAAGACCTTGGGCTTCACTCGCCAGGCGGTGCTTGGTTTGTTTGTCAGCGAGGCGGTTGCGCTTTCTCTGATAGGCGGCCTTCTTGGAGCGTTGGGTGCTTATGGACTAGTGACACTCATTACTCACTCGAAGCAGGCGGTCGGGTTCTTCACCATTTTGTCAGTCTCACCGGTGACTGTCGTCGTGGCGATCATTGTGGCCGGAGTGGTCGGTTTGCTGAGCGCGGCGGTTCCTTCCTACCACGCATCGCAGATAAATATAGTGGATGGCCTTCGCCACATCGGCTGACTAGGCGCCGGATGATTCGAAGTAGCGCTTTCTGACCGGGGTTTTATGACCAAGACCAGTTTTGTCATCAGAAATTCGTTTCGCAACAAGCGACGCAGCATCCTGACGATGCTCAGCATCGGCTTCTCGCTTCTGTTGCTCACGGTGATGATGACAATCTGGCGCAGTTTTTATATGGATCAGGGTGCACCGGATTCCGCCAAACGTGTGATCACGCGGCATCGCGTCTCCCTGACGTTCTTGCTGCCCACGTATTACCGGGATAAGATTCGCAGCCTGCCAGGTGTCGTCGCGGTTGTGCCTATGACATTTTTTGGAGGCAAGTACAAGGACGACCGGCCAGAGAATTCTTTCGCTCAGTTTGCCACCGATCCCAGCGAGTATCTGAAAGTGGCGTCGGATAAAGTTGTCCCGCCCGATCAGGTTCTGGCTTGGCAACGCGATCGCGCCGGAGCGCTGGTGGACATTGAGTTGGCCAAGAAATTCGGCTGGAAAATAGGAGACCGCATTTATTTGACGGGCACGTTTTTCCCGGCCAATCCGGAGCTTACAGTCCGCGCCATCTACACAATGGATCCGCCTCCGCGAACTATCTACTTCCATACTGCGTATCTGGAAGAGGCGATCCCTTGGTTCAAGGGACAGGCAGGTTTTTTCGATGTCAGAGTTTCCTCCGCTGACGACGTCCCGAACGTCACGGCGGCGATTGACGATCTGTTTCGCAACTCGCCGGAACCGACGAAGACCGAAAGCGAACATGCCTTTAAGCTTTCGTTTGTGGCCATGCTGGGTAACGTGAAAGCGTTCATTCTGAGTATCTGCGCGGCGGTCGTGTTCGCGATTCTTCTGGTCTCCGCCAACACCATGGCGATGTCGATTCGCGGACGAACCCGCGAAGTGGCCGTGCTGAAGACTCTGGGCTTCACCGGCAGCAATGTGCTCTCGTTGTTCGTCGGCGAGGCAGTCGCATTGTCGTTGGCCGGTGGAGTGGCGGGAATTCTGGCCGCGGCTGCCGTAATTCGTCTTTTTGCCCGCTCTCCGGTGGGGATTGGAATCTCCAACGGATTGACAGTCACCGTCCCGACCATGGGTGTGGCACTTGTGGTCGCCGCGTCGGTGGGATTTTTCAGTGCCTGTTTGCCGGCTTACAAAGCTTCGCGCATGAACATCGTGGAGGGTCTGCGCCACATTGGTTGAGCTGAGAGCTGAGAGTTCATAACTATGGCCATACCGATTCGCTATAACATCCGAAACCTGAAACTGCGCAAGGGTTTGACCATCATGACCTCGCTGGGCATCGCGCTCACGGTAACGACTGCGATCTTTCTGATGGCTCTGCTCGCAGGGCTGGATCGCGCATTCGTTACCAGCGGGGACGCGCAAAATGTTCTGGTTATGCGCAAAGGTTCGCAGGCCGAACTCTCTGGAGGCTTTGACGCTTCTCTGTTTCCGACCCTCAAGACTCTACCCGGAATTGCCAAGGACAGTCATGGCGAACCCATGGCCTCGGGCGAATGGGTCGTGGTCATTGTGCTGCCGCGCGCGGACGGCACCGGGGAAGTGAACGTCACGGTGCGAGGCATGATGCCGGATGGGCTTGAGCTTCGTCCCAAAGTGAAGATCATTGAAGGGCGTTGGTTCAACCAGGGGCAGCGCGAAGTGGTAGTCAGTGAGTCCATCAAGAAACGATTTGCCCATGCCAACATCGGCGACACTTTGCAATTCGGCAAAGGTCCGTGGACGGTTGTGGGCGTCTTCGATGCGGGTGGTTCGGCCTATGAGTCCGAAATCTGGGGAGATGTGAATCAGATGGCCTCCGACTTCGACCGCCAGGGTGGATTTGCGTCTGCCTATCTCAGGGCTACCGATCCAGTCTCGGCCGACGCGCTCAAGCACCGGGTAAGCGACGATCAGCGCCTCAAGCTGGAGGGGATACTAGAGACCGAGTATTACGCCAAGCAGACCAGTTCCGGCGCTCCCATCAAATACATTGGATGGGTGGTGGCGATCATCATGGCGATCGGCTCGAGTTTTGCTGCCATGAACACGATGTATGCTGCAGTGGCTTACCGTTCCCGCGAAATTGCAACCCTGCGCGTGATCGGTTTTTCGCGGCCGAGTATTCTGACTTCTTTTGTATTCGAATCGGTGCTGTTGTCGCTGCTCGGTGCGGCGCTTGGGATTGTCCTGATGCTGCCGTTCAACGGCATGACCACGGGGACATCCAACTCCGTGACCTTCAGCGAAATTGTCTTCAGCTTGCGAATGACGCCGGTGGTGGTGGGCGTTGCGATTGCTTTCGCCATCATCATGGGCCTGTTCGGAGGGATGGCACCGGCCTGGCACGCGGCCCGCAGGGATATCCTCGGAGCGTTACGTGACTAAGCGCGTAGAAACAAATCTGAATCTCCATAGAAAACAGCTGCTCTGACAAGAAATGCCGATTGACGCCAAACACGAAGATCTGCAAAGCCTGCGCATCGACCGGTCCGCACATGGGGGTGAGCCACCCACCTGGGCTCGCCGCTACATCATCGGCGGGATCGCCGTGGTGGCCTTGTTGAGCGTGGTTGCCCTGGCGTACCGCCTGCTGGCACCCGATGTTCCTGAAGTGCAAGTAACCCGCGCCGCAGCGGAAAGCAGCGATGTGGGCGGAATTGTTCTTTCCGCCACGGGCTACATCGTCGCTCATCACAAGATCAACGTCAACACCAAGGTCACGGGCCGGGTCGCGTGGATCGGCGTGGAAAAAGGCGACAAGGTGAAAGAAGGCCAAGTGCTGGTCCGCTTGGAAGACGACGAATTCCGCGCCCAGTATGAGCAAGCCAAAGGCGCCGCCGACAACGCCCGAGCCTATCTCCAGGAGTTGCAAAATGGTTCTCGTCCCGAGGAGGTTCAGCAGGCCCAGCACAATCTGGACGAAGCCCGCGCCACCCTGGCGAACGACAAGCTTACGTTGGATCGCAGTCGCGAACTCGCAGCGGGAGGCGTTGTCTCCAAGCAAAACCTCGACGATGCCACCGCCAAGTTTGACTCGGACCAGCAGCGGGTTAATTCTCTGGAGAAAGCTTTCCAGCTGATGAAGATCGGGCCGCGTCAGGAAGAGATTGCTCGTGCCAAAGGCGCGGAACTGCAAGCGGAAGGCCAGCAAGCTTACGCCAAGTCGCAGCTTGACGCCACCGTGATTCGCGCGCCTGTAACCGGCACCATTCTCGAACGTACGGCGGAAAAAGGCGAGTTGATCACTTCGGGGTTTGCGAGCAACGCCGAAGGCGGTCCGCAGGGATCGGTCGTGGCTCTGGCCGATCTTAAGGACATTCAAGTCGAACTCGACATCGCGCAGGATGATTTTGCCAAGCTGGGTCCGAACCAGAAGGGCATTGTGACCGTGGATGCTTATCCGGATCGCAAGTATGAAGGGGTGATCGCGCAG
This sequence comes from uncultured Acidobacteriota bacterium, assembly GCA_963796095.1. GTDB lineage: Bacteria > Acidobacteriota > Terriglobia > Terriglobales > Acidobacteriaceae > JABDBE01. The sequence continues at coordinate 148,836 of CAWCKL010000042.1, forward strand.
ATTTCGCCCGAGGCCAACCGTCAGAAGGCTACGGTTCAGGTGAAGGTGCAGATCCTGAATCCGGATGACTATCTACGGCCGGAGATGAACGCAACGGTGAAGTTCCTGGCCGAAGAAAAGAAGAACGCGAGTTCCGAACCATCAGGAGTCTTCGTGCCAACCACGGCGGTTCGCGATGACTACGGCAAGAAAATCGTCTTGATCGCGTTCAACGGCAAGGTGCTGAAGCGTGAGGTTCAAGTTGTGTCGCAACGCAGCGGCGGCTTGATCGTCAAGGGACTAGTGGGCGGCGAAAACGTTATTACTGCGGGTCCACCAAATTTGAAAGACGGCGACAAAATCAAGATCAAGGGACAATCATGAGCACTGCTACTTTATCCAATACGGCCACGCAAACCAGAGTTGTCCAGGTACGCAACGTCAGTAAGGTATTTAAGCGCGACGCGTTCGAAGTGAAAGCCCTCGACGATGTCTCCATCGAAATCGCCGCCGGAGAATTCATGGCTCTCATGGGGCCGTCCGGCTCGGGCAAAACCACACTGCTGAATATGATCGCCGCTATCGACCGGCCCACCTCGGGAGAACTGCTGGTGTTGGGCGAGAACGTGTTCCGCTTTAGCGATTCTCAGTCCGCCCACTGGCGCAACGTGCATATTGGATACGTGTTTCAGACCTTCAACCTGATTCCCGTACTCACTGCGTTCGAGAACGTCGAACTCCCGCTGCTGCTTACCAAGCTGAATGCCCAGCAGCGACGCGATCACGTCATGACCGCGCTAAGACTTGTTGGTTTAGAGGAACGCGTGAACCATCTCCCGAAACAGCTCTCGGGCGGCCAGGAACAACGAGTGGCGATTGCGCGAGCCATCGTCAGCGATCCGACACTGCTGCTTGCCGACGAGCCCACCGGCGACCTCGATAGTCACTCCGCCACCGAAGTGCTGGAAATCCTGAAGCGGCTGAACGAAGACTTCCACAAGACCATCGTGATGGTGACCCACGATCCGCACGCAGCTTCTTACGCACACGTCATCCGGCACCTGGAAAAGGGAATGCTGCTGCCAGCGTAAAGGGCGATCATGTGACCGTAGACGATGTTGCTTGCAATGTTTCAGGTCGCGCACAAAAAGCTGGACTTGCCAGCTGCGTCTCTACACTGGCTGCGCCGGAACTGGTTCCGATACCCACTGCCACGCCCGCCGGCCATTCTCCCGAACTACGCTGAGTGCTTCACCGTATTCCACCAACCGATTGAGCACAGTGGTCACTGAGGCCAACGGATCTTTGTGCCGAAGTAACAGAGTTGGAAGACGCTGTTGAATCAGCTCGCAGACCTCTCGCACCGCTAGCGGCCGTCCGGCTTCCATCAAAACCATGCGACACGCTTTCGTGAAGCCCGGCTGGCGTCCTCCAGTTTTACGGTCGACCAACTCCAGCAGGTCTTCTCCCAGAATGTCATCGCCGAACAAGTTGGCCAGACCTGAAATTGTCTGCTTCAACGTGCCAATGCGTTTCATGATTTCCGCTCGCTGACGCATGAGCTGCCGCAGTTCTTCATGGGCCGTTTTAACCACTTCCTGGACATGAGGATCCCCGGTATGTAAAAGGGTTCCATTGCCCGTCCCGTTGCTGCCATTCACTCCGCTCTGCATAACCCCCACCTCCGAACCTGCTGATCAGTGTTCGTGCCGTTTCCCGCTTACGCACACCACTCCTGCGCCTAGATACGCAGAGATCCGTTCACTCGTTCCATCGAAACAACTCTGATCGTGGACCGTTGCGCATGTGTTCGTTTCCGGGACGAGATCATGATCCGTCCAACACCGAAACTGATTGTTAGTTGGACGCTGTGACTCGGGAAAGGTGAGGCGATTTACAAGAATGTGACAAGTAGTGAGAAAGCGCGGACCAATTCCGCTTTCGTGAGGACGAGGGTTGTGCGGCAGCGCGCAACCGTGTCCGCAAATGAACACTTGCGAGCGCAGTCAGCACTCGGCCCTCAGCAGCCGGATATGTTTGCCTTTGGCCCGTAACCGGATCATGGCTGAGGGCTGAATGCTAACTGTTAGCTGCCGAGTATCACGCTTCGCTAATTTCTCTTGGCATCGACACTCAACCGGCCGGCTCCAAATTGCGAAATGAGCAAAGCGCCTCCAAGCATGGTCACATTCTTCAGAAACATTGCCATTTGCATCTGCGCCATCATGGGGTCTTTCACCGCCCAGAAATTGTGCATCAGGAGCGTGACCGGCACCAGGAAAAGGACCAGCAGCCAGGCACCGATTTTGGCTTTGTATCCGAGCAGAATGCTGAGTCCGCCCACCAGCGCGAGAATTCCAGACGCCGGAACCAGCAGCTTGGCCGTGGGGACACCTGCTTGTGCGGCGTAACCGATTTCTGCCTGGGAGAAGTGGAGAAATCCCGACATTATAAAAATGGCGGAAAACAGGATTCGTCCTGCAAGGGTAACGAACGAGCCAACAGATGTTCGTTCCTTCTCATCCGTGGCGTTCAACACCCTGGCGGTTTGCAGACTTTGCGCATTTGAAATTGAGTTGCTGGCCATATCAGCCTCCTTAGCGAGTGGTGTTAGCGATGTCTATTCCGGAATAAGATGCTCTACACACCTTTATAAGTTACTTTAAATAACTACTTGCTTTTGTAAAGTAGGAACTTTAAAGTAACCAAGTGAGGTGATAAGTGCGCCGCTACGTCCAATCGCCCAGTCCTTGTCCCATGGCCGGATTACTCGAAGTGCTCACCCGGCCTTGGACTATGCACATTCTGTGGGCCTTATCTACAAACGGGCCCACCCGGTTCGGGGCACTTCGCCGCCAGATTGAAGGCATTTCTTCTCGCGTGTTGACCGAGCGTCTGCGCCTTCTAGAGCAGAAAGGATTCGTCTATCGCGACTACGAACCAACCATCCCGCCGTCTGTGACGTATGGCATTACCAAACGCATGAAGGATATTCAGAAGGTACTGGGTGAAATGGACCAACTGGCGCGAAAATGGCAGCAGGAGGATGTACCGGCACCGTCCACGAAGAGCAGGGATCAACGCGAGGGAGAAGCAACGTCTGCCGGTTGAGCCTCCGTTTTTCCACGTGATGTTCTTCCTTGACAAAACTAACTTTCCTGTTAGAGTGCGGCCAAATGCTTCACGCGAGAACGTTTGACGAGGGGACCCAGGTATGAAGAATGTCTATGAGGTTCTGAGGCAGAAGGAACTCGAACTGGCGCGGTTGGAAAAAGAAGTCGAGGCATTGCGCGTTGCAGCTCCCTTGTTATCTGACGACAAGGAGTCGATGCTGGAGGGTACCAGCAATAAACCGACATTAACCACTCCCTCCACGACCCAGCAGCCCATCCGCATTCCGCAGGCCGCAGTCAACGCAAGCCCGCAAACGGCGCGCGCAGCAGGTTGGGAAGACACAGCCAAACGCTGGCCATAGCATTGTTGCTTCATCCTGGGACCCAAGCGCTAACCACAAAGGTACACACAAGGAGAATCGGGCACTTGGTGAGTTGCCCCGGTTTTCTTTGTGAGCCTTCGTGTCCTTTGAGAGCGGAACAGTCCTTGCTGGTTTAGCGGGTTAAGGTGCACTGAGGAAATCTGCCGTTAAGCAATGCTATACTCCACCCAACAAACTCTGGCCGAAGCATTATTCTAATTAGCGCCTTCTGAAACCAGCTAGAGATGGTGTGCCCGTGCAGGTAGAGCTAGAACCATGACTGCCGCAGCGACGCAGGCGCCGGCCAGGGTGTTTACCAACACTCGCCGCGTGCCTCGTTTCCCCTTGGCCGTTCCCGCGGATGTTACCGTCTTGCGATCTGGAATCCCATACTCGATTCCCGGGCGCTCGGTCACCCTTGGAGAACGCGGCGTCGGCTTGGTGCTCGCCGGGGAACTGCATCCCGGCGATTCGGTGGGCATTGAGTTTCGCTTGCCGGATGCGGGCGGGCCGTTCCGTTTAAAGGCGATCGTGCGCTATCAGGCGCTGCTTCATTGTGGTCTTGAGTTTGTCAGTCTAACTTCAGAACAACAGACGCTGATCGAACACTGGACGCGAAGGAAGTCCGTGGCCAATCCGATTGCGTCCTCGCCGGGTGCTGGCGCTCAATCCTCTGTTCTCTCACCTGGCGCCGCATCGACGTCGTCGATCGCGGCTCCCCGCAAGGTCGCTGAGCCGAAGCGTGGGGGGAAGCGGTTCCGGCGCGCCGCGTGGGGAGCGGCAGGAGCCATGCTTTTGTTAAGCGGCCTCGGTTGGTGGCATTGGCACCAGGCCTGGGGCGAACTGGAATCGCAGATTCCGGCAATCAAGCCGTCGTCGCTAGAACCGCCCACTTATGTTCCGGCGGAAGTGATGCAAGGACTGTTAACTCACAAGATCGAGCCGATCTATCCAGAGACCGCCAGACAAGCGAAAGTACAAGGCGTCGTGATACTCGACGCGGTAATTGGGGTGGATGGGACTGTCGTCGATTTGCACGCCATCAGCGGACCGGATGAGCTCGCGTCCGCAGCCTTGGATGCGGTGAAATGGTGGCGCTTTCAACCTTACTTAATAAATGGTCAAGCCGTGCAAGTGAAGACCAGGTTAGCGGTGGACTTCCGGCAAAATTGACGTCCACCACTTCGTCGCCACTCACTTCGACGATATCCGCCCTTTCCGAAAAGCGTGCAGGATCATGGCACTGCTGATCGCGAAGCTGCCCACGGCTCCCAGGGCCATAACCTGGGCCATTTGCCAACCCAAACCAAGAAAGTCCGCAAACAGCGCAGCCAGGGCAAACCCTACGCCGAGGATGTTCAGCCACATCGGCGCTTGCACGGGAGTGGTGTGCTCGCGATTGTAGTAGCGGAGTTGCAGAAGCACCGCGGCCAGCCCGATCGCAGCGACAACCACCACTGCCAGTGGACTAAAGAAAGCATTCCGATTGGTGTACATCACGACCACACCCAAGCCGGCGCAAAGTAAGGCGGATGCAATCACGGTCCAGCGGCGAGAGTTGGATCGGCTATCGGTCACGAGGATTGGTTCCTCGCATTTATACAGGGCTTTGCCGTCAGTTTCAAACGCTGACGGCTCGGTCGAAAGCCGGCTGAGATTGCCTTCCCGATTGGTCGAGTCTTTTATCCTCCCCCACCCGCGACCCACTCCGCTTGCCAGGCACCGCCGTGGCTCACCGCGTAAAGCACGAGTTCGACTCGGCTGGAGATCCCCAGCTTATCGAAAATGTGGAACAGGTATTTTTTCACCGTGTGCTCGCTGAGCCCGAGTTCCCGCGCGACCTCGCGATTGCTGAGTCCGTCCGCAACCAGGGCCACGACTTGCTCCTGGCGCGGCGTGAGTAACTGCTTCCTCGAGCGTTCACCATGCGCAAAGATGGTACCTGGGTTACGGTTTCGACCAGGTACTGCAATCGCTCACGATTCGCCCACACTTGCCCCTGATGAATGTACGCGCCGCCCAGCTCTATCTCACGTATCTTGGTTTTCACCCGGGCCCGATTGATGGGGTCGCCGGAACGCGCAGCCTGTCAGCGCTCGCCGACTTTCAGGCGCAACACGGGCTCGCGAAGACAAGTACAATCGATTCGCGCATGGTGGCACAATTGTCTGCAGCGCTGCCAGGTTCGATCCCGGACACGAGTGGCCTCAACTTCGTAACCCGCCGCCGATTGGGAATACGATGAGCAAATCCGATACTCTCGAGAGGGAAGCATGGCCGTGGCCTGATTCGCTAGACGCGCTGGTCGCCGCGCTTACCATATCAAGCTTCTGAAAAATGATCGCGTTCGCGTTCTGCAACGGTCATCCCGCCCGGAGTAATCATGCCCCGCACACCCATCGTTGCGGAGGCGCGGCTCACCTGATCAGTTGGAGCGATTTCATTCGCCGGGACCAGGACGGAAATGTGCTCGCCGACAGCCGCTACCTCAGCCCGCCGCACCCCCCTGTGTGCAATGGACGGATCCATCGCCGCCCCACAGTGTCGAGAACGTAGGCGGATCGGTACTCAGCATTCTCATGGTGGAACTTAAGAGCACCAGAGTAGTTGGACAGCCAGCCGTACCAGAAAACGCCGGGAGACGCGGTTAGAATTGCGCTATCGTGAAAGGTGCGGAATCGCCTCGTCCGGCATCGGTGGAGGCCAGGGCGTCGTGCTGGTCGTCGAAAACGCGCAGATGAAAGGAGTTCGCAGCTAGCGCGAGCGCCCTGGGCTCGGCGCCTGATAAATCTGGCTGGCATTCAAGCTCCCTTTAATGTCCCACTCACAACGAGTTTTCCTTTCTGCTGAATGGCGAGACCTCGTGATGTTGAACTACGAGGTTGAACCAAGCCTTTTGAGAGGATACCTTCCGCCCGGTACGGTACTGGATTCATTCCAGGGACGAACATACGTCAGTCTTGTCGGCTTTCGCTTCTGCCATACGAAACTGCTAGGCTGTTTCCCGGTTCCGTTTCACGCCAATTTTGATGAGATAAACCTGCGATTCTACGTTCGCCGCAAAGAAGGTGACAATCGAAGAGGGGTTGTTTTTATTGCCGAGGTCGTTCCTATGCGCGCAATTGCAGCTACCGCTCGCATCGTATACGGGGAGAACTATACATACTTTCCGATGAGGCACCGCATTGAAACAGAAGGTGTGAGCAGGACAGCCGAGTATCAATGGCAACTTGCCCACCAGTGGTGCGGGCTCTCTGCTCAGACTGTAGGTCTGCCAGCGTATCCGCAAGAGAGGAGTTTGGAACAGTTCATCACCGAACACTACTGGGGCTACGCGACTCGACGAAGCGGTGGTTGCGTCGAATATCACGTTTCGCATGCCCCATGGCAAGTGTGGGCGACTGTTAATGCAGGATTTGAAGGGGACGCCAGCGGTCTTTATGGCGGGGAACTCGCGAACGTCCTGCAGCGACGCCCCGACTGCGCGTTCGTGGCGGATGGCTCGTCCGTCATTGTCTTCAGGGGCAATAGAGTTCGATGAAAACGCCAGACCATGAATCTGAATCTGTTCTGCCTCGCGCGGGCTAGATACTCTACGACGGCCGATGCGGGTTCTGCTTTCGTTGGGTTCACCTCTGGAAGAAAGTAGTTGCACGGCGGGGCTTCGCGGTTACGGACTTGCAGTCCGCTTCTGCCGACGGCAGCTTGCAACTCTCCCAGGAGAATCTGCTGGGCGACATACTGATATTGACCCGCGCCGGAAAATTAGAATCAGGTGCCAACGCATACCTCTATGTGGCCTAGCAGATAGGTGGGTATGGCCTTTCTATGCGATCTGCAGTTTGCCAGGTTTCAATTGGATACCTTGGCGCGGATATCGTTGGTTCAATCGAAACCGATACCGAATCTCGCGCCACTGTCCATTACCACGACAAGCCGGCGCCGAGTGTATTCCGAAGAACGATACTTGAACGTCCCGCAGCAAATGGCAATGACCAAAGCCGGCGTTCCCGAATAACTATTCATGGGATAGCCGGCAGTAACTAGGCCGTCCAAATGCTCAACGCGGTTTTGCTTAGAATCTGCTGCTTGATTTCTTCTTTCAGCGGGAGAGCGCGAAAATCATCGAGATTCTGTTTGATGTCCGGAACTCCTGGCCCAGGCCAGTCCGTTCCGAATAGTGTCTTGTGGGCGATTTCCTCCAGGCGGGGGAAATATTTCAAGAGGGTTTTGGGCGGAATGCCGCTGATATCGAGGTATACGTTGGGGTGGCGGCGGAGCAGGAAGAAGGCGGTGTGCATCCACAGCGGGCGGCCGCCGTGGGCGAGCAAGATTTTCATCTTCGGAAAATCGACGGCTACGTCATCAACGTAAATGGGATCGCCGTAGCGGTTGCGGGCTCCGTGAAAGATCGACGTGCCCGTGTGGAACATGACCGGTATTCCGTTGGCCTCGGCTGCTCGATAGATTACTTCCAATTCAGTTACGCCATTCTGGTAGTCGTTGGGAAACAGAAGCTGGTGGGGAGGGTGAATTTTGATCATGCGGATCTTAAGCCGCAGAAGATGCTCGACGTCGGCCAGAATGTTCTGGCTGTGACGCGGATGCAGGCCGCCGCAAGAGATCAAACGCTTGGGGTTTTCCTTTACGTAATCGGCGATCCACTGATTGACTGCGGCCGTAAAGCCGATGACTTCGGGCGCCACGTAGTTGATGAGCACGCCGCGATCGATGCCCGCGGCATCCATATGTTTGAGGAACGCCTTGGGCGAACGGCAGACTTCAGCGATCTGCTCGTAGTTGTTCCGCTTGCGGCGGATCAACTCCAGAGCGTCGGGATGGAACATCTCCATCGGCGCGATGTGGATGTGGCAGTCGGTGATCAAGTTCGTCGTCAGCTCTCAGCAGCGTATTCAAAACGCGTTGCCCGTTTCAACGCAACGCTGGCAACTTGTCAGTGTAGTTTCACAGAGGACTTAATGCCAGCCGGGAAAAAACCGGGAACGAATGTTCCCAGGGGAAATTCGGGTGTACCATGTTTGGCCGGTGAGGGAGGGGTCAAGGAACAGCGAGCCGTGACCACGCGTCAACCCAAGCTTCGTGAACCCAGGGTTCAAACTCAACTTGGCCGAGCCGCGGTCCAGCTCTTTGCCGCCAATGATCGCATCAACCAGATGCTTATCGAACATCTTGGCCCTACCGCCTGGAGAGCCAAACCTCCCGGCAAGGTCCGCACCATTGCGGCGATCTTCACGCACATGCACAATGTCCGCTGCAAGTGGGTCAGGCTTACAGCTCCGCACTTGAAGGTTCCACGACAGCTCAACCGCACGCATTGCACGCCGCAGCAGGCCCGCGCGGGATTGGCTGAGAGCGCCGCTCGCTGCACGGAGATGCTCGCTGAAGCGCTCGGCGGTGGTGAGGGCCGCGTCGAGAAGTTTCGCAGAGACGGCTGGGGCCGGCCTTGGCCGGTTGGCCCGGAAATGCTCTGCTACATGCTTTCTCACGAAGCCCACCATCGCGGGCAGGTGTGTATGCTCGCGCATCAGCTCGGATTCCCGTTGCCGCCCGAGGTGACGTCCGGGATCTGGAATTGGGAAAAGCTGTGGAAAGACTGCGGCTCGCATGGCGGCCCCGGCCACGATTCTTGACTCATTTGCCCGCCTTGGGAAGAATCTCCAGCTTCTCCAATTCCTTTACGACCAAATCCACTAGTCCGTTGATCACCTGATGCGCCGAGCTGGGATCAAACGTGTCGCTGGTTCCAGTCCAGATGAGTTCGCCGTCGGGCGATGTGACGGAGTACACATTGGTTTCAACCTGAACTGTCTTCTCCTGGATTAAATAGTCCGGTGAGTAAACGATCGGATACACGGCCCCGTAGTAACCGTAAAAAGAGTTGTAGTAAGGAAGAAAGTAGGGTTGACCGGGCACATCGACAGTGTGGTTTTTGACCTTAATCAACCGGCAAACCACGACGGCATCAATCTTGTAAGCCGCGATCTGCTCCCTGAGATACACCATGTCGATGGGGCCCGCGGTCGGCCGCAGCAAGATGTCAGTTCCCGCGATTGTGGTGATTCCGGGCCTGGCCATCTTATTGGCCAGCGCAACTTCGAAGTCAGCGCGGGTCTCGAGATTGTTAGTCATCCCAAGCGCAAGAATTGTCTTGATGGGCCGGCCGGAATAGTTCGGATTCTTCCAGCTTTCCTTCAACTGGGTTGAGGCCTCGCCGCTTGCCGCCGCAAGTAATAGGACTGCAATGAGCAGTATCCGTTTCAATCTAGTCCTCCAATCGCATTCCACTGATGAGTCCCATGCATGGCACAAGCCTCTCCTCAGTAGACGCTCCGCAAGTTTACAACGTGTTGAGCGCTCAGGCAGTCAGTGAATTATGCTTAGTTTTGCGCTGCCCTTGGAGGCAGACGGAATTTCGCAGCGTAGGAGAATCAATGCAAAAGCGCAAACTTGGAAAAAGAAACTTGGAAGTCTCTGCTCTCGGCCTGGGCTGCATGGGAATGAGCTTTTCTTACGGCCCGCCTGGAGACAAGCAGGAAATGATCTCTCTGATCCGCTCGGCCGGGGACCGGGGGATAACATTCTTCGATACAGCTGAGGTCTATGGTCCGTTCACAAACGAGGAACTCGTGGGCGAAGCTCTCGCTCCGTTCCGTGGGAAAGTGGTGATCGCCACCAAGTTCGGGTTCAAACTGAAGCCCGACGGAGCACCCGGTTTCGTTGGCCCGGATAGCCGGCCAGAGCACATCAAGCAGGTTGCCGAGGACTCGCTCAAGCGGCTCAAGGTCGATGCCATCGATCTCTTCTATCAACACCGTGTCGACCCGAATGTGCCGATCGAAGAAGTGGCGGGAGCGGTGAAGGATCTGATTCAGCAAGGTAAGGTGAAGCACTTTGGCCTTTCTGAAGCGGGAGCAAAGACGATTCGCCGCGCTCACGCTGTGCAACCGGTTACCGCAGTCCAGAGCGAATACTCTCTTTGGACGAGAGGGCCTGAAGCGGAAGTGCTGCCGACCCTCGAGGAACTCGGAATCGGCTTCGTTCCATTTAGCCCTCTGGGGAAGGGCTTCCTCACGGGAAAGATCAACGAAAACACTACCTTCGACAGTTCCGACTTCCGCAACACGCTGCCTCGTTTTACCCCAGGGGCTCGGAAAACGAATCAGGCATTGGTCGATCTGCTTGGCAAGATCGCACAACGGAAGAAGGCGACTCCGGCTCAGATCGCGCTCGCCTGGCTGCTTGCCCAAAAACCATGGATCGTTCCAATCCCAGGCACAACCAAGCTACATCGCCTGGAAGAAAACATAGGAGCAGTTGCCGTCGAATTGACCTCTGACGATCTGCGTGAGATCGAGAACGCCTCCTCAAAGATCCAGGTGGAAGGGGCGCGATACCCTGAAGCCATCGAGAAAATGACGGGGTTATGAAAGGTAAATCCATGTACAAGGCAAAAGCTTATTCCGCTGCCCGTGCGACATCGCCACTGGGCTCCACCGCGATCCCGAGACGCGATCCGATCGAAAACGATGTGCAGATCGAAATCCTGTTCTGTGGTATCTGCCATTCCGATCTTCACTCGGTACGTAATGAGTGGAGCGAATTCATGCCCACCGTGTACCCGATTGTTCCGGGCCATGAGATCGTCGGCCGTGTCACCAAGGTCGGCTCAGCAGTCACCAAGTTCAAGCTCGGCGACCTCGCCGCGGTCGGCTGCATGGTCGGCTCGGACGGCACGTGTCCCGAGTGCCGGGCTGGCTTTGAGCAGTTCTGCCCGAACATGGTGCTCACCTTTAATTCGCCAGACAAGCACCTCGGCGGCGTCACCTATGGCGGCTACTCCGAGAGCATCGTCGTCGACCAGCGTTTTGTTCTGCGCGTTGCGTCAAATCTGAACCTCGCCGGAGCCGCACCTCTTCTTTGCGCCGGAATCACAACCTACTCGCCCATGCGCCGCTGGGGCGTCACCAAGGGCAAGAAAGTTGGCGTGGTCGGGCTAGGCGGATTGGGCCACATGGGCGTGAGGTTTGCACATGCGCTCGGGGCTCATGTGGTCGTCTTTACAACTTCGTCAAACAAAAAAGAAGACGCACGTCGCCTCGGAGCAGACGAGGTTGTCATCTCGAAGAATGCCGATGAGATGCAAAAGCAAGCGGAGAGCTTCGATTTCATTCTCGATGCCGTTTCCGGCGACCACGACATCAACGCCTATATCAACCTGCTTCGACGCGACGGCAACCTTACGATTGTCGGCGCGCCGCCCAACCCTCTCGGTGTCTCTGCCTTCGGCCTGATTATGCGTCGTCGCAGTTTTTCAGGCTCGAGCATCGGCGGCATCCCCGAAACTCAGGAGATGCTCGATTTCTGCGGGAAGCACAACATCACCGCCGATGTCGAAGTCATCCCGATCCAGAAGGTCAACGAAGCCTACGATAGACTGCTCAAGTCCGATGTGAAGTACCGCTTTTCCATCGACATGGCTTCTCTCAAATCTGAGTGAAAGCGGCCATGAAGTGAGGGAATACAAGATATGGAGATCAAAAGAGTTAGCTCGCAACCTTCCGGCAGGGGCCGGCAGCGTGGTTCACTGGCACTTTGCGGATCGATCCGCTTTTTCAGGCACCCGATCCGGCACGGGTTCAGGACGCCAGCGTAACGTTTTGAGCCCGGCGCGCGGACTGCATGGCACACGCATCCGCTCGGCCAGACTCTCGTCCTCACAGCTGGGTGTGGCCGGGCACAGCGCTGGGGCGGCCCGATCGAGGGAATTCGGCCAGGCGACCTGGTCCGGTTTGCGCCCGGCGAGGAGCACTGGCATGGGGTGCGCCGACCACGGCCATGCCGCATATCGCCATTCAGGAAAAGCTTGACGGCAAGGTTGTCGACTGGATGGAACAGGTCGCCGGTGAACAATACCGCGCCGGGAAATAAAGGAGATTCGGATGAGCAATAAGCCGACGCAGAACGATTCCCTGAAAGACCGCCTTTCCCGCTCTAGCGAAATTACCATCGGTGTGACCGGAAGAAAGTCAGGACGCACCATCTCAATCCCAGTTTGGTTCGTATTCGAGGACGACGAGCTTTACCTCCTGCCGGTGAAGGGGTCGGACACACAGTGGTACAAGAATGTGCTCAAGAACCCGTCGATTCGGGTCAATGCGAGGGGCCGAGAGGCTGAATTCAAGGATGTTCCGATCACTGACCCCAAACAGGTATCGTCCGTGGTCGAGAAATTCCGCGAGAAGTACGGAGCGAGCGACGTGAAGAAGTACTATTCAAAGTTCGACGTTGCCGTTGTCGCCCACATGCGCAGATCGTGAGTGGCACGGGAAGCGGGATCGCAAAGGATGATTCCGAGTGCTAACGCCGGTTCACAACTACAATCTCGAAATCGCCTCGGAATAGCGTAGAGTGCCGTCAATGTGAACTGGGTGAAGTCGATTCGAGGGAACGCAGCATCGTTGAAAAGTTCGAGATGGGGCGCGAGGCAAATTGCGCAATGCGACGAACACGGGAGGCTGTGGGCAAGCATCGGAGGGCTTGGCTACGCTTTTTTCTTTGCGGCCTTCTTGCGAAGATTTTCTCCGCCCCTGGCCCACGCTGGACATTCCGTGGGCCGCTGTTGCTGGGGGGCAGCGGGAGCAGCTTTTAGTCGTATCGCTCTGGACTTTCCTCGACTCTGGGACGAAACACTAGTTTCCAATCAGTGCAACCATAAGGAAACCCGGGACAGACAAGCTCGGGAGAACGTTCCCTCACTTGTCGCGCAACCAACTCACGCCCACGCCGACTTCACATCCGTCCGCGAGAAGTCTTGCCCTTTGAACAAAAGCGGCTCTCCTTTGGATTTCGCCAGTGCGTAGGAGAAGCAATCTCCAAAATTCAATTTGGCGGGATGGCCGCTGGTTTTCCCGAAGTCGCGATAGGCCTGGCGCGCTATGCGAGCTTGCGTTTCGGTGACCGGCTCAATCGCGATTTGCGCCTCCTCGATCAATTCATCAAAACGGCGGCTGGCAATCGGATCTTTGCTGCCATCAATCACCGCCCCGGCCTCCACATAACTCACAGCCGAAATACGAGGCTGCGCGGCGCGTTCAATGATCCTGGCGAACTCGGGTGCTTCTGCTTCGAAGCGGAGAATGGCGATCAGGGCGGAAGTGTCCAGAATCATTTCGGCAGCCCTTTCTCGTCATAGAGAAGGTCGCCATGATCGGTCGAGCGAAACGGTTCCTTCAGACGCGTCGAGCAGTCCCGCCCGATTTCGAGCAGTCGGTCGGAGAGCTTGGCCGCATGTTTGTTCTGCACCCTCTTAAGGCGTTCGCGGACCGCTTCGGTGACGGCTTCGGTTAAGCTCTCTCCGGTGAGTCGGGCCAGCCGTTGGGCGAGCTTGTGGGCGTCTTTGTTCTTGATGTTCAGGCTCATGTGCGGTAGATATTCTACCTTATAATTCTACCATTCTACCACAACGGGCAAAACCCGGCAGGGGTAGACGGGACGTCCCCGCTCAACGTAATCAGCGCCATCATGATTTGCAAAAGAGGTATTCTCGAAGGCGTGAAGACTGGCAAACAAGTGTCTTTGCGGCAGCCAAGCAACCGATTGGACCCGAGCCAACCGCACGCGGCCCATTTGGCACGCTTGATTGCCGCCTATGCCCCTCACGACGGTAGTTTTGAGCTGTGCATCCCCGGTTTGCACGCCAGCCGCTTTTCACGAATCAACACGGAGTGTGTGTATGCCCTCCGTTTGCCCTCGTTGTGTATCGTCGCACAAGGAGCGAAGACCGTCATCGTGGGGCAAGAGGATTACGAGTACGACTCGTCGCGCATGATCGTGTTCTCGGTTGCCCAGCCGGTCGCTGCCCAGATCACGCAAGCCAGTCATTCCGAGCCTTACCTCGGTCTCAAGCTGGACCTTGACCCTCACAAGATTGCCGAACTCGTCTTGAAGATCTATCCACGCGGCTTGCCTCCGGTTCCAGAGAGGAGCGCCGTTTACGTCACTCCGATGGATGCAAGCATTGTCAGTGCCGCGACAAGATTAATGGATTGTCTGGCACAGCCCGGCGACGTTGAGCTACTCGCCCCACTTGTGATCGATGAGATTTTGATTCGTCTACTGCGCACCCCCATTGGCGTTTGCATCGCGCAAATGGGCTTTGCAGAATCCAGCGTGCACCGAGTTGCGAAGGCCATTTCCTGGCTGCGAGACAACTTGTCCTAACCCATGAAGGTCGAAGACTTGGCCGGGCTGGTGCACATGAGAGTTTCTTCTTTCCACAAGCACTTTAAGTCCGTCACTTCGATGAGCCCGCTGCACTATCGAAAGGTGCTGCGCTTAAAGGAGGCGAGGCGTCTCATTTGTCGACGGTGATGGACGCCGGAAACGCGAGTCAGCGCGTGGGCTATCTAAGCCCTTCGCAGTTCAGCAGGGAATACAGCCGCTTCTTCGGCAGTGCGCCGACCAAAGACATCGCCAGATTGCGTCAAGAGACTCGACTTTGGGTCTGACCTATTCCAACTGGAGCACCATTTTGAACACGCCTCTAAACCGGGTTTCTCGATGTTGGTGAAGAGATGAGGTAGAAGGGTTATCCCTCTCACGGGGTTGGAAAACGTCAAATGCATGGAAAGCCGGAGCAAACAGCCCCGCCGCTCTGCACCGGCGCCAGGTGATTTACGCCAGCCGCTTCAGTTCGGATTTCAAATTCATGTTTTTGATCAGCCGATGAAGGTACTTGGGATGGATTCCCAGCAGCCGTGCCGCTTCGACGTGGTTCCCTTTCGCATCGTTCATCGCCGTGATTACCAGTTGCTTCTTCGTCTGGTGGAGCGTGTTGTGATACAGCGCTGCCATCTCCGACGACTGCTCTTCCAGCAGCGCCTCGGGAAGATCTTCCGGCAGGATCTCGTCCGTCAGTCCCAGCACGATGGCGTGTTCGATGGCGTTCTCCAGTTCGCGCACGTTACCGGGCCAGCTGTATTGCATCAGCAGTGACCGCACCTCCGCCGAAATGCCTTTGAAGCCGCGTTTGGACTTCGCCGCAAACTCGTTGGCAAAATGCAGCGCCAGCGCGGGTATGTCTTCGCGATGCTCGCGCAGGGGCGGTAACGCCACCGAAACTACATTCAACCGGTAATAGAGGTCCTGCCGGAATTCGCCCGCCTTGATCGCCTGCTCCAGGTTCCTGTTGGTGGCGGCGATGACGCGCGCGTTAAAGGGCAGCAGGCGGGTGCCTCCCAGTCGCTCGAACTCACGCTGCTGCAGGACCCGCAGCAGTTTGGCCTGGAGCAGCGGAGCCATTTCGCCGATTTCGTCGAGCAGCAACGTTCCGTCCTCGGCGGCTTCAAACTTGCCCTTCTGCGCCGCAGCCGCGCCAGTGAAAGCTCCTTTCTCATGCCCAAACAGTTCGCTCTCCAGCAAAGTTTCCGGAATTGCAGCGCAGTTGATGGCGACGAATGGCCTACTGGAACGCAGACTGTTGGCATGAATGGCGCGGGCCACCAGCTCTTTGCCAGTTCCGCTTTCCCCGCGGATGAGAACTGTCGAATCGCCCTTTGCCACCCGTCCGATAAACTCGCTGACCCGCGACATCGCTCGGCTCTCGCCAATCAGCGTGTCTGCGCCCACGTCCGCACGGAGCCGCTGGTTTTCAGCCCGCAGAGAATCGAGCTTTAACAGATTCTCCAGCGATACTGCCGCAATCCGGGAAACCGAGCTCAGGAAGTACGCGTGGTCCTCGCCGAATGGTGGTGACGTCGCCGGCGAAGCCAGGTAGATCACGCCGAGGATGTTCTCCACCGCAACCAGGGGAACGCACAACACATGTTCAGCCGGCGCGGGCGCGGTAGAGGCAGTTGTGAAGACAGCACAGCGTTCCCACCTGGCTCGTTGCGCCCACTCCTCCTGGATAACCATTTCTTGCTTTGTCTTGCCGTCGCGGTTCCATGTGCAAGGCGGGTTCAGTTCCTCATTTACGTTCGGCTGCAGCACGATCGCACCTTGTGCCGCGGGGATTACCTCGAAGATCAGCCCCAGCAACTCGCGCTGTAGGGCTTCGACGTTGTGGAAGGAGTTGACCAGATTGGCGATTTTGAAAAACGCCGACAGGTCGCGCGCCATCCGGCCTATGGCCGAGGCGTCCGACGGCAATCCCGAACGCTGATCGAGGAACAACGCGGTCAGCGTGCCGCTGGTCGTTTGTTTGCCGGTGCCCGATGATTGCGGGCTGGCGTCATTATCCTCGCCGATGAGGAACACAAACTCGCTGCTTCCGATACGAATCTGGTCTCCGTGTCGAATAGGCGTATGGCTTACCTGAATCCCGTTGACGAACGTCCCGTTGTGACTGTCGAGGTCAGAAATTTCATAACTGCCCTGGGAGACTTGGCGGATGGTGCAGTGCTTTCGCGAGACCTCGGAGTCGCCGATCATGACCTGGTTGGCAGCGTCCCGGCCCAGAGACAGGGGATCCTCCGTTATGGCCCGGACGGTTCCCTGCAGCGGCCCTGACATCGCGACCAACCTCGGATTCAAGAAGTCTCCCTCCTGCGGAACAGTCTAGCCTAGCCGAGTCTTCTTTGCGACGCGTCGTCGAATCGATTGGCGTGGCGCGCAACCGCCGGATCAGGATGATCCACTCAAGGCTTCTTTTCCTTGAGTAGATTTTTCGCCGGGAACCTGGCGGTTCTCACCGGTATCCGATCGGCTACCGCATGCCGCTCTGTAAACCGTGTCGACGCTGTCGACCAGAACTCATCCTGTTGCAAACGCAGCAGAATGGTCCAGCAAACGAGCCCGTCTCGACTTGGCACCACGCTTGCCTTAGCAAATACGTCACACTAAGTATTCAGCGGAGGCGTTGAAGACTTCGAGAGACAAAAAATTCAGTTTGGGTTCCGCTGCAAGGAGCCCCAAGGGAGGACCTCATGAAACGCAACCTTATCTCGATCCTGTCGCTGGTGGTCATGTCACTATTGCTCAATGCCACTGGTGCTTACGCTCAGTCCTACGCGAAGGCCAATGTGCCGTTCGCCTTTAACGTTGGCGCGAAACAACTCCCGGCCGGAACCTACGAAATCGGGGTCTTAAGCCAAAGCCCGAACGAGATCATGATCCGGAACCACGAGACCGGGGCAGCCGCATTGTCGATCGCCAGGAGCGAGGGTCCCCGCGACACGGAAAGCAAGCTGGTGTTCGACCGTATCGGTAACCAATACTTCCTGACCGAGGTTTGGAAGGGCTCAGGCGCGGGTGGCATGATCGTCCCGACCTCCAAGCACGAACAAGAGCTGAAGAAGGAGCTGCAGCTCGCCAAAGGATCCGCGGGCGGCAACGAAGAGGTCATCGTCGCTCTAAAGTGAAAGCCACCCAAACCATGAAGCCGGAGCCGACTGCTCCGGCTTCTGCGTGTTCGGCGCGGCAAAAGCAAATCGATACCCTACCATGCCCGATTCTGGCTTGACGTTCCGGGGAGATTCACATGCTCTTGTCGGCGTGCGGATCTGTCCGGCCACAGGAACGCGCTCACTCAACGCTTCCGAACGATCACGAAGGCTCAAACAGATCCTTGGTCTATCCATCAGCCTTCGAGGATGACCTGCGCGATGGCGTACTCTTTGGTGTGGGAAAGGGAGAGCGCGACGTGAACTGCGCCGAGCTTCGCCGCGAACTCGGCAGCCTTGCCGTGAAATGCGATCGTGGGACGGCCTCCCGGCTGACGACAGACTTCCACGTTGCGCCAGGTGACCCCGTGATTCCATCCCGTGCCGATGGCCTTCATCGCGGCTTCTTTGGCGGCGAAGCGCGCAGCATAACGCTCGACGCGGTTGGCCTTCGACTCGCAGTAGCGGATCTCGGCTTCGGTAAAGATTCTATGCAGGAAGCGGTCACCAAAACGTGCAATGGAAGCTTCGATGCGTGGTACTTCCGCTATGTCGATGCCGGTGCCGACGATCATGCAGACAGTTTAGTGGACGGGCGTCTTCTGGAAAAGAGATACAGCTTTTTCGTTTACGGCTTGCGGAAAAACTCGTGGCGTTGGAGTTTTGAAAGGCACGGCTTCCAATCTCGACGTTTTTCCCGCAAGCTGTTTAGTGCTGCAGCGCACCAAACTCTTCAGACGCGCCAATAGTCTGGCCGCCAATTCTTAATGGATTTCTTGATATCGGCACGGGCAAGATTCGCCGACAGAGTCCGCTCGACCAGTGCAGGAAGCTCTTCGTCCGAGGCAAAACGTAGTCCAATTAACTGACCCTCGCTGAGCTTCGCGATTTGCGGGCGCAACGAATCGGGCAGCAACGTTGTCAGCCGGAGTCTTTCTTCCAGCCTTATAACGCGATCCTGAACTTTCAGCGCGTACTGCCGGCTCCTGGTCACGGCAACAATCAGGGCTGTGTTGAAGACCACGATCCAGATGTGCAGGAAACCGGGATGGCGCACCGCGAAGAACACGCTGACGATCCACGTGATCGCAAGAACCGGCAAAACGAAGAGGTGGAATGGAGGATCGAGCCTTGTATGATTGGCAAGGTTTTGCGAAGTACGTTCGGCCATGTGTTCTCCTCGGTTCGCTGCAATTGAAAGTCTAAATCAGGACGGCGGAAAGCGCTGCTCGATGAATGGAGACGTCTGCTTAGAGCAGGCGGTCGCCGCGATAAATAACCTGGCCATCGGCCAACCGCGCTTCGGCCATGAGCGCATGCTTTTTGACCGGCCCGGTTCCGTCGATGTGGAAGACTTCATGTCCGTGAGCCACCAGCCAGTCGGAAACCAGCATGCGGTGGCAACGGAAATAAACACGCTCGGCACACATGTAGGCCGTGCGTGACTGCTCGGCCAGTTTGAGCAGTTCCGCGATGCCGCGCTGGAAGTCCTCGGTGAGCATGTAATCGGCATAGTTGCGGAAGCTGTCGTTGCGCAGCGCGATGTTGGGTGAGTCGTCGCGGATCTTCTTGCGGCGACCACCAAGCTCTTTGATCCAGACGTACCGAATCCCGGCATCGAGCATGGCTTTCTCTAACGAGTCGCGGTTGAAATGAGGCAAGCGGCGGGACATGGGGATGGAACGGATATCTACCAAGGTCTTTATGGAGTGGGCCTGGAGGACGGTAATAAATTCATCCAGCGGGCGGGTGGAATGGCCGATGGTGTAAAGGGTAGCCACTAGGTGGTTTCCACTGGGGAGAATTCTTGAGTCCCGCCCGTCATTCTTCAGCGATTTTTCTGATTGCCCGCACCAGCGCTTCGTCCTGCTCTGGAAACACTGTGCGCAAATCGAGCAGCACGTGTCCTTCTTCAACCCGCGCGATGACCGGCGGATCGAAAGCGCGCAGGCGGGCGGAGAGTTCGTCGGCACTCCAGCCCTCAAAAGTCATCGCCAGCAATTCGGTAGGCAGGACTGCGGAGGGTGCGGCTCCGCCTCCAATTACGGATTCGCCATCCAGCACTTCAATCGACAACCTGGAGGATTTTATTTTCCCTGCCACCGCTTGCGCCCGCGTTCCAATTTCTTCTTTCGATAGACGCATCATGCGTTGGGCGGGGATTACATCGTGATCGCCTTTCACGTAGGCAAGCAACGTGGCTTCGAGGGCTGCGTAGGTCAATTTGTCCACCCGAAGCGCACGGAACAAGGAGTTCGACCGCATGCGTGCGATCAGATCGCTGCGACCGCTTAGTATGCCTGCCTGCGGACCTCCGAGCAATTTGTCGCCGCTGTAGGTGACGATATTCACGCCCTGGCGCAGGCTGTCGAGTACGCTTGGCTCCCCATTCACGCCAACCGAGCGCAGATCGAACAGTGCGCCGCTGCCTAGGTCTTCGAAAAGCGGAATATTGCGCTGGCGAGCCAGGCTGACCAGTTCTGCGATTTGCGGTTGCTCGGTGAATCCGGTGATTTGAAAATTGGACCGATGCACTCGCAGCAGCAGTCGCGTTTTCTCGTTGATAGCTCTCTCGTAGTCGGAGATACGAGTGCGATTGGTTGTGCCCACTTCCCGCAGGATGGCATTCGATTTTGACATGACATCCGGAATGCGGAAGGAGCCGCCGATCTCGACTAGCTCTCCGCGGGAAACGATGACTTCGCCGTTTTCCGCCAGCGTGTTGAGCGCGAGCAGAACCGCTGCGGCGTTGTTATTGACGACGATGGTGGAGATCGCAGCAGCTGTCGGGCTTCGGTCGGCTGGACAGCCGGGGGCGGCTGTCCCCACGTGTTCATCGAGGAGTTTGTGGAACAAACGATCTACGTGTACGTCGCGCTTGCCGCGCCCGCCGGTTTCGATGTCGAACTCAAGATTGGAATAAGCTCTCGCGGTATCGCGGACGTGCTCCAGCGCTGACTCAGCGAGCGGAGCACGGCCCAAATTGGTATGCAAAATGACTCCAGTGGCATTGATGACGGAGCACAGTGAAGGTTGCAGAGCTTGCCTCACCCGCTGCGTCACCGCGTCTTCAAGTCCAGAAAGCGCAAGATCGACACCGTTCGCGTCCAGCCGCCCGGCAGCGATTTCCTGCCGCAAGGTTGCGAGCACGGCACGGACAGCGTCTGTGACCGGGACTTGTCCTTCTTTTGAAGCAAGTGCGACAAGCTCTGGGTTGCGCTGGAGCTCGTCCACAGAGGGGAGTTTGCGATACAGGCCGGTACTCGAATCGATTTTCACCGGGTTTGATTATCCCACTGCCGGTGGCGTACGACCAAGAGGCTCGATTGTGCTCGCACCACACGGATTAGGGCGTCCGTGTCCTGTGATTTCAGCACGACGGGCGAGGACGCCCGTCCTGCATTGTCACGGCTAGCCTACTTCCACCAGCCCGTAGTTTTTGTGCCAGCGAGTGCGCATGTGACGCAGGGCTGCGTCGATCTCGACTTGACCGATTTCTGAGTTCGGACCGGCCAAGACCATGGCAGCTTCACGCTTTGCGGCTTCGAGCAACTGACGATCGCGGATCAGATTGGCCACCTGGAAGCTGGGCATGCCAGCCTGGCGCGTACCGAAGAACTCACCCGGGCCACGAAGTTCCAAGTCGAGTTCGGCGATCTGGAATCCGTCGCTGGTATGTACCATTGCGTCCAGACGGCGCTCTCCATCTTCAGAAACTTTGCCGCCGGTCATGAGCACACAGTAAGACTTGGCAGCGCCGCGGCCGATGCGGCCGCGAAGCTGATGAAGTTGAGCCAACCCAAAGCGCTCGGCGTGCTCGATGACCATCATGGTCGCGTTGGCGACATCAACGCCCACTTCAATCACGGTCGTGGCGACGAGAATGTCCATCTCTCCCTTCTGGAAAACGCGCATGACCTGCTCTTTCAAATCGGGTTCCATGCGGCCATGCAGCACGCCAACCCGCAAATCCGGGAAGATTTTCTGGCTTAACTCTTTGTACATCTTCATTGCCGCTTTTAGTTCCGTCTCTTCGTTTTCCTCAATCACGGGATACACGACATAGGTTTGGTGTCCGGCGGCCACTTGTTTGCGCACGAACTCCCAGACTTCGGGCGAGCGTTCGTCGGATACGCAGCGGGTAATGATAGGAGTGCGTCCGGGTGGCATTTCGTCGATCACGCTGACGTCCAGGTCGCCGTAGAGAGTAAGAGCAAGAGTGCGAGGAATGGGAGTTGCGGTCATAACTAAAACATCCGGCTCCGGGCGAGCTGCAGGGCTTCGCTCGGCCGGGACGGGCGTGTCTCCCGTCACCACGCGATCATCTTTTGTTTTCTTCATCAGCTTGAAGCGCTGCAAGACTCCGAAGCGGTGTTGCTCGTCCACGATCACCATGCCCAGCTTGTCGAACTCGACTTTTTGCTCGATCAGGGCGTGCGTCCCGATCACGAGTTGGGCATTGCCTTGGGCGATGTGACGGCGGGTCTGGCGCTTGCGATCGTCTTCCATGGAACCGGTCAAGAGAACGACTCGATAGCCTGCGCTCTCGAGGATACGGCGAGCAGAGAAGTAATGTTGTTGCGCAAGGATTTCGGTGGGCGCCATCAGCGCAACCTGATATCCGTTCTCCATTGCGATAATGGCGGCCTCAAAGGCAACGATGGTTTTGCCCGAGCCTACGTCGCCCTGCAGCAGGCGGCGCATGGGAAACAGCTTTTCCATGTCCGAAGCGATTTCCTTCAGCACCCGCTTCTGCGCCGCCGTGGGATGGAATGGAAGAATCTTCTTGATGGCGGCGCGGGCACGATCGTCTAACTGGAAAGCAATTCCGGTCTGCGCCTTCTGTTCGCGACGTTTCAGCTCCAGTCCCAGCTCGACGAAAAACAGCTCTTCAAAAATGAGGCGAACATGAGCTGAGGTGCGGGAAGACTGCAAGTCTTGAATACTTTCGCCGGGATCGGGCCAGTGAACCTTCTGCAATGCCTCTCGGGGCGGGATAAGGCTCAGATGACTCCGAACTACTGCCGGGATGGGGTCGGGCAAATCCGCCGGAAGATTCTCCAGCGCGGTGTGGATGACGCGCCGAAACCATCGGGAGGTCAGACGGCCTTGTCCAGCGGACTCGTAGATGGGCACAATGCGACCGATTTCGAGCGATGCCACCAGCCTTTGTTCCGCGGAATCGGCGCTGCCGTCTTCAGCAGCTTCTCCAATGATCTCGAACTGCGGCTGGGTGAGCTGGAGTTCGCCGCCGCGGTAGTCCTGCTCAACCTTGCCGTACAGGGCGACGATCTGGCCGGGCTTGAACTTGTCCCGCAGATAAGTAGCGTTGAACCAGATACACTTCAGCCGCATCCGCCCCTGCCCGGCGGTCATCTGAAAGATGGGCATTCTGCGGGTACGGAAGAGGCCCGAGGTCCGCACTTCAGCAATCACGGTAGCCATTTCTCCAGCCCGCAGTTCAGAAATACCCCTCGGGTTGAGCCGGTCTTCGTAGCGAAACGGCAGGTAGTGCAGCAGGTCGTCGAGAGTTTGAATGTCCTTGGCCGCCAGGAGCTCGGCAAGCTTCGGGCCGATGCCCTTCACGTATTGAATGGAGGTGTTCGGTTTCAGCATCTGATGCGATGTTAGCAGGAGGCATCTCAGGTGCTATAGTCCGCGAGGCGTTTCCCGCTCAAGAGGGGGCGTTTCGAAGACCGGGATCAGATACAGTATGTCCAAGGCAGCGGCCAATTTTATTCACGCTCTGGTTGCGGTTCTTGCCGGGAACGGAGCCTACTTTTTTCTGATGAAGTATCTGCCGCCACGAGCGCGTCATGTGCCTTTTCAAATCGATCTCGGGCTGGTAGTGGACTTCTGGTTCTGCCTCGTCGCCTTCGGAATAATCAAAACCATAGCTGGCCGGGGACCAAGGTCCAACCGAGCCATCTAGGACCTGCTGTCTCCCTCAGAAACCGCGGATTCCTTCGCTTGCGGCTTAAGCAACCACTGCAGCTTGTCTGGATTTTGGACAAAGGTACCTAAGACTTTTCATCTACGACAGGTTACTTTCGGAACCTCCGTAACTGGAGACGGAGAAGCTAGAATCTGGGCTGTAGCATGCAAAAGATCTCCATCCTCTATGACGCGAGTCAGGCGGTGCTCTCCACGTTTGAGCTGGATGAGGTGCTGCAGCAAATCTTGACCATCGCGCGCGACTACTTCCACCTGCAGAACGTTGCCATCCTTTTGCGGGAGAAGGATGAGCTCTATGTGCGCTGCCAGGTTGGCTGGGACGATGGCCATGACAAGGTTCGGCTCCCGATAGGAAAGGGAATCACCGGAGCCGCTGCTCAGCAGAAACGCCCCATCTATGCCGCGGATGTCACCAAGGACGCGCGTTACATTCTGACAGCCAAGAACACCCGCTCCGAGCTGGCCGTCCCGCTGATGGTACGCGACCACGTGGTGGGCGTGCTGGACTGCCAGAGCGAAAACCTCAATCACTTCGATACTGAGACCACAGACCTGCTGGCCCTGTTTTCCACGCAGGCGTCCATGGCCTTGCAAAATGCCCGACTGTACTCGCTAGAGCGGCACCGTGCCTCGCAGCTGGAAGCGATCAATGCGATCGCGCAGCAGATGACTGCGGTGCTGGACCTGAAAGAATTGCTCTCCAAAGTGTGTATGAGGATCCAGGAGGCTTTTCAGGTCTGCCACGTCTCGGTGCTCTTGAAAGATGAGGAAGACCTGGTGCTGCGCGCAAGCCACGGAAAGCTCACTGGACACACTCCGGAAGGAGGTCGGCTGTCAGAGGGAGCAGGACTTTGGCAGCAAGCCCTGGCAGCGGGAAAGACCATGATCGAGAATGATATGAAAGCGGTTCCAGACAGAAGCTTATATGCCGAAACCGGCTCGAGCATGTGCATTCCGCTGGTCTCGTTTGGGCAAACGCTGGGTGTTTTGGTGCTGGATACAGCCCGCACCGACGCTTTTAACGCCTACGATACGCAGCCGCTGGAATCCGTAGCGGATATCTGTGCCACTGCCATCCAGAATGCTCACTATGTCGAGCGGGTAAAACAACTGGCCTATCTGGATGGATTAACCGGAATCTTCAATCGCAGGTTTTTCGAATTGCGGATCGTGGAGGAAATCGATCGGGCGGAGCGATTCGGCACAGGCCTAGCGGTGGTCATGGTGGACATTGACCAATTCAAACGCCTGAATGATGAATTCGGGCACCTCCTGGGAGACGAGGTGTTGCGGCAAGTGTCTTCGATTTTTCATCAGCAACTGCGGAAAATCGACGTTTTGTGCCGTTACGGAGGTGAAGAATTCGCTATTCTGCTTTGCCAGACCAACGCGGTGCACGCCCTGGGAGTGGCGGAGAAGCTACGCAAGTCGGTGGAAGCCTGGCAGTTCCCGGGCGTCCCCCGGCCGGTTACCATCAGCGCAGGAAGCGCAAACTATTCCGAACACGGTTGCACCCGCGACGAATTAGTGAAGGCCGCTGACGCAGGCTTGTACGCCGCCAAACAGGCTGGGCGGAATCGAGTTTGCCTGGCCCCACAACGCGGCTTGGCAAAGGGCTCCAGCAACTAGCCCAAATATTCAATCAGAACAGGCCCGGCCCCTCGAATTGCTGTCGTAGTTCTCTCTCAATCTCACGCTGGTGGTCTCGCCATTCCCTCTGTACATCGCGCATCTGCCGCTTGTACTGTTCGGCGCGTCTTTGGGCGTCCCGGGTTTGCCGTTCAATCTCCGGCTTCAGTTGCTTCATCTGACGATTGAGCGCCTCTTCCATTTCCGGTTTGAGGTGGGCCCATTCAGTCTCGATCCGGCTTATTTCCTCGCTGGTCTTGGCGTCGATCTCAGGAAGTTCGATATCCAGACTCTCACGGAAAAGATCTGATTGCTTGCGTTCCGGCAACGTAATCGTGATGGTCTGCTCTTTCTTGTCACGAATCACGCTGATACTGGCGGTGTTGTCCTTGCGCGAGCGCAAGGCGTGACTGAAGTCACCACTGTCGCGGATGGGCTCACCATTGATCTTGACGATCACGTCCCCAGCGCGAAAACCAGCTTTGTCCGCACCGCTCCCCTTCTCTACCGAACGCACCAGAACGCCCTGGCCATTCTTGGCTCCGAAGAAATCTCCGAGCTGCGGGGTCAGGTTCTCCACCATCAGGCCGCTGCGAGCCGCCGAGTGCACCACGACGATGGAAACCGGCATGTCCATCTCGGGCATAACCGGCATCACGGGCATGGTGGGCATGGTGGGCATGTTGAACTTGAATTGCTTGCCGTCGGGACCAAAGCTGTAAGAGTAATTTTTCTTGCGATCGCCGAGCTCGACCTTAATGGTTATGCCCTGGCCGTTGCGGCTGACGCCCAGCGTTACCACTCGCCCGGGCGGGGTTTCGCGAATCATGCGGCGCAACTGCTCGACGCTTTGTACGTCCGTACCATTTAGAGTCAGGATCACGTCCTGCTCTTTGAGCCCAGCCTTGCCGGCGGGAGCATCCTGATCCACCATGGTTACTTCCACACCGCGCTCGTCCTTCAGATGGAGCGGTGCCAGGCGGTCGGGAGTGATGTCTCGCGTGTCCACCCCGAGATAGGAACCACTGCCCCAATCCTCACTGGAGTAACCATAATAAGTGTCAGTAGCCGGAGCAAACGAACCGTTGTCGGCAGCGTAGGTTGTTACTGCCAGAAGCGGCAGCGTGATGATCAGAGTCAGAACCGAGTTTCGCATGTTCGCCCTCCCAAATTTCCAAGAAGTATCCTAGTGGCTGGACCGGCGGAAACAGATGTCCCCGGTCGTGGTGCGCACTTTGAGCACCGGACCACCACCGTTCAGACTTCCTTCCGCAGTCACGGTCTTTGGGCCGTAGTCGCCACCTTCAGTGGTAACTCTGATATCCGGAAAATCTGAACGAATGTTGTGACCGTTAGCAACTTCGATCGAAGCACGAACGCTGATGTTCACGTTGGGAGCCAGGTAGACTGTGATGTCGCCGGCGGAAGTCTCAAGCTCGGAATCGTGGTGCTCACCGTTTGCCGCAACGAACTTTGCCACGATTCCACCGGCTGCGGTCTCCGCCCGCGCCGATGGTACTCCGTTCAGTTCAATGCTCCCCCCGCCAGTTTCAGCGCGGACAGGGCCTTTGGCGGAGCTGAGGCGAATACTGCCCCCCCCAGTTTCCATTTCCACTGGACCGCCGATATCGCCCAGATCGATACTGCCGCCGCCTGTACTGGCCTTCACTCGACCCGCGCAGCGCTCCACCTGAATGCTGCCACCCCCGGTCTCCAGCACGGCACCTTGCATACCGGACACGATGGATACGCTGCCCCCACCGCTCTCGGCCTCGATCTTGCCCTTTGCGGAATTCACCTTAATGGAACCCCCGCCGGTGTGCAGGCTGACGTCAGAAGCTACATTGCCCACATCGATGCTGCCGCCCCCGGTTTCCGCGTTGATGACTCCGCCGATATCGTCAACCCGGATGGTGCCCCCGCCGCTTTGCGCATCAAGTCGGCCGTTGATCCCGCTGGTGCTGACGTTGCCACCTTCAGTCTCGATTTTTACTTCATCCATCTCGCGTGGGACATTGACTACAAAATCGCCGGAAAACTTGTGCGGCCTGCCGCCTTGCCAGTCACCCACGATCCACGCCGTATCTCCGTGGACGTAAGCGCTGATCTTGTAGTTCTCAAATTCGCGCCGGGCCCTGTCTTCCGAACCGCTATAGGAATGATTACGAATGACGTAGTTGATGCCTTGCTGCGAACCACCTTCCACACGCACCGAACCGATATCAACTTTGACCTTGAGAACCTTGACCATCGCAAGAGATCCGGTGATCTCCTGCGTCCAGTTACCGCCATCCCCATAAACGCGGGTCTGTTGCGCGCTTGCCAGTGGCAAAATCAACGACAGCACCGCGACGAATTTAGAGAGTTGCTTCAACATTCACCTTCCGTTCTCATCCTCACACCCCCGAAGTGTCGGCTGGATAGGCATGAGCCATCCCACATACCTGCTTCTATCTCAATCAAATTCTGGAAGCTGCGCCAGCATAATTCGAGCTTGCGACCGAATGTATTGGTTCTGATCGCTCTGCGCGAGCTTTTGCAAAACCAAACGTACGCTGCTGTCGGCTCGTACCGGTTCGAGAAGATGCAGGGCTTCGGTGCGGGCTCCCGGATTGGCATCCTGGACTAGGGTCTCAAGCATCGCATCCCGCACCCGCGGATCGCTCTTCACATACGGACCCAAACCGTCGAGCGCCTTCAGCCGCACTCCCGGATTTGAGTCGTAACGTAAAGCATAAATGAGCGCTTCGCGAACGTGCATGTTGTTCGGCTCTTGGGTCAGCAGATCGACGGAATCCATCCGCACACCTGAGTTGTAGTTGTTGCGGGCCGCAAACAGCAACAACTGCTGGATGCGTTGATCGTTAAGCGAGCCTTGCGCTTCCTGCGTGGAAACCGTGTTGTACTTGATGCTGATGTGGTTCAATCCGGGATCCTGCGAGATGGACTGAATGCCTGTAATGGAGGACTCAGCTGGGGCGATGACGGGGACTGAACTAATCGAACCGCCGTCGCCACTTACAACTTTGTAGGTCGTCGCGACCCCGCCCGCAAAACCAACGATGAAAATTGCTGCGGTCAGGGCGGGAGCAAAACGAATCTGGCGAAGCCAGGCTGCCGGATCGAAAATCAGCCGATGCCAAAACTTGCCCTGCTCGGCGGTTTCAAGGCCTTCCTGCAGCCGCATGCGCGAAGCCGCAACCAGGTTGGGCGAAGGCTCCTCGACCGGCAACTCGGAGAGCATGGTGTGGAACTTGCGCGTCGTCTTGAGCTCGGCCGTGCAGTCGGCGCAACGCGCCAAATGTTGCTCCAGCTCGTAACGGGCATCATCGGCCAGTTCGTTATAGACGTACAGCAGAACGTTTGCTTTAACCCACTCGCATTTCATAATCACACCCCCTCAGGGGGAAACCTCATCTCATATCGGCCAGCGCGCCCCGCAATTTCTGAGTCGCGCGAAACAGAGTATTCTTCGCCGTTTCTTCCGTCGTGTGCAGCACCTCACCGACGGTTCGCAGCTTAAGCCCGTGGTAGTGCTTCAGCTCAAAAACCATTCGCTCCCGGGGCGTTAATTTCTCCAGCGCATGGCTGATGCGCTTGCCCAACTCGCGACGCATCAGATCGCGCTCGGGATTCGCACCCGACCGGCCATCCGGAACTTGATCGAGTACATCGTACTGCTCCCCGGACGCGTCCGTTGCAACCGGCGCATCTTCTTTACGCACCTGCCTCTTTCGCAGGTGATCGAGGCAGAGATTGGTCACGATTCGGTAGATCCAAGTGTAAAAAGAGCACTCAAAGCGAAAATTGCCGATGCTCTTGTACGCCTTCAGGAAAGCTTCCTGGTAGACATCCTGGGCTTCGGGTTCCGAGCCGGTGAGATGGAGAGCCAGCCGCAGCACTGCCTGGTCGTAGTTCCGCACCAGCTCCTCGAAGGCAGCACGATTGCCGCGCTGCGCTTCGCGGACCAGTAAAGTGTCGTCGATACGCCCTGAAGCCTGCCCAGCCATATGGCCCCGTAATTGGGGGTCCTGGATTCCGCCAGCTTCTTCCCTTGGGTCCCGTCTCACTACCGGATGGGAACACTCGCCAACTGCAAATGGTACAGCCCATGCGCCGGCCGGCATATTTTCTTTGTCCTCGAATGCACCGGGACGCCTTTGCCGTTCTTCCCCGTTGCATAGCTATGGACGGGCTTAAAGCCCAACCGTGAGCAGGAATTATAGAAGTCTGGCAGGATTTTTGCCGCCAAAGAACACATGTAACAGGATGGAAGCACAAAGGTTATGCCGGTCGGCGAGGTTCCAAGGGCGGTGCGGTCGACCGTCCCGGGTTGATCTTTATTCGATGGCTTCCTTTTCAATCACGACCTTCAGATGAGCGGTCACATCCTTGTGCAGCTTAATGGGGATCATGAATTCACCCAAAGTCCGGAGCGCCTCGTGGAGTTGGACTTTGCGCCGATCCACGTTGAAGCCTTTTTTCTCGAGCGCGTCTCCGATGTCGCTGGACGTGACAGAACCGAACAGCTGATCGTGCTCTCCGGAACGGCGCTGGAAAGCAACCGAGAGACCGTCAAACTGCTTGGCCAGTTCTTCCGCCTGCGTCTTCTCCTTGGCCGAACGGCGCACCGATGCCGCCTTCATCTGCGCAATCACCGCTTTGTTGCCGGCGGAGGCTTCAATGGCGAGCTTTCGCGGCAGCAGGTAATTCCGCCCGAATCCCTCGGCGACTTTCACCACATCGCCGCGCGACCCCAGCTTGGCTACATCTTCTTTAAGAATGACTTCCATAGATGACTCCCGTTCTAAGATGTCTACAGGCCACAACTTCCGAATGACCACGGACTGGCCCCAGAAATCCGTGCGAATCCGTGGCCGCTTTTTATGCCGCGCGGCCGGCAAATGGCAGTAACGCAATATTGCGCGCCTGCTTGATCGCCAAAGACAGGCGTCGCTGGTGCGGCGTGCACACGCCGGTCAGACGCCGAGGAACGATTCTCCCGCTCTCTGCTACGAACTGCGCCAGAAGACGAATGTCCTTGTAGTTGATGGCCTCGATCTTTTCGACGCAGAACTTGCAAACCTTCTTGCGCCGGAAATACTTTCGTCCCGCACCGCCGCCACCCTCGCGACCGCCGCCAGGTCCACCAGGACGAGACGGACGCCGCTCGCCGCGATCAGGCCGGTCGCCGCCGGAAGATGATTCAGATGATGTTGATCTAGTTTCGTCAGCCATGTTGCTCCTTAAATCAGTCGTTAGTCGTTGGTCATTGGTCGTTAGCGTTCTTGGCGTCGATTCGTGTTGGCCAACGAGCACAGGCCAACGGTT
The DNA here is from genome assembly GCA_963796095.1 of uncultured Acidobacteriota bacterium. Taxonomy (GTDB): domain Bacteria; phylum Acidobacteriota; class Terriglobia; order Terriglobales; family Acidobacteriaceae; genus JABDBE01. The sequence continues at coordinate 179,607 of CAWCKL010000042.1, forward strand.
AATGACGCCTTACTATGCCGTCGCCGCGGGAACTTCCCCAGCAGCCTCAGCGGGTGGCGCTGGCGCTGCGGCTTTGCGCTTAGCGTCCTTGATCGCCTTGATTTTGTCCAGGCGCTTCTGCTCTTCATCGATGCGCACGGTAAGAAACTTGATCACCGGTTCGGTAACGCGCAGACGGCGCTCCAGTTCATGAATCAGGCCACCGCCGCCTTCGACGGTCAGCAGCACGTAGATGCCGTCGTGAAATTTCCGGACGGTGTAAGCCAACCGCCGCTTGCCCATGCGTTCCACGTTCTTCACGTGCCCGGACGAAGAGGCCACCGCAGCCTCCAACGTGGAAATAAGTTTGTCCTGGTCCTCTTCCGCCATATCCGGGCGGACGATGAACATTAGTTCATAAGTACGATTCATTCGTTGTCTCCGTGTGCATGCGTGAAAATCCGTGGCTAATCTTTTTCTGTGTCGATCTTGCGGTTGAAGCGATTCATCGCCGCCGCCGTGCCCTCGGTCACAATCGCTTTCACCGAGTCGGCCGCGACCTCAAGCATCTCGTCCACAACCTTGAGCTGCGCCTTACGAAATGGCAACAGCAAATAACTCATTCCGTCTTCGACTCTGCGATCCGGAGCCACCCCCATTCGGATCCGCAAAAAATCATTCGTGCCCAGAGAACTGATGATGGACTCGATCCCGTTATGCCCCGCCGAACTCCGCTTCCGCTGAATCCGAATCGTTCCCAGCGGAAAATCAAGTTCATCCTGAATCACGATCAGGTCTTCTTCCGGCCTGACGTCATGCTTCGCAACCAATTCACGAACCGAGGTGCCACTCAGGTTCATGAACGTCTCGGGCTTGGCCAGCAGAACCGTTTCCGAGCCGATGGTCACCCGCGCAGTCAGCGCGCGGCACTGACGATTTCTAACCTCAACCCCGTACTCGTTGGCAATCCGGTCAACAACACGAAATCCGAAATTGTGAGGCGTGAACTCGTAGTCGTCTCCCGGATTGCCCAGCCCAACAATAAGCTTCACGTGTTCACCACAGAGGCACAGAGTCACAGAGAAAATCTTAGGCCCATTGTTTCATTCGTAATCCAAGCGTTCTCTGTGTCTCTGTGACTCTGTGGTGAAATCTATTTCTTCTCTTTCTTCTCGGGCTTCTCCGCCTTCTCCGCCTTCTCCGCGGCAGGCTCCGCGCCTTCTTCGCCAACTTCCTGCTTGCCCTTCTTGATGACCTCGGGTTCCGCAGGAGTAGCTCCGGTTTCTGCAGCAACCGCCTCCGGCGTAGCCACGACTTCTTCCTTCACCGTGATCACCGTTGCCACTGGCTGGTTCGGATCAGTCAGGAATTTAAGCTTGTCGCCGTGCGGCAGATCGGACACGCGCAACACCTTCCCGAAGACCAAGTCGGTGACATCGGTTTCGATGAACGCCGGAATATCGCCGGGCAAGCATTCGATCTCCACTTCGCGAAGAATCTGCTCCAGAATGCCGCCTTGCTGCTTCACCCCTGCCGCTTCGCCCTTCAGTACGATCGGGACATTGACGGTGAGCGTCTTGTCCATGGCGATCCGCTTGAGGTCGATGTGCAGCAACGCCCCTTTGATGGGCTCGTACTGCCAATCCACGATCATCGCCTTGGTGCGTTCGCCACCATCGAGAGCCAGATCAAAAATGGTGTTGTAGCCGGTCTGTGAGTGCAGAATGCGCGAGACCTGGCGCGGATCGAGGCTGACTGGCACAGCGTCCTTGCCGGCGCCATACACGACAGCCGGAACCTTGCCCTCGCGGCGTACGCGGCGAGCGTCGTTCTTCGTACCAGCCACGCGCGGCTGCGCTTCCAATACAGCGTTTTCGGTTGCAGTTGCCATAATTTTGATTCCTGTTCACAAAAATAATTTACTGACCGATGTCTCTTCGTGAATCGACTGAATCGCACGTCCGATCAGTCCCGCGATGGAGAGAACCCTGATCTTCGACTCTTTTCGTGCCGCCTCGTTCAGCGGAATCGTGTTCGTCACCACAACTTCCGTGAAGTGAGACTTCGAAATGTTTTCCACCGCCGCTCCGGAAAGCACCGCATGCGAAGCGCATGCATATACCGCGCTGGCGCCGTTCTCCATCAAAGCGCTGGCAGTTTTCACCAATGTTCCCGCGGTATCGATCAGGTCGTCGATCACCAGGCAAGTCTTGCCGTTTACATCTCCGATCACGTGCATGACCTCGGCCACATTCATCTCCACGCGGCGTTTGTCGACGATTGCCAAAGCAGAGTCCATTTTCTTGGCGAAAAATCGCGCGCGCTCCACGCCGCCCGCATCGGGCGAAACCACGGTCAGATTCGGCAAGTTCAGCTTCCTGAAGTGATCGACCAGCACTGGTGACGCAAATAAATGATCGACCGGAATGTTGAAGAAGCCCTGCAACTGCGGCGCATGCAAATCGACGATCAGCGCCCGATCGGCGCCCGCGGTCGTAAGCAAATCCGCAACCATCTTCGCTGAAATCGGGACGCGCGGTTTATCTTTACGATCCTGCCGGGCATACCCAAAGTACGGAATCACGGCCGTAATGCGGCGCGCGGAAGCCCGCTTGAGCGCATCAATCATGAACAGCAGTTCCATGATGTGCTCGTCCACCGGACGGCAAGTCGGCTGCATCACGAAGACGTCTGCGCCGCGCACGTTCTCCTGAATCTGCGCGTAGGCCTCACCGTCGCTGAAGCGCGTTACCAGCGCCTGTCCACGGTTCATGCCAAGAAAAGCGCAGACCTCATCGGCAAGCGCCTCATTGGCGGTGCCGGAGAAGATTTTGAACTTATCGTCGCCGCGGCCGCGTTGAGGCTTGCGCTCCGATTTTTCGTCAGGGCCCGTCAGAGCCTTCTTTTCCGTCACTGTCGCAAGAGTTGCCATGGGGTTCAGCTCTTCGCTTTTTGCCTTTAGCTCTTAGCGTGAGCCCTCGGACCCTAGCTCGGAAGCTAAGAACCAAGAGCTAACAGCCAAAAGCTGTTTTTCTGGCTGGGCCGCTAGGATTCGAACCTAGACAAAGTGCTCCAAAGGCACTTGACCTACCATTAGTCGACGGCCCAGTTTCCCTGAAAACAGATTTCAATTGTCGGTTGACGACTGGCTGGCCCTTGTAGTGTAACTCGCCGCCCAGAATCGGCAACCCGAAATCGTCAATCGAAAATCCTCTTCCAGTACTGCGGGCGCGTCAGCGTAGTCGTGGCCGTTGCCGGAATCCCGTCCTTGCGCAATCGAGCCGCAGCTTTCTCGGCCGCCACGCAGGAAGCGAACAACCCATAAGTCGCGGAACCCGAACCGGAAAGCGACGCGTAAACCGCGCCTGCTCGCACAAGCACACTCTTAACCTCGCGCAATTCGGGATATTTAGGAAAGACGACTCGTTCAAAGTCGTTTTCGATCCCGGTACGGACGAGGTCGAGAAGCAGTGTCTCGGCCCGGCCCCTGCCTTTGCTCACAGGGACACCGGATAAAGCCCTCCCAGACTTAAGCTTGCCCTGGAAGAGACCGTCCAGCCACGCCGAAAGCACGCGACCGAACTCAACCATTCTATCGGACGAAGGATGAAGCGTCAATTTGGATAGATCTTTCTTAATGGAGGGACGGGCGTCCCCGCCCGTCCAAGTCGAGCGAAGCTCGACAACCCCCTCGGCGGCTGAAGCCGAAGTCTGATCTGCGCTATCGGCACGACTTAAGTCGTGCCCTTCCTTAATCCGATTTGCTCCAGGGAGAGGCACGGCTTCAATTTGATTCGTATTAGGGAAGGGCACGGCTTTAGCCGTGCCGATAGCCAAATCAAAAGAGCTGGGCTTTAACCCCTGAGGTCCGCCCGAGACCAGCAAATCCCAATCCACAAAAGCCTTCGGAGTCGAAACTCCAATATCAGGAGTCGCAACCACGCACGGAATCGCCGGCAAGTCCGGCACCGGATAAACCTCCTCGCCCCGCCCAACCCCCAACACCGTCCCGCCAACGAGAAACAGAGGCAAATCTGATCCAACCTCAGCCGCAATCCGCAACCGTTCAGGCCCAGACAGATCTTTCTTCAAAGCCTGTTCAAGCGCCAAAAGCACAGCCACAGCATTCCCCGACGCCCCGCCAAGCCCACCCTGTACCGGCAGCCGCTTTTCAATTTCGATCACCACCCGCCCACGCACCCCGAGCGCAGCCATCGCCCGCTCAACAATCCGATAACAAGTGTTCGACTCATCTTTCGGCACGCGCAAATCGTCACAACGAGTCTCAATACCTGATCCACGCCCGACCGACACGCGAACGACATCGTGCAACGCAATCGTCTGATAAACAGTCCGCAGCTCATGAAAGCCATCAGCCCGAAGCGCACCAATCCGCAAACCGAGATTAATCTTGGCGAACGATCGAACGGTTATGGCCATGGATGGATGATTTTAACTACAAAGCACACCACAAGAGAATTTGAAATTCTCTGTGACTCTGTGACTCCGTGTCTCTGTGGTGAATGGGTTAGCTTCTTCGCTTGTAGTAAATCGCGAACTCAAACCCCGGATTCGCCGGAAACAACTCCGCCACTTTCCTCAATCGCTCCGCCATCTGGGCCGGAGCGAGCAGCGGATAATCGCGCTCTCGCAGATCGTAATAATCCACATCAATAAACAAAGAGAGCAAATAGATGGAAATTGCGTCGGAGAAAGTCGCCGCCAAATATTCGTTCTTATGCTTCTCGGCATCCGGCTCATGCGAAGTCGCCGCCTTGCGCGACTCCCACGCGTCGAGCGAAGTTTCGCCGCGAACCCCGGCCTCGACCTGCTTCCACACCAGATCGGCAAAATCCGCAGACACTCCTGCCTTCTCAACTACAGCGTGTCCCACGTTGATGTAGAACTCAAATGCCACGGAAAACTTGTCGTCCATCAAGCGGGTAGAGATAAACACGCACTGCGAATCGCCGAGATCGATATTGCGATGGCAAACCGCGTTATCGCTGAGCACAACGTCGTAGCGATCGGCGATCACGGTGTCCTCGCCCTGATTCACCGTGAGCGGCACAAAGTAATAAGCCTTGCGCCGTAAAGCGGCGGCAGCGGTATCAGGGACAGCGGCGACCATTCGTTCCAGATCAGACGCTGCCACGGTGACCTCGCCGACGACGGCATAGCAGATGTCATTGGGCGCTTGCGAGACAGGGCTTTGGCGAACCACCTCGTCCGGAGATCGCGTGATTGCGGGCGCAGCTTGCGGCATAGCAGTATTCTAGCGCACTACCGGAGTAAGGTTCGCCGAACTCGAACAACGGCCCCAGAGCCGCTATGCATCACCAAGGGCGGCAGCATTACAATGAATGGTCATGGTCGTAAGCAGAGAGCTCACAGGCAAGCCCCGCTGGCATTTGATCCCGATGCGGGTTTTGCTTGTGACTTTTCTTCTGACGCTGCTTGTTTTCGCGATAAGCCTGCTGCTCGGCATTCTGGGAGTCGTGATCGCAGCGCGCTTGCGTGGTCTCCCTCCGAATATGTCGACAGCGTATCGCTATATCGCGCTACCGGTTGCGGCGGCGGGCGGCGCCTTCGCTTTAATTTCGGCCAGCGTGATGGAAATCCGCCGCTACCGCCAGACTAAAGCCCTGGCGGAGATTGAACGGATCAGCTAAGCCGTCTCACGCCAAAGTCAATGTAAGCGCGCGAGTCCACGGACGCCCACGCTGGACGACGAATAGTCATTATCTTTTGCGAATTTACTTCAACCCTTCGACTAGATACAAATCGGCAAGCATGCGGTGGTAGCCGAAGACACAAGTCTTTGCGTCAGGCGTCATAAGAATGGGACCGATCGTTTCAACCCCGGCGGGATCAGATGGCATGAGCTGCTTCCACAAAGTGCGCTGCCCGGTTTGCAAATCGAGGCGATTGACCAGAGCGGGCAGCTCGCCAGGCTGATAAACATAGAGCGACCGGCTGTCGGAACTGAAGGTGATCGGCTGTTCCCCAGGATTGAGTCCCGGGATGGGGCGCGGCTCGCCCCCGGCAACGGGAAAGAGATACCCCTTCTGGTCGGGACCGATCCCGGCAACCCACTGCGAGTCCGGCGAGATCACAAACGCTGTTCCGTTCACCCCCTCCTGCGTGATGGGCTGGCTTTTTCCAGAAGCCACGTCGCTGACGTATAGCCGCACACCTTTGCCCGGCTCGTTGCCTGAAAACAGAATTCGCTTCCCGTCAGGAAACCAGTGGGACCACGAATGGTTGATCTTGTCCTTCGTCAGGTCCCTGGCCTCACCGGCGCCGGTCGTCAGCAGCTTCAGCTGGGACGGCGAATCCTGAGTCTGCGCAATCACCGATTTTCCATCAGGCGACAACGCCACCGCCCCGCCTTCGCCCAGCAGAACCGCAGGCGCACCATCGGTCTTGCGAATGTAGACCGCGTACGAAAGGCCGCCGGACTTCGAGTAGTCCAACGATCCGCCGCCGCCCTCTTCGTCAAAGAGCAAGGTCTTGCCATCGCCCGACAAGTCCGCGGGATAGGTGTAATCCAGCCAGGAGAGATCGCGCTGTTTGGCGTCCCCGTCGGTCATCCCGATCAACTCGCGCCGCCAACTCGCCCGCATCAACAAAACCCGCCCATCCTTAAAGATGTCAAAAATCATCACGGCCCCGGGGAGGCGGAGGACCATTCGCTCTTTGCCGTCCATCGAGACCGCATACAGCGTACGGTCCACACCTGATTTACTGGCGGTGAACCAAATTTCTTTTCCATCCGGAGACCAGGCGAGACCCTGGATGGTGAACCATTCTCCCGACAACGACCGCTTGTTTCCATTGAGATCGACCAGCGCCAATGAACCGCTGTCGTCGCCTTGAACTGGGTGGTCGATGAATGCGATCTGATCTCCTTTCGGGGAAACCCGCGGATGTCCAATCCATCCACCGGTTTCGTACAACGGTTTTCCCACCGGGAATTCGAGGCGATTCCGTCCGCCTAAATCACGCACCACGGCGAGGCTGGTTCCGTCCGCCGACCAGTCGGCCCACTGCACTTGTTCCAGCACTTCTCGCGGAGCTCCACCGACCAACGGCGCCCGTGCCAGCGTGCCCATATTCACCCACGTGCCGATAGCTTTGCTATTCAGCAGGACGGCCATCTCCGACGCCGAAGATACAGAGACGAGCTGAGTTCGAGTAAGCCCCATGGAGCGTGCCTCGGGAGCTTCGGGCCGCGCGGTAAATACATCGACCGGACTGCCTTGCCATGCGGCGCTGTAGAGAATCGTCTGCCCATCCGGAGCAAAGCGCGCCGAGCGGATGCTGCCACGTCGAAACGTCAACTGCCGGTAGACCGGAGGCGGCAATGGCGGCTTGGTGAAAAGCAACTTGCCGACATACACGCCCGCTGCCAGCGCGGCCACCGTGCAGACTCCAAGCCCCAACGCTATCGGACGGCGTTTAGGCTGTATTGCCGCTGTCTGCGTAACTGCACTGACCGCCGACCCGGACGAACCAGTCGTTTCGGCCACCGTCGAGGTGCGCGACGAATCGAGCGATCGTTTCAACCGCTTCAGATCAGCACGCATCTCAGCCGCCGTCTGGCAGCGCATCTCGCGATCCTTTTCCATCGCCTTGCTGATGATCTCTTCCAGCTTGACCGGAAGTTCGGCATTAATACGCGCAGGAGCGACCGGAGTTCGATTGAGAATGGCTTCAGTGATGACTGCGGATGTTTCTCCGCGAAAGGGCAACACACCAGTAGCAATTTCGTAAAGCACCACGCCGAACGAGAAAAGATCGGTCCTGCCGTCCAGTTCTTTGCCGCGCAACTGCTCAGGCGACATATAAGCAACAGTGCCGACCGCGGTTCCAGGACTGGTCAAGTCAAGGCCGCTTGCATCGGCGCGGGTCTGGGACTCACCGCTGGTAGGCTTGGCCGCGCGCGCGATTTTTGCCAGCCCAAAGTCGAGGATCTTGGCGTGCCCGCCATCGGTCACGAAAATGTTTGCCGGCTTGATGTCGCGGTGCACGATGCCCTTGGCGTGCGCGGCATCGAGCGCGTCAGCCACTTCGATACCAATGTTCAAGAGCCGCTCCAGTTCGAACGGGCTGCCTTGAATCATGTGCTTCAGGGTTTCACCGCTGAGGCACTCCATGACCATGAAGAGATGGCCTTCGTGCTCACCAATCTCGTGGACGGTACAGATGTTGGGATGGTTGAGCGCCGACGCGGCGCGGGCTTCGCGGCGAAACCGCTCCAGCGCCTGAGGATCTTCCGAGGCTTCGTCCGGCAAAAACTTCAACGCGACGAAACGGCCGAGTGCCGTGTCTTCCGCTTTGTAGACTACTCCCATGCCACCGCCGCCGAGCAATTCCACAATGCGGTAGTGGGAAATCGTCTTCCCGATCATCGTTGGATAATGGCCTGAGCCCATGTCTTAGGGGGAACACGGGCGCAGCCATCTTAGGCGCGATTCGTCGTGCCGTCAATGTGGAACGTGTGGCGAGTGTGGCGATGTGGAACGCGTGGCGATTGTGGCGAGTGTGGCGGCCACACGAGCAACTCACAGGAGTAAGCCGATGCCCAACCGTTCTCTCGATCAGAAGTACGAATACCGGCGCAAGCTGCCGCACGATCAGAAAGCAGGACGAGCGTTGTTCCTAAGGTTTTGCAAGGGCAATCGAGTCCCCTTTTCTCCGGAAACCCGGGACGCCGTTCTCCGTCACTGTTGGCATGATCACGGGAGACGCTTTCAACTTCATGCTGCGGTTGTGCTGCCGGATCATTGTGCATATTCTGTTTACTCCGTTGCTCGACGAGAAGGGTTAGCCTTACGCGTTGCCCTCAATTCTGAAACTGTTCAAGGAGACGTCAGCCCGAAGCGTCAATAAACTCATGGGCTGCTGTGGTCCAGTTTGACAGGAAGAGTCGCTCGATCACGCGCTGCGATCCCAGAAGCGTCTCGAAGAGAAACTGGAGTACCTCCGGCAAAATCCTGTGTGACGGGGTCTGGCGAACCTACCTGAGGACTATCCGTGGCTGTGGATCGAGCAAGCCACGGGTGGGGCGGACACTCTTGTCCGCCGCATTTGACGTTTTCTTCGCAGTACCGGGGAAGCGCGCAATAAGCTGCCTTTGATCTTGGGTCGCGGACCGCTGCTCCCAATCTCAGAAGCAAGGTCAAAGGCGGCAGACAAGAGTGTCCGCCCCACACGGTCAAGTTCTGTGCCCACTGGTTACTGAATCAGCGTGCCTCCGTTGGTTGGCTCTTCTTCTGGCGGAATCACCACTGCTGCGGCCACTCTGTCTCCTGCTTCGATGTTCAGCAGGCGGACGCCTTGGGCGGAGCGTCCTGACTCGCGGATGAATTTGGATTCTATGCGGATGATTTTGCCGTATTGGCTGATCAGCATGACCTCGGCGTCTTCGGTCACCTGGGCGATGCCTACGACTTTGCCGTTGCGTTCGGTGGTTTTTACGTTGATCACGCCTTTGCCGCCGCGGTTGGTCAGGCGGTATTCGTCGGCGGCGGTGCGCTTGCCGTATCCGTTTTCGGTGACGGAGAGGATAAGCGAGCCTTTCTTGCCGACGTCTTCGACTTCGAGCGTCGAATCGGCGGGGTCTTTCGGGGGAGCGGGCGGCAGCACTGCATCTGGTTTGACCGTTGTGGCCATGCCTACGATGTAGTCTTTTTCTGCCAGGTTCATGCCGCGCACTCCAGTGGCGTTGCGGCCCATGGAGCGGACGGCGGTCTCTTCGAAGCGGATGGCTTGGCCGTCGTGCGAAGCGAGGAAGACGATCTGCACGCCGTCGGTCAGGCGGGCGGCTACCAGTTCGTCGCCCTTCTCGATGTTGATGGCGATGATGCCTCCGGCGCGGACGTGGCAGAAATCTTTCAGGTCGGTCTTTTTGACTGTGCCATTGCGCGTGGCGAAGAACACGTACTTGCCTTCTTCTTCGAGATTGCGGACGGCGAGCATGGTGCGAACCGTTTCGCCGGGTTGCAACGAGACGAGGCTGCCCACATGCTTGCCCTTGCCTGCTGCGCCCACGTCGGGGATTTCGTAGACCTTCAGCCAGTAGACGCGCCCGGTGTTGGTGAAGATGAGAATGTAGGCGTGGGTGGAGGCGATGAAGAGGTGTTCGACGAAATCCTCGTCGCGCGTCTTCATGCCCATGCGGCCCTGGCCTCCGCGGCGCTGATTGCGGTACGTGGAGATCGCGGTGCGCTTCATATAGCCGGAGTGGCTTACTGTTACGGCCATCTGCTCGTCGGCGATCAGATCTTCGAGATGAATCTCGGCAGCTTCGTCTTCGATGACGGTGCGGCGCTCGTCGCCGTAGAGCTTTTTGACTTCTTCGAGCTCTTTGACGATTACGGCGCGGAGTTTTTTCTCCGAGCCTAAAATTGATTCGAAATCAGCGATGTTGTCGCGAGTCTGCCTCAACTCTTTGTTGATTTCGTCGATTGAAAGCCGGGTCAAGCGATGCAATTGCAGTTCGAGAATGGCATCGGCCTGAATGCCGGTGAAGGGCTTTTCGGGATCGAGCTTGGGCGCGCGCCCCGTCGTGTTGATGTCGATCTTCTTACCGCCGAAATATGCGATCAGGTTTTCACGCGCGTCAGCTCGGTTGGCGCTGGCGCGAATGATGGTGATCACATTGTCGAGGTGATCGAGAGCGGTAAGGTAGCCTTCGAGAATGTGTTCGCGGTCTTTCGCCTTGTTCAGCAAGAACGCGGTACGTCGACGCACTACGTCAACGCGGTGATCGATAAAAAGTTGGATGGCTGGAATCAGCCCGAGTTCCTTGGGCTGGCCGTTCACGACGGCCAGGAAGATCATTGAAAAACCTTCCTGCATCGAGGTGTGCTTGAAGAGTTGGTTGAGCACGATTTGCGGTTCGCCACCGCGCTTGAGTTCGACCACGATGCGCATGCCATCGCGATCGCTTTCATCGCGGATATCGCTAATGTCGTCGATGATCTTGTCGTTTACTAGCTGGGCCATGCGTTCGATCAGGCGGGCCTTGTTGACCTGGTAGGGAATTTCGGTGACGATGATTGCCTGGCGATCTTTGTTGAAGGTTTCGATGGCGGCTTTTGCGCGCATCATGAAGCGGCCGCGGCCGTGTTTGTAGGCTTCGAGGATTCCACTTTTGCCGTGGATAATTCCGGCGGTAGGGAAGTCTGGTCCCTTTACGATCTGCAGAATCTCGGCTAGTTGAGTGTGGGGATTGTTCACCAGGGTGATGGTGGCATCGACGATTTCGGTCAGGTTGTGAGGTGGGATTTTCGTGGCCATGCCTACGGCGATTCCGTCCGAGCCGTTCACCAGCAGGTTGGGGATTCGGGTCGGAAGAACGTCAGGCTCGATTTCGTTGCCGTCGTAGTTGGGCCGGAAATCAACGGTTTCTTTATCCAGATCTTCGAGCAGAGCGGAGGCCACTCGCGTCAGGCGGGCTTCGGTGTACCGGTCGGCTGCCGGCGGATCTCCGTCCACCGAGCCGAAGTTGCCTTGTCCATCTACTAGCGGATATCGCATCGCGAACGGCTGCGCCAACCGCACCAACGCGTCGTAGACCGCGAGGTTGCCGTGCGGATGGTATTTGCCCATCACTTCGCCGACGATTCTGGCGCACTTGCGGGTCGAGCGATTGGGCGCGAGACCCATCTGCTGCATGGTGTAGAGAATGCGGCGATGCACGGGCTTCAATCCGTCGCGGACATCGGGGAGGGCACGTCCAATAATGACGGACATCGAATAGTCGAGATACGACCGGCGCATTTCCTCTTCGATGTTGACGGGTTGAATGTTCAGGGCGCCGGGATTGCCACCTTCGCCAGGAGGCGGAGGTGTTAACGGTAGTTCGGGATTTTCGTCGTCGGGCATAATGACGCTTTTGCCTCCCAGCTGTTCGCTGCTCTCAGTTCTCAGCTGTCAACTAAACATCCGCTTCCCGCAGAGTCCGGGGACCGCCTACAAGCGTTCTTCGCATTACTGCGGCAAACGGTTGTATTTTCAGGAGCTTAGTGACAATCGGATAATTGAAATTATATCACACGGGAAGTGTTTTCGGAGCCTGCGGAGGTTGCTGTTTCAGGTCCCAGCGACACAAAACTTAAGGCCGGGTGATGACTTCGTTCGGAGCGGAGGGCAGCAGAAATTTCACGCCGTTGTCGTGATTTGCTTGCACCGTCGCCGCGATGTTCAATGCGGAGAGTTCGATGTTTTTCGTCCAGTGGCCGCTCTGCCAGTAATCTTCGTTTGCGTAGAGAGTGGCGCCGACGATCGCATACCCGGGCACTTGTTCGCGATGACCGTCGCGAAAGATCAGTAGCGTCGGCGGGAGATCCGGTTGGGCTTGCCCTGAGGACTTGCCGGGGGCAGCTTCGACGTAGTCGGGAGGCGAATTGGTGCCGCGTTCCGCAGGTTGCTGCCTTCCTCCGAAGCGCACATACCGATCGCCCTGGAGTTCGATCATTAACGGTTCGGATTTTGCTTCTGGTGCCGTATCGATGGTAGTCGTCGGCTGCACGACTAAATACTGGGGTGGGATGGTTAACGGTGCAACCGGATAGTCGGCGTAAAACGGATCGCCGAGGAAAATCGCGCCCCGGCCGAAAGAGTGGGAATGCGGTCGTCCGTTAAATGAAACGTTAACCCCGCGCCCCAAGCCGGAGCCGCGCATCTGCGCCATTGAGATCGGCGCGAAAACTGCCCCCCCCAGCAGGGCCGTAATCGACGCGATGATCAGCCGCCTTGGCATACCTTAGTTCGCTTCAGCGGTCGCGGGCACCTGGAAGTCGATGCCGCGGTCGTCATTCTGCTTCGCCGTGGCACTCAGATCCAGATCGGCGAGAGCAATCTTCTGGCGACGTCCGCCGGTCAAGTCGTATAGCGTGCTACCGACAATTGCGTAGTTCGCAACCTCCACTTGGTGACCGTCTTTGAAGACGAGGACAGTCTGAGGTTGATCCGACGTCGAAGTGACTTCCGACTGTGCAGCCGAGTCAGACGGCGGGTCGGGCTGCGGGTCGTCGTTGCGTGCTCGGCTGGGATACGGGGCAGGAGTTGAAGCGGGCGCTGTCCCGGGACCCCGCCGGTCAAATACTGTGGGTCCGCCGTTATATTGTTCGTCCGGTGGGTTATCGGCTAGGTCGTCACCGGAATCGTAGTACCCGTAATATGGCACGGCGTAAGTTCCGCCCCATGGCAGAGAACCGTTGTGATGAGGGTGGTGAAAGCTCGTCGAATTCGGGTTGGCCACGAAATGGGGATGGCCCAGGGATGTACCTGTGAAACAGCAAGTCGGAGAACCTGGCGTGAAGCCATGCGGTCCGAGGGAGGTGACGCTTGGCGGGACTCCGTTGACTTGGCGACCGCCGAATCCGGGTGACGTGACCGACGCGGGCATGCCGTTGACCTGGGCACCGGCGGTAGAAGTCAGAAGGAACCCAAAGAACGCAAGCGCGAACGGAGCCAAAGCAAAACCCGCTCCGGTAGCTCGATTCAGCCGTTGCACGGGGAACTCATACTCTAATTTTCGAGGCATGGCGCACTCCCCCCTTAAGTATTAGAACATAGCTGGTTGTGCGAAGTTGCGTGCCTAATGAGAATTACTTTCGTGTCGGGCCTTGCGGGATTTGCTTCTATGCTAAGTGGTTGAAAATCCGGGCTCTGTTCCGTTGGGGGCACGCCACATCGAGCCGGTGAATCCCAGGAGAGCTAGTCTGACAGCGCCTCGATGATGCTCAAGTCGGGCGGAAGTCGGGACCACTTGATTGAGACGGAAAGCCACGCGATCCAACCACCGGCGATATTCTTCCACTGTGCGTTCCTTTCCGCCAGTCATGAGCAGCATAGCTACATCCGCAAACTTGCCCGCAGATGGAGCATTCCCTTCCGGAAGAACCCACCCGACGAGTAAGAAGATGCAATCTGCGGGAACCGCCCGACGGCAATTAACAAGGATAATTTGGGCCCACTCGTCGTCCCAGTCGTGGATGACGTGTTTCACGACGTATGCCGACAGCCGGAAGGCACTTCACGGAAGAAATCATAAGGCCGCATGGTGCTACGCGATGCGAGTTCGCCGCCGAGGAAGCCACGCTCCCTGGCTTGCTCAAACGTACGTGGCAGGTCGGCCAGGACGCCGCACAAGCCCGGATGCGCCCTGAGAATTGAGGCTAGCGCCATGCCGTTTCCGCCTCCGACGTCCATGAGAGTCCCCCATTTGCCAAAATCGTATGCCGCAGCAACGGCCGGGCCTACCAGTTCAGACATATTGGTCATCGCATCGTCGAAGACACGAGCCGTCTCGGGATGCGTTTTCCTGTATTCGAAAGCCTCCACGCCATACATTTTGGCTCTGGCCGCATGACCAGTCTCGATGCTGTAGAGGATTTCTGCAAAAGGCCCGAAGAAGAACTCGCTGCCCCTAAAAATGAGAATGGAGCGGACGGAACCGAGCACGCCGGTGCGCAGGAAGTGAGAGAGTTCGGTGTTGGCAAATGCCGGAGGGGAAGTCTCCTCGAAAACGTTTTGGCTGGCCAGTAGGCGAAGGATGCGGTAGAGAGCCGATTCGTCCCACATTGAGATTACGGGCCAGCTCCGAAGAGGTTTGCGGACCATCTTTCAGGAGGTCGGCGACTCCTAGTTTTGCCACAGAGTATAAAGCCTGTTGGATGACCAGACCGTGAGTCATGCCTAACAACTGCATGGGTGTTGTGATCGAGGAAGCAGTTTGCAGCGGTTGTGAATTGTGAATGCGAGCGAAACCCTGGCGCGTCCGGAATGAAATTCCTGACCCATCGCCTTGGCAAAGATCGCGAAGGGGAAGACGACGATTGTGGCGGTGTTCAGGAACAGCCCGAGGGCTGCCGTTAACCCGACCCACCAGCCGTAAAGCACTTTGGGCTGTGTGCTTGTCATTTCGGACATCCAAAAAGAGGCAGGGTAGGTTAAAAGCGCCTGCCAGGCTTCGGGCTAACCGTATACCCGCCAGCTCTCGGCAGTCAATGTATATGCGGCGCCTTGGAGACATGCCCCCCTTTAGGTCGAAGCGGGTTGCCCTCTGACTTAAGGGCTCTAAAACGGCCTTCCTAGGCGGGCCAGTTCCGCCAGATTCCAGAATGCGTTTGCCAGCAAAAGTCCCCATACGCAGGCTTTTACCAGTTCGCGCTGCCGTGTCTCCAGCAGATCGGCGGCGATGCCGGCAACAAACACAAACAAAAACGGCACTGCCATGAGTTGAAATCCAAATCCGGGATAGTGTGGCGTACCCAGCCCGAAAAGAAGGAATAATGCGGCGATCATCAGGGGCGCGGTATTGCCGAAATATCTTGGGCGACGCCAAGCGAAATACGCGATCAAAGTCGCCGGGATCGCCAGCAAAAGAGCTGGGCCGGCTTGCCCAATTTGCTTGGGAATCCGCAGATAGTTTCCGGCCATAAGAAACGCCTTCCAGGTGATTCCGAAAAAACTGGCGTGGCGCACGCCCTGCGAAAAGATGCCGGGACGGAACAGATACGAAGCAAACAAGAGGAGGAATGCCACTCCGCACGCGGCCGCCCAAATCGTAACCGCTGCTCGCCGTCGAGTGGGTGCCAAGTACAGCATGAACCCGAGCGCGATGGGAATCAGAATGACCAACGAAAACTGAGAGCCGATGGCTAACGCCAGAGAAAGTCCCAGCAACAAAATGCGCCGCCAGTTCCACACGACAACTTCGCGCGGAGCATACAAAGTGTGGGCCACAGCGATGGCGGTGAAGATGGCTCCGAACGCGCCCCACGCCCCACCTAGCTCTGGCGGCGCGGAATATAGTGTGCTGCTGCGGAGAATTGCGGGGGAGAAGCAATACAACGCCAGCGCGATGTAGCCGCCAGCGTTTCCGTAGAGCCTGCGCGCCACGTACCATAAGGATGCGCCCAGGAGCACTCCAAAGATTAAATAGGGTGCTCGCGCCAGCCATCCCCAGTAATGGAAAGATCCGGCCTCTGCGGTGCCCGTCCAGCCCAGTAGAGGAACTGAGGCTAACAGATACCACAGTGGTGAGTGATTGGGGTCGTAGCCTTCGTCGTGATCGATTTCGGGTGGCGTCGGAGTGCCGGCTTCCATACGCTCGATCGAGGGCGTTCCTGCGATCGATTGCCCGCTCCACTGTTGCAGTCCTTCGATCACCCGGAAGAGCTGCGATGAGTCCACTTCCGTAGGCTGAGTCCCGCGGAAGAGCAGCCAGCCGCACTGGGCCAGAAACGCCAACAGAAGTAGTCCGGCTAGAACCTGAGGCTGGCCGAAGCGTTCGCGCGTCAGAAATTTACTCATGAAGGGACGGCGAGTGTTTTACCATGTCTGGGGACAATTGGGGAAACTTCCGCCATGGACGAAGTGAAAGAGGGCTCGCCGCCCGGAGATGGTGTCCCCCTGGAAACACAGGTCGGTCAGCCCGACGCCGCGTTGATCTCTCCGGTGCAGCGGCCATTGCTTGAGCCAACTCATACGATCTTTGTCGGTCCTGAAGGCTTGCGAGCGGGATGGCGATTTCTGCTTTACCTTGGAATGTGGCGGGTGTTCCTCGTTCTACTTCGCACGCTGGTGCCATATGTGCGACCGCACGGAGCGCGCGGGATTTGGCAGGACTTGATTGTGGAATTGGAGTTTCTTGCATCGGCCTTTCTGCCCGCGTTGGTGGTGGGGGCGATTGAGAAACGTTCTCTCGGCGATTACGGCCTGCCATGGCGAAATGCCTTCGGAAAAGCGTTCTGGGCGGGCATGGCCTGGGGCATCGTGGCCATTACGCTTCTAGTGCTCGCCCTAGGTGGCATCGGAGATTTTTCTCTCGGTGGGCTCGCCCTGCATGGCGGGCGCATCCTGAAATTTGCAGCTTTCTGGGGCGGGTTCTTTGTCATCGTTGGCTTGTTCGAAGAATTCCTGCTGCGTGGCTATACGCAATTCACGCTGACCCAGAGCATCGGTTTCTGGCCTGCAGCGCTGTTGCTTTCGACTTTCTTCGCCGCTTTGCATTTTGGCAATCCCGGGGAAACCTGGATGGGTTTGCTCGCGGTCGCGGTCATCGGACTTTTTTTCTGCCTGACTCTCCGCCGTACGGGAAACTTGTGGTTCGCCGTAGGCTTTCACGCTTCCTGGGATTGGGGCGAAAGCTATCTGTACTCCGTGCCCGACAGTGGTGGGATGGTCACCGGACACCTGTTGCGTTCATCCTTCCACGGCTCGCCCTGGCTCACGGGCGGCTCGGTCGGGCCGGAAGGAAGTGTGCTGGTGTTTGTGATCCTCGGGCTGACGTGGGTGGCGTTTGACCGGGCGTATCCGGAGGTGAAGTAGCGGGCGAACAGCCGCTAACCGTGGTGCTTTACCTGGCCTCGCGGAAAGCGTCCTCGATATCCCGCCACGGCAACGATGGCGTCCGCAAAACGATCTGCAGCTGCGGGATGGGAGGTCAAGAACAGAGCAGGCTCGATCAATTCGAGTTCCATGATGCAAAACTGGCCTTGGCTGTGGACTCGGTCGACAATTCCATCGACTCGTGCGTACAGCGTGGGCGTTAACGCTTGCGCAGCCCGCCTCGCGCATTCGAGAACCGGTGCGGGCGGATTGGCGGCGACAGACTTACCCCCGAAGTCGGACTGCACGCGAAAGTCTCCTGGCTTCGGCGTTTTGAGGACGGCATGACTGAACTGTCCGCCGAAGAACATGAGAGACCACTCGCCATCGGTGACGATGTTGTCCATAAATTTCTGGACCATGACTCCCGATCCGGCCATGAGTTCCTCGAACAAGGCTTGCTCTGATTCGGCGTTCTTAGCGTCCACCAGTTGGGTGCGGTGCGCTGTGGCGGAGATTCTGGGTTTGACTACAGCTTTGTCCCAGCCCTGGTCGCGTAACGCATCCGCCAGGTTCCGGGGTTCTCCTGGCTCGCACCAGAGGGTTGACACAATGGGGATGCCGTTATTCTCAAGCGAGCGTAGGTAGGACTTGTCCGCGTTCCAACGAATCACCGCCGGAGAATTCCAGAGGTTGCAGCCGGTTGATTCGAGAGATGCAATCCAGCGCAGAAACTCTTCGTTGCGCAGGTGATAGTCCCAGCAGGAACGAATTACTATAGCGTCGCAATCTTGCCAGGAATAGTTCGGATCGCTCCACAGGGCGGGTTCCGCTTTGAAGCCACGATCCGCGAGCGGTCGCAGCAGGGCTTGATCATCGGGCGTTAGATCGGGCCAGTCTTTGGAAGTGGCAAGGGCAATTCGCATAGAATCCGCTGGCTGGTATTTACTATTTTACTTCGGAAAGCGCGCCTCATTTCCTGGATCAATCCAGGATTGGCTCGTCATCGTGGTAAAATGTGTTCATGGCAAACACACGCAGCACGACGCTTAGCATACGGCTGAAACCAGAGACCAAGAAACGGCTGGCCAGGCTGGCGAAGGCCTCGGGGCGCAGTTCGAACTTTCTGGTTGCGGACGCTGTGGAGGTTTACGTCTCCGATCAGGAAAGAATGCTAGCCGAGGTTCGTCAGGCGGATCGCCAGGTCACATCTGGACACTACATCAAGAACGAGGACATGAAGGCGTGGCTGTTGTCCTGGGGAACTGAGCACGAGCTGCCGGTTCCAAAGTGCGCCTGCGGCAAACAACACGATGACGAGACGCTGTGCCAGTAGAAATCGTTTGGTCTGCGCTGGCCCGAGCCCGGTTGCGGGAAATTCGCGTTTACGTGGCGCTGGACAGGCCCGAAGCGGCGGAACGGCTCGCCACGAGGATTGTTGCCATCCTCGAAGTTCTCAGAAATCAATCTTATCTGGGCCGCGTCGGGGCAGAGCCGGGGATCCGGGAGATAGTGATTGGAGGCACTCCGTACATTATCTTGTACCGCGTCGACGGCCAGCGGGTTGTCATCAGCACGATCTGGCACGGGGCACAACAGCGGGAAAGGTAGAAGATCGCGAATCGACACCGGGCTTGGCTCCCCCAGCCGTCGCGGGCGAGGGCGCCCGCCACACTAGATATCCAAATTCTTTACATCGAGGGCGTTGTCCTCGATGAATTTGCGGCGAGCTTCAACATCCTCACCCATCAGCGTGGTGAATATGGTTTCGCACTCGGCGATGTCTTCGAGCTTCACGGACAACAGCGTGCGCCGCTCCGGATCCATGGTGGTTTCCCACAATTGCGGCGCGGTCATTTCACCCAGGCCTTTGTATCGCTGCACGATGTAATCCTTGCGGCCCTCGGCCAGAACGTAGTCGAAGAGATCGCGCGCCGTAGACTTTTCGACCAGCTGAGGTTCGGGCTTCTTCTTCGCTGCAAGCTTTACCGGCGCTTCTTGTGCGGTTTTCTTCTGTACCTTGTCGCCGTCTTCGGCCTCGACCTCATTTGATCCTTCGGCATTGGTATTTGCCGACGAACCTTTGGCGACAGTCTCAACCACAAACGGCGGCTCCATATAAGGCTCGATTTGCTTGAATTTCGACAGCAGTTGGCGGTACTCAGCGGTGGAAGCCAGCTCCCAGTTGATCAAGTGCTCCGCGCCCTGCGAGTTCACGTAGCGCACTTCCCATAGATTGTGTTCTTCGTCGAAACGGCTTTCGACTTCCTTGAAGCTACGCTCTTTTTGCAGCTTCTTCAGCTCTTTTTCGAGCTTCTCGATTTTCCGGGGTGCGGTTTTCTTGTCGCCTTCGAAATCGACTCGCTTGGAGAGATCGAGCTTGGGCAGAAGATCGGTCACGCGTTCGTCGCGCAAACGCTTGTCGACTTTGTCGAACAGCTTCAGATACTCGTCGAGCACGTTCATGAAGCGCGACAGATTCGTGCCTTCGAGCTTGGCAGCGCCTTCGCCATAACGAACGACCAGACCTTCGGACGCACGCTTGACCAAAACTTTCACGTACTCGCGATCGTCCTTGATGTATTGCTGCGACTTGCCTTTCTTGATCGAGTACAATGGCGGCTGCGCGATGAACACATTGCCGCGCTTGATCAGCTCCTGCATGTGGCGAAAGAAAAACGTCAGCAACAGGGTGCGGATATGACTTCCGTCCACGTCGGCGTCAGTCATCAAAATAATTTTGCCGTAACGCAGCTTGCTGGCGTCGAAATCTTCCTTCGAGATGCCCGTGCCGAGCGCCGTGATCATGGCTCGAATTTCTTCGTGCGCCAGCATCTTGTCGTAGCGGGCTTTTTCGACGTTAAGGATTTTACCCTTCAGTGGCAGAATGGCCTGGAAACGCCGGTCGCGGCCTTGCTTTGCGGTGCCACCTGCGGATTCGCCTTCGACCAGAAACAGCTCGCAACGCTCCGGCTGCTTCTCTGAGCAGTCTGCCAGTTTGCCGGGCAGACCACCACCATCGAGTGCGCCTTTGCGGCGGGTCAAGTCTCGAGCTTTCCTTGCTGCTTCGCGCGCCCGGGCAGCGTCGATCGCTTTGTTGATAATCTTTCGTCCCACCGTCGGGTTCTGTTCCAGGTACGCGCCGAGACGTTCGTTGACGAAGGCCTGCACGACGCCCGCAATGTCCGAGTTTAGCTTGCCCTTGGTCTGGCCTTCAAACTGGGGCTGCGGCAACTTGACGCTGATGACGGCTACGAGCCCCTCGCGCACATCATCGCCGGTCAGATTTTCCTTCACGTCTTTGAACAGACCCATCTGTTGTCCGGCGTAATTGATGGTGCGGGTCAAAGAGGTGCGGAATCCGGAAAGATGCGTGCCGCCATCGACCGTGTTGATGTTATTGGCAAAACTGAAAACTGTTTCGGAGTAGCCGTCATTGTATTGCAGGCCGATCTCCATCACGACGCCGTCGCGGTCGGCTTCCATGTAGATTGGTTTTTCGTGCAGCGTCTGCTTGCCGCGATTGAGGTGCTTGATGAATTCCGCAATGCCGCCGTTGTATTTGAAATCGGCGGTCTTGGGCTCGCCCGTTTTCGGGTCCGTAGTGCGCTCATCGGTCAGCGTGATCAGCAATCCCTTGTTCAGGAATGCGAGTTCACGCAGGCGCTGAGCCAGCGTATCGAAATTGTATTCGGTTACGGTGAGGATGCTCTTGTCGGGCAGGAAGTGAACTTTGGTTCCGCGCTTCTTGGTGGCGCCCGCTTTTTTCAGCTTGCTGGTGGGCTCGCCCTTGGAATATGTCTGCTCCCAAGTGAAACCATCGCGCCAAATTTCGAGGTCAAGTTCTTCGCTCAGCGCATTCACGCAGGAAACGCCAACGCCGTGTAGTCCTCCGGAAACTTTGTAGGAAGATGCATCGAACTTGCCGCCAGCGTGCAGCGTGGTCATCACGACTTGGGCCGCGGGCACCTTTTCGCCGTCGATGTCCATCGAATCCACGGGAATGCCGCGGCCGTTATCCACGACCGTAATGGAGTTGTCGAGGTGAATCGCGACTTCGATTTTATCGGCGTATCCGGCGAGCGCCTCGTCAACGGAGTTGTCCACGACTTCATAGACCAGATGATGAAGTCCGATTTCACCGGTTGAGCCGATGTACATTGCGGGACGTTTGCGGACTGCTTCCATGCCGCCCAACACTTTGATGGAATCGGCTGTGTAATCGCCGTTGCCGTTGATGGGGTTTGGTCCACCAGTTCTATTTTTGGTGTCGACGATGGCCGTGGTATCGATTTCTTTTGTTGCCATTCAGCTCCGGTGGATATGCCAGATTTGAGCTCTGGCAGGCGCGCATTTCCTGTGCCCTAGAATGAGGTCAAATGACTGAAATTATTAACACTTACGGCAGCAGGATTTATAAGAAATTATACCACAGTCGAGGCCGCTCCTGGACCCGGAATCCAGCCGGTAAACCGTGATTCTTAAGTCATTTAGGGACGGCTTTCGAGGGGCAGTATCCAGGGACCGAATCTGGCTCGCTTTCGTGCTCACTTGTGTGCGGCAGGCGTTTCTTTCCGGCCAAAGCTTAGGCTTTCTATCAACTCGTCCACTTCGTCTTCACTCCCGGAAATAAACGTAAACGAGATCACAAAACCCTTCTCGATCATAACCAGCGTACTTTGGTGCATGGTCAGGCTGCCGAGCGGTTTGCTGAAGTCCCCGCGAACCAGTTGCGCCGATCCTACGCGGAATTCGTGAGGCTCGTTGGCAACAGTAAAACCCTTGGACTTGGTCAGCTCGGTGACTGGGCCGAAATACTGTTCGGCATTTTGCAGTCCGGGGTAGGAAGACGCGGCTTCCGCTGCCACGACGACTGCGGAATTCACCGAGTCGCCGGCCACCTCGGGAGGATGCTCGAACGCGGCCAACAGCAGGATTGATTTTTTCGGGTCGTTTGAATCCGCGTCCGAATCCTCTCTCATCTCGGTGGTGCGATCCACCCATCCGAAATGGAGTTTGTAGTCGCATCCGAAAAACGAGTTATGGTAGAGGGCCTTGGCGACAGAGCCGGGATCGGGTGCGGAAATGTGGGACGGTTCGGACCTGGGCTTGGATGAAGATGAGGCGGACTGTGCCGCTGCGTGCGTTTGAAGCACCGCCAGAATCATCAACAGAAATATGCTGGAGTGTCGAAAACCGCGGATACCCATACGGGCATTTTAATTGAGGCAGGCCGTCCTAGTGCGCAGATTAGGAAAACAGGACGTGCATGCGGCGAGCGTAAAAGACCCTCTCTGCTCTTGCTCGCCACGAGCTGTTATGCGGCGATCCCGACGCCCACGGGTTGGGCGCAATGCGCACAGCGTCTTGCATCGATCGGGATCTCGCTCAGGCACTCGGGACACTTCTTGGTGGTCGGATCGGCGGGCGCCGGGGCCTTGCGCATGCGAGTGACCAGAGCATTGATTGAGGTCACCACAAAGAAGTAAACGGCAGCCGCGATTAGCAGGAACGAGACTACGGTGTTGATGAAATCGCCCACGGGAAAAACCGTGCTACCGACGGTGAAGCTGATGGACGAAAAATCCGGCTTGCCGACCAGGGCCGCGATCAGTGGCGTCAGCAGGTCTTTGGTGAGGGCAGTGACCACGCCGCCGAAGGCCGCTCCCATCACGACGCCGACCGCCATGTCAATTACGTTGCCACGAAGAATGAATTGCTTGAATCCGCTGAGCATGAAGGGTACCCTCCTAAGAACGGATGGCGGCCACTTTACGGCGGATGACCGCCGGCGTCAAGCTTGCGCAGCCTGGTGAGCCTGGTGAGACGGGCGAGGACGCCCGTCCTCCATCATCAAATCCTCATCGGCATCACAATGTAGCGATACTTGTATTCTTCGCCTTCGGCGGGGCGCATCTGTCCTGCGGACTGAGAATCCTTGAACTCGAGTTTCACGTCTCCACCGCCGGTCGTCTTGAGGAAATCCAGAAGATATTGCGCGTTGAAGCCGATCTGGATCATATCCCCGTTGTAGTCGATTTCGATCGAGTCTTCCGATTCGCCCGTTTCCGTGGAGGAAGCCGAGAGTTTCAGCTCGCCTCTTTCCAAACGCATCTTCACGGCTCGTGAACGCTCGTCGGCAAATTGGGCGACACGAGAGATTGCCGCCGTAAGTTCTTCCCCATGGACGGTGATGCTCTTGTTATTGTCCTTCGGCAACACGGCTTCGAAGTTGGGGAACTGGCCGGTGAGTTGGCGCGAAGTCAGAAGCCTCTGGCCAATCCGGAAAAATAGCGTGGATTCGTCTTTCGCGAACTCGATTTCCTCGGCATCGGTTGAATCCAGCAACGACTTCAGCTCGTCCATGGCTTTCTTGGGAACGAGAGTCTTCATCTCGCCAGAGATGCCTTCAAACTTCCCGCCGGTGCGTTCGATGTGCGCCAACCGGTGTCCGTCCGTAGCGACCATGGTGATCGATTCCGGCTTCAGCACCATCAATGCCCCGTTCAGCGTGTAGCGCGATTCTTCGCTGGCAATGGCAAAGCCGGTCATGGCAATCATGGACCGCAGAACCTGCGCGGGAATTTTAACTACGCCTGCGGTTGGGAAAGTAGGCAAACTGGGAAAGTTCGACCGGGCCATGCCAACCATTTTTGTGTTCGATCGGCCGCAGCGGATGCTGACCCAATGATTTTCCAGCAGCTTGATGGTGATGTCAGCGTCGGGCAGCAGCTTCACATAGTCATGAAGCTTGCGCGCGGGAATGGTACAGGCGCCTTCTTTTTTAACCTTGGCAACGCACGATGTACGCAGGCTGAGATCGAGATCCGTGGCGGTGAGGGAAAGCTTGTCGCCGGCAGCTTCGAATAAATAATTCGACAGGATGGGGATGGTGGTCTTACGCTCGACCACGCCCTGGGTCGCGGTGAGCTCGCGCAAGAGCTCGAACTTGCTGACCGTAATTTCCATGGTGGTGGTTCCCGCCGCTGATGCGATGGCTTCTACCGGCATAACCCAAGTCCCCCGCCGCCTGGCGTTACTTTCAGTACTTCCCTTATATCAAAACAAAAACCTAGAAAACCAGCAGTAACCGCAAGAAACAGAGAAAAGTTGAATCCAGCCCAACTCGCCGATTCATCCCCCCAGCTGCTCGGTCAATTTATTCAGCAGCCGGTTCAAGTCCTTGTCGGTCTTGCGGACGCCATCGATTTTCTCGACCGAGTGCAATACGGTGGTATGGTGCTTGCCACCAAACTGTCGTCCAATTTCAGGCAAGGACGCCTCTGTCAGATGCTTGGCCAGGTACATCGCGATTTGCCGGGGATAGACGATGGCGCGTGAATTATTTTTTGCTTTGATCTCCACCAACCGCAATCCAAACTGCTCGGCAACCGATTTCTGAATCGATTCGATGGTGACCTTCCGCGCCTGGGAGTCGATGAAATTCTTGAGCACCTGCTGGGTGTAAGGGAGGGTGATTTCGGCCCCGATGAGCGAAGAATGCGCCACCAGCCGGATGAGCGCTCCTTCCAGCTCGCGGACGTTCGAGCGAATGTTGGACGCGATGTACAGCGCCACGTCGGTGGGAAGCGTGACCTTTTCCTGCTCCGATTTCTTCTGCAGAATGGCAACCTTGGTCTCCAAATCCGGCGGCTGGATATCAGCGATCAAACCCCACTCGAAACGGCTTCGGAGCCGGTCTTCGATCTCGGCCAACTCCTTCGGCGAGCGATCGCTAGCTATCACGATCTGCCTCATCGACTCGTGCAGCGCGTTGAAGGTGTGGAAGAATTCTTCCTGGGTACGCTCTTTTTGGGCCAGGAACTGGATATCGTCCACCAGCAGCACGTCGACGTTGCGGAACTTGTCGCGGAAGCTGGTCATCTTGTCGTAGCGCAGCGAATTGATCATTTCATTGGTGAACTTTTCGCTGGACACGTAGCAGATACCCAACTGCGGTTGGCGCTTGCTGATCTCATGGCCTATTGCCTGCATCAGGTGGGTCTTGCCCATACCGACGCCGCCATAAAGGAAGAGCGGGTTGTACGCCTTCGAAGGACGTTCCGCCACTGCCTGACAGGCCGCGTGGGCAAACTGATTTCCGCTGCCGATGACGAATGCGTCGAAGGTGTATCGCGGGTTGAGTTGCGCCGCTCCATCCCAATCGAAGCGTGACTGTGACGGATGAGTCGAGGGAGCCGAATAGGCAGAAAGGCCGCCATCGTGCCGGACGGGTGTGGCGGCTGGATCGTCTCCCGGGGGAACGAACTTCACTTCCTGATACTCGAGGCCAAGATTGTCGAGGGCCTCCTGAATCAGGTCGGCATATTTGTCGCCTACCTGACAGAACTCAGGCTTGGGCACCCACACAAAAAGCGTGCCTCCGCTCGAATGACTGTAGCGGGTGGGCTTCAGCCAGGTGTCGTAGGAATGCCGGTTGATCTTTTTTTCCAGCGCGTCAAGAATGCGCAACCACGGATTGGGAGCAAGAGTTGGACTTGAAACAGACATAAGAAATTCTTGGTGGCGCTACAAAAATCAGCAGCCTGAAATTAAATGATTGCAGTATGAAAGCGCTCATTTTCCAACGCAGCAACCTCCGCACTGCGGGGTGGTTTCGCTGGAGTGAGAAAAATTTTCAACGAGCAGGGACGGTCCGCATACTAGCACAAAAAAATTGTCTTGGTGGAAATCTTCGATAAAGATTTTCTCTGACCTCCACGATTCAAAACGCGAAGAAAAACTTCTGTCAAGTAGCGACTTTGTAACTGCCGCGAGCATGGTGCAGCAATTGCCAAGCTTAAATGGTTCAACAAGCGCACTAGAATGAACCTCGGCGGGTGCAGTGATGGTCGCTCCGTTGTCGCAACGCGTGGTCCGGTTTGCCCGTCTGCCTTGGGTCATTTATACTTCTCATTCGTCCTAATAGCCATTATTGCACCTACTAACTGAATCAGGAGCAGCTAAGTTTCATGCCCAAGCGCACTTTCCAACCTAACCGACGTCACCGCTCGAAGACGCACGGATTTCGTACCCGGATGAAGACCAAGAGCGGCCAAGCGGTGATCTCGCGCCGGCGCGCCAAGGGACGCAAGCGGGTGTCGGTGAAGCCCGGCTTCCGTGAGTAGCCGATTTCCTTTTCCGGAATTGACGGCAATTCCGCAACCTGAGTCTGGATCGTGAATTGTGAGCGGTCTCGCTCCGAACGGCGGTCTCAATCTGCCCGGCCCCGGCAAACGCGCCCGTTTTACGGGCAGCATGCGGTTGCTCCGGCACGCCGACTTCGAGCGCGTCTATAAACAGGGCCGCCGCCACTTCGCCGCGCACATGACCGTGTTTTATCTGCTGCGGGGGCAGGGCGAAGGGCTTCGCATCGGGTTTACCGTGGGACGGGTGCTGGGCGGGGCAGTCGAGCGAAATCGCATGAAACGACGATTGCGAGAGTCTGTCCGCTTGCGATGGCCGGGAATTCGTGTTCCGGTAGATGTGGTGGTCAATCCCAAGAAGTCGGTGCTCAAAGTTGACTTTGCCGTCTTAGCGAATGAGATCAGCGGCGCTTTTGAAGTAATCCAAAAGTCGCTAGGAAAACGGACCACGTAGTCCAGATGTTGGCATCCCGAGCGAAGCGAGGGATCTGGGTTCTTCGCCTGTCCGGCGAAAACCAAGATTTCTCCTCGCTTCGCTCCTCGGAATGGCAGGATGGTTCGTTAGTTGCTTACACCGAGGAAAGCTCGGCAGGGCTTGTTTCAGCCTGACGGATACAGATGAATCAAATTCACAAGACGGTCGTGCTGCTCTTACTTCGAGCATACAAATGGGCGATCTCGCCCATGTTCTTGCCGGCTTGCCGGTATGTGCCCTCGTGTTCCGAGTACGCGATGGAAGCGATCGATCGTTACGGAGTTGCTCGGGGAAGCCTGATGGCAATCTGGCGAGTGATGCGATGCCATCCGTTCGCGAAAGGCGGGCTCGATTCTGTAATCAAGCTGGAAGCGAGTAAGGCGACGCGTTGCGGCGTGCCGGTTCAGAGCGCTTGGCGAAACCAAGCTTTGCAGTCATTGAGAAAGTAAATTTGGCAGAATTCCAAAATCCTCAGCAAGAACCAGGCATGGAGCGCCGGTTGCTTCTCGTCTTCGCCTTGACCTTCCTGGTCATCGTGTTGTTTCAGCCGATACTCAAGAAATATCTTCCACAACCTTCGAGTCCTGCACAGCCGACCCAGAGCCAGCCTCAGACAGCGCCGCAGGCTGCTGGCATCAATCAGGCCCAGCCACCGCAACCGGTAGTTCCGGCGCTCAATGCCGGCGCGACCAAGCAGGCAGCTTCTGAATCGGAAACTGTGGTTGAGAACGATCTGTACCGCATCACGTTCACCAACCGTGGCGCGCAGGTCAAGTCCTGGATCCTGAAGAAATTTACTGATGACAAAGAACAGCCGCTGGATCTGGTCAACAACCCCGCTGCGGAAAAGTATGGCTACCCGCTCTCCTTGTGGACTTACGACGAGACCCAACGCAACAAGCTGAATTCCGCCCTTTACATTCCGGAGTCCGATCAGGGAATGGACCGCAGCCATCTTGGCTCGGTCCAGGTGAAAGCGCCCGCCACAATTACGTTTGATTACGCCGACGGCGATGTGGCCGTCCGCAAGAGCTTCAGCTTCGACCATACCTACGTGGTGCGTGTCGAAGCCTCGGTGGTTTCCAGGGGAAGTCAAGTCGCGGCTTACCCCGCATGGACTGCGGGCTTCGGAGACGAGTCCACCCTCTCTTCCTATGCGGCCAGTCAAATTGATTATCAGTACAACAACAACATTGAACGACTGGCCATCAAGAAAATCAGTGGCGGCAACACACTCCATATACCGTTCAACTGGGCAGGAGTGACCGATCAGTACTTCGCTGCGGTCTTCATTCCGGACGATTCGCAGAACTCCGCTTTGGTCACTCTGCGGAACCCGCTCAACGTTCCTAAGAATCCGAAGAACCCGAACCCGCAGGATACGGCTCCCGCGGACGTGCTGGGAGCGGCTGTCGGCAACCCCAGAGGTCCGACCGTTGCGCGAATGTATGTCGGGCCGAAAGCACTGGCGACTTTGGAGTCCGTGCCCGTGCCTACCATCGTCGGCGCGGACCCAGACTTGCGCGGGCTCATCAACTTTGGTTTCTGGGGTGTGATTGCGCGTCCACTCTTCTTGTGGCTCCGTTGGATCGAAGGCATTGTCAGGAACTGGGGCTGGGCGATCTGCATCCAAACCTTGATCATCAACCTGGCACTGATGCCATTGCGCATCTCAAGCATGAAGTCCGCGCTCAAGATGCAGAAGATCCAGCCGCAAATGAACTCGATCAAGGAAAAATACAAGAAGTATGGCATGCGTGATCCGCGGCGACAGGAGATGAACACGGAAATCGGCGAGTTGATGAAACAGGAAGGCGTCAGCCCCGTCGGTGGATGTTTGCCGCTTGCCATCCAGATGCCATTCCTCATCGCGTACTACAGCATGCTGGGCTCGGCGCTCGATCTGCGCCACGCATCCTGGTTGTGGATCCACGATCTCTCGTCACCCGATCCTATGCATATCTTGCCGATCTGCATCTTCATCACTATGCTGATTACACAGCGGATGACGCCGCAGGCGGGAATGGATCCGTCCCAGCAGAAAATGATGAACGTGATGATGCCGGTCATGATGGGGTTCCTCAGTTGGAATTTTGCTGCCGGCTTGTGTCTTTACTGGGCAGAAGGTAATTTGATCGCCATCGCACAACAGGCCATCATGAACCGTACCAGCCTGGGGCGTGAAATGCGCGAGATGGCGGCGAAGAGAGCAAGAAAGAAAGACAAGTGAAGCTGAGAGCTCGATCATGCCCATTCCTGACAAAATCGCAGCTGCCAAAAAAATCGATGTACTTCTCCGTGGTGTCGTCACCCACGGCGGTCTCCACCTCAAGTATCGGATCACCGTGGATCCGCCAATCACCCAAGAGCGCGATTGGGAACGGCCCGAGATTTTAGTCGAACTCTCCGGACCCGATTCCCCTTTGGTGCTGGAACGAGGCGGCCAACTGCTGCGCGCCATCGAAACCTTGGCGATTGAGATGCTCCGCCTGCCCGGCAACGAGCATGAGAAAGTCAGCTTCGACTGCATGAATCAGCGTGCCATGCGGTTGGAGGAACTTCGGTTGGCTGCTAAGGTAGCTGCGGAAAGAGTTCGTAGGACAGGTCTGCCATACGAGTTTGCACCCATGTCCTCGCGCGAGCGTCGCATTGTGCACTTGGCGTTGCGCGATCACGCCGACCTGCACACCGAGAGCCAAGGCGAAGGCGGACGACGATGCCTGGTGGTCTACCCTAAGAACTACAAGCCCGCGAGCAACCCTGCATCGCGGAATCTCCCGTGAGCCGTACTTTGGTGGAGTAGCAGCTCGCCGGAATAAAACCGCTACAATCTTCCGGTGAACCTCGACGACACTATCGTCGCCATAGCCACTCCTCTCGGTCGAGGAGGCATCGGCGTAGTCCGTCTCGCCGGGCAGCACGCCAAGAAAATCGCCCTGCCACTGCTGCGCCTGAAACACAATCTCGAACCCGGACACGCCGTATTCGGAGAACTGGTTGAAGCTTGCAATGAGAACGGGGGGGCCGCCGCCCCCGGCTGTCCGGCCGGGCAAAGTTCGGCGGCGCGTGTCGTCGAGCGTATAGACGAAGTCGTTGTCACCTACTTCGCCAAACCACACTCCTACACCACCGACGACATCATCGAAATCTCAGCTCACGGATCGCCCGTAATTCTGCGGCACGTGGTTGAGCTCGCCATGGCTCGAGGCGCCCGCCTCGCCGAGCCCGGCGAGTTCACGATGCGCGCCTTCCTCAATGGACGCATCGATCTTACTCAGGCGGAAGCGGTCCGCGACCTCATCGAGTCCCAAACTCTCTACCAGGCCAAAATTGCAGCCCAGCAGCTCGAAGGCGCACTCTCGCGCCGCCTGCACCCGATCAAACAAAAACTGATGGAGCTGATCGCAACCCTCGAGGCTGGGATCGACTTCGCCGAGGACGACATCTCGGTTCTCCCCAGTGATCAGATACTCCAGCGTGTCGCCGCAATCCGCGCACCACTTGAAGACCTTGCCGCCTCGTTCGCTTATGGAAAGATCGTCCACGAAGGTCTAACGCTCGCCATCGTGGGTCGGCCCAACGTCGGCAAATCGAGCTTGTTTAATCGCCTGGTCGAGCACGAACGCGCAATCGTGACCGCAACTCCCGGCACTACTCGCGACCTGGTCAGCGAAACCGTCGCCATCGGAGGTATCCCAATCAAACTCGTCGACACTGCGGGCATTCGTCGCGCCCTCGACGAGGCGGAAAGTATCGGTATCCGAAAATCCATGGAAGCTCTCGCCGACGCCGACCTAGTCCTCGTTGTGTTCGACTCTTCTCATCCGCTCGCCATTGAAGACCAGGATCTGTTAGGCCAAGTGGTGGGAGGGCGGGCGATTGCCGTCGCCAATAAGTGCGATCTCGTCAATCATCACGTGGGGACAGCCGCCCCCGGCTGTCCGGCCGGGCAAAGCTCGGCAGATCCGAGAGGCGACTCCCTCGGTGGTGCCGAACACCTAACGGGTGGGAGGGTTCAAGTGCGGACTTCCGCAACCACCGGAGAAGGAATCTCCGAGTTACGCAATGAAATTCTGCGTCACGTCGGCGGGGAAGCTAACCCTCAGACCGAGAGCGGATTCCTCACTAACCTGCGCCATCAGGAACGCGTCCGGGAATCAATCACGGCGCTTGGGGCGGCCACAGCGGCGATCGACAGCAAAGTTCCCCATGAAATGCTTCTGCTCGATCTATACAATGCCCTGCGGGCGCTCGATGAGATCACGGGGGCCACGACCACCGACGACATCTTGGACCTTATTTTCAGCACGTTCTGCATCGGCAAGTAGTCGTCGACACCCGAATTCCTAATCGTGGTCGTTCTTCTAGCGAGTTGTTGGTCTCTCTCTCGAACTGCTAAAGTAGCAGATTCTTCTCCTGTTAATGTTCACCACGTCTCCTTCCTCCAATTCTCCTAGCTCGGCTACCGGCGCGTGGTGCAGCGGGTGTTTGGCCTTTTCCGATTCAATTCCGCGACCAAATGGGAGTTTCGGTATCTAATCAGGTTATTCAGCCAGTGTGGAAGTCCGTAGTCCCTCTTCTTCACGAAACTGAGACCGACCATGGCAAAGCCAATTCTGTTGAGCGTGGACGACGACTCTGATGTGTTGCGCGCGATTGAGCGCGACTTGCGGTCGCAATACGGCGCTGCCTACCGGGTGATCGCGAGCGATTCTCCCGCACAGGCGCTGGATCTCCTGAAGCAGCTCAAAGTCCGGAATGATAGCGTGGCCTTACTCCTTGCCGATCAGCGTATGCCGCATATGGACGGCGTCGAATTTCTGCAGGAAGGAATGCGGATCTTTCCCGATGCGAAGCGGGCATTGCTTACCGCTTACGCCGACACCACCGCTGCCATCAGCGCTATTAACGAAGCCAGCATCAATTATTTTTTCTTGAAGCCTTGGGATCCGCCCGCGGAACATCTCTACCCGCAACTGGATGACTTGCTCGACGACTGGCAAGCATCCTACCGTCCTCTCTTCCAGGGAATCCGCGTGCTGGGGACGCGATGGTCGCCGCGATCGTATGAGCTGCGCGACTTTCTCGCACGAAATCGCGTCCCCTACCAGTGGATTGATGTCGAAGTCTCTGCCAATGATCCGGAGACCCAGCGTCTGGTGGAGGCTCTGGGCCCGGAGGCCGCCAATCTCCCAGTCGTACTTTTTCCCGACGGCACAAAACTTCTGGAGAGCGTGCCGGCGGAAGTCGCTCAGAAGGTTGGGTTGAGAACGCGCGCCCAAACCGACTTCTACGATCTTGCGATTATCGGCGGCGGGCCCGCGGGCCTGGCGGCCGCTGTCTACGGTGCTTCGGAGGGACTGCACACCGTAATGGTTGAGCGCGAAGCACCGGGAGGCCAGGCGGGAATGAGTTCGCGTATCGAGAACTATCTGGGATTTCCCGCCGGGCTCAGTGGGAACGACCTGGCCCGGCGCGCAGTGGCCCAGGCGCTGCGCTTTGGAGTGGAGATTCTGTCGCCGCAGGAAGCGACCAGCGCCCGCACTGAAGGGTCTTACCGGATTATCAAGTTGGCGGATGGGAACGAGATCTCCTGCCATGCGTTGCTGATCGCGACCGGTGTACAGTGGCGGCGACTCGAAGCTCCCGGAGTCGATCGACTGCAGGGCGCAGGCGTCTATTACGGCGGCGGCGCTACCGAAGCGCTTTCTTGCAAGGGCGAAACCGTCTACGTGGTAGGAGGCGCGAATTCGGCGGGTCAGGCCGCCATGAATTTTGCTCGATACGCGGAGCGGGTCATCATTCTGGTGCGAGGCGACTCTCTCTCCAGTACCATGTCCCAGTATCTGATTGACCAGGTCAAAGAGACGCCTAACATTCAGCTATGGGCACACGCCAGCCTTGCTGAGGCGCATGGCGAAACGCATCTGGAAGAAATTTCGGTGCTTTGCTCGGATACGAACAAAGTAGAGCGAGTGCCCGCGAGCGCGATGTTCATCTTCATCGGTGCCTTGCCCCGAACCGATTGGCTGGGAACTTTGGTCGAGCGAGACGAGCGCGGCTTTCTGTTGACCGGTCCCGATCTTATTCGCGACGGCCAACGCCCCAAAGGGTGGACTCTCGACCGAGATCCCTTCCTGCTCGAGACCAATGTTCCAGGGCTGTTCGCCGTGGGCGATGTGCGGCACGGTTCGGTGAAACGAGTGGCCTCCGGAGTCGGCGAAGGATCGGTTGCAGTACAGTTCATCCATCAGTACTTGAGCAAGGTCTAAATGGTCGAGAAATCGGAACTACTTCGCGTCCCCCTATTCGCGGACTTACCCGACGATCAGCTCGACTGGTTCATCAGCCAGTCGGAAGAATTGCATCTGAAGGCGGGTGAAGGCTACGCGCGCCAGGGCGATCCCGCCAATGCGATGTTTGTGCTTCTTGAGGGGCAACTTCAGGGACGGGGCGAGATTGGCGGCGAAACCATCATCTTCACGATAAGCGAGGGCAACGTCACCGGAGTGCTGCCGTTTTCCAGGATGAAGCAGTTTACGGTGAGCGGGCGAGCAGAAACGGACAGTCGCATCCTGCGCTTTCCTGCCTCGCTGTTTCCGGAACTCATACGGAAAATGCCCGAACTGACCCAGCGTCTCGTCGGCCTGATGGCGGACCGGATCCGTGAAACCACGCGGATGGAGCAACAACGCGACCGGTTGGCTTCCCTGGGAAAGTTGTCTGCAGGTCTCGCTCACGAACTTAACAATCCCGCTTCCGCAGCCAAACGTGCTGCCGGGCAACTGCGCGACATGCTGACTCGAATCAGGGATGCGAGTCACGAACTGGGACGGCACGATCTCTCGTCCGCGGAGAAAGCGGAAATCGAAAAGTTAGAGGCTTCCTTCGTCCAGCAAAACGAACATCCGGCCGACGCGCTGACCACCAGCGACCTGGAAGAGCAGATCGATTCTTTGCTGCGCAGCCATGGACAGAACGACTTGTGGCAACTGGCAGCCGATCTGGCGCGAAAGCGTGTCCAGCCGGAAGTGCTGGAATCGTTATTCGCCATCCTCGATCCAGACAGCGCCCGGGCCGCTCTGGTAAGGATCGCAGCTTCGCTTGAGGTCGCGAACCTGCTGAACGAAATTGAGAGCAGTACATCGCGAATCTCGGACCTGGTGCTCGCGATCAAAGAATACACGTACATGGACCAGGCGCTAGTGCAAAACGTGGACATCGTGAAGAGCCTCGAAACCACCCTTACCATCCTGAACTACAAGCTCAAACGCGGAGTAGTCGTGCAGCGCGATTATCAGAAAATTCCTTTCCTGGTGAATTCGTTCGGGAGCGAACTCAATCAGGTTTGGACCAACATCATTGACAACGCCATTGACGCCATGGGCGGGAAAGGTGAGCTTCGCGTTCGAACTTACCGTGACGACGGTTGCGTTGTGGTTGAGATCGGCGACAACGGTCCAGGAATTTCGCCCCAGGTCCAGCCGCACATCTTTGAACCCTTCTTCACCACCAAGGGAGTCGGCGAGGGAACCGGACTCGGCCTCGACACGGTCCAGCGAATTGTGAAAAAACACCGTGGCAACATTCAGGTCGATTCGAGGCCGGGCAACACGCGTTTTCAAGTGTTTCTCCCACTGGCGGACAATCCGACGTAGCTGCGGCCACACTTCGCCCCCCAATTACTTACTCAGACGTCGAACTCGGCAGTTCACCACGTTCTGCATTGGTAAATAGCGACAGCATTTCCAATGAGTACACTTGCCGAAGGCACAGCCGGGCCATTTCGGGCGATGCAATGGCGGCGTTCATACGCGAGGAGCTTGCGAAACTGAGGAAAGCCGTTTCAACTCTTCTGGCGGTCATCTTTGGCTGCGCTCTTGGCAGCGCTCAGGTAGCACCCTACGCAGATGCTGGGATCGGCGTTAACGGTCTTAGCTTTCAATCGCCCTACTACTTTGGCGACGTGGGCGTGGACTGGGGGGACCGTGGTCCTATATTCGTCGAAGGCGAAGCCGGCGCGGACACTGCGAATCCAACTGGCCTCAATAGCGGCACCACCTTTCGTGCCCTCGGAGTAGTGATGGGACGCGTAACACAACATTGGCGCCTGGGAGGCGGGTTTCACTTGAGCGAGCTATTCACATCCCAATACGACAACCATTCTGTTTGGCCCACCGCAGGCGCCATGTTTGAGCAGGATTGGTTTCGCCTCAACGCGCAATACCTCATACCCACGACGACCGACTACACCCTGAACGGACCATTGTTTGACATGCGAATGCACTTGAAACAAAGATTCTACCTACGCGAGCGGGTTGGAATTTATTCGTATCGCAACCCGAATCAGGTCAGCCCTTCTCATCACGTGAGTGCAGTCGCGGACTTCGGCATCTTATACGTGTTTCGCTGACGATGCACACGTAGCCCCGGACGCCTTGGCGGCTGCGGAGCTTCGCTCCACGGGGGATGGGTCAAAGACCCGTCCCCACACGTGTAGTCGCTAGTTAGATAATGTTTTTTCGATCGCGGCCCGCAGGTCTTCGTATTGCATCAGGCCGGGATGGTATAACGCTACTCGGCCTTTGCGGTCGACCAGAACCAGGGTCGGCGTGGTGCTGGCGCCGTAGTTAGTGAAGTTGGTTTTGCTGATGGGCACGGGGACGGTTTGCAGTCCGGGATAAAAGTGCTCCCACACCTGACCGATATAGGCGATCTCGTCTTTAGGCTTCGCATCCTCTCCCTTAGCCGCGTATCCGTAGAGTTGAGTGGGAGCGAGAACGGCCAGCCCCTTCGTCCCGAATTCAGAACTCAGGCGAGAGATGATGGGGCCCTCGTACTTGCAGTCTCCGCACCAATGAGCCCAGAAAAACAGAAGAACCGGGGACCCTTTGAGTTGGCTCAACGGAACCGGGCGCGAGCCAAGATACTCCGAAGTACTGAGCGGCGGAGCGGCCTGTGCGGTCAGGCTGAGCAGGTTGAGATTCTTGTGCAGCCGCGGGCTGATCGAAGTATTTCCATAGGACACGAGGGCGTGGCGTAGCAAGGCGGCAGCTTGCGCGTTTTGGCCATGAGCAGCCAGCACCTGGGCCTGAACTTCGAGAACAGCGCCCAGAGCAATGGGCAGATGCGGTTCGGCGTCGAGGGATCGTTTTTGGAGTAACTTGCGGGCCAGCGCCTCCGTCTCCTTGGCAGCCGCATCAGCCTTATCCAGCTGGTTGGCGGCCAACTCTTCACGCGCCGTCCAGGAGAGAGCCTCGAGATACTCCGGATCGGCTCCGTGTTGAGTGCGGTAAGTTTGCAGGGCGGAATCAGCCGCAGCGAAATTCCTCTGAGCTAGCGCAGTACGAACATCTTCGACAATGTCGGCAAAGGCGAGGGATGAGAGCAGGAGCAGAATGGCAACATAACGGAGACGCATGTCTCCATGATGCCGCGAAGTTGGTAAAATTTCCAGTCGCCACAGCGCTCATTTCCATCATGGCTGTAAGTCATTGATAATAAGGATGCTTACGCCGTCGCTAATGAAATACCTTGGCAATTTCAGGAATCGCTGAGGTACAATCCTGCTGCGTTTGATCTTTGCAGTTTTTCAGCAACTCCCGCGATAGCAGCGTGACCTGCCTGAAGAAGTTCTGCGATTGACACAGCGCACATCTAACAAAAAGGAATCGAGAGTAACACCATGGAAACAGGAACAGTGAAGTGGTTTAACGATGCCAAGGGCTATGGTTTCATCAGCCGTCAGAGCGGTGAGGACGTTTTCGTTCACTTCTCTGCGATCCAGGCGGGCGGATTCCGCAGCCTGCAGGAAGGCCAGCAAGTACAGTTCGACGTCGTAAAGGGCCCCAAGGGGTGGCAAGCCGAGAACGTGAAGCCGGCATAAACCACTTACAAATTCTTGGCGAACGGGCGGCTAACCCAAGCCGCCCTTCGTTTTTAACGGAACTTTCTTCTCCTGCAACACGACACCATTGACAGCGCTGCCCGTCTGTAATACGTTCTGAATCGATTTGCCGTGTGTGGTGCGTTGCCCTCCCCCTTTTCCCAACGCCCCGCCTGTTTAGCTCTTGTAGCCGTAGAGCTGAAGGCTATTTGTGTCTCCGGCCCACGTGTGAGTTCACTCGCACCGAAACAGGGCTGAGGACATCGCGGTCTACAAGGCCCGGGGCGAAGGACGAAGAATGCGTTCGAGGGAGGAAACATGAACCGCTTGCTGAAACCATCGTGGGTCTTTTGTCTGGCCGGTATCTTTGCACTTTGCGCCGCTAACGCGCTTGCTCAGCAGTATATTTTTACCAACGACAACGTAGCCAATAGCGGCAACAGCACGACCGCCCTGAGTGTGAACAGCAAGGGCGTGGTAAAGCCACTAAAGACCTACCCGACAGGCGGAAAGAGTGCGGGCAGCGGTTACTTCGCGCTGTCTCCGATAACCTCCGCCAACATCAGGCTTGGCACTTGCCTGTTTGTTTCAAATGGCGGAGACAGCACTATCGCCGCCTTCCAGGTCAATCTCTTCCAGGGAACTTTGACCGCCGTTCATGGTTCTCCTTTCTCGGATGGAGTGACTGGTGCGCAGCACTTCGGCGTGGGGCTGGCGGCGGACAATCATTTCTTGTTCGCGGGAAACACCAACAACAACAGCATCTCCGTAATGCGGATCAATTCCAATTGCTCGCTTAGGGCTCTAAAAATCTTCACCGTTCCTGGTTCGCCGTCCGGCATGAAGGTCACGTCCAATGGGGACTATCTGATTGCCGCCTACATTGGGCTGGTCGACTCTTTCAAAATCGATCCCATCACCGGGGATCTTACGGAACTTGGCCCGTTCAAGACCCAGGGGGCTGCTGCGGGAGTCGAAATTAGCTGTGACAGCACCACTGCGTACTTTGGCGATGCCGCAGCGAACACGCAGGTTGAGGTTTTCAGCATCAGCTCGGCTGGAGAGCTGAAGGAAATGAGCAACTTCACCAATAAGAACGGGGAAAGTTCCAACAACATAGTCCTTAGCGTTGACGGGAAGCACCTGTACGTGAGCAACACGATGTCAGACCAGATCACGACTCTTTCCGTGGATTCCAATGGGTCCCTGACCTACGACAGCACGGTGAAGCTGCACAAGCCCGGCACGTATGCGCTGGGATTGACCACGGGTACCGGCGGCCTGGATCTTTTCGTCTCCGAGCAGAGCAACCCGGAGCTGATCGGTGTTCTTGCGACCGACGGCGGTACTCTGAAGGAAGTTTCTGGCTCCCCGTTCCAGGTGGTGAAGAATGGCTCCGACCCGGCCGGCTTGACCGCAGTGCCGAAGGCCTGCAACTAAAGGAAAAGGAAACCGGTCAGGGCTGAGCGTCGCGGATGAGGACCACGTCCGAATCCGTGTGGCCTCGGATCACGCCCACTTTGCTGCCATCAGGCGACCAGTGAAAGTCGTTGATATGTTCCGACTTGAAGTCGCTGATTTGCTTTCCAGCCGAGCCGTCGAGTGGCT
This sequence comes from uncultured Acidobacteriota bacterium, assembly GCA_963796095.1. Lineage (GTDB taxonomy): Bacteria > Acidobacteriota > Terriglobia > Terriglobales > Acidobacteriaceae > JABDBE01. The sequence goes on from CAWCKL010000042.1 coordinate 218,050, forward strand.
GCAGCCAGAGGTCATCGACTCCGCCGTGGCGGAACGGGTAGACAATCGCCCTGCCGTCCCACGAAAAGCGAATCGTACCGCTTCGCGGGTGCTCGAACTGCAGGGTTTTTACGATTTGGTTGGAATCGAGCGACAATAGCGTGAGTGTCTCCACGTGCTCGCCGAGATGTCCGAAGGCGGCGAGAACGACAGTCTTCGAGTCTGGAGAAACATCGAAGGTAGCTGCCAGTTCATCCGAGATTTTTTCCGCTTTTCCGCCTTCGATGGGTACCTTCATCAGTTGACCGCCGCTGACTGCGTCCACGTAGATCACCCAGCGCCCATCCGCCGTGCAAATCGGAAATTGATCCACCTTGCCACCTGAAAGCTGTTTGAGGTTTCCACCCGACACATCTGCTCGCCAGATGTTCAACACCCTGTCCCCTTTACTGGCGGCGCTGCTGAAAACCAGGTAGCGGCCATCGGCACACGCTGACGCTGAGTCGGCGAGAATCCCGGCGTGCTCGACCAACTGGGTGGTGCTGCTTGATTCTGGATTGAGCAGGGCAAGGCCCGATCCCAAGGCCATGACTACTTTGGAATCTTTTGTCCAGCTGAAATTGAACACGGGTGCTCCGGAGGTGACCTGCCGGGCGTCGCCGGCATTCAAAGGCGAAGCCGGCATTACGTACAGATTGTAGTGGGACTGGCTCAGTACGCTAACCACGGTGCGCCCGTCCGCCGCTATGCTCGGAGCGGAATAGTTGTTGGTATCGCGGGTCACCTCGTGCAATATTCCTTCCGGGTAGGAAACGTAAACGATCTGATTCCGGCCGAAGGCGGATTGCGCCAGCAGGCCGCTTCTGTCGGGCATCCACACCGGACGCTGCACGATGGTCGTGTCCGAGCTGAAAAATAAGGTCTGCTTTGCACTGACAATGTCGAGTGCCGTCAAACCGCTGAAGGCATTCCCCGGCTGCAGCACCATGCAAACGATCATCTTGCCATCGGGAGACCACGCCGGATCTTGCAAGCCGCTGCGAATCAAACCACTGTACAGCAGTTTTTCTTCGCCGCCTTCCGCCGGCAGGAGAAGGAGTCGCTCTTTGCCACCCTCCGGATTGTTGAACCGGAAATAGGCGATTTGTCGCCCGTCCGGCGAGAAAGTGATGTTGGAGTCAATATCGGTAACCAGCTTCTGCGGTGTGCCGCCCAGAACCGGCGCACGATAAAGATACTTCAGCTCGGTGCTGCCAGCTTCGCTGCGCGCGAAGTAGATGTAGTTGCCGTCGGGAGAAAAGCGCAGGTGGGCATAATTCACCTCCGCCGGCGGGATGACTTGAGTGTCGCTGTTCGTGGGGAGATTGCGCAGCCACAAGCTCTCCTGGCCAGCGTCGCGGACGACGTAGAGGATGTACTTCCCGTCCGGCGCAATGGCTACTAGCGCAGCCTTGCCAGTTTCCGTAACCTTGGTAATGGAAATATTTTCGAAGGGAACCGGGCGCTTGCGATTGAACAGAGCGTAAACCCCATATCCCGCAGCAGCGATGAGTGCGATCACAACGAGCGCCACTACCCCAGCTCCCAGCTTGTGCTCGCGGGCAGCGGCGACCACGGCTGATCCGCTCGAAGGCTGTTGTGCTGGCAAACTTGGCGCGGCTGCTACCGTGACCGAGGATCCGGAAACCGGTTGCGCCATCTTGCGGCCGGTTTCCGTATCGCGCTTCAGCCTCTTAAGATCACCCCGCAAGTCAGCGGCAGACTGGTAACGCAGATCGCGATCCTTCTCCAGCAGTTTGTCAATGACTTCCTGAAGCCGCGACGGAGTCTGGGGATTGAGTTGCGCCGGAGGCACGGGATTGCGTTCCAGGATGGCGTTGAAGATTACCGCCGAGGTGTTGCCCGGAAAAGGCAGCTTTCCGGTAGCCATCTGATAAATCACGGTTCCTAGAGAGAAAAGATCGGTGCGGGCGTCGAGCTGTTCGCCGCGAGCCTGCTCCGGAGACATGTACGCGACGGTGCCGACCGTGCTGCCCGGGTTGGTGAGGCTGGCGGTGCGCGCACCGTCGTCCAGAGTGGCGTCAATCTCCGCGGACGTTCCCGCTTCGCGCGTGAGTTTGGCAAGGCCGAAGTCCAAAACCTTTACCTGGCCCCGCTGAGTTAGGAAAATGTTCGCCGGCTTGATGTCGCGATGGATGATTCCTTTCGCGTGTGCGGCATCGACCGCGTCCGCCAATTGAATGCTCACGTCGAGCAGACGATCAACCGGCAGAGGTCCGCTGTGCAGTTTGGTATCGAGTCCCTGACCCTCGATTAACTCCATCGAGATAAAAGACTGATCGCCGTCTTTTTCCACAGCGTAAATCGTGCAGATGTTGGGGTGATTCAAGGCTGACGCGGCGCGAGCCTCTAGGAGGAAGCGGTCCAGCGCAGAGGCGTCGCGGGCCAGTTCAGGCGGAAGGAACTTGAGGGCCACGCGGCGCCCGAGAGTCAAGTCCTGGGCCTCATAAACCACACCCATGCCACCGCTGCCCAAGCGCCCGGTGATGCGGTAATGCGAGATGGTCTGGCCGATCACAGGGGGAACAAATCGAAAATTTACTGGATCGCTAATCTTAGGGTGCAGTGCGAGGTGAGTCAAACCCGAGAGGCCTCACATCCACACACAGCCCAAGCTAGGCAACGTTTTCAGCTTCCGCCAGAGTATTGAAAAATCGGAAGAAGTGCTCCACGCGCGTGACCTGAAGTGCATTGTGTATCCGATCGCTGACGCCGACAAGGGCGAGATTGCGCCCGTCTTTCTGATGAGTCACGTAGGCGCCTACCAGTGCGCCGATTCCAGCAGAATCTACGTAGGGCACGCTGGTGAAGTCGATGATGAGGGCGCGGGAATTGTCTGTACGCACTTTGGCCTGAAAGTCGAATAGGGTCGCGATGACCAGCGGCCCACTGAGGCGCAGGATACGCTGTCCATCCTTGGGGCCGGGAATATCCTCGATGACAAGGGGCTCGGAGGGCATTGCAAGAATATTAGGGCCGGAGCGGTAGGCCGATTGTTAAAGGAGTGTTAATTCTCGAGAGGCCGCGGCTAGCGCTCGGTCTTTCGGTTACGACATAATGCTAAGACGCCATCGAGGAGGAGCGGGCATATGGCATTGAAGGTTGGCGATCTGGCGCCGAACTTTGAGTTGGCGGCAGTCGAAGGCGAGCAGCGGTTAACGATCAAGCTCAGCGACTTTCGTGGGAAGAAGCACGTGGTCGTGACCTTTCATCCGCTGAACTGGACCCCGACTTGAGGAGAACAGTTGCCGGCGTTCGACTCGAATCTCGAGAAGTTCGCCGCGCTCGATGCCCAGGTCCTGGACATAAGCACCGACTCAATTTATAGCCATCTTGCTTGGCAAAAGCATGATATCGGGACCATGCATTTTCCCATGTGTTCAGATTTTTATCCGCATGCCCAGGCAACGCAGGCATATGACGTTTTGCGCGATGGGCCGCCACTTCCTGGGATCAGCGAGAGAGCAGTGTTCATCGTTGACAAGAGCGGGAGAATCATTTTTGCCAAGGTGTATCCGCTGGACCGGACGCCAGCGATCGCGGAGCTGCTGGAGGCGCTGGAAGTTTTGCAATAACACATCTTGCAGCCTCACTTCGTTGGGTTCGGCGAAGGCGCTTTTTGTGTGAGGCTTATGTTTTCCAGATTTGCCCCCTCGTTCCCAACCACGATTTCCGCTTTGATCCGGTCGCCTGGAGACAATTTCTCAAGCGCCGCAGCGTCCTTGACCTGATACGGCATGGTCATCGCGGCCATAAAGCCGGGGATTTCGTCGCCATCGACATTGACCGAGTGAGTTGCGTTATCAACGGAGACTACGCGGCCGGTCAACTGGTACCGCTTCACACTTGCGTTTTCAACTTTTGCCCCCGTTTGCTGGGCGCTGCGGGATGGCCCGCAAGCCGCCAGAAAGCCCAGGCAGCCTAAGACAATTAAGAGCAAAATCGTGGTGGGTATCCTTTGCACATCGAATGAGTGGCTCACTGTTTCTCCTTAACTGTCGTCGAGAAGCGGGCGAGGGCGCCCGCTCCACACCATTCCTGTTAATAATGGAAGCGATAACGAAATTCGGCAAAGATCTCTCTGGGATCGTTCCAGTGGAACCCGCCAAACGTGACGCTGTTGTCTAGCTCCACGCGCCGGTTGGCGACGTTCAAGGCCGTCACTGAAACCGAGAAGCGTTCCCCGAAGTCTTTTCCCAGCGCAAGGTCGAACGTAGTATGTTGCGGCAAGTAATCACCCGGATACGGCTGGCCGGGAAACGCATTGGTGAAGCCGGAGCCATAGTACACGCTGGTTGAGGCGTAGCAGCGCCAGGGAAGGCTCACACTCCCGACTATGCTCAAGGTGTTGCGCTGGTCGTGATCGAGGGGAGATAAGCCCGCCGGCAATGAAAAGTTCGTCAAACCGCCGGTGATGGCACCGCCGCCCTCGGCGATTTGATTGGAATACGCCAGGTGAATCTGCCCCCGGTGGGCAATGAGCGGCGAACTCAGTGTGAGTTCCCAACCCCGGATCAAACCTTGAGCGATGGTGATGGGAAAGAAAAGATTGGATTCCCCGATATTGTTGTGATCGAAGAAATTTACGACATTGGTCCGGAAGTTGTCGGCGTCGAGAGTCCAGCCCCGAAAGGGAATGGTGACTCCGTATTGATGCTCTTCGTCGCGCTCGCCGTGCAGAGGAATGAATCCTAAGTTGCTAGCGTTGACAAATTCGAGCAGCGGCCCGGAGGCGGTAATCAGAGGCGGCGCCTGGTAGTAGTGTCCGTAGAAAGCGCGAAAGACCCAATGCAGATGGGGAACGACAGCGGACACGCCGAAGCGCGGGCTGATCGCGCTTTCTGACACGCCTCCCGAGAAGTGCGTTGGGCGCATTCCGGCGCTCAGCGTCAGCCAGGAAAACGGTTTGAATTTGTCATCGATAAAAAACGCTTCCAGGCTGCCCGAGGGGTTCTCGGTATCAGTAAAGGGCAGATTGCCACTGCCGTCGTTAAAGATTGCCCCAAAAAGCGTGTCATCTTTCTGGTAGAAACTGTACAAACCGACCTGCAGATTATTCCTCGCCACATTCGCCGCGAAACTCACTTGGCCCCCACCATAGGTTGAGCCACGGTTTTGCGTCGTCGCTACCGGATAGTCCTGCGCCGCGCTCGAATAATCCGCTCGGTTGTAATGAAAAAAAGGCGAGACCGTCAGCAGGAGCTCGGAATTAAACGTGTGCACCCAGGAGAAATTCACCAGGGCATCGCTTTCATGGTCGCCGTCGCGAAGGCCGATGCTGGGATACTGTCCATTCACAGGATTGTTCTCGACATCGTTCGGGAACGGGTCGTAGGGGATCTGGTAATAGTCCTTGCGTAAATTCGTCACCAGACGCAGTTGGTCCGACGGATCGACATTGAAGATCAGCGACCCGAATCCTCCATAGCCATTTTCGGCGTCGTGAACCACCTGCGGAACCGGTGTCTGAATGCCCAGGTCACTGCGATTCGCGTTCACGCTGGCGTAATAAGCGAAGCGCTCGGTGTGGCTGCCAAAATTCAACTGATCGTTGGTCTGAAAGAAGCTGCCCGCACTCAGGATCAACTCGCCTTCATTGTTCCGTTCAAAACCGGTGCGCGGAGCGATGTTAAATACGCCGTAGGTACGATCCCCGTATGCCGCGCTGTAGCTTCCACGCTGGATTTCGAGGTAGTCAATGTCCTTGGGATCAAACTGCGCCCCGAGGTTGGAGGCGATATTGGTGTTGGGCACGGGAACGCCATCGATCAGCCAGCTGGTTTGATGGCCTCCCCGCATGTGCAGTTGGTCGTGGGTCACGTAGGCGCCGGGAGTGTAGTCCGTGATCATCGCCAGACTATTCGTGCGAACCGCCCCCGGTGTTCGCTGGATCTCGGTGCGATTGACAATGGTGGTAGGCGTGACCGAGTCGGTCGGCGCTACCACCGGGGCAGCGGAGACGTTGACTGTCTCCTTGGACGTGGCAACGCTCAACTGAAAATGCACCACAGGCTCAGTACCGGATGCCACCACAACCGCTTGCGCAGCCTGCACAAAGCCAGGGCTCGCAACCGCGATTGAGTATTCGCCAAGTGGTACACCGTTGAATTCGAAGTTACCATTGGCATCGGTGTTGGTGCTCTTCGACCACTCGGACGATTTGGCTTTCAGCATCACCATCGCCCCTTGAATCGGGCGGTGCTGCGGATCATGAACGATCCCGCGAACCGAGCCGAAAATCGTGGCGCTGACGGTCACGGCGAGCAGGACCAAGCCACCAACATAGGGAATACGGGTAAAACACATAAGTTCTCCAAATGCCGGTCACGAATCGCGACCTATTTGCCCCATCCGGACCAAGGGAAGCTGCGGGAAAACGATTCGCTTCCGTCCCTGCTCTTGGGGAGGGCACGAGTTCACTCGTGCCGCAAAGCGCTGAAAAAATCCGGGCTTCAGCCCGTGAGGTGAAAGCTCGAATCGAGCTTTTCGGCAGCCAGTGAACGCCTGCCGGGATACAAACTCGCGAGTGTTTTCAGCAGCTGTTTGGAATCAGGCAAGGGAGAATTGCGGAGGGGCGCGACCGGAGTGGGCGTGGTTGACCGATGAGGCGAAGTCAATTGATTGTCGCTCAGACTGCAGAATCGCTGACGCAGACTTCGCCCGGGCGCATGTCTTGGAAGTTAGATATGCCGCGCGAGAGACGGTCAGGGGACGGCAACAGTCGTGTTGGCAGCACCCCGGAGGACCCTGGAACTCAGCGTCGTGGGAAGGACGGCCGTGCATCGGCTTCCGCATGCAGCAGGCGTGCGCCGGCGTGGCGGAGATCGCCAGAGCCACCGGGACGAACACGCCCATCAGTAGCAGAACCAGTAACAATCTGGCAGTCAGACGATGCATAAGCCTCAAACCGTGCTTAGACGGCGCAAAGAGAAATCAGTTTCAGCGTAAGGCAATCTCTTGGCCTTCCGCTGGCAGCTGGAGAAACATTTTACAAGCATAACGGGAAAACAAATGTAACAAAATTGTTAGACCGGGATACATAGTTCCATGAGCCGACGGGAACGCAAGGTTATCTCTACGGAAGATAACTGGGGTAACGCAAATATATTCCACCTATTTCATCAACACCCAGCGACCGCCATTGGTAAAAAGTATGACCAGATTCATCACGACGATCATCAAGTCATAGTGCCAGCCGTAGGTTTTCTCGCCCCAGAAACCGGTATGCCAGAACGAAGATCTTCTTCTGGATGGCGCCAAGCATGACGAGGATCAGTCCCGTTGCGGCAAGCTGTGTAAAGACACCGAAGGCTACGCCCACTGCTCCCGCCATTTCCGCTACTCCCAGAAAAATGCTAAAGCCTTTACTCATACCGATACTTTTGCTTCTCTCATCGGACTTCGTAACGTGACTCCAGGCGCTGGTGATGAGGACCAGGCCGACCATGAGTCTGAGGGCAAGCAAACTGAAGTCGGCAAATTGAGTGAGCTGAGGAAACATTGGAACGCACTCGATGGTTAAAGCATGACGAAGGTTGCTACGCCCAGCTAGAGATTCTTATGCCTTGCCGTGAATCTTGGCCCACCACCAACGCACGCCGACAAGCAAGAAACGCCAGTCGTGAATGAACTCGGGCTTTTTGTGCTCAAAGGCATGACCGATGAATTGGAGCGTCCATCCCACAACGAAAAATGCCAGCGCATAAAGCCACAACCAGCGAACGAAAATGCTTAGAAGGAACAGGCCGAGCGAAACCAGGATGGCCGGTATCCCCAGGGTGTGGCATACCCGGTTCACCGGGTGCTGATGGCTGCCGGCATATTGCGCGATCCATTGTTCGTCAGTGCGGCCGCCCAGCATGGCGATTTGATGATACACGCCTCGTGCGAAAAAACGGTACCTAGAATACCAGGTTGAGAGGCCTAGTGGAGGCGTGTTAGCATCCTTAGTTTTGGGTAGGCTGCTCGACGTTGGCCTATAGATGGTCCTCTTGATTTGTTCTTTATGATGCCCGCCGCACGAAAGATCTCTAGTCGCGGCCGAGCTTTGCTTGGCCGGACAGCCGGGGGCGGCTGTCCCCACGCGACCTGGTTGAAGGAGTGAATCCGTGAAAGTTTACGAAGGCGCAAACATCCGTAATGTTGCCGTGGTTGGACATGGGCATGCGGGAAAAACCTCGCTGGTCTCGGCCATGCTCTACAGCTCGGGCGCAACCCCGCGGCTGGGCCGGGTCGACGACGGTTCCGCGACCACCGATTGGGACGATGAAGAGATCGCCCGCAAGATGTCGATCTCGGCAGGCCTGGCGTATGTCGAGTGGGGCAAGACCAAGATCAACATTGTGGACACGCCCGGATTCAACATGTTTGTCCACGAAGCCAAGATGGTGCTGCCCGTGGTCGATGCAGCTGTCGTCGTCGTGGATGGCGTGGCCGGGGTTGAGGTCGTCACCCAGCGGGTCTGGAACTACTGCGAAGAATTCAAGACGCCCAGACTGATCGTGGCCAGCCGCATGGATCGTGAGCGCGCCGATGCGGAACGCGTGCTCGAATCCCTGACCAACGCATTCGGCCGCGCGGTAATTCCTTTGGAGCTGCCCATCGGCAAGGAAAAGAATTTCAGCGGCGTGGTCGATCTGGTCGAGATGAAGGCGTACACCTACGAACTGGGCGGCAACGGCAAGGGCAAGGAAACTGAGATCCCCGCCAACCTGAAAGACCAGGCTCAGGAAGCGCACGAGAAGCTGGTCGAGCTGATCGCCGAAGGGGACGACAAGCTGATGGAAGAGTTTTTCGAGAAGGGAACAATCCCAGTCGAGGATCTGATTCCCGCCCTGCACAACGCTATTCGCGAGGACAAGATTTTCCCCGTAATCTTCGGTTCAGGTCTGGGCAACGTCGGCGCCGACCGGGTCATGGACTTCATCGTGGACTACACGCCCGCGCCTTCGGAGCACGAATGGGTGCAAGGAGAACCTGCTGCATCCGGAAATGGTGAGCCTCCTAAGCGTCATGAGACTGACACCGAGCCAGTCTCGTTATATGTCTTCAAGACCATTTCAGACGCATTCGCGGGCCGCATCTCTTACTTCAAAGTATTTTCCGGTGTGCTCAAAAACGATGCCACGATGCAGAACTTCAGCCGCAGCTCAGCCGAGAAGCTGGCGCACATTTCCATCATGCAGGGCAAGAACGCCGTGCCTGTTACCGAGCTGCACGCAGGAGACATCGGAACCGTATCCAAGCTGAAAGACACGCTCACCGGTGACACGCTCGGTGACAAAAGCGCGCCCATTCAGTATCCGCGCGTGAAGCTGCCCGAACCAGCCATCACTTTCGCGATCGAGCCCAAGAGCCGTGCCGATGAAGACAAGCTGGGTCCCGGCATCCACAGACTTATGGAGGAGGACGCCATGCTGCGCTTTTTCCGTGATCCCCAGACCAAAGAGTTCCTCATTGCCGGAACCGGACAGCAGCATATCGAAGTCGTGGTCTCGAAGATGAAGAAGCGCTACCACACAGAAGTGATCCTGAAGGCGCCGAAGGTACCGTACCGCGAGACCATCCGTGGCAAAGCCGACGTCCAGGGTCGCCATAAGAAACAGACCGGCGGGCACGGCCAGTATGGCGATTGCAAAATCAAGATGGAACCGCTGCCCCGCGGCGGCGAGTTCGAATTTGTCAACGATATTTTCGGTGGCGCGATTCCGAAGAACTATATTCCCGCGATTGAAAAAGGAATCAAGGACGCCGCTGCCCGCGGATATCTCGCCGGATATCCCGTGGTGGATTTCAGAGTAATCCTCTACGACGGGTCCTATCACGATGTAGATTCCAATGACATGTCGTTCCAAATGGCGGGCCGCATTGCGTTCAAGAAGGCTATGGAGCAGGCCAAGCCCACGCTGCTCGAGCCGGTCATGGCAGCCGAGATCACCATTCCCGACGAGTTCGCGGGCAGCATCATGGGCGACCTGAACAGCCGTCGCGGCCGCATCCAGGGTATGGACAACAAAGGCGGCAACACGGTAGTGAAGGCCGAAGTCCCCATGGCCGAAATGTTGACCTACGGCGTCGACCTCACCTCAATGACCCAGGGCCGCGGCAGCTTCAACATGGAAATGCATCACTACGACGCCGTCCCGGGATTGTTGCAGGAAAAGATTATCGAGAAGGCGAAAGCAGCGCGCGGAGATGCGAAGGAAGAAGAAGAGTAGAGTCCCTACAAGCTCTATGATCAAGATCGCGTCGGTCGTACTCGTCCCTGGGCTTCACAACCCGGGCCCCGAACACTGGCAGAGCATCTGGCAAGGCAAGCATCCTGAATACCATCGCGTTCAGCAAGAAAACTGGGACACGCCTCGCTGCTCGGACTGGATCCAAACATTACATGCTGCCATTTGTAAGATTGGGAAGGGTTCGGTTGTGTTGGCTGGCCATAGCTCAGCATGCGCGACCATTGCTCACTATGCCGCGCAGCATGCCGACGCCGAAGGCCGAGTGGCCGCCGCTTTCTTAGTAGCTCCGAGTGACGTAGAGGCGCTAACCTATCCTCTCGGATCAACCGGATTCAATCCCTGCCATTGTCGGAAATTGCCATTCCGTTCCGTCGTGGTGACCAGTATCGACGATCCCTATGTCACGTTGGAGCACGTCGAGTTCTTCGCGCACTCTTGGGGAAGCCGCCTCATCAAGATTGCCGTTGCCAGACACATCAACGCCGCATCCGGTTACGGACCGTGGCCAGATGGTGAACAATGGCTTGAGGAACTTCGCGAGATTCGCGCGTAGCACTCACAATCTGGCAACTCGGAACCGAGAACTGGTAACATCCGTCCAGTGGCAACCCTCAAAAACACTCCCCGGGTCCCGCAGGATCGCGAGCGCATCGTCTCCGCCGCGCCAGTCGAGGACGATTCTTCCTTTGAGCTAAAACTCCGCCCCCAGCGTCTTGCTGAGTTCATCGGCCAAGCCAAAGTCAAGGAGAATCTGGCAGTAGCCATAGAAGCCACGCGCTCCCGCGGCGAAGCTCTGGACCACGTCCTGCTTTACGGCCCTCCGGGACTCGGCAAAACGACTCTGGCAACGATTATCGCCAACGAACTCGGCGTACCTTTTCAGCAAACCTCGGGTCCAACGCTTCAAATTAAAGGCGATCTGACCGCGATTCTGACTAATGTCCGCAACAAGCAGGTGCTGTTCATCGACGAAGTCCACCGCCTCCAGCCCACACTCGAGGAGCTCCTCTACTCTGCGCTTGAAGACTACAAGCTCGACATCATTATCGGACAAGGCCCAGCGGCGCGGACCCACACCATGGATGTGCAGCCGTTCACCTTCATCGGCGCGACCACGCGGGCAGGCCTGCTCTCCTCGCCGCTACGCTCGCGCTTCGGCATCGTGCTCCGGCTGGAGTTCTATAGCCACGAAGATCTGCGCATCATCGTTGAGCGCTCAGCAGAAATCCTGGGCGTGGAAATCGACAGACCCGGAGCCCTAGAAATCGCCAGCCGTTCCCGCGGAACGCCAAGGATCGCGAATCGCCTGCTGCGCCGCGTCCGCGACTACGCCCAGGTGCGAGGCACCGGAAATATCGACTTGCCCACCGCTCAAGCGGCTCTACAAATGCTGGAAGTGGATCGTTACGGCTTCGACGAAGTAGATCGCAAACTGCTCCTGATCATCATCGAAAAGTATCAAGGCGGCCCGGTCGGGCTCAACACGCTGGCCGCAGCCTTAGCGGAAGAACCAGACGCGATCGAAGAAATCTACGAACCATTCCTGATCCAGATCGGCTTTCTCAACCGAACTCCCCGAGGAAGAGTCGCAACTCAACTAGCCTACGAACATTTCGGAATCACCCCAAACCGAAAACAGAGTTCGCTGTTCTAGAATGCTTTGAGACCTTCAGTCTCCCCTAACACTCTAGATAGTCCCAAGTTCCGAAATTTGCCGCTATCTGCTACTCTGCCCTCCGATGGACTATCTATGGACGCCCTGGCGCTACGCCTATGTCACCGGAGGCGAGAAGAACACCGGCTGCATCTTTTGTGACCTTCCCAAATTAGGGAACGATGCCAAAGCGCGCATCGTGCATCGCGGCCAACGCTGCTACATCGTGTTGAATACGTTTCCCTACACCCCGGGACACGTCATGGTGGTGCCTTTCGCGCATCTCGATGAATTGCAAAAACTGCCGCTCGACGCCGCTCACGAAATGATGGATTTGTCGCAGACCATGGAACGTGTGCTGCGGCAGCTCTATGCGCCCGACGGCGTAAACCTGGGCATGAACATTGGGAAGGCCGCCGGAGCCGGCGTTGCTGGGCATATCCACATGCATGTGCTGCCACGCTGGGTGGCGGATGCGAATTTTGTTTCGGTAGTCGGAGAAACGCGAATCTTGCCGGAAAGCCTGGAGATCACTTACGAGAGAATCAGAGTGGCGCTCGCGTCTCCGGTGTCATCCTGAGCGAGTGTTCGAAGGGCGAGAACCCCGCTCAGGATGAGCGCCGCAAACGCAAGAGGCGCACAATCGCGGCCCAAAACGCCGGACCGCGATGCTCCCTATGCGCCCATGCGCATCTCCGTGAAACCTGCCTTGAAGGAGAGAAGTCCAGATTTCTTTTCCCTCGCTGTTATAGAACACCGGTTGCCAGAGCCCCCCGAGTCTCTAACTGACGATCGGCAGTAGCGTTGAGGAAAGCCTAAGGCGGGACGAATCCATTTTTGTCATAAGAATGTCAAGAGTTTGTAAGTTTTTGTGGAGCAAAACTGGGGCAAATGCCGAACCCCGGCATTTGCTGCAGGAGGACAGGAATGTCAGAAAGCACATGCCAATTGGCCCATCTTCGAGAACAATCCGATCGCTTCGTAGTGCTGTCCGGTTGTTCGGGCGGAGGAAAGTCTACGTTGCTGACGGCATTGGAGGGTAGAGGGTTCATTGTCTTTGAGGAGCCGGGACGACAGATCGTAAAAGAGCAACAATTTCTCAGGGGAAATGCCTTGCCGTGGACTAATCCGCTCCAGTTCGTGGAGTTATCGGTTTCGCGATCGATCCATCAAATGGGGCTGGCTGCAAGAGTGGACCAGCGGTCGTTTTTTGACCGCGGAATCGTTGATGCCATCAGCTTTCTGGAACACCTTTCTCTGCCGATTCCGTTGCATTTGGAAAATGCTGTCAAGCAGTTGCGGTACCACCGACGGGTTTTCATCGCCCCGCCCTGGCCAGAAATCTTTGCGGCCGATGCCGAGCGTCGGCATAGCTTCATTGAAGCCAAGGCCCAGTATTCGTCTCTCCTCCGCACATATGAACGCCTTGGATACAGCCTGGTTGAGCTGCCAAAAATCGACGTCGAATCCCGAGTGGAATTCATCGTGGGGCAGCTAGCAGAGTCTGGCTCGTAGTCCGGGCCTTGTTTGTCCGGCCGTGTTCATCCGGGCTTTGCCGAGGCTTGCTTACCGCCGAATTTAGCGTCCTAGCAACTCGTCCAACTCCTTTTCGCCGATCACGCTTACTTCCAATTCCTTGGCTTTATCGAGTTTGGAGCCTGCATCAGTGCCGGCGACGACGTAGTCGGTTTTCTTGCTGACCGAGCCCGATACACGCCCACCAGCATCTTCGATCATCTTCTTGACCTGGTCGCGAGGACGAGTAAGCGTGCCGGTCAAGACAAACGTTTTCTCCGCGAGTTTCGTGCCGCGTTCTTTCTTCGTCCCAGCAAAGGTCAAGCCGGCCTTACGCAGCCGCTCCACCAGTTCACGGTTACTCGCCTCCTGAAAAAACTCCACGACACTCTGCGCGATCCGCGGTCCCACCTCATTCACCTGCTGAAGTTCTTCTTCCCTTGCGTTCATGAGCGCGTCCATCGACCCGAGATCTTCGGCCAGGAATTGCGCCGTTCGCTCCCCCACAAAACGAATCCCCAATCCGTAGATCACGCGTTCGAGCGGCAGCTTCTTGGAGGCTTCGATCTCGTCGAGCACATTCTGCGCTGATTTCTCGCCCATCCGCTCGAGCGATAGCAGATCGTCCTTGGTCAGCTTGTAAATATCGGCGACATTCTTCACCAGTTCGCGATCCGTAAGCTGATTGACCAACGCTTCTCCCATGCCGTCAATGTTCATTACGCCCCGCGAGGCGAAGTGCAAAATCGTTTCTCGCAGCTTGGCCGGACAGTTGGCGTTGACGCAGAAATAGTCCACTTCGCCTTCCGTGCGCACAACTTTAGTCCCGCACACCGGACACTTCTCCGGCACGTGGATTATCTTGTGGCCGCGCGGGTGATCTTTATTGTCCACAACGCGAGTAACTTTGGGGATGACGTCGCCGCCGCGCTCGACCTCGACCCAATCGTCAACCTTCACACCCAGCCGCTCGATCTCATCCGGATTATGCAGGGTCGCGCGACTGACGGTCGTTCCGCCAATGGGTACAGGCTTCAACATCGCCACAGGAGTCAATTTGCCGGTCCGGCCGACTTGCCACAGAACGCCTTCAATCTGCGTGATGCCCGCGCGAGCCGCGTATTTGTAAGCGATCGCCCAGCGCGGAGCCTTCCCCGTATAGCCGAGTTCCTCCTGCAGCGCGGTGCGATCTACCTTGACGACAATGCCGTCGATTTCATAGGGAAGTTTTTCCCGCCTGGTTTCCTCCTGCTCGATGAATGCCCACACCTCGTCAAAGTTCTTGGCCAGCTTCCGACTCGGATTGACTTTGAAACCGGCAGCATTAAGAGCGTTCAGGCTCTCCCACTGCCGGTCAAAAAATGTCCGCCCGTCTTTCAGTAACATGTAGGCAAAATAATCGAGTCGCCGCTGCGCAACGATGCTGGGCTCAAGCTGGCGAACCGTCCCGGCGGTGGCATTGCGCGGATTGGCAAACAACGACAGTCCTTTCTCCTCGCGCTGCTGGTTCATTTTCCTGAATGCGGCAAGCGACATGAGCATCTCCCCGCGCACTTCGAAGTTCGCGGGAATGCCCACTGCCTTGAGCTTTTCTTTCGGAATCGAAAGTGGAATCGACCGCACCGTGCGCACATTCAAGGTGACATCTTCGCCGATGGTGCCATCGCCGCGCGTTATGCCGCGCACCAGCCGGCCATTTTCATAAAGCAGGGCCAGCGACATGCCGTCCAGCTTTAATTCGCAAACGTAGTCAAGGTTCTTGCGCCCGCTGAGTTCGTGAACCCGCCGCTCCCAGTTGCGCAGTTCGTCGACGCTGTAAGTATTGTCCAGCGACAACATGGGCGAGGAGTGCGCAGCTTTAACCACACCTTCGCGGGGCTTGCCGCCAACCCGTTGCGTAGGAGAATCGGGAGTGACTAGCGTGGGATGTTCGGCTTCAAACTTCTTCAGCTGGATCATCAGTTGATCGAACTCGGCGTCACTGATCTCCGGATCGTCGAGAACGTAATACCGGTATTCATGGTGGCGGATCTTGTCGCGGAGCGCTTCGATCTTCTTTTCGACATCTTTCGAGGCGGTAGCCATCGCAAAGATTATAGGCGAGGAATCGTTCTAAACTGACCTCATGCCGGTCCTCGAAACCCAGCGCCTCGCGCTTCGCGAATTTCAATTCGAAGACCTGGACGCTCTCGCCACCATCCTCTCCGATCCGGAAACCATGCGCTACTATCCGATGTCCTTCGATCGGGCCGCCGTCGCGGGTTGGATCCAGCGCAACCGCACTCGCTACGCAAATGACGGCTATGGACTTTGGGCCATGATTCTGAAGTCCACCCGTGAACTGATTGGTGATTGCGGCTTGGTGCGCCAGAGTGTTGACAGCGTGGATGAAATCGAAATCGGCTACCACGTACGCCGCGATCTCTGGGGTCAAGGCTTTGCCACCGAGGCTGCCCGTGCCTGCCGCGGCTTTGGATTCGCGAATCTCGAGGTCGACCGTCTCATCTCCCTGATCCGCCCCGAGAATCTCGCTTCCCGCCGCGTCGCCGAGAAGAATGGCATGACGATCTGGAAAGAAGTGACCAGGGCGAATTTGCTACATTACGTCTACGCGATCAAGCGCGACGAGGGACTTCTTCCGGTAGAATCCCCGTGACCGATGCGCAAAGCCATACTCCTCTACAACCCGCTCTCCGGCCGCCGCCGCGGACGTCGCCTGGCGGATGTAGAGGCGGCACTCTCAGTTCTGCGAAGCGCCGGAGTCGAAGCCTCCGCCGCGCCCACGCGCGCTGCATCGGACGCAACCGACCAAACCCGCCAAGCCATAGCCGCAGGCTGTGACACAGTGTTTGCCTGCGGCGGCGACGGCACCATTCACGACGTGTTGCAAGGGTTGGTGGGCACGAACGTCGCATTGGCCATCATCCCTCTGGGCACCTCTAATTCGCTGGCGCACGATCTGCGCATGCCGCTTTCTCCAGCCGACGCAGCCCGAGTTGCTTTAAAAGCAAAGTCTCGCCGCATCGCCGTCGGCCGAATCGAGTACCAGGATTTCGCCGGCAAGCGCACCTCCAGATATTTCACCGTCACCGTCGGAATCGGAGTAGACGCGCACCTGTTCTACAAACTGGATCCCCTGGCCAAGCGGCGGTTTGGCATGGCCGCCTACTGCGCCAAAGCAATCGGATTGTGGCTTACCCACAAGATGCAGAACTTTGCGGTAGAGATCGTGGAAGAAATCGCGGAGAAACGACAAAGCCGCAAAGCGGAAGTTTCTCAGCTACTCGCAGTTCGCATCGGCAATTTTGGGGGAGTGCTGCGCGAACTCGCCCCCGGCGCGTCCCTCGAACGCGACCAGCTTCGTCTGGTGCTCTTCCACACCCACAGCCGCGTGGCGTATCTGCGCTACATCCTGCGCGGACTCTTCGGAACCAACTGGAAAGTCCCCGGAATCGAACTCGTCCACTGCACAGGCGCAGTCTGCCGCGATGCAGCATCGCCGACCGACTCGGGGACGAAGCCCCGCATATTCGTCGAAGCCGACGGGGAACTACTGGGAACCCTGCCCGCGGAAATATCAGTATTGCGCGATGCGGTGACGTTACTGGTACTGGCGGAATAAGAGCAGTTTCACAAACGGTTTTGTGGGAGGCTTCAGCCGTGCCGCTCGGAACCCATTAACACGGGCTTTAGCCCCAGATGGTTCGCCATCGGTTCTTAGGTCATAAATTGTAAGCGCGTGAATCGTGCCGGAAGCTGTCGCTTGGAGAGTCAAAGCGATCCGCCGACACCTCAAAAGCTCGCGATCAAGGCTTACTAAGTCTTATCGTGGTCCTCTGATGGACGGGAATCGCGATTGACTTCTTGCTGTCTTTTCTTGTGCCGCACGCCGCCATCTCGTGGAAAGGGAACTCCGCTTCGTCAGTAACCTCGAGTCGCTTGTTTTGGTAGATGCAGCGGGGGCGGCCCACACGTGCAGCCGAACCGAGAACCCGGAGCTATTTCGCTTGGTACACGGCGGGTACGGCCTGTTTGGAATCGTTGCCTCCGTGCAATTGCGTCTGGTCCCGAGAAAGAAGGTCGACCGGATTGTGGAAGTTAGGACAGGTGGACGATCTGATGCCAGCATTCGAGAAGCGCATTGCCGATGGGTTCGAATATGGCGATTTTCAATTCTCTATCCAGCGCAAATCTGAAGACTTCCTGCATAAGGGTGTTTTTTCCTGCTACCCAGACAGTTCCCATTGACACCCCAATCCCGACTGGGGAGAAGCAACTATCCGATGAGAATTGGAGACAACTCCTGTATCTCGCGCACACCGACGAGAAAACAGCATTTGAAAAATATGCAGATTACTATTTATCGACTAATGAGCAGGTGTACCGGTCTGACACTCATCAGTTGAGCATCTACCCCGACAACTACCATCGCGAAATCGATGAGAAGCTCCACGCTCCTTATCCTGATCCTGCGACCGAGATCATCACCGAAATTGATGTTCCAAGATCGACGCTGAAGGGATTCTTTGACGAGGTCCGAGAGGACTTTCGCGAAAACCAAGTGGAATTGATCTACGGGACCGTTCGCATTATCGAGCGCGATGACGAGAGCTTTATGCAATGGGCAAAGCCGCCGTATGCCTGCGTCATTTTCAACTTGCATACGGTTCACGGCCCTGAGGGAATTCAGCGTTCGGCTGATGCTTTCCGAAGGCTCATCGACGTGGCAGCACGGCATGGAGGCACGTACTACTTGACCTACCATCGCTATGCCGATCGAAAACAGCATTTGACTGCGCCAGCGGCGGAGTCACTGGTACCAAAAACTTGGCAAGACCGGGTTGTTGATTCGACAGGAGTTGTTGGCCAAGTTCTTGGAGAGATTGAAAACTGCTATCCCCAGTTCGCGGAGTTCCTGCGACCGAAGAAGACGTACGACCCTGAGGAACGCTTTCAAAGCGACTGGTACAGATATTGCAAAACGATGTTCGCAGACAGCATTTAAGCCATTTCCGATCGATCCACGACTGTCCTTGGAGCCCAGACAGAAGAACCGAAATGGCTGTTGACCTGTTCTTTCCCGCTAGGATATCATCTCAATATATACATTAGCTCTTTGACAATCTAGATCGCCAGCTTGGCGGATGAATCATTTATGGAACTGAGGAGCTAACTCCCTATGCCGGAATATTTTACGCATAAGTCCTTATTGCTCAAAGATTTTGAGGGTAGTCTGGCCGTAACCCCATGATTCCAAAAGATCAGGGGGAAGGGTACCTACCTCGAGAGCTCTTGCGAATCGCGAAATCAGATCATCGAAAAGACGACCACGAGATCGCCCATCAGCCGTCCAACGACAAAGTAATGTATTCTCTCTAACTCGGATCACGAATAAGGCCCCAGCAGACTTGGAACCCATTACGCACTTCCTGACCGGCGCTTGTATGGGACGAGCCGGATTGAATCGCAAGACGGCTCTCGCCACCGCTGCGGTGACGCTGGCCGCCGAAGCGCCGGATCTAGACGTGATCGGCGAGTTCAAGGGACGGGTTTTTGGCTTCGGGCATCATCGCGGCTTTACCCATTCTTTCCTGGGCATCGCGCTGGTATCGGCGGTAGTCGTCGGCTTCGTGTATGTGATTTGGCACCTGCGCGGACGGAAGGTCGAGGATCCCAATTTGCCGCCGCGCTGGGGGCTGTTATTCGGGTTCGCGTATCTCGCAGGGCTGAGCCACATTCTGCTCGATTACACGAATAACTATGGCGTTCGCCCCCTCTGGCCCTTCTCTGAGAAATGGTATTCGTGGGATATCGTCTTTATCGTCGAGCCAATCATTCTGGTCCTGCTCGTTGGTGGATTAGTGCTGCCCGTTTTCTTCTCCTTCATCGATCGCGAGATCGGCGTACGGCGTAAGGTTCCCACTGGTCGCTGGGGCGCAACCCTGGCGTTGCTTGGCGTAGTTGCGCTGTGGGGAGTGCGGGATTACGAACACCGGCGTGCGGTGAACGCACTCGAAGCCCGCACCTACGAGAGCGCCGATCCGATCCGCGCATCGGCCTTCCCCTTGTGGTGGAGTCCTTTTCGATGGGTCGGCGTGGTCGAAACCCGAAACTTTTTCGCCTCAGCGATGGTCGATTCGTCCGCTCCCGAAGTCGATCCCGATGGAACATTGCAGATTCTCTACAAGCCCGAGGAAACTCCGGTGACGCTGGCGGCCAAGCGATCTTACCTCGGCCGCGTTTATCTCGACTGGGCCCAGTACCCCATCACGGAAACCGAGCCGCTCGAATCAGGAGAGCAGGGCTACGTCGTTCGGTTCAAGGACCTGCGCTTTCAGCAGCCCGGAAAGCCAAGTCAAAGCGTTCTAACGGGAACCGTTGAACTCGATCGCAACTTAAAAGTGATCGGAGAATACATGGGCCCGCCCAGGAACAGAATCTCGTCGGGAGCCAATGAACAAGCCGGCGCACCAGATTAGGTCCTCTCCGCGCACTCTGCGGATGTCCTCGGCGATCTCTGCGATTTAAGACGTTTACCCGCTTCGTGACAATTCTTTGACTTGACGCCGCCGCCGTCACAGGCCCACAATCATCTTTGGCATTATCGAGTTTCGAATCATCGAGGTGATCCATCATGCTGGCCTATTTATTTGTGGTGCTCGCGGTCGCGGTCCGGTTCATGCCTCATCCGTGGATGTTTACCCCAGTGGTTGGGTCGCTGCTATTCTTCGGAGCGCGCGGATCACGCCGCCAACTCTGGATCCCGTTCGCGATGCTGGCCGCGTCGGACGTGGTGCTCACAAGATGGGTTTACTCGTATCCGTTCTCGTGGGACCAATACGTGATCTTTGCATGGTATGCCGCAGTTCTCTGGCTGGGCACAAGGCTAGGTACCGAGACAAAATGGGTACCGGTGATCGGCGCGGCGCTCGCCAGTTCGGTTTCGTTTTACCTGATCACCAATCTGGTAGCTTGGGCTTGGCTCGATATGTATCCGAAGACCCTGAGCGGTTTGATTGAGTGTTACGTGGCTGCATTGCCGTTTTTCCGCCACGCGCTGGCTGGCGACCTGCTCTTCACCACTGCAATGTTTGCCACGCCAATGGCGTTGCATGCGCTATCTGGAGCATTCGGCCGCCAGAGCGATCACGCAGCAGCGGCTTAAACCCTGAATCGCAGAGAATCGCGGAGAACGTCCGCTGAACACGCGGAAAGAATCTAACTGTCAGTTGGCTCTCTGCGAACCCTCAGCGCCCTTCGCGATTCTGATTTTTTTCTTTCTTCTTCGCATCACCAACCAAACCACCAATCCAACAAGTATGGCTTCCAGAATCAAATAATAGTGCTGCCGGAACACGGTTCCAAACATGTGCACGACGCCTGGCCCGAACTTAATGGTCAGCAGGCCAAGCACCAGGAAACGCACCATGCGGCCAGCGAAGATCGCCCCGAGGAAGCGAAAGAATCCCATCTCCGACACCGCCGCGGCCAACGCGAATATCTTGAAGGGCACTGGCGGCGGAAGCATTGCCGGCAACATCAAGCTCCAGAACGGATGCTTGTCGAACGCCTCATGAATCCTTTCGAAGCGCTCGGCCGGAATGCGCTTGCGCAGCAGTTCCTCGCCGCCCTTGTAGCCAATCACGTAGATGACGATGCTGCCCAAGGTCGATCCCGCCGACGCCATCAGGGCATACAGCAGCAATCGACCAGGATCCTGATAGATGTAGCCGGCCACGACCGCGTCCACCGGGAGACCGATGAAGGCACCGTCGAGTGCAGCGACGACCAGCACACCCCACGCGCCCAAAGGCTTCAGAATTGCCCACAGGAATGCGGTGTAGCGGGAGAGGATGTGCTTGATGGTCTTCAAGGTGTAAGACTAAAAGTGTACGCGAAAGCGAAGCGCACCATTGGTAGAGACGTTGCTAGCTGCGTCTCTACAGACTATTACTCGTGCTTTGTGTTTCCGCTGAGCAACTGCAGCGCGTGGGGCAGCAGATCAATCACGGCTTCGAGCGAATCGACCGCGCCGGCGGGACTCCCGGGAAGATTTATGATCAAAGACTTTCCGCGCACTCCGCAGACTCCCCGGCTGAGCGCCGCGAGTGGCGTCTTTTTAGCGCCTTCAATGCGCATGCGTTCGGCTACGCCTTCAAGCAGGCGTTCGCAGACCGCTCGTGTGGCTTCGGGCGTGACATCGCGTTCGGCGATTCCCGTCCCGCCGGTCGTGACCACGAGTTGCGCTTCCTGAACCCAGTAAGCGATTGCGGTTTGAATCGCGGATTGGTCGTCGGGGATAACTTCCGTTCCCATGAGCGAAAAATCTCGTTTTCTGAGGAGTTCCCCAACCGCCGGGCCGGAAAGGTCGGCGCGGTCGCCGCTGGCGCAGGAATCGCTGACAGTGATGACGGCTGCGGTCATCTCTTTAGGAGTCGAGCGTTCTGGAGTCAAGCTTTCAGGAGTCGAGGAGGACATCTTCTTCCTCCTCTTCGGGTTTTCCGACGCCGTCCCGCTGCGCCTCGTCCAGTTGGCGGAGGCCTTCCATCAGCAAGCCCTGGGTATTCAGCTGGGTGGTCTGATGGGTCGTCTTGCCTTCGAAATTGACCTCGAAATTTCCATCCGTCCAGCGCAGAACCTTGAACACGGCCGGATCCCCAACCAGCGAGCCGTAAGTGGCGTGCGTGACCTGGCCTTCTTTGAAGTACAGTTCGCACTTGTCGTCTTTGTTGGTCAGGGTGAGGGAACAGCTCTTGCGGCCCATCTCGAGCGACTGCACCAGGTCGATGACGTTCATCTGCAGCAGACTGCCGCGCAGCACTCCGTCGGAGGGAACGGTCTTGGCCATCTTTTCCAGGGCGATCTTATCGATCACCCGCTTGATGCGTTGCGTGGCTTCCCTCAGGAAGAACGGTTTCTCGACAAAATCGTCCACGGGAAGATCGGGCGTGCTCAGCTTTTCGCTGATGTCGGTCTTGGTCGCCACCAGAATGACCGCAGCTTCGGCGGTTCGAGGACGGCTTCTTAACTTTTCGACGAGCTGGCGGCCATCCATTCCTGGCATGCGATAGTCGCACACCAGCAGGTCGGGGGGATCGTCGACAGCTTTCAGGAGCGCATCGGCTGCGTCCGTCGCGGTGGTAACCAAGGCGAGCGGAGTGAGCGCGCCGCGCAGCAACCCCAGCACCATCGGATTGTCATCCACCAGCAGAAGTCTTACGTTGTTCGCCATGGAACGCGCTATGCCTTCTTGCGGGCGCGGCGGTAAGTGCCGCTTTTGCCGCCGGATTTCCGCTCGAGCACGATTTCGCGAATCTCGATGCCCTTGTCGAGCGCCTTCAACATATCGTACACGGTTAACGCGGCAACGCTGGCGGCCACCAGGGCTTCCATCTCGACGCCGGTCACCGCCATGGTTGAAACTTTTGAGGCAATCGCGACGCCATTCTCGCACAGCTGCATTTGCACATCAACGTGGGAAAGGGGCAAAGGATGGCACATGGGAATCAGATCGGCAGTTCGCTTCGCCGCCATAATTCCGGCGAGGCGCGCCACCTCGAGCGGGTCGCCCTTGGGATTCCTGGGCAAGGCTTTGAGGACTTTGGGCTTCAAGACCACGAAGGCGGTAGCTTCGGCCTCGCGTTTCGTGGGGGATTTTCCGGAGACGTCAACCATTCGGGATCGTCCGGAATGATCGTAATGGGAGAGCTTCTTTGGCATCCGAAAACCATCTTACTAGAAGCTCTCTCAAATGGATTGCAGGGCGGACCGAGAGTTTGTGGCGTAGACGCGTCGTTACACCATTTAGACAATCGCCTCACCAGAGGCTCTCAAGCAGCTAGAATGGCGAGCATGAAAACACTTTGCTTTCTGGGGCTTGGTCTACTTATATCCTGTCCGGCTGTCGGCCAAGACCCATCTTCATTTGTGACTGGAATCACTCTGGTTGGGGGGGTGCCGACTCCTGCCCTGTGTTCGTCGCATATGTATGGGAAGCGTCGCCTGCAGAGCGGGCTGGCGTCAAGTCGGGCCATGTTCTTAATGTTCTTATCGTCGTGGATGGGACCCGTATCTCGACGGGTGACGAGGCGTTCAAGCTCCTGCAATCAGAAAAACCGACTCCGGTCACGCTTACCCTAGTGCGGCAAGAGAGGCCTTACGTTGCGACGGTTGGTCGTGAACAACAGATCGACGCTTCCTTGCAACCAACGCGATAAGCTTCTAAGAGCGACTTCGTTGTACCTCTGGACGCGACATAAGCCGAAATAAATGGCAAGCTTGCGTCCATAACGCAGGATCGCTTGGTTGACAGGGTGTTTCCCACTCACTATCCAAGCAACGAAAAGCTGGATTACGCGGGATTCGAGGTGCTGATCCTGAAAAACTCTGCTCAGGTAGTGGTGCTCGGAATCGAAGATGGACCAGCCTCGCGGGCAGGCGCCCACTAGAAATCCATCCGAAAACGGGTGTTTCGGTGCTGGGGTAAGTGCGCGCGACGTGATGGTTCGTTGTGGGCCTCCCATCCATTACACTGCGCCGAACGCGGCGCCTAAGTCGGGGTTGGGGTTCCGGCGAAGAAATCGGGCCCAAAAGGTCGAAAGAGCCGCCAAAAAAACGTTGGTGGGCTGTATCGAGGCCTGGGCTGCGGTGGCGGCGTCGGGGTTCTGAGCCCGCCGCTGGCAGTACCCGACCACCAAACTCAGGTTCGCCGCTACCGCCGCCATCACCACCTGCCAGCGGGTTTTCTTTTTCCCGAAGTAGCGACTTTGGCGAATCCCTAATCCCACCAGGCGCGCAATCCGATGCTCCACCACCACCCGCTGGCGCAAACTCCGCCGCCCCGCCTCGGTCTGGTTATGGGCGCGGGCCTGTTGCTGCAGTCGTTCTTCGGCTTGGATGCTGATACTCCGCGGCCCTTGCCCACGGACGCATTGCGCGCGCAGGGGACAGGCCTGACAACCGGCTTGGGAAAAAACAAATTGGCCCCCTCGACCTTCTCCGGCGGAGCGATAATCGCGCGTACTCTGGCCGGCCGGGCAACGCACTTCCATCTGATCCAAATCGATCGCAAACTCACGCTTGGAAAAACAATTGCGGTTGTGACTGGCCGGCACCTTGGCCGTCAGCATTCGTTCTTCCTCCGCAAAGACTCGCCGCGTCGGGCCGCCTCCGTAGGCACAATCGCCCACCGTTTCTTCTACCTTCGCCTCCAGCACTCGTTCGCTTTGCTGCACCAACTCCAGAGCTTTCTCCTGATCCCCAGCATTGCCCGCCAGCACCTCCACCCCCGTGACCAACTGACTCTCCATCTCCACCGCCACCGCTGCCTTGTGTCCGTTGAAGCGCTTGCTGGCGCTCTTGCGTCCATGCCGCATCTCCGGATCGTGAACACTGAGGACCCGATCCTTGGCGGTACCCGACTTCACTTGGCAGCCGCCCTCCGGCTTTTCTTCCACGTCCTGCGCGATCAGCCGCTGCAGCAAGGCGGCGTAGCTTCCGCCTGCGCGGGATGCTGCTTTTGCATCTCCTCCGCCACCCTCAGCAGGCGCCGCCCGTCCTTCACGATTTCGGTTAACAACTTGTTCCCGTTGCCCTTGGTCGTCCCACTCAATCCCGGCTTCTCCCTTCAGGCTGCTGCCAAAATAGCGACTCAGTCCCTGCTTCTCGGCCCACGCCGTAACCTCTTCTTTCTCTACCTCCGCCAACCGCCGCCCCAACCTCTCGATCCCTCCTCCCAGCAGATTGTAGGTGTCCTGCACCGCTCCCTTGCCCAAAATCGGCGTCGTATCCAAGGCCACGCGCAGCTTGCGATTCTGCAGGTATCCGGCGCGCCGGGCTTCTGCGATCGACTTCTTCAACAGCGGCTCTTCCATCTCGTGCAGCACCAGCTTGGCCTCAAACTCCTGCAGCGCGCTCTTCTGCATCGGTACTTCTTCCATCTCCAGTCCCAAGGCTACCTTCCAGCGCAGATCGTACTTGGTCCGCTCCACCGCCTCGGCAAAACTCACCCCCTCGTACGCCCGTAAGAACAGCACACTCACCGCCACACTGGGAGGCACGGATTGGCGTCCATTGTCCGGGCAGTACAACGCGGCAAAGTCTTCATCGCGAAACAGCTGCTCCCGGTTCTGCGCTAAATACCCGTACAGGGTGTCGCGGCCCACAAAGTCCAGATAGACATGATCAGCGGCAAACAGCTTGTCTTGCGGAGATCGCTTGCCCATCATGGCCGCTGCTCCCGGGCCCGCCGCGCCCTTTTCCGGTCTGAGGTCTGGGGCACAGCCTCGCCCTTCAGCTGCTTCCGCTCCGGCCAACGCACCAACAGCAAATGGGTGCGGTCGAGCACTTTCCAGGTCACGGTTTCGCCCGACTCTAGATCCAAGGCGGAAGCCAAGGGCAGGGGGATGTTGGCATACACTTGCACCGTCCCGCCTTGGCGCCGGATGCCTTGCAAGCGGGTGACGTAATGATTTTCAAGATCTTGCATATCTATGCAATAGCATAGATATAAAGTTTTGTCAAGACTTTTTCACGCAACCGCCCCCAGTTTTTCTTGGGGAAGCCGCCAGGCTGATTGAAACATCCTTCCCGTTTGGGGGGACTTTCCGGATGAGTCTCTAGGGCGACACTATTCTGTCTGTGAACGGAATAGACCCACGAAACAAAACAGTTGCTCGACTGGAACCACTATTCAGTTCGCAAAAGCCCGGCAGTATGACTCTGAAAATCGGGCGCGACGACGCGACCAAGGAGTTCACGTTCAAATTGGCGGAGGCAGCTCAAGTCCTGCGGGACAACCCGCGCGAACTCCTTCAGGGCGAACTCGTTCCGCTCGGCCTGCCGGAGCGTTATTTGTACTGCTTCAAATAGCTGTTGAAATATGCCTTCGTCAACTGACGGTTCCCGGCGATCGAGTCGGGGCCAAGGCGAGAGGGTATTGCCCAGTCGTCACCAGCAGGCGATCCGTGCGTCGCATCCTCTTCCAGTCATATTCGTAGGCGGTTCCACAAATCAGACAGATCTGATAGTGCTGGCCATTGTCGCCGAGTCGTGGCCAAGTAAACCGATGGGAGCACAAGTCTCCGAAGAGTCGTTGAAAGAATCTCATGTCGTCGCTCGCTTGCGCGCCGGGCCAGACTCGAGGGCGCGATCTGTCTCGAAGAGTGGCGGGTGAATCGATTGGACTACGATGCGGGCCCACTTTCAAATTACGGGAGTGCATGTCGGGCCTAGGTTACCGTGAAATTGGACGAGTGGGGACTCCGCCGGGGTGGTTCACGAGTCGCGTTCGGAAAATTAGCATTTGCTCGACGGCCTGTGTAGCATTGACCGTCACTGCAACCTAGGGGTGGTGCTTGATGGTCAGGGGTGCGCTGGTCAAGGGTTACTCTTTTCTGCTGACAATTCTCATCTGTGTTGCGTTGGTGCCCATCTGGTCCCAGACAAATGGCGGTCTCGACCGCCTGAAGTCCTTGTACAAGGGAAAGGTCTTGCTATTGCGGGAGGAAGTTACTCGTAGGTCCTGGACGCTGGCGGGGTTCGAGATCACAGATATCGAACCCCCAGCAAAAGGGGTTGAAATTGCAGGGGACCGAATGACCATCGTCTACGCAGACGGAAAGCAGCGTATCGTCAAGCTCGTTAGATTCAAAATTGACGTGCCGCTACCAATTTCAGGCCCGGACACAGAGACCGCATTGGACCCGATCTTCGAAAAGGTTTTCATTAAACCGGAAACAGAAGACCTACAGCCCATAGTCCCGGAGTACTGGAGGTACTTTTTGGCCGGAACCGATTTGAAAATCAAGAGAGGCGGCTTGGCAAGCTGCCATGGACGAAAGCAAGATCCCGACTTTTAGAAAAGCCGGCGATCCGACCGGCAAGCTTACTCCGCCCGCCGTCGTGCATAGCCCGGACCCGAACTATACGAAAGAGGCTGCGGCCCATCATATCGAGGGAGTATCTAAATTGGGGGTAATTGTTGATTCGACCGGCGGTGTAGTCAAGACGGTGATCCTGCAGCCATTAGGGATAGGTCTCGACGAACAGACAATCCGGGCGGGAAGCAAGTGGAAGTTCCGGCCCTCCACCTTCAACGGTAAGCCGGTTCAAGCTCAAACCCAGGTTGAGATTACCTTCAGGTGTTGTCCTTAAGAAGGACCACCGCTCCCGGTTAACATCTGACACAAAACGTCCCGCGATTGCGTCCATACGACCTAAGTCTTAGGCCGGGATGATTCGGAAGTTGACTTGTTACGGAGCTTGCCTACGGTTATCCCAGTTTCAGGGAGAAGGTACAAAAATGGAGATTCAAGATGCGGGTCCGCTTCCGCCAGTTCATAACCTGAAGCCATACAAGCCCGTTCAAGGCACGCACCAGATCGAGCATTTTTTCCGAGCCGCTGCCGGCCTGGATGTCGACAAGGAAGACATCAAGCGTTACTACGACTTCGTCGACCAGAAAGTAGCGGATTTGCTCCTCGTCGCTCAGCACACGGCAAAGGCCAATGACAGGATCGCCGTAGAGCCGCGAGACCTTCGCATTACCAAGGGACTGCAAGAGAGCATTCACTGCGCTTGACTGGGATACCGGCCTCGAAAGTATTTTGGAGAAGGCCGTTCCAGAGCCGCAGATGGATCTGCCTTATAGTGACGAGACTGAGGCTCGTCTGCCGGCAATTGTAGGCGGGTTAAGCCTGGCACTCGCGCACCTTCAAGATCATCGATCCTCAACTTAAGCATCCTCGAACACAAGAATGGGAGCGCGCGTTTCGAATCTTCGAGTTGTTGCTGTAGGAACCTCGGAGGCACGGCCTATTGCATTAGCAGCGGGACCCATTCGCCTGCCGCAATCCGCTCGCGATCTCGCGGAATCACGATGTAGCAGTTTGCCGCGGCGGCTGCGGCGATGTCTCCTGAGCCTTGCCAGCGCACCAGCTCGACTTCGGCTTGTTCAAACTCGCCGGAGAGAATCGCGGGTAGGAAGCGTTTCAGGCCTGGCTTGGTCTTGATCTCGGATTTGAGCTTGGCGTGGAGGAAAACCAGCTTGCGTGGCGGCATGCCGGCTAGAGCTTCCAGCACCGGCCGTGCGAAGAGTTCGAATGTGACCATGGTCGAGACTGGGTTTCCTGGCAAGCCGAAGAAGTATCTGTGGCCCTCTGGGGCTAAAGCCCCGTTCTCTTTTGTGCTCTTATCGGCACGGCTGAAGCCGTGCCCTCCCGAGGCGTGCCTTTCCGAAGGAGCATCTTTTTCGGAACTCTTAAAACCGTGTTCCTCGCGGGCGGGGGTGCCCGCGCCACACGGGACGCGCCCAAACACTACTGGTCGTCCTGGTTGAATTTGCGCACCGGAGAAGAAGAATTCCGCTTCGAACTGTGCCAGGACCTGTTCCACCAGATCATATTTCCCCATGGAGACTCCGCCCGTTAGCAGGAGCAGGTCAGCCTCAAGGCCTTCTGCGATCAGTTCTCGCAGGCGTTCCGGCTCATCCGGGGCAATGGGCAGGAGGACGGGTTCGCCGCCTGCGGCCTGAATTTGCGCTGCCAATGAGTAGGTATTGGAATTGCGAATCTGGTTGGGCGCGAGGGGCACGTCGATGTCGAGCAACTCATCTCCGGTGGCAAGGACGGCGACGCGAGGCTTGGAATACACCAACAGGCGCGATCTTCCGACCGATGCGGCCACGGCGACTGCAGCGTGATCCAGACGCACGCCCGGAGACAACAGGCGGTCGCCTCTCTTTGCCTCGGACGCGATGGGAACGATGTTGTCCCCGGCAGCAATTCCTTTTGTGATCGTAACCTGATCGCGGTTTCGCGAGGTGTACTCGACCATGACAACGGCATCGCAGCCGGGCGGAGCTGGCGCGCCGGTCATGATGGCCGCCGCTTGGCCGGATTCAACCTTTAGAGACGCATCCGCCGTGGCACCAGCTTTGATTTCGGCGATCACCGCGAGCGTGGCGGGAAGCTGTGCCAAGTCTGTGGCGCGGACCGCATAGCCATCGCGCGTCGCTCGTGGGAAAGGAGGGAAATTGCGGTCCGCCAGTACCGGCTCGGCCAGAATCTGGCCGGGGCTGTCGAGCAGTTTTACCAGTTCTTTGCCTCGAGGACGCAAGGCCGCTGCGTGCTGCTCGACCAGGTGGCGTGCCTGTTCGAAGGTCAAGATAGTAGCTGAGGCCGGCGTGGTGGGCATGGAAGAGATGATACGACAGGCGGGGGGAAAACCGCGGCCCTGCCGGCCTGACCGGGTTGAAGACCCGGTCTCACACATGCTTGGTGATTTATGTTTTCAGGCGCGCCCGAAATTCCTGCGGGTCGGTTGCGTACATCATCGCTGTGTCGATATCTACAACTCCTGTGTTGACGAGTTTCTCCAGCTCGCCGTCAAAGTGCTGCATGCCCTCAGACGCGCCGTCTCTCATGGCTTGAAGCAGGTTCTCACCGGAAGAATCATTCACTTCCATGCACGACTGGGTTCGGGGATGAGCCTTGAGCATTTCGACAATGGCGATTCGCCCGGTACCGTCTTTGCGGGGAATCAGGCGTTGCGAAACGATGTAGCGGAAGGTTCGCGCCAGCCGGCCGCGAATCGACGACTGTTCGCATTGGCCAAATGAGCTGACCATACGTTCCACGGTTTTGGCAACGCTCACGGTATTCAGGCTGGTGAGAACCAGGTGTCCGCTTTCGGCCGCATCCAAAGCCATTTCCATAGTCTCGCGGTCGCGCATCTCGCCCACCAGGATCACGTTCGGCGCCTGCCGCAACGCTGCACGCAGCGCCACGGCAGCGCTGGGCGTATCGCTGTGCAACTCGCGCTGGTGAACCGTAGCCCGTTTGTGATTGTGCAGGAACTCGATGGGATCTTCGATAGTGATGATGTGGCAGACCTGCTTCTGGTTGATGCTGTCGAGGAGGGCGGCCAGGGTTGACGACTTGCCCGAACCGCGCGGTCCCGTAACCAGCACGATACCTTCGCGAAAATGGGCCACATCCGCCAACTGCCGCGGCAGGCCGAGTGAAGTCAGGGCCGGGATCGCGGTCGCAATCACCCGCATCACTACGGCGCAGCTGCCGCGCTGGATGAAAACGTTCACCCGGAAACGGGCGACTCCGGTAAGGCCGTAAGAAACGTCGCAAAAGCCTTGCTCGCGGAGGATGGCGATCGCCTGCTTATTCTCGCCGATCAGATCGGAGGCAAGGCGGCGGGTGTCGTCGGCGCTGAACGGGCGAAGTCCGGCACCTTGCACAGCGATCAGTTGACCGTTGACTTCCACCTGAGGCATCCGCCCAGGCGAAAAAATGAGATCGCTGACTTGATTGTTCGCGCGCAGGATGGAGGCCAATAGCGCATGCGTAGCCATTGCGCCCGAGCCGGTCGAGGGCTCGAGGACCACGGAGATTGGAGCATTACCGGGTGCGGCCATAGCTTCGTTTCTGAGGGAGCGGGGGAATCGAGTCCCTTCAGGAGTGTCTGAGCCTTACTCTAACGAAACCTGGGGCAGGGTTCTACGAAGAACGTCAAGTTCATAGACCTTCGTAATGATGTCTGGAGAAGAGGTAAAGAAGGGCGGCCTTTGCGGCCGCCCCGACGAACCGGGATTATTTCTTCGTAGTGGCGGGCTTTTTCTTGCCGCTGCCGTAACTGGTCTCGACCGCGGATCCGAGTCCTTGCAGCATCGCCTTGGCCTCGTCCGCGTGCGGACCCGTAGGCGCCAGCTCAAGGTATTTCTGGAAAGCCTCGGCCGTGCCAGGTGGCGCTACCATTTTGTCTCCTTGCAGCGTGGCCGCGCCAATCAGATTCGTGCCCTTCCAATAATAGGCATCGGCGCGGGTCGGATCGGCGGCAATCGCCTTATCAAATGCTTGCGCCGCGGCGCTCCGCATATCCGAATTATTCGTGGTGTTGGCATTGGTCAAAATCGCGCCCAGATTGAAGTAGTACATCCCCGCGCCAGCGGGATCTAACTGCGCCGCTTGATTGTAAGCTTTGACGGCGTCGTCGGTCTTGCCAAGCTGGGCATCCGCCTTGCCCAGATTGTTGTAGTACGAGGCCAGTTGTTTGACGGCATCTGGAGGCTTCTGAGGAGTGGCGTCCAAAGCTTTCTGCTTAAGATCCACGGCCTTCTCATAATCTGCGGCCGTGGCCTGGTAGCGCTTCGTTTTCTCAGCGGCGTCGGTCTGCTTCGCTACCGAAGCCAGTTCATAATCGCCCAGCTTGGCCCAAAGGATGTCGCGAGTTGGATCTGTCTGCGTGGCTTCCGTAACCTGAGCGATCGCAGTCTCGAAATCGCCAGCGTCCGCAGCGGTCTTAGCCGCTGCCAACTTCTCGTTCAAACCCTTGATGGTCGTGTTTTCCTTCGAAACCTTGGCCGCCTGCTCCTGCTGCTGCTTTATCTGCTCGGGAGTCAACCCAGTTCCCTGAGCGGCAGTGGCTGCTTCCTTTTTCATGTCAAAGTCCAATGTGTTCTCATCCGAGCTGGCGGCGAACCCGTTGTAGTGAAAAATTTCCTTGCCGTCCGGGCCCAGGAGCGTGACCTTGTAGTGGCCAAGTTGAATACCGAGAGAAAAGTATTCACCCTTGCTGTTGGTTTTGATGTCGTACTTCCGGCCGTTCTCGGTGTTCTGCCATTCCACCGTGGCGCCGACAATCGGTTTACCATCCGCGTCCTTGCAGGCGCCTTTCACGGCACCTGTATCCTGGGCAAATGCCGGGCTGGCGCACAGCCCAGCCGCTACAATTAACAGCGCTAGCAGAACGAAATATTGCTTCATCGTCGTTACCTCCGGATCAAACTTAGATTTCTGATTTCTGATTCTCGGTGTGCGAGTTCTGATCACGTATACCTTTTCTTCATTCTAAAGATGAACGTCATAAAACCGTCCGGTTCCTAGGCGTTGTCCATCGCCTCACAATAGCGCACCGGGTCCTCGGCACCAGCCTCCTGAAAGGCACGGAGCCGCAGAACACAACTATCGCACACTCCGCAGGCGTAATCCTCCCGGCTATAGCAAGACCACGTTAAATCGAAGGGAGCGCCCAATTCAAGGCCACGGGCCACAATTTCGGCCTTGCGGAGACCGATCAGCGGGGTCACGATCTCGATCCGGCCATCTTTGGTTCCCGTCTTTACGACCTCGTTGAAGGCGCGATAATAAGCCGGCCGGCAATCAGGATACCCCGAGCTATCCTGTTCAACCGCACCGATGTATATTTTTTTGGCTCCCAGAACCTCAGCCCAGCTCACCGCAACCGACAAAAAGTGCGCATTGCGGAAGGGCACGTAGGTCACCGGGATTTCATGCCCGATTGCCGCGGATTCAGGAACCGCAATATTGGGATCGGTCAAAGCCGATCCGCCGATCGCCGGCAGAGCCTCGTTTCGGACCACCAGCTTGTCACGAATCTCGAGGCGGTCGCAAATCTCCAGAAAGGCTCGCCGCTCTCGCTCTTCCGTGCGCTGACCATAGCTGATGTGCACCGCCGCCGCGTTGAACTCACGCGCCGCCAGCGCCGCGCACACGCAGGAGTCCATTCCGCCACTGAGCAGGACCACCGCACGAGATGTATTGCTACTCATCAGAGCTTAAAACGTCGTTCGAAGACGACGCGGGCATTTTCAGTTTACGAACGCCGAATTCCTTTGTGTAGCTAAGGAAACGATTCGAACTCAAACGCTTTTCAGCGCCGGATCCCAGATGAATTTGTGAATCTGCAACCCCAGGCGAGCCGAAACGTCGTCTGCCAGCATCCATTCCGCGAGCTCGCGTGGATCAAGCAAACAGTGCGAGCTGTCTCGTGGGCCACCGGCGTCCTTGCTGAATGCGGGCGAAAACAACACCGCAGTTACCCGGCGAGCCAGATCGTGACGCGCGACAAAATCGCGCGCGAACTCATAATCCGTCCGGCTGCTCAGCACGAATTTCACCTCGTCCGGCGAATCGAGGGCCTCCAGGTTCTGCACGTGGAAGCTGTCGGGCTCGCCAGAGTTTGGACACTTCACGTCGACGATCTTGACCACGCCCTTCGGCACCCGCTCCAGCGGACGCTCGCCACTGGTCTCAAGCAACACCGTATAGCCGTCGTCCAAGAGGCGGTGCATAAGCGGGACCACTTCCCGCTCCTGCAGCATGGGCTCGCCGCCCGTGATCTCAACCAAGCCGAGGTGGCTGAGATGTTCGACTTCTTCGACGACCTCTTCAACACTCATGCGATGACCGCCGCTGAAAGTGTACTCGCTGTCGCACCAGGAGCATCGAAGATTACATCCGGTCAGTCGCACGAACACGCAAGGCAGGCCCGCATGCGTGGACTCGCCCTGGATCGACTTGTAAATCTCCGTGATCTGCATGGTGACGTCTCGGCGCCAGACGAGAGACTACAGCTCCGAATAGGTTGCCGTGGTCGTATCTGTTTCAAAGACCGTGACGTTCTTTACTCGCACCCGCCCGTTGGTCACTCGATCGAGCTTCTCGTTGGCCTGGTCGTAAAAATACTTGGCCAGATTTTCCGCCGAAGGATTCAAGACGGTGAAGGGCTCCAGCTCGTTGATCATCTTGTGATCGAGCCGGTCGATCGTGTATTTCATGACCTCGCGCAAATCCTTGAAGTCGAGCAGTAGCCCGGCTTTGTCCAGTTCCTTGCCGGCGAGCGTGACTCGCACCTTGTAATTATGTCCGTGCGGATTCTCGCACTTGCCCTTGTAATTGCGCAGGTAATGTCCCGCGGCAAAGGAGTCGTCTACGGTAACTTCGAACATGAAACCTCATGGCGGGCCGTCTGCATGACAGACCGCGGAGTATCGCCCAACTCGTTATTGTACCGCGTCGACAGCACCCCGGTTAGCGCCGTTTCTTGCTTTCGTTCTGCGCGACCCGCGCCTTTACCAGCCTCTTTACCAGCGCAGTCGGCAGTGGCTTGTCCGTGGGGAAGTGAATCGTCCCTTTGGATGTCGAGAAGCCCTTAAGTTCGTGCTTAAACGCTTCGATAATCGCGGCTGTAGGGAACAAACTGCAGTGGTTGGAAAACGCAGCGAACCACACTAGCACTCTTTTGTGCTTGAACGCAGGAATCCGATAGCTGATGATCTCGGCCGCCTGCGGTGGCACAGCGGACCGAATTGCCGCGCGCAGTTTGTTAAAGGTGCTCTGGGCGGGTTCTGGGATCGCAGCAAGGTATTCATCGACGTTTTTGGGGGCGATCTTGCTTTTCGACGCGGCACGGGGATTGCGAGAGTTCGCTTTTTTCATACCAGCCATGCTACAAACGCCCTAATTTCAAGTCCATTCACCAACCCGGTGGGCCTCTGTTCCTTTCAAAAGAGCCGGATAGCCTTCGCCTGTGCGATTGCCGACACTTTCCTGAGCTCCGCCAATACCGGCTCGGGCACCACCCCGTCCACGTGTACCACTGCGATAGCCTCGCGCGGAGTAGCTGGTTTCACATTTCCCACCCGGCGTCCCAGCGAGAAATCGGCAATATTGATTTTGTGATTGCCGAGAATCGTGCCCACTTTCCCAATCACGCCCGGCACGTCGCGATTGCGAAGGTAGATGAGGTTGCGCTCGAGCGGAGCTTCCACTTCAATTCCATCTACATGCAGCAAGCGCGGGGCATCCTTGTGCAATACAGCACCCTTGACGATGTGCTCTTCCGATTGAGCCTTGACCGCAATCGAGAGCACGCTACCCGCTCCTCCGGTAGAACCTTTGGGCTTGCGTTCTTCGCGAATGCGTAATCCGCGAGAGGAAGCAATCGCAGCCGCATTCACCAGGTTCGCTTTCTCCTCCAGAGCCTCATTCAAAATCCCTTTGATGGCGCCGTTGCGGATTAACTCCGTCTTCCATTCCGCAATATGGCCGCTGTAGCCCAGCGAGATTTCCTCCAGCGCGCATTCCGTTACTTGCGCCAGGAAGGAACCCAGTCTCTCCGCCAGTACGATGTAGGGATGCAGTTCGACATACTCATCGTGCGAAACCGACGGCACATTGACCGCGTTCTGGATGACCCCGTGCTTCAGATACTCCTTCACCTGGAGGGCAATCTGATAGCCCACTGCCTCTTGCGCCTCGTGAGTTGAGCCGCCGATGTGAGGCGTGAGGATTACATTGTCCATGGTTGTAAACGGTGAGTTCTTCAGCGGCTCCTCGACAAAAACATCCAGGGCAGCCCCGACTGCATGGCCCTGCTTCAAAGCGTGCGCTAGTGCCGCTTCATCGACCAGTTCACCCCGCGCGCAGTTCACCAGACGCACCCCACGCTTCATCTTCTTCAGCGACTCGGCATTGATCATGCCGGTGGTTTGAGGAGTCAGGCCGACGTGTAGCGTAAGATAATCCGACGCCGCGTAGACTTCCTCCAGCTTCGCGATGGCGATACCCTGTTCCTTGGCCACCGCGATCGAAACAAAAGGATCGTGCGCGATAATCTCCATCCCAAACGCCCGCGCCCGCCGTGCGACTTCCATTCCGACTCGCCCCAGGCCCACAATGCCCAGAGTCTTGCCCCGCAGTTCCGTTCCTTGCAGAGATTTTTTCTCCCACTTGCCGGCGTGCATCCACTCATTCGCCCGGCAGAGATGACGCGCCAGGGCCAGCATCATCGCCAAGGTATGCTCCGCGACTGCAACCGCATTCGCTCCCGGCGTGTTCATGACCGCGATGCCCTGCCGCGTCGCGGGTTCCAGATCGATGTTGTCAACCCCTACTCCTGCACGCCCGATCACGCGTAGTTTTCGCGCCTTGGCTAAGAGCTCGGCATTCACTTGCACGGCCGAGCGCACGATCAGGGCAGCCGCGGACTCCAACTGGGCCGCCAATCCACCTTCCATCTGATCGGGTGTGACGACAATCCAGCGCGGCTCGCGCAGCAAGTCCACGGCCGAAGCGGAAATCTTTTCAGCGATGACAATTTTCATGGTTGATTAAATCGGCCACTGATTCTCACGGATTTCACAGATGAGGTGGGGCTTATAAGTTAAGTCCTGATCCGTCTGATCGGTGGAAATCCGTGGCTGGTTTTGAAATCTCAACTGCGAGCGACTGCCTCTACTCTTGCCGACTTGGCATAGACTTCCTGAGCTGCGCGAACTGCCGCACCATACTCGACAGGCTGCCCAGTTACGCTGGCGAGCACGTGCTCAAGGGCGGCCAGGATGCCAATTGTATCGAGATAGTCGTAGTATCCCAGGTGCGCGATCCGGAACAGCTGTCCCTTCATCTCGCCTTGACCGTTTGCCACGACCGCAGCGAAGCAGTCGCGAAGTTGTTTTACGATTGCGCCGGAGTCGATCCCGCCCGGAGATTGAATCGCAGTAAGCGCTGCCGCTGGAGACGTGGGTGCGAACAGTTTCAGTCGCAAAGCTTGCGCACCGGCGCGAGTCATCTCCGCTGCCAACTCAGCGTTTTCGATCAGCGCCGTGCGGCCAGCTCCCAGATCGCTGTCGCCCATCTGTCGAATGAAATCGAGCGCCGCTCCTAATGCCGCGAATAACGAGGTCGCGGGCGTGTATGCCGACTCTCCCTTGGCCGCGGCCTTGCGCTCTCTGCGGAAGTCGAAATAGTAACGCGGAGACTTTGCTGCCTCCATGCGCTTCCACGCACGTTCGCTGACGGCACAATATGCCAGACCCGGCGGAATCATCAGCGCCTTCTGCGATCCGCCAATGATGACGTCGATGCCCCAGCCATCCACATCGAAGTGCGTAGTGCCGAGGCCGGTGATTGCATCGACGACAAGCAGCGTATCATCGCCGGTCTTACGCACCAGCTGCGCGATGCCTTTTATGTCATGCCGAGCCCCGGTCGAACTCTCGGTTGATTGCACGTACACGGCGCGAATGTCCGGTGTCAGCTTCTGCCGGATTTCGTCCAGCGCGAATGTTTCGCCAAAAGGTACGCTTACAACCTCCACCACGCATCCGAAAGCCTTGGCCAGATCGCGCCAGCGCTCGCCAAACTTTCCCGCCGTGAGCACCAGCACCTTGTCTCCAGGCGAAGTCAGGTTCGACACCGAGCCCTCCATCACACCGGTTCCAGAGGAAGCCAGTACAAGCACGTCGTTCCTAGTGCCGATGAAATCCTTCATGTCGGCCAGCACTCGCGAATACAGAGCGCGAAAGTCAGCTGTGCGATGGTGCATGGCAAACGAGGCCATCGCGGTTTGAGCAGCGGGGAGAATGGGTGTGGGCCCAGGAGTGAAGAGACGGTTCTTGCGCAGCATTCCGATAATGTCCTTGAGATTGTAAAAATGTGGCTCTCAAGTAGTTTATCGGAAGCTGGTCGTTCTGACATGCACCGCGCCCGCGTATTTCAGGGATATCAGCGGGCGCAGGTCGGGTTTAGAAAATCAGGCGCGAGCGGATTTCGAGGCGAGAACTTCAGGTTTCGCTATTTCTGGCGGTGTGGCAAAGAGTTCTGCCGCCTTGGCAAAAAGCGCTTTGGCGATTTCCCCGTTCAGGTGGGCATTGCGTCCATTTTCATCGGCGAACGTATCAAAGATACCGTATTTACCCGGCCCCATTTTAATGGCGTACCAGCTGATTGTTCCCGGCTCACGTTCTGCGAGCGGCTGTGCCGATTTCAGGAACGCTTCCACTTCTTTCTCTTTTCCCGGCTTAGCTTCTAATTGTGCCCAAATGGCTAATCTGCTCATGAGATCGCCTCCTGCACATTAAGATGCGAAAAGAACGAATTAGTGACAAACATTAACCTTATGGCACCGGTGCTGACGGTCAAACCACTCCGCTATAATTGCGCATCATGAGCCTGATCGAACAGATTCAGAAAGACATCACTGCCGCAATGAAAGCGCACGAAGAAAAGCGCCTCTCTTGTCTGCGTATGGTGAAGACTGCGCTCAAGAACCGCGAGATCGACAAAATGGCCCCGCTCGACGACAAGGAAGCGCAGCAGGTGCTGAGCACGCTGATCAAGCAGCGCAAGGAGTCGGTTGAGCAATTCAGCAAGGGCGGCCGCCAGGAAATGGCGGACAACGAGGCCGCAGAGATCAAGATAATCGAAGCTTACATGCCCAAGGCGGCCGGCGAGGACGAGATCGTAGCCGGCGTGAAGGCCGTGATCACCGAGATGGGCTCGCCCACGCTGAAAGACATGGGGACGGTAATGAAGAATGTCATGGCACGCTTCAACGGCGCGGGCCTTCGCGTGGATGGCAAACAAGTCAGCGAAGAAGTAAAGCGAGAGCTGACCCCGAAGTAGTGGAGGACGGGCTTCTCGCCCGTCCGGTCACTTGCTCCTCTGCAATTCCCGATAAGCTTCGCTCTTCGACATCCCCATCTCCTTAGCAACTTTTTTCAGCGCTGCCTTCTCGTCCAGTTTCTCTTCTGCGATAATCTGTTCAACCCGCTGCCGAATGTTCACGCGCGACGATGACACTTTCTGTTCCGCAGCTTCCATTTTGCCGATCAGCAGCGTAATCTCGCCTTTGATGTCGCTGCGGGCTTTCAGCGTTTCCAGAACATCGCCAGCGTGCCCTCGGAGAAACTCTTCATGAATCTTGGTCACTTCGCGGGCGATGACTACATGCCGTTGCCTGCCGAGAATTTCGACGATGTCCTCCAGCGATTCCTTCACCCGATGTGGCGCTTCGTAAAACACCTGGGTGCGTGGTGACTCACAAATGTCCTCCAGAATCTGCCGCCGCTGGCCAGCCTTCGCGGGAAGGAATCCGCTGAAACGAAATGAATCTGTGGGCAACCCGCTGGCTACCAGAGCTGCCAGAAACGCCGACGCGCCCGGGATCGGCACGACCGGCACGTGATGCCGAATCGCCAGCGAGATCAGCCGGAATCCAGGGTCAGAAATGCCGGGCATGCCCGCGTCCGTCACCAGGGCAATCCGCGCGCCCTGCTCAAGTTCAACCACAAGCTCCGCGGCGCGGGTCATCTCGTTGTGTTCGTGGTAACTGGTGGTGCGCTTAGCGATGCTGTAGTGGTTGAGCAGTTTCTGAGTCTGGCGGGTGTCTTCGCATGCGATCAAATCAGATTCCTTCATCACCCGCAACGCTCGCAAAGTAATGTCTTCCAGATTGCCGATCGGCGTAGCCACCAGATAGAGTCCGGGCGCGAGTGTGGGGCTCGAATCGGTGACAGCAGTGGTTTCTCCGGGCTTCATTTCTCGGGTACCTTCGACGGAGTCTACCACTCCGGCTCCAACCCGTACCCGCCTCGCAAATTGACGGGGAACTGCCACCGACCCTAAAATCAAGAGCAGGAAGTGCTGGCGGTCCTCGCCTGCGTTTCAGGAGTCCATGCCACTTTACGAATACGAGTGCAAGAAGTGCCATCACCGCTTCGAACGGATCGTGAAATACTCCGATCTCCCCATGAAGAAGTGCCCCGACTGCGGCGGTCCGGTCGAGCAGACAATCACGGCGCCTGCTGTGCAGTTCAAAGGCTCAGGGTGGTACGTCACCGACTACGCCAAGAAGTCCTCGGCGACCGCGTCGTCCTCGAATGGAGATTCGAAGTCGAAGGATGAGGCCGCATCCAAGAGAGAACCTTCCAAAGAGGAATCGGCTTCGAAGAGGGAGGAAAAATCTTCGAAGTCGAGCGAAAAGTCAAAGTCAGAAACCTCCAGCAAGAAAGCTGAGAAGAAGTAGCCTCTTTATCGCCACGTCATAACGTAGCCCAGCGCGTTCAGGATTTGGTTTTCAAACTCATACTCCAGGATCACATTGAAGTTGTCTCCCGCAAATTCCCAAGATGCAGCGTACTTCGTGAACTCAGGCTAGTAGGAAGAGTATGCGGTGGTGTACCGCACTTTACAGGGCTGCGGACACTCGATCATGCTTGTTGGATCGGATCGGTGCTCTCCGGTCGCGGCGAGCAAACTTTCTGATGAAACGTTCGGTACCGGCGCTACCCAAAGCTGATGAGGTTCCACGCTCCAGGCACGTGGATCGCCGGGAAGCGTGTCCGGAGGCACGTTGTTTGAAAGTCGCTGTAGCGGGTTGAGGTCGATCTTCCGGGACACGCTTTTCTGGGCTTCCGTCCAGATCGCTTGCAGCTCGGCGTCGGGATGCTGGGTCTGATTTACAAATCCTGCGGCTAGCGGGCTGTGCGAGCTTCCCTCGCACCCGAGGAGAACCACTGTCACGATGACCGTGAAAAGATTTCGCATCGTTGCTCGCCTGCAAACCACTACTTGAAGCCATCGGCAAAAGGCAATTCTTCTCTCCCTTCGCGGCTTGCCCGAACGTCACACGTCTATGGCCTGTTTCAAGCGGTTCCCGACCCTTGAGGGGCACGTTGAATCCCTTTGTGATTCCCGTCATCTAAGCTAAAGGTAAAAATACTCGTTGTAACGAGGATTTTATTATGATCAATATTCGACATAACAATGAACGGGGTGGCGGCGATTACGGCTGGCTCAACACACGCCACACGTTCTCGTTCGACCAATATCACGATCCACGTTTCATGGGATTTCGTTCCCTGCGCGTGATCAACGAAGACCGGGTCGCGCCCAGCCAAGGGTTCCCCACCCACCCGCACCGCGACATGGAAATTATTACTTACATTCTGGAAGGCGCGCTTGAGCACAAAGACAGCCTGGGCACGGGTTCGGTCATTCGCCCCGGCGACGGACAGCGCATGAGCGCCGGCCGCGGCATCCGCCATAGCGAGGTGAATCCATCGCCAACCGAAGCGGCTCACCTGTTACAGATTTGGATCATGCCCGACCGGGCAGGTCATGAGCCCAGCTACGAACAGAAGGCGTTTCCGGATGAAGAAAAACTGGGCAATCTGCGTCTGATCGCCGGACCAGACGGCAAAGATGGCTCGGTGACCATCCACCAGGACGCGCGCCTGTACGTGACCCTCCTGTCTCCCGGACAGGAAGTTGCCCATGTATTGGCGAAGGGCCGCTATGCGTGGTTGCAGGTCGCCAAAGGAGCGGTGGAATTGAACGGGAAGCCGCTCAAACAGGGCGACGGCGCCGCGGTTAGCGACGAGTCGAAGCTGGTGATCCAAGGCGTTGAAGACGCCGAAGTCTTGCTCTTCGATCTCGCATAGAATGCTGGCCACGGATTGGCGCGGATTAACAGATCTATCCGTGAAATCCGTGGCTTGTCTTTGTGAGGTAATCGATTGGCAGATGGGTCGGTTCCGTTCGGAGTTAGAGCAATCTCAATCGTCTTCCTTTTTGCTGCGGCCTATCTCGGATTCCTTGGTGTAATCATGCTGGTGTCTCCCGGCGCGGCGTCCATGGCGCTGGGAGCCCCGCTGCTCAGCGGGCTGGAGCTGGCTGGGCCTTACATGTTTTTGTTAATGGCAGGAGTGGGAGCACTCATAGGATGGGGATTGCTGCGGCTGAACAACTGGGCGCGGCGAGCGGCCATAGCTGTAGGATTCATTGGAGTCGTAATGCTGGTCCCCGCTGTTTCAGCTGCGGCAGTGGATTTTCGTGCGTCGTTGCTTTGGGGCGGCCTGGGAATTATCGTCCGCGTGATGATCGTCTGGTATCTGTATCAAGAGCCTGTAAAGAGAGCTTTCGCAAAAGACTAGCCACGGATTACGCGGATTCGCAATTTCAAACGAATTCCCTTCACATCCGTGACAATCCGTACAAACCCGTGGCTGATTTTCTTATCTCTTTG
Organism: uncultured Acidobacteriota bacterium; assembly: GCA_963796095.1. Classification (GTDB taxonomy): domain Bacteria; phylum Acidobacteriota; class Terriglobia; order Terriglobales; family Acidobacteriaceae; genus JABDBE01. The sequence continues at coordinate 260,119 of CAWCKL010000042.1, forward strand.
TCTTTACCGGCTCTTCCTCACCCACTCGCCTGCTGACTTCAAACTTCATCTTCCCGGCTTTCTTGTCCGCGTCGACGATCACGTGGTCGCCGTGCAGCACTTCGCCATCGAGAATCTTCAGGGCCAGCGGATCCTGCACCAGCTTTTGAATCGCCCGCTTCAGTGGCCTCGCTCCATAATTCGGATCGAAGCCCTCGGCGAACAACAGATCTTTCGCAGCGTCGGTCAACTCAATTGAGATCTTGCGATCGGCCAGCAGGTGCCGCACATCTTCGAGACGCAGCTCGATAATCTTCACCAGCTGTTCCTTCCCCAGCGGTTTGAAGATGATGATGTCGTCCACACGATTCAGGAACTCCGGCTTGAAGTGCCCGTGCAGAGCGTTCATCACCTGCTTCGAGGCCTCATCGAAATCCTTCTCTGAGCGCAGTCCTTCCGCCTGCAGAAAGGAGGACCCGAGATTCGAAGTCATAATGATCACGGTGTTGCGGAAATCCACCGTGCGGCCTTTTCCATCGGTGAGCCGGCCATCGTCCATCATTTGCAGCAGCACATTAAATACATCGGGATGCGCCTTTTCAATCTCATCGAAGAGGATCACGGCGTATGGACGCCGCCGCACCTGCTCGGTGAGCTGCCCGCCCTCTTCATAGCCAACGTATCCCGGAGGCGCGCCGATGAGCCGCGACACTGCGTGCTTCTCCATGTACTCGGACATGTCTATCCTCACCATGGCGTGCTCATCGTCGAAGAGAAACTCAGCCAGGGCGCGTGCCAGTTCGGTCTTCCCTACGCCCGTAGGGCCTAGAAAAATGAATGAGCCGATCGGACGCTTGGGGTCGCTCAAGCCCGCGCGCGAACGGCGAATAGCGTTTGAAACCCGCTCCAGCGCCTCGTCCTGGCCGACCACGCGTTGCCGCAGCCGATCTTCCATGCTGATGAGTTTCTTGACCTCGCCTTCTAGCATCTTCGACACCGGAATGCCCGTCCACTTCGAGACAATCCGGGCAACGTCTTCTTCGTCCACTTCCTCTTTGAGCATGCGCGCCTTGCCTTTAACTTCCATCTGGGCGGTGACCTTGTTGAGCTCCTCCTCGGCCTGGCGCAGCAGGCTGTAACGGATCTCGGCCACGCGCTGCAGATTTCCCTTGCGCTCTTCGGCCTGTTCTTCGATCTTCAACTGCTCGATCTGTTCTTTCAGAGCACGCGAGCGCGCGATCAGCTCTTTTTCCCGCTTCCAGTTGGCCTTTAGCGTATTGGCCCGCTCGCGAATTTCCGCCAGCTCCTTGTCGATCAAATGGAGCCGCTCTTTCGAGCTACGGTCATCTTCCTTCTTCAAGGCCTGACGCTCGATTTCGAGCTGCGTCGCTTTACGCTCGAGCTGGTCGATCTCTGTAGGCATGGAGTCGATCTGAATTCGCAGCGAGGCTGCCGCTTCATCGATCAGGTCAATTGCTTTATCAGGCAGGAAGCGATCGGAGATGTAGCGATGCGACAAAGTCGCCGCGGCGACAATTGCCGAGTCCTTGATGCGCACGCCATGATGCACTTCGTAGCGCTCTTTCAGGCCCCGCAAAATCGCGATGGTATCTTCGACATTAGGCTCGCCGACGAAGACGATCTGGAAACGGCGTTCCAGGGCCGCATCTCTCTCAATGTGCTTGCGGTACTCGTTGAGCGTGGTGGCGCCAATCGCGCGCAACTCCCCGCGAGCCAGGGCTGGCTTGAGCATGTTGGAAGCGTCCATCGCGCCCTCGGCCGCGCCCGCACCAATCAGCGTATGCAACTCGTCGATGAAGAGAATGATCTGCCCGGAAGAATCTTCTATTTCCTTCAGCACGGCCTTCAGGCGATCTTCAAACTCGCCACGATATTTTGCGCCCGCCAGCATGGCACCCAGATCCAGCGCAACCACGCGTTTGTTCTTCAACCCTTCAGGCACGTCGCCGGAGATGATACGCTGGGCCAGGCCTTCCACAATGGCTGTCTTGCCCACGCCCGGCTCTCCGATCAACACCGGATTGTTCTTGGTGCGCCGGGAAAGCACCTGAACTACGCGGCGGATCTCTTCGTCGCGGCCGATCACGGGATCGAGCTTGCCCCGACGCGCCTGCTCGGTCAGGTCGCGGGTATAGCGCTCCAGCGACTGATACTTCTCCTCGGGATTCTGATCGGTCACCTTCTGCGAGCCCCGCACCGAGGTGAGCGCTTTGAGGATCGCATCGTAGGTGGCGCCGTGGCGCACGAGGAGATCCCGGGCCGCATCACCCTTGAGTTGCGTGGCGGCTAAAAGCAGGTGCTCGGTCGAGACGTACTCATCCTTGAAGTTGCTAGCTTCTTTGAGAGCCTTGTCCAGCAACTGATTCAGGGAATTGGAGATCGTTGGCTGGGCCGCACCGCCCGAGACTTTTGGCAAGGTCTCGATTACGCCGTAGGCATCGTGCAAGACGGCTTGCGGACCAATCCCTATCTTCTCGAGCACCGGCGGAACGATGCCTTCCTTGTCCTCGACTAGGGCGGCCAGAAGATGCACCGGCATGAGCTCGGGATTACCGTGCTCCGATGCCACATTGCTTGCGCGCTGGACTGCTTCTTGCGCCTTGACAGTGAATTTATCCCAACGGATTGCCATAATCTTTTCCTTGCTACTATTGTCACCCTGAGCGAAGCGAAGGGTCTACGAATTTGCGATGCGAAGATTCTTCGCCACGCTCAGATTGATAGGCGTTTAACAAAAACGGGAGACGGTTATCTCGCCGTCTCCCGCAAAAACTGTCGAGCCTTGCTCGACCGGACAGCCGAGGCGGCTGTCCCCACGTGTTCTCCGGCTTACGCGGCCTTGCTTGGAGCCTTGGCTTCGAGGGTCTTCTCGCTGCCCACGTTGACTTTGATCTGCTTGGGCTTGGCTTCCGCCTTTTTCACCAAGCTGATCTTCAGGATTCCTTTATCGTAAGTAGCCGAGACCTTCTCCGTATCCACGGTCTGGGGCAATGTGAAGGAGCGAGTGAAGCTTCCATACTGCCGCTCCACGCGACGGAAATTCTCTTCCTTTTCTTCCTTCTCGAACTTGCGCTCGCCGTGCACGGTAAGGGTGTTATTTTCGATGCGGACGTCGATGTCCTTCTCGTCGATCCCCGGAACCTCGATCTTCAGCGTGATATTGTGGTCGTCTTCGTACACATCCACGGGCGGTGCAAAAGCGCTCGTGGCTAAAGACTGTTCTTGCGTATCAGCACTGAACGAATCGCGGAACAGTCGGTTCATGCGATCTTGCAGTGTTGTAAACTCTCGGATAGGCTCCCAACGGGTTAGTACGGTCATGGTTCAATTCCTCCTTCAAAGACTTTGGAAATCTGATTTTATGGCTTCCTTATTCTTGCTTGGATGCCTAATTAGCGTAATGGAAGCATAAAACTTGAGCGTCCTATTGTCAATATATTTATTGGGTTCTTTTTCATTAACTTACGGCCAATACGATGCACTTCAAGTAGGCGGTTTCCGGGACTGTTAGCAGTATGGGATGGTCTTTGGCCTGGGTTCGGTTCTCCACAACTCGCAGATTTCTGTGCATATCCCGGCCGGCTTGGGTCACCATCTCCAGAAAGTCAGCCGTACTAACATGATACGAGCACGAACAGGTGACGAGAATCCCTCCCGGCCGGAGCATCTTCAGAGCCCGCAGATTGAGCTCCTTGTAGCCGCCCAGGGCCGTCGCCAGATTGCTCTTGCTCTTGGCGAAAGCCGGCGGATCGAGGACGACGGTGTCGAAATGCTGCCCGGCACTGGCGTAATCGCGAAGCAGGTCGAAGGCGTTAGCCTCAATCCATTCAATCTCGCGTCCGTTCAAGGCAGCGTTGCGGTCGGCGACCTCAAGCGCAGGTCGTGAGCTATCTACTCCCGTGACCTTGGAACAGTGCTCGGCCAAGTGCAAGGCAAAGCCTCCGTGGTAACAAAAAACATCCAGCGCTTCGCCGCGAGCATACCGCGCCGCGGCGGCGTAGTTTTCCCGTTGATCGAGAAATGCCCCGGTCTTCTGGCCTTCAAAGGCTTCATAGTGAAAGCGCACCCCGTTCATGGTAAACACGGTCGTCCTCTGTTCGCCTTGCAACAGACTGGAGGACCGGGTTGGCAGTTGCTCCAACTCCCGCACGCGGGGATCGACACGCTCCGCAATTGCCGTCGATTTCAACCGCTCCCTCAGCTCGGAAACGATGACTCGGCGCACTGCTTCCGTATCCATCGCCTGCGTGAGCACTTGCAACGAAAGGAGGTCGTTGTAGCGGTCCACAATCAGGCCGGGGAGGAAATCTGCTTCACTGAAGACGATCCTGTAGGCATCGGTGTCCCGGACGAGTCGTTCGCGATAAGAAATCGCCTCTTGTACCCGTTTTCGCAACAAACCATCGAGATCCCTTACAGCTGCTTTCGAAAGCATGCGGATCGCGATCTGTGAGGCGCCGCTGTACAGAGCCGTGCCCAGAAATTTCCCGCGTTCGTCCGCAACTCCAACTAGGGCGCCGGGAACAATGCCGTCCGCCGAGACAATGTCAGAGCGATAGACCCATACGTGCCCCTCGTTGAGGCGGTTCGCTCCCTTGCGGGAGACTTTGACCACGGGAAGTCCGTGCAGGTCCGCTGATTTCTTAGACATGAGAGAATCTTACCCCGGCAAGAGTCGCGTGGGGACATACCTCCGGTGGACACACTTCCGCTATTGTCATTCCGAGGAGCGAAGCGACGAGGAATCTCGGTTCTTTCCTGCTACGAGAGGAACCTAGCTAAGTTGCTCATGATTCGTGGCTCACAACGGATCATGAAAATGTGCCGACGTGGAATCAATCACTTACGGCTATTTTCGAGGGAGTTTTTCATGATCTCCCGATCACAACGGATCATGAAATAGAGATCGGTTTGATAAGCTCTGTTCTGAGCCTGGTGCGGACCGAAGGTCGTCACTAGACTGGCGCGGCTGAGCCCGCGAGGGAGTTTGACCTGGACGCTGCATGGCACAACGAATTGTCGCCGGATTTTTCCGAGCACGCGGGGGAGACTCCAAATTACTCCTAGCGTCCTCGCAGCCGGGCTCAGAAAAGGAGCCTGTTATGCGGATCGTGTACAAGCGTTGTTGCGGCATGGACGTACACAAGAACAGTGTCACGGCCTGCGTGTTGGTGATTGATGAGGATGGGGAATTTCGGAAGCAGAGCAGATACTTCTCGACGATGACCCGTGATCTAAAGGAGATGGCCACCTGGTTAGCGAACCTAGGAGTAGAGGCAATTGCGATGGAGGCGACCGGAGTTTATTGGAAACCGGTATGGAACATTCTGGAAGCGGAGAAGAAGTATCAATTGCTTTTGGTGAACGCCCATCACGTCAAGCATGTGCCGGGGCGAAAGACGGACCAAAAGGACAGCGAATGGATTGCCGAGTTACTGCAGCATGGTCTGTTGAAGGGGAGTTTTGTTCCGCCCGAGAGCATTCGTCGTTTGCGGGACCTGACGCGCACGCGGGCCAAGATCGGGCAGAACGTGGCCACCTTTGCCAACCGCATCCAGAAGGTATTGGAGGACGCCAATGTGAAACTGGGTTCGGTGGCCACGGATGTACTAGGAGTCTCGGGGCGCGAGATGCTGAAGGCCTTGATCAAAGGGCAACGGGATCCAAAGCAACTGGCGCAGCTGGCACGCGGGCGCTTGCGAAAAAAACTGAGCGAGTTGCAGTTGGCTTTGGAAGGTCATTTCACCGAACATCATGGCTTTCAAATCCAGGCCTTGCTGGAGTTGGTGGAATCTGGCGAGGAGCGACTTCGCCAAGCGGAAATTCAGCGCTTACTCCTGCAGGAGCCGGAACCTTGTCGACCGGAAGGTTCCGCGATCGCCGAGGTGGACACCGCCTCCACGCCTCCAACCAGTTCCTTGCAGAGGGCGGTGGAGCTGTTGGATACGATCCCAGGCGTCGACAAGGTAACAGCCTGGACGTTGGTAGCGGAAATGGGAGCCAACATGGATCAGTTTGGCAGCGCCAGCCAGTTGGCGAAATGGGCAGGGATATGTCCCGGCAATAATGAGAGCGCGGGGAAACGTCTCTCCGGAAAAACGCCCAAAGGCAACATTTGGCTGCGGCGAGCGCTCTGTGAAGCAGCCTGGGCCGCGTCCCGCACCAAGGACACGTATCTGGGAGCCCAATACAAACACTTCATCGTTCGCAAGGGCAAGAAGAAGACGATCGTAGCCGTGGCGCACTCGATGCTGAGAATTGCCTACTATCTTCTGACACGGCAATGCCCGTATGCGGAGCTCGGTGGAGATTTTTTCGATCGGGTGAACCAAGAGGCAGTCCGTTCCAGGCTGGTCAAAAAGCTGGTCAGCTTGGGGTATCAAGTCACGCTCACGCCGGTTTCCTCCGAAGCAGCGGCGTGAGCCCAGTTAATAGCGCGGCGGAGTGCGCGATATTTGCTACGGAGAAGACCAAGCACCTGAGTACCCCAGGCACACGGCACAACTCCAAACCCGATTCTTAAAACCCGTCCCGTCGTAAACGAGGGTCGACGTTGCAAGGGATACTATTTTGCCGTTTCACGATCCGCTAAGACTATTTCGGGGGAGCTAGGTCCTTCGCTTTGCTCGGGACGACAAATGATGGGTTCGGGCTGGACGTTCAGCTAGCGGCGGGATGCTCCGAAGCAATCGCCGCGTTTCGAGCGTGACGGCGGGTACGCGATTCCGCCCGCGCCAGGTCAAGGTCCCGATGCAAAGCGTCAAGCGTTGCGGTAGGAAGTTCGTTCCCCCACTCCTCAAGCTCGGACTCGGACCAGCTCCCGTTCAGGCGGATGGCATCGTTGGTCAGGTCCTCAGGAAAGGCCAGCCGGTACTCGCCTTCACGCACCAGGATGTCGCCAAGTCCGCGCCCTGATGAGCTGTCGTAAACGTGGCGGCTGGAGTCTCCCTTGTTGTTGATGTATACCAGGAACACTTCCCCATGATCCTCGAAGCTCGGCCGGTAATACCAAGCCTGGCTGGATTCAAATTTGGGGTGGGCCCTCCGCCGCCTCGCGATCACGGCGGGGTCTGCCGCTTCGTCATTCGCCGGGTCGTAGAAAAGAATCCGCTGGCAGGACTCGCAGACCACCACTTCAGCTCCCGCCCGCACTTCATTGTAAGTCTGCGGACGCAGCATGACCTGGCAGGCCAGACACTTGTGATCGCGAGCCTCGGAAAGTCCGCTGCCGCGATGCTTCGCGACCCGGTCATACTGACGTAGCAGATCGGCATCTACGCCGGCTCGCGCCTTCTCCCGTTTGGCGTTCCACTCGGCTAACTGCTTTTCGTCTTCCGCGCTCCGCTGCCGGGCGTCGATCTTTTCCTTTTCAATCTCTGCCATCTCCGACTTTAACTCCGCCTCCGCCGCCTTTACATCCTTCTCGCGGATTTCGGCATTCACCATCAACTCCAGAATCTTGTCTTCGTTGGCACGAATATCCTGCTCAGCGAATTGAATCTCGTGCAGCAGGGCTTTGTATTGTTCATTGGTCTTGACCGCGAGCGATTGGTCGCGATACTTGGAGATCTTTTGTTGCTGGTCGGAAATCTCGCTCTCGAACTTGCGCCGGGCCGCTTCGTCGGCCTTGACACTGGTTTTGGCTTTTTCGAGGACGGCCCTGGTTCCGGCTAACCTCTGTTCAATGGCGGCCACCCGCTTGGGCAGAGCGGCAATTTCTTCCTTCAAACGCAGGATTTCCCGATCCGCCTGTTGCAGTGCGATCAGGTTTTGCACGTCTGGAAGCATCTTCAAGAGTAGCACTACTACGATTTTACCATGCTCATTGGGAAGAGGTTGCTGGCAGCTTATCAGGTGCTGCCACCCTCCCACTTTGTTGTCATCCCGAACGAAGTGAGGGATCTGGGTTCTTCGCTTGGCCGGGGGAAACCCAGATTCCTCGTCGCTCCGCTCCTCGGAATGACACGGAGAATGGTTTGTGACCAGCTGCACGAACCCACTCTCCCGGTGTAGACTTTTTAGCCTTGCCTTTCAGAGCAGAATCTATGCGCGGAGATGCCTCGTGAATCGACTCATTCCTCGAACGGTGATCTGCTGGTTGCTAATTCCCCTCGCGGGCGCCCAGTCTCCCAACACTCCTCCCAAGAAAGCTCTCACCATCGAGGCCATCTTCGCCGCCGGCGGCATCACCGGACGCCCACCCGAAGCCATCCAGTGGACTCCGGACCACGCGAAGTTTTCTTTCATTCAGCGCGACGACGCCGGCGAACACGGCGAACTGTGGGTTGTCGATGCCGCCACGGGCCAGAAAACGTTGCTGGTTAGCGAAACCAAACTGGCGACGCTCGCTCCGTCCCTCGAGAAGATCAAGGATGAGCGCGAAATAGAGCGCATCACCCGGTATCACGTCGATCCCTACCGCTGGGCGCGAGATTCCAAACACTTGCTCTTTGTTCCTCAAGGTCAGCTCTGGCTTTATTCGCTCGAGACCGGCACCGCCGTTCAACTCAGCGCGTCGCCTGACCCCAATGGTGATCCCAAGTTCTCTCCTGACAGTAGCCACCTGGCCTACGTGCGCAGACACAATTTGTACGTGCGCACTTTCCCCGGCGACACCGAAAAGCAGCTCACCCGGGAAAAGGACGACAAGGACAAAGACAAAGACGACAAAAGGAAAGATGGCAATCTGCTGAACGGAGAGGTCGATTGGGTCTACGCCGAAGAACTGGATGTGCGCAGCAATTACTTCTGGTCTCCGGACGGCAAGAGCATCGCCTTCCTGCACATGGACGAGACCCGGGTGCCCACCTATCCCATCACCGACTGGATGCCGACGCATCCCACTGTGGACAGGCAGAAGTATCCCCAAGCCGCCGATCCCAACCCCGTCGTACGCCTCGGAGTGGTGAGCGCGTCCGGCGGTGATACCAAATGGATCTCGCTAACCGATGACCCGGAGATTTACATTCCGCGCTTTGGATGGGTCAGTGATGGTGTCCTCTGGGCTGAAGTGTTGAATCGCGCCCAAAACAACCTTGACCTTTATTTCATCGATGCCCGTTCCGGGCGCTCCCACAGAATGCTTACCGAATCCACTCCGGACGCATGGGTCAACGTGAACGACGATATGACCATCCTGAAGTCGGGGGACCATTTCCTCTGGTCAAGCTGGCGCGATGGAACCACCCAGCTTTATCTCTACAGCTTCGACAAAGCGAACCCGCTCGCTTCCGACGCCAAGCTGGAACGCCAGCTCACCAAGGGTGATTTCGAGATGTTGGGCGTCGGTGCCGTGGATGAGGCCGCCAGCCTGGTTTATTTCAGATGCAACAAAGACGATCCCCGGCAGCGCCAGCTCTATGCGGTGAAGCTTGATGGTTCCGAATTCCATCGCGTGTCGCAGGAAGATGGAACCCATCACCCCACATTCGCCGATGACGGCAAGTACTACGTGGACGAATTTTCGGCCCTCATGACGCCCCCGCGTTTGTCGGCTTGCGCCGTCGGCGGATCATGCAGCAGCGTGTGGAATTCCCGCGGCGTGAACGAGTTCGGCCTCATAACGCCGAAGCTTCTCGATTTCAAAGCCGACGACGGGACCATCCTTTACGGGGAACTGGTGCTGCCGTCCGAGAGCGCGTCGGCTGGCAAGTTTCCGCTGATTGTAAATATCTACGGAGGCCCCGCCGCACAACTAGTCACTAATAGCTGGATTGAGGACTGGCAGGGTTCCTCCGGGCTCTTTCATCAACTTCTAGCCCAGCGAGGATTCGCGATCTTCACCGTCGATAATCGCGGCACGCCCGGCCGCGACCGCAAGTTCATGACCGCGATCCGCCATCAGTTTGGCGGGATCGAGCTGAAAGACCAGCTCGCCGCCCTCGATCAGCTCTTCGCTCAGTATCCCCAGCTCGATCTCAACCGCGTAGGCATTTGGGGCTGGAGCAATGGCGCATCCATGACTCTTTACGCAATGACCCATTCCACCGTGTTCAAGGCCGGAGCCGCCGTCGCCCCAGTCACCAACTGGCACAACTACGATTCGATCTACACTGAACGCTACGCCGGCCTGCCAACCGACAAGAACACGACCAGCTACACTGATCTGAATCTGCCCAACGTGGCCGACAAATTGCAAGGCTCGCTGCTCCTCGCGCACGGAACGGGGGATGACAACGTGCATTTCCAGAACAGCATTCAGATGGTCGAAGGTCTAATCAAGGCAGGCAAACAATTCCGCTTCATGGTCTATCCCAACAAGACCCACAGCATCCGCGGCGCGGATGATCGCGATCACCTCTTCTACCAGATCGAAGACCACTTCGAACGCGAAATGAAATAATTCACGTGGGGACAGCCGCCCATAAACCCAGCCGTCATCCTGAGGAAGCGAATCTTCAACAGAGCGAAGGGTCCAACGAAGGTTCTCTGCACCGTTTTCGGCTTGTAGCACCAATGTAGGCGCGGGCGTCCTCGCCCGTGCATCGTCCACCAGAACTTCACCGTGAATGCTATTTGGTCTTTGCCCCTGTTCGAAAATACAACGTGGGCGTGGTCCCGAGCGCCCTCCTGAACATAGAAATGAACGCACTCGGTGTACCGTAGCCCGCTTCCAAAGCGGCGTGCGTGACCTTAGCTCCCTCCGCCAGGAGGCGCATTGCCTGCATCAAGCGAAGTTGCTGGCGCCACTTACCGAAGGTCATCCCCACCTCCTCCTGAAAGAGTCTTTCCACCGTTCTCTTACCAGCGCCAGCTACTTTGCAGATTTGCGCGAGCGGACGGGCGTTGCTCGGGTCGGCGATAAGTATCTCTGCGACTCGAAGTGCCCTGGGGTCGGAAAGGTTAGGAAGCTGCAAAGGAACCATCTGAATGGCTTTGAGCTGGTCAACGATTGCGTCGATCAAGTGGCGCTGCCAGTGAATACTCTTCTTCAGAGCGGCCAAGCTGCAAGCGTGCAGAATAAGTTCTTTCAGCAGCGGCGACACGTTGACTACGCAACAGTCTCGAGGCAGACCTCTCGCCAGCCGCGGCCTGAGGTATAGAGTTCGCATCGCCACAAGGCCTGACATCGTAATGGTGTGAGGAACCGCCGCCGGTATCCAGACCGCGCGGTGGGTCGGGACCACCCATGTACTGGCGCTGGTGCGAACGGTCATCACTCCGCGCGAAGCATAAACAATCTGATCCCGATCGTGAAAATGCAACGGGATCACGTGTCCGGCCGGGTAGTCGTGCGTAAGCGTGGCGATCTGAGACCGGTTCTCTCCCAGGCGATCGAAAATCGCAGGTTGTCGTTTTTGCGACATTTATTGTCAGAATATCGGAAGTACGCAATGCCGGCAAACGTTAAGCTGACTTCGTCTGAAATTGATCATGAAAGGAAAACGTGAACCGCCTGCACCATTGGCTATGCCGTTCGGACGCGTCATAAAGCCAGGAGGAGTTTTCGCGGGCAGCGACAGCCTTCAAAGCTTGTTCATGCGACTGATCCACATCGGGGACACGCTGGTGCCGATTAATCCGGATACTGTCGGCGCGCGCCTCGAAGCGGCAGGATTCGAGGTTTTGAAAGTAGAGAAGAACTCTCACGCATTTCGGTTTCAAGCGCGAAAACCGCCAACACCGTTGTAGATAAACGAACAGGAATTAGTGGCGATCAGGAGGAATACAGTCATGAAGCAAAGCATAGTTGTTCGAAGTTCGCGATGGTTCAGCAGCGCTCTCTTTGAGATGAGCAAGACGCGATTCGAGCGGACGCTTTTTGCGGCAATCGTCTGCCTAGCTGTCCCAATGTTAATTGTGGCAGCCGACACTGCAGATTCCACCGCAATGGGAACACGCACAGTGGAGGGATTGGTACGCGACATCGCCTGCCCCCTGTAAAACAAGAAGTCTACTTCGACCAGCTACAGCAAGGATTGCATCACGATGTGCGCCAACGTGGGCTCGCCGTTAGGGGTTCTGACCAATGACGGCTCGGTGTACGTTCCGGTCACTGAATCCATGCCGGACACAGGACAGGATGCACTGAAGCCTTTCGTTGGCGAGCACGTGCAGGCTACTGGCAAAGTATTCGAAAGAAACGGCACGCGCGCCATCGAAATCAGCGAAATCCATCAGCTTCCAAATGATGCGGCGGGTAAATAGCCAGTCCCACAGCAGAAGAAGCAAAGGAAGGTCTCTATGAAAAAAGAAACGGTTATTCGAGGTTTGCGTTGGTCCAGAAGCGTTCTCTTGCTTGTTGTCACCGCTGCATGGTTTTGCCTGGGGGCGACATCGACGTTGGCTGCCGTCGATTCTGGGCCGTGTTCGACAAACTCAGACAGTCGCCAACTGGACTTCTGGCTTGGCGACTGGACCGTGACCTTTCCCGGCGCTTCAGTCCCCAGTGCCAGCAAAGTTTACTTGGAACTCGATCAATGCCTGCTCATCGAGAGCTGGGACGGCGGAAAAGGTCACATCGGCAAAAACATGTTTGCTTACAGCTCGGAGGACAAGAACTGGCACGGCATGTTCGCCGACAACCAGGGCCGCGTACACATATTCGAAGGCAAGGTTGCACCGGGCTCCGCCGAGTTTCTCGGCCCCAGCACCGGCCCCAATGGCCAGGCCGTTCTCAACAGAATTAAAGTGGCCCGCGTCAGCCCAAATGAAATTGAGCAAACCTGGGAGAAATCGTCAGACAAAGGCGCTACCTGGACCATGGAATTCCGCGGAGAATACTCGCGGAAGAATCCCTAGCTGAACTCAGTCAGCCGCAATCGGTCAAACACATTGTCATCCTGAGGAAGCGGAACCTTCGCAAAACGAAGGTTCCCAACGAAGGATCTCTGCACTCTTTCCGGCTGCGGGAGGAACAACGGCCGCGCGAACTCCATACGAAATTCACAATCGAAAAACTCAACGCGGGGAATGCAACACAATCCCACGTTCGTCCGCCACGGTTTGGCCTAATTCAACGAGCGCACTGACGCCGGATCCAACAGCAGAAAAGAGCAGCCGGTATATTCGTAGCATCCCAGAATACCGCGTCTCACAAAACGCGTAGGATCGCCGCTTGGAGCGGGGACATTGAAATCGATGTTCTTGAGCTGTTTCGAAGCTTCATTTTCTCCGAACCGCTGATGAACTTCACATCATCAAGCATGAACGTCTTACTCTTCCCGTCCGACGCCATCAATACAAAGAATTCGCACTCACCGTCCCCGGCAGGAATCGCGCCATCTTGAACATGCGCTCATGGATGACCATACCCGAAGCGTCGACCGCGCTCTTCGATTCGCCCATCAAGTGATCCAACCGCTTCTTCGTCTGGTCCATTTCTGTTCCGGCATGGCTGAGCGCTAATCCTCCCGACAGTGGCAACCGATACACCGCCCGACGGCACATATCGATCGCGGATGCGATCTTGTGCTCGCGTTCGTAAACCTGGCACAGATGACTCGCCACGGTTCCATCCTGGGTCAGCTTCCATGCCGCCCGCAAGTACTCCCCTGCTATTTCTAAGTCCGACATTCGCGCATTCACCCAGCCCAGCGTGTCCCAGTACGACGCTAGCTTCTCGATCTTCCTCAGATCTTCCTCCTTAAGATCCGTCAGCGTGATCTTGTCCGACTCGTCCTCGGTCGCACGTACCGCCTTCTTGGCGTAGTCCAGCGCCAGGGGAAGCTGCACATCTGCATTGGCCATCTCGTAGGCTGCGTCGTTGAAGGTTTTGCCCTCCGGATCGAGCTCAACAAGTTTGACGAACACTGCAGCCGCTTTCTAATCTTCCCAAGTCGCGAAGCTGGTCATTAGCACGTCGGGCCGCGGGAGCCGCCCCTGTGCCTGCTGCCAAATCTGCTCGGTCGCCTCCCATTTTTCGTTCTTCTGATCTTTGTGCGCAAGGTTCGTGTGGTGCCATGTGTAGACGCGGCGCCCGTCCGCTTCGCTAATCACCGGCTGAACCGTCGCGCTCGTCATTTTGATAGCCCGCTCCCGCGGTACGCAGATCTCCACCTGTTCGTCCAGCACGATCTGGTCGCGGGCGAACGTGTACTCTGTCCAGAATTGTCCGGACGCGAGCGGTTTCGTCGTATGTTCCTCGGTTCGGTACTCGACCACATCCCCCACACTCAGTCCCTTCACCGCCACATGCTTCTCGTGCAGATCACTGTAGAAAGGCGCTTGACGTGTGATTTCCGCAGCCATATCCTGCATGCCCTCCGGTGGCGTTTCCACTACCGTCCCGTCCGGTTTGCGAACCCGCACATACCCGATTTCGAAGGTTCCGGTCGCGCTGGGATACGAGAAGGTCAATAAGCCATAGCGCTGCACTCCCGCCTCCGACTGGATTTTCGCTCGAGCTGTGTCTTCCCGCGACGAAGTCCCGTCATTCTCAAATCTCTCTTTGCGGGAAAACTGCTCGATCACGAATCCTTCCTGCGAATAGTCCCCCTTGGAAGGGCCCGGTTTCGACGGGGTCCTTGCGCAATGACAGAGAGTGCCGAAGAAAGAAACAGCAAAGACAAGGTGGCCAAAGGTTTCAACATTGTGCGAGACATTTTTCAGCTTCCGGCTAAAAAGCAAGTATGGAAAGGCTACCCATCGGAATCTGGACGACTGGGGACTGGAACTTTTGGCACAAAGGTGAAGCAATTTGCTTTATCATCTCTTCAGGGTTCCAAAATGGGAATCGCTCCACCGCCTCCTTCATTTCCGCGCCTTGACTTCCATGCCCTGATCGAGTTAATCCTGTAACCGTATAGTAATCCTATAGATAATATGACGAATCGCCAACCCCTTTGTCCGAAAATATTTTGCATGTAAGTCCTTCTAACTCAAAGATCTTGGTGGTAGTGTGGCCCTAATCCCATCATTCCAAAAGACCAGGGGGGAGGGGGACCGCTAACTAAAAAGTAAACCAACCTTTCCCCGAGTCAGCTGATACAAAATAAAGTTGTGCAAAATATGTCTATGCACGCACGAGGCTGATTTATGCACCGCTTGACTCTAGGTGACTTCGAACTTACAGCCGTCTCGGACGGCGCGTATCGCCTCGACGGCGGAGCATTCTTCGGCGTTGTCCCCAAAGTCATGTGGGAGAAGAAAGTGAAGGCTGATGCCGAGAACTATGTCCCGGTCGGATTGAATTCCGTCGTAGTGCGAACCGGCCAGCACACGGTTCTGATCGAAACCGGGATTGGCAATAAGCTGCCGGAGAGATTGACCAAGATATTCGGCCAGCCGGCGAAGTTGGTCGACAATCTATCCGCCGCCGGCATTTCGCTGGAGGACATCGACATCGTTATCAATTCCCACCTGCACTTCGATCACTGCGGCTGGAATACAGTGCGTCAGGGCGACAAGATCGTGCCGACATTCCCCAAAGCAAGATACTACGCACCCGAAGGCGAGTGGCAGCACGGACGACTTCAACTCGAGCGTGATGCCATCAGCTACATGTCCGATAATTACGATCCGCTGATCAAAAGTGGTCAGATGGAGTTGCTGCAAGGCGATCAGGAGATCGTCCCCGGAATCTCAGTAAAAGTTTACCCCGGCCACACCCTGCACATGCAAGCCGTGATCATCGAGAGCGGCAGCCAGACTGCCTGCTACATCTCCGATCTGATTCCTACCAGCGCGCACATCGATCTGACCTGGGTGATGGCCTTCGATCTCTTGCCGCTGCGAACCATCGAAAGCCGCAAGCGCTATTACGCCCAGTCAATTCCCGAGAAGTGGCTGACGATATTCACCCACGACCCCAACGTTCCTTGGGCGTACGTGGAAAAAGACGATCGAGGAAAAATGTTGGCGAGGGCAGCTCCATGACAATAAGTGCTTCGGACAAATCTCGAATACAGCATTCTCGAACGCGTGCCCAGCCTGTTCGGATCAGGAAACCAGTGAAACACGCATCCGAGAAAGCTTCTTGCGGTCAAAAGTGTTACTTGAAAGTTGCGTTGAAACCTTGCATAGCCGCGCCTTTCTTAGGTATGTACCCTCCTGCGACCATGCTCTTGTCGTTGAGCCCGCCGCCGTAAGTTTCATAGGCCTTGGGATAGTTGAATTTATAGTACTTCCCCGCGTGGAGGAGGGCACCATGGTACAGTCCCGCGCTGTCGAACCACTCGAAACAGACATCGTTCTCGTTATTGATGTCCAGCGGGCCGGAGCCCAGTGCGCCAGCTCCCGGAACATTGATCTTTTTGAAGGTCTTTCCGTTGTTTGTGGTCATCACTGATCCCAACGTGCCAGTTGAATTCACAAAATAGTAAGCCACGATGGTCCCTTTGTTGTTGATGCCGGTAGTCACGGTACCCAAACCTCCCGGCACGGTCAAGGTTGTGTATTTCCCACCCTTTAGCAGAAATCCGTGGATCACCCCAGCCGAGTCTGTGTAGTTGCCGACGATGGCCCCGAGGTCATTTATCGCGTTAGCCGCCGAGGCCGTAGCACCCTTCGGACCGGGAATGTCTGTGTATTTACCCCCTTTGTACAGAAACCCCACCGACGTCCCGGCTGAATCTTTGCCGTAAAAGCCCACTACCGAGATCGCACCGTTGGGATTGAGGTTGCTGGCGCCGGTGCCTGCCGGTGGCACCGCCTTCGGGGCATCGAGCTTGGTCACCTTCTTGCCGTTGAGAATGTAACCGTGGAAGGCCTTTTTCGAGTCTTCGTATTGCCCGACCGACATACCTGCGTTGTTGATTCCGCCGGGCGAGGTCACTGTGGCTCCAGGCACGCTCGCCTTGGTGAAGGTGAAAGTTAGTGGTGGGGCATCAGCTGCGATAGCGGCGACGACCGTGAACGCCAGCGCAAACGCCAGCACGCAGAGTATTGACTTGCAGTTTTTCATCGGTTTTCTCCTCAGGTAGTGAAGTGGACTAACGAATTGACCTCCGTTAGCGAAGTGCTCTCTCGAGAATAAGACTCTACGAGACGGCGATAGCAAAGAGGCGGAAAGGAACCCTGGAGTTACCTAAGTCCGGAGCGCGAAATGCTCGGAACGGACGAATGACGTGACAAAATTATGTGCGCATGCTGCGAGTGTGTCAATATGCAAATTGTTGCACTTGTGCACGGGACCTGTCTCACAATTCGCGGGCGAGGGTGCCCGCGCCACACAGCCTTTCTTCGAAGAATGCTTCCACTCTGGACAGAATTTCCGGTGCGCTCCTGGAATCGTAGATTGCTTTGCGTAGGCCGGCTCCGCCCGGGACGCCGTGCGTGAACCACGACGCAAATTGCTTCATTTTGCCGACGGCGTCCGGCAACTCTTCCTCGATTAGCATTTGGAAGTAGTTGCGAATCATCTGGTAGCGATCGGAGTCGGTTGGCTCGTCATAGGGAGCGGCGGAGCTTCGCTCCGCTGGACGGACGAGGGCGTCCGTGCCTATGCGATTCTCGCCGACCCATTTGTTGTATTGCGCGATCTGGCGGAAGATCCAGGGATTTGCAGGTGCTGTTCTTCCGATCATGACCGCGTCGCAACCCGTCTGGGCCACGATGGCACAGGCGTCTTCGGGCGTGCGGATGTCGCCGTTGCCGATCACGGGAATCCTGACTGCCTGCTTGATTGCGGCAATCCATTCCCAGCGGGCTTGTCCGCTGTAGCCTTGCTCGCGCGTGCGCGCGTGCAGCGCGACCGCGCACAGGCCGCATTCCTCGGCCATCTTGGCCAGTTCCACGCAGATAATGTTTTCGTCGTCCCAACCGGCGCGAAACTTCACCGTAAACGGAATCCTGATGGCCGCGCGAACCGCTTCAAAGATCTTTCCAATGGCGGGCAAGTCGCGCAGCAAGCCCGAGCCACCATTGCACTTGACCACTTTCTTCGCCGGACATCCCAGGTTGAGATCGACCAGGTCAAATCCCAGATCCTCAACGATGCGAGCGGCGTCCGCCATTACTTTGGGATCGCTGCCAAAAAGTTGAGCTGAGATGGGATGCTCGTCCTCATAAAAGTGGAGATAGCGCTTGGCCTTCTGGTCTTTCGCTCGAAGCACGCCGTCGGCCGAGGTGAACTCGGTCATGATCAGGCCGCATCCGCCGAGGTTGCGAATGAAGCGCCGAAATACTGTGTCGGTGACGCCCGCCATGGGAGCCAGGACGGTCGCGGGAGTGATTTGGATATCACCGATCGTTAATCGGTCGGGCACTGTGGCGTCTCCAGGGGCAAGGAGGCCTGCGCCTACACTCACCGGGTTTTCCCAGAACTTGCGCACCTAGCTATTTTACTGCCTTCCCCAAGTTATGCAGCTGTGGCACAATTTGCATCACACAACTTATGGATGAAGTTCCTAGAACGCTTTCTCCCGAATCGTCGCCTGTGGATACGGGTAAATGGATCGGCCGCGTGGTGATCGCCGTGATCCTGGCGGAGGGGATCTGGGGATTTATTGTCTCCGTCACCAACAACCTCGTCCTCCCCGTGCTGGCGAGGACCATGGGCGGCGATGTCCAGTCCCCGCTATACCTTGGCAAAGGCGACTTCAACGTTCCCGCTTTGTTTACCGCGGTTCTTGAGCTTTGCTTTGCTGGGATCGCCGCCGTAATCCTGAATTCCTGGCTGCAACGCAAACCCAGGATGACTCGCACCAGGGCGGTGAGGGTGAGCCCGATTCCGATGCAATCGATCACACCCACGCAGCCGACGGCTCCGCCGCCCTCACCATCAGCGGTTGTGCCGGTTCAGGCGTCAGTTTCGGTGCCCTCGTCGCCGGCTATGTCCGCGACCGCGCCGGTCCCCGCTCCTGCGACTCCAGCGGCAGCACCAGCGCAAACAACGGCATCACCGCTAGCGCCGTCGCCAGGTCAATTCTGGTCGTCGCCACCTGAACCGGCGCCGCAGGCTAAGGTAGCCGCTCCTCCGCCTCCGAAGGCAAAGCCAACAAAACCGAAGCCGCCTAAAGAGGTTTACTACAATATCGTGGGAGAACCTATCAATCCCACGGAAGACGATTAGACCGTTTTAGCGCCGAAGAACCCGGTCGCTTAACACAGTTTCAGTTGCTATTCCCTGAATGTTTGCGTTAGCCGAGCAAAACCCAGATTCCTCGTCGCTCCGCTTCTCGGGATGACAGTGGGCTTCAGTCCTGAAAGGACGGGCGGGGACGCCCGTCCTCCATTCATTAGTCACACCCAAGAAGTAGAGCCTCCGCAGCGGAGGCTCTTATGCAAACCCGGGCACGGAACGTTAGGCCTTCGGTGATTCTTTCTTGGCGTACTTGCGGCGGAAACGCTCCACGCGACCGGCCGTGTCCATCAGCTTCTGCTTACCTGTGAAGAAGGGATGGCAATTGGAGCAGATTTCTACGTGGATATCGCCCTTGTGCGTCGACCGGGTGGTAAAGCTGTTGCCGCACGCGCACATGACGCGGATTTCGTTGTAAGCGGGATGTATGGCTGCTTTCATGATCTCTAACCTCTGTACCGAACCATTCGATTCTAAAGGATGGCCGCAGGATTCAGCAAATGGAACCGCCCCGGTTAGTTCCTCATAGACCTCGCAAAATCAATCAACCACAGAGGACACGAAGTATCACAAAGATCGTAGTTTTTGCAGGCTGCTTCGAGCGGCTTGACAAACAATCAACATCAGGACAGTATTAACACTGTCATGAATGACCTAATAATTTTAGCTACGCTGCTCGATGGTCCGAAGCACGGATACCGGTTGAAGCGCGAGGCAGGGTTCATTCTTGGACAGGGCGCGATGCACAACAATCTGGTCTATCCGTTGTTGCGCCGCTTCACCGCTGAGGGCTGGGTTAGCAAAAAGACTGTGCCCGGAGAGCGCGGACAGACGCGCTTGCGATATGCGATCACCGCGCTCGGGCGGCGGGAGTTGGTCGTACGATTAAGCGAATTCGGCGAATCGGATGCGTCTTCGTTTGCCGGCTTCATCACGCGAGTGGGGATGTTCGAAGTGCTCGAAGCGCCCGTCCGCGTGCGCATCCTGAGACAGAGAGAAAAATATCTGCAAGACCGGGAAGAGAAGCTGGCCGGGCTGCGGAAGAGCATGGACCTGGGAATTTACGGCGGAGAAGTGGTCCGTTACTTGATTGAGCAGATTCACTCCGAGCTGGCCTGGATCCTGCGCCTGCACCGTCTCCGCGCCGCCTCAGAAGGCAGTCATCGCGAGATGGAGGGGAGGAAAGCACGAGCGTTATGAATCTACCGAGCCTGGATTTGATTCCGTGGTATGCGCTAGGCATTTATTGGGCGATCAGTGCACTGCGTGTGAAGCAGACAAAGGTCCAGGAGGATCTGGGCGGGCGTCTACTCCACTTCGGCGTTATGGGTCTGGCATTTCTATTCTTGTTTTCGCATCGACTGGATCTTGGGCCTTTAGGCTTGCGTTTTGCGCCGGAGAGCGCGTGGCTGCGAAGGTCGGGCATCGTTCTGACGTTTGTCGGAGCTGGAATTGCGATTTGGGCGCGATATAGTTTGGGGCAGTACTGGAGCGCACGAGTCACCCTGAAGGTAGATCATCAGCTGATTCGCTCCGGTCCTTATGCGTGGGTGCGGCATCCGCTGTATTCGGGGCTACTCTTGGCGATGGCCGGTAGCGCGTTGGTCTCTGGAGAGTGGCGGGCTGGGGTTGGGGTCTTGCTGGGACTTGTGGAATTCTCCCGCAAAGCGGCGAAGGAAGAGGCGTTGCTGGCCAGCGAATTCGGCGATCAGTATCAGGAATTCCGGAAGCGGACAGGGTTTCTTATGCCGCGTTTCCGGTAACGGTTGAGGCTGCGGGATTTGGCAGGGCACAGACGGGCGAGTCGCCCTTCAGCATAGTGGTCGGTTCATCGCGGACGGCCGGGGACGCCCGTCTTCCACTTAAATGGAAAAACGGCAGGGCCGACCCCCTGCCGTATTCGATGTGAAACTTGGCCCCGTTACTTACTGCGGTTGACCGCTTTCTTGAGTTCGGCGCCGGCCGAAAACTTTGCTACCTTCCGGGCAGCGATCTTGATGGTGGCACCCGTCTGCGGATTGCGCCCATTGCGGGCCTTTCTTTGTGACACAGAGAAGGTGCCGAAACCAATCAACGCTACCCGATCACCTTTTTTCAGGGCAGCCGTAATACTGTCTACGGTTGTGTCGATTGCGGTAGCCGCTTGAGCCTTGCTGATGCCGCTACCAGATGCGATTCGGTCAATGAGATCGGCTTTGTTCATCGTCTCTCCTGGCAGGTCTCCTTATCCTCAAAGGGCGCGGGGAGGGAGCACTCCCTGAGTGAGAAACCCGGCGGCCTTATTTAGCTCCCGGCAAGGGCGAATGTCAACTGTGAAAATCGGCTCTGGATGCCTTGTTTGGGTCGATTCGGTGGAAAAGGTGTCCAAGGGTTGGAATCCCGGCTCAAAACTAAAGCCACTCTCGTCGCTGGTTGGCGACTCAGAAGAGTGGCTCGTTCGGTCCGAGAGATCCGTAGGGTCAGTCTCCGGAAGGCATCAGGCTTTCCTCGGGCCCGGGTTCTGCGCCTTGCAGTTGAATGATAGGTCCCGATGGGCAGTCGCCGAGAATGGGCTCGCAGACCGCGTCTGGCCCGCTTTTCGGGCGCAGCTGTGGCACCATCTGGGCGAACTGCTCGGCCTCTGTCGAACCAGCAAGCGCCGTCACGGATGACGTTCCCCCGGAGATCACCTGGGTGACGGCGTCAAAATAGCCGGTGCCCACGAAGCGCTGGTGTTTGACTGCTTCGTAGCCATGATCGAGCTCGCTGCCGAATTCTTCCTGCTGGAGCCGCGAGTATGCAGTCATGCCCGTGAGCTTATATCCGCGAGCCAGTTCAAACATGCTCAGGTTCAAGGCATGGAAACCGGCCAGCGTGATGAACTGGAACTTGTATCCCATGGCCGCGAGCTCGGTCTGGAAACGGGCGACGGTCGCGTCGTCCAGTCTCTTTTTCCAGTTGAACGACGGCGAACAGTTGTACGCCAGCATCTTGCCCGGAAATCCTGCATGCACGGCGTCGGCAAACTGGCGTGCTTCTTCGAGGTCAGGATGCGAAGTCTCGCACCAGATGAGCTCCACATAAGGTGCGTAGGCAAGGGCGCGGGCGATGGCTGATTCGATGCCGCCGCGGATTCCGTAGAAGCCTTCTGGAGTTCGCTCTCCGGTGAGGAATTCGCGGTCGCGCGAATCCACGTCGCTGGTCAGCAGGTGGGCGCTGTCGGCATCGGTCCGCGCCATGATAAGCGTCGGTACGCCCAGCACGTCGGCAGCAAGGCGCGCCGCAACCAGCTTTTGAATTGCTTCCACGGTCGGCACCAGTACCTTACCGCCCAAGTGACCGCACTTTTTCGCGGAAGAGAGCTGGTCCTCGAAATGGACGCATGCTGCGCCGGCCTGGATCATGGCCTTCATCAACTCGAATGCGTTCAGATTGCCACCAAACCCGGCTTCGGCATCAGCAATCAGCGGAGCAAACCAGTGCACTCCATTCTCGCCTTCGGCATGATGGATCTGGTCCGCCCGAGTCAGGGCCTGATTGATGCGGCGGCAGAGATTGGGCACGCTGTCGGCGGGATACAGACTCTGGTCGGGATACATCTGCCCCGCATCATTCGCGTCGGCAGCAACCTGCCAACCGCTCACGTAGATCGCCTTAAGTCCAGCTTTCACTTGCTGGACGGCCTGGTTCCCGGTCATGGCGCCGAGAGCCGGAACGTAAGAGTCGCTGTGCAGCAGGTCCCAAAGCCGCTCGGCCCCTTGCCGAGCCAGGGTGTGTTCGATGTGGATGGATCCGCCTAGACGGTCGACGTCCTGCGCAGTGTAAGGCCGGGTAATTCCCGCCCAGCGTGGGCTCGACTTCCAATCCATTCCTGTGTTTGAGCTCTTTCCGTTTCCGTTGCTTCCCATACTTTGTTTTCCTTTGGCTAAAAAGCGCCTGCATCTTTGGGGATTGTGGGCCACAGACCGAGCCCGGTCAAACTGAACGTTTCTATCGTGCCGATAAAGGATTGTTATCAGGATCGATGTCTGTGATAATAAAGCGTTGTTAGATGCAGGAATCGGCTCGTAGGTAATCCATGGAAATCGATCAAGTTGAGACTTTTCTCGCCGTGGCTACATTTGGTGGCTTTCATCGCGCCGCGGAAGCCCTGCGCATTAGCCAGCCAGCGGTGAGCGCCCGCATCAAGGCGCTGGAGGATTCCCTTGGAGTGCGGCTGTTCTCGCGGTCCCGGAGTGGGCTGATTGTTTCGGACGCGGGACGCACCTTTCGTCCTCACGCCGAGCTGCTCTTGCGGACAGCCGCCCTTGCCCGCCAAGCCGTCCATGAATCGCGACCGGCCAGTGGAACTCCCCTTCAAATAGCGGCGGCGCTTTCGATCTCCGTATACTTTCTGCCGGGTATTTTGAAGCGCTTTCAGCGGGCTCATCCCAACGTCATCATCAGCATTCGCCCGGGTCACTCGAAAGAGGTCTTGGACATGGTGTTGAGCGAAGAGGCGGAAATCGGTCTGGCTCGTTCGCTCCAACATCCCGAGGTTGAAACCATCAGCCTTCGGGATGATCCGCTGCTGCTAGTCGTACATCCGAAGCGAGGTCCCAAACACTCGCGCCGGGCTCGGCTGGAGCAGGTAGCAAGCTGGCCGTTGATTTTCTATGAACGGGGATCGAGCGACTGGACGCTTACCCATAGCTTGTTTCGAACCGCTGGCCTGGTTCCGAACGTAGCCCTAGAGGTCGACTCGATTGAAACCGCTAAGCGGATGGTGGAACGTGGGCTGGGCCTTTCCTTCCTGCCCCAAATTGCGGTGGGGAGAGAAATTCGAACGCGCAAGCTCACCACAGTGAAACTCCTTGATGCCGAGCCGTTACGGCGAAGCCTGGATGTAATCCATCCTCGGCATCGTCCGCTGAGAATGGAAGTCCGGGCCTTCTTGCAGATGGCGAGGGAAGCGGCGAACGAAAATACTTCGGGAGGAAGTTCTGTTACGAATAAGCGGAGGCAGTCAAAATAGTCAAACTCAGGCGGGAACATCCGCCCTCGGCTGTCATCTCGCGCAAAACTTGACGGATTTGGCTAAGCTACTTTTTCCGCCTTCGTCCACAACGTAGACCACATCTCCACAGCATGTGCACAGAAGAAGAGTTTTTTTCTATTGCGCGAGTTGGGACATTAAGGCACCCTTCGGAACACACCTTACATCATGGCTACTGCACCTGTGAGTTCTCGACGAAATCAACTCTTGGAGTGGTTTCCCTTCTACGTTCACCGGTTGGTGGGAGACGTAAGATACAGGGCTATGAAGGACTATCAGCAAGCGTGGTATTTAAACCTGCTATTTGCATCGTGGGTTTCGGAGCGTCCGGGATATTTGCCAGATGACGGGCAGTTGTGGCGCCTCGCGAATGCGCGCACGCGGCAATTCTTTGAGAAAGAATGTGAGCCGATCCTGTGCATGTTCGAGCGCGAGGGTTCGATGACTGACGGTGCTGTCTGGATTTACAACCGTGTGCTCTTGGACATCTATGACGAACAGGTTCTAAAATTCCACAAGAGGAGACGTAGATCCTCAAAATCCACAGATGACAACACCACCTCTTATCTAGATTTTAAAGGTACACTTAAGAAAGAAAATGGAAGAGAAGAATGTAAGCTTCATCCAGAATCTGGTCTCACGCAGTGGGGAACGTGCTGGGAATGCTATGCAGAAAAATGCAGCAGCCAAGCTAGCTGAGGAACCGCAGAGTTGTCCGATCTGTGGCGGGACTGGATGGAAAGATGTTGTTGGAAGTGAAAGGCGGGTTACGCGTTGCAATTGTTACTTGCAAACGCAAGCGAAGCACTTGCTAGGAGTATCGGAGATTCCGGCTCGCTATGTCGACTGTGAATTTCTAAATTACGAGACTGGTGGAAACGACGGTCTTGCAGCGGCAAAGATCAAGATTGAGACTTGGGCTGGTCAATATCCTGTGGATCGAAGTGGTCTTCTGCTGGTTGGTCCTAGTGGTGTAGGGAAGACTCATTTATCCGTCGCGGCGCTGAAACAACTAACCCAAAAAGGTGTGCACTGCCTATTCTGTGATTACCGGGAGCTTCTGAAGAAAATTCAAAACTCCTATAACCCAACGGTTCAGACAACCGAGCTGGATCTTTTACGACCAATCTTCGAAACCGAAGTCGTGTTGCTGGACGACCTGGGCGCAGTGAAGCCATCCGAGTGGGTATGGGATACCGTAAGTCTGATCCTCAGCGCGCGTTACAATGAAAAGCTGACGACCATTATTACAAGCAATTTCTTGGATGGCGCCAGCGCGGCGGCAGAGAGAGTAGATGGCCCGCGGCGCGCGGCGCGCGAAGAGACGCTGGGCGATCGCATCGGAGAACGCATGCGATCCCGTTTATTCGAGATGTGCCGGCTCGTACAGGTAAACGGGAAGGACTATCGGCAAAAGTTCCGCAGCGCAACCTCCCGCTAGAATCATGTGGGGACGGGTCTTCGACCCGTTCAAGTCGAGCGAACCTCCAAAGGGACTGTGAGTCGTGTCTGGTCGCACTTCTATCTATCTTCGCTGGCGGTCGATCCAAACTAGAATGGTCTTGTGCTGACGTACTGCCTCGAGTTTGCCCCCGCCCATGATGCCGAACTATGGGCAACGGTTCCAGCCGCGCCTGCCGTGTTTCTCCTTCGCGGGGACGACCCGCAATCGGAGCCTTACGTAAGCAAGACTGCCAACCTGCGGCGACGCCTCCAGCGGTTGCTTGGCGCACCTGGGGAACACAGCAAGAAGCTCAACCTACGCGATCGCGTCCGCTGGATTGAGTACAGCCCGACCGGCTCAGACTTCGAATCTGGCTTCTTGCTTTACCGGCTCCTGCGATCCACGTTTCCGAAGACCTACAGTCATCGGCTCCGTCTGCGCTTTGCTCCCCTAGTCAAGCTGCACCTGGAAAACGAGTTTCCTCGTGCTTCCATCACCACCCGACTCGGCCGTCTCAGCGGACGCAATATCTATTACGGGCCGTTTCCCTCGCGCACCGTGGCAGAGAAGTTTGCCAGCGACTCGCTCGACTTTTTCAAGATGCGCCGCTGCGTCGATGATTTGCATCCCGATCCGACATTCCCGGGCTGCATCTATTCGGAGATGAAGATGTGCCTCGCGCCCTGTTTTAAAGGTTGCAGCGACGAGGAATACCGAGCGGAAGTCGGCCGCGTGCAGGCGTATTTCGACACAGGCGGCGATTCTTTGTTGCGGGAAATCTCCGCTCAACGCGATGCCGCCTCCGCCAAACTGGAATTTGAAAATGCGGCGACACTGCATGCGCGCCTCGACAAGCTAAAACCCACGTTGACCCAGCTCGCAGAAATCGTTCACCGCGTCGATCGCCTCGCCGGCGTGATGGTGCAGCGCAGTGCGAGCCCAGAGTCGGTTAACTTCTTCCGAATCGATGCCGGACGCATTTCCGGTCCGGTGACCTTTGCCATTCAGTCTGCGGAACACACCAAGTCGCAATCGATGGAATCGCGAGTTCAGGAAGCCCTCACCTCGTTTCGAGCGACGACTCCAAGTTCTACGCTTGAAACGATGGAGCACCTGGCGCTTTTGAAACGCTGGAACTACCGGAGCAGCCGCGTAGGCGAAATCTTTTTTGTGGACGAGAAAGGCACGCTGCCCATGCGTCGTGTCGTGCGAGGCATTTCGCGCGTTTATCGTGGCGAGAAATCAGAGGAAGATGCATCGCGAGTCGCCGATTCTTCATCTGTGCCCGGGAGGGAAGTCAATTCTGGGCCGGAGTCGTGATGCATGAAACGAGACAGCATGAAACAAGATCACAAAGACAAGGCGCTCCGAGAGCACGTGCTTTATCTGCTCGATGGCGGCGGCGCTCACGCGAAGTTCGACGAAGTCGTTGCAGACATTCCTCGCCAACTGCTGGGACAGAAGCCCGCTAGGCTGCCCCATTCGCTCTGGATGTTGCTCGAGCACCTGCGCATCGGGCAACGGGACATTCTGGATTTCAGCCACAATCCAGAATACGTTTCTCCGAAGTGGCCCGAAGGTTATTGGCCGAAAACGGAGGCCCCACCCAGCCCAGCCGCCTGGACCGCAAGTGTCAAGCAATTCCGCGGAGACTTGAAGGCGATGAAGGACCTGGTGAAAGATCCCAAGACCGATCTGTTTGCGAAGATCCCATGGGGCGACGGCCAAACCGTCCTCCGCGAAGCCCTGCTGTTGGCCGATCACAACGCATATCATCTCGGGCAGATGTTGGATGTGCGGCGTTTACTTGGTGCATGGCCAGAGAAGTAAACGTCAAGCTCGCCACGGATTCGCGCGGATGAGCACGGATTTACGGCACAGCGAAACTAGCCGGCTTTAATCTTTAATCATTCACATCTTTCTCGTCGGCTGCTTCCTGAACACCACCCGTACTCCCTCGCGCCATCTCTCGTCAAAGCCGAGCAACCCCCAATCGATCGCGGTGAAATGTAATGCAGCAACGTGTCCGTTGCGGAATGCACATGCAGATCCGGAGCCACCAGGAAGAACAACGGCTTGTCTGTGCATCGTTCGCGTCCAGGGAAATACCCGAAGCGCTGGACCTCACCGCAGGAGTGGTGCCAAGCCACTCGCGCCCAATAGTCCAGACCCTGCAAAGGCAAGTGAATGTCATCATCGGCCTTGAGTTCGACCACCGCGAGGCGTCCGTCTCTAGTGATGGTGAGCACGTCGATCATGGCGCGATCGGACGCGGAAAACGTCGGTACTTGCGAATACAAACAGGCTGAATCCAGGCGTTCGTCCAGAGTGGTAACGCCTCGCACGACCAACGACTCCAGCCAGCGTTCCGGCTGCAGGCGCCATAGCGGATGATCGCGTGGACCCTCGGGATGCCGCACCTCAGCGATACTTCGCACCAGTTGCGCGAACGCGTGCGAAGTTAGTGTCGTTGAGAAAGGCAGTCCGCCAACTCGTCTGTGACGAGTGAACACTAGTGGAGTGTCCCATAAATAGCTTGACATAGTTCCAAGCGGTGAGTATGATCTCAGTCATGCCGAACACAGGTCTGGCGATCGAGTTGCAACCGGCGGAGCGCACGCAACTGGAACAGTGGGAATCCGCACACGGAACGCCTCAACAGGTGGCGCTGCGCTGCCGGATTATCCTGAGAGCGGTGGCGGGTCAGCAGAATGTGGCCATCGCCGCGGGGCTCGGCGTGAGCCGACCCACCGTGCAGCTGTGGCGCAAGCGTGTACACGAGCAGGGCATCGGGGAGGTCTGGAAGATAGCTCCCGGTCGCGGGCGCAAAGCGCACTATGATCAAGGCCAGCGAGACCGGATCATTCGAGCGACCTTGCAGAGCAAGCCCAAGGGCATGACCCATTGGAGTTGCCGGCTCATGGCGGAGGCGCAAGGGGTCAGCAAGAACACGGTGAACCGTTTATGGCAGCTGCACAACATCAAGCCGCACCTGAGCCGCACTTTTAAGCTGTCGCGGGATGCGAAATTCCTGGAGAAGCTGACCGATGTGGTGGGGTTGTATATGAACCCGCCCGATAAGGCGCTGGTGCTGTGTTTGGATGAAAAGAGCCAAATTCAAGCGTTAGATCGGACTCAGCCGGGGCTGCCGCTGAAGAAAGGCCGGTGCGGTACGATGACGCACGACTACAAGCGCAACGGCACCACCACCCTGTTTGCGGCACTGAATGTGCTAGATGGCAAGGTTATTGGTGAATGTCATGGCCGGCATCGGCATCAGGAGTGGCTGAAGTTTCTGCGCCGCTTAGACGCTGGGTTTCCCCCGCAGCTGAAGTTGCATCTGGTGATGGACAACTACGGCACGCACAAAGAGCCGCACGTGCAAGCGTGGCTGAAGAAGCATCCTCGCTTTGTGTGTCACTTTGTGCCGACCAGTTCCAGTTGGCTGAATTTGGTGGAGCGCTGGTTTAGAGAATTGACCGAGAAAGCGATTCGGCGTGGCAGTTTCGTGAGTGTGCCAGATCTAAAGCAGGCGATCGAGGCCTTTATGCAAGCCTGGAACCAAAACCCCAAGCCGTTCATCTGGAGCGCCACCGTCGAGGACATCATCAAAAAGATCGATCGGGCGCGGGTCAAGATGGAGCAGATCAAACCCGGATCCACCCAGCCCAGGGGGGAAAAAGAAGACAGTTGATCTGTAACGTTATATAAGGGACATTAGACTAGCTTGCGAACCGTTGGAGTCGTACATGCAATACGCGGGCGGGAGCCTGCCCTGAGCGAAGTCGAAGGGGCGCCCGCGCCACGCCATCGCTGTGGGATAATGACTCAAGGAGCTTTTTGGAGTCCGAGGGCATCTAATTTCCGTGGACAAAAATAAATTCTTTTTCCAGCATTACGGCCTTACTGAACACGATCTCGAGCACTATCTGGCAGCCGCCCTGTCGGCGGGGGGCGACTACGCCGACCTGTATTTTGAATACCTTTCTTCGACCTCGCTAATGGTTGACGAATCCATGGTGAAGTCTGCTTCGCAGGGGATATCCGCCGGATGCGGCGTCCGCGTGATCGCCGGCGAACGCACCGGGTACGCCTATACTGACGATCTTTCGTCCGAGCGTATTCTGCACGCCGCCCGCACCGCTGCTTTGATCGCCAGCGGACCGGCCAAGACTCCGGCAGTCGGATTCCAGGAGAAACCCGCGCGCAGTTTGTACCCAGTGACCTTGCCTTCCGTAGACGCGGAAATCACTGCCAAGGTTGAATTGGTAATGCGCGCTGACCAGGCTGCTCGGGCCTACGATCCCCGTATTAAAGAAGTGCGCGCCAGCTACGCGGATGAGCTTCGTAACATTCTGGTAGTCGGGTCGGATGGCACGTTCGCCGAGGATTCTCAGCCACTGGCGCGGGTCAACGTTTCCTGCATCGCAAAAACTAATGGCAATTCCGCGCGCGGCAGCTCGGGCGGTGGGGGACGTGTCGCGCTAGACTTTTTCTTCGGCGAAAAGACTCCGGAGTATTTTGCCAAAGAGGCTTCGCGCCAGGCGATCTTGCAGCTCGACGCTCGCGAAGCGCCGGCTGGCGAGATGGAAGTTGTGCTCGGGCCCGGCTGGCCTGGCGTGCTTCTGCACGAAGCCGTAGGCCACGGCCTGGAGGCGGACTTCAATCGCAAGCAGACGTCCGCGTTCGCTGGCTTGATTGGAAAACGAGTGGCCAGCGAAAAGTGCACAGTGGTGGATAACGGCACCATGCCGTGGCGTCGTGGCTCCCTCAACGTGGACGATGAGGGTGAACCCACGCAGAATACCGTGCTCATCGAAAAAGGAATCCTGAAGGGATATCTGAGCGACAAGCTCTCCGCTCGCTTGATGGGAGTGGCCGACACCGGAAACGGACGCCGTGAAAGCTACGAGCATATCCCCATGCCGCGCATGACCAACACCTATATGCTTGCCGGTGAAGAAGATTCACAAGACATCATTCGCTCCGTCCGGCGTGGCTTGTACGCTGTGAACTTCGGCGGCGGTCAGGTCGACATTACGAATGGTAAGTTTGTTTTTTCGGCGTCGGAAGCGTACTTGATCGAGGACGGTCAGATCACCGCGCCAATCAAAGGGGCGACCTTGATCGGAAACGGTCCCGATGTGCTTACCCGCGTTTCGATGGTCGGCAATGACCTGAAACTCGACGAAGGCGTTGGCACATGCGGTAAGGACGGACAGGCCGTACCCGTTGGTGTGGGCATTCCGACCATCAAGATCGATCGGTTAACGGTCGGCGGAACGGCTAGAAAAGATGTCGGCGGCTTCATGCAGTAATGCCGAGTGAAGACTCTGTTTTTTCCCTTTGTGTACCTCTGTGTCCTGCCTTTTAAAGCCTTAACCACAGGGGACACGAAGGTACACAAAGGAATGCTGTAATCGAAATTCTATGTCACAAATGCAAGTTGAAGCTAGAAACCAGCAAACTAAAACTGATCTCCGCGAACTGGCTCAAGATATCGTGCGTCGCGCGATGTCGGGCGGAGCTACTGCCGCTGAATGTGTCATTCGGGAAGGCGACGAGTTCTCCACCGTTGTCCGTTTAGGGCAAGTGGAAACTCTGAAAGAATCAGGCTCAAAGGCAATTGGCATGCGTGTCTTCTACGGCAAACGCGCGGCGAGTACTTATTCCAGCGACTTCTCATCGTCAGGCCTCGACCGGATGGTAAAGTCAGCGCTGGAGCTGGCCAAGATTACCTCCGAAGATCCATTCGGCGGAATACCGGAAGCGTCGCAACTGGGCTCGATCGCCGGCGACCTCGATCTGTACTCCGCCGATGTTTATTCGCTTCCAGGAGAAGAACGCATCAGCTATGCGCGCCGCGCCGAGAAAGCGGCGCTCGACTACGATCCTCGCATCAAGAACTCCGAAGGCGGTTCGTTCGAAGCTGCGACCGGGCATAAAATTCTGGCTAACTCGAATGGATTTGTCGGCAAATACCAGCGCTCGTATTGCTCCCTCGCAGCTGTGCCGATTGCACAATCGGATGACGGCAGCAAGCAGCGCGATTATTGGTTTTCGGTGGCCCGCAGCTTGAGCCGTCTTGAATCTCCCGAGCATGTGGGGAAGACAGCGGCCGGGCGCACTTTGCGCCGCCTCGGCGCTCGAAAGTCGAAGACCGCCCAAGTTCCGGTGGTTCTTGATCCCATGGTGTCCAGCTCGATCCTCGAGCACATTTTCGAGGGCGTGAATGGAGACTCCATTTATCGTGGGGCATCGTTTCTAGCGGACAAACTAGGGCAGAAGATTGCGGGCGATGGCGTCAACGTGATCGACGACGGTACCATACCCGGCGGCTTTGGCACCAGCCCGTTTGACGGTGAGGGCGTTCCCTCGAGGCGCACCGTCGTGATTGAGAACGGCGTCCTCAAGTCTTATCTGCTGAACACGTACACTGCGAAAAAGCTCGGCTTGCAGACAACCGGCAACGCTTCTCGCGGATTGGCGGGAACGCCCGGAATCGGTCCAGGGAATTATTTCCTGCCGCCGGGCGCAAAGACCCCGCAGCAGATCATTTCGGAGATTAAAGACGGTCTTTACGTGACCGAGTTCCTCGGACATGGAGCCAACCTGGTGACAGGCGACTATTCCCGCGGCGCGTCCGGACTTTGGATTTCTGGTGGAGAACTTGCCTATCCCGTAGAAGAGATCACCGTGGCCGGAAATCTGAAGGAGATGTTTTTCAATATCTCCGATATCGGAAATGACCTCGAGTTCCGTGGCGCTGTAGCGTGCCCGACCATAAGAATTGATGGGTTGACGGTGGGCGGCGAGTAGGAACGGTCCTTACGCTAGCGATAGTACAATCCCCCCATGGGCGGTTTGAGCCAACCATCACCACTGGCGGAGCAGCGCGAATCTAATCTGGTTCCCATCTTACTGGGAGTTGCGTTCGTCCTGGTAGTGGTCGGGGTCATTGCCGTCCTATCCCGCAGCAGTCCCAAAGCAACAACTCCACCGAACTCTTACGCTGCCAAGCTCAATCTCTCCGATCTGAAAATGAGCGCTGCGGAGAATTTTGTCGGGGCGCGCATTACTTACATTGACGGAACCGTCACCAACACTGGCGATAAGACGGTTACACACGCGGCTGTGCATGTTGCCTTCAAGAATTCTCTTGGCGAAGTCGCGCAGGCGGATGACGTCGTGCTCTACATTCTGAAGACTGCCGGGCCTTACCCGGATACGGTTGACCTCCATTTGTTACCGCTGGCTCCCGGCCAGAGTGCGCCATTTCGTCTGACCTTCGACCACATCAGCAACGACTGGGATCGCGCCTATCCTGATCTGAAAGTGACCGATGTCTCGGTGAAGTAAAGTCAAGAGCGCCACGGATTTTCACGGATCGGCTTTGTGTTACTTCGTGTCCTTTGTGGTTATAGCCCTCTGGCTGGGAATGGCGAATCCGGCAATCCTTTAGAATGCTCTCATGGCCGATGCACAGCCAATTCGTTTGACGGAGTTTGTGAAAGCTGCGGGTTGAGCGTCCAAGCTGAGTCCGGCGGTGCTGGACGCGGTGCTTGGGAAATTAGCCCGGCAGCATGACCCGAATGTTCTAGTTGGCTTTGATCAAGCCGACGACGCCGGCGTGTATTTAATCGGACCGGGCACGGCGTTGGTGCAAACCGTGGACTTTTTTACTCCGATGGTGGACGATCCCTACACCTTTGGCCAGATCGCCGCGACCAACGCGCTGAGTGATGTTTATGCGATGGGCGGCCAGCCGCGCACTTCACTAGCGCTGGTATGTTTTCCGGAAAAAGCCGATTTGGCACTCCTGGAACGTGTGCTTGCCGGCGGACTTTCCAAAATGATCGAAGCCGGTTGCTCGGTGATTGGCGGACACAGCGTTCGCGACGAGGAAATGAAGTTTGGATATTCTGTGACGGGCCTCATCGACCCTGCCAGGGTGCTCACGAATGGCGGGGCGAAGCCAGGTGATCGTCTTGTTTTCACGAAAGCGCTGGGGACGGGAGTAATCTCGACTGCGATTAAGAGAAAAGCAGCGAAACAATCGTGGGTCGACGCTGCGGTTTCCTCGATGACTACCTTGAACAAGAAAGCCGCGGAGGTCATCTCGGGTCGCGGGGGGCCGGGTCTTCGACCCGGTGGGGCGGAGCAAAGCTCCGCAGCTAACCACCGCTTCGCCGTCCACGCTATGACCGATGTCACCGGTTTCGGCCTGATCGGGCACAGCCGCGAAATGGCGCTCGCGTCCAGAGTGTCGCTGCGCTTCCATGCCAGTCGCATTCCGCTGCTTGAGGGCGCGCTCGAATGTGTTCGCGCTGGCCACATTCCCGGAGGCCTGAAAGCCAATCGCGAATTTGCCGAGGGCGTCGTTCGCTACGAGGAAGGAATTAGCGATGAGATAAGAACAATTCTCTTCGACCCTCAGACCGCCGGGGGATTGCTGATCTCGGTCGCGTCCGAAGATGCAAGTGAACTCTCGCACGCCCTCAATACGGCCGGCGTTCCCGCCGTAGAAATCGGCGAAGTATTACGTGCGACCAAACCCCTGATCACGGTTGTGCCCTGAGCGTGCCGCTCAAGAAACTAGTGAAATGCTTCGCCTCTGTCCAGCATCGCGAGAATCATTTCCATGCGGCGCTGCTTCGTTTCCGGCCTCTGTGCTGTTTGCAGCCGGTAGGCAATCGCATAACGGTTTGCCTTGCTGAGCGACTCGAAGAACACGTTCGCTTTTGTGTTCCTGCGGACTGCGGCCAGAAAATCCTCAGGAAAAGTTGCTTGGCTCGAGGAATCGTAGGCCGCAGTCCAACGGCCGTCTTTTTTCGCAGCCTCAATTTGGGCTTGGCCTGCAGCCTTCATCCGGCCCGCCTTGATCAACCTTTCCGCGTGTCTGGTGTTGATCTTGGACCAGCCACTTTTAGGCCGTCTTGGGGTGAATCTTTGCCGCCACGAAACCTCATCATGGCTCTGCTTTAAGCCGTCGATCCATCCGAAGCATAGCGCCTCATCCAGCGCTTCGGCGTAGGTAACAGTGGGTTCTCCCGAGCCCTTTTTGAAGATGCGCAGCCAAATCCCATCGGATTGGCGATGATTCCCGGCCAGCCACTTGCGAAATTCTGAGGGGGATCGAAAGCTAAGAGTTTCGTTCATATGAAAAAACCGCCGATCTTGCGTGCATCCTTCATTCTAAGATGAGCTCCCAAATCCGCGCCAAATGATGATCGTCGTGTTCGGCCACGAAGTACAAATGGTCGACCAGTCGCATTGGCGTTCTAAGTCTCGGATGCGGGATCGATCGGGCGAACAGGTCAGCTTCAAAGTCGCCGAGTCGATCCACGAGCCGCAATCGTGCCTTTCGAAACTCCATAAGAATATCCTCGATGCGGCGCTGGTTATGCCCCGCTTC
This sequence comes from uncultured Acidobacteriota bacterium, assembly GCA_963796095.1. Taxonomy (GTDB): domain Bacteria; phylum Acidobacteriota; class Terriglobia; order Terriglobales; family Acidobacteriaceae; genus JABDBE01. The sequence goes on from CAWCKL010000042.1 coordinate 294,953, forward strand.
ATAAGTTTTCCGATTGCTCAGGTCGGCGGTTGTGAGTTCAGCGACGCCTGCGAGGTAATCGTCGACTCGCGCCATCCACAAGGGCTCGAGGTCAAGCAAATGTCCGGCATGCTCCTGCGCCGACCACTTTTCTCCCGGTTTCTGCACTAACCGCTCACGGCGATCAGCACCGACAATTTCCTCAAGCCTTGCGGGCGTGCCTCGCAAGCGAACGCAGAGGTTCGGATATAGCTCTGCCGGAAACGAGAATTCGAATTTCCGATCAAACCAGTTGGGGACTTGAGTCACGGATCACCGGATCAGAGTTGCAATTCAGTCTCTGCCATTGTCATTTCGAGCACGTTGTCGCCGGCTCATCGCGGCATTTTCGCGGTTGCAAGCAAAAACAGCTTCCTCGTTGCGCTCGGAATGACAATTGGGTTGTTGCATGACAATCGAGTCGAATTGTTGCAAACGCGCAATTCTCGAATAAATCTGCACCTGCGAGGGCCTTAAATGGTTGATGCCTGGCCACCGTTACGTGCATCTATGAACTGGTAGATCAGATTCCAGTTTTTCGTTCCACGTTTCTTTTTCTTGTCAGGAGGCATCATGAAAACTCGCAAACTTGGCGGTAGCGTTCCCACGGTTTCAGCCATGGGCCTGGGCTGCATGGGCATGTCGGAGTTCTACAGCGGACGCGATGACAACGAATCTCTGGCCACGATTCACCGGGCTCTGGAACTTGGTATCACTTTTCTCGACACTGCTGACGTGTATGGGCCGTTTACCAACGAAGAGTTGGTCGGCAAAGCAATTCGCGGACGCCGGGACCAGATTGTGCTGGCCACGAAGTTTGGCATTGTGCGCGATCCTAAGAATCCCAATGTCCGCGGGGTCAATGGCAAACCGGAATACGTGCGCCAGTCCTGCGAAGGCAGCCTGCGGCGGCTAGGCGTGGACACGATCGATCTTTACTACCAGCACCGCGTAGATCCGGATACGCCGATTGAAGAGACGGTAGGCGCGATGGCGCAACTGGTCAAGGAAGGCAAAGTTCGTTACCTGGGGCTGTCCGAAGCTAGTCCGCAGACTCTTCGCCGCGCCGCAAAGGTTCATCGCATTACTGCGCTGCAGACGGAATATTCGCTGTGGACGCGCGATCCCGAAGACGAAATCCTGCCCGCTTGTCGCGAACTCGGAATCGGATTTGTCGCTTACAGCCCGTTGGGACGCGGCTTCTTGACCGGCCAGTTCAAGACTTTTGATGATCTTGCTCCTGACGATTACCGCAGAAATTCCCCGCGCTTCCAAGGCGAGAACTTCCAGAAGAATCTTGATCTGGTACGCCGGGTGGAGGAAATGGCGAAACAGAAGGGTTGCAAGCCTTCGCAGTTGGCAGTGGCTTGGGTACTCGCGCAGGGGGATGACATTGTGCCGATTCCTGGCACCAAGCGCCGGAAGTATCTCGAAGAAAATGTCGGCGCTATCAACATTCAGCTGACCCCGAAGGATCTGCGCCAGATCGACGAGGTGTTTCCGCAGGATGCAACCGCTGGGGCGCGGTATCCGGAACACATGATGAGCCTGGTGAACGGATGAAAGAGTTAGGGAAAAAACTTGGGGCTGCCGTTGGGCCGCCCGCATTATCCACTAGCTAAGTTGCTCATGATTCGTGGCTCACAACGGATCATGAAAATGTGCCGACGTGGAATCAATCACTTACGGCTATTTTCGAGGGGAGCTAGAGCATTTCATGATTGCTGTAAACAGCGGGTGCCTTCACTCCGCTTCTCATTCCCTTTGGGGATGAGAAGCTCGGGTCAGGATGTCAATTCTTAGCGAGCTGAAAACGCCTTAGTCGTTTGAGGTCAGGCCCTGGCCGGACTCTCCCCACCCTTGGCAATCCCTGGCCGTCCCGGCTCCGGCTTCAGCACCTGCTGCACGCCGTCATCGGACTTAGGCGGAGGCGTCATCTTGGGCAATTCCTTGCCTTCGATGATCATTTTGATCTCATTCGCGTCGAGCACTTCACGTTCCAGCAATGCCAGCGCGATTCTGACCAGCGCGCCATTATCCTGCCCCAGAATGCCTTTCGCGGTGTTATAGCCCTGGCCCACAATTCGGCGAACTTCGTCGTCGATCTTGATTGCCGTGGCCTCGCTGTAGTCGCGATGCTGCGCAATCTCGCGACCCAGAAAAATCTGCTCTTCCTTTTTACCGAAGGTCAGCGGGCCCAGATCGCTCATACCAAACTCGCAGACCATCTTGCGCGCCAGTTCCGTGGCCCGCTCAATGTCGTTGCCTGCGCCCGTGCTCATCTGATTGAGGAACATCTCCTCGGCGATCCGGCCACCCATCATGATGGCGATTTCCGTCTCCAGATATTCCTTGGTGTAATTGTGCTTGTCATCGATCGGCAACTGCATGGTCACACCCAGAGCCATGCCACGCGGAATGATCGTGACTTTGTGCAGCGGATCAGAATTCGGCAGCTTGGATGCGACCAATGCGTGCCCTGCCTCGTGATACGCCGTCACCTTCTTCTCTTCTTCCGTGAGAATAAGCGATTTGCGTTCGACGCCCATCAGGACTTTATCTTTAGCCAGTTCGAAGTCGTACATGAGAACGGCTTTGCGGTTTTGCCGCGCCGCGCTCAATGCAGCCTCGTTGACCATGTTGGCCAAGTCCGCTCCCGAGAAGCCCGGTGTGCCCCGTGCCAGTACGGAAAGATCGACATCGTCGGCCAAAGGAATCTTGCGAGTGTGGACTCGAAGAATTTCTTCGCGTCCGCGCACATCCGGCCGATGCACGACCACTCGGCGGTCGAAACGGCCTGGCCGCAGGAGTGCGGGATCAAGCACATCCGGACGGTTAGTGGCGGCCATCAGGATGACGCCTTCGTTCGATTCGAAGCCATCCATCTCGACCAGCAACTGATTCAAAGTCTGCTCGCGCTCGTCGTGTCCGCCGCCCAGGCCGGCGCCGCGATGACGTCCAACCGCATCGATCTCATCGATAAAGATGATGCAGGGAGCGTTCTTCTTGCCTTGCTCAAACAGATCGCGCACCCGGCTCGCGCCGACGCCTACGAACATTTCCACGAAGTCCGAACCGGAAATCGAGAAGAAGGGAACGTTGGCCTCACCCGCAACCGCTCTCGCCAGCAGAGTCTTACCCGTTCCCGGAGGTCCAACCAATAACACACCCTTCGGAATGCGTCCACCGAGCTTCTGGAACTTCTGCGCTTCACGCAGGAATTCGATGATCTCCTTAAGCTCTTCCTTGGCCTCTTCCACGCCCGCCACGTCCTTGAACGTGACTTTCTTCTGTTGCATAGAGAGTAGCCGCGCCCGGCTCTTCCCGAACGACAGTGCCTTGTTACCGCCCGTCTGCATCTGCCGGATCATAAAGAACCACAAGGCAGCCAGCAGAATCAACGGCGCCAGGTTCAGCAGCCAACTGGGCCAACTCCCACTGCTGGCGTCCCGGACGGTGATATTCACGCCCTTGTCGCGCAGCAATTTAATCATGTCGGGATAGTTCGTAGGAACGGTGGTGTGGAAGGTCGAGCCGTCATTCGCAAACTTGCCATGTACTTCCTGCAAGTTGATGGTGACTTCTTTGACGTTGCCCTGGTCCACATCCGTCATGAATTGCGAGAAGTTGACTTCCTTCTCTTTTTGCCCCGCGCCGCCGGCCTTTACTACTTGCCAAAGCAGGAACGCGGAGAGCACGATCACTAGCCAGAAAACCACGGTCTTAACTGTTGAATTCACCTAAAAACTCCTGAGAAAGTCGCGTCCTGTTCCAAAAACGCAACTGGGGCCCCGCCTAAGGTAATTAGATGCCAGCCGCTGGGATTGGATAGAGGAAATTACCAACTCCATCATTCTAACCCTTCTTGTGGGAAAAAGGATGGAGTTCTTGCGGTGACTTAAGTCACAGAAAAGCTTCAGCTTGCAGCCGCAATGTAGGGCAGGTTGCGAAGGGTCTGTTCGGGGGATCCCAACCCATAACCCACCAGGAACGCTTCGTCCACCAGAAATCCGAAGTAATCCGGCTGCAACTGCACTCTCCGAGCCGACTGCCGGTCGAGCAACGTGGCCAACTTGACCGAAGCGGCTCCCCGGCCTCGCAAGTCGTTCATCAGAAACTCGTTCGTCACTCCGGAATGCACCAGGCCCTCGATCAGCAAAACATGCTGTCCGACGATCGCTAGTTCGTGGCTGAAAAAGATTTCCAGAAAGCCCGCCGCAGTGTTCTCCTGCTCCCGCCTGTACCTCGGCTTGATAAACTGGCAAATGACCGGTACCTCCAGAACCCGCACCAGGTCGGCCATGAAAATGAACCCGTTTTCCAGCAACGCGAGGGCGTGAATGGTCTTGCCTTGATAGTCGTAGGAGATCTGTCGTGCCATTTCACGCACGCGCTTTTGGATCTGCTCGGTGGGAATCACGGTACGTAGCTGTTCAGGCTTTGGGTTAGCGTTCATATGCGTTTGTTCGTGTGGCGACGGGCGCCTCGCCCCGTCCGCTTTGAGCCAAAATCGCTCCTACAACCTAACCTCCCGGATCAACACAGCGCCTTCATCTGCGCTACGTGGCCGCAGTCGAGACGGTGCCGAAAAGCCGCGAACCCAGACTACATCCGTTCCGCTGGCCACCACCGGCCACAGTTTTCGTTCCGGGCCCGCCACCTGCCGCTCCTGCAGCAGTTCCTTTATCTTTTTCGCGATCTTCGTATGCGGTGGCCAGAAGCGATCGCCCGGACGCCAGTTCCGAACTTTCAGTTCCGCCGCCAATAATGCTCGATCCAACAAATCCTCGGGATTATAACCCTTGGCGGCGTTTCCAGAAACCAATACCACTTCGAAGCGTGATTCCGTTTCCTGAACCTCGACCGATCCAGGGACGGGGAGGCGGTATTCGTAGTCCACTTTGCCCGGCGTATCGCTTTGAAGCTCGAAGCGCAACTCGCTCTTGTTTCGCAAAACCACCCACCCATCCGGCAACACAGTGGACTTAGCCGGTCCAGCACGGTTGGAGCCTAAAGCAACAACCTCGTCGACGTGATGGAAATCCAGCCGCATCCCCAAAGATTCATTGGCAGCCCGGACCAAACGCCGCTGCAGCGCGAGAGGAAAGTCTGCCAAAACTGACAAACTAAGTACGCCGCCGGCGTCCTTTGCATGCCAAACCAGCGGCAGTACTCGCGCAACTTCCTTTTCCCAGTATTCCTCCTCCGTACGCGCAATCTCCGCTGTCTCGGCAAACGCCTCGCGTACCGCGGGGTTTAGATAACGCTCCAGCCGCGGTAAAATTCCGTGCCGCACTCGATTGCGCATATGCCGTAAGTCGCGATTACTCTTGTCCTCCTGCCAGCTTTGCCCCAGCGCAAGCAGATAAACCTCCAGCTCTCGTCGCCGGATTGCAAGCAGTGGGCGAACAATAGAGGCGGCTCTAGTCTCCTTGGTTGGCGGTGAGCTGAGAGCTGAAAGCTGAGAGCTGGTCACTGACAACCGAGGGTAAATTCCTGCCAATCCACGGCCACCAGCTCCTCGAACGATCTTTACTAGCACCGTCTCGGCTTGATCGTCCAGAGTGTGTCCGGTAGCAATCCGGTTCAACCGGCTTTCCAGCAGTAATTGATGGAAGTACTGGTATCGCATTTCGCGCGCCGCCGTTTCCAGACTCAGGCGTTTCTCCGCCGCATGAGCGGCCACCTCACCGCTTTGGCTGCACAGCTCTAACTTGTGCCGCTGAGCCAATTCAGCCACGAACCGTTCGTCTTCATCCGACTCAGCCCCACGCAACTTGTGATTGAAATGAACCACCGAAACGACAATGCCGACTTCCTTGCGGAGTTCTAAAAGCAGACGGAGCAAGGACACCGAGTCTGCCCCACCCGACACCGCGATCCCCACGCGATCCCCGGCCTTCAGGAGTTCATGTTTGCGAATGTATTCGAGTACGGCCTGCTGTAGCCTCTCCACGGGAACATAGTACATCCACAGTAAGTTGGGCCGGATCCTTGCTGGTCATGGCGACGACCACCGACCAACGACTAACGACTGCTCTTTTTCATCTTCTCCATGAACCGCCCGATACTCACCACCGCGCGCCCCACCGTGCCCCGGCCAATTTCCTGGACATCGTCCCACGCTGTCACGCGCAACACGTAAAACTTCCCATCGAACGATTTCAGCACTGCCTCCGCCCGTATCCGCGCTCCGACTCCGCTCGCCGCCCGATGCTCAATGTGAATGGCCGTGCCCACGGTGATCTCGTCGCCCTCGCAGTAAGGTTGCAGGGCACGAAAAGCTGCCGTTTCCATCAGCCGGATCATGTCAGGAGTCGAATATACCGGCGGCAGCTCGGGATGATGCGAGGTCAGTGTGTGCTTGAACTCAACCGTCTCCTCAACCGTCGCGCGAGCGCCAATGGGCATTGCTTTCGCCGTAAGAAAATCCCCACAAAGAGAAAGAGCCAATGATTCTAACGAATCACCGGCTCCATTTTTCATTCCTAGTTTTGAAGATCGCCGTCTACACCGCTACCTTCTGCATCCGCCGGGTCTCGATGCCATCCAGCGCGTGCCACAGGGCCTTCGCAGCGTTCTCGGCCGCAACCAGCGCCTGCTCCTCCATCTGCGCATTCGATTCCAGCCGTTTGCCCAACTGCTGACGCCAGATCTGCGAGTGATAAACATCCGCGGTAGTATGCAGGGTGAAATAGGTGGTGACACGCTCATCGGCGCCATACATCTCTAGCAGCCCGCGCGCTTTCTCCTTCGCGACCCGCGGTACTTGCGACTCATAGGTGTAGAAGGCGGCCAGCGCTTCTTCCGGCGTGCCCTCACTCGCAACACGATGGAAGAACGAAGTCAGCTCCTTAACCTCGGGCAGCGGGTCGTGTCCACGCATGTTACGTCCTGCGCCCATGCCTTCAGCAAAATCCAGCCATAGTTCGGAATGCGGCGGCAACGCATCGCCAAACGCATCCGCCATGCCCTTCTCCTCCGCCATGTTGGCCAGCAGCGCCTGTCGGAGTTCGCTTTCGTCGAGGCGGATACCCAGTTCCGCTAGATAGAGCGGAAAAGCCTCCACATGATGATAGTAATCCCGCGCGTACTCCCGTAAATCCTCGCGCGTAAGCTCGCCCGCACTCCATGCTTTATAGAAAGGATGGCAAAGCAGATCATACTTCGCGATCCGCGTATCCAGCTGTTCGAAGAATTGCTCAGTCGTCATATGATTGCGCCTCCAGGACACTCCAATATACGGGGCCCAGGGGGCCCGTGCAACTCGCCCCAATCCGGGAATTCATCGCAGCGATGACGCAGTTTGAAGCAGGCTAAGAGCAAGTCACGTCGGATAATGTAGGCGCGGGCGTCCACGCACCCGTGCTGGCGCCGCTAGCTGCAGGTGTGAACATGGGAAAGCGAATTGCAATTACGACGATTGGAGCGCTGATCTCAACTCTTTCCGCAGTCGTGATTGCGCAGTCGACACGCCCCGAGATTTTCCAATTTTCGCCCACCAGCGGTCCGAGGGCCCGTGTGGAAATCACAGGCAAGAACTTTCCGGGAGCCTCGGCTGTCTTGCTGCGCACAAGCAGCGCCGCTTTCAGTCTCACTTCCCCCACCGAAACACTCGTCACACTAATCCCGCATAAGAGCATCACCTCAACAATCACGGTGGTCACGCCTCAAGTCCGTTCGCCTTCGTGATTGGTAACGATCCGCGCGCCCGCGACGAGGTCAGCTACAAAGCAGGCTATGTGAACGCAGTTGCGCCGCCCCGCGATTTCAAGTCGGCACTACTTTGGAGAATCGCAATCGTCGACACCCGCGTCCCAGGTCACGAATCCGCAGAAGTGGAGATTGCCTCGACCCAGCTCATCTGTCGGGTCGATGGCAAAGACCTACTCCTCAACGACGACAAGGGCAACGTTCGTGGCGGGCTCTACCACCGCGAACCCTGGTTCGGCACCGATGAGCACGACCCATGCCGCTAGCCTACGATCAGACCAGCCACAATGTAGTGCCAAAAGTCGGTCAGCGTCCCGACCGCGTCTGGCATTTCTGGAGCCCCTCGCCTCGAGCCGCGCTGCCAGCCGGAGAGCCCGAAGGCTGCACGGTCAAAGCCCGCATCAGGATTTCTCAAGGGGTTCTACTGCTGATGGGTATGGACTATTGGCGCTCGCCGACCATTCCCTACGGCCTGGGTGGAAACAATCACGAAGCCGGAGCCAGCAATTGGTATATCCCTTCGCCGCAGTGGCAGGAAGCGGTGTTCACAGATATCGGAGGCCCACAATTCTAAAAATCACGTGCGGACAGCCGCCCCCGGCACACTGCGCTCTATCGAGGTTAGATTCCTTTCAACCCCGGCCAACCCTCGGAGCTTCGCTCCGCTGGACAGCCGAGGGCGGCCGTCCCCACGTGCGGAATGTTCTCCCAGCGTGTTTGCTCGCTCATTGCTAGAATAGAGACCACAGATGTCCTTCACCGAACATTTCGACGTCGTTGTAGTCGGCGCGGGTCACGCCGGATGCGAAGCTGCGATGGCCGCGGCCCGCATGGGTTTAAAGACCGCCCTTTACACGCTGAACGTAGACCTCATTGCGCAAATGTCCTGCAACCCCGCGGTAGGCGGAATTGCCAAAGGCCATCTGGTCCGCGAAGTCGATGCTCTCGGCGGCATCATGGGCGAGATCACGGACGCGGTTGGCATTCAGTTCCGCCTGCTGAATACTTCTCGTGGACCGGCTGTCTGGTCTCCCCGCGCCCAGTGCGATAAGCAAGCCTACCGCCTAAAAATGCGCGAAGTTCTGGAATCTCAGCCAAATCTAAAGATCAAGCAGGCCGAAGTGGCGGATCTGATTGTAGAGAGCCCTCAGCCATCAGTCGTCAGCCATCAGCAACCCTGTCATCCCGAGCGCAGTGTGGCGCAGCCGAACGCAGTCGAGGGACCTTGGGTCCCTGCTAACGACCAACGACCAACGACCAGCCACCGAGTCTGCCGCGGAATCAGACTTCGCGACGGCCGCACCGTCGGCGCCCACGCCATCATCATCACCACTGGAACTTTCCTCAACGGCCTTATTCACTGCGGGGAGCAGCAGTATCCCGCCGGGCGCTCCGGCGAACCAGCCGCAGTTCTCCTGGGAGAATCGCTAAAGCAACTCGGCCTCCGCGGTTGTCGCCTTAAGACCGGAACGCCGCCACGCCTCGACGGTCGCACTATCGACTGGTCGCAATTCCAGGTACAGCCCGGCGATCCCGATCCTACGCCGTTCAGCTTCCGCACGAAGCGCGTCGCTCATCATGATTCCCAAGTGCCTTGTTACATGGCATGGACTACGCCGGAAACGCAGCGCATCATCCGCGAGAACGTACATCGTTCGCCCATGTACAGCGGCCAGATTCAGTCCATCGGGCCACGATATTGTCCTTCGATCGAAGACAAGATTGTAAAGTTCCCCGACAAGACCACGCACCAGCTCTTCCTCGAACCTGAGGGACTGAACACGCACGAGATCTACGTCAACGGCATGAGCACCTCGCTGCCGGTCGAGGTTCAGCTTGCGATACTCAAATCCATTCCCGGCCTTGAGACCGCGGAAATGCTGCGGCCCGGCTACGCCATCGAGTACGACTCAATCGATCCCACAGAACTAGAACGCACGCTCGAAACCAAGAAGATCAGCGGACTGTTCCTCGCCGGCCAGATCAACGGAACCAGCGGATACGAGGAAGCCGCTTGCCAGGGCTTGATGGCCGGGATCAACGCCGCGCTGAAAGTGAAGAACGAGGAGCCGCTCATCCTCGATCGAACCGAAGCCTACACCGCGATTCTCATCGACGACCTGATCTCGAAGGGTACTAACGAGCCGTATCGGATGTTCACTTCCCGCGCCGAGTTCCGCCTGCATCTGCGCATCGACAACGCCGACCGCCGACTAACCCCGCACGGCCGCAGAATTGGCTTAATTGGTGACCCAGCCTGGGCCGACTACCTGGCCAAGCAAGAGCGCCTGCAAGCCATGAAACAATTGCTGGAAAAAACCAGACTCACCAGCACAATGCTTGAAAAGATTGCAACGGCAGAAGTGCTAACTCCCTGTCATCCCGAGCGCAGTGTGGCGCAGCCGAACGAAGTCGAAGGACCTTGTTATTCTCTGCTGTATGCTAATCACCTTCCTGGCGCCCTGGGCCAAACCTGCGCCCAACTTCTCAAGCGTCCCGAGGTCACCATCGAGAATCTCGTCCCAATCCTCCGCGAACTAGACAGGCCATTCTTTGAAAGAGAACAAATCCGTGCGAATCCGCGGGAATCCGTGGCCGGTCTTTCTTCCGAAATAAGAAACGAACTCAAGTCAGTCGAAACCGAAATCAAATACGAAGGCTACCTGCTGCAACAACAGCGCGCCATCGACCGCCTGAAAAAGGCCGAGCAGCGTGCCATTCCCGACTGGTTCGATTACCACTCGGTCAGCGGCCTCTCCCGCGAAATGCAGGAGACCCTTCTAAAGATAAGACCGCGCACTCTGGCCCACGCCTCCCGGATTCCGGGCGTAACCCCAGCCGCGGTGTCCCTAGTCCACGTCTACATCGAGATTCAAGCCAAGCGTCGCGAACAAATTGCGGCAGTATGAGGTCGGGTGGGGACAGACGCTTCCGGCCGAAGATCACCTAGGGGGCGGACGCCCTAATCCGCTCAGCCGAGCAAAGCTCGGCAGCCGCCTCGATGTCCGAAAACGGCCAACCGTTCTCCCTCCGATGATCTATCCTGTTGGGAGCAAATGACCCGATGCTTCACCCAGATCGAAAGCCCGCTAGGTCCATTGCTGCTGGTCGCGGACGAAGCCGGCCTACGCGAGATCCGTTTCGTGAACGGACGTCACCCGACCGCACCAGAACCTTCCTGGAAAGAAGACCGGGCTCCGCTTAGCAAAACGATCCAACAGCTCCAGACCTACTTCGCCGGAGAACTGGAAAGCTTCGACTTGCGGCTCGCACCCGAAGGAACACCATTCCAACTCGAAGTTTGGCGCCGCCTCTGCGATATCCCCTATGGCGAGACCATCTCCTATGGTGAACTGGCGGGCCGTATCGGAAATCCGAAAGCATCCCGGGCCGTGGGCCTCGCCAACGGGTCCAACCCGATCCCCATAGTGATCCCGTGCCATCGCGTGATCGGCAGCAACGGCAAGCTCACCGGATACGGCGGCGGTCTCCCGATCAAAGAAAAACTGCTCGCCTTGGAACGTCGTCAGCTCTGCCTCCTCTGATCTCCTGCATCGTCCGGACAAACTTGCATTCGCGTCGCAGACCCGGCCTGAAAGCCAAGTTAGGGTAAAATATGGAGTGTTTTAATTCGGCGAGGGAATCCCGGCTTAATGCGGTACGTCCTGGTTTCGTTGACACTTCTTGGCTTCGTAGCATCCGGCCTTGCGCTCCGGGAACACTACCGGACGGATAGTTCTCCATGCAGCATCAACGAGCGCTGGGACTGTGGAATCGTCAACCACAGCCCTTTCGCGGTGCTCGCCGGAGTTCCCGTCGCTGCCATCGGGATGGCGGGTTACGTGCTTCTGGCGATGCTTGCCCTAAAACGCGCCTATCGGCTATTTCTGGCCGCCGCTCTTGTCGGCCTGTCATTTTCGCTCTACCTGGCACGCGTGGAAGCTCATATCCTCGGAGTGTGGTGCGTCTATTGCGTGGCCTCACTCGCGGCGATTTCTTTGCTGACTTTGTTGAGCCTTGGAACAATTGTAATTTCGCGCACCGGGAGTGCCGGTACACATTAATTACGATAGATTAAGTAAGGTCGGTACTGATTCTGCCATGAATAGAAACCTGGTTCGCTTTGCTTTCTTCGTTGCAATGTTCGCTTCCCTGGCTTTGGCGCAGGACTCTGTGAACCCGGCCCTGCGTCCGCCGAAGGGCTCGCAGATCGCCATCGTGGTCTTCGAAGACCTGCAATGTCCGCAATGCCGGCGCGAGGCGCCTCTGGTCGCGCAAGCAGGCAAGACTTACAAGATTCCCGTGGTTCGCCACGACTTCCCGCTGCCCATGCACAACTGGTCTTTCGAAGCGGCGGTCATCGCCCATTATTTCGACAGCCGCTCCCGGCAGCTTGGGCTAGAGTTCCGGGACTACATCTTCGAGCACCAGCCCGAAATCTTTCCCGCGAACCTGCGACAATTCGCGGAGAAGTTTGCTGTCGATCATAAAGTGGATTTGCCCTTCGTGGTCGATCCTCAGGGCAAGTTTGCGGCCGAGGTGAACGCTGACCGTGAGTTGGGAAAAACGCTTCACCTCGAGCACACTCCGACCATTTACGTCGTCAGCAACAAACCCAACGGCCATCCGTTCGTCGAAGTCAAGCAGCCCAGCGACGAGCTTTTTCGCTCGATCGACGCCATGAAGGCAGAGTAACGATTTAGAATTTCGTGAAGTTTGCTCCATCGATGACGAGGGCAGATTGAAGGTGTTACATGGCTCTCAGCTTTGCCAAAGACATTCGCCCGCTGTTTCGTGACACTCCCGACGTGGATACGATGAAGGATTTCGGCCTCGACCTCTCATCATTCGCCGACGTCAAGGCTCAGGCCGAGGAGATCTACGCCCGCGTCCTCGACGGCACCATGCCCTGCGATGAACCTTGGCCTAAGGATCAAATTGCCCTGTTTAAACGCTGGATGGATGAAGGTATGGCGCCTTAGAGGCGCAACTGCGCGCACGGTTCGTCAATCAACTGATTTCTCCTACCCTCTTTCAAATGCATGCTTTTTCTCCAACTCCTCCAGAGCCGCGCGCATGTCAGCCTCAAAATTTGCGTCCTGCTCCATTAATAAAGGAGTCGCCGTGGCCCGTTCTGCCTCCAGCTTGATCAGCCCTTGCGTTGCTAATTTCTTGGCGAGATCCAAAAGATGCTCTGCCGAAGTTTCGACGTAAAGCACTTCGGAAGGGTCCGCAATCCACACCGGCCCGGCGACCAACCGGGTTTGCCAGTACGCTTTCCTCTTTACCAGCAACGCGATCTCCTCATCACTCGCCTTGCCGAACATCCATTTATTGCGCTTGAAATCAAAATGACGGCTGGAAAACTGTACGGGCACCAGTTTGCCCGACTTGACAAACTCCAGCTGTCTGCGGTCGACTTCCTTCCGCAACGCGTTGATCACCGGATCCTCTACGTCCTTCGGCTCGAGCGATGGCAACACCTCACGAACGGTCGCCGACAGATTCACCGCTACCGGCGCATGCAACCCTGCCGAGTTCTCCAGTCGTATGTCGGCATGCAGGAAGAAAAAATCCGCTCCCGAAGTAGACCTGCGAAAAGGCCACTCGAAATGAAATGAAAGAGGCAACCCGGTGAGGGTCACATAGATTTTTTTCTGTTCGCTTCCATTGCTTGATGCGCTCATATCCACCAGTTCTCGCAAAGTGACATTCGCCAATATTCTACCGCGCCTATGGTTTGACCCGTGTAGGGACGGGTCTCTGACCCGCCCAGGCCGAGCAAAGCTCCGCAGCCAAGGCCCCTGCTCCCACCAACGCATCACGGTAACCAAAAATTAATCCAAGGCGCGGCCAAATCAGCCGGGTCGAATCCACTTTTACTTTCTTGATTCGTATTCAACCAGATGCTTTGCCGAATAGGAAAGGCGGCCCGAAGGCCGCCTCGCGGAGAACTGACACAGAGAACCGAGAACTGTTGTTGAACTACCTGCCGGCTGCCGCACCCTCGGCCAGCCCATTCGAAGCGATCTCGCCACTCGCCTTCATTGAAGCGATTTTCGCCACCAGATCAGCAATGCTCCTCCCGGTATCGAGATTCGCGTCCACCGCCGGATGCCCCTCCCCATCGGTGTGCATGACCAGAACGCGGATCGCCGCCTGCACCTTCTTGATCACGTAAGGCAGGTGATGCCGATCGTTCTTGGTCAAGGTCGGGCCAAGAATCACCAGGTCGAATGTCCCCCGGCGCACCGCCTCGTCGATACCCTTACGTCCCACCGCCGCCTCTACCTGATGGCCCGCCTTTTGGATAAGAACTGCTTGTGAGGCAAGTACTTCCGCGTCGCCTTCACCGTAAAGAATCTTGAGCTGAAACGACGATTTCTCAATCTTTGCCATAATGTGATCAGAGCCAGCCTTTCTTGCTGCTGGCTTATCACGTTAGCAATGCCCGAGAGATAAGAGAACGTCACTGAAGACCAAGCCCGAATAGGGCATGGCACAACCTAGACCACCCCGGAAGTACTGATCCCGCGTTCCACAACTGAATTCCACCTGCAATTACGGCGCTCTCGAAGTACAATGAATCGCCATTAGCTGTCCGATGTTGAAAAAGTCGAGTCCGGGGGAATACTTCATGCGTCTGCTGGCCGTCTGCCTCGTCTTGACCTCTCAGTTTATTCTGGCCACCATCGCCACCGCGCGGGCGGATCAGGATCCGAACGATCCCACCAAAACCGCCAGCTGCGATTTCGCTGACGATAAAGAAATCAGCGTGCAATACAACGGCTCCGTCATGAGCGAGAAGGACCAGCCGCATACCGGCAAAATATGGCTGCCCGCCGGTTCACCCATGACTCTGTTCACACAAGTTACGCTGATTCTGAATCATCAGGAGCTCGCTGTTGGCGCCTACACAATGTACGTGATTCCCAACAAAAAGGATTGGACACTCATCGTGAGCAGGAACGTCACCAATCCCAAAACCTACGACGAGAAGCAAGACTTGGTGCGCGCTCCCATGGAAATTGGCGGAGTCAGCGGCCCGCCCAAACAGCTGCAGATTTCCTTCGCCCACATCGCGCCCAAGCAGTGCAGCATCCGGTTATATTACGAGAGCACCGGAGCGTTCGTCGAGTTCAACGAGAAGTAGCCCGCAGTGTCGCCGATAGCTGCCGCACCAGCTTCGCATCCGTCATCTGATAACGATCTTCCGACGGGTACAAAGATCCGCCGAACGTAATCCCCGGCCGCGCCTGCGTCGATGTGTCAGACGCTGTTCCCCACGCTGTCATATGCACCTGCCGGCACCCGGTCCGCTCGACTGTCTCTTTCAAATTCCTATCCTGAATGCCGCCTCCGGGAAGAATCTCGATCCGATCGCTTGCCCGCTCGATCAACCTCTTGATCAGATCCACTCCCTCGGGCACGCTATCTTTCTGGCCGCTCGTTAGCACGCGCGTGATTCCAAGATCTACAAGTTGTTCCAGAGCCTCAAACGGATCAGGAGTCACATCAAAGGCGCGATGAAAAACGGCCTGACGCGTCCCGATCAGCTGGCGAATGCGTTGGCTTCGCGCATTATCAACTCTTCCGTCGGATTGCAAAATGCCAAACACAACCCCATCGGCACCGTTTTCAACTGCCACTTCCGTGTCACGTTCCATGCTCGCCATTTCCGCTTCGGAGTACGCAAAACCTCCTCCTCGCGGACGAACCATGACCATGATCGGAATCTTTAGTCGTCGCTTCACCTCTTGAATCGTCCCCATCGACGGCGTCAACCCGCCCAGAAAAAGCGCTGAACAGAGTTCCACGCGATCTGCCCCACCCTTTTCCGCTTCAATCGCATCATCAATCGATCCACAACAGATCTCCAGCAGAACCCGCGCCATGGGCTTCCTTCTTTTCGGAATTTCGATTTAACCCACAACTTCTGGCACAATCATCGCATGCGCCCGCATGTCCTGCTCATCGTCTTGCTCGCTGCCTCGCTAGTCGCGCAGAATCTGATTGTCCAAAAATCCAACACCACCGAAAACCTGCGCGGCATCAGCGTGCTTCCGAACCAGGTCGCTTGGGCTAGCGGCACTCACGGAACCTATCTCCGCACTACCGATGGCGGAACTTCCTGGCACGCCGCGCAAGTCCCAAGCGCCGAAGCGCTCGACTTCCGCGACGTCGAAGCCTTCAGCGCCGATCTCGCCTACCTGCTGAGCGCCGGACCCGGCGAGCAGTCGCGCATCTACAAAACCACCGACGCCGGCAAAACCTGGGCTTTGCAATTCACCAACAAGAATCCCAAAGGATTCTTCGATTGCATGGCCTTCTGGGATCGCGATCACGGCATTGCGCTCGGCGACCCTGTCACTGACAATTCGGGCAAACTCAAGTTTGAATTGATCACAACTGGAAACGGCGGCACAACCTGGGAACCGCTCACACCCGAATCGCTCCCGCCAGCCATCGAAGGCGAAGGCGCATTCGCCGCCAGCGGAACCTGCATCACAGTGCAGGGAACGACCAACGTCTGGTTCGCCACCGGCGGGAAGGCCGCGCGTGTATTCCACTCCAACGACGCCGACAAAACCTGGACCGTCGCCGAAACCCCCATCAGCCACGGGCCAGATTCGGCCGGCATTTTCTCCATCGCATTCCGCGATGCTATCCATGGAGTCATCGCCGGCGGAGACTACAAACATCCCGACCAGGACGGCCCCCACCTCGCCTTCACCAACGACGGCGGCCTCGCCTGGACCCTGTCCACTAGGGCACCGCAAAGGTACTTTTCCGCCGTAGCCTTCGTCAGGCAGCGGCACTCAGAAAGCGGGGGCATTGTAGTTGTGGGACCGTCCCAATCCACCTACGAAGATGACCTCGCGAAAACGCAGGGGCAAAAAACAACATCGCAGAAGAGCTGGGACTTGAATCTGAACGCAGTAAGCGTCAGCCCAACCGGCGAAGCCATAGCCGTAGGCCCCAAAGGCCTGATCGTCCGCATTCCCTAAATGAAGGACGGGCCTTCCCGCCAGTCCAAAGCTCTGGGGAAAGTTGCGCTCATCTGCAATTACTATCCCTAACCTAACTAACTCGATGCGAGGTACAAAATGGCTTCCTCTTATCAAACCTGGGGCTATAATCGCGCTTACAAAACACTGTCAGGTTCCTCAAATGATGAAGGCGGAGGGGCGCAGCCGGGCAATAACAATCTTCCAGCGCGTCCTCGAAATTCCCGTGGAGAGGCGGATGGATTTTCTCGCCGAAGCATGTGCCGGAGATTCCGCCCTGCGAGTCGAGGTGCAGGAGCTTCTCGACAATGCTGAGGAGGCGACGTCGTTGCTCGATACCGAGCCCTGCGGTCGTATTTTGCCCAAGCGACCGCACTCCTCCCCGCCCATTTTTGCCCCTGGGGATGTCGTGGGGCAGCGATACGAAGTCATTCGCTTTATCGCGAAGGGCGGGATGGGAGAAGTCTATGAGGTTGAAGATGGAGAGCTGAAAACCAGAGTTGCGCTCAAAACGATTGCGCATTCCCTTACTGTCTGCCCATCAGCTCACCCGGTTCAAACGAGAAATCAACTAGCCAGGAAGGTGGACCCATCGGAATGTCTGCGGGTCTACGACATCGGGCATCACAGCCATCCGGCTTAACGACCTTTCGGATTGCTACGCCACGTCACCGGCGTTGTTGATCCTCAATACGTCGCCGAGAAACCGCTCAGAATGTGGGCGATCATCTGAAAACGTACTTTTCTGAACGTCGGCCGGAGTAAACAAACCCAGCAGCATCATCCGCGCCGGAGGCGCGCATCATCCCTCGTCCGGTGTAGTGTGATTTTGAGCGAGGGATGGCCATGTCCGAGGTTGTGCTCCGAAACCGTAACTGTCGTGCCTGTGGCTTCGTCTTCTGCGTCTGCAGCCATTGTGACCGTGGGCAATGCTACTGCAGCCAAGAGTGTCGACGAGAAGCCCGGCGGCAACAACTTCGCGCGGCCAATCGACGTCACCAGCGGACGGACGCAGGCCGGCGAATGCATCAAATGCGCCAGCGCGACTATCGGCGGCGGAGGGCCGGGACCCGCGTGACGGATCATGGTTCCCCTGTGATCGTTTGGCCGGGCTGGACACAGCGCAATCGCCTTGGAAGCTGCGCGGTCTGCGGTCGTTACAGCCGATGGATCGATCCGTTTCCCGCGATTCCGCTATCGCGAAGCCGTCGGAGACGGCAACACCCGGTCGGCAAACGTTCGAAAATCTACGTTTTCAGATGATCGCTAACACTCAGAACCCCATTGTCATCGGTGAACGCCCCAACGACGACATTGTGGTCATTGATCCCGTACCCGAAAGTCCGATCGCCCTTGGGCACGTGAAACTTGTAGACCTTGCCAGCGTGCCGCAACGCGCCACCCTAAGTGTCGCCCGTACCTTCCCACGAATAAACAATGTCGCCCAGATTATTGATCGCGGCGGCGTCCGAGTTCGGCTCTCCCGGCACATTAATCGTCTTGTACGTCTTGCCGTTGTAAAGCGACGATTCCGAACTGAAGCTCGAATCCAGCCATGCCTCGATCATCAACCTAGCGTTGTTAATCCCTCCGCCCAGCGTCTCCTGAGCCCCGGGCACGTCCAGCGTTTTATAAATTCCGCCCTTCAAAAGAAATCCATGCGAACCCTTCGAGTCCGCGAAATTTTCATTGATGTCTCCGTGATCATTGATGCTGAGAGCCTGCGATCCACTCGAACCGGACGGGCCAATGTCCGTGAACTTCCCCTTCGCATACAAGAAAGCCCGAGCCACATGGCTCGAGGTGCTGTAGTAGCCGACGATCGAACCCGCCTTGTTGATCCCGAAAATAAGTGTCCGAGCCCTTCGGATCGTCGATCTTCTTCACCTTCTTGCCCGCGCGCGTGAACCCATGCCGCACCCCCCGTCGACGTACGATCCAACCATCGCCCCAGCGTTATTGATGCCATAGATCGCGGTGCTCTGCGCCCCTGTAACTTTGATCGTTGTATAGGTGAAGGTCAACGTGGGCGTCTCTGCAAGTGCAGCGACGGTTACCAGCGCGGCAAACACTACCAAACGCGAAACTCTCATGGATTTCTCCTCGTAAGGACAAGAAAACGGCCGAGCGTCGAATCTCCGGCGTAAAACTATATGTGGTCCGAAGCCCCTGTCAATAGAGCCAAACGCCACTAGACGGAACCAACTCTCCCACTACCCAGGTTTTTGTCGCGCGCGCATTAGTGTCCGCCCAGCAAAACGCTCCTCTCATCCCACAGCTAACCACCTTGATTCGTGCCCGCGAATATGCATCAACCAAATAAATCTCCGCTTTCTCATGCTGAGGAAGCGGCACCTTCTCAAAGCGAAGGTGCCCGACGAAGGATCTCTGCACTCGGTTGGGCCATCCTTTTCCGGTCAGGCAAAGACGGGACCACTGAGAAAACTGGAATCGCCGAATCCCGCAATGGTCAATCAGGATATATTCGCAATCAACCACGCCCATACTGCGTGGTCTCCCCATCCACCGCGACCGCCACATACTTATGCGTCGCCAGATCCCGGAACAGCACCACCTGATGCTTCTCACGCGCCAGTTGTCCCCACCGGCTAACCTTGTCAGGATTCTGCTCGATAGCCTCAAACATCCACACATTTAATTTGAACTGCACCATGCGAAAACGCCCACTCCCCACCCGCTTCACTCGCAACTTCTGGTCCTGCTCGATCGCAACTTCGTCTCCATTCATAAGCTGCATAGCCATCGCCTGCAACACCTTCTGCTCCTCCGTCATGAACATGTTCACGCCCCAACCCAGAGCCGGGAACTGAAACTGAACAAAATCCCACTTTCCCCTGAAAAGATATGGGGGCGGTCGCCCTCGCCCGGCATTCGCTGAACTTGAAGATCGCCAATCATCCCACACTTTATTACTCAGATTCTTGCTCACAAGAATTCCGACCCGACCCAACCTTCTTAGTGGCGTGATGAGAATTTCCCACTTCCAAGGCAAAAGTCGATATCACAACCGCGCGAAATGCAACAATTCGGGCCACTATCCCACGCGTTTACTAGTCAGATTCGTGCCGATCGGAATTCCGCAATCCGCATTAGCGTGACAGCCGCGAAGCGGCGAAAGAATGCAGCCCACGGCGAAGCCGTGGGCAAGAAGCCAGGAATGAAATAGCCCCGAAAGGGCGAAAGAACCGTTGCGACAAGGCCAACGGCCACAGACCAACGACCGACAAACGACTAACCCTTGCCCTTCAACATCCCCACCACCCGATCAAAATCCTCCAGCGTCGCGTACTCGATCTCTATCTTCCCTTTACCTTTGCGATCGCGAATCCGCACCCGCACACCCAAGGTCCGTTCGAGCTCGGTCTGCACATGCCGCACATTCGGATCCACCCAGCGTGCCGTTCCCGGCTGCTTCTCCTTTTGTAAAGGCACATTCGTGTTGAAGACCAGGTCTTCCAGTTGTTCCACCGATAGATGTTTCCGTACGGCCTCATCGGCAATCTTCGGAATCATATTCGGATCGAGCAACGTCAAAAGCACCCGCGCCTCGCTGAATCCCAGCCGTCCCTCCTGGAGATATTGCGTCACCGATGCCGGCAGCCGCAACAAACGCATGTAGTTCGAAACCGATTCCCGCGAAATCCCCACGCGTTGCCCAATCTGCTCTTGCGTCAATTTGAAATCCTGGCTCAACTTCGAGAACGCGGCCGCCTGTTCCATGCAATTCAAATCCTGCCGCTGCAGGTTCTCAACCACCGTCATCTCCGCCGCCTGCTGGTCAGAGACTTTCCGCACAATCGCCGGAATCGTGACTTTGCCCGCAATCTTCGAAGCCCGGCAACGCCGCTCCCCCAAAATCAGAACATAGTGCCCCTCCGCCCCCGGCCGAAGCGAGATCGGCTGGATCACCCCATTCGCCCGGATCGAGTCCGCCAATTCATCCAGAGTGGTAGCAACAAAATCCTCCGAAGCCGGTTGGTCTTTGGCAAAATACCGCGTCTGATAAGGATTCTCATCAATCAACTCAAGCGGAATCTCAACCACCGCGTCACCCCGCGCCGCCTGAGCCTGCACCTCAGGCAGAACAATGGGGTGTGGCGCGGGCACTGCGCCGCCAGATTCCACTACCCGCGGCCCCGAAGGCAGCAACGAATCCAACCCCCGCCCCAAAGCCCGCCGCTTCTCAATAACTCTGTCCGCAACCTTATCCGTACCTGTCATCGTCGTAGTCGTCATTGTTTGTTCATCCCCTAATTCTCTGTCATCCCGAGCGCAGTCGAGGGACCTTGCGTTTCACTCGTCAACACATCGACACTCATCGATCTAGTATATTGATAGTCGTCAATTTATTCCGCTCCTTGATCCACCGCTTCCACCGTGGAGCATTCACCACCTGCTTCTCCTCAGCGATAGTCGGCGCAGGCATCTCGACTGGCAGACTGTGCCCAATAATCTCCTTGGCCAACTGGATGTAACTCTCCGCACCCCGCGAGCGGACGTCGTAAAGCAACGCAGGCTTGCCATGGCTGGGAGCCTCCGCCAGCCGCACGTTCCGCGGGATCGTAGTCTTGCAAAGCTTGTCGCCAAAGTATCGATTCAACTCCGCAGTCACTTGCTGAGCCAGGTTGGTCCGATCATCGAACATGGTCAGCACCACGCCCTCGATCGTAAGCTCAGGATTCAACGACGCGCGTATCCGTTCAATCGTGTCGAGAAGCTCAGACACGCCTTCGAGAGCGAAGTACTCCGCCTGCATGGGAATCAGAATCGAGTCCGCTGCGACGAGCGCATTCAGCGTAAGAAGATCCAAGGCAGGTGGGCAGTCGAGAACAATGTATTTGAAGCGTTCGCGCAAAGGCGCCAGCGCATCCCGCAAACGAAACTCCCTGCGCTCACCGTCAATCAGCTCAAGGTTCGCCCCGATCATGTTCTTGTGCGCCGGGATGAGCCACAGCTGATCCAGTTCAGTCTTCTGCACGGCATCGACCGCGCTGGCGTCGCCCATGAGTAAATGATAGGTGCTGATTCGTTCAGGATCTTTGACCAGGCCAAGTCCACTGGTGGCATTCGATTGCGGATCGCAATCAACCAACAGCGTGTCTACCTCTGCAGCGGCAATGGACGAGGCCAGATTGATGGCGGTCGTGGTCTTTCCTACGCCGCCCTTCTGGTTGGCAACCGCGATGACGCGTCCCATTTAGTTTTGAAGAATCGGAGAGACGCTTGCAGAATAGGCCGAATCGTTGTGCATTTGCAACGACAGATTTCAGTGCAACCGACTTCGTTAACACATTCCGCTGAATGCAAAACGATTACGGCGGTTTGGGTGCGCTCTTTCCACAGAAATGTTCCACGTGGAACATCCCCTAGCGAGAATGGTTGTGAATGTTCCACGTGGAACACTCGCGAATTTCTCTGAGTCAAGCCAAGATAGTGTTCCACGTGGAACATCTATTCGGGGCGGGATTTCGTGGGGAGCTCTAAATTATGCGACGTCAATTTGGAATTCCCACTTTTGTTTTGCCTACGGGCTGAGTTCACGACGACGCGCGAATCAAACATGTACTTTTCTAGAGATGGTTCCCACTTGTTACATCTATGGTTCCGTTGTTCCGATTTTGTTGCCTATTTTGGTTCCTGGCGTTCGAGGGCTTGCCTCGCACCAATGGCTAGGACCCGGTTTGCGGAAAGGGGGATAGGGATGGGGGGCTCCCAAACTAGTTTGGGGGCCAGGTTGTGGGCTTGCTCTAGCTGAGCTTGGCCGATCAGGAGGGCGAGGCAACCTCCGGGCGCGACCAGGCTCGTGGCGATTGGAAGGACTTTTTCGAAGTGTTCTACTGCGCGGAGGGTTACTACCCCCGCGGGTGGGTTGGGGTAGGCTTCTGCGCGGCCGGCGAATACATTGATGTTCGTCAATGTTAAATTGCGCGTCACTTCGCGCAGGAAGGTTGCCCTCTTTTGGGTGGACTCGATCAGGGTCAGTTCGATGTCCGGCGCCCAGATTCTGATCGGCAGACCGGGGAAGCCTGCGCCTGAGCCAATGTCGATCAGGCGAGTGCTAGCCGAGCTCTGCTCGGCCTGGACAGCCCCTTCCACTTCGCTCAGGGCAGGCTCGGGGAGCTGCGCCAACGTGGTTCTTGCGGGGAAGAGGTGGCGGGCTGCGAACAGGGATTCGCCGAAGTGGCGGGTTACGATTTCGTGCGGTTGGCGCACAGCGGTGAGGTTGATGCGGGCGTTCCAGCGGAGCAGTAGATCGATGTACGTCGATATATCAAGCAGGTCGTTGGGCGTTAGTCGTTGGTCGGCGGCTGATCCGAGGAAGGGTTGCAGCAGTTCGGCGATGCGGGTGGTGTCCATTCGAATTGAGATTGTAGATGGTGGAGGGGGGAAATCTTAAATCACAGAGAGCGCGGAGGTTCCGCGGAGGACGCTGAGATCGTCCAGGCGGCGCCGTTGAAGATTGTTTCGGAGGGTTGCTGAGTTGCCAGTTCGGCGCGGGACGGGCGGGGACGCCCGTCCTCCATTTGGGGGGTAACGTTGGGCGGTTTGGCCAACGGGCACAGATGGAGTTGTCCTTCGGGTATCTCAGCCGGTTTAGGGATGGCTGCTACACTCGCCAGTTATGGCAGTCATTACCGACGAAACGCCGGCGGTGGGCGCGGATAAGGTTCATGCGCTGGTGCAGTTGCTGCGCAGCCGGTCTTATGAAGAGATTCGGCAACGGATGTATGACAATCCGCCGGGGAGTCCGTGGTGGTCGGCTTGCAAGATCGAGCTCGATATTCGTAATGGGGAGCAGATCGCGGCGGCGCTTTCGGCGACTTCGCATGTTCTGGAAAAATTGCGGGGGTCGACGCAGCACTTCGAGCAACTGGCGGAGACTTTGCATGAGAGCACGAAAGAAGTGATGGATATGCTGGCGGGGACTAAAGAGGCGGGGCGGCGGTTGGAGATTGCGGTTTACGTCACCATCGGGATTACGGTGGTGCAGCTTTTCAATTTGATTTTTGAGGTTTTCAGGAAGCGGTGAGCGCTGGGGCGTTTCGCAGTTGCGTGGCGTGCCTGAAGGGACCCGAATTCTTCCACTTTTCCATTCCCGGCCCTGCCGTGCCGGGCTTTGACAGGGCGCCGCTTCGCGGCTGGGGTGCGGTTGGTCCCGCAAGATGCGACGAAGTTGAGTCGCGAGACAGGCCCAAAACAGGCGCCTGGCGACTCGGATTCTGCTCGCTCTGTGGCTGAGCCTTCCATGATTTCGAGGACGTTTACCGCAACGCTGGAAGTGCTGCGCGACCCAAAAGCGGCGGGCAGGTCCGTGTCACTTGGCCAGGGCGGCCAGGGTGTTTCTGAACATGGCTTCGAAAGTGGCGTTTTTTTCTCCGTCCTTTGCTGCTGACTCTAGGGCGTGTTCTGCCGCTGCTCGTTGATAGCCCAGATTCACCAGGGCCGAGAGCACATCTTCTTCCATTGCGGTCGCTGCAGGTGCGGTGGGGGCTTCTCCTGCTCCGGCGGGCGGTAGCTTGTCGCGGAGTTCGAGCACCATGCGCTCGCCGGTTTTCTTGCCAATGCCGGGAATGCGAGTGAGGCGCGCGATGTCGTTCCCCCGGATGGCCGCGACCATTTCGTCCGTCGCCATGCCGCTGAGGATGGTGATGGCGAGTTTTGGTCCGATGCCGCTTACTGTGATCAGCTTTTCGAAGAGTTGTTTCTCGGCGAGTCTCAGAAATCCGTAGAGGGCGATTTGATCTTCGCGCACCTGGGTGTGGATGTGCAGCGCGACTTCGCCGCCGATGGCTGGCAGATCGGAGAATGTTGGGACGCTGATGGTGACGTCGTAGCCGACGCCGCCGGTTTCGACTACGGCCCGGTTGGGGTGCTTGGTCAGCAGTCTTCCGCGGAGATGGGCGATCATGCTGCTGACATTGTAGCTGGATGGAGTTGCGGTGGCGTAGATTAGATCATCGCAAGTAGAGCCTGCGGAAAAAATCGCGGCGTTGGAATTTTTGAAGGGCACAGCTTCTTGGCGGTGCCGTAAATCTTTGAAAACGATGTACGGCGCGGCTGAAGCCGCGCCCCTTCAAGGCCGCAATTTTGTTCCTGGGGAACTGGAATCTGCGTTTGACGTACATTGTTGGTATGACGGTGGCTGCTCACTGCAGTGACACTTCGACGAAGAGGCGGGTTTCGTTATGGAAGTTCGGTCTGCTTGCCTTGGGTCTTGTGGCGTTGTTCTTGATTTTTCGCCATCGAGAGATTCATGTTTACGACGGCTTTGAGTCTGGCGGGGTGGGCCACTCCTGGACTGAAATACGGATGGTGACGGGCTCGTTTCCCGTGCAATCGGAGGTCGTGCGGGCGGGCCGGGGCGCGGGCGAAATCACGGTGCACTCGGGCGATCGCCGCGAGGAGGGCACTGACGACGGTGCTGCCACGGAACGCGATGAACTGATGGAAGCCTGGTGGCTGTTTGCCCACATGCATCGCAGGTATCGTTATTCGTTCAGCCTTTATCTGCCGGCTGATTTTCCTATTGTTCCGACGAGGCTGGTCTTGGCGCAGTGGAAACAAGCGTGTGAATGGAGGCGGTGCCGGCCACAGAATCCGGTGCTCGCGATCCGGTATCAGAATGGGGAACTGTCGGTTACGCGGCAGGATGATGATGGGAAATCAATTCTCTATTCCACCAAGCAGGAGATGCGCGGGCGTTGGCTCGATTTTCGCTTCGAGACGCGATTCTCGCGTGGCCCGGATGGGTTGATTGGCGGTTGGCTGAATGGGGAGGCTATCCTCGATTACCGAGGGCCTACGGTCTATCGGGGGCGCGGGTATCCGGCGCATGGGTTTGTTTATTTCAAGACTGGGTTGTACCGCGATGAGATGCGGGAGCCGATGAGGGTTTACTTGGATGAGTATCGGAAGGATGAGTTGAGGTTAGGTGTTTGGCGAGGATGCTGATGCTGATTTGAGAGTTGCGTCGCTTAATGCGCTGCGGAGCTTTGCTCCGCAGGGACGGTCGAGGCGCCCTTCCCCACACCAGCTACGGTCGTCGCATTGCGATTAGGGTGGCTTGTGCTTCGGCTTTTTTGCGGCCAGATTGGATTACTTGTTGCAGGAGTGCCCAGTCCTTGCTTACATCTTGATCAGAGGCTTTGGGAGCGCCGCCGGTCTTTAACTCTTCGTGGAGTCGGAGTAGGACGATTCGCTCCGTCAACTCTGGCGGCGCGGAAGTGTGCAGGATGTTGTTTCGCGAGAGTCCGAGGTCGACAGTTTCATCGCCCACTTTCATTTGCAGGACGGGATCTCCGGAATGGTCGAATCCTGGCGCAGCTTCAGCCTGCAACTGTTGCCACGTGATTCCATTCCAGGGGTTGCCTTCGGCGAGAGGACGCTTCAGCGAGTCCAGCCGATTCTGATACTCGCGTCTTTGCGCCGCGGTGACGGGTGGTTCCAGGTCGCGGCTTGGATCAAAGATCATTGCGTTCTGTGCTGGATTGAAATGCCCAACGCCTACGGCCCCGGCGACGAAACAACTGGCCAATATTGGGTGGACGACCAGCAGCGGCACCATATACTTCTTTGCTCTGAAGACCGATTCGACAACGCCGCGCACGGGCCCGCTGCGCCGGATGCCGCCCGGAACCTGAGGAACCACGAAGCTCGAAAAGTGCAGCTCGGGATGGCGTTCGCCGAAGCGCACGAACAACCTGGCATCCTGTTTGGGGGTGGTGACTCCGAGATCGCCCACCACACTGCGGTGAAGAACTTTGGGATAGTAAAAGTTGATCAGGTTGCGCGCGAAGTCCGCACAATTGTGGGTGACGAGACTGAACCGGTCGCGGTTTGGCGCCGAGTTGTACTGGCGAATCAGCTGATCGTCCTGTTCTTCGGTGGTATCGAGCTGGAAACCGTAGATGGTCCTGCGATAGGCAACTCCGAGAGGCTCCGCCCAGCGACCGCTTGGCGGTTCTCCGTCCGTCCGGTCGGGGGCAATAGACTGGAGATGAGTGCGGCGATACTGGTTTCTGAGAAAGTCGGCTAATTTTTCGTCCGCGGATAGCGGCACGTTCTCCGGCTTCTCGACGGCGTACAGGTAAGGGATCAGCGGAATCGCAATCCAGTCGTGTCCGGCGATGTTGTCGTAGCGGCTGATGACAGCGCCCAACTGTCCTGGAGCGCAGCGGCGCAGGACCAGTGGCGACTCAGCGCAAACCCGTGTGAGGTAAACGGCTGCGTGACCGGTTCCGGCAAAGGCGCCGTCGTAACTATAGGGCTCTTCCAGAAATAGAGTGACCCCGGCATGCGCGTGCGATGTGGCTGCGAATAGACAAAAAAGCAGCGAAGCCAATTTCAGTCGCGTCGTCACAAGCCTCCATATCCTGGCATTCTGGCCAGACTCACGGATAATTTTGATGCCATTTAGGGCAATCGAGTGGTCGTAGTATATAGAGCTTTATCCAGAATCGAATCAGTACTAAAGAGGTTGCACTTTGTGGAGATTACGTGGTGGAGGGGTGCCGCCCCTCCGGGACTTTTTTGTTCCCGCTTTTGTCGCCCGGCACTGCCGTGCCGGGCTTTCACATGCCGCCGCTTTGCGGCTGGAGTTTCTCGTTCCAGCGGGTTTTCTGGATGGGCGGAGTTGGAAGTTAGAAGTGAGTGGCCCGATGAAGGCGACCGCAGCGCCTGGAAGGCGTCGCTGAATAGGACAATGGTTACGGCGTGCCTGAAGGCGTGCCCTGATACGAATCACGAAGTTTCCGCCAAGCTTGGTAGAAGTTCGTCTCAAAGATAGACCGGGGTTTTAACATGGCTTTAACCAAACTCGATTATTCTGAGTTTGGGGTTTGACACTGTTTGCGAGCGGTTGCTATAGTCGAAGAGTTCCCTTTTGGACGCGGGTTCGCTTTTTGGCAACGTCCGACCGCTGGGATTGTTCAGGTCCGTCCGCCAGGGCGGGCTCCACACAACCTAAGACTCACACCAGCTGTCCGCTAGCAGATCCCGCATCCTTCGCGCACGCGCGAGTACACCAGAGAGGCGATAAACCTTGCTCGACGACAACACTCCCCACAACGATTCAGCGACGTCAACTCTAACCGAGAACATTGAGGGTTCTCCGGAGAGTTCGACCCAACCGGCTTCTGTGGCCGAGGCGCCGCAATCGGCCCAGGCTCAGGACGAAAAGCCCGGCAGCGCCGAAGACTTCGCCTCGGCTCTGGAGAGCTTTACCACCGAGAGTGAAGAGGCGGTGCGCGAGGACAAAGTCCTCAAGGGCACGGTGCTGAAGCTTACCGCGACGCACGTGGTGGTGGATATCGGCGCGAAGTCCGAGGGCATGTTGCCGCTTTCCGAAGTGCTGGATTTTGAGGGCAAGCCTCGGTTCCAGCCCGGTGACGAAATCGACGTCATGCGGGATAAGGGCGAGACTGAAGAAGGCTACATCAATCTCTCGCACCAGAAGGCGCAGAAGCTGCGGGCATGGGATGAGATTGAGAAGGCTTATAACGAAAAGAAGCCGATTCGAGCGACCGTGGTGGAGCGGATCAAGGGCGGGCTTACCGTGGATATTATGGGCGCGAATGCGTTTCTGCCGGGGTCGCAGGCCGATCTGCGTCCTGCGCGGAATCTGGATGCAGCGAAGGGGCAGACGCTCGAAGTTGCGATTATCAAGCTGAACAAGAAGCGCGGCAACATTGTGGTTTCGCGCAAGCAGGTGCTCGAAGGCGAGCAGAGTGAGAAGCGGTCGAAGACTCTGGAGCATCTGGAAGAAGGTTCGATTCTGACCGGCGTGGTCAAGAACCTTACTGATTATGGCGCGTTTGTGGATCTCGGCGGGATCGACGGTCTGCTGCACATTACCGACATGTCTTGGGGGCGGCTTACGCATCCTCGCGACCTGGTGAACGTGGGCGATCAGATCCAGGTCAAGGTGCTGAAGTTTGATAAAGAGAAGCAGCGGGTGTCGCTGGGCTTCAAGCAGCTCACGCCTGATCCGTGGTTGGACGCGGAGCATCGCTATCCGGTGGGGGCGCACGTTGGCGGTCGCGTCATCAGCGTTACCGACTACGGCGCGTTTGTTGAACTGGAGCAGGGCATCGAAGGATTGGTGCATGTCAGCGAGATGACTTGGTCGAAGCGCATGAAACATCCGTCGAAGCTGGTGAATGTTGGCGACCATGTGGACTGCGTGGTGCTGAATGTGCATCCGCAGGAGCGGAGGATTTCGCTGGGCATGCGACAACTTGCGACCAATCCGTGGGACGCTTTGCATGAGAAGTATCCCGTGGGAGCTACCGTTGAAGGCCGGGTGCGAAACTTGACCGACTTCGGTGCGTTTATCGAGATTGAGGATGGCATTGATGGTCTGGTCCACGTCAGCAATCTGAGCTGGACCAAGCGGGTCAAACATCCCTCGGAGATTCTGAAGAAGGGCGATCGCCTGAAGGCGGTGGTATTGGCGATCGAACCGGACAAGCGGCGGCTGTCATTGGGTGTGAAGCAGCTTCAGCCGGATGTTTGGGAGAGCTTTTTCAGCCAGCACAAAGTTGGGGACGTGCTGCACGGGAAAGTGCTGCGTGTGGCCAGCTTTGGTGCGTTCGTGGAAATCGCTGAGGGGATCGAAGGTCTTTGCCACAACTCCGAAGCGGTGGACGCCAATGGCCAGCCCTTGACCCTCGAGCCGGGACAGGAGCACGACTTCAAGATCATCAAAATGAATCAGGAAGAAAAGAAAGTCGGGCTCAGCATTAAGGCTGTGGGTGAGGAAGCTTCGCGTACGGAAGTCGAGGCTTATAAGCATCCCGTGTCGAGCACCAGCGGTTCCACGATTGGCGAATTGATGTCTTGGAAGCGCGCCGGGAGCGATAACAACTAACCGCCCGCGATTCCGCAACAAATCCAAGCTTCTGTCATCCCGAGGAACGAACGCGACGAGGGATCGGGGTTTTTCGCGGTGGACGCGACGAACCCAGATTCCTCGCTTTGCTCGGGATGACAAACGCCGAAAGCAGAAGAGGTTTACTGCAGCAGCCCAAACACCCCGACACCGTTAGTTGTTCCCACGTACACCTTGCCGTTCGTGATCATCGGGGTGATGAATTTGTTTCCCGCGCCAAACTGATCCCTCCCGCCTGACGCCTGGTTGCTGTTGTACAACTCATGGGCAAGATTGGTCGCATCGTAAGCATGCAGAACGGCGGAGCCACCATTTTCTGTTTCTGCAACCCATAGGATCGAGTTGCCGGTCCCGCTGGCGGAGATGCTCGGAGTCGCGCCGGGATAACCGAAGGCATTAGCGGTTTGCGACGCCGGGGTTTTTGCGAGCTGCGCGTTGCTGATGGCAAAGGCCTTGATGCTGTCGCCGACAGCCCCGTAGTAAACCGTGTTGTTGAAGTAGGCGGGCATGGAAAATACAGGACCAGACAAGGCCCCCTGGATCTCCTGGTAAATATTGTTCGTGTTGGGATTAAACTTTCCCATCGCGTCGCGGTCCACTAGATAGATATTGGAGTCCTTGCCGGCACCGACCGCCAGATGCTTCGTCTGGTTGGAACTATTCGTTAGATCGGGTAGCACCAGCGCTCCTCCCGAGCCCAAGTCCTCATCGGAACCGTTTTCGGCGCCTTGATTGGACATTTCGAAGTAGTCGGCGACCGCCAATTGCCGATTAGCGCTCGAAATTTTGAGGAAAGCATTTCCATAGTCGCCCTGGCTCGGAAATCCATTCGTGTCGAGTGCGGTGTCAAAGGTGCCGTTCGCGTCCAGTAGGAAAATATTCCCGGAAGTGTCGGCGGCAAGCCCGGCGCCGCTCATCCAGACCGAGCCCTCATTGCCATTTGGAGTGACATTCAACACGCTGACCTGCGCCAGCGTTGATTGATCGAAGCCCATGATCCATCCGGTATACGGGCGGAAGTCGCAATGCGAGGTCCATGCCGTGTACACGACGCCGTTCTGCAGAAGCAGGCCAGCCCGTTCTGCATACTGTCCTGGGGCAAACACAACCTTCCCACCCGAACTGTTGTCGCCGGTTCCCGGGAAAGAAGCCTGAATGTTCTGAGGACCGCTAAATTCTTCCGCGCCCGTGGTCACGTCCAGAGCGTGCAGGCGCTGGTGATAATTTCCGGCTCCGTCCTTCGACATTGCAACCACGTAAATCGTGCCGTGCGGACCCGCCTTTGGATCGACAACCGGGCTCGAGGTAACACCGATCTCGGGCGTTATCTGACTGCAGCCGTGATCGTCGCTCGTGGTTTCGCCAGCGGCCAGCATCGAAACCTGCCACAGAGCCTTTCCACTGTCGGCATCCAACCCATAGACGCTCCCGTGCTCTGTGGCCACATACAAAACGTTATGCATGCCCTGATTGGGGATGCTCACTTGGGTGAGATAAAGCGGCTGCGCATCGACTTTCCCATCCACCGTGATGACAAAGAGTTTGCCGAAACTGGAGGAGTTGACGTTGCTGGGTGTGAGAATCGTTTCAGAGAGATTCTGTCCGGTGCGGGCGTTGTCGTCGTGATACGTTGTCACATTGGTTCCCGTTGTGGTGGTTGGCGGCGTGGATGGGGGAGGCTGCGACGGTAGCGGGCTGCTGCTGCAGCTAACCATGTGAAGAGCCAGGAACGCAGTGAGGACAACTACAGCGAGAACACCGAAACGAATTAATCCGGATTTCCGCGCCCACATCTTGAGTATTATCGGAAGTCTCTTCAGAATCATAACGTCACCCGAACCCTTAGGCATCGTGCATAAATAAGTGCTTCAAGTAATTGTGGTGATATGGTGTAATTCCAGTCACCGTGGAAGGCATGACGCACGAGCTTGATGGCGGCCAGTTTGGCATCGGAGATTTTCATGCCCTTGGGATATTTGTTTTCATCCAGTTCGGCGCGCACCGTGAGTCCGGTTGGGGTGGTCGTTGCCGCAATCAGTTGAACCATGGTTTTAAAGCTGCGTAGCGGCTTTCCGCGCCAATCGAGCGTAATAAAGGAAAACAGGCGGTGTTCAATTTTATTCCATTTGCTGGTGCCGGGCGGCAGGTGGCAAACCGTGATGGGAATACGCAACTCATTCGCCAGCCTTTGCAGTTCTATTTTCCATAGACGCAGACGGTGGCCGTTGCTGCCGCCGCCATCGGCGGTGATCATCAGACGGCTGGCTTTGGGATAGCGCTTTTGTCCCATGGCCAACCACCAGCGGTGAATCGCGTGGACGGCGAAACTGGCGGTATGGTGATCGGTGCCGACACTGACCCAGCCCTTGTTGTCGGCGATGTCATAGACACCGTACGGGATGGCACGCCCCAGTTTGGGATCAATAAAGTCGTGCACATTGACCGCTTCGGGAGCCGCTTTGGGATGCCATTCCCGGCCGTTATTTTTGAAATTGCCTACCAATTCTTTCTTCTTGGTATCGACTGAAATGACCGGTTCATTCGCCGCCAGAAACCCTTTGGCCTGATCATTGATGTAGTGAAACTGGGCGTCCCTATCCATATGGCTGCTGCCTTCCCGGGTTGTACGGTTGGCCTGCAAACTGTATCCCAGTTCACGCTGGCAGTCAGCAATCACGTGAGGGCAAACCGAATGACCCTGACCGTGCAACGCCTCTGACAAGTGGCGCAGACTTTTGGATGTCCATCGCAGCACCCGCATCGGGTCCCCACGGGTTGCCGGTTCCACTAGCCGTTCCAGATCAGGCAATAGGGTGGAATCCTCCGAGCGTTTCGTCTTGCGTCCGCTCCCAGGCTGGCGTATCCGCCCGGTTTCCACCGACTCCTTCTCCGCAATAATCTCTTCCACGGCGCGACCAATCGTACTGCGGGCCATGCCGGTGATCCGCGACACCACGCTCACACCGCCATAACCGTAGGCGCGGGCCTCAGTAGCCGCAAACCGCCGCCGCCCCCTTTCATCCAAAACCGGTAACAATTTTTGGTAGCGTCGTCGAATACCGGATGCAGACTCAACCATTCACAAACGCTATCATGTTGCAACACCCTAGTTGTGCAGTACTTATTTATGCACATTGCCTTAGCGTCATGGTGCCGCTAAGGCCGTTCTACTTCGGGTCAATTCGCAGGATGACGTTGGCTGTCTTTCGGTCGTCGAATTGGCTCACCGTCTTGGTATCGCTCTTTTGGCCTTTGTACTGGGCGTAAACTTCGTAGTCGATGTTCGGGGAAAGCTCCGGGAAGTGGTATGCGCCGTCAGCGCCGACGATGTAACTTTTCACCGCGTGGGTGCGGGTATTGGAGAGGTAGACGACAGCATCCTGCAAAGGATTATCGTGCCGATCGAGCACCTTGCCCGTCAGCATCCGCCCGACGCTGTTCTTGTCCTTGTCTTTTGAATAGGGAGAAGCCACCGCAGCGACGCCGAACAGCAGCAACAGCAATGCCGCAACCTGGTACTTTCTCATAGGACTTCTCATCTTAGGTTACCCACATTTGCGTTCAGACCGTGTTGCTATTTTAGATGCAAGCCGGTGTCGACGCGCTCGTCCCCGTCTACGTGCACCTTGATCTCTTCTCCCTGCAACGGGCGGCCATTTGCAGACTTAAGGCCCTTCAGGTCGGCCCAGACCACGTAGTCCTGCTTGCCTGCCGGGACGCGTTGCGCGAACTCGCCGCTATGATTCGAATACTGCTCCCAGCGGGCCTTCTTCTCGCCCTCGCGGCGAATCTTGATTTTCACGCCGTAGACGGGCCGGTCGTCCGGACCCCAGACCGTGCCGAAGATCAGGGCGTAGGGTGTTTCGCGTTGAGGTTCCCCGGGCGGGAATTGATCCGCAGCAACGGCAGAGTTGCCGAAGCCAAGTGTCGTTAAGACGCAAAGCGAGACGCAGACCGAGACGCACAGCCCAAGCGGAGCCATTCGAGAGGCATCGCAGAAGTAGAAATCTATCGGGATTGGCAGAGGCGTGCGGGACCTAGGAGAGATCACCGTCTTCGACTTCCTCTTCCTCGTCCTCTTCATACTTCTCTTCATCCACGGGCTTCAACTCAATGGGACTCACCGTGATGATCTCGAAGTCAGTGCCGCACTCGGGGCAGGAGACGATTTCTCCCTCATCAACCTCGTCTTCTTCGATGTCGAGGTTGGTTTCGCATTCCGGACAGTGAACCACAATAGCCTCCATATTGTTAAGACTCCTTGATAATATTTAGTGGCTCTTGAGCCGAAGGTCAAGTCCTCGATTTCCGAAACTTGCCTGACCGCTCCGGAAACCCTTGGCTGGCAGCTATTCTGACAACGGTCGTGAAACTCCAACGCTATGGTAATGCGAAAGCCTCAGTGCTGACGCACGCATGTCTTCTGATTCGCGCTAGCCTTTGCATTGCTCTCGCACTGTCGACTTACGTTGTTGGGGCGCAGGACACTTTACCGACGGGCCATGCGGACCCTCAGATTGCCGCAGCCTTGCGGCAGATTTCCGCGCCACGGATTCAATCCAACATTGAGAAGCTGGTCAGCTTCCAGACTCGCTCGACCCTTTCCGCACAGGATCCGGTTTCGATCGCGTCGGGACGTGGCATCGGCGCGGCGCGGGAATGGATCAAGTCTGAATTCGAACGCTATGCTCGAGACTGCGGCGGATGCCTGCA
This sequence comes from uncultured Acidobacteriota bacterium, assembly GCA_963796095.1. Lineage (GTDB taxonomy): Bacteria > Acidobacteriota > Terriglobia > Terriglobales > Acidobacteriaceae > JABDBE01. Next base: position 329,315 of record CAWCKL010000042.1, read on the forward strand.
AGTCAAGCTCGACAATTTTACTGAAGCGCCCGGCGGGCGGATTCCCAAGCCCACCGAAATCACCAATGTTTATGCGGTGATGAAGGGGTCCGATCCAGAGAGTTCACGGCGCATTGTGCTGGTAAGCGGTCACTACGATTCACGTAACAGCGACAACCTCAACATTACGGACCTCGCTCCCGGAGCGAACGACGATGGCAGCGGCACGGCTGTGAGCCTGGAGTGTGCCCGGGTGCTCAGCCAGCTCAAGTTCCCCGCGACCATTATTTTTCTGACTGTCGCGGGGGAAGAGCAGGGCTTAAACGGCAGCAGCCACTTCGCGAAAATGGCCGAGTCTGGGACATGGGAGATTGAAGCGGTTCTGAACAACGACATTGTGGGCGGCGATCTCAGTCTCCAGCAAAATGCCAACGTTGTGCGTGTGTTTTCGGAAGGTGTGCCCATTGCTGCCAACGATGACGAGCTGCGCCAGATCCGCAATCTCGGCGGCGAGAGCGACTCCGCGTCCCGGCAGCTCGCCCGCTATATCGCCGACGTCGGCCGCACTTATGATGCCGGCGTCAAGCCAACGCTGACGTTTCGCCTGGACCGTTACCTGCGCGGGGGCGATCACATTTCATTTAATGAACAGGGCTACGCCGCGGTGCGCTTCACTGAATTTCGCGAAGATTACAACCACCAGCACCAGAATGTGCGCACTGAGAATGGAGTCGAATTTGGCGACCTTCCCAAGTTTGTCAACTTCGACTACGTGGCCAATGTCGCCCGCTTGAACGCGGCTACCTTGGCATCGCTCGCCTCCGCACCCGCGCCTCCGGCCAAGGTCCGCCTGCTGACCACAAAACTGGAGAACGACTCCACTTTGACTTGGGAACCGTCCCCAGGCGGCCGCGTCGCGAGCTACGAGGTGCTCTGGCGAGCGACAACGAGCGCGGAATGGGAACACGTGCGAGCTGTGGGAAATGTAACTCGTGCCACGCTTCCCATGTCGAAGGATAATTTGATCTTTGCTGTGCGCGCAGTGAACAATCAAGGCCACCGAAGCCTGGTAGTGACGCCGCTCCCAGAGCGGTAGTCGGAACCTGCTAAAATAGCTTGCTGCTGATTGAGGCGTAAGTTGTCAGCTCCCCACTGGCAATCGGCCACGGAAAACCGGCAGTTGCTCTTATGTATCGCGGACGAACCCTCTCGCTGAGTTTCCCACCCTTCACCTACTGGGTGAAGCGGATCATCATTGCCTGCGCCGTCGTCTACTTCCTGCAAGTTGTCTTGGAAGCCGTTGCGCCAGGACTGTCTCGTGATCTGGTGCGGTTCGCCGGCCTTATTCCAAGTTCGGTCATCCACTACGGGATGCTGTGGCAGCTACTTAGCTATTCGTTCCTGCACGCTTCAACGATGCATTTGCTGCTGAACATGCTGACATTATGGATGGTCGGCTCGCAGTTGGAGCAGGAATGGGGAGCGAGGCGGTTCTTGGAGTATTACCTGTTCTGCGTGGCAGCAGCGGCACTGACCACGATCGCCGTCGCCTATTCTCCACTTCCGGGAGTTAGCCCGGGAACCAACACGATTGGCGCGTCGGGAGGCATTTACGGATTGCTGATCGCATTTGGCATGCTCTTTGGCGATCGGGAATTTATCCTGTTTCCACTTCCGTTCACCATGAAGGCGAAGTATTTAGTGGCCATCATGATTTTTGTAGTCATAATTGCTACCTTCCAACCGTCCCAGGGCGGAGTTGCTAATTTTGCCCATCTCGGCGGTCTCTTCTTCGGGTTCCTCTACGTGAAGTTCATGCCCAAGCGCGGACTGGCATTCGGCGCGAGCGAACATTACTTTAGTGTGAGGAATTCCTACTATCGCTGGAAGCGGCGCCGGGCGGCACGCAAGTTCGAAGTGTTCATGCGCAAACAGAATCGGACCGTGAGTGGGACTTTCGACGAAAACGGCAACTACATTCCCCCCGATGATGTGAACAAGAAAAATGGCGGTTCGAAATCCGGCTGGGTGAATTAAGAGCGCCACGGATTCTCACGGATACAATCTTTAACATTCAACCAAAGAACTTTTGAAACTCTGCGAGCACGAGCGCGGGCAACTCCTCCTCCCGCTTTGCCTTCCTTTTGAAACCCAGGTCGTGACCTGCGCCCTCAATCCGCAGCAACCGAGTCCTCGCCGGAATCACACTCACGGCCGACTCCATCTCTTCCGGCGAACCAAACGGATCGCGTGTTCCATGTACAAAGAGCGCAGGCGTCTGTAACTTGGGCAGATGTTGGACGCGAAGCTGATCAGGCTTGCGCGGCGGATGCAGCGGATACGATAAAAGCAGCAAGCCGTCTACGAGGCCCGGGTGATCGGCGCAGAGCATCGTCGACTGCCGTCCTCCGTAGGAGTGCCCGCCGAGAAACATGCGCCCCGGCGCCAGATTGCGAAGCGCGATAACGGCATTCTTCAGCCCTTCACGATCGTGAGCTGCGTCTCCGGGACGCGGCGGTCCGTAGGGCCGACTTTGGCGATAGGGCAGATCACAACGCAACACGGTCAGACCCGCCGCAGCGAATGCCTCAGCCAGCGCCACCAGCAGCGGAGCCTTCGAGTTCGATCCCGCACCATGGGTTAACACCAGGCCATCTCCCGAGGGCGCAACTGGACGATGGAGAAATCCGCGGGCGTGAGGATCGAGCGACGTATCGACGAAGGGTTCGGAGCTGGAGTTGGTAGGCATAGCTAAAAGGCGATCTCCAATGGGCAGTATGACATGGGTCGACTCTTCATTGCTGGGCACGGTTTGTTAGCATCTTTTTACATTTTTTTTCTTGCGGAAATTTCAGTCTCATGGCACCTTAGAAATATCTTCCTACGAAAGGACGCCCAATTGGCAAAAGACATAACCAACTCGCCAAGCACACGACTGCGGCCTGTATTCGGCCTCGGTTGTTTTATGGGCGTCGTCGATTACGCCAGCTAATCTGCGGCGTCCTCTAACGCAAAACCAACAAAATTAACAGCAACGCTGGGTGGCGTAGGCCGCAGTTCCTTCGACCGGTAGTCGACACGACCGCTGCCGCTTATTCCCCCAGCCCTAACTTGAGGCGTCTACGCGGCGTGAGCGAAGCGGGAGCCGCGTGCCGAAATCCTGAGCCACGTTTTTTGTGGCGAAGGATCCAATCCCGCTAGCAATCCCGAGCGTTGTTTTGCGAGGGATACACAGGGTCAGTGGTGAAGGCCACGGTTACTTCTTCGACAAAGGCAAACCGTGTCCGCATGTTCCCTGACCAGTATTTTTGTCGTGTAGCGCGGATACTCTTGTCCGCGTAGCAACAACATTCCGGCATATGCCGGTTAAGAAAGCAAGCAGCATGAGCACTTTCAACATAGACGAACGCCCGACCGACGGAGAATCCCTGTGCATGTCGTGCATGTGGGTACATGCAGCGAGGATTCCGGGAGAGCGAAGAGGCCATCTTCTGTGGCCACGCATATTCCACGCGAGCCGTGAAGTTTGCGGTGCGGGAATGCACGGACTATAGCAGCCGCATCACGCCGACGCGTAAGGAGATGGAAGAAATCGCTCTGATTATCCCAGTCGCGAGCGGCTGCGAAAACCAGCGGGTTTTGCGGCCAGAAACACATTCGCACCGCAAGACGAAAACGACGAGAACGATCAGGGGCAACAAAGCTGATTTAGCTAGAATCCAGCAGCTAGAAGCTCGAAAGGAGGCCACCATGGCTCGACTCAACACGTTCAATCTCAACTTCGGTCCGGGCACTCACGAGGACGCGCCGGCTCGCCACATCTCGCCCGAGTTGCAGTTGCGGCGTTCGGTGCTCGCCTGCCTGCTTTGGGAAAAGCAGTTTTACGAGGACGGAGTCGAGATCGCCAGACGCGTCGGCGAACTGGTGCCGAAGGTTGCAGCCGAGAAGGTCGCGGCTCTTGCCGTCGAGGCTCGCGCGCAGATGAAGCTGCGCCACGCCCCGCTGTTGCTGGTGCGCGAGATGGCGCGTCACAAGACGCATCGCCGTCTTGTGGCTGACACGCTCGCGAGCGTCATTCAGCGTGCCGATGAGCTGACCGAGTTCGTCGCCATCTACTGGATGGACGGTCGCGTTCCACTCTCCGGGCAGGTGAAGAAGGGACTGGCAGCGGCTTTCCCCAAGTTTGATGAATACGCCCTGGCAAAGTACGACCGTGGCGGACCGGTCAAGCTGCGCGACGTCTTGTTCCTCTCCCACGCCAAGCCGCGTGATGCGGCTCAGGCAGGGGTGTGGAAGAAGCTGATCTGGGGACGGCTCAACGCTCCCGACACCTGGGAGGTTGCGCTCTCCTCAGGCGTCGACAAGCGCGAAGCCTGGCAGCGTCTGCTCGTGGAGAACAAGCTGGGCGCGTTGGCTCTGCTTCGCAACCTCCGCAACATGCGTGCGGCCGGCGTGGAGGAAGAGTTGGTGCTTTCGGCTCTGCGCTCCATGAACGCAGCACGCGTGCTGCCGTTTCGCTTTCTCGCTGCGGCTCGTTACGCGCCGCAGTGGGAGGAGACGCTCGAGCAGGCGATGATGAAGTGCGTTGCCGGGCAGGAGAAGCTCGGAGGCAATGTTTTGCCAGGTAAGACCATCGTGCTGGTGGACGTGTCCGGTTCGATGACCGCGCCTCTCTCCCGCCGCTCCGAGATGCAGCGCACTGACGCAGCCTACGGGCTCGCCGTGTTGCTGCGCGAGATCAGCGAGAAGGTGAGCGTGTTTTCCTTCTCCGATGATCTCGTCGAAGTGCCGGCACGTCGTGGATTCGCCTTGCGCGATGCCATCGACGCCAGCCAGCGCCACAGCAGCACCCAGCTGGGGACGGCAGTCGAAAGCCTCAACCAGAAGGAGAGGTACGATCGCTTGATCGTGATCTCTGACGAACAGGCGCAGGACTCCGTTCCCGGACCCCGTCAATGGAGCGATGGGCGTCCTCGCCCGTCCCGGGGCTACATGATCAACGTGGCCAGCTTCAAAAACGGCGTCGGCTACGGCAAGTGGACGCACATCGACGGCTGGAGCGAGTCGGTTGTCGACTACATCCGCATGCTGGAGCAGACAGAGAGCAGGTGGGTGAACTGAGTGGTTGGGCCCAGGCGCAAGCCCGGGCCCGACCGTCAGCTGGGACTTCCGATAAGTGAATCCAGCCGCTCGCGATAGGTTCGTCCGAGCGGCAGTTCCTTGCCGTTTCTCAGGATGACGACATGCTCGCCATTGCCACAGTTCTGAATTTCAGCGACCGCGTCCAGGTTAATGATGATCGAGCGATGAATGCGGACGAATTTATGTTCCGGCAGTGACCGCTCGAAAGTGCTGATCTCTTCCCGAATATTGTAAGAGCGTTGCCTCGTATGGATGCGAACGTAGTTGGCGTCCGCCTCCACCCAATCCACCTCCGCCGTCCGCAGGAACACGACCTTTCCTTCGCAACGAACCACCAACCGCTCGCGATCCTGGCTCACCCCGCGCAATAGCGACAGCAGCGCCGCTGGTTCCAACTGATTCACGCCTGACTGGATGCGGATTTTGGCTCGCGCCAGTGCCGCGACAAAGCGCTCCTGCTTGAAAGGTTTCAGCAGGTAATCGATCGCTTGGGCATCGAATGCCTTAACCGCGTATTGATCGAAAGCGGTCACAAAAATAATTGCCGGCATGTGTACCGGGGCAACCGTTTCAAGCACGCCAAAGCCGTCGATCTCCGGCATCTGTACGTCCAAGAACACCAGGCTGGGCTTGTGCTCAATGATACCGCGGATGGCGGACTGCCCGTCGGCACACTCGGCTACAACTTCAAAGCTAGGATCGGATTTTAGCAGCGACGAGATCCGCTGGTGAGCCAGCGCTTCGTCGTCGACTATCAGAGTTCGAATCTTCATCCAGATTGTTTCCCATCGGGTTTGGAATGAATCGCAGCGGGAGGGTCACTCGCACCGTCACACCTGCATCTGGCGCATTCCTGAGCTCGAACGATTGCCGTTCTCCATACAACTGCCGAAGCCGAGATCGTGTATTCGACAGCCCAATGCCCTCGCGATACGCAGACGGCAGTCCGCCGCCATTGTCCGCTATCTCGAGGACCAGTTTTGACCCGTCTTCGCGAGCGCTGATCCGAACATTCCCCGGACGCGGGCGCGGCGCAATTCCGTGCAGGATCGCGTTCTCCACCAGCGGTTGCAGCAGAAGCGTCGGCACCGCGGCCTGAAACAGCTTCGCAGGGATATCAAGGACCGCGGACAAGCGATCTTCAAAACGCCGCTTCTGGATGCCAACGTAAGTTCGCAGCAGTTCGGTTTCCTGTCCCAGCGTGATTTCCTGTTCATCGTTTTCACTCAGATAAACGCGTAGCAGTTGGCTAAGATCGGCCAGCATGTCATCCGCAGCTTGTACGTCTTCATGCATCAAGGCCGCGATCGAGTTCAGCGTGTTGAACAGGAAATGGGGATGCAACTGATTGCACAGCGTTTGCATCTCGGCGCGAGTCAACTGCTGGTTCAACTGCGCGGCTCGCGTATCGCGTTCACGATAGCGCTGGAAGTACTCGACCAGACTCCAGATCATCACGACCGGCCAGTACATCCACAGATCGTTGTAAAGCGACGCGATCACCCTCAAGCCCAGAACCGATCCATGAAACCCTGCGACTGTCGGACCGGGCAGACCGATCAGTTGTGCGATGGCTTCGTGCAACCAGGCGAAAACCAGATAGGCGCCAAAGTGAATGATCGTCGTTCGCGCCCAGTTTCTCCGGCTGAACGGGAACCGTTTCGCCATATAGAAAATGGCCGGCGTGAGCGCCGCCCATATCCAGTAGTCCAACAGGTCGACGTGCAGCTCGGCCATATATCTGGCGGGGAGTCCCGCGCTAACCCGATAAAGAAAATTGCTGCTCGCCAAAAGAAGCGCAAGCAGCGTCCAAAATCCGAAGATGGCCGCGAATTTGACCCAAGCATTCTTCATCGCTGTTTCACATCATAGCCGAGCACGTCTGATTTCGACTCGCATCCCGGCAGCCTTGAAAACCCGTGACTTTGGGTGGCGCAGCGCTTCACACAGCTTTCTGAAAATCTCCTGGCGCTGGAGTTTTGAAAGGGCACGGCTTCCCAGCCGTGCCGGAAGTCTTCAGTAGGGTAAGTTTTTCAGTAACCGTTAGACCCCACAACCCGCCGGCGTGAGGTCATGACAGGCCTGGTGAGTCCGCTTGGCGACAAACCCATGAGCTACTTGTTGCGCATCGTTGTAATAGCCCACGATTTCATCCGAGTCATTGATGGTTTGAAAGGAGGCAAAACTGGCCTTGAACGACTTCGGTACCACAAGTTGAGTCAGCTTCTTGTCCTGCAGCAGAAAGTTGTGAAAGTTCTTGGCCTTATCGGAATAGAAGCCGACAATCTGGTTCCGATTGTTGATTGAGATCAGGTACGTGCTGTTAGCCGCCGCGTGGGGAGCGTCATAAAGCGTGAACTTACCATTCTTCAACTGCAGGTAACCGTGGCCGGTCGTCTTCGCGACATTCACGAACGGCCCGACAATCACAGTCGAATTATTGATGCTAAATGGAACGGTCTGCAGTCCATCCGGCAGATCTATTTGTTTATAGACCCCGTTGCGTAACAAAAAAGCGTGAGGAGCTTTCGTAGAGTCGGTAAACACCCCGATGACTTGACGAAGGTCATTCACTCCAAAAGCCTGGGTGTTGAACCCGCCAGGAAACTCAATGTCGGTTATTTTGCCATGGTTGTAGAGATAGCCGTGGGACGCGCCAGGAGCGGCCGTGTAGCTGCCTGCAATGTCCCCCCGGTTGTTCAGCGAGAAGGCAAAGCTGTTGGGAGCAGTGCCGATCACCCCATTGGGGTCGAGCGCGCTCAAGGTCTTTCCATCGAAGTACATGGCGTGCCCATTGACTTGGGCGTCATAGAATGCCCCGACATACTGTCCGGCGTTGTTAACTGCGAAGATTTGGCTATTCGACGCCCCCGGATAATTCACGGCCATGAACTTGTATTGCGCCAGGCAGGGCGCAACCAGCAAGGTGATTGCAGTGATGCTCAATAAGAGTTTCTTCATTTCTATTTTTTCTCCCGACAATCAGTGTGGTTTGCTCACACACCTGGTCATGGGAGCGACTCTAACCGGCTGTAGTTGGAATGCAGACGCCGATGGGACGAACAGCTATTGTTGCAGATCAAACAGCTATACGGAAGACATGGACCGTCAGCGGTTCAGCGCCTCTTCCAGCGTTTCGTAGATCTTTACCGTACGGATTTCAAGAGAGAGCTTGGCCCAGCAGCGCAGTACTTCGGGATCTTCCAGCGCCGCGCGGCGAGACTCTTCGGATTTCCAGTACCGCAGCAGGATGTACTCATCCTGCGATTTAGCATCGCGATAGAGCAAATCGCGGCTGTAACCGCCGGCTGAGAGGGCCGCAATCAGAGCCTGCATGGTGGCCAGAGACGCTTCTTCGTGTCCCGGCAGGGCTTGGAAGATTGCGATCGAAAGTACTTCGTGCAGAGTTTCCTGCGACATGAAGACTATTGTCTCCGGAGCGTTAACTGCGGCTTATCCAATGCCAGGCTGCATGTGCTTTTGGACGCTCGCATTTTACGACTTTTGCGGCGTCACTATGTGAAGCCGCATAAGATTTGTCGAACCGGAAGCCATCTGAGTTCCCGCCACAACGCCGAGAACGTCCCCAACTTTGATGCGGCCCTGACGCAGAAGTTCCCGCTCCGCAGTCGTAACCATGTCTTCGGCGTTGCGCGCCTGCGCTGTCCGCACCGGAGTCACGCCCCAGAGAAGATTCATTCGGTTGCATACGGGCACGATCTGGCTGAAGGCATAAATTGCAGCTTTAGGGCGATACTTGGAAATCATACGCGCCGTATTCCCAGTCTCAGTAAACACGGCGATAGCGCCCATGCGCAAATCCTCGGCGGCATGAGAGATGGATTCACAAATGGCTTGCGCCACGGTGATCGAATGCTTCTCCCGCCGGCGCCGCGAGGGCGCAAAATCCCCCGTATTGCCTTCCGCCTCGACCACGATCCGCGCCATCATTGCGACCGCTTCCCGGGGATAGAGGCCGTTTGCGGTTTCCGCGGAAAGCATTACCGCGTCGGTGCCGTCGAAAATTGCGTTGGCCACGTCACTGGCCTCGGCCCGTGTGGGACGCGGGTTCTCGATCATCGATTCGAGCATTTGGGTGGCGATAATCACCGGCTTGCGCCACTCCGCCGACCTGCGGATCGCGTGTTTCTGGATGACCGGAACTTTCTCTGGCGGCATTTCCACGCCCAGATCGCCGCGCGCCACCATGACTCCGTCGGACGCTTCGAAAATCTCTTCCAACCGTTCCAGCGCCTGCGGTTTTTCCAATTTGGCGATGATGGGAAGATCAGAGCCCTGACTGGCGATGATTTGTTTTACCTCGTGGACATCCGCCCCCGAGCGCACGAACGAGATTGCGAGCATGTCGACACCGTGCTTGAGCCCAAACTCAAGGTCGATTCGATCCTTGTCGGTGAGGGCTGGAATGGAAAGCGCAATCCCAGGAAGGTTGATGCCCTGGTGCTGTCCGAGTTGGCCGCCGTTGATGACTTCGCATTCAACGTCCGCATCGCGGGTTCGAATGACGCGTAACTCTATCAGGCCGTCGGTAAGCAGAACGCGGGCGCCGGGTTTGACTTCCCGCGCCAGCCCTTGAAATGTGGTTGAGATCAGGGTCGGAGTACCTTCGATGTCGCGGGGCGTGATGGTGACTCGAGACCCGGCCTTGAGCACGACCGGCACTCCGCCCTTCAGCCGGCCGGTGCGAATCTTGGGACCCTGCAGGTCCTGTAGAATGCAGATGGTGCGATTCTCCTGCTCAGCCACGCGCCGCAAGCGCTCGATGTTTTGCGCGTGCTCTTCGTGCGTCCCATGGGAGAAGTTCAGCCGGGCCACGTCCATGCCGAGCCGCAGCAGGTCGCGCAGGACCGGTTCCGAATTGCAAGCCGGACCGACCGTACAGATAATCTTGGCGCGGCGAATGGTAGATGCGGCAGGCGACGCGTCAACGGGCGCGCCGGTGACTTTCCTAGTAGACTTTCCTTTTTTCAAGTTTGTCCCGATCAGAATTTGTGTAGGTCTAATTATTGTATATGGAGAGTTACTCTTGTAGCAGGGGCCGTGGGCCTCGAAGACGTGACCTCCGCACAAAAGGTCGCGGGTGGCGTCGGGTCGCGCTGCCGCTCCCGCGGACTCAACGCAGCAGATCCCAAGCCTCTTTATACGATGCGTAAGTGCTGGTCGGGTCGGAGGTACGGAGACGAATAGCGCCTATTTTCCCGTGGACTACGAGTCTTGTCGGGATGATGTACCAAACGTCCTCCGCCATGACATAAGCCGCCAGAAAATCGAATTCTCCTCGCTGGTAAGGCTGCTGGCGGGGTTGGGCCTGACCTTGCATATATAGCAACCCTCGAGCGCTGGTTGATTGTTGACTTGACCTGAACGCTTACGAATTGGCCGGGGGTTCCAATCACCATGTCGCAGCGAGAACGCTCCCCCAAGGTTTGGAAACCTGCAGCCCTAGTTTGCAGGCTTTTGCCATGAACTGAAGCTCGGCGTCCACTCACCGCAACGTTTGGAGTGGCTCATCATCCTTCTGGAATTCATAGGTCAAGAAAACCCCAATAAACGCGGAACCAGATAGCCGAAAGGCGCAACCTCGGGCGTAATGTCGAGCCACACGACTTTTTTGCCCTGCGGCAAGTAGCCAATTACGTGGTCGAATTGCCCCGGCGACGGAACCTCGGCATCGAGTTCCAACTGGAATTGACGAGTGCCGGATAGAGTGTAATGCCTGATGCCTGGAGCAAAGAAGCGAGCAGTGTCTGTTTGTCCTTGCAGTCGCCGTAGTTATTGGTCAGGACGTCGTCGGCGGCGTGCGGCTGGTATCGTCCGATGCCAAACGCGATTCCAATTAGCGGCACTGCGTGCTCACGAAGCTGTAGAGGGCGCGGAGCTTGGACTCGTCATCCGTCATGCCTTTGGTGAGCTCTGCCGCTTTCGCGCGAATAGCGGAGGTCGGCTCGATCCGGTCTTTTTGCAGATTCCAGTACCAACGGCCCACCTCTTCCCAGCTTTGGAAACTGCTGATTTGTACGTCCGGCGGAGGAAGACGGCCAAGCGCCGCCTCGGTTTCCTTTTTCTGGTCGCTCTTAGGCTCATTGACACTTTGCAACTTGGAGTAGGTCCAGGCGTAGATGCGGGAGCCCGCCTCGGTGGTGACGGTCTGCGTGGGCTTGCGGACCTTTCACCTTGACCAGGCGATCGCCCGGCACCTTTATTTCCAGGCGCTCATCAAGCAGGATGCCGTCGTGATGAAAACTGTATTGGAACCAGAACTGCCCCGGAGTCAGCGACTTAATAGTGCGCCTGTTAGCCTCGTATTCGAGAATCTCGCCTTTGCCAAGCCCCTTGACCGCAACATGTTTTTCCCGCAGATCGCTGTAGAAGGGAGCAATGCGAGTGATTCCCGAATCCAGATCCTGCACGTCGTTCGGTGGTGTGATTACGGTGCTGCCGTCAGCCTTCAGGACTCGCACGTAATCGATTTGCACCGTTTGCGTTAGCGACTGATAAGGAAAACTCAGTAGCCCCCATTGTTTCACGCCAGCGTCGGTTTGCACGCGCACCCGACTGGCTTGCTCACGGGTAAGGTTGCCGTCGTTGTCGAAGGCGATCTTGGTCGACATCGCCTCAACGACCGCGGGCTCTTGCGAATAATCGCCCCTGCCAGGAGCAGGAGGCGGCGAAGTTCGCGCACGGCTGGTCAGTAACGCCACCAGCAGAGCAGTAAGAGACAGGGCGCCGCAGCGACTGATCATAGCTTGCCCGTATTTATCGTTGTTGCGCGACAAAAAGGCAAACAAGAAAAATCGTTCCCTCATGAAGTGCCTGAATCGGGCGGGTGGGCCCGACGATCGTCTTCATTCTTACTTTCGAGGGTGGCCCCTCCGAGCTTAGCTTGGGCGGGGGCCTCTGCTGAACGCATCCGTACAGTGACCCTCCGGAGTAAAACGAACGCGAGTGTCTGGGCACCCCGCCGGAAACAGCAGGTCCCCCCACTCCGCTTTCCATTTCCTTCGGAAATGGAAAGCTCCGGTCGGGATGACAGTCCGCATTGATGATCAGTTCGTAATGATGACAATCCGTAACGGGTACCGCAACGGTGAAAATGTTCTAAGGCTTGGGGCGCGTCGGGGCTCATAAGTGCTGATCGACTAGGATCGGGTTTCCGTCTGGGTCTGTGGTGATGAAGCTGGCTGGGCCGGTTGTGCTCTCGTCCGCCTGTTGTTCGAACTGCACGCCTTGTGCCTTCAGCGGATGTCGGTGAAAGAGGCAAGCTACTGCGCGTTACTATCCCAGCCGGGGTTGAAGGTGAGAATGTTCTTCTTGAACATCCCTTGAAAAAGCCCGAAGGCGTGATCGCCGTTCTTCAGGATCAGCCAGTTCTGCGATGCATCCCCGGCGAAGACCTTGAAACCGAACTTTTCGTAGAACCTTCTCGAAGCTCCGATATCCTTGACAGCCAAGCTGATTGAGAACGCGCCGAGTTCCATGCTCTGCTCCTTTTTGCGCCAGTCAGCAAGTGCACCAACGGGAGTTGGTTGGCTCAAGCGCTCCACGGCGTCTACAACACGGACCCAGGTTATCGTCCAAAGAACGGGCGCGAACCTGGGGCACCAGCCTACAAACCGGGATGGCCGCGTGAACTTGTGCCGTGAATTGCTGTTTACTTGGTTGCGGTTTGCGGGGCTGGCATTGCTTTCAGTTCTTTGCCTAGAAATGCGCGGGGGAAGAGCATGGCGTTGAACTCGGCTCCTACCAGGATGACGAGCGAAATCATATACATCCACACCAGTAGGGCGATGGCGGCGCCCAGGGAGCCGTAGATGATGCTGTAATCCGCGTAGTTCTGCAAATACCAGCCAAATAGTGCCGTCGACAAGAACCACAATACGGTGGCGAGAGTGGCACCGGGCAAGACGCTGTGCCAGGGTTGGGTGCGGGGCACGGCGTTGTGGTAGATGAGCGCGATCACCGCGATGCTGGTAAGAGTCGCGATGAGCCAGCGGGTTGCAGTCCACATCAGCAGAACATAAAGTCCGAATTCCTGATTCAGATGGAACAAGATGTTGCGCTCGATGCGGCTGCCGGAAGCGACCAGGATGGTCGCAAAGGTCAGAGGAGTTCCGGCGAGAATAACCAGGGCAAATGCAATCAACCGCTCTTTCACCAGGCCCCAGATTTTTGGCAGCTCGTAGCAGCGGCGGAAGCCTTCCATCCAGGAAATCATGACGCCCGAGGCCGTCCACAAAGTGATGAGGGAAGCGGTGATCAGGAGTCCGACCGAGCGCGGCGAAGTTCCTTTCAGGAAATAGAGAGCGGTGCCGCTGCCCGCGGGAAGCATTCTATCGACGGCATAGGTGATCTCGCGCAGGTAGGCCGCGGTCTTACGCGAATTGGCCAGCACCGATCCCACAACCAGGAGGGCGGGGAAAAAGGTGAGAATCGAAGAGTAGGCGGACGCTTTTGCGATAGCGAACGCGTCATGCTGAAACGCGCGCCAGAAGGCAAGCCGCAGCAGGCGTAAAAAGCGAAGGATCACCGGTCCCAGAGTATTGCGCCGGGGCACAGCGTGCAACTGGGAAGTGAGGTCCAGTTCCCGTTCTTGTAATTGTTGTGGATTCGCGGCCATAGGGTCGGGTCGTTTTCAGACGTGCGCGCAGCAAGACACAATTGTCACCCCGAGCGCAGCGAGGGATCTAGGGTCTTGCCTGCACACCGTTATCGCCCGCGCAGGCAAACACCCAGATCCCTCGCTGCGCTCGGGATGACAGTTCGCAAAAGATCGCAAACTGCGAAACTGGCATAGAAAGGCACTGCAGAAAAAAGAAAGGGCGGTTTGAATAAACGCCGCCCCCTCTGGTTCTTGCCGCTTACTCCGCCGTTAGTTCCTCGGTCTCGCCTTCATGCCGCATCAGCTCGAGCGCCCGCTCGGCTTCCTCGTACGCTTGCGAGACTTCTTCCTGCACCTTCGCGGCCGCTTCTTCCATTTCTGGCGAGAGGCGAACGTTGCGGTAATACTCCATGCCGGTACCCGCAGGAATGAGGCGTCCGACGATGACGTTCTCCTTCAGGCCACGAAGGTGATCCACGGCGCCCTGTATAGATGCCTCAGTGAGCACCCGGGTGGTCTCCTGGAACGAGGCCGCGGAGATAAACGAGTCGGTTGAGAGCGAGGCTTTGGTGATGCCCAGGAGCAGCGGCCGGCCTGTAGCCGGACGTCCGCCCTGTGAAATCACGCGCTCGTTCTCCTCGGCGAAGCGGAATTTGTCGACTTGCTGTTCCAGCAGGAACTGAGTGTCGCCGACGTCTTCCACCTTGCGCCAACGCATCATCTGGCGAACGATCACTTCGATGTGCTTGTCGCTGATGTTCACGCCCTGGAGCCGATAGACTTCCTGGATTTCGTTCACCAGGTAAGACTGCAGCTCTTTTTCGCCGAGCACGGCCAGGATGTCGTGCGGGTTGAGCGGGCCGTCCATGAGCGGTTCGCCCGCCTTGACGCGCTCGCCTTCCTGCACGTTGATGTGGACGCCGCGCGGAACCGAGTATTCTTTTTCGGTGCCGTTGTCGGCAATCACATACATCTTGCGCTGGCCCTTGGAAACTTCACCGAACTTGACCGTGCCATCGATTTCGCTGATGACTGCGGTTTCATGCGGCTTGCGGGCTTCGAACAACTCGACCACGCGTGGGAGACCACCGGTGATGTCTTTGGTTTTGGTAGTCTCGCGCGGGATCTTGGCCAGCACGTCGCCGGGATGAGCGGTGTCGCCGTCCTGCACCATTAAATGGGCGCGTGAGGGCATGAGGTAACGCTTGCTGGTTTTGCCCTTGATCACGATCGCGGGCTGGCGCTTCTCGTCGGGCGAATCCGCCACGACGTGACGCGACAATCCGGTGACCTCGTCCACTTCTTCATGAAGTGTGACACCTTCCTGCAGGTCTTTGAACTGGATCGTGCCGCCGATTTCGGTCAGGACCGAGAAGGTGTATGGATCCCACTCGACCATGACCTTGCCGAGTTGAACCTGATCGCCTTCGTTGACCTTGACCTTGGCGCCGTAAACGACCGCGTAACGCTCGCGCTCGCGGCCCTTTTCGTCGACCACTGCGATCGAGCCTTGGCGATTCATGACCACCAGATCGCCAGACTTGGCTTTGACAGTCTGGAGTCCGACAAAGCGGACAATGCCCGTCGTCTTGGCTTCGAGGCGCGATTGCTCGGAGACTCGCGATGCCGTACCGCCGATGTGGAAGGTACGCATCGTGAGCTGCGTCCCAGGCTCGCCGATGGACTGGGCGGCGATGACTCCGGTGGCTTCGCCGAGTTCGACGAGGCGGCCAGAAGCCAGGTTGCGGCCGTAGCACATGACGCAGACGCCGCGCTTGGATTCGCAGGTGAGCACGGAACGGATTTTCACCCGCTCGATGCCGGCGGCTTGAACCGTGCCGGCGAGTTCTTCTGTGATCTCCTGGTTGATGTCCACGACCACATTGCCGTCGTAGTCCTTCAGTTTTTCAAGCGATACGCGGCCCACAATGCGGTCGCGCAACGGCTCGATGACTTCGCCGGCTTCGACGATACCCGCGACGTAAATGCCGTCTACCGTGCCGCAGTCGTATTCGCTGATGATTACGTCCTGGGCCACATCAACCAGACGGCGGGTCAAGTAGCCTGAATCGGCCGTCTTGAGGGCCGTGTCAGCCAGACCTTTACGAGCGCCGTGAGTCGAGATGAAGTACTCCAACACGGTCAGACCTTCGCGGAAATTGGCCGTGATCGGAGACTCGATGATTTCGCCGGATGGTTTGGCCATCAATCCACGCATGCCGGAGAGCTGGCGGATCTGTTGTTTCGATCCGCGGGCACCGGAGTCCGCCATGACGTAAATCGGATTGATGAAACCTTCCTTGTCGCGCTGCTGCATCTGGCCAAACATTTCGTCCGCGACCTTCTCGGTGATGCCGGACCAGATTTCAATGACCTTGTTGTAACGCTCGCCGTTGGTGATGGCGCCGTCAAGATACTGCTGCTGGACCTGCACTGCCTGCTTCTCGCCGTCTTTCACCAGGCTCTTTTTGTTGTCCGGGATGACCATGTCGTCGATGCCGATGGACAGGCCGGCGCGAGTTGCGAAGCGGAAGCCCAGGTCTTTGACCTCGTCGAGCATCTTGACCGTTACTTCGAGGCCGAAGCGGAGATAGCCGTAGCTGACCAACTGACCGATGCCCTTTTTCTTGAGCAAGCCGTTGATGAACGGCATGCCCGGGGGAAGGTGATCGTTCAGAATGGCGCGGCCCACCGTGGTGTTCAGGAAGGTTCGCTCGTACTGCACGGGTTCGGCGTGGGTGATGTCCTGATCGTCGTAAGTCGCGGTCAGATCGATCACTTCGCCGGTATAGCGCAGACGAATGGGAGAAAGGGTTTCGACTTCGCCGGATTCAAGTGCCATCAACACTTCTTCGATGTTGGCGAATGCGCGGCCTTCACCCTTGGCACCGGGCTTGGCTTTGGTCAGATAATAGAGGCCGAGCACCATGTCCTGCGTCGGAACCGTGATCGGATGACCTGACGCGGGCGACAGGATGTTGTGCGATGACAGCATCAGCACGCTGGCTTCGACCTGCGCTTCCGGCGACAGCGGGATGTGTACCGCCATCTGGTCGCCGTCGAAATCGGCGTTGAACGCAGTGCAGACCAGCGGGTGAATCTTGATGGCCTTGCCTTCGACCAGCACCGGCTCGAATGCTTGGATGCCGAGGCGGTGAAGAGTTGGGGCGCGGTTCAAAAGCACCGGGTGATCTTTAATGACTTCTTCCAGGATGTCCCAGACAATTGGTTCCTGCTGCTCTACCATTTCCTTGGCTTGCTTGATGGTGGTGCAATGACCAGTCTGTTCAAGCCGGTGGTAGATGAATGGCTTGAAGAGTTCGAGCGCCATCTTCTTGGGCAGACCGCATTGGTGCAGCTTGAGCTCTGGTCCGACGACGATGACGGAACGGCCCGAGTAGTCGACGCGCTTGCCCAGCAGGTTCTGACGGAAGCGGCCCTGCTTGCCCTTCAGCGTGTCGGAGAGCGACTTCAGCGGCCGGTTGTTGGCTCCGCGCAGTACGCGTCCGCGGCGTCCGTTGTCGAACAGCGCGTCCACAGCTTCCTGCAGCATCCGCTTTTCGTTACGCACGATGACTTCGGGCGCGTGCAAGTCCATCAGCTTCTTCAACCGGTTGTTGCGGTTGATGACGCGGCGATAGAGATCGTTGAGATCGGAGGTCGCGAAGCGGCCGCCGTCCAATGGAACCAACGGGCGAAGCTCGGGTGGAATGACCGGGATTACATCCAGGATCATCCAGTTCGGCTTGTTCCCGCTCTTGCGGAAAGCTTCTACAACTTTCAGGCGCTTGGCATACTTGAGGCGCTTCTGCAGCGAATTCTCATGCTTCATCTTCTCGCGCAGTTCGGTGGACAAGCCTTCGATGTCCACGCGCTTGAGAAGCTCCTTGATGGCCTCGGCGCCCATCATCGCTTTGAAGCCGGTGGGCCGGAATTGCTGATCCAGTTCGCGATACTTGGTTTCATCCTTGATGACTTCGTGGTCTTTTACTGGAGCTTCACCGGCCTCGACTACCACGTAGGCTTCGAAATAGAGCACGGACTCAAGATCACGCAAAGAGATATCGAGAAGGTGGCCGATACGGCTCGGCAGTCCTTTGAAGAACCAGACGTGCGAGCAGGGTGATGCCAGCTCGATGTGTCCCAGGCGCTCACGGCGTACTTTGGAAAGTGTTACTTCCACACCGCACTTGTCGCAAATGACACCGCGGTGCTTCATGCGCTTGTACTTGCCGCAGAGACACTCCCAATCGGTTACCGGGCCGAAGATGCGGGCGCAGAACAGGCCGTCGCGCTCCGGCTTGAAGGTGCGATAGTTGATGGTCTCCGGTTTAGTGACTTCGCCGTGCGACCAGCTCCGGATCTTTTCCGGAGAAGCGAGGCTGATGCGGATAGCATCGAAATCGGCGATAGGGTTTGCCAGGTCAAAGGGGCTCGAACGAAACAAGGTAATCCTCGGCTTCCTGCGGTCTTACGCAACCGCGAGCGGCTCTCGAAAACAGTCGCTAGTCGTTGGTCGTTCGTCGCTAGCGAAATCTTTTGATCCACAGCTTCAAGAGCGAGCACTGTGGATCTGGTTCTAAATTTGAAATCTATTGGCGGCGCTGGCCGCCAACGACTGACGGCCAACGGCCAACGACTAATCATTAATCGGCTGCGGCTAACGCTGCCGGTTTCTTTTCCGTGGCCTTGATCAGTTCCACATCGAGGCACAGCGACTGCAATTCGCGAATGAGCACGTTGAACGATTCCGGCACGCCCGGCTCCATGGCAGCTTCGCCTTTGACGATGGCCTCGTAAATCTTGGTACGGCCATAAACGTCATCGGACTTCGCCGTGAGCAACTCCTGCAGGATGAACGCCGCTCCGTAAGCTTCCAGCGCCCAGACTTCCATTTCTCCGAAGCGCTGACCGCCGAACTGGGCTTTTCCACCCAACGGCTGTTGCGTAATCAGTGAGTACGGACCGATCGAACGAGCGTGAATCTTGTCGTCCACCAGGTGCGAGAGTTTGAGCATGTAAATGTAGCCAACCGTGATCGGCTGCTCGAACTTGTTGCCGGTCATGCCGTCGTACAGGTAGGTCTTGCCGGACTCCGGCAGACCAGCGTGGTTGAGCAACGCCTTGATTTCGCTCTCTTTGGATCCGTCAAACACCGGCGAACCAGTGAAGACGCCGCGAGTCAGGGTCGGCGCGATTGCCATCAGTTCCTCATCGCTGAGATCGGTGATGGTATCGGCCAACACCGTGTCCTTGAACAGGACCTTGAGTTCGCGACGAATTGCGTCTTCGCGAGTGTTCTCAGATAGCATTTTCGTGATCTTGCCGCCTAGTTCATGTCCCGCCCATCCGAGGTGGGTTTCGAGAATCTGTCCCACGTTCATACGGGAGGGAACGCCCAGCGGATTCAAAACGATCTCGACCGGCGTGCCGTTGTCGAGGTAAGGCATGTCCTCTTCTGGCAAAATCCTCGCAATGACGCCCTTGTTACCGTGACGGCCGGCCATTTTGTCGCCAACGCTCAGCTTGCGCTTCATCGCGATGTAGACTTTGACCAGCTTGATTACGCCCGGCGGCAGTTCGTCGCCCTTGGTCAGCTTGTCTTTTCTCTCGTTGACAATCTTCTTGAGAACGTCGATCTGACGCGAGGTCATTTCTTCGATCTCGTCGATCTGCTCGTTGACCCGCGGATCTTTATCCGCATACTTGATGCGCTTCAGGTTGCGGGTAGAAATACGCTCGATAGTATCGCGATCGAGAACCGTGTCCTTGGTGAGCAGGCGCTTGTTGGTGCGCTCGTCGTGCAGGTCGGCCTGCACAACTTTGCCTCCCAGGATGTTGTCCAACCGCTTCAGACGCTCGTCGGTCAGAATTCGGATTTCGTCCGAAAGGTTCCGTTCGAGCTTGCCAATCTGCGCCGCCTCGATGGCTTTCGCGCGCTCGTCTTTTTCCTGACCCTTACGGGAGAAGATTTTCACATCGACGATCACGCCCTCGATACCGGGCGGGCAGTACAGAGAAGCGTCGCGCACGTCACCGGCCTTTTCGCCGAAGATGGCTCGCAACAACTTCTCTTCCGGAGTGAGCTGCGTCTCACCTTTTGGTGTGACCTTGCCCACGAGAATGTCGCCTTGCTTGATGCTGGCGCCGATGCGAATTACGCCAGCTTCGTCCAAGTTCCGCAGCATAGACTCGCTGACGTTCGGAATGTCACGCGTGACTTCTTCCGGACCCAGCTTGGTGTCGCGCGATTCGAGTTCGTACTCCTCGATGTGGACCGAAGTGTAATAGTCCTCTTTGACGAGCTTTTCGGAGACCAGGATTGCGTCTTCGAAGTTGTATCCGCGCCACGCCATAAATGCGACCAGCACGTTGCGGCCGAGGGCCAACTCACCATGATCGGTGCAAGGACCGTCCGCGATTACCTGGCCTTTGGTGACGCGCTGGCCTTTGATGACGATCGGCTTCTGGTTGATGCAGGTGTTCTGGTTGGAGCGCTTGAACTTCATGAGCTGATAAATATCGCTACCAACTTCGCGGGAGAGCTGTCCGGGATGGTGCTCGCCCTCGACGCGCACGATAATGCGCTCCGAGTCCACCGAGTCAATAATGCCGTTACGTTTTGCCAGGATGACAGCGCCGGAATCGCGCGCCGTGACTCCTTCCATCCCGGTGCCGACGATGGGAGCTTCGGCGCGGAGTAGTGGAACGGACTGACGTTGCATGTTCGCGCCCATAAGCGCGCGGTTGGCGTCGTCGTGTTCGAGGAAGGGGACCAGCGATGCCGCTACCGAAACCAACTGCTTCGGGCTGACGTCGATGTAGTCGACCTCATCGCGGCTGACCAGCACGAAGTTGCCGGCCTTGCGGGCGTTGACCAGATCGCCGACGATGCGGCCTTTGTCGTCGAGTTCAACGTTGGCCTGGGCGATTACGTGCCGGTCTTCTTCCCAAGCCGAAAGGTAGAAGGAAAACGGCTCGATCTCGGCCGGCTTCTTCCGGCGATCCTTGATCTCGGCGTTGATCTTTTCGATTTCGTGCTTCTCAATGTGGTCGCCGACCTTGTGATCGCTATCGCCAGCATTCACCACGCTGACGTAATCGACCACACGGCCGTTCTTCACGCGGCGGTAAGGCGACTCGATGAAGCCGTAGTCGTTGATGCGGGCATAGCAACTCAAAGACGAGATAAGACCGATGTTCGGACCTTCCGGGGTCTCAATCGGGCAGATGCGTCCGTAGTGTGTGGGGTGAACGTCGCGGACTTCGAATCCCGCGCGTTCGCGCGACAGACCGCCTGGCCCAAGAGCCGAGAGACGGCGCTTGTGAGTGATTTCCGAAAGCGGGTTGGTCTGGTCCATGAACTGCGAAAGCTGCGAGGAGCCAAAGAATTCGCGGATCGCCGCCATGACGGGCTTCGCGTTCACCAGGTCGTGCGGCATCGCCGTGGACATTTCCTGGTACACGCTCATCTTTTCCTTGATGGCGCGTTCCATACGGACTAGGCCGATGCGGAACTGGTTCTCCATTAGTTCGCCGACTGCGCGCACTCGGCGGTTGCCCAGGTGATCGATGTCGTCGACCGAGCCGATGTTCTTGCGAAGCTTCAGCAGGTACGAGATTGTGGCGTAAAAGTCCTGGGGCTCGAGCGTCCGGTTCTCCAGTTTCGTAGCATCCTGGTTTTCGAACAGCTTGATATTGAACTTCAGACGGCCCACGCGCGAGAAATCATATTTGCGAGGATCGAAGAACATGCCGTGGAACAGCGCCGTCGCCGTATCGAGCGTCGGCGGATCGCCGGGACGCAGCTTGCGGTAAATTTCGATCAGCGCTTCCTGCGGCGTCTTGACTGAGTCGCGCTTCAGGGTCTGGCTGATGACCGTGCCGACGTCGTCACGCTCGGGGAAGAACAAGCTGAGTTCGACAACGCCGGAGTCCAGGATCTTCGCGAGTTTGTCTGCCGTAAGCTCGGAATTGGCCTCGAGCAGCACTTCGCCGGTGGTCGTATCCACGACATCGGCTGCGACCCACGCGCCTTCGAGGTCGGAGATGTCGACTTCAATTTCGCTGATCTTTGCCTTTTGAATTTCCTTCAAGGTCGCAGCGTTGAGTTTGCGTCCAGAGTGCGCGATCTCCTCGCCCGCCTTGTTCTTGATACTGTGCGCCAGCTTCATGCCCAACAGGTTGGTGGCTTTATCGCTGTTTGGATCGAGCGTCCAGAAAAGCTTCTTGTCACGAATTACCAGCCGGTCCGCGGTGTAGAAGGTGCGCAGAATGTCTTCGCTGGAACGTAGGCCGAGAGCACGCAGGAAAATCGTACCCAGGAACTTGCGCTTGCGATCGATACGCACGTAGAGCACGTTTTTCTGGTCGTATTCGAACTCGACCCAGGAACCGCGGTAAGGAATGATCTTGCCGAGGAAGTACGTGCGATTGTTTGCGGTCTCGAAGAACACGCCAGGCGAGCGGTGCAACTGGCTGACGATGACACGTTCGGTGCCATTAATAATGAAGGTGCCGTTTTGCGTCATCAGCGGAACATCGCCGAAGAATACTTCCTGTTCTTTGATGTCGCGAATCGAACGATTCCCGGTCTCTGCGTCCTTATCAAAGATGGTGAGACGCATGGTGACCTTGAGCGGCGCAGAGTACGTCATGCCGCGCTCTTCGCACTCGTTCACGTCGTACTTCAGTTGCAATCCAACCGGATCGCCGCACTTGTTGCAGAAGTCGGGTGTGTTGGCGTTGTACGTGCCGCACTTGCTGCAGAGCACGTCGCCGGGGTGGAACGGGTCGGTGACGATGGTGTTGCCGCAGTTCTTACAGGTGGAGCGCAGGTGATGCAGGCCCTTCAAGTGGCCGCACTTGCACTCCCAGTTGCCGATGGCGTAGTCCACAAACTCGAGCTGCGAGACGTTGCGAAAATCCGTGATCGGAAACACCGACTGAAAGACTGCCTGCAAGCCGCCGTCGTCGCGCTCGCTGGGCAAACGATCCATTTGCAGAAAGCGGTCGTAGGAACGCTTCTGCACTTCGATCAGGTTCGGAATCTGGATGGTTGCTGGAATCTTGGAAAAATCGAATCGTGTACGGAATCCATTGCTCTTTGACATTCGGATACTCCAAACTTTCATGCGCAGCGATTGGGCTGCGACAAAAACGGCGGATGTGAGGGCGCGTCAGTCGCGCCGCGGTACTTTACTCGTAAGAACCGGTAATATGGCAAAGACAGGTATGCGCCCGCAGGGACATGACTCCCCGAAGGCGCCGATTGCAGCGCTTAGCCTCTGTTGAAATGTGTCGTTTCCGCGCCAGTATCTAAAGGCCTGTTCCCGTTCCGCCCTGCCCGCGGAACAGTCTGCCAACTCGTGTCAGCGACCACGCCCCCGCTTCCTGGGCTCGTTACATCGGATGGTCGCAGTCACTCTATGAAGCAGGAAGCGGCGTTATTGATATAGATGATACCACCGTCCCAAAAGCTTCACCAGAGACAAATATATGGAGGCCGGGCGTCGCCGCACGGCTGGACGGGCGAGGACGTCCGTCCTCCATAAAATCTACTCTACTTCACCTCGACCGTTGCTCCAGCCTCGGTGAATTTCTTCTTGATGGTTTCCGCCTCTTCCTTGGAAACGCCCTCTTTGATCGCCTTCGGGGCGCCGTCGACCAGGTCCTTGGCTTCCTTCAATCCTAGGCTGGTGACTTCGCGGACAGCCTTGATTACATTGATCTTATTGGCGCCCACTTCCTTCAGGACGACACTAAATTCGGTCTTCTCTTCGGCCGGAGCCGCAGCCGCCGCTCCGCCACCGCCGGCCATCACCACCGGAGCCGCGGCCGCCGCCGAGACGCCGAGCTTCTCTTCCAACCGCTTTACGAGCTGCGCTGCATCGAGCAGCGACAGTCCGACAATTTGATCTTCCAACTGTTGCAGATCCGCCATGTTATTTCTCCAATTTTATGGTGAGACATAGCAGGCTATGCCTCTACAGTATCGATTGCTGATTTCGCTATCTGCAGTCAAAGTTTCCAGTGCGACCAGGCTTCTGAACCACCGCGCCAGACAACGCAGCAGAAAAGAAACCGCGCAACCCTCGACCCCCGATAACTAAATCCTTTCGGACGGCTCGCACCGCCCCGAAACCTTTGTAGCGCTGGCTTGCCGCCGGCTGCTCTGCCTAAGCTCCCGCGGGCGCGTCGGCTTTGAACTTGCTCTTTTCTACGCCTTGGTTGATGACGACCGCAATGTCGCGTCCCACGGCATTCACGACCGTCACCAGACGCTGCGCCGGAGCGTTCATCAGGAACAGGAGCTTGGAGTAGATCTCCTCTTTCGACGGCATGGTGGCCAGCGCCTGGATCTGATTGATCGAGATCACGCGGCCTTCGACCACGCCGGACTTGAAACTGAACTCCGGGTTGTCCTTGGCGTACTTGGAAAGTGCTTTCGCCAGCGCGACCGGATCACCCGACGTATAGGCAATTGAGGTCACGCCCGAGAGGTTTTTCAGAACCTCCTCGACCTTCGTGCCCTTAGCCGCGCGTTCCGCCAAAGTGTTCTTCACGACCACATACTTCGCGCCGGAAGATCGCAAAGTCTTCCGCAGCTCATAGTCCTGGGCAACGGTGAGTTTGCTATAAGTGGTCACGATCAAGCTGGACACCTTCTGTAGCACCTTGCCTAGCTTCTCAACCTGCTCGATTTTCTTTGCTCTGGTAACAGCCATATTGTTGATCCCTTTTCAATCACGTGGGGACAGCCGCCCTCGGCTGTCCGGCTAACCCACAAATTTGTCATCCTGAGGCGACATGTTTTTCGTCGCCGGAGGATCTGAACGCGCCACGCGATGTGCCGCGTTTTTGGCGGCACGATAAATCGCGCGTTTGGCGCGCTTCCTTAAGCCTTCGCCGCAGCTTCCACCGCGCTGGTGTCAATGGAAATTCCCGGGCCCATGCTGGAGCTGAGATAGCAGCCCTTGACGTATTTTCCCTTGGCCACGGTGGGCTTGGCCTTCACCACGCTGGTAATCACAGTTGTAGCGTTGTCCACCAGCTTCTCGGGAGAAAACGAAATCTTACCAACGGGTACGTGGACCAACGCCGTCTTGTCGGTCCGGAACTCCACTTTGCCGGCCTTGACTTCCTGCACCGCCTTGCCCACATCGAACGTGACAGTGCCGGTCTTCGGGTTCGGCATTAGACCCTTGGGACCCAAAACCTTACCCAGCCGCCCAACCGATTTCATCACATCCGGGGTCGCGATCAGGGCGTCGAAGTCGGTCCAGTTCTCTTTATTGATCTTTTCGACCATTTCCTCGCCGCCAACAAAATCGGCACCCGCTGCTTCGGCTTCCTTGATCTTGTCGCCGGTGGCGATGACGAGCACCCGCTTGGACTTCCCCAGACCGTGAGGCAGCACGACTGTACCGCGCACCATCTGGTCGGCATGCTTGGGATCGACTCCGAGACGCATCGTGATTTCGACCGTCTCGTCAAACTTTGCGTATTTGACTTTCTGCAGAAGCGTAACCGCTTCCTGCATCGGGTAGGGGTGCTTTTCGACTGCCTGCCGCGCCTTGGTGATGTTCTTTCCTGACTTCTTCATTTCCGTTTCCTCGTCTCCCACCGCTCGTCATTGCTCCGGCGAGCCGTAGTGTCTTCGACTTGAGACGTAGCCAGCTACGTCTCTACAGAATTCACCCAACCACTTCAATACCCATCGAGCGCGCCGTCCCGCGAATGCTTTTGATTGCGGTCTCCACCGAAGCGGCATTCAAATCCGGCATCTTTTGCTTAGCGATGTCTTCCACCTGCCGAGCCGTGACCTTACCAACTTTGTCCTTGTTCGGAGTCCCCGATCCCTTGGCAATCCCCGCGGCTCGCTTGAGCAGGATCGCAGCCGGCGGCGTCTTGGTAATAAAGGTGAAGGTGCGGTCGCTATAAACCGTCACTACCACCGGGATGATGAGTCCTTCCAGTTCCTTCGCGCCAGTACGTGCGTTGAACTGCTTGCAGAACTCCATAATGTTGATTTGCGCCTGGCCGAGGGCCGGACCTACCGGGGGCGCGGGCGTAGCCTTGCCCGCCGCAATCTGAAGCTTTACCGAACCTGTCACCTTCTTCGCCATAATCTCTTTGCCTTCTGTCTACGCCACTTTCTCGACCTGATTGAATTCCAATTCAACCGGCGTGGACCGCCCGAAGATCGTGACCATGACCTTCAACGTCTCGCGGTCTTCGTTGACCTCGTCCACAATGCCGGTGAAGCTGGCAAACGGTCCCTCGGTAATGCGCACGGACTCGTTCTTCTCAAACTTGACCTTAAGCTTGGGCTTGTCTCTCGACTCTCCCACGCGATACACAATGTGCTGAACTTCCTCTTCGGAAAGCGGCGTAGGCTGCTGGCCCGTGCCCACAAACCCGGTCACTCGCGGCGTGGACTTCACCACATGCCACACGTGATCGTCCATATCCATTTCCACCAGCACGTAGCCGGGATAGAACATGCGCTCGCTGGTGTACTTTTTACCGCCGCGCACTTCGGTGACCGACTCGGTCGGAATGAGCACTTTGCCAATTCTTTCCTGCAGCCCGAATGCCTGGATGCGCGACTCCAGCGACTCCTTCACTTTGCGCTCGAATCCCGAATAAGAGTGGATAATGTACCACTTCATGTTGGGATTGCGAGGAGCCTCAGGGGCTGAAGTGCCGTCCGCGTTTGGCGGTAATCCGTTTTCTCCGCCGCCCGCTCCGGTTTCGTTTTTTTCTTCCTGCATAGCGTGCTGTAAGATTTCAGCTTCCTTCCTTGGCATCAACGATGGGTCAAATATTTGAACAGATAATTGATGCCGCTGCCGATGGTGTTGTCCACGATCCAGAAGTAGATCCCGAACAGGAAAACCGTAATAATGACCACGGCCGTTGTGGCCTGCACGTCCTTGAATGAGGGCGCGGTCACCTTCTTCATTTCGGAGCGTACGTCGTTATAAAAGGTCTTGACTCGCTCGGGCCAAGCCATGACTCGGCCAGTCAGGCTTCGTTCATCCGCGCTCGCTGCTGTAATTGACTTTGCCATCTTGTTTATCTCAATCCCGCCACGCCAACTGCTGTTCTCGTGCTTCGATCTCTGGCAGGGGCGGAGGGATTCGAACCCCCAAGTTCGGTTTTGGAGACCGACAGTTTAACCGTTGAGCTTACGCCCCTACTTCCTTTGTCATTTCACTTCTTTGTGCGGCGTATGCTTCCGGCAGCGCTTGCAGAATTTCTTCAATTCCAGCCGGTCCGGAGTCGTCTTCCGATTCTTGGTGCTCGAATAGTTCCGCTCTTTGCAATCACCGCACTGCATCGTAATAATTTCTCGGGGCATTGCTCACTCCCTGTTTTTCCTAATGGAGGCCGGGCGTTCCCACCCGGCTGGACGGGCGAGACGGCCGTCCTCCATTAATAATCTCTTTCTACTGCACGATCTCGCTGATCGTTCCTGCGCCCACCGTGTGGCCGCCTTCGCGGATCGCGAAACGCAAGCCCTTCTCCATCGCCACCGGTGTGATCAACTCGATCACCAGGCTCACGTTGTCTCCCGGCATCACCATTTCTGTCGCCGCCGGCAACTCCGCCACCCCCGTCACATCCGTCGTCCGCAAGTAGAACTGCGGACGGTATCCTTTGAAGAATGGCGTATGCCGTCCGCCTTCTTCCTTCGTCAAAATGTAAACTTCGGCTTTGAACTTAGTGTGAGGAGTGATCGATCCGCCCTTCGCCAACACCATGCCGCGCTCCACATCTTCCTTCGCGATGCCGCGCAGCAGCAGCCCGGCGTTGTCTCCCGCCAAGCCTTCGTCCAGTTGCTTCTTGAACATTTCGACGCCGGTCACGACCGTTTTGCGCGTGTCGCGGAAGCCCACAATCTCCACTTCCTCGCCCACCTTCACCTTGCCGCGCTCGATTCGTCCCGTCACCACCGTGCCTCGTCCCGAGATCGAAAAAATATCTTCAATCGGCATCAGGAACGGCTTGTCCAGTTCGCGCGCCGGCTGCGGAACACTTTTGTCCACCGCCTCCATCAACGCGTCAATCTGCTTCTCCCACTTCTCTTCACCGTTCAGCGCGCCCAACGCCGACAGCCGAATCACCGGCACGTCATCGCCAGGGAACTTGTAGCTCTTCAGCAACTCACGCACTTCCAGTTCAACCAGATCCAGCAACTCGGGGTCGTCGACCGCGTCGCACTTGTTCAACGCCACGACGATGTACGGCACGCCTACCTGCCGCGCCAACAGCACGTGCTCGCGCGTCTGCGGCATCGGACCATCGGTCGCCGCGACAACGAGGATCGCACCATCCATCTGCGCCGCGCCCGTGATCATGTTCTTGATGTAATCCGCGTGGCCCGGACAATCGACGTGCGCATAGTGCCGGTTCGCGGTCTCGTACTCCACGTGCGCTGTCGCAATCGTGATGCCGCGCGCCTTTTCTTCCGGTGCGTTATCGATCGAATCAAACGACCGGAACACGATCTTCGGGTTATGCTTCTGCAAAACTTTGGTGATGGCCGCCGTCAACGTGGTCTTGCCATGGTCAATATGACCAATCGTCCCCACGTTGCAGTGCGGCTTATTACGATCAAATTTCTCTTTCGCCATCGCCTAGCTCTCTCCGTATTCTCTGTAAAGACGTAGCTAGCTATGTCTCTACCACTAAAACCTATGGAGCGGGAGACGGGAATCGAACCCGCGACCAACAGCTTGGAAGGCTGTGACTCTACCACTGAGTTACTCCCGCCCTAAAACCAGCTATTAGCCGTTAGCTCTTAGCCAAAACTGAAAGCCCCGGCCCGCCGATCACAACTACAATTTCTGGAGCCGATGATCAGGATTGAACTGATGACCTCTCCCTTACCAAGGGAGTGCTCTACCAACTGAGCTACATCGGCGAAAACCAGCCCTCAGCAATCAGCCTTCCGCAAAACCTTTGCATCTGACTGTCGCCGCAGTTATTTTGTATCGCCACCACCATCCGGGTGCAGCACATCTTTTCGGCGTACCCACGTCTTCAGCGCGAACATCGCCAGCACCGCGAGCGTCGCCAGGCGAATTCGCTGGTCGCTGATCGTGTTCCAGGACAAAATTCCCAAAGCAACGAACGCGGCCAGCGCGACGATTAAACGCTTCACTCGATCCCTCGCGCCGCTTGAGATTCCGGCTGCCGCCCCCGCGTCCGCAAACCAAACCTGGTGCACAGGGAAGGATTCGAACCTTCGTACCTCGCAAGGAGGGACAGATTTACAGTCTGTTGGCTTTAACCACTCACCCACCTGTGCAAACTTTCGGGCCTTCCCGGCCCACAAACCGTAACTCTCGAAACCAGCCACGGCCTTTGCGCTGCGCGCGGAGGATGATGCTATGGCGGGCAATGACCCAAGAGAAAAACAGAGTGCGCGCGAAAATCCTCTCGCACGCAAACACCACACTTGGAAAAATTCCTTATGGAGTGCTGTTGGGAAAATCTGTTACGCCGCCGCGCCGCGCAAAATGCTCTGTGTTCCGGAACCGCTCTTTCGACTCGAAATGCCGGCCAATCGAATGCTGATCTAGCCAACGCCAATCAGGCAAATGCTGGAGCTGGCGAAGGGATTTGAACCCCCGACCCTCTGATTACAAATCAGATGCTCTACCAACTGAGCTACGCCAGCAGTCGGAGACAAAGGCCCTCACGGGCGCATATATCCCTTTGATCCCTTCCAGATGTCCGGGACAATTCTAAAAGGTACCATAACGGTAATCTCCGATGCAACCAGAGCTTAATTCGGTGTAGATGCTCCAAAGATAATGTCACCCCCTAACTGCAACCAGACTTTGTCACCCTAGAGACTCATCCGGAAAGTCCCCCCAAACGGGAAGGATGTTTCAATCAGCCTGGCGGCTTCCCCAAGAAAAACTGGGGGCGGTTGCGTGAAAAAGTCTTGACAAAACTTTATATCTATGCTATTGCATAGATATGCAAGATCTTGAAAATCATTACGTCACCCGCTTGCAAGGCATCCGGCGCCAAGGCGGGACGGTGCAAGTGTATGCCAACATCCCCCTGCCCTTGGCTTCCGCCTTGGATCTAGAGTCGGGCGAAACCGTGACCTGGAAAGTGCTCGACCGCACCCATTTGCTGTTGGTGCGTTGGCCGGAGCGGAAGCAGCTGAAGGGCGAGGCTGTGCCCCAGACCTCAGACCGGAAAAGGGCGCGGCGGGCCCGGGAGCAGCGGCCATGATGGGCAAGCGATCTCCGCAAGACAAGCTGTTTGCCGCTGATCATGTCTATCTGGACTTTGTGGGCCGCGACACCCTGTACGGGTATTTAGCGCAGAACCGGGAGCAGCTGTTTCGCGATGAAGACTTTGCCGCGTTGTACTGCCCGGACAATGGACGCCAATCCGTGCCTCCCAGTGTGGCGGTGAGTGTGCTGTTCTTACGGGCGTACGAGGGGGTGAGTTTTGCCGAGGCGGTGGAGCGGACCAAGTACGATCTGCGCTGGAAGGTAGCCTTGGGACTGGAGATGGAAGAAGTACCGATGCAGAAGAGCGCGCTGCAGGAGTTTGAGGCCAAGCTGGTGCTGCACGAGATGGAAGAGCCGCTGTTGAAGAAGTCGATCGCAGAAGCCCGGCGCGCCGGATACCTGCAGAATCGCAAGCTGCGCGTGGCCTTGGATACGACGCCGATTTTGGGCAAGGGAGCGGTGCAGGACACCTACAATCTGCTGGGAGGAGGGATCGAGAGGTTGGGGCGGCGGTTGGCGGAGGTAGAGAAAGAAGAGGTTACGGCGTGGGCCGAGAAGCAGGGACTGAGTCGCTATTTTGGCAGCAGCCTGAAGGGAGAAGCCGGGATTGAGTGGGACGACCAAGGGCAACGGGAACAGTTGTTAACCGAAATCGTGAAGGACGGGCGGCGCCTGCTGAGGGTGGCGGAGGAGATGCAAAAGCAGCATCCCGCGCAGGCGGAAGCCATTGCCACCGACGCCGCCTTGCTGCAGCGGCTGATCGCGCAGGACGTGGAAGAAAAGCCGGAGGGCGGCTGCCAAGTGAAGTCGGGTACCGCCAAGGATCGGGTCCTCAGTGTTCACGATCCGGAGATGCGGCATGGACGCAAGAGCGCCAGCAAGCGCTTCAACGGACACAAGGCAGCGGTGGCGGTGGAGATGGAGAGTCAGTTGGTCACGGGGGTGGAGGTGCTGGCGGGCAATGCTGGGGATCAGGAGAAAGCTCTGGAGTTGGTGCAGCAAAGCGAACGAGTGCTGGAGGCGAAGGTAGAAGAAACGGTGGGCGATTGTGCCTACGGAGGCGGCCCGACGCGGCGAGTCTTTGCGGAGGAAGAACGAATGCTGACGGCCAAGGTGCCGGCCAGTCACAACCGCAATTGTTTTTCCAAGCGTGAGTTTGCGATCGATTTGGATCAGATGGAAGTGCGTTGCCCGGCCGGCCAGAGTACGCGCGATTATCGCTCCGCCGGAGAAGGTCGAGGGGGCCAATTTGTTTTTTCCCAAGCCGGTTGTCAGGCCTGTCCCCTGCGCGCGCAATGCGTCCGTGGGCAAGGGCCGCGGAGTATCAGCATCCAAGCCGAAGAACGACTGCAGCAACAGGCCCGCGCCCATAACCAGACCGAGGCGGGGCGGCGGAGTTTGCGCCAGCGGGTGGTGGTGGAGCATCGGATTGCGCGCCTGGTGGGATTAGGGATTCGCCAAAGTCGCTACTTCGGGAAAAAGAAAACCCGCTGGCAGGTGGTGATGGCGGCGGTAGCGGCGAACCTGAGTTTGGTGGTCGGGTACTGCCAGCGGCGGGCTCAGAACCCCGACGCCGCCACCGCAGCCCAGGCCTCGATACAGCCCACCAACGTTTTTTTGGCGGCTCTTTCGACCTTTTGGGCCCGATTTCTTCGCCGGAACCCCAACCCCGACTTAGGCGCCGCGTTCGGCGCAGTGTAATGGATGGGAGGCCCACAACGAACCATCACGTCGCGCGCACTTACCCCAGCACCGAAACACCCGTTTTCGGATGGATTTCTAGAGACTCATCCGGAAAGTCCCCCACGGGAAGGATGTTCCAATCAGTCTGGCGGTTTTCCCAAGAAAAACTGGGGGCGGTTGCGTGAAAAAGTCTTGACAAAACCTTATATCTATGCTATTGCATAGACATGCAAGACCTTGAAAATCATTACGTCACCCGCTTGCAAGGTATCCGGCGGCAAGGCGGAACGGTGCAAGTGTATGCCAACATCCCCCTGCCCTTGGCTTCCGCCTTGGATCTAGAGTCGGGCGAAACCGTGACCTGGAAAGTGCTCGACCGCACCCATTTGCTGTTGGTGCGTTTGCCGGAGCGGAAGCAGCTCCAGGGCGAGGCTGTGCCCCAGCCCTCCTCCCGGAAGAGGGCGCGGCGGGCCCGGGAGCAGCGGCCATGATGGGCAAGCGATCTCCGCAAGACAAGCTGTTTGCCGCCGATCATGTCTATCTGGACTTTGTGGGCCGCGACACCCTGTACGGGTATCTGGCGCAGAACCGGGAGCAGCTGTTTCGCGATGAAGACTTTGCCGCGTTGTACTGCCCCGACAATGGACGCCAATCCGTGCCTCCCAGTGTGGCGGTGAGTGTGCTGTTCTTACGGGCGTACGAGGGGGTGAGTTTTGCTGAGGCGGTGGAGCGGACCAAGTACGATCTGCGCTGGAAGGTAGCCTTGGGACTGGAGCTGGAAGAAGTACCGATGCAGAAGAGCGCGCTGCAGGAGTTTGAGGCCAAGCTGGTGCTGCACGAGATGGAAGAGCCGCTGTTGAAGAAGTCGATCGCAGAAGCCC
This sequence comes from uncultured Acidobacteriota bacterium, assembly GCA_963796095.1. GTDB lineage: Bacteria > Acidobacteriota > Terriglobia > Terriglobales > Acidobacteriaceae > JABDBE01. Next base: position 361,885 of record CAWCKL010000042.1, read on the forward strand.
GGCGCGCCGGATATTTGAAGAATCGCAAGCTGCGCGTGGCCCTGGATACGACGCCGATCTTGGGCAAGGGAGCAGTGCAGGACACCTATAATCTGCTGGGAGAAGGGATCGAGAGGTTGGGGCGGCGGTTGGCGGAGGTAGAGGAAGAAGAGGTTACGGGGTGGGCCGAGAAGCAGGGGCTGAGTCGCTATTTTGGGAGCAGCCTGAAGGGAGAAGCCGGGATTGACTGGGACGACCAAGGGCAACGGGAGCAGTTGTTAAGCGAGATCGTGCAGGACGGGCGGCGGCTGCTGAGCCTGGCGGAGGAGATCCAAAAGCAGCATCCCGCGCAGGCGGAAGCCATTGCCAGCGACGCCGCCTTGCTGCTGCGGCTGATCGCGCAGGACGTGGAAGAAAAGCCGGAGGGCGGCTGCCAAGTGAAGTCGGGTACCGCCAAGGATCGGGTCCTCAGTGTTCACGATCCGGAGATGCGGCATGGACGCAAGAGCGCCAGCAAGCTTTTCAACGGACACAAGGCAGCGGTGGCGGTGGAGATGGAGAGTCAGTTGATCACGGGGTAGAGGTGCTGGCGGGCAATGCTGGGGATCAGGAGAAAGCTCTGGAGTTGGTGCAGCAAAGCGAACGAGTGCTGGAGACGAAGGTAGAAGAAACAGTGGGCGATTGTGCCTACGGAGGCGGCCCGACGCGGCGAGTCTTTGCGGACGAAGAACGAATCCTGACAGCCAAGGTGCCGGCCAGTCACAACCGCAATTGTTTTTCCAAGAGTGAGTTTGAGATCGATTTGGATCAGATGGAAGTGCGTTGCCCGGCCGGCCAGAGTACGCGTGACTATCGCTCCGCCGGAGAAGGTCGAGGGGGCCAATTCCTTTTTGCGAAGGCTACTTGTCAGGCCTGTCCCCTGCGCGCGCAATGCGTCCGTGGGCAAGGGCCGCGGAGTATCAGCATCCAAGCCGAAGAACGACTGCAGCAACAGGCCCGCGCCCATAACCAGACCGAGGCGGGGCGGCAGAGCTTGCGCCAGCGGGTGGTGGTGGAACATCGGATTGCGCGCCTGGTGGGATTAGGGATTCGCCAAAGTCGCTACTTCGGGAAAAAGAAAACCCGTTGGCAGGTGGTGATGGCAGCGGTAGTGGCGAACCTGAGTTTGGTGGTCGGGTACTGCCAGCGGCGGGGTCCGAACCCCGACGCCGCCACCGCAGCCCAGACCTCGGTACAGCCCACCCATGTTTTTCTGGCGGCCCTTGCGGCCTTTTGGGCCCGATTTCTTCGCCTGAACGCAAACCCGACTTGGGCACAGTGTTAGGCGCAGGGTAATGCATGCGAGGCGCACAACAAACCATCAAGTCGTGCGCATTTACCTCAGCACAGAACGCCGGTTTTCGGATGGATTTCTAGAGGGATGGTGACAATGAGTCAGAAAGAGTTCCAACGCGTGAAAGTGATCGAGAATGCAGCAGGCGAGCGGAAATGCGTCGTTGCTGCGTGTTTCCCATTCTGGGATTCCTCCGTTCTCGGGTGAACGAGCTTCCGAAGGGCGACCTTTTTAACATCAAATTCGACGAGAGTCACGCCCCTAATATCACTGCACGCAGATTGTGAAAAGTCTCGAACTAATTGCAGATTGATGCGCCGTCGAAAACAATAGGTCCTCGTGGTCAATCCTTACTTAGGCTCCGATCCAAAGCGCAGCACGTGCCCGTCAGGGTCCTCGATTTTCATCTCGTAGGCCCAAGGGTAGTTAGTTGGCTGCTCTCGGAACTTCATACCCTTCGCGCTGTACGCTGCGAAGAGGGGTTCGATGTCCTCGACCCCGATCCAAATCCATGTCCCCGGTTGTCCCTGTTCGCCCTGAGACAACATGATCGCCCGTCCATCGCGGGAAACCGACGCAAAGGTCGATTCATCCTCGCCGCCCCAATCCACCTTGAAGCCGAGCACATCCACGTAGTAACGGATGCTGGCCGCAACGCTGTTTACACGCAGGATCGGAATAATGCACTCGACGCCGATTGTTGCCGCTTCGGACTTGTTGTTAGACATACAAACATCTCCCTGTAAATGCAAAAGGCCGGCTTCGAGCCGGCCTTCGCATCGAAGAAAACTTGATAACTACTTCTTGGCCGGAGGGGCGATCGCGTCTTTCGTAGCCTTCGCTACGCGGAACTTCACTACCGTCTTGGCCTTGATCTGGATGGGTTCGCCGGTCTGCGGGTTGCGTCCCATGCGGGCCTTGCGATGAGCCTTCACCAGGCGTCCCAAGCCGGGGATGACGAACAAGCCATTCTTCTTGGTCTCTTTTATGGCGGTGTCGGTTAGGTGCTCGAGAAACGCGGCTGCGGTCTTGTTGTTGCTCTCAAGTTTCTCGGCCAAATGCCGGACGAGTTGGGTCTTGGTCATGCCTGAAGCCATGAATCCTCCTCTAGGTGGAACGTTGATTTTCCTGCGATGGGAGCCATCTTATATCACGTTCCTGTGGAAAAATAGCGTTTCAGCCGCATTTTATGCGGTTTTTTTCATTTAGGAACCACGAAAGCCCACAAAATTCGCCTTTTTTCGCGGTTGTCCTTCCCAAACGGTGCTTCGGAGCAGCTTTAACCAACCTTCGGGTGGGGCGCCCGGCGGAGCCAGACCATCGATTTTGCGTGTGATAATGATTTGAGGAGCTCATATTCGTGAGTTGTGCGATCTGCGAAAAGCGAAGAGAAAAACGCTTCTGTCCCGCCGTCCACGGACGCATTTGCCCACAGTGTTGTGGTGAGCAACGGGAGGTGACTCTCGATTGTCCCAGCACTTGTGTGTACCTCCAGCAGGCGCGGCAGCATGAAAGGCCGCGTCCCTTGCAGGATTTGGACCAGGCAGCCTTGTTCCCGCAGGTGGAAATCGGCGAGCAGTTTCTCTACGAGCATGAACACCTGCTCATGGGCCTGAGCTATGCATTGGCAAAGAGCGCCCAGGCCGATCGTGCAATTACGGATGCCGATCTGATCGCCTCGCTCGCGGCGATGACCAAGAAGCAAGAAACGCTAGTGAACTCCGGCTTGCATTACGAAACTCCGATCGCCAGCCTGAGCCAGCAATCGGTGATCTCCGAAGTACACAAGATGTTGAAGGAGTATCGCGAGGCGGAGCAAAAACACCTTGGTTACAGCCGGCTTCACGATTCTGATGTACTGGGCGCGCTCGTGTTTCTCGTACGCATGGGTCACGCTCGCACTTCGGGAAGGCCAAAGTCGCGAGCCTTCGTGGATTTCCTCCAGGCACAATTCCCCGAGAAACAATCCGCAGTGGCCACACCGGAAGAAGCCGGGAGCCGAATTATTATTCCGTAAAGTCAAAATCAGACATGGATCTGCACAGATCAAGGCGACAAAAGAAAGGAAGAATTAAGAAGAAGTCTTTATCTGTGTTCATCCCTGGAATCCGTGGCTAGCTTGTCTTGTGCACTTCTGGCCCTGGCGATAACGCATCGCGTAGTTCTCGAATTGTTCGTTGGAGCACTGGATGAAGCGCGTCCGGTGCGATCTCGGCCAATGGTTCCAATACGAAGCAGCGCTCGTGCATGGCTGGGTGAGGGATTGTCAGGCCGGAATCGTCGATGATCGAGTTGCCAAACAACAGAATGTCGAGGTCGATGATGCGAGGGCCCTTTTTTTGTTCTCGTCGCCGCCCTAACTGTTGCTCGATGTCGAGAATGCCGGCGAGCAGCTGTTGCGGGGTTTTCTCGGTATCCAGCGCGACTGCACAATTCAGAAACCAGGCCTGCGCGGTGAACTCCACTGGCTCGGTTTCGTAGAAAGATGAGACCGCCGCGACCTCGCCGAAAGCCCGCAATCGGTCGATGGCGGCATTCAAATTTCCTGCTCGGTCGCCGATATTGGAGCCGAGCGAAAGATAGACAAGTTCGTGCACCATAGGCGATTCCAGTTTTTACTCATAAGTTGACATCTTGGTAGCGCCGGCATGTTGCCGGCTGTCGCGAAGGCATCTTGCCCTCGCCGGTGTGGGCGGGACGCCCCCACGACAGCCGCCGGGACGGCGGCGCTACACTTTGCCATTGCCCGCGCAAAGATGTCAAGCAAGCCGGTATCCAGGTTAAGACTTGCGGTACGCCGCCTTCCCCGGCACGCTTAGGCGTCGGCACGCATGTTTCTGCTGACAACGCAAAGGCGGGCATATCCGCGCGTACATTGACGACCGAGGTGAACGCTCTTGCTTTCGATTCACGCCAAGATTGATCGCACCCAGCGGCTGCTCCGAATGCTGGAAGAGGATGCGCCATTGCTCGCAGTGCGAGTTGCCCAGTTGACCCCGGAGCGTCAGCAGTCAGCGAAAGATTATGCCGCGCAGTTAACCGCGCACGCCCGCGCTGAGCTGGAGAAATTGATGGCGGAAGGATCCTTCTGGGATGCCAACGATTCCACCCCGCAAGCCGCTGACTAGCCGATTTTTGTGGCTAAGTGAGAATTCAGGCGGAGTGCAAATCAGCCCGACGCCTGGCCAGTAGCAGCCCGATCCAGCAGCTCACCGGCCAGGTGAGCAGCCACGACAACCAGTACCAGTGCGGCCAGCCCTGGCTCCAGTTGGGAATAATCGCGCCGATGCCCATCGCTTCCCCGAGGACGAGAAACTAGAGCACATGCCGCGCGCGCGGCCCGGTGCAAAGCGGGTGCAGAGCCAGGCGCAAAGAATCGATACGACGACGAAGAGCGCAGTGCTCGCGACCAGAGCAGCGTCAGAGGGAACCTGGCCTTGAACGAAATCGCCAGGCAACAAGCGCGAGAGTAACGGATCTGTCGCCAGAACAAGAACAACCGAGAGTAGATAACTGCCGAAGACCACGGCCACGGACTTGAGCATCGGTTACACCTCGGTGCAGGCCATGAGACCACAACGTTACGGTGAAATCCGAACCGCAGTGGGGGAAACGATCAGGCCAATTGTTCAGCCATTGGCTGGAGAGACGGAGACACCGTATCGTGCTCGTGATCGACCGTGGTTTCTTCCCACAACGTGCGATCACGTAGCAGCCGGGAAACCAATGCGGTGTGCATCGCGTGGCCGGCGCGGTCAGCGACTACGTTGCCCAGAATCTGTTTCCCCAAAAGCGCGAGGTCGCCGATGAGGTCCAGCACCTTGTGACGCACGAATTCATCCGCAAAGCGCAAAGGCGGATTCTCCACGTCGTCTTTCGTAAGCACTACGCAGTTCTCGCGCGATGCGCCGCGGATCAGGCCCATATTGCGCAATGTTTTCTCATCCTGGCGGGAGCCGAACGTGCGCGCCGAAGCGATTTCGCGAAGGTAATTGCCGTTGGCAAGCTCTACGCTGAAGGTTTCTTTGCCGATCAGCGGGTGCGGAAAATTGATGGTGTAGGAAACGGAATAGCTGTCCGCCGGATAAACCGCGATGAACTTATCGCCCTCTCGCATCTCCAGTGCATGGCGAATGCGAAGATAGGTCCGAGGACGCCGCTGCTTTCGGATTCCCACCTGATGGATCAAATCCACAAAAGGCCGGGCACTCCCGTCTAGAATCGGCAGTTCCAGATTGTCCAGCTCAACGATGGCATTATCGATGCCAGTCCCGATGAAAGCCGAGAGCAAATGCTCGGTCGTGGAAATCAGAACGCTTTTTTTCATCAGGCTGGTGGCATAGCTGACCCGGGCGACGTTCCGGCTGACGGCCTCTACTTCAAAACCGTCCAGATCTACACGGCGAAACACAATGCCAGACCCGGCAGGGGCAGGCAGAATCCGCAAATGGACAGGAGCGCCGCTGTGCAAGCCGACCCCGGCGCACTCCACTGCTCCACGAATTGTCTGCTCGTGTTTCAGCCTTATTCTCTTATCTGATTGTTAGATGAAGAGATTACCGCCTGCGGCCGGAACTCTGGCTGTGGTAATTTGGCCACAGTTCGTGTGTATTTGCCGACCTTGTGCTCCGGATGCGACCGTAAAACCAAATCCAGCAGCCACTTAGCCTGTGGAAAAGTTAGGCGAGGGCAGGTTAGTTCTTAGATGCACGTTTGTATGAAAAATCATTAGTTCCTAGGTGCACCTTTGAGTGGATCATAGGTCACATCGGCGGCGAACATTGAATCGCTCAGGCCTTTGTTATAGGTCACCGAATTCAAGAAGCGCTGGCTGGACATATCCCCGTTATAGAAACGCGTCACGCTGAAGGGGGTCATGACACCCTGTATCGGGCGGTAGCCGTCAAAGATTTCGTCTTCGACGTTGCGTTGCTTATCGGTCGCATCGCGCCATGAGAAAGTCTTCTTTACCGGCAGATGCGTGCTGGTATCGATGTACAACGTAACGCTCTGATTGTTCGAGGTCGTGATCGTGACTTGCTCGGTGTCCTTCTGCGCGGCGATCGTATGCCCTTCGTAGAATAGAGCGATACCCGGTTGCGGCAACCACTTGCGAATTACCCAATCGAGCGAATATTCGCGGCGCCGCAGATAATCGGCTACCGACTTGGGTTCGTCGGAGCGTGTGCCTTTGTAAGTTATCTCAAAGCCCTTGTCGCCCCGGTACACATAGACAACGTCTCGCTTCTTCGTAAGTTCGACGCGCTCTTTGTCCGGGAATTTGTAGAAGCGCCAGAACACGACGCCAACACCCTCTGATTCGCCCAGATGAAAACCGTAGGTGCGACCTTCCTGGCTGACGTCTTCGATATTCAGGTAAGCGTTTCCGCCCAGGGCTTCAATCATCTGGTCGAGCAGAGTCTTGGCTTTGCGAACGCTTTCCTGGTCAACGGGGATCCCTTGCGCGGTAGTTGCCGGCGCAGGGGGTTTCGCTTGTCCAAAGACCAGCGTGATCAAGAAGAAGACGGATAACCAAGACTTCATGCTTCCACCAGTTAGACGCCGAAACAGCCATTGTAGCTGCCCTCATGGCCATGTGGGGCGGACACTCCTGTCCACCGCCTTTGAGGTAGATTGTAAAGTCCAAGATCAAAATCACGCCGCAAATCAAAATCAACGGCGGCGGACAGGAGTGTCCGCCCCACACGATCTCTACCCCGCGAGCACAGCGCCGCCGTTCACGTTGAGCACCTCGCCGGTAATAAAACCCGCTTCTGGTGTACATAGGAACAGAATCGGAGCCGCGATCTCTTCCGGCTTCGCGACCCGCCCCAACGGAATCGTCGCGAAAATCGCAGCCCGGCTTTTGGGATCATTCAACGTAGACGCGGACATATCCGTATCCACCCAACCGGGCGCCACGCAATTCACATAAATACCATCGCCGGCGAGTTCGGTGGAGAGTCCCTTGACCATGCTGATCAGCGCACCCTTGGTCGCGGCGTAGTCACAGTGGAAAGCTTCGCCGCGTTGTCCGGCGGTGGAACTGATCAGCACGATGTGACCTGCAGCACCGCCGGACTTCTTCTGCTTCTTCATCTGGGCGACGGAATGTTTGATGAGCGCGAAAACGCTGTCCAGATTAATGGCAACGGTGTTGCGCCATTGTGAATCCCGCATCTGATCGATGGACACGTCTTTGGCAGGCCAGACGCCATGATTGGCGACCAGGATATCCAAGCGTCCGAAACGTTGCACCGCGCTCGCTACGAGTTGTTGTGCTGTTTCCGTTCCGGAAAGATCGCAGGCAACGGCTGCGCATTTGTCCGGCCCGAGTTCTTTGACCAGTTGGTCAGCCTGCGGTTTCGACTTCTCGTAGTTGAACAGTACTTTCGCGTCCGCCGCTACGAACATCCTCACCACAGCCGCACCGATGCCCCGCGAACCCCCGGTGATCAGGGCGATCTTGCCAGAGAGGGAGAGATTCATAGCGGATAGTCTCAGGCTTCAGTCCTTAAGATTCAAGGCGGCAAAGGTGAAAAGGCAAACCCTGTTGCCGTGGCCAGGACTCTGGCGGCGGTTCGGAAGGATTGTCATGGCGTCGAAGCGGAGGCCCGGACTGCGATAAACTAAGCCGAGGGAGGTGGACATGGCCCAAATGACGCCGGAAGTTTCCAAGCTGCTGAAGCATTGTCGCTATCGGTTGAGGAACAGGAGGCGTTGGCGGACTCCCTGATTTCCAACCTCGGTGGCCAGGTGGACGAAGGAGTACAAGCGGCCTGGGAAGCCGAGATCGGGAAGCGAATCGCAGAACTGGAATCCGGCAAGGTACAAACCACTTCTGGGGCGGAAGTGCGCCGGCGCAATTTGGCGAAGCTGCCTCATGCCCACCAGTCTTGCGAAGTTTCATGATGAAGCCGCCGCCGAATATGATGCGGCATTCGACTGGTACCTGGCGTGCAGCCCCGATGCCGCACTCAAGTTCGACGCCGAAGTGGATCGGGCGCTTGCCGAGATCATGCAAACTCCCCAGTGTTGGCGGTTGGCCCGTGCTCTCCTCGCAGGTGTTTGCTCAGACAATTCCCTTTTACTCTGATTTAGCGGGAACAGACTTCAGCGGACAACATTCAGATCTTGGCGGTTGCTCACACCAGCCGAAACCCAGGATACTGGAAGCGGTGACTGTAGCCACGCACCAATTCTGGGGACTTTGCTCACGCCGCACCTAACTCCATCGTTCTGTTAGTGGTCGGCCTGGCCGCCTTAGGGCCCTAAGGGGTGAAGTCACGATCGCGCAGTTTCCATCGGGAGGCTTTGTATCGGACAGATCGGGCACTTCGGGACATCATTTATCGGCATCGACTCACCAGCCCATCCGCACTTCTCGCAGGGCATCAAAAAACTCAAAAATTCCCTGTTTTACCGAAATCTTGTCAAGCCCCCTTGAGCCTCGAATTCCCGCAAAGTCGTTCATTCCAAGGCTAAAATAAAGCTCAAAAAATGGCGGGTTAGGTATAATCAATATGCCATACTATAACTAGTGGATTAATAAAGACGGCGCGGCCTAACGGCTTGCGCCTTTTTGTTTGCGTCCTGCGAATCGCTGACGAAGAGATTGCATCGATCCTTCGCTTCGCTCCTAATGACAAAGCCATTGAGCGTTACTCGGCGGCGCTGCACAGGGAGAATGCCCGGAAGCATCTAGATGACACGTGGCATTGTAGGGATCCCCTCGGCTTCGCTCGGGGCAGGCTCTTCGACTGCGTAGCTGATTCGCTTCGCGAACCAGTTACTTCGCTCAGGATGACAGCGCACATCTCAGATTGCATGGATCCTTCGCTTCGTTCAGGATGACTTCAATTTGAGTTGAGCAGGCGACGAAGGAACTTACCCGAATAACTTAACGACAAACACATAAGGAGAATCAGGCGCAGGCTACCCCCTGCGCTTTTTTTATAGGCTATGAAAAAAAATCTCGATTTACGGTCGTCGGCCCAACCGCCCGTCCCACGGAACCGTTGGTGCGTAACATCAAACGGCGCGGAGAAATCGTCGAAATCGCCTTTCTTCACACGGTTGCAAACATGGGCTTTGCCGTAACCAAGCCCTACGGAGACAGTGAGCCCTACGATTTCATCGTGGACTCGGGGCAATCGGCTTTGGAGGGTGCAGGTGAAGTCCTGCCTATACAGAAACGGGTTGACGTACTGGGTGGGCGCCCTTCACCGGTCGCCCACTATACCAGCACAAGGGCCATCCACAGCGAGCAAATCGATATTCTCGCGGTCTACATTATTCCTGTGGATGCGTGGTACATCATTCCGGTGAACGCATTCTCCCCGTCGACCTATTTGGCCTTCCTTCCGCATCTCCCGGTGGCCGCTGGAAAATACGAACAATTCCGTGGAGCCTGGTACCTCATGGCTTGCCGGCGGAAGGGCGAGCCCCGGGACGCGATCGTCACGTCGACCGCGTGCAGTTATTCACGATCGTCTGACATGCGGTGCGTGGGTTGTGAGGAGAAATAACGATGCGCACGGGTGAGAACACCGGCGCCTACACTTTCCAATCAGCTTCCGAAGCTCGACGATGCCCGCTCGGTTTTCAATTGGCGCAAAAGTACCCGCACCAGCATTCCGTCATAGCGGATGCCGCTCAACCGTTCCAATTCCGCCAATGCCTGTCCGCTGGTCTTGGCCGGAGCAAACGAGCGTTCGGTGGTCATATTGACGTAGGCATCCGCGACTGCCAGAATCCGCGCCCCAAGAGGGATCTGCTCTCCTTGAAGGCTGCCCGGGTACCCGGTCCCGTCGAAAGACTCGTGATGATGCTCCACTGCTTTTTGCAGCAACTCGCTGGCCGGCAAAGTGCCGACAATTTCCCCGCCCACGCGAGCGTGCATTTTTACCAGATAAAACTCCTCGTCAGTAAGTGGGCCGGACTTGTTGAGCACGCGCTCGGGGACAAAGATTTTTCCCACATCATGCACCCGGGCGGCATAGGCAACGTCATCGACCTCCTCCGGCGATAAGCCCAGAGCTCGTGCCATCAGTTCGGAGTAGCGAGCGACCATTTCACCATGTCCAGCGCCATTCACTTCACGCAACTCGGCGGCCCGGGTCAGCGCCTCAATACCTTCGCGCAGTATCTGCACGCTCTCTTCTTCGCCCTCGGCCTCTTCGCTGCTAAGCTTCCTCAGAGTACCGAGGAGTTCATCGAGGTGCTCGGGCCCGGTGTGCTCGCGATGCAGGAAGCCTTCGATGTAACCCGCGATCAGCTGCCGCTGCAGCGCGCCACTCTCGCTGCTTTCAGGTTGGTCGGTAAGCGAAACACGATCGCCACCCGCGTGTTTGGACACATACATTCCGGCATCCGCAACACGAATGATTTCTTCCGCAGTGAAGCCATGCACGGGAAAACTAGCCACTCCGAAGCTGCCGGTGATGAGATGCTCTTGCAGCATGGGGTCGGTCGAAAGCCAGAGCCGCAAACGCTCAGCCAACGCCTGTGCCTGCTCCACCCCGGTTTCCGGCATGAGGATGATAAATTCGTCGCCGCCGTAGCGGGCCACTACATTCGACTGCCGGCACTTCTGCTCCAGCAGCCGGCCAACGCGGGCCAGCACCAGATCTCCCTCAAGATGTCCCAGCGTGTCGTTGACGTCCTTGAATTTGTCGAGGTCGATCAACACCACCGAAAACGGACGTCCGCTGCGGGAGGCTCGCTTCCACTCCGAGCTGAGAGCTTCCCAGAAAAAGCGGCGTGTCTTGATGCCGGTGAGACCATCAGTGATGGCGGTTTGTTGCAGCTTCTGAAATACGAACGAATTGTGCAGCGCCGTAGCCAGGAGGTCGGCCAGCGTATTCATGATGAGCACATCTTCGGGAGAAAAAGCATCCTCCTGCCGGCTCTCAACGTTGAGCACACCCAGCAGGGTCTCACCATAAGTAATCGGGATGCACAGCACGGACCGCGAATCGGGCAGCACTCCCTGCAGGTTGTCTTCGCCAGCAGTCTGCACCAGCGCGCTCTCCCCGGTTCGAGCCACCCGCCCCAGGATTCCGACACCGAGAGGGATGCGCATACCCAGAGCTTTGGCAGTGATGCCGGCTTCCGCCTTGATTTCGATGTCTTTGCGAACGTAGTCAAAAATGCCGATACCGATGTGATCGAAGCGGAAAGTCTTCTGGATGTGACCGACGATTTCGAGCAGCATTTGTTCCGCGTCTTCGCTGGAGATGGCAGTTTTGGAGATGCTGTTCAGAAAGCCAAACTGACGGGAGCGGCGCTGCTCCTCGGCAAACAGCCGTGCGTTCTCCACCGCCACAGACACTTGGCCGGCCGCCGTCTGGATTACTTCTAGGTCGCGTTGCTCGAAGACATATTCGCGCTCCGCACTCATCACTGCCATGACTCCAGCTGGTTTACCGCCCTGCAGAATAGGCGCGCCACAGAAGCATTTGGAGGGTCGCGCCGGAACATAGGTCGTGCCCAGGCGTTCGCGGGCCTTCTCCAGATCAGCGCGGATCAGCAGCGGCTGCCCAGTGCGGAGAATGTACTCGGTGAGACCATTGTCGACCTTGCGCGAACGCTTGGGCAAGACCTGGCCTTTTTCTACTTCGAACTCGAAGCGAATCCGCTCGCCCTCTTGAAAGGCTACGTAAAAGTCGCGAGTGTCAAAGATCTGCCCAAGCTCTTTGTAAACCGTGCGCAAGATCTCGTCCTGATCGAGGCGCGAGCTGATGGCTTGGCCGATCTGGGTCAGCAGTTCGTATTCCTTGGTACGCCGCTGGGCGTTGTGCATGACCACGTAGTTTTCCAGGGTTAACCCAATCTGCAATGCCAGCCCGATTAGCAGACGCAGGTTTGACGAACCGAACACGCGGCGCTCAGCGTGGGGAAAAATGATCACGCCAAAGTTGTGCTCTCGAGTTTGTAAGCTGACGGCGGTGATGTTCCGAATATTTTCTTCCGCTGCCACCTGCCGAAACTGCTCGAAGCGGGCGCCGGGAAACGCTGGCAACGGTTCCGACATCTCGGCAAAATTGTGGAAGGTCACGAATCCGCCGCGCCGGTAGGCCAGTTCGGCTATGTATTCTCCAGAGCCGCTCTTTTCCATCTTGCTCACCAACTCCGGCGAAAACCCACGCTGCACAGACGGCAGAATGGCGCGCCAGCGCTCGGAAACGTAGATCATCGCGCGACCGGTCGGTAACGGCGCTACCAGCCTTTCCAAAATGTTTTGCAGGCTCGGCACCAGATCTTCTGCCGAGAGCAGCCGCATCGGATCTACACCCAGAGTGGAAAAGGCCAGCGCATTTTCCTGTACCGCATTGCGCTCGTTCTCAAACAGCACCATCACCATGGCGATGCCCAACAGCATTTGCGGAATCGGGCCCAGGAAATGCCCGGCCGTCCCAACCACGGCTTGAAACGGATTCTGCAGCCCTCCAAAAACCATTAGTACAGCCCACAACGCCAGCGAAATTGCCAGAAAGGTGAAGGCCAGTGAATTCTTACGATGCGCGTAACGGTAGAAATAAAATGAGCAGTACAGAAGCACCACGCCTAAGCCAATGTCCAAGGGCAGATGCGGATTGGACATATCAGGACGCACTTGCAGATTCCACCAGGCAAGCGCTATGCCCCCCACTCCGACCGCCACGTCATACCATCGCCAGACGAATTTCTGCCGCCCCATCAATCTGGTTGAGACAAAAATGCAGAGAGCCATTGCCATCAGCAGCAGAGAACTGAGGAATGAGACCACTGACCAGGTTTGTCGGGACGCAACCCAGGCGTCCAGCGCGTAATGCAATGTGTAGGCGGCCCAGCCTAGTTGCCAGGCGCGGAAATATTGGTGCCGGCTCTGCTCGTAAAGATAGGTGAACAACAAGAACATCAGCAGGGCAACGAGTCCTGGCAGGCTAACCTCGCTGATGTTGGGGGCAAGACTAAACATTAGTTTTTGGGAACGGTTCTCTGCCGCTCCCCTCAATTACTTTAGATTTAACGAAATCCGCGTCCTCAATATTTTCATACCATCCTAGACAAAACAATAGTCTTTAGATGAGAAGAATAGGATTGAGAGGCTTCTCGAGGTAACATCCGCTGGTTACCAGAGATACTTGACGCGCCGTGACCCTGGATGAAGCTTTCCCCCGTTAAGGGCCTAAATCGTTTCACTAAGAATCTGGGCCATCGTACCGGAGAACGAACCCGCGAGCGGACCGGCCGCCTGTCAGATGAGTTATAGTGGTATTTCCACATGAGATTCCGACCCTCGAGGTCAGCTCGGATGTCCGGGCGTTCAGGCGGCAAGCGTTAAACACCCAGTCTGCGCCCCAGAAAAACCTATGAGTGCCTCAAATCCCGAGACCGTCGCCGCCGTGAACCCGCTCGCCGAGTCTCGTCCTTCGAACTTCATCCGCGACATTATTCTCGACGACCTGAAGACCAATAAATATGCCGGACGCGTGCAGACCCGTTTCCCTCCCGAGCCCAATGGCTATTTGCACATCGGCCATGCCAAGGCGATCTGCCTCGATTTCGGCCTCGCCAACGAGTTTGGTGGGCACACCAATCTCCGCTTCGACGACACCAATCCCGAAAAAGAAGAGACCGAGTACGTTGACTCCATCATGGAAGACCTCAAATGGCTCGGTTTCCAGTGGGATGGTCTTTTCTACGCCTCCGACTATTTTGGCCAGCTTTATGCGTGGGCGGTGCAGCTCATCAAAGCGGGCAAGGCTTACGTCGACGATCTAAGCGCGGACGAGATCCGCAAATACCGAGGCAGCTTAACCGAGCCCGGCAAAGATAGCCCCTTCCGCAACCGTTCCATCGAAGAGAACCTCGACTTGTTCGAACGCATGCGAGCCGGCGAATTTCCCGACGGCTCACGAACTCTGCGCGCCAAGATCGACATGGCCTCGCCGAACTTCAACATGCGCGATCCGGTGATGTACCGAATCCTCCACGCCGACCACCATCGCACCGGCAGCAAGTGGTGCATCTATCCGATGTACGACTACGCCCATGGGCAGTCGGATTCGCTCGAGCGTGTAACGCATTCCATGTGCACCCTCGAGTTCGAGGATCATCGGCCGCTCTACAACTGGTTCATCAAGGAATTGGGCATATTTCCATCGCAACAGATCGAGTTCGACCGTCTTAACCTGACCTACACTCTGCTGAGCAAGCGCAAGCTGCTACAACTGGTGCGCGAGGGTCGTGTCAGCGGCTGGGACGATCCCCGCATGCCCACCCTTTCCGGCATCCGCCGGCGTGGCTACACCCCAGAGGCTATCCGCAATTTCTGCGGAGCCATCGGCGTCTCCAAGACCACAGGCTCGATTGAACTTGCCATGCTGGAGCATTTCGTTCGCGAGGACCTGAACAAGCGCGCTCCACGCGCCATGGCTGTTCTGCGCCCGCTGAAGGTCGTGATCGACAATTATCCGGAGAACCAAACTGAAGAAATGGACGCGGTGAACAATCCCGAGGATCCGAGCGCGGGCATGCGGAAGGTTCCGTTCTCCCGCATCCTCTATATCGAACAGGATGATTTTCGCGAAGACCCGCCGAAGCAATATTACCGCCTGTCCCCGGGGCGCGAAGTCCGGCTGCGCTATGGCTACTTCGTCACTTGCACCAGCGTCGTTAAGAACGAAAAAGGCGAAGTGATCGAAGTGCACTGCGCCTACGATCCCGCAACCCGAGGAGGCAACAATCCCACGGACGGACGGAAGGTGAAATCAACCATTCACTGGGTCTCGGCCGCCCATGCCGTGAATGCCGAGGTGCGGATTTACGAAAATCTCTTCACCCGGGAAGATCCCAATCAAACCGAAGAGGGTCAGGACTTCACTGTGAATCTCAACCCCAAATCGCTCGAAGTGCTCACCGACTGCAAGCTCGAGCCGTCGCTTGCCAACCCAACAGCCGGAAGCCGCTACCAGTTCGAGCGCCTGGGATATTTCTGCGTCGACCCCGACTCGACGGCAGGAAGGCCGGTTTTCAACCGCACCGTAGCTCTGAAAGACACCTGGGCAAAAATCGAAAAGAAGAAGTAGCGTGCGCGGAATGCGCTAGGCGATGATTGGCCGCGCCGCAGTCGATTCGGCCTGCTCGTGGGCGTGATAGCTGGAGCGCACCATTGGTCCCGATTCGACGTGACGGAAGCCGAACCGCAGCGCCTCGTCTTTCAAGTACCGGAACTCATCTGGCGTGTAGAAAAGAGCAATGGGCAGGTGGTCGCGCGATGGCCGCAGATATTGGCCAACGGTGAGGATATCGACGCCGCGCATACCCAGATCGCGAAACACGTTTACCAGCTCAGAGACCGTTTCCCCCAGACCAACCATCACTCCGGATTTCGTGACCATCCTCGGCGAAAACTTTTTGGCATTCTCCAGCAGTTGCAGCGTCCGCTCATACCGAGCTCCGGAGCGGACCACGCGATAGAGCCGCGGTACCGTCTCCGTATTGTGATTCAAGACGTCAGGCTTGGCATCGAGAACAATTCGCAACGCCTCGTCGATGCCCTGGAAGTCAGGAATCAGAACTTCGATGCGGCACTCCGGGGACAACTCGCGAATCTCCCGAATCGTCTCCGCGAAAACTCGCGCCCCACCCAGATTATCGTCATCGCGATTCACGCTGGTAACAACCGCGTGCTTCAAGCCGAGAGTAGCCACGGCTTCAGACACGCGCCGCGGCTCGTCCCAGTCAATCGCCCCAGGTTTACCCTTGGGCACCGCACAAAAACCGCAGCGCCGGGTGCAGATGTCCCCTAAAAGCATGAATGTGGCCGTGCGGTGGTTCCAGCACTCCCCGATATTGGGGCATTGTGCCGATTCGCAAACCGTGTGTAGTCCCAAACCACGGGCCAGTTTCTTGAGATTGTGGAAGTTCTCGCCTACGGGAGCCTTGGCTCGAAGCCACTCCGGCTTAGGCTGCCGGACCGGCGGGCCGACATCGATCTGGACGAACTGGGAAGCGCCTACCATGTGCTCTTTCGATTTTACATGAATACCATTTCACCACCGAGACACAGAGGCACAGAGAACCCCTAAGACTCTGTAAAAACTGTGGATACAGCAGTGCCTTTCGAAAAATTGAAGCATTCTCTGTGCCCCTGTGTCTTCTTGGTGAAAAAGGGTTTACGTCAGGCGGACATCAAACAAGGCCAGCCAATACTGAACCGATTGCAAAGCAAATCCACAGAAGATGAGCCCAATGCCGCAGGCTCCGAGCCGTCGCTCCGGAAGATTGTCCGCATAGTATTCAATATAGGGATTCACCGTCGCGCCAATGCCGGTGACAAGGCCGGTCACCACTCCTACCCGGATCGCAAAAGACCAGGCGTGGTCAAAACGATGGACAAGAGCGCTACAAGCCAGTGCCGTGGCAATGTAGCCCACGGTCCGGACGACCGTTCCCCAAAACTGGCGACGAGTAATGCGTGGACGGCGAGAGGCGCCGTAGTCGAGAGAGAGGGCCGCATGCCACGAGAATACGCGAATATTTGGCCGATGGTGATGACAGTGCCAAATGCGATTGCGTATTCGAAGCCTAGAATCCGGTAGAGTCCAGCAGCGAAAGCAAGTCCGCGAATGGCGCTGAACAATCCTTCCCAAAACAAGGAATAATGTTCCAAACCACGAGACGCTCGATTGAGTTCAACCGAAACCGTGATACCGGTCGCAATCCCTGCGGCGAGGCCAAAAAACAAACCGAGGCCAATGCCGTAGCCGACGCCAAAGACGACCGAATACGTTACCGCCCGGGTAAGCAGCCGCAGAGGGCCGTGTCGCCCGCCCAACAAGTCGTAGGCCAGATAGAGGCTGCCCAGCACATCAAAAAAGGTGCCAGCAATGCTGACCGCCGCAATCGTATGATGATCGATCGACACGTAATAATTGTGCCCGAACCAGCCACCAATCGGAAGAAATTCCGCTGCTCCCCGCATCAGTTAGCGGCGGTTCGAACCAGAATGATGTAATCAGATAATAAAACGCGTGCGGCTTCTTGAGCGGACCGGCTAACCTTCCAGATAGGAGTCAATCCACTCTTTGATCCGAAAACGGCGCTCGTCCTGGCCGTCGAAGCGGATGCCAAAAGACTTGCCCACCGGGTTGCGCCAGGTCACCGAGCAGCGAACCCATATCCGCGGCAAGGTCAGCAGAGCGAAAGAGACCTCGCCCGAGTGCCCAATCGAAATATCGTCGGCGCTGCGCAGGGACATGCCCCCGGAGCTAACCTCAATACTGGTCGCCGTTACCTTGCGGCCGTCGTTCATCACGAACGAGATCTCCGTGATCACTGGGATGCGAACATAACGCCGCAGCTCATGCAACACGAGCATTTGCGTAGCCCGGACCAATTTCAGTACGGCTGGCCGCTCAAGCGGTTCGTGAAAAATAGCATTGATCCCGTACTTCGAAAAGCTCAGCGCATCCTGGGCGCTGCCGCCAACGGCATACAGGACGATGCGGCTATTGGAAGGAGAGGTACGCGCGGACTCCATTATGGTCTGAGCCGACGGGCCCAGCTTGATCACGCAAGCCTCAAATTTCTCCTTCTTGAGGCGTTCGGCCGCGTTTCCGTTCAACGGGACACCCTCGATCCCGAACTGGCGAAAGCACTCCGCAAGGGTATTCCGGGCCGGTTCTTTCATATCGATTAGAGCCACACGCGCCGAGGCCTTCTTGGTGCTGAGCGTGGGCATGAGAGCGGTTCCAAAGGCTTTGTCCATAGACGGGGTGTTCTTGCCCTGCAAATCTATTCTGTAGTGCACTATCGGCAATGGCAAAGGAGAAGAAGGACAATTCCTGGGTACCAAGGTCTCATTACCAGAGGTAGGACAGGAGGAGTCCTAAAGTTCCTTGCCAAAACGGGAGGGGCGATGCCCAGTGTGTCGCGGACACTCCTGTCCGCGGCCTTTGACCTGGCCCGGAGACGACCCAACGCTTGAGGGCCTGCGGAAAAACCGTCGGCGTGGGAGTTTTGAAAGGGCGCGGCTTCCCAATCCGTGCCTTAAGTCTTTTGAAAACGACGTAAGCGCGGCTCCAAGGCCGCGCCTTTTCAAGGCTCCCGTCGCCAATGTCGACGTTTTTCCGCAATCTGTCAGGAGTTGAAGAATTCGAGGATTTAGCTCGAGTTACTCTGCCCAGCGGCGGAAGAGCAGCGCGCCGTTCGTGCCCCCGAAGCCGAATGAATTGGACATGGCGTATTCCAAGGCGGCTTCTCTGGGATGGTTGGGGACGTAGTCGAGATCACAGTCCGGATCAGGATTATCCAGGTTAGCGGTTGGAGGCAAAATCTGATCGCGCAGCGCGAGCACAGTGATGCCGGCTTCAAGCCCACCCGCACCGCCCAGCAGATGACCGGTCATCGATTTGGTCGAACTGACCGCCAACTTGCGGGCGTGATCGCCGAAGGCGCGCTTGATGGCGATGGTTTCGAGTTTGTCGCCGATATCCGTCGACGTGCCGTGGGCGTTGATGTAGCCCACATCTTGCGGCTGAAGCTTCGCATCGTTCAGCGTATTCTGCATCACGCGATAGGCGCCTTCACCGTTTTCGGCGGGTTGGGTAATGTGGTGGGCGTCGCCACTCATACCGTACCCCACGATTTCGGCCAGAATTTTAGCGTCGCGGCGGCGGGCGAATTCCAGTTCCTCCAGAATGAGGATTCCGGCGCCTTCGCCAATTACGAATCCGTCGCGTCCTGAATCCCAGGGACGGCTGGCTTTCTCGGGCGCATCGTTGCGCGTCGAGAGGGCACGCATGGCGGCAAAACCGCCGACCCCCATGGGCGTGATCGCGGCCTCGGTCCCTCCCGCAATCATGACGTCAGCATCGCAGCGGGCGATGATCTTGTAGGCGTCTCCGATGGAATGCGCGCTCGAGGTACAAGCGGTACAGGTGGCCTCGTTCGGACCCTTGGCGTTGTAGCGGATGCTGACGTGCCCGGCAGCGAGATTCACGATAGAGGCGGGAATGAAAAATGGTGAGATCTTGCGGGGTCCGCCATTGAGCAGATTTATATGCTCACGCTCGATCACGTCGAAGCCGCCGATTCCGGATCCGATATGCACTCCAGTCCGGGTCGAAATTTCTTCCGCGACCTGGAGACCTGAGGCTTTCATGGCCTCGTCGGCCGCGGCCAGGGCCAGGTAGATGAACCGCCCCATCTTCTTCAGTTCTTTTTTCTCGACGAAATTCAGCGGATCGAAGTTCTTGACTTCGGCTGCGATCTGGCAAGCGAACTGCGTGGCGTCGAAATGAGTAATCCGGGCGACCCCGCTCTTGCCCGCGAGCAGGTTTCGCCAAATCTCTTCGGTGGTGTTGCCCACCCCGCAGATCAGGCCAATGCCAGTAACTACGACCCGTCTCGCCAACTACTTCCCACCTTTCGCGTGCTTGCCGATGTAATCGACTGCATCCTGTACAGTGCGGATTTTCTCGGCATCCTCGTCGGGAATCTCGATCTCAAAGGCTTCTTCAAAAGCCATCACCAGTTCGACGGTATCCAGAGAGTCGGCTCCCAGGTCGTCCACAAATGAGGCATTCTGTGTGACTTCGCCCTCATCCACCCCCAGTTGTTCCACAATAATCTGTTTTACTTTCTCGTCAACGGCTGCCATGAGTTCTCCTTGCGGTTGCGTGTATGGGACTGGACTGACTTAAGTTGCCACAATGGATGACGGACGTCTCATCCGTCCAGCCAGGCGGGGACGCCCGGCCCCATTTGAGAGATGCAACTTACTTGGCCACTTTGGCGTGCTTATCGATGTAATCGATTGCATCCTGAACGGAGCGGATCTTTTCCGCGTCCTCATCAGGAATCTCCAGATCGAATGCCTCTTCGAGCGCCATGACCAGTTCGACCTGGTCCAGCGAATCGGCGCCCAAGTCATCCACAAATGAAGCGCTGGGCGTGACCTCGGCTTCGTCGACTCCCAGTTGCTCGCTGATAATCTGTTTTACTTTTTCGTTAATCTCTTTCAATTTGTCTCCAGTGACCATAGCAATCCGCCTTCCCGAAGAATGAGTAAAGGGAATGAGTAGTGTAATGGCCAGCACGAATCGGTGTAAAGGCGAGTCCCGTCGCTACCGAACTTGATTGCGGCTGGCTCTAAGAAGGCCCATAGGAATCGTAACCGCTGGCAGTTGCGAGGTCAAACATCGTGGCCGACAGAAAGCCCGGTTCTTTTGAGAGTTATGATTGTCGGCGGCCAACATATGGAGGGAGGGTAAAAGTGAAACATACTTTATGGTTCACGCTTCTGATCTGTCCGCTTGCTTTTGGTGGCAGTTGTCCATCCGGGCAGACTAAGGATGAGAGCGCCCTGGTTCAACTTGAACAATCCTGGGCGCAGGCGCTCGAGCGGCACGATTCCGACGCCGTCGGCTGCATTCTGGCCGAGGAATTCCAGGAGGTGGATCTTGATGGGATGCTGCGTAGCCGTGCTGAAAACCTGGCGAGCATCATCAACCGCCGTTCTGGACGCTGTCAGTTGAGCGAACTGCATCCGCACGTCTATGGCGAGTTCGCGTATGTTCGAGGATTGAACACCGTGCTGGATGCCGAGGGGAAGATTCGCGCCAGGGTTCGGTTCACGGACATCTTCGTGTTCCACGAGGGACGCTGGCTCGCGGTAGCCGGACAAGAATCCCTGGTGAGCGAGACACCGAAAATGAGGCCTTGAGAGAAACATGCGTGCTGTCGTACAACGTGTCAGCCGTGCCCAAGTCGCCGTTGACGGCGAGATCGTGGGCGAGATCGGCCGCGGTCTGCTGGTTCTGCTCGGCGTGACTCACGCAGACAATAAAGCGGACGCCGATTATCTAGCCGACAAGATTGCTGGATTACGTATTTTCGAGGACGGAAACGGAAAGATGGACCTGGATGTTACGGCAGTGAGCGGCGGAATTCTGGTGGTCTCGCAGTTCACCCTCTACGGCGATGTTCGCCGCGGCAAACGGCCCTCGTTCGACGCCGCAGCGGCGCCGCAGCGCGCTCGCCAGCTCTATGAATACTTCGTGGAGCGCATCCGGGCCGCTGGCCTTCCCTGCCAGACCGGCCGCTTTCAGGAAATGATGCAGGTGGAATTAGTAAACGATGGCCCGGTCACGATTCTGCTGGACTCAGCGAAAGCCTTTTCGCGTGCTCCTTTGTGAACCTTCGTGTCCTTTGTGGTTCTGGTATTTGCACTTCGTGAACCACGAAGGACACAACGGTTCACAAAGGACAAGAGAGAACATTACACAGACGGCAGACGGTACAATTCTCCCAGAACTTTCCGCGGGTTGGTCAGGATTTTCCCGACTTTTTCGGAGAATAATTCCGGTTGAACATCTCGGGGTCGTGGATTGCCTTATTGCCTGCTTTGGCCACTTTGCGCCTGCAACGCGGACGATCATCAGTCAAAATGCGTTTCTCCACCGCCAGCGCGATCATGTCATGAATTGATGGATTGGTCTCGCTCTGCGGATCGGCAATTTCCTTTAGCGCGCCCTCCAGAATGGCGCGGCAGAAGACCTAACAGGCCAAGTGAAAACCATAAAGGTAACAACGATGCGCCTCTTCAAAAAGAAACTGGACTCTGCGGTTAGGTCGGATCTCCAGACCGATGCGGTCCAGCGCCGAAGCCCGGGAAACAATTCCATTCAGCTTTTGAGAATCTCGTCTGAGTAATAGCGATCGAGCGCGTCCAGTTGACCCTTGGCTACAGGTGTGTTTTCAGGGACCTGCGATTGCTGTCCGGATGCGATCGGACCAAAAGCCTGTCCCAGAGCTTTGCGGGTTTCCGGTCTCAATTCATCCATCAGTTTCTTGAAATCGCCCGCGAGCGAATCTACTGTAGACGGGCTTGAAACCGAGGTCTGCTCAATGGCGACAGTGCGTGCAACATGGTCATAAACGAGATGGCGCATCTTCTGAAAGACGACCTCGTCTTTGTTTGCATTGCGCCCCGATTCGCCTCACGAGAGGCGCCGTGGCCGATCCCGAATGACCAGCCTTCTCCCACTCTTTCTTAGTCTCCGTCGTTGATGTACCGCAGGATCTCAGTGAGGAGCTGGGCTCGTTTCGAAAGATGGTCGCTCAACTCTGGCCTTCCTGCTTCGTCATGCCGTGGTCGAGTTTCTAGCTGACGCCAAGTTGCCGAGTTTCACTCGGCCTGGACGGCCGGGGGCGGCCGTCCCACGTGGTTCTATGCGTGTACAGCGGTTGGCTTGCTGGACAGCAATTGCCGCAGCACGAACTGCAGGATTCCGCCATTGGCGTAGTACTGCGCTTCCTGCGGAGTGTCGATCCTTACCAGCGCCTTGAACTCCGCCGTCTTGCCCTTCGCACTCGCACGAACTTTCACCTGCCGGCCAGGCGCGAAGCTTCCGATCAAGTTGTGGATGCCCGTGATCTCGAAAATTTCTTCGCCAGTCAATCCCAGCGACTGCGCGGTCTCGCCCTCGATGAATTGCAAGGCAAGAATGCCCATACCCACCAGGTTGGAACGGTGGATGCGCTCGTAACTTTCGGCGATGACGGCACGCACTCCGAGCAAAAGCGGGCCCTTCGCTGCCCAGTCCCGCGACGAACCGGAACCATACTCCTTGCCCGCGAGGATCACGAGCGGAACGTGCTCAGCAATATATTTCTCTGAGGCTTCGAAGATGGTCATCTCCGTGCCATCCGGCAGGTGACGCGTGAATCCGCCTTCGAGGTTGGGAACCATCTTGTTGCGCAAGCGAACATTGGCGAAAGTCCCTCGCACCATGACTTCATGGTTGCCGCGACGCGAGCCATAGGAATTGAAATCGGCAGGCTTGACGCCGTGCTCGATCAGGTATTTTCCTGCCGGACTGTCTTTCTTGATCGAGCCCGCCGGCGAAATGTGATCGGTGGTGACGCTGTCGCCGAGCATTGCCAACACGCGCGCATTCTTGATATCTTCCACCACGGTCGGTTTCAGCGTCATGCCGTCGAAGTAGGGAGCGCGACGGATGTAAGTCGAATCTTTATCCCACGCGTAGGTCTCACCCTTGGGCACGGGCAATCCGCGCCAGCGCTCGTCCCCGTGATAAACCTCCCCGTAGCTTCGCCGGAACATGTCTGACGAAATCGATTTCTTGATGGCCTCATCCACTTCACTTCGCGACGGCCAGATGTCCGCCAGGTATACCGGCTTGCCTTGTTTGTCGTTAGCAATGGCATCTTTGCGTAAGTCGAGGTCGATGCGGCCTGCCAGTGCAAACGCTACGACCAGCGGCGGCGACATTAAGTAGTTGGCGCGAACCTCAGGATTGATGCGGCCTTCGAAATTGCGATTGCCGGAGAGCACAGAGGCAACTACCAGATTCTTTTCGTCGATCGCCTTCGAAATTTCGTCCGGCAGCGGCCCCGAATTTCCAATGCAGGTGGTGCAGCCGTATCCTACGATGTGGAATTTTAGTTTTTCGAGATACGGCGTCAGTCCTGCGCGCTCCAGATAATCCCGCACGACCTTTGAGCCCGGAGCCAGCGAAGTCTTCACCCACGATGGAACTTGCAGGCCGCGCTCGACCGCTTTTTTCGCGACCAGGCCTGCGGCTACCATCACCGAAGGGTTGGAGGTGTTGGTGCAACTTGTGATGGCGGCAATGACGACGCTGCCGTGGCGCAAGGCGGCTCCGGCGGCTTGAGGAACGTGCTCCTCAACCCGATGGTCGCCAACTCCTACTGCCGTGGGACTACCGCCTTCTTGCTCCCACCCCGCCACCTTTTTCGCGGTGTCCGTACTTGGCGAGGAAACTGTCACGCTGGATTTTGGTTTCAGCAGCGATGGGAGTGACGTCTGAAACGACTCCCGCGCTTGAGCAAGTGGCACCCGATCCTGCGGACGCTTGGGGCCAGCGAGGCTGGATTCGACTGTGCCCAAATCGAGCGCGAGCATTTCGGAATATTGCGCTTCGGGTGTCTTCTCATCGTGAAATAATCCTTGCTCGCGGCAGTAGGCCTCAACCAACGCGATCTGTTCCTCGGATCGCCCGGTCAGCCGCAGGTAAGCGAGGGTTTCTTTATCGACCGGGAAAATGCCACAGGTCGCGCCATATTCGGGAGACATGTTGGCGATGGTGGCGCGGTCGGCCAGCGGGAGTTCCTGCAGACCAGGTCCAAAATACTCTACAAACTTCCCCACCACACCATGCTTACGCAACATCTCGGTGACGGTCAGCACCAGATCGGTAGCCGTGGCGCCCTCACGCAGTTTGCCGGTCAGCTTCACGCCAACCACTTGCGGGATCAGCATAGAAACCGCCTGACCCAGCATCGCAGCCTCGGCCTCGATTCCGCCCACCCCCCAGCCCAGCACGCCCAGGCCGTTGATCATGGTGGTGTGAGAATCCGTACCCACGAGCGTATCGGGATAAGCCACGCGCTTGCCGTTCAACTCCTGCACATAGACAACGCGCGCAAGAAACTCAAGATTTACCTGATGCACGATGCCGGTGTCAGGCGGAACGATCGCCAAATTGCGGAAAGCGGTTTGCCCCCAGCGCAGAAATCCGTAGCGCTCTTTGTTGCGCAGGAACTCAAGTTCAGCGTTCAGTTGGAATGCTTGTGGCGTGCCGAATTCGTCCACTTGTACCGAGTGGTCGATAACCAATTCAGCAGGCTGCAAGGGATTAATCAGCGCAGGATCGCCCGAAAGCACCTTCATGGCATCGCGCATGGCTGCGAGGTCAACGACGGCCGGCACTCCAGTAAAGTCCTGCATCAGCACGCGGCTCGGGGTGAAGGCGATTTCCTTGTTGGGCTTCGACTCGCTGTTCCATGCCGCGAGCGCTCGGATATCTTCTTGGGTCACGCTGCGGCCGTCTTCGGTGCGCAACAGATTCTCCAGCAGAATGCGCAGCGAGAAAGGAAGATGCTCGGTCGAAATGCCCTGCTTGTCGAGGGCGTCGATGCGGTAAATCTCGTGGTCGTGGCCAGAGACGCGGAGAGTGGAACGGCCGCCAAAGCTGTTCATAGAAAGATGCCTTCCCGAAAAAATAGACGCAGCGCCGGAGCGGAGAGAACTAAGCGCCGGAGCAACGAAGCTTAACTAACCAGTTTAGTCGTTCTGGAAAGGAATGCGTAGTCAGGTAGCGGCACGGAGATGGCTGGTCATTAAGGAGCCGCGGGCAGCGTGTACTCGAAGTCGTACGAATGTTTTCCGTCAGCGATTGTGACGATCATCTTGCCGGTCAAGCCAACCAACTGGCCAGCGCCCGAATCCGGCACCACCGTGATGGACTGTTGTGCGGCACCCTTCGTCAAGGTGCCACTGTGCTGCAAGACGAACCTGCCGCTGCGACCATGCAACGTCCCTGTGACCCGCTCGATCGCGACGTAACCGGCCGAACCCTTGACGTCCGTGCCGGCAGTGAGCATCTGCCCTTTGGCGGTACCCTCGAGATCGCCGTGGAACTGCTTGTCGATGGACATCCTGCCCAGGGTTGAGCCCTCGGCCTTGTCATCCGGAGGTTGAGGAAGCAGCGTCACTTCAAAAGTTCCAATCGCATGTGTCGCCATGGCCTCCCCTTTTTTGGCCGCGTTTGGAACTGAAGACTGCATCTGCCCATACGCCGCAGCTCCGAGACACAGCCAGACAACCACGAAGGCCCCAACTCATCGCGAAATCGAATCCTCATCATCCTTCCATTATGCACGGGAAGCTGGGTCCTTCGTTCAGCCTCCGCAGCCCGAACCTTATTGACCAACCACGAAAAGCACTCCGTCATTCTGAGTGTAGATTTTGCCATCCGGTCCGAGCGACAACGGAGTGTAAGCCGCACCGAGCGCCACCCGCAAAAACAGCGTCGACTGCAGCTTTCCACCCTGATTCAGAACATACACGTTGCCATCCTCACTGTTGACGTAGACCACCCCCTTCGCGACCCCCTTCGCGTCGGTGGCGGGCGCGTTGATGCACCACTCGTAACCGTTGGGATGATCCTTGTCGATCGTCGTGTTCTTGAAACTCCATTCCGGCTTCAGATCAGCGCTGATCTGCGTTATGTCGTAGGGCCCAGGCGGAAGCGGCTTGCAAATCGGATTGTTGGCAAAGCTGCAATAGACCCCACCGGGATAGCGGTTATTCTTGAGCACGATCGAGTAGGTGCCGTCGTGCGGATACACGGCCGGAGTCGAATCCCAACCGAAATCGTACGCGCCCAAAAACTTGCCTGCATCGCTGAACTTCATGAGGTGACCGCGAAACGAGTTGTAGTTCGTAATTACTCCCATGAGGATGCTTCCGTCCGGCAAAACCGTGGGGGTTGAGGATGCCTCGTCAAGGATCCATCCTGAGCCCCAATCATTCGTGGTGGGATCGACTCCCGGCGTCGTCCCTTCGCGGCAGGCATTGGGCTGGTTCTTGCGTGTGGCGATAGGCACAAGAAAGCCACAGCCATCGTGCAGGCGCTGCCCCAGCGAGGCATGCCATTTCGGCGTCAGATCGGGATTCGTGGCGATCAAGTACCCAACAGTCAGATCAAAGTGTCCACGGCTGACCGTGTAAACGGTTCCGTCCGGTCCGATCGCTGGCGCTATGTTGATGCCCGGCCGTTGCGTCCCGCAGGGGATGTCGATGGGCTTGGCGTGTTTGCTCGGAGGCCAAGGAAGAGTCTTCTCCGTGTAGAAGAACAACGGACAGTTATCCGTGCCCTTCGGGGCTCCCTTCGTCAATTTCGTGAAAGTTACCGTTGAAGCAGTATCGTCAGCCGACACCTTCGCCAGCCACGATCCGAGAACATCGCCCACCCATGGATTCGTCGGATCAAGTTTGATCACGTTGTAGTACACGTCGCCCTGCGCATCCACGGTAAGCGGGCCGGCGACAAACTTATTCTTATCGATTGACGTGCCAAACGGATTGATACGCGACACCGCCGTGCCGTCGCTCTTCTTCACTTTCCAAACCGTGCCGCCGAACCCGGGGACGTAGATGAACTCACCGGTCAGCACGGGATGGAAAACCGGCTCCCATCCTCCAAACCCGGTCTCGGCTGCATTCGGCTCAGGCTTCCACTCGCTTTGATCGTTCCACTTCTCCACTAGTTTTCCTTGCTGCCAGTCGAGACGCTTCTCGTTCCAGATTTCTTTGTCCCACGTATTGGGACCGCACGCCGCTCCCGTCTGCCATGCTGTTGGAGGATTGCACGGGACCCACTTGCCCGTTTTGAATTCCATGTAAACGCTGTTGCCCTCGGTTAGCGGTACCTGGTAATGCACGACCAACTCCCCGCCCTCATCAAGCTTCTCCTGGGCCACGAACGGGTCATAACGAATCTCGGCAAGCTTGTGGCTCGCCGGCTGTCCGGCCACCTGAATGAAACCAGTATGCTGAGCATCCTTCGCCCACTGTGGCCAGGAATCACCAGACGGTCGCTCACCCACCGTCAGCGCGACCAGGGGAAGGACGAGAAGGAGAGATGCTGCAAACCACAACCGTTTCATAGCGCGTACCCCCTACGGCTTTGTGAAACAACAAACGGCCAACATTTTACGCCCGCAGATATTAAGGGTTATCAAGAAAGATGTAACTTCTACGAAGAGCAAGCTTCTCCTGCTGACGAAGATGCTGTGCTGCCGGGCGGTATAGAATGTTTCCTTCAAGGGAAGAATATGAGGAACGCCTGTCTACTTCTCGTTGTCGTTTGCATGGCCGGATTCGTGTCCGCACAATCGCAGACCTGGCCGGCGAAGATTGGCGCATCGGCGGTATGGCAGGTATCGTCGCAGTTCCTCGCCACCGCCCACGCCGCCTGCGACAAGTCCCACCCCGGCGACGTCGACTGCATGATCGACCAGATGGCGAAAGCCGGCGCCCCAGCCGACGCCGTAAGTTTTACCCGCCAACTCTACAGGCAGAGCCACGGCGAATTCGGCGTTATGACCGGATTCCAAAGTCAGCCTCCGGCTGCATTCGCGTGGATCACCTATCCCCTGCGCGCCAACACGAACTACGGTCTTTTATTCGTGAATGGAAAACCGCCCATCATCAACGTCGAGGATTTGGAGCTGCTCGACACAAAAACGATGGAGCAGAGTTTCCAGTTTCAGGATGTGAAGAATCAATTTCCCAACGTCAATTTGTGGCCTGGGGATCGTGACGGGAAGACTTGGCCTAACTCGCAATCGGGACCAAACGGTGGAACCCAGTTTGTGGTGGGCTACCCGCTGCGTAACGGATGCCACGCCTGCGCCAACGCCGGATCTGCCCTGTTCACCTGGAACTTTGATGCCCAGGGAAAATTCCAGGGGACAACATTCATGGGCCTGACTCCGCCACCGCTACAGTAAACATCACCGCGCAACGCCGGTCGTTCAGTTTTTGGAGATGGTTAATCCGAAGTCACGCTCCATACGTCGGTACCAGGCCTCGTCGTCAGCGGAATGAAAGGCGACCCATTCTTCGTCGCTCATGGATTCACGCCATTTTAGAAATGCCCCGGCATCGGGTCCGACCGGGTGCCGCAGTTGCCAAGTCCCGCTCTCGATGATCTCCAGGATCTTATCTGCCACCAGCGACGGCGGCGCCGGGTTCTTGAGCGCCGCAACAAACATAAGAGCCAGGCGCCGCTGCTGAGGGTAAGGGGAACCGCCCGCAGGTTGCTCCAATCCTCGGGCCATGGGCGTGTCGATAATACCGGGCTCGACGATAGCCACCCGGACGTTAAACATCTTCATCTCCTGCGCCAGCGCATCACTCAGCGCCTCCAAGGCAAACTTCGACGCGGTGTAAGGGGCTAACGGCGAAGTAGCAATACGCCCAGCGACCGAACTCACGTTAATAATGCATCCGCTCTTCCGTTGACGCATATCCGGCAGCACTGCCTGGATGCAACGTAAAGCTCCAAAGTAGTTCGTTTCCATCACCGCCCGGAAATCGGCAAAGGGAATCTCTTCGACCGACCCGCTCCGTTCCACTCCGGCGTTATTGATCAGTACATTGATGTGGCCAGCTTCCTTCTGTATATTCGCGATCGACGTTTTCACCGAGCTGTCGGAGTCAACGTCCATCACCGAGATCTTGATTGGAAGGTTCTCCTTCGCAACTCTCTCCCCTAGTTCGGGCGCTCGCGAAGGATTGCGCATGGTGGCGTAGACGTTGTGGCCCTTCCGGCCAAGAACCAGTGCAGTCGCCAGTCCGATTCCCGTGCTAGTCCCTGTTATGAGTACCGACGCCATGGTGTGCCTGCCTTTCAGGTTGACGGCAGGCAGCAGTGTACACCCGAGACCGTCGCCATGGCGCCCACCCGAAGCAAGCTCGACGAACTCCGAACAGGCACATCTTCAGCATTGCCGGAGCTATTTCTGATCTGCCTTCTTTTCCGCCGCCTTCTTCTGTGCCTCGACGGTCCAGGGTGGGACGATGCCGTTCATGCGCGCGTACGCCACCAACTGCCCAAGGTGCTCGTGTGCATCCGCGACCAGAATGTAAACCACATCCCCGGCGTTCGCCTGAGGACCCAGTTTCGGCAGCAGCTTTGCAAAATCCGCGTTGCTCATACCGTTGATCGTCTTCTGCGCGAACTCCCATGACTTATTCAATTCCTCGACGATCTTGGCTTTATCGGTCGTGGATTTTTCAAACGTCTTCCCGTCGAATCCGGCGGGTGGCGTCGCTCCCATGAGCGCCAGAATCCCATAGCGCTCGCCCGCGATGTGAAGGAAGACTTCCGCGAAAGACCGCGAGTCCGCTGACGGACGCCAGGTGAATTTGTCGGCCGGAAGCGCATTCGCAAGATCCACAAACTTCTTCTGCACCGCTTGCAGATCAAACAAAGACTGCGCCTTCATGTCATAACTGGGAGCAGTGTGGTCAGTTGCAGCAGCGTCCGAATTCTGCGCCGACGCCTCGGCCGCCCAAACACCAGCACTCATCAAGAAAAACAATACTGCCAGCAACACTTTGTTCATGCTTTCATCCTCCTGAGAGAAGTCGCTGGTCCGCTTAGACGAGCTTTCCGAGAAAACGGTCCTCCCCAGCGCACAAGTTTTATAAGGATTTCGAACGCGAGGCTTCACAAGGGGACTTTCATTGTCGATCCAGTCAAAGAAGTGAAACTTGCCCTGCGGCAGTTTCCTAACCGCGGTCGCGCGAGGTATCATGGTGCGCTCGCTGTAGTCTTGGAAATCGCCTTGCTGGCGCGAAGTTTCACGTTCAACGCCGGCCATTTCCCCGGAGGCACCCTATGGAGGTAAAGAAAGCCACTCCCTCCGCAATGACCGCTCTCATCGTCGTTGCATTAGTCCTGATAACTCCGACCAACGCCTCGGCCGGAACCGAAAAAGTGCTGGCCAACTTTCCTGGCGCACACGGCGGACTACAGCCATGGGCCGGCCTGGTCTCCGATGCCGCGGGTAATTTTTATGGAGTTACCTACTACGGCGGACCAAACGGAAAAGGCGAGGTCTTCCGTGTGCGCTACAGCGCCGCGGCTGGGTGGTCTGAATGCACTGCATACGGCTTCAAAGGCGGGAAGGACGGAGCCGCGCCCTATGGTGGGCTGATCTTCGACGCCGCTGGCAATCTCTATGGCACCACTTCCGCCGGTGGCTTTTACGGCGAAGGCCCGTCTTCAAACTAACCCATACCAGCGGCTGCGACTGGACCAGCACCGTGCTTTATCAATTCGGCAAGGGCGAGGACGGGAATTACCCCGCCGCCGCATTGGTTTTCGACCACTCCGGAAGCTTGTACGGAACCACCCAGGCCGGCGGCACTCGCGGATATGGAACCGTCTTCAAGCTGCAACTCATATTGGGGAAGTGGACCGAGCATGTGCTGCACAACTTCATCGGCACAGACGGGAGCTCACCTTGGGCCAGCGTGACCTTCGACCGCGCGGGCAATCGCTACGGCACGACGGCCACAGGGGGGCAAAGATAACTACCTGTTGTGTTCCAGCTGTCGCCTGCTTCTGGAGGAAGATGGATCGAGCACGTGATTCACACCTTCACCGGCGGAGCCGACGGATCTGAACCGCAAGCCGGCGTCGTCTTTGACTCCGCTGGGAATCTCTACAGTGCCTCCGTGTATGGCGGTACGCTCAGCGCCGGTAACATATTCAAACTCACCAAGCAGTCAAACCAAAGCTGGAAGGAAACGGTTTTGTACAACTTCACCGGCGGCGCAGACGGAGCTTCCCCCTGGGACACGCCCATTTTTGGACTTCGCCGGCCATCTCTACGGCACCGCCTACGAAGGCGGCACCTCCTTTGGTACCGTCTTCGAGCTTGCGCGCACATCGCATGGATGGAAGGAGACCGTACTCTACACCTTCCACGGCGGAAGCACCGGCCGCTGCCCCGCTGGCGGCCTGATCCGCGATTCCGCCGGCAATCTCTATGGCGCAGCCTTAAGAGGCGGCGTCGACAACCGAGGTCTAGTCTTCGAAATCACGGGAGGCGGCGCAAGCCAGTAGCTCACTGCCTGTCCCTCAAGGCGTTAACCTGTGTCCCTGCAAGGTCGGATGTCACAGCTTTTCTTCTGCAGGCGCGAGGGGAAGAGGGCGCGGTGCGAATCGATCAGTGGGGAGAGACAAATGAAAATCCCCAACGCCGGCTCCATGAGTCCCCCACCTCTACGAAGAAGAACCGTAAAGGTGGTGCGCCACCCTCTCATCGCATCTGTTAACAACACCGATCGGCGCAGGCGGGATAGCCATCAGAGCAATTGCCCTACAGTGTCCACTGTATCGACGTTTTGTTCGATACCATACACAATGAGCTGTGGCACCACAGCACAATGATCGCCTCGAAGAGTTGTGCTCCAAAGTTGTGTCGGCGGCCAATGAGGAAGAATTGGCGGTAGCGATTTCTGAACTCAGGCGTGAATTGCGCCAGCACATTGATAGACTCAGAAACATAGCGATCCCGCAGGTTCCCCTGCTCTTTTTCGATAAAAGACGACAATGACGCAGCCTAATGCCTGTCGCTCCGGGGTGGTTTCAAATTAGGGTAGAAAATTCTCAATTGGTGCGATGGCCGCCCACAGTATTGACGCAACCGACGCCCGAGTCCGTTACAAAGCTAACAAAGCACCATTCATTCAATGCCACCGGTACACAGGGCCTTCGTAGAGAAAAGTGTCGCAATTTTGAACAGGCAGACGTCTCTCATTCTGTGAACATCAGCGACCTATGTCTTGTCTGCTGTGCGCGTCCGCTAGCGCATGTTTGCCATGGAAATGGGGGGCATCGATGCTAACTCTTTTATTATGAGCATTGATTGTTGTCGCGGGCGAAAAATGTAGTGCCAAAGTATTTTGCTGTTGTGCTCAGTTTTCTATTGAACATGCCCACTAGACCGCGCTATATGTAGTGTCTCTGGAGGGCTTGGCTTGTTCCTTCGCTCTGTTAAGGCACCCAATGGTCGCCACGAGTATCTCCGGCTGGTCGAGTCGTTTCGCGAAGGCGACAAGGTCAAGCAACGCATCGTCGCTCATCTGGGGCGGAAGGATCTTCTGGCTCCTCACCTGGACACCTTGGTGCGGTTGCTGCAGGCGAGACCGCAGCTCCGCGCTGGGTTTCCGCCGACCAGATCACCACGCCCCGTGCTTCCACCTGGGGACCGATTTTGGTAGCCCGGCACCTATTCGACCAACTCTCTCTGGGATCGATACTGGACGCGGGCCAAGCGCCGCTGCGCCACCGTCAGCCGCTATCGGAGCGAATCTTTCCTCTGCTCGCCAATCGGCTCAGCTGTCCGGGTAGCGAACATGCCTTGGCGCAATGGCTGGAAGATTTTTATGTGTGCAATGCTGCGGGCCAACGCTGGGTGCCGGTGTGGAAGCAATCCCGCCGAGTCAAGGTGGGCTTCGATCAGTTGAAGCTTTGGTATCAGAGCTTGGATGATCTGTTGGCCGAGAAAAAGCGCATGGAGAAAGCCGTCTACTTAGAGGTGCGGAATCTGTTCAGCCTGCAGCCCGACCTGGCGTTCTATGACATCACCTCCACCTACTTCGAAGGGGCGGGCCCGGCCGAGCTGGGACGTTTCGGCTACAGCCGAGATGGCAAACCCCGGAATCGTCAGATCGTGATCGGGGTGGTGATGATGGAAGGCTGGCCGATCGCCCACCATGTGTTCGCCGGCAATCGTCTCGATCAGACCACGGTGCGGGAAGTGGTGGAGGACTTGAACCAGCGGTTTGAGTTGAACCGAGTGGTGTTCGTGGGGGACCGCGGCATGATGACCATCGGCAATGTGCAGCAGCTGCGGAAGATGAACCAAGGCTACTTGGTAGGATTGCAACGGCGCAATCGCAAAGACACATTTGAGTATATCCAGCAAGCCGAGGCGCGCACCGACTGGCAAGAATGTGCGGTGGGGATAGCAGCGGCCGAGAAGGCGGTGACGCCCAAGACCAGTGTGGTCGAAGTGGCGGGGAAAGAAGCTGGGGTGCGGGTGTTCGTAGTGCACAGCGAAGAACGCGAAGTGTATGAGCGCAGCCTGCGGGTATTAGCGATGGAGCGGGCTCGCAAAGAGCTGGAAGCATTAAGCGCGCAGGTAGAAAAAGGCGAGTTAAAAGAGCCGGACAAGATTGGGGCTGCGGCCGCCACGCGTCTGCGCCGCCATCATGGTCATCGTTATTTTGCCTGGGAGCTGCGGAAGGGGAAGTTTCGTTTTTTTGAGCATCCCCTCAACTTGGTGCGGGAGAAGGCGCTGGAAGGCAAATACGTCATTCAGACCGAGGAACGGAATCTGTCGGCCGCCGAGGCGGTAAGCGCCTATAAGCAGCTGAACGAAGTCGAGCGCGGCTTCTCTCATCTGAAAGATCTGCTGGAGCTACGCCCGGTGTACCACCACAGCGACGAGCGTGTGCAGGCCCACGTGTTCGTGGCCGCACTCGCGCTGTTACTGGATCGCGCTCTGGAAAAGAGTCTGCGCCGCGCCGGTAGCCAGTTGTCCTCGCCGTTTGCTTGGCAAGCGCTGGAGACGATCCGCTGTGTCGAAGTCGATCTCGGTCAGCGCCGCAAGACTTGTGTGACCCGCGGCAACCAACACGCCGCCGAAGTGCTGCGCATTCTCGGAATTACTCAGCTGGATCCGCCCACACCCGAGGAGGGACGAGAATGGCTCATGTAGTGACCAAACTCAAAAATCGCTCTTGCTTTTTCTTGGGCTTACAGGCCCCCATGGCAAACATGCGCTAGTCAGGGGGAGTTTGGTACGGAGATTCTCGTCCATTTCCCTGGCCTCAAGAACCCGGACACCCCTCCCGTTTGGGTATTTCCTAAGCTTTCGGTCTGTCTAGATTGCGGTTTTTCGTGGCTTACCACTCCCGAAAGAGAATTGGCAATACTTGCGCGAGGCACTCCGACAATTGAACCTCAATCCGTGGAGAGATCGAACGTGTCGTACTCCGTCGCGGGGGCTAAGTGTGGGAGTGAGGGTGCGTCGTAGTTCGGCAATGTACTAACAAACTGCTTTTCCGAGCTGACGGCGTCTATGGCAGCTAATAGGTCGCTTCCGGCGTGGGCTTTAACAACGTAGCCTAGCGCCCCAAAACTGAGAGCTTCCTCCACTACGTCAGCAGAAGATTCCTGACTCAAGAAGAGAATTTTGGATTTTGGGGCAAGCCTGCGAATCTGTCGAGCGGCCTCAATTCCATTCAGCATTGGGAGTCCGATATCCAGCAGAATCAAATCCGGCTGCAGTTCTTCCGCTTTCTGAACCGCCTCTAATCCGTCGGACGCTTCGCCGATAATCTGCAAGTCGCGCCTTTTTCCAGGTATCGAGGAGATGACTCGCCGAAAGCCCACAAAGTCCTCTACGACGAGAACACGGACTGATGACATCGCCGAGACCCCGCTTTTCCCCAATCTAAAGTGCACATGCCCCGTATCCGGGGACGGATTGGATTTCTCTTGCACAGGTATCATGCTCGTTATAAAAGATTTGTCAATGACTCAAAAGTGGTCCTTCTCACGGCAATGCTCGGTCTTCCGGGTAAGAATCGAGAGGGGGGCGGGGACGTGAGCTTCTGAGTATTACCGGGATCGGGTCTTCCCTCGAAACACCTGTACAATAGAGTGTGCCGCCCGAAGCGCAACTCGTTTTTGGAACAGTGGGACGTGTAAGGAAGCAGAGCGCCTTGCTGCTCAGGCTATAGCACACAGAACTTGCCAAGGACCCTACCAGTTTCGCGACCGAATCTTCGCGTAGCACCTAATGGCTCCGCGTCACACGATTTCCCTGATGTACGGAGACCCCTGCCGCCGCTCAATTCTGATGGCGCAGATTAGATTTTCTAAGCAACGCCCCAAGAAACTATGGCAGCAATATAACTGATCGCCAAGGAACTTAAAACAACAGTACAGCGCCACTCACCGTGCAAGCGCACCCCCGAGTCAGACAGATTGGCACGCAACTCGTCAGAGTCATTCACCGCCACAGCTTGAGCGCTATTCCCTTCCGCATTTCGGCGGATGAAACCCTCGATATCGGCGAAGACACTGGCACCCCGGTCAGCGAGGATTACACGTGCCGTTTAAGTTTACGGGCACCATTCACAAGGTCGACATTCTGCTTGGTGATGAAAAGACAAGTGAGGCCGGCCAGAAAGCGATAGAAAAAGCTGAGGCGGACCTCGGGACCAGCGACCGAGGGCAATACTTTTTCGAGTGCGGACACTACCAAAAACTTTTCGACGATAGTGTTGCTCCTGCCAAAGAAATCACGGGGGCTGGCCCAGCGATTCTTCGCCCCGCCTAGCTCTTGATGCCCCACCCTTTTCCGCGTTCTTTGCGGGAAGGGTGGGCGCGACCATTTCAACCCGGCGCCCAATCCCGTTTTCTTGTTGACGGGACGCTTCAAAGCAGATAATATTGGTCAACACTCCATTATCTCGAAGATAATAAGCGATCCTGGAAACACCTAGCCCGCCGACGCTGGCCCGTTCGCCACGGCACTCCAATCGCAGTCCCGAAACGGAACCATTGAGCTGCCGACGCAAGCCCTAAGTCCCATGTTCTCTAAATTTTGCGTGTAACTCCTTAAAACTCAAAGATCTAGCACATGGTCAAAATTCAAATCTCTTGTTTGCTGGATTTTGCAGCCGACGGGGAGGGGTACCGGGTCCTAAACAGTAGACTCCGTCCCATTGTGGGGGGAAACTCGAGGTCAGCGCGGAGCCGTCCAGACCTGATAAACCACGACTGCCATCATGAACAGAAGGTAGATTCGAAGCCCCCAGAGCACGACGAGTTCCGGACCTTTAAGGATTCGCCGCGGGATAAAATGCTTCTTTGCCCGAACCAGTTGATCGTGTTCGAGCGACGACAGAACCAAGTTCCGATCATCTTCTAAATTTTGCGCTTCTTCTCTTCTTCTGACCATACTTTTCCTATTTTCCACCCAAAGCGGCAAAAATATTAGGCGCAATCACACTGATCCCGAACAGAACACCCGCAGCGGTCAAGATAAGTACCACGCCGCCCGACAGCACATTTGCCCACACCGGACTCACCAGGTCGCCCATGACTTCCTTGTCATTTACCAGCATGAACAGGAACACCAGCGCCGGAGGCATCGCGAGAACCGCGACCACGTTGACGATCAGAACCACGTACACCAGCGGCAGCCCAGGGATGAGCACGATTGCCCCCGCCGCCACGGCGCACAGAGTCAGCACGGAGTAAAAAGATTTGCCTTGTCCCATGGGAAGGTTAAGGCTGTGAGGCTTGTGAGTGACCTCCCCGAAGGCGTAGGCCGAAGAAGCAGAAATCGTGATCGAAGCTACAATCCCGGCCTCCACCATGCCAAGCGCGAACAGAGAAGCCCCAAACCGGCCAATGATCGGTTGCAGAGCTTGCGCAAACTCAGCCGCTTGAAAATTATCGGCGCTCATCTGATGAGCGAACAACGGCGCAGTCGCGAGGATCGTGGCGATTGCAGCAGCAGCGGCCAGCGCGGCTCCCAACACAGTATCGATGCGGCCAAATCGGATGTCTTTCGTGGTAAGCCCCTTGTCGACGGTCGCGCTCTGCTGAAAGAAAAGCATCCAAGGAGTGACCGTCGCGCCAATGTCAGCCAGCACGATCAGCAGCGTGTCCTTGTTGAAACCGGGAAGCGGTTGCCAGGTAATAAATGCATGGCCCACCACATGCCAGTTCGGATGAGTCATGAGCGCAACTGGAATGAAGACAAGGTTGAACACGGCGGCCGCGAGAGTAATCCGCTCCCAGGTCCAATAGCGATGGCTGACCAGCGCCGCGTACAGGATGACCAGCGCAATGAGGACTGCCATCCACGGAGGCACGCCAAAGAAACCAAGCCCCGCTCGAATGGCAATGAACTCCGTGATGAGAGTGAGAAAGTTTCCGATGGCCAGGTCGATCATCGAAAACCATCCCCAGAACGGCCCGAAGCGGTCGAAGATTAGTTCGGCGTGTCCGCGATGGGTCGCGGCGCCGAGTCGCACGGTCATCTCCTGTACAACAATGGCCATGCAAAACGTGAGAGCCACAAAAGGAACGAAGAATCCGATGCCAACCTTCGCGCCGGTCGCGGCGTAGGAGAGCATGCTCGGCCCGTCGTTCTCACCCAGCATGACCAGAACGCCGGGCCCGACCAGCAACCACAGCAGCCGTGCCCCCGAAAAAAAGCCGCGCTTGGCACGCGCTTCGGACACGCGGACGCGATCATGCGCCCGGTCCACATCTTCGTGGGTGATGACGACGACTTCGTCTTCGCCGGCAACACGCGTTGTCTGAGGGGGTTGTGAACCTACGCTCATGGTTCGAATCGGTTAGCGTAAGTATACAGCAAGAAGTAAACTATGGTTAATTCGGAAGAGAATCGACTGGTCGCGACTGATCAAGAGGAATGGGCAGAAACGCGCCGTGACTTACCCGGCTCGGCCGTAACCCAGACTCTCTCCGCGGCCGAGCGCCCGAGAGCGACCGTTCCGGCGTCGGTGGCGAGTGTCAAGGTTTGGTCGTAATTGCGTCCCGCAACGTGCACCCGCGCTCCGGGACGGACTCCGCGACCTTCCAGGAATTCCAGCAAGTGCCGGTCGCGCTCGTAGATACCGCTGACGACATAATTCTTTCCCGCGTCGGCGTGGGCAAGCAGCACAAGGCCTCGTCGCCGTCGGCTTCCGGGACTTTCGAGTTCGCTCAGATTCCCGTGAGGGCAGGCGCCGCCCCGGCCCAGTTTAGCCAGCAGCCGGGCTTCGAAGTCGGGCGAGACGGCATGTTCCAGACGCTCAGCTTCGTCGTGCACGCGATACCACTCCATGCCGAAGATCTCAGCCAGCATCCGCTCAATGAGGTGATGGCGCAGCGTGAGCTTGCGCGCGATTTTGCGTCCGCCAGAAGTCAGTCCGACATGGCCGTCGCCCTGCACCTTTACGAGCCCGTCTTTCTTCAACCGACGCAGAGCCATAGTGACCGCAGGCGGCGACACCGACAGCCAGTGCGCCAGCGTAGCCGAAATCACGGTCTCGCCTTCGCTCTCGGCCTCAAGGATTGCCTTGAGGTAGTCCTCCTTGGAGACGGTGATCATTTTGGGAAATTATACGACTTAAGCATGGTTAACCGGCGAGCTGGGATAGAAGCTCGAATTTCATGGTTTGACATCATCTGCTTCGCCCCCTAACCTTGTTTATCCCGAACTATGAAAGTTCTCGTTATCGGCGGCGGTGGACGCGAGCATGCGCTGGTGTGGAAGCTGCGCCAGTCGCCACGGGTTTCGCAGGTCTATTGCGCGCCGGGGAATGCTGGCATTGCTGCCGAGGCCGAGTGTCTGCCCGCTGACGTTAAGAATATCGAGTCACTGCTGGCGTTAGCAGCGCGGATCAAGCCAGACCTGACGATCATCGGCCCAGAGCTACCGTTGCAACTGGGCGTGGTGGACGAATTCACCCGGCATGGACATCGCATTTTCGGTCCCACTCAGGCGGCGGCGCGGCTGGAATCCAGTAAGAGCTTTGCCAAGGAATTCATGCAACGCTATCACATCCCAACGGCGCACTACGCCATTTGCGACAGCCCGGAGGATGTTAGCGATGCATTGCCCCACTTCCACATGCCGGTGGTGGTGAAGGCGGACGGATTGGCTGCAGGCAAGGGCGTCGTGATCTGCAAGAGCAAAGAAGAGGCTTCTGCTGTGGCGGCGGATATGCTCAGCGGGAAGATGCTGGGCGAGGCGGGATCCCGCGTGGTGATCGAGGAGTGCCTGAAAGGCGAAGAGCTTTCTTTTCTGGTGCTGAGCGATGGCGAACGCGTGGCTGCGCTGGCTGCCGCGCAGGATCACAAGCGAGTGGGCGAGGGCGATACGGGTGCGAACACGGGCGGCATGGGCGCTTATTCCACTGAGGTGATGGTGGACCCGCAAATGCAGAACTGGCTGCTGCAGCACATCGCGCGTCTGGTGGTGGCCGGGATGAAGGCGGAGGGCGCGGAGTACAAGGGCGTACTCTACTGCGGCCTGATGATGACGGCTCGCGGACCGATGGTGCTCGAGTTCAACTGCCGCTTCGGCGATCCCGAGACGCAGCCCATTCTTATGCGCCTGCAGAGTGATTTGGTGGAGGCGCTGGAAGCTTCGATTGACGGCCGGGTCAGCGAGGGGGACTTCCGCTGGTCGGCGGATGCTTCGGTTTGCGTGGTGATGGCGTCAGGAGGGTATCCGGGCACTTTCGAGATGGGCAAGAAAATCAGCGGGCTCGAAGATGCAGAGAGAGATGGTGGCGTGAAGGTCTTTCACGCGGGTACGACGCGGCACGACGATGCATATTTTACCGCGGGTGGGCGAGTGCTTGGGGTTACAGCCCGAGCCGCCAGTCTCGGGACGGCGGTTGAGCGCGCTTACGAAGCGGCGGTGAAAATCGGCTTCGGGGGCGCGTACTATCGCAAGGACATTGCGGCACGGGCGTTGAAGAAATAGTCTCCACCTATCATTCTGAGCGAAGCGAAGAATCCATGCATCCCGCATAGAGTACATAGATCCTTCGCATTGCTCCGGATGACAGTTTTGAACAAGAGGACATCATGAGCAAACCACAGGTTTCGATTGTGATGGGAAGCGATTCCGACCTTGACATCATGCGCGAGGCCGCTAAGGCGCTCGAGGATTTCGGGATTGCGTATGAAATCGATGTAACCTCGGCGCACCGCTCTCCGGATCGCACGGCGGACTTCGCGCGTAAAGCCGCCGGCCGCGGGATTCGGGTGATTATTGCGGGAGCGGGCGGGGCGGCCCATCTGGCCGGAGTGATTGCGGCGCATACGACTCTGCCGGTGATTGGCGTTCCCATTCCGTTCACGCCGCTGAACGGGATGGATTCTCTGCTCGCGACCGTGCAGATGCCTGCCGGCATTCCCGTCGCTACTGTGGCTATTGGTAAAGCCGGG
Source organism: uncultured Acidobacteriota bacterium (assembly GCA_963796095.1). Lineage (GTDB taxonomy): Bacteria > Acidobacteriota > Terriglobia > Terriglobales > Acidobacteriaceae > JABDBE01. The sequence goes on from CAWCKL010000042.1 coordinate 402,595, forward strand.
GCTACCAACGCGGGAATTCTGGCGGCACAAATCCTGGGGCTTTCGAGTGAATCCCTGGCCAGGAAACTGGAGGCTCTCAAGGAAACACTGGCTAATAGCGTGGAAGAGAAGTCACGAAAGCTGAAGATCACGCTCGGTACTTAGCGTGGGGTCTCGCGGCGTGGCTCGGTGAAATCTGAGCATGGGTGCGGGAAGCAAATCCAGAGATCCTTCGCTTCGCTCAGGATGACATCGGATTTTTTGAACTCGCCACAGCTTGGGCTGGTTGAACTGGGGGTGCGCGTGATGTGGCCGATTTCTCTGGTCGTCTTCCTACTGTTTGCCATGACTATGGAGTTTTCCGGTCAAGACCGTTCATACGGCCGCTCCGCGGTGATGACGGACCGCGGCATCGTTGCCACCAGCCATTACCTGGCTTCGCAGGCCGGGGCGCAAATCCTGGCCAAAGGCGGAACTGCGATGGACGCCGCCATCGCTGCGAATGCGGTGCTGGGCGTTACCGAGCCCATGAACAATGGGATCGGCGGTGATTTGTTTCTCATTTACTGGGACGCGAAGAGCAGCAAACTCTATGGCCTGAATTCGAGCGGCTGGGCGCCGCGTGGACTTTCCGTGGAGTTTCTAGCGAAACACGGGATTACGTCGATGCCTGGGGAGGGGATCCAAACCGTCACGGTTCCCGGCGCGGTAGAGGGATGGAGCCAGGCGCACCAGCGCTTCGGGCATTTGCCGTGGAAGGAACTCTTTCCTCCGGCCATCTACTACGCTGAACACGGTTACGCCGTACCGGAGATCATCCACGACTATTGGTTGGAGGATGAACCCAAGCTGCAAAAGACCAGCGAAGCGCGGAGGGTTTTTCTGCAAGGCGGGAAGGCTCCGGCAATTGGCGCCAGGTTTTCCAATCCTGACTTAGCCAAGACGCTGCGCTTGATTGCCGAGCAAGGGCATGACGCGTTTTATAAGGGCGAGATCGCACAGGCGATCGTAAGTACTTCGTCGACGTTTGGCGGGACCATGCAGGTGGGCGATCTCGCCGAGTTTTCGGCGGAATGGGTTGAACCCATCTCCATCGACTATCGCGGCTGGAAGATCTACGAACTCCCTCCCAACGGGCAAGGTATGGCGGCGCTGGAAATGCTGAGCATCATGGGCACGTTTCAGCCTGACGCCGGCGGACCGCAGGGCACGGTGGAGCTGCACAAGAAGATTGAGACCATGAAGCTGGCTTATGCTGATCTTTATCGTTACAACGCCGACCCCAGGTTCGCCAAAGTTCCGGTGCAGGGCCTATTGTCTAAGGCATACGCTGCGCAGCGCGCCACGCTCATCAATCCGAACAAAGCCAACTGCAATCCTGGACCGGGAAGCCCGGCCACGAGCGACACCGTGTATCTTGCGGTAGTGGACAAAGACGGCAACATCGCGTCGTTGATCCAAAGCAATTACTCCGGCTTCGGTTCTGGCGTTGTGGTGAATGGAATGGGCTTCGCGCTGCAGAACCGGGGAGGGCTGTTCGTGCTCGACCCCAGCCACCCCAACGTGCTGCAGCCGCGCAAGCGCCCATTTCACACCATCATTCCTGCTTTTATGGAGCAGGGCGACGTGCACATTGGCTTTGGCATCATGGGCGGTCCAAACCAGCCTGTGGCGCACGCGCAGTTTGTTTCCAACTTTGTGGATTATGGGATGAACATTCAGGCTGCGCTCGAAGCGCCGCGCTTCACCGTGACGGGTGGAACGGTGAGTTGTGACATTCCGATCGAGTCGCGGATCAAGCCCGAGGTCTTGCAGGCGTTGCAGGGCAAGGGCCACCGCTTGATCGTGCACGGAGCTTACACCACGGCTATGGGACGCGGACAGGCGGTGATGCGCAATTCGAAGAGCGGCCTGAACTCGGGGGCGTCCGATCCGCGGGCTGATGGCGTGGCGGAGCCAGAGCCACCGGAGATACAGTTCTAGAGTGAAACTCGGCAGGCATTTCGCCGCAGAATGCGACTGTCTTTCCCCCCGCTGGGGCTAGTGCTAGTTCATTTCCCACTTGCTACCCACGGCTTGCGCCGTGCGCTGTATTCTGTCGCCGCTTCGCGGCTCTGACGAGCGAAGCTATTTCTTAAGTCACGACACCGGCTCTACAGCTTAAGTCCCTTCAAGTACTCGCGCAGTGGACCGCCTAGGTCCTGGCGCTTCAGGGCGAACTCGATTGTGGCTTTGAGGAAACCCAGCTTGTCGCCGGTGTCGTGGCGCTTGCCGTCGAAAACGTAGCCATACAATTTTTCTTTCTTGAGCAAGGCGCGCATGCCGTCGGTGAGTTGCAGTTCGCCGCCGACGCCGGCCTTGGTTTCCGCCAGAGTTTCGAAGACGGTTGGGGTGAGGATATAGCGGCCGATCACGGCGAGGTCGGAAGGCGCCTCTTCCAGCTTCGGCTTCTCCACCATGTTGCGGATTTCATAGAGCCGCCCGTCGAATCGTCCGTCCGCAGGCTTTACATCCAGCACGCCGTAGGCCGAGATAGCCTTGCCTTGAATAATCTGAATTGCGATCACCGAGGACTGGGTTTCATTGAAGACGTTAATCATCTGTTTCAGGCAGGGAGGGTCGGCGTCGATGATGTCATCGGCCAGCAGGACCGCAAAGGGCTCATTGCCCACCAACTCGCGCGCCATGAGCACGGCATGGCCGAGGCCGAGCGCTTCTTTCTGCCGTACGTAGGCAACGTGGATCATGTCGGAAATACCGCGCACGATCTTGAGCAGATCGGTTTTCTTGCGCTCTTCGAGCATTTTTTCCAGTTCGTAACTGACGTCGAAGTGGTCTTCGATTGCCTGTTTTCCGCGGCCGGTGATGATGATGATCTGGTCGCAGCCCGAGGCGAGCGCCTCTTCCACGCCGTACTGGATAATCGGTTTGTCCACCAGCGGCAGCATTTCCTTAGGCTGGGCTTTGGTGGCGGGCAGAAAACGGGTGCCAAGTCCGGCGGCGGGAAAGACGGCTTTGCGAACTCTCATGGCCATGGGGGTCCGTGGTCAGCGGTCATTGGATGTCCGCCTTCCGAATTAGAAATTGTACCTGATTGTGATCGATGGCCGAGGCGCTTCTGGAGAATGAGAGAGTTTGTCGGTTTGTGTAAGTTGTAATGTCATACCAAACCCTGCTCTATCGGAGGTCCTCAATGAGACGCCCGGTTCTCGTTTTTTTTGTGATGGTTGGTGCCCTTTGCGCGCAGCAGCCCACGGTACCAGAGATACACTATCGGTCCGTTCCCGACTTTCTTAAACTTCCACCCGACCTGTACTTCGGAGAGGTTCCTGGGGTCGCGGTCAATTCCAAGGGACACATCTTTGTTTTCTCGCGCGGAAATACGGCGGGCCCCGCTTATGGAGCGAGTGCCGCACAACTGCTCGAGTTCGATGCCAACGGTAAGTTCGTGCGTGAGATCGGTCACAATCTGTACGCATGGTCCTTTGCGCACTCGGTGAAGGTCGATCCGCAAGACAACATTTGGGTAACCGACAAGGGCTCGGACATGGTGATCAAGTTCAATCCGGAAGGACGCGTCGTGATGGTTTTCGGCCGCAAGCAGGAAGCCTCCGACGATGGTACCGGTCCATTGAAGCATCCTAACCCGCCACTGCCTCCTGAGGATGGGATGTTCCGGCAGGTGACCGACGTGGCGTGGGACAAGTCGGGCAACACGTACATCAGCGACGGTTACATCAACTCGCGCATCGGCAAAGTCGACAAGGACGGAAACTGGCTCAAGGCCTGGGGTGAGCCCGGCAGCGGGCCCGGGCAGTTCGATACGCCGCACAGCCTTGCAGTCGATGCTGGGGGAAATGTTTACGTGGCGGATCGCGGCAACCGGCGAATTCAAGTGTTCGATGGAGAGGGAAAGTTTCTGCGCCAGATCACCATCGACGTGCCGGTTGATCCCGATGCGCGCCCGGCGATTGGGAACAAGCGTGTGCAGACGTCCGGGTCGAGAGCGCCGGGAGCGCCCTGGGCAATTTGCATCACACCCTTGCCGAACCAGGTACTTTTCAGCTCCGACGGTTTCCCCGGACGAATATACAAGCTCTCGCTGGATGGAAAAGTCCTGGGCGTGTTGGGGAAGTCGGGGAAGCAACTGGGGCAGTTCGGATGGATTCACGAGATTGCTTGTCCGTCCGAAAACGAGCTCTACGTGGCTGAGATATTGAACTGGAGGGTGCAGAAGTTAGTTCTCGAACCGAGTCATTAAGTTAGGAATGGCGTTTTTGGCACTCGCTTAGCGTGTTAGAATTTTCAGAAGTATCCCATGCCCGGAACCCAATTGATCGAGCTAGCTCCGTCGATTTTGTCGGCTGACTTTGCCCGCCTGGCGACACAAGTCCAGGCTGCGGCCGAAGGCGGCGCGAGCGTGATCCATGTGGACATTATGGACGGGCATTTCGTTCCGAACATCACGATCGGACCGCCGGTGGTGAGGTCGTTGCGTAAAACCACGGATTTGCCGCTGGATTGCCATCTGATGATCGAGAATCCGGATCAGTACATTCCCGATTTTAGGGACGCGGGAGCCGACTGGATTTCCGTGCACCAGGAGGCCTGCAGGCACTTGAACCGGACGCTGCGCCTGATTCGAGATCATGGGGCGCTGGCAGGAGTCGTGATCAACCCAGCGACGCCCGTCGAAACTCTAAGCGAAGTGCTGGACATCGTCGATTATGTGCTGGTCATGTCGGTAAATCCTGGTTTCGGGGGGCAGAAGTTTATTCCCGGGGCGGTGCATAAGATCCGCAGATTGGCAGAGTTGCGGGCGCAGCGCGGGCTCAGTTATCGGATTGAAGTAGATGGCGGCGTCGCCCTCGATACTGTGACCGAAGTGGTCCGGGCCGGGGCGGAAATTTTGGTAGCGGGCAACGCCGTGTTCGGTAAAGGCGATCCAAAGGAGAATGCCCAGAAATTGTTGAAGGCTGCAACCGAGGCTGCTCTGCAGAAGGTGTAAAGTTGCTTCGAGTGGGGGCGAATCGTTCCCCATGAGTTCTGGTCGTAACGTCTGTTCTCGAGGGTTTCTATGTCACGTTGTATTCCGGTGGTGCTTCTTGCGGGTGTGCTCATGATTGCCGTGGGCTGCTCGAACAAGAAGGTCAGCAACCCGATCGCGAATGTCGATTCGAAGCAGCCTGACAAGGTCTTGTTCGACCGTGCCATGGATGCGATGAAGCACAACCGCTTCGATGTGGCGCGGTTGTCGTTGCAGACCCTGATCAACACCTATCCCGATTCGGAATATATTGCGCGGGCGAAGCTGGCGGTGGCTGACTCGTGGTACGCAGAGGGTGGTTCCGCCTCTCTCGCCCAGGCCGAGATTGAATACAAAGATTTCGAGACTTTCTTTCCCAACATGCCGGAGGCGGCTGAGGCTCAGTTGAAGCTCGCCAACATCCATTACCAGCAGATGGAGAAGGCCGACCGCGATCCCACCCACGCCATGCGGGCCCAGGATGAATACCGGCAACTGATCATGCAGTATCCCGACAGCAAGCTGGTGCCGGAGGCCAAGCAACGTCTGCTGCAAGTGCAGGAAGTGATCGCCGAACGGGAGTTTGGCGTGGGACGTTTCTACTACTTGCGCCAGTCGTATCCCGCCGCCATCGCCCGGCTGGAATCTTTAGTCGATGAGTACCCACTCTACAGTAAAGCCGACGAAGCTCTGTACTTGCTAGGGCAGTCGTACGAGGGCGAGATCGCCATGATGCGGGCCCGCCCGATCAACGAAGCTGCCAAAGCGCGCATGATCGCGGATTTTACCAAGGGCGCCACTGAGGCCTACGATCGGATTCTTACGCGGTATCCAGTGATGGATCGGGCCGACGATGCCAAGGCACGCCTTCTGGCCTTACATCAGCCGGTGCCGCGAGCTACCAAGGCTGCCATCGCGGAAAACAAGGCGGAAGAGGATAGCCGGAAGGAGCCCAATAAGTTCTCGAAAGTCATGGGGACGTTCGAGAAACATCCGAGCGTGGCTGAGGCGACGAAAGTTGGTGAGCCGACGCTGGTCGATCCCGCCCCGATGAGTGCAACTCAAGTGATGCAGGCCGCCACCCGTGCCGCGTTGGGGACTGGAGGCGCGTCGGATAGCCATTCTGTTTCCATTGAGACGGTGAAAGGTGCACCGGGACCCGATCAACCTGCTCCCCGCTCGGATACTCCTTCTCCAGCAGCGGATACCGCTGCGGTTACAGTTACGAATCCGGCATCCGCCGATGCTGCCCCCGTTCCCGCCGCGGCTCAACCTGACCTGAACGAGTTGAAACCCAATGTCGGCCCCGCAGATCCCAACGAATTGAAGCCCAATGTCAGCGACGATAACAATGCTCAGGCATTGCCTCCGCCGCAGCAAGTGAATGAGATTCAGAGCGGAGCGGCTGCCCAGCCGCCGACCGGTGGTGCCAGCCCAGCCGCCGCGAGCGGTGCCAAAACCACAGATTCCTCGGCATCTTCTGCTACGGATCAGAGCGACGACTCTGATACGACTGCCTCCAGCAAGCATAAGAAAAAGAAGGGCATTCACAAAGTGGTGCCGTTCTGAGCGGCAGGCTTTCTTTGCGACTGCAGTTCGGGCAGGCCTGGATTACCCAGTGGTTACTGGTCCGTAGTAACGTTCTTGATCTCGTATCCTCATTGACTTAGAGTCCGGGACAATTTAACTTCGCGCTATCTCCCCTTTCAGTTAAAAGGACATCGCTTGGCGCGGAAAATACTGCTCGCCGATGATAGCGTGACAGCCCAGAACATGGGCCGGAGAATCCTTAGCGACGCCGGCTACGACGTTACTACGGTGAACAACGGCTCGGCGGCGCTCAAGAAAATTGCCGAGTCGAAGCCTGACCTCATCGTGCTCGATGTGTATATGCCCGGCTATGGCGGGCTGGAAGTGTGCCAGCGCCTGCGCGAAGCGCCCGAGACCGCGCGCATTCCGGTGCTGCTCACAGTGGGCAAGCTGGAGCCTTTCAAGGCGGATGAGGCGCGTCGCGTACGCGCCGATGGCTTCATCGTCAAACCGTTCGAAGCCAGCGAACTTCTCACGGCGCTCACCAAACTGGAAGATAAAATCGTGCCGCAGAGCCAACCTTCGAGGCAGAGCCGATTTGCCAAGGCACTGGCCGGGATTGAGGAGCCTAATCCATCGAAGGAGTTCGGCGACAGCGAGACGGGATGGAAGAATCGACTCTCGATTCCGCCTCCACCCTCCAAGCATCGTGAATCCGCGCCCGAGGAAACCTCCGCCGTCGTCGCGAGTTTGCGCGAGGCGATCAGAAGCGAAGAGCCCAAGCCCGCCGAGATGAAATCGGGGCTGGAAGAGGCCTTGCTCTCCTCGATGCCGCAGGATGTCACGGATGAGGAGATTGCAGCCATTAAAGCTGCTGCCGCGGAATTCAGCGCCCCGGGCAAGGAATCGAGCTTCAGGCAGACTCGCGACCAAGCGGAAGCCACAACTCAAGAGCCAGTTGCAAATGCCGGAGAACAGCCATCGGAATTCGCCGGCAGAGAAAATCCTTCGGCCGCTGCACAAGTCGAAACCTCGACGGAGGAAGCACCGGCCGCCGTCCCTGTATCTGTGGTTGATGCCCCCATCGAATTGGCACCGGCTGCAGCGATTGTCTCGGAGTTAGCCGCCAGTAACGTGTCCGCAGATCCGGGTGCAGACGCCAGGAGGCTCGGCGACGATGAGGTCACGGCGGCACTGGCCTCGCTAGCGCCTGCGAACGCTCACGGGGATTCAGCCGCAATCGATCAAGAAGGTAACAAGTGGGGGCTGGCAGCAAGGGACCAAGTTCCTGTGACGATGGCGGTCGTCGGTGCGACGCAGGAGTTCAGCGGGCCTCGATGGATTGCCGAGTCGGTTGCGCTTCTGGACGATGAAGCTACGCTTGTCCTCGAACAGGAGATGGAGAAGGCATACGCAGCTTTTGCTGCGGCTGATGCCGCCGGGATGAGTTTCACGAGTTCGCGTGCTGATGAAGTCTCTTCGGCGTTAACGGAGGCTCCAGCGACCAACTCAGAGAGCGTTTCTTATCCAGTCGACTCGTCCTCAAATTCTGATAATTCCGAACCAATGCCACCGGAGCCCGCGATGCAGGCGAGCATTGAAGAATCGGCAGCGCCGGGGGCTGAACCAAACCCAGAGAACGTCCCTTCGACGGTGGACGCGGTTAGCGAAACCACCGTTTCGGCAGTTCAAGAGAATGCCGCTTACGCCGCTGCGGCCTCGGCCAGCGCTGGCACCACCGAAGTCACGAAAAACGCGGAAGCGACGCCACAGTCGGCCCCATCTGCTGAAACTTCAGACAACGTTCCTGTCGCCTCCGAGCCCCAAGAACGACAGGGCGAATCGGAACTCGCCGCGGCCTGGGCGAACTGGAAGCAGATACGAGAGTCGGTGGTCGGCTCGCAACTCAGTTCACAAATCGCTGAAACCGTCGCGGAGATCAAAGAGGGTAGCAGTGAGACGCAGCCAGAGCCTCAGGCCGATGCTGCGTCCGGCACGGAGGAAGAAACCAGCGAAATCTCGAACATCGTCGATAGCGTCCTCGCCGACTTGAAGCCGAAGTTGATGGCGGAAATCGCAAAGAAGATGGGGAAAGAGAAAAAGTAAATCGTGCTTGAACTCAATCGTTGATAGCCCTCATCTCATCTCTCTTCTCCCAGAGCATTGCCGACAGCAGGCTCACTTACACACATTCTGGTGCCGAATTTTCCTCAAAAAATCTGTCGTTTCCGCCCAAAATCTAGCTCTAGAAAACAAAAGGTTTGTTTTTTTCTGCCTTCTAGATCTATGGTTCTTAAGGTAGTTACAGGCAAATATTCTAAACATTGGGGTTAACGTGTTGGCCGGCCGCTTGCGCTACCGCTTTTGGGGCAACAGTAAAAAACCGGACGAAGGTCTTCGCGTTCGCGATGGTGGTCGGACTCAGCAGTTGGTATGGCTAGTCTAATGTCCCTTATATAACGTTACAGATCAACTGTCTTCTTTTTCCCCCTGGGCTGGGTGGATCCGGGTTTGATCTGCTCCATCTTGACCCGCGCCCGATCGATCTTTTTGATGATGTCCTCGACGGTGGCGCTCCAGATGAACGGCTTGGGGTTTTGGTTCCAGGCTTGCATAAAGGCCTCGATCGCCTGCTTTAGATCTGGCACACTCACGAAACTGCCACGCCGAATCGCTTTCTCGGTCAATTCTCTAAACCAGCGCTCCACCAAATTCAGCCAACTGGAACTGGTCGGCACAAAGTGACACACAAAGCGAGGATGCTTCTTCAGCCACGCTTGCACGTGCGGCTCTTTGTGCGTGCCGTAGTTGTCCATCACCAGATGCAACTTCAGCTGCGGGGGAAACCCAGCGTCTAAGCGGCGCAGAAACTTCAGCCACTCCTGATGCCGATGCCGGCCATGACATTCACCAATAACCTTGCCATCTAGCACATTCAGTGCCGCAAACAGGGTGGTGGTGCCGTTGCGCTTGTAGTCGTGCGTCATCGTACCGCACCGGCCTTTCTTCAGCGGCAGCCCCGGCTGAGTCCGATCTAACGCTTGAATTTGGCTCTTTTCATCCAAACACAGCACCAGCGCCTTATCGGGCGGGTTCATATACAACCCCACCACATCGGTCAGCTTCTCCAGGAATTTCGCATCCCGCGACAGCTTAAAAGTGCGGCTCAGGTGCGGCTTGATGTTGTGCAGCTGCCATAAACGGTTCACCGTGTTCTTGCTGACCCCTTGCGCCTCCGCCATGAGCCGGCAACTCCAATGGGTCATGCCCTTGGGCTTGCTCTGCAAGGTCGCTCGAATGATCCGGTCTCGCTGGCCTTGATCATAGTGCGCTTTGCGCCCGCGACCGGGAGCTATCTTCCAGACCTCCCCGATGCCCTGCTCGTGTACACGCTTGCGCCACAGCTGCACGGTGGGTCGGCTCACGCCGAGCCCCGCGGCGATGGCCACATTCTGCTGACCCGCCACCGCTCTCAGGATAATCCGGCAGCGCAGCGCCACCTGTTGAGGCGTTCCGTGTGCGGATTCCCACTGTTCCAGTTGCGTGCGCTCCGCCGGTTGCAACTCGATCGCCAGACCTGTGTTCGGCATGACTGAGATCATACTCACCGCTTGGAACTATGTCAAGCTATTTATGGGACACTCCACTAGGAGCTGCGCCCTGTCAGGTTGTCAAAAAAACTTTGATTATCTTATAGATAACCACTGTGCTTCTATAGTATCGTAAATGAAGGAATGACATCAAGGAAAAAGTGCACGGGCTGCGGAGCAGGTTCCCAAATCGGGAAAACGAAAAGTGCGACGGAGTGGGTGGCCTTGCTGACACAAAACGATCTGCGCCTGTCTTCCTTCCGAGTACCGTGAGACCCAGGTTAGCGCCCGAAGAACGGGTGTCATGAAACAGAACAGCCAAGGAACAGGCGCGAACCTGGGGCACCAGGCTGATGAGTCCGCGCGAGATTGAGCCCATTCATTCCTCCAAGGTTATTGGGGCGTTCTACTACGGCTCTTGAGGTCGAGGCAACTTTGCACCATACGCTTGAGTTCGGGATCCGGAAGCTTGGGGTCTCGTGCCTTAGATATGAAAAAGAGAGGGTTTTCGGCACCATTTACGATCTGTTGATCGAATTCCTTCAGCGTCCCAGTTGCAGCTCCAGGAAATCCCGGCAGAGATCCTCGCCGCTGCAATTCCAACCTGTAATCGATATCCAAAGCAATATCAGCGGGCATTTGGTCTCTTAGTCTCAAATCCTGAGGACCGATGTAAAGGAAGGCATCAACCAAATCTTCCATCGGCTTCTGCAGTTCCGTAGGGAAATCGTGGTGCACGTTGCAGGCCTCATCGATGAGCGTCGGCGGCGGGAGAAAGTGGCCTAAATCCAAGGCCCCCCACGTGCCTTTGGCCCGCGCAAGCGATGGGACCGGCCAGGTTGCGAATGGGCTGCCGGGCGGAGCGGGCATGTCGGTATCGAAAAACCCGAGGTCGCTAATGACAAATGTGAGGTTTGGATAGTCCTTTTCAAAGATCGACACGGCGCTGGCACCAACTCCGTGAAAGAGATGAAATGTCCCGGAAAGCATGAGAGCCTTGCGATGCTTGACAAGACTTCTTTCTCCATCACAGAAGCGATGCTGGCATCACGGTGAACAACTTTCAAAACGTCCTGAAAGCTTTTGACTTGGTCCCAGTCAATTGGAGGATCTCCTGCCAATACCCGGAGGCGCTTTCCTGGCGGGAGCTTCTGATTGATCGCGCGCACGAGAGGAAAGAACTGTTCAAAAAATCCAGACATACCGCACATCAGTTGCGTAGTGTTTCGCCACACTTTCCGGACTTCCGTGAACACCACATCCTCTCCGGCGATATAGCGGTCCAAGACGGGCTGGTACAGAGAATTTCCGCACCCGACTTTGATGTCGTTTACCTTTTCCGGAAACGCCGAGTTGCGGATCAGCGACAGAACGAAATCATCTACATCTTTCATCCCATGCGCTTCCGGCATGCCGACGACTTCGTACTTGTCGAAGGCAGCAAGGATGGCAGGTACAGCAGGTTCTGGAGTCGGTTCTGCAACGATTAGCTTTGCCTGCTGCCGCATTTGGGCCCGACTTATTGAGGGGATCACTGCCAAGAGGAACAGCGACACGGCGCAGCACAGACGCAAGGCTGCGGGGGAGCTTCGCTACATTGGAAAGGAGACAGATCACGAATGGGAAGAAGGCGACGATATCAGCGTCTTGGAGTTCAAGACAACTGAGTACGGAAGATCGAAAATGGCAGTCGCGAGCGAAGGTCAGCCAAACTGTGACTCGCGATTACTTCCAAGCTCCCCCACAAGTCAATAAAAGCCCTGTCTAAGGTTTGACACCCATTTGGGTACCGCATGGCACTCCAGGTGCACTCAGTACGCAACTTCTGCTACTATGACCGTTCGGTGAGGTGGCCATGCCCCAATTTGTTATCGAGCGGGAGATCCCGGGCGCAGGTAATTTATCGGATGCGGAACTGCAAGCAGTCGCCAGAAAGTCGGTTGGCGTGCTGAAGGATATGGGACCGGAGATCAAGTGGCTCCACAGCTACGTCACGGGCGATAAAGTCTATTGTGTGTACTTGGCGCCGGACGAGGAAACGGTTCGCGAGCACGCACGCCGGGGAGGCTTTCCGGCGAATCGCATCTCGGCAGTGCGGCGCCTGATCGATCCCAACACCGCAAATTGAGTTAAGCGGAGTTTCGAGTCCGAAGACCTGGTTCCGCGTCGCCGTCAAGCGCCTCACGGACCGCTTGCTCGACCGGCATCGCCCAGCCTTCCATCCACGCCGTCAGACCTGCAGCATTGCCCAGCGTTCGGCGCGCGAATTCCAAGGCTTTCTCCAGCCTTGGTTGTTCGGTCGGCGTGAGCGGCGCGCCCAATCGTTGGCGAAGTGCGGCGGCGGCTCCTGCCAGGTGCAGCGATTGCTCGGCGTTCGATTGCGCCGCAGCACTTGCGGCGAGACTTTCTAGCACTCTTGCAATTCCTCGTTTGTGACCCAGCTCCTGGAACAACTTGATGCTTTCGCCGTATAGACGGCGAGCCTCGGCGTTGTTCCCTTGATCGCTGGAGAGGCTTGCCAGATCGGAGAGCGCGCTCGCAATTCCCCAGCCATCCCGCAGTTGGCGAAACGCCGCCAGACTCTGTTCGCAGAATGAGTGCGCCGCCGCGAAATCCGATTCTTCCCGGGCGACGTCGCCCTGATAGTTCAGCGTCCACGCAACCCCGGCGCCATCTCCCGCCTTGCGGAACATCGTCAGGCACTCGTCGTAAAGCGAGGAGGCGCGCGCATATTCGCCCTGCAACTTCATCACGTTGGCGAGATTGCTGAGGGCTCGGGCCAGGTCAGCCGAATCTCCAAGGTCCTTCCAGATCGCGACACAGCGCTCGAAGAGCAGGGTGGCATCGGCGAGTTCGCCACGATCGCGAGCGTAGACAGCCAATGCGTTCAGCGCGACGGCAGCGCCGCGGTTATCGTTCAGCTCGATACAGGTTTCGAGACTTTCTTCCAGCAGTTGCCGGGCAGAGCTGTAATCACCCTGCTCGCCCGCTAGGATTGCAGCGGCGAACAGCAGACGCGCGCGCAGCTTCGGACGCGCCGCGGCTCCTTTCAACACCAGCAGCCTCGCGATGCCGTCGCGGCCCTCGGTAAGATGCTCGCGCGTTTCCCAGAAATGAAATAGGGCGGCGCCGAGGCGAAGGCCCCAGTTGGCGTCGCCTGTCTTGATCAGATAATCGAGTGCCAAACGGAAGTTATCGTGCTCGACCTCGAAACGGTCGAGCCATTCGGGGCGAACACCCGCGTCTTCGGCACCTTCTTCGGCAAGCACGAGGTAGTAAGCGGCATGGGCTTGCCGCGTCGCCGGTTCATCGTCGCTCTCGGCCAGGCGTTCGAGAGCATACTCCCGGATGGTGGAGAGCATCACGAAGCGCGTTTCCGCATTCACCTGCTCCACATGCTGCGCCAAGCTCTTGTCCACCATGGATGCCATGCCATCTAGCACGTCGAGCCCCAGATTGCCCTTGGTATCGCACACAGCTTCCGCTCCTTCCAGCGTGCAGCCGCCCGTAAACACAGAAAGCCTCCGGAAGAGAGTTTGTTCGGCGGCATTGAGCAAGCCGTAACTCCAGTCCACGGTGCTGCGAAGAGTTTGTTGCCGGGTCGGCAGATCGCGGGCACCTCCGGTCAACAGGTTCAGACGGCTTTCGAGGCGTGCCAGCATGGCGGATGGCGAAAGCAGCTTGATGCGCGCCGCCGCCAGTTCGATGGCCAGAGGCAGGCCGTCAAGGCGAGTGCAGATGGCCGCCACGGCGCCTGCGTTTTCCCGGGTGAGCGCGAATTCGCGCTTTATCGCCTGAGCGCGTTCCACAAAAAGCGCAACCGCTGGAAGGCGCGAAAGCACTTCCAGGGGCGGAATGGATTTGAGGTCGGGCAGCGCAAGAGGTGGCACTGGGAATTCATGTTCGCCATAGAGGTGAAGCGGTGCCTGGCTTGTGACCACGACCTTGAGCTTCGGGCCGGTGGTGAGTAGCTGCGTTATCACCGGCGCGACGGAGAGGAGGTGCTCGAAGTTGTCGAGCAAGAGAAGCATCGGTTGACCCAGACCGCTCACGTACTCTTTCAAGCTTTCCTGCGGCGACTGATTCCCGGTTTCGCGTACCCCCAACGCTTGCCCAATAGTGGAAAGTATCAAACCTGGATCGCTCACGGCCGACAGAGGGACGAAGCAAACACCCCCTGGAAACTCAGCGGAGGCTTCGGCCGCTACCTGCAGGGCGAGTCGAGTCTTCCCTATGCCGCCCTGACCGGTGAGGGTCACGAGTTGCACGTCTACGCGGCTCAACAGCTGACGAAGAGCAGTCGCTTCGTGTTCGCGTCCAATGAATGCGGTTCGTTGCACCGGCAGGTTGTTCGGACGAGATTCCGAAGGGCGCGTGGACGCCTCGGCGAGACGGTCGCGCACTGCGGCGAGGTCGCGAGCCAAATCCTGGGTGGAGGCGTAGCGCTCCTTGGGGTCCTTGGCCAGGCAGCGCTCCACGATCCAAAGGAAGGGAGGGGGCGCTTGCAGCATTCTGGAACCGAGACGCTCCGGCTCATCGCGAAGGATCGCGGCCGTGGTCTCCGCATAAGTCTTTTTCTGGAATGCAGGAAATCCCGTGACCATCTCGTAGAGCACCGACCCAAAAGAAAACTGGTCCGAACGAAAATCAACTTCACCGCCTGTGGCCTGCTCCGGTGACATGTAGCCGACTGTGCCCAGCACCGTTCCCTGCTCCGTTTGGGTAGTCGAAGCGTCCGAATCCGGGGTAGGGTTAACCCCCAGCAGTTTCGCCACGCCGAAATCTAGAATCTTGGCGGTTGCGTCGCCAGAAACCATCAGATTCTGCGGCTTCAAATCGCGATGAACGATTCCAATCGCGTGCACTTTGGCGAGAGCGTCGGCAATCTGCGCCGCGATTGCGACAGCTTTGCGGAATGGAATCGGGCCAGAAGCCAACAATTCCCGCACCGTCTCCCCAATCACCAGTTCCATGGAGATGTAGCGCGTTCCGTTCACGTAACCGAGTTCATAGATCGTGACGATGTTTGGATGATTGAGTGCGCTGGCGGACCGGGCTTCCTGCTCAAAGCGCGATAAAGCTTCCGGTTGAGAACACCGCTCGAGCGAAAGAGTCTTTATGGCGACTTCGCGTTCGAGGCGAGTGTCCTTAGCGCGATAAACCTCACCCATACCGCCGGCGCCCAATCGCTCGAGAATCTCGTAGCTGCCGAAGCGCGTACCGGGCGACAAGGTGGACGGCACTGATGACAGAGTTTCCGGAGGGTTCATGGACCTCGCTGTCGCAGCTATCGCCCTGCCAAAGATGACCGCTCGCCGCTGCGTGATTTGCTTCGAATTTTGACTCGCCGCCACGACCAGCTCCGCCGCAGCAGCACCCCTGAGTGCGTTTATAATACCTCAGATCTCAGGAGAGGATTCATGGATGTTCGATCGTTACAGCGCCCGCTGAAAGACCGGTACCGGCAAGACCCGACGAGTTCCCGAATCACGCTGACCGCGCGCGGCAGTCAGGCCGACGCGCCCATCGCCTGTTCGGTCGACTTGGGGCGGGCAATCTACAATGCGCAAGCGCACCAAGGCGTAGGCGGAGCGGGTACCGGAGCCTGCTCCGGAGACCTGCTGTTGGGTGCGCTGGCCGCCTGCGCTCAGATCACTTGCCAAATGGTAGCCGCTGCGATGGGAATACTTACCGAGGGCATTGATGTCACGGTCGAGGGCGATCTTGACCTGCAAGGAACGCTGGGAATATCGAAAGAGGCCCCTGTCGGGTTTCAGGGCATCAGAATCATTTTCGACGTCCGTGCACCGCAGGCAACGGAGGAGCAGCTAAGTGCGTTGCAGGCGAAAACGGAACAGTATTGCGTGGTGATGCAAACCTTGCAGAGTCCGCCGAAGATTGAGCACACATGGGCGCAGCGGTGACCGCCGAATATCCAGAGTGGGTCGGACCAATCTGTATTTCGATGACTTTTGAGATGCTGCGATCCCGCCATCACGAGATTGGTAGCGGGAAGTCGGCTTATGGGCAGTGGTCGGTATTGCTCCGCTTGAAGAGCAAAGCCGACGCAATCAAGATCAACTGTTGATAACAAGCCATTACAATACGCGCGGTTTGCGGATGACAGTGCGCCACGACGGCGCGGAGAGGAGAACGTCATGTAAAGGACGGTCAACTCGAAACAGCCTAGCTGTTCAACCGATGAGGGTAGGCCCCTCGGAACCGGCTTGCAGGAGCAGGTTCCAAACCACCTTCGGCGGCTGTGGTCAAAAGCCATGGTCGTGAGCGCAGAAGGAAAAGGCCTGGCAAGGACCAGGTCAGGTGACAGGCAAGAAGAGGACTGCAAAGAAACCACTATAGAAGTGTCGAAAGCATAGGGACGATGTCAAAACCGCGGGGGAGTCGTTAACGCGGGACAAAGCTCCGACGAAACCTGTTTACGGGCGGGGCGGCATCCGGCATGAGAGGTGGCCTGAGCTTGCCAAGGAGGCGGTTGAACGGAACGTGGGAACCTGAGACACCGATGCAAACGGAGAAGCCACAAGTGCAAGAAACACGAGGGTGAGAGTACGGATGCGGACTCTCAGGGGCGGAACAGCGCGTAGGAGCTGAGAAGTCCCCGATAAAGGGATGGAGCAAAGGCGCTGTGTCATGGAGCCTAATTCAATGAGTCAACCAGCAATGGGAGGAGCCCGATGAGTCAGGCAAAGCCGTTCTGTATTTCGAAGAACGAAGTTTGGGAAGCGTACCAGCGGGTGAAAGCAAATAAGGGAGCAGCGGGGGTCGACGACGAATCGATCGAAGATTTTGAGAGGAATGTGAAAGACAATCTCTACAGGATCTGGAATCGAATGTCATCGGGCAGCTATCTTCCACCACCGGTGCGGACAGTAAAGATACCAAAGAAAAACGGTGGGGAGAGAAAGTTGGGAATTCCCACAGTAGCGGATCGAATCGCCCAACAGGTCGTGAAGGCAAGACTGGAGCCGGAATTGGAGCCACTATTTCATGCTGATTCCTGCGGGTATCGACCCGGGAAGTCGGCCTTGGATGCCGTGGGCCAAGCGCGAGAGAGATGCTGGCGCAATGACTGGGTTTTGGACCTGGACATTAAAGGCTTCTTGGATTCATCTTCACACTGCTCCTATGGTTGATCGATCAGGCAAAGGGTCTTGATGCCCGAGCGCGATTCAGGTAAATACCGTGCATTCTCCCAAATCCGATGATGAGCCTGCTTCACTCATTCTTCTCACTTCGCTACCGCGCGGGTGGCGGAAAACTGATTCCCCAGAAATTCTTTTCGGCAGCCTCGGCTTCGAGAAACTCGACTCCATATTAGTATAGACACCCTGACGTTGTGCGCTAACCTGTGTGACTACTCGGGCCGAGAGTTGAATGTGGCGAGTGTTTTGTAACACGACGGTTGAACCAATCAACAGCTCACGATTCAGTTGAATGGCAGCCCCATGTCGGTTCAGCTTGGTTGCTTTGGCGGGCAGAGTGAAGGCGCACTTCGTACAGTCGTCGCCTGACATCGTTATACGAGCCTTGAGCGCCATGCGACTACTTCGGCGCTTTAGTGCCTGCATCCCATTAACAGATCTAGTTTTCAACGGTCCCTCCTTTGCTGACGCATTACAAGCAAGTGCAACGTTCGTCCAGAGGTAGATTCTTTGAGATCCTAGGCTAAAGGCGCGCGGGGCGGTATGTACCGAGGACAGCCATTCCAAGGTGACCTTGAGAAATGCCACAAACCGAAAGAGGTCATGCACCTCAGTGATCTTGCGACTGGGTTTGGCCGAAGGCAGCCCAATCCAGCTAGCCAAACAAGTGTTGTGGGTCACCCGACCAGTAAGACCACCGGAAGCGTGAGCCGGGGCTCACGCCAAAATTGTCTCGGAACATGGCCACAGAGTGCCCGGCGTGTTGATTGTGCCCGAAAGCTGGCCACGATCCTGTGCATCTCGTGTGGGGGCAGCAGCCACCAAGTAGCCATGTTTGGCGTGGGGATTCAGATGTCCTTCTTCAGTTCCGCCTGATAATGAACACTGTCTTATCGTCAACACGGTCTTGTTCGCCAATTTGTCGCAGGTGATCGTCTTCTTTTAGAGCGTATTCCAGCAATGCATTGCAGATGTCTTTTGCTGGTTGCACGTAGTGCTCGCGCATCACAGCTTCGAGTTGCTGGCGTTGTTCATCATCGGTGCCGTCATAAACTCCGTCGGTATAAAGGAAGAGGATGTCTCCCGGATTCATCAACGTGATCTCGGCGACATCGGAGGAGTTCGCTCGCCTCGACCGCAATTGCATCGAGAAATACCGGTTTCGATCGGGATAGTCCTCGGGAATCTGCAGACCGAGCGCTAGGAATTGCACCATCCGGTCCCCATCAACCTCTATGAACCTGCGACTTTCGGCCGAGAACACGAGGGGCGGCGGATGTCCGAAATTCACGAACCGAAAATGGCCATTAGGACGCACTTCCCCGTAAAGCATGGTTGCAATCTCTCTCGCGTTCTCCTTTTCAATTCTCCCCAGCGCATTGCGAGCCGTGATCGATTGCGCCAATCGCAGGTTGATCTTTTCAAATAGCTCCGGCGTTGTTTTGCCGCGGCGATCCAACTCGCAGAGCATGAAGGCATGAAATGTGTCGTGGACTGTGGATGCAATTTTTGCCGAAATAATTCCATGTCCTTGAGCGTCCACTAGCAGGACGCCCGCCGTACTATAGAGCTCGTGCAGGTCTTCTGCTACCCGCACCTGCTCTGAGCTTCGTGCATCTCTGTACTCGGTCTGCATTTCGGACCTGTAACCAGGCCTTGACTTCAACCATTCCACATGGTCGTCCACCGAATTACGCGGAGATGCACCGGGCGGGAGCGGCTCAAGAAACTCTTTCGATAGCTTCAGGGCCCGCTGAATACGGGCATCGATATCGTAACGCTGCTGGAAGTTTATGTATTCGAAAAGGTCGCCGCCGACTGTTCCAGCGGAAATAGAATTTCCGTACATTTCGATTCCCGGGAGACGCGGAATCGCACCTTCCACCGGCATCAGACGCTCGCGCAGATATTCATCGATACTTGGGTCCGTGCTCTTCACACGACTTTTCCTTTGCCAGCGACTATCGAGTTGCTGCAGATGGCGTAATGTCGACGAGCCTTCTCTGTGTAACGTTCAAACACAGCGCACTCCCAATGCTTAGCGATTATATCCGGTACTTCCACATTGCTGACGAAATCAGGCACATTGCAAACCTGAAAATTGCTAAGGTTTCGTCGGAAATCCGTAGCTTCTTCCGTTTACGTAGGGTCCTACCCGGTAGCCAAATCATTGCGTAGAGGTTCATCCGAAGGGGGAGCAAGTCGGGAACGCAGACGGCGGGACGGGAGGATTTCAAGACGTTAGTGGCCGATGTCTCGATGGGACAAGTGGGCGCGGTGTTGGCCTTGGAAGCCTCCCGACTATCGCGCTCGGACTTGGACTGGCATCGACTGCCTGGAGTTGTGTGCCCTCACCCAAACCCTGGTGATCGACGAAGATGATCCCTGTCACATTCTCTGCATTGATTTTCTGCTCTATTTCCGCAGATGGCATCTCCTTTGGCACGCATACCGTCATCTCTTCGGTTCACGTCCTGCGCCACAGGCATACTCAACGCTGCGTACTCTAATCCCCTGGCTCTGAAGGTTTAGCTCTGCTGCGTGCTCCGCCACCGCTGCCCCCATGGCCCCCTCTGCTAGCACTACCCGCCGATATGGTGATCTTGGAGGCGATGCGACTTCCTCCCGTGGCCCTCCTGAAATCTGGGCACGAGCGCTCTCAAGAGCGACACCGTTTTCTCTAAGCAACTGAGCGGCGTAACAATTCTGTTCCCGTAACATGCCCAGCAGGAGATGCTCGGTTCCGATGTATTGGTGCGCTAGGGCGTCGGATTCTTCCCTCGCATAGAGCAATATGCGTTTGCCTTCGTCGCTGAGAGGGAGGTCAACGGAAACTAGGATCTTTTCTCGGAACGTCGTGTGTCGCTCAATCTGTTTTCGGATCTTGTCGATTGCGCCCGCAGAACCGGCGAAGAGTCGGGCGGAGAGTGCCTTGCTTTCGCGAAGTAGGCCCAGCAGGAGATGCTCCGACTCAATATATGGGGACCCGAATTGGCTGGCTTCATAGCGCGCGAAGAAAATGACTCGACGAGCCTTCTCTGTGTAACGTTCAAACACAGCGTGCTCCCAATGCTTAGCGATTATATCTTGGAAAACTGTAGCTTCTTCCGTCTACGTGGGTCCTACCCGGTAGGCAAATCATGGCGTAGAGGTTCATCGAAGGGGGAGGGAGCATTTTGCCGTCGCTATACATAAGCCCGGAGGTGCACGCCAGATTTGGGAGATGAAATCACGCGGCCAGCTTACTTCGATCTGAGCGGCGTTCGGGTGCGGCTCTTTTAGATTTCCTTATTTCTGTGAAATTCAGGGCCAGCTCGCTGGTGCGAGGGCGGTTACGACTCTCCTTTTTTCTTGACGATTTTCAGAGTGCTGCGACGACTGGGTTGGGATAAGAGGGCCGCAGGCAGAACGATGCTCGGCGCGTGATGATCGGCATAGTGCAAGGCGTGATTGCGTTTGTACTCCTGTTCCTCGTGAAACTTCCAATAAGCATCGAAATCATGACTCGAGCGTAGGGCGCGTAAGCGGAGCACGGCTTCGGCGCCGCTTAAACTCCAACGTGCCCCAGTAAGATTCATCCGGTCCTCAACCAGATGACGACAGGCACCTTCAATGACACCAGTAGCGATGGGCACGCCCTCAGCCAGCGCCTTGTCGTACTGCAGATACGGCGAGTAATTAAGGAGGTAATCGGCACAGTCGTCAACCGCCTGCCGCTCGGCAGTGGCCATGGCTCGCAGCGTGGCACTTCGGCGAATGCCCGCCGCCACCACGCTCGCCTTGCCGCGCAGAATCTCCAGCAGGTGCGCTCGCACCCAGCGATCTTGTTCTACCTGATTATCGGGAAAAAGGGCCAGTGATGCCTGCCAGACATACTGTGCCACATGAATGAAATCCACCACGATGATCAAATCTAGCTTTCGCTCATCTGCCAGCTGGTGGAGATAATCGATCTGCGTGCGATTCCCGTCGACGAGAGCAACCCACCGCTTTTTTCGTTTTGGATCCCGGTGCTCCGCCTCATCGAACATGGCCGTGATCACGGCTTCGGGTGAGTGGGCGAGGCTGGCCCAGACGCGTTTATGTTCCGGCTGTGGCCGCGTTGGCTTCTCCTGCCGCTCCTCCGATAGCGGCAGAATTTCCTCGGGCGGGCGTACGAAGCGCGCGACGGTATAGATGGCGGCCACCGAGGCCATCCGTTTGGCGTGCAGCCGGCGACTGCGCCCCAGCCGTGCCGTGAAGCTCTCCGCTCGCTTCGCGGCAGCGCGTTGCGTGGCTTCGCGTAGATCCTCGGGCCGCATCACTACGCCCTTGCCATCTACCGTGAGCACCAGGACGGGCCCGGTATGTGGGTCGGCGCGAGCGCGCTTTTGGCGGTCGGCATAAAAGGCCTCGAAATCCTGCGCCGCGCGGATTACCAGTTCTTCGAACTGCCGCTTGGGAACGTGCGCGCCGGTAAACTCCTCCAGCGTCTTGACCCCCTCGTCAAACCCTCCTTTGGCCGCTTCGATGGTCACTCGCCGCCGCACTTCCAACGAGTACTTCTCTGGCGGCAGATTGAGCGCACCGTCGAGCGGATGCAGACTAGGCTTGTCTTCGGCTCGATAACCAGTGCGGGTCACCTCCACCGTCCCGAAAATACTTTCCAGGCTGCGCGTGTGCGCCGGCGTAGGCGTGAGGGTCGTGCCCGCGGCATCCCGTACCAGCCCGACCGCTTTCCCCGGCTGGCGTAAGTCGAGATGCGCTTGCAGCAATTTTCGCATCAACTCACGCCCCATCCCCTCCAACTGCCGCTCCAAGTCACTATGCTTCACCTGATGCGCCTCCTCCGAACCTAGGAACTGGCTGATTTTCGCATAGGCTTGGTCGGCCGCAGCAAACGGATCCGCAACCGGACAGGGCAACGCGCTCATGGGGTCACCGCTCCTCCCCGCAACCGTACCCGCGCATCCCGCCTTAGCGGATACATGAAGACCCGCTTGGGCCGCGCTCCATGGCGGCGGTGCTGGCGATCATCGCGGCCCCGCCCGCTCGTTTCTCCCAGCTCCACCCAATTGGCCGCTCGATAACAAGTGCCGCTATACTGCGCCGGGTCCACGAAGGTTTCCACCAGCAGTGGGGTGACGCCGTATTGGGCCTGCCAGTCCGCGGGCAAACGCCGGAGTACGCGGGCCAACGTGGCACTGGCTAAATTTTTGATGTGGACCCAAGGAGCCAGAAGGAAGCGACTGTTATTGACCACCTGCGGCAGATGGCGCACGCGCGTTGCGCCGTCCCACCCAATCCATTGATCGCGCACCTCGATCCGCCACGCCGCACTGGAAAACTGCAGAGCGCCAACCACTGTCGGCACCGGCTGGCTAATCGAGACCAGATATTGCAGGTGTCCTCCGAAAGGTACTTTGTAACCCAACGGGTGATACCGGTCGACCAGTTCGCGAAATCGCTGTCGCGCCCCAGCATTGCTGATCAGCTCGAGCGAGACGGGAGCAAAAGCTTCCAGTGGTCCGCTCAGCGGCACACCCGGTTCGCCCTCGGCCGTGTGCGGAATCGAGGTCGCCGACCCCACCGGTCGCGTCTGCTGTTTCGCCGGTAACCTGAGCAGGCCCGCCGCTTCCAGCCGCGTCAATAGCATGAGGCATTCGGCTTCCTTTAATAAACCATTAGCCCGCGTCCAGCCCATCAACTCGCTGATGGTGTTGGCCAGTTCTTTGCGACTCAGGCCCCCACAGGTTGCCACTACCTCTCGAATCAGAGCGATCTCGGATGCCGGAAAGGTCCGGCCACTGCACTTGAACGCGTTGCTGTCGGCGGGGCTCGCCACTGCTGCTCCTCCCCTGCAACCTTACGATAGCCAACCACGAGAGAAATGTCCAGCCCCGATCGAATCCATCCAGGCGGTCTTGGGATTAACAAGGTAAATAGGGAGGAGTTATTACCAACGCGAACTCGTTGCTCGTCCAGCCGTGTGAAAATGTGAGGACCAAGTATTCTCTGAGAGTGGTAACTGTGGCAAGGTGTTCAACACATATCTCCCTGCACGCCCGATATCCCCCTCATCTGAGGAGCATGAACACCACACTCCTCGTCTATCCTATTGAAAGATCATGCTCTAGCTTCAAACGCAAAAGAGCCGCACCCGCGGCGTTCCCAAAAATCCTCGAAGCGTCCGCTGAGCTTGCTGCAGCGGAGGGCGATGATAGCGTTTGCGCCCTTTACGGTCCAGTGCATGCCCGCCCGCTTGAGCCGGGTTCCGATCACCACTTTACAGCCGGCTTCCACCACGCCCGTCGAAGTGCAGAAGCCTTGTTGGTGGAACTTTGCATATCGCATGCGGAGTCGATTGTTGCAGACGTAGCGGATACAATCCCGTGCCTCTTTGTGCTGGCCTGCGTGGCGGTGCAGCGCTTGCACCAGGCATTTCAGGCGGCCCTCATCGAGTTCATCATAGCGCGCCTGGATCCAGGACTTGGCTTCTGGGCTGTCCCCATAAATCACCTTTCCCACCTGGCTGAGATGTTCTTTAACATGAAAGCGGTCGAGAATCTGAGTGGCTTGCGGGAATAGTTCTGTCGCCGAGTTCCAAATCCAGGCTGAACCATCGCCCAACACCACCGGGCGCTGAGCTTCGGTGAAACCACGGCGGTTGGCTTCACGCAGTACGCGCTCAGCGAAGTCGGAAAGGGTAGGGCTGGTATCCAGAGCTGCCGCGCTTTCAATCGCGGCTGAATAGGTGACCGATCCCGGATCGCGCACCGGCCTGCCTTCCTGATCACGCGATTCTGCAGTCCAGACGGTGACCAGCTTGGCTTCGCGGGTTTTGGCCGAGCCGTCGGCTTGCTTGCCCGCGCGATTCGCGACTTCTTGGGCGCGCATCGGCACCCCAGTTCCATCCATTCCCAGGTACATGGTGGGAGCACCTTCGCTCATCTTTTCCACGTGCTGGTGTTCATCGACGGCGATCTCGGCCCCCAGCGCTTCCGCGGCTCGTTCCACCGGCTTGGCGCTGACGTTCACCCCCGCCAACTCCTGCAGCAGCCCACGGCTCTCTTCAAAGCTCACCCGCGCTGCCGCACTCGCGGTCATGCGCAGAACGCCGGGCGTCAAAGAAAACGATTCCAGCCCCAGAGTCCGGTCGCGCGGGCAGAATCCGCTCTGGCATTGGTCACAGTGATAGTAAGCGCGCGGGAGGTGCAAAGGCCCCAGTACGCTTTCGAAGGTCTTTTCGTGACGGCCATGATACTGGGCGGAACCTCCACCGCCACAGGGCAGCTGCGCTCCCACATGATCGCTGGTGTCCGTGTTGAGCCGTTGTTCCAGGGCACGCGCTGCCAAGCGCAAAGTCTGGCGCCGTGCCGCCATTTCTAGGGCTTCGAAATCCAAGTCGGCGATCGACTGGCACCCTAAGAGTGTTTCGATTTCCTGGACGATTTCGTTTTGAAGGTCGGTTTGGAGCCCCCTTTTTCGGCCGCCTCTCGGGAAGCCACCGGGGACGGTTCCAGTTGGGCATCGGCCCATTGTTCACAAGCCTCCCGATACTGCTCCACCCGTTCCCGAAACTTATGCCCTTGTTCGATTTGCTGCCGCGCGAGCTCGGCTTGTTCCGAGCTCAGATACCGGGAGTGGGTTTTGCCTGCCAGCGGCCGTGTCAAGCTGTAATAGGGGCCGTGACGCGCTTTGGGATCCTCTTGGCAGGGGCAGCCTGCTTTACCGCATTTCATGGTGCGCTCGGAGACCGACCCCCGGCGCATCGGTTTAGGTTGAGACAAAACTGCGGCCAGTTCACGTACGGACGAAGGTACATCCGGAGGAATTTTCATGGATCTATCCTACGGCATTACATGCCGTAGGATCAACAATAAAAAAGCCGCTCTTCGCCTTTCTCCATTTCTGTGACGTGCGCCTTAAGCCCGGTGCGAGTTTGACCGCGTTTTCAAACCGCCTGTAAGATCAAAGATCAGCTCTCAGCACTAAGCAGTCAGCACTCAGCCCTAGAATTTCCCTTGGACATCTGCAATAGAAGCCGTGTTCGCTGAATGCTGATGGCTGAGAGCTGAATTTAATCATGGCCCACGATCTTTCCAAAGCGTACGAGCCGGGCGCGATAGAAACGCGTTGGGCCGACTACTGGATCAAGGAAAAACTCTTTTCCGTCCTTACGCCTCCGCCGGGAGAGACGCGTCCCGTGTTCACGCTCCTGTTGCCGCCCCCGAACGTTACCGGCCGGCTGCACATGGGACACATGCTCAATCAGACGCAGATGGACATCATTGTGCGCTGGCATCGCATGCGCGGTTTCCTGACTTTGTGGCTTCCCGGCACCGATCATGCCGGCATTGCGACCCAGATGATGGTCGAGCGCCAGCTTGCCACCGAAGGCAAGAAGCGTCGCGACATGGGGCGCGAGGGTTTCATCGAGCGGGTCTGGGAATGGAAGCGGCACTACGGTGGCGCGATCCTCGACCAGATGAAGCGGCTCGGCGCGTCGGTGGATTGGGATCGCGAGTACTTCACCATGGACGAGAACCTTTCGCGCGCGGTGCGCGAAGTCTTCGTCCGACTCTACGAAGAAGGATTGATCTATCGCGGCAAGTACATCGTCAACTGGTGCCCACGCTGCGGAACCGCAATTTCCGACCTCGAAGTCCAGCATGAGGAGATCGCGGGCAAGCTCTACGAGATTCGCTATCCGGTAGTCGGCACCGACGAATTCATTACGGTGGCGACCACGCGGCCGGAGACCATGCTGGGCGATACAGCTGTCGCAGTGAATGCAGGAGACAAGCGCTACAAACATCTGCATGGCAAGAAAGTTCTGTTGCCGCTGATGAATCGTGAGATCCCCATCATCACCGATGATCTGGCTCACCCAGAATTCGGGACGGGCGCGGTGAAGGTGACTCCGGCGCACGATCCCAATGATTTTGAGGCGGGACTTCGCCATAACCTGCCGCAGATTGAGGTGATGGACGAACAGGCCCGCATGAACGAATATGCGGGTCCATACACCGGATTGGATCGCTTTGAAGCCCGCAAGCGCGTGCTTGAAGACCTGCGCCAGCAAGGCTTCCTGGTCGGAGAGAAGGATTACACCATCTCGATTGGGAAGTGTGACCGCTGCAACACGGTGGTTGAACCACGATTGTCGACGCAATGGTTCATCAAGATCGCACCTCTCGCCCAGTCTGCGATCGAGGCCGTGGAGCGGGGTGAAATCACGATTGTTCCGGAGAACTACAAGCAGATTTACCTGAACTGGATGCACAACATCCACGACTGGTGCATCTCGCGGCAACTGTGGTGGGGACACAGGATTCCGGCCTGGCATTGCTCGTGCGGAGAAATCATTGTTGCTCGCGAGGCCCCGACGAAGTGCACGAAATGCGCCGGCTCGGAGCTCAAGCAGGATACTGACGTGCTGGACACATGGTTCTCCTCGGGCTTGTTGCCGTTCACGACGCTGGGCTGGCCGGAGAAGACACGGGACCTGGAGGTTTTCTATCCGACTGTATTGCTGATCACCGCCTACGAGATCTTGTTTTTCTGGGTGGCCCGGATGATCATGTTCGGTTGCCAC
The DNA here is from genome assembly GCA_963796095.1 of uncultured Acidobacteriota bacterium. Taxonomy (GTDB): domain Bacteria; phylum Acidobacteriota; class Terriglobia; order Terriglobales; family Acidobacteriaceae; genus JABDBE01. The sequence continues at coordinate 429,460 of CAWCKL010000042.1, forward strand.
TTCATGGCGGGTCATCAGCAGGATCCGAAGGTGAAGCAGGCCAGCGGCTGGGGCGACAAAAAGGACGACAGCGTTCCCTTCCGCCAGGTTTACATACACGCTCTAGTGCGTGACGCAGAGCGGCAGAAGATGTCGAAGACCAAGGGCAACGTGGTTGATCCGCTCGATGTCATCCAGCGCTTTGGAACCGATGCCACACGCTTCACGCTGGCGGCAATGGCGGCGCCGGGGACCGACATCGCTTTCAATGAAAGCCGCACTGAAGGGTACCGCAACTTTGCCAACAAGATTTGGAATGCGGCGCGCTTCATGTTCATGAACATTGACCGCGTGGCGCCGGGCCTTCGGCCCAGGACCGGGTCTGAGACCCAGTCCCACACCAGTAGCGTGACTGGCGTTAAGGCCGTTGCCCTCGAAGACCGATGGATTCTCTCGCGGTTCAATCGTGTCGCTAAAGGCGTGAACGAGGCGCTGGAGACGTTTCGCTTTCACGAAGCCGCTAATCAGATTTACGACTTCTTCTGGGGCGAGTTTTGCGACTGGTACATCGAACTGATCAAGCCGCGGCTGTTGGACGGGGGCGAAGAATCCGCCCGTATCGGGTGTGGTAATTTGCTTGGTATTTTTGAGGCAGCGCTGCGGTTGTTGCATCCGGTGATGCCGTTTATCACGGAAGAAATCTGGCACGCGATTTACGACGGCAATCCGCCGTTGCAGTCGATTGCCCTGGCGCCGTATCCGCAGGCGGATGAGAAACAATTGGATTTGGCTGCCGAGACGGAGATGGCAATTTTGCAAGATCTCATCGTCAGCGTGCGTAATTTGCGGGCGGAGTTGAAGATCGACCTGAAGCAACGCGTACCGATCCAGGTCTTCGCGTCCGACCAAGAAATTCATAAACTGATTGATCAGAACCGAGGTTCAGTGAAGCGTTTGGCCAACGTGGAGAAGATCGAGTTCGTTGCGAATTCGCTGGCCAAGCTGTCTGGCGCGCGGCACACGGCGCGTTTCGACGTGCATGTCATTTACGAGAGAAAAATCGACGTTGCCGCGGAACGGGAGCGGCTGAAGAAGGAACTGGAACAGATCGAAAAGGAGTTTGCTAATGGCCAGCGTCAATTGGGCAACGAGCAGTTTCTTGCCAAGGCTCCGACGAAGGTCGTGGAGGGAATTCGAAAGCGGGCACAAGAGCTGGAGATCCTGCGCGAGAAAGTAAAGAGTAAGCTGGATGAGTTGAAATAGTCCGGGACGGGCGAGGACGCCCGTCCTCCATCAACATCATGGACTGGAATAGCCGACGCATTACCGCTGTGATTGAGAACGCGCTGCTGGAGGATCGGGCCACGCGCGACGCGACCAGCTACGCCTGCATTGATCCGAATCAGCGGGCATCGGCCACGATTCTTGCGAAGCAGGATTGCATCCTTGCGGGCATTGGCTGTGTTTCACGCATCCTGGACGTTTACGCAGCTCTGGACGGCGCGGTTACGTCGCATTATGAAGTCACGACTCATCCAGAGATATTCGACGGCATCCGCCTCCACAAGGGGCAGTCGGTTGCCGTGATCCAACACAATGCGCGCGTGATTCTCTCCTGCGAGCGTGTGATTCTGAATTTCGTGCAGCGGTTGAGTGGGATTGCCACGCTGACGCGCCAGTTCGTGGAGGCGGTTTCGGGTACCAAGGCACGAATCCTGGACACGCGCAAGACCGTGCCCGGACTGCGCATGCTCGATAAGTACGCGGTGCGTTGCGGGGGTGGGCAGAATCACCGCCTCGATTTGTCGGACGGAGTGCTGATCAAGAACAATCACATTACGCTCGCGGGAGGCATCGTGCCAGCGCTGGAGCGCGCTCATAAGAACCGGCGCGGTGCGCAGATCATTGAAATCGAAGTACGGTCCCTGGAGGAGTTGGAACAAGCCCTTGAGCACGGCGGCGAAGCCATCCTGCTGGATAACATGTCGGTTGAAGATGTAAAGCGTGCAGTCGAGCGCTGCTCGCATGTGGAGCGCCGCATTCCGCTGGAGGTCTCAGGCGGCATCACGCTGGAAAACGTTCGCGCTTACGCTGAGACCGGAGTGAATTTCATCTCGGTCGGGGCGCTCACGCACTCCGCGAAGGCTGTGGATATGAGCATGCGCCTGGCCCCGGCCTAGGTCTGCCTGAAACTCTTTCCCGGATTCTGGGCACACTGCCTCTTGTCCACTCGGACAGATTCTTTGTTCTAATCGAGCGATTCGGAGAGCGAACTTTCGAGTAACGCCTGCGGTCTCGCAAGCGGTAGAGTATTCGGAAACCCGGAGGCCCTCCCCATGCGTCACCGAATCCCCCGTGCCGCCGTTGCAATACTCGCACTGCTCTTTGCGAATAGCTCTTCTGGAAGTGGCGCCGGATTGCACGCAGCTGCTCCCCCGGCAGCTACCGCCCAGCGCGATTCGACCCGGCGAACGGCCTCGCCTAATCCACCCGCAATCTCGGTCAACATCACTGTCGACGTTCTCAGTGATCGGCATGCGATCAGTCCTTATGTTTATGGAGGAAGCTATCCCAAGGATGCCCCGACGATTTCCGACAGCGGGCTCACCGTAGTTCGTTGGGGCGGCAATGCGACGTCGCGGTACAACTGGAAGACTTTTACCTACAATGCGGCCGCCGATTGGTATTTTGAGGATTTTGGCTACACCGAGATCGGCGATAGCGACTCGGTGAAATACATCCAGGACGTGAAGGCAGCGGGAAGCAATCCGCTTATGACGATGGTCATGCTGCCCTGGGTGGCGAAGTCTTCCGGCTGGAGCTTTTCTGTGGCCAAGTACGGCCCGCAGTGCGGGGTGGATCCATACAACTCCGAGGCTGGCGACGGAGTGATGCCGGATTGCCAGACAGACATAACCGGGAACGATCCCGCCGACGCGAACGTCGAACTGAAGGACTCGCCGCAAAACGGAGATCCTCCGGGGACTGTTTATCGCGACCAATGGGCGCCGGTGCTGGCCGCGGGCGTGGACTTTTTGCCTTGGTGGCTGAACGAAGTTTATTGGCAGGATCAACTGTCCGGCACGAGGTCGGTTGACGTATTCGACATTCACGCTTATCCCGATGGACCGGACACTTCCGGCTATACCCAGGCCCAGAAGCAGGCGGTCTCATTGCGTATTTACCGGGATTATTGGGATCCGACGTATACCAGCGAATCGGGAGCGATCAATCAGCAGTGGGCCACCTTTATCCAGCCGAAGAAGCGGATTCCATTCCGCATCCCGCGCATGCGGGCGATCGTCAACATGATCTACCCGGGCACTCCTTTGAGTTTCACGGAGTGGAGCGCGGCATTCGCCGGTGAATCCGATTTCTCGACGGCGCTGGCCGATGCTGACGCCTACGGCATTCTGGGACGCGAACGCATGTATCTGGCTTCCCGCTGGGGGGCGCCTGACCCAGCGAATCCCAACTATCAAGCCTTGAAACTGTTTCGTAACTACGACGGACTGCATCACGCCTTTGCGACGACATCTATCTCGGCCACCAACGATGGCAACCCGAATTCGTTCAGCAGTTATGCCGCGCAGGATCCAACCGGCACGGCCTTAACTCTGATGGTGATCAACAAAAGTCCACGGGCATCCGTTCAAGCGCAATTCGCAGTGAGTGGATTTACGCCGAAGCGAGTGACGACTTACACGCTTTCGCCTCAGTCGCCTACAAAAATTGTAGCGTCGTCGCCGAAGGCTTGGACCTCGATCAGGAAATTCGCGCCTTATACCGCCACGTTGCTGGTTGTGACCGGCTCGATGTCCGAAACGCCGAGCGCGGACTGGGATCTGAATCCGGACACGATCATGGTTCCGGCGCTCGGCACAACTAGGCTTCAGCCGAAGATCGTTTCCGGCTCGGGGACCGTAACCCTCGGCACTCCACAGTCGGATAGCGGGATCACGCTCGTGGTCACACAGCCGAACATCACTGCAACTCAAGACGGGACCATTACCGTCACTGCCGGCGGCGTTCCGGGTTTCTATCACTTCGCCGTTCCAAGCACTGACAACGCAGGCGTTGCCCAGACCCAGAGCGGTTGGATTGTTGTGGGGAATCCGCCGGCGACGTTCACGAAAACCGGGGACCATCAGAAAGGAGCGTCGGGAAGCCAACTGAATCTGTCGGTCACACTCCACGCCGGCAAGTCGGGCGGAAGCGCTGCGGGCGGTACGGTTCTGTTTACAACCGATGCCGGTTCTCTGTCGAACCGCCTCGTCACCACCGACTCTTCCGGTAACGCTCTCGTGGTGCTTACACTGCCTGCAAATGCTGCCACCGTCCACGTCACCGCCGAGGGCCAGTTTGGACTTGGTCATCCGGTGGCGAAATTCACCGAGACCGCGCAATGATGGGATTTCGCTGACCTGGGCCGCGATTGCTGTTTCGCGGCGTATCCCTGATAATTCCGGCATCAGGCAATCACGGCCAAGCCGAGGTTCGCGGGCGGGAGGGCCCGCGCCACATAAGTCTGCTCCACAGACTGACACCCGCCTTGGACGCATTGTGCGTCTTCTCATCGCCCACGCCACGGTTGTCGTAAGCGGGACAAAAATTGCGGCGGAAATCGGCACCAGCCGTTCCGAAGTCTGGCGTCTGGTTCAGCAGTTGCGCGATCTTGGAGTCGACATTGCCGGGCATCCATCGACCGGTTACAGCTTGAAATCCGTGCCCGACCTACTGCTGCCGGATATGCTGGCCTCACAATTGCAGGGCACGATTTTCGGCAAGCACATTCATCACTATTACAAGATTGGATCGACCAACACGGCTGCCATGGAAGCGGGGAGCGCCGGCGCTCCTGAGGGCAGCGTTTTTCTGGCCGAGCAACAGACTGCTGGACGGGGCCGTGGAGCCAACCAGTGGCACTCTGAGCGCTCGACCGGAATTTATTGCTCGGTGCTTTTGCGTCCGGCGCTGCCGCCATCTGATGTACTCGTTATCACGCTCGCCGCTGGACTGGCTGTACACTCGGTGGTTCAGGAGATCGACTCGCGAGTGCTCCCGGACCTGAAGTGGCCCAACGATGTTCTGATCAATGGGAAAAAATTCTGTGGCATCCTGACCGAGATGAACGCTGAAGTCACGCGGGTGAGGTATATCGTCGTCGGTTTGGGAATCAACGTAAATCAGTCGAGTTTCCCCCCGGATTTGCAGGCTATCGCAACTTCTCTGCGTTTGGCGACGGGTACGGAGTGGTCGCGCGTGGAACTATGCACAGCTTTGCTAAAATCGCTCGACCGGGAATATCGCGGTTTGCTGGAGAATCCGGAAGTCACCACTTCGATCTTGCGTCGCTTTCAGGAACGGTCGTCGTCAGTTCGAGGACATCACGTCGAGATCAAAGAGAACGCCGACCTTGAGGGCGTTACGGAGGGCCTGGATTCGCGCGGTTTCCTGCAGGTTCGCACGGCGCAGGGTGTGCGCGCGGTGTTAAGTGGGACAGTAAGACTACACTGAAAAACGAATGCCGCGCGCGGCTCGAAGGCCAACCTATGCGGACGCAGCCTCGTAGACTGCCGCCGCATACACCGCGACGGCCTTGACGGGTCAAAGACCTGTCACCACCCGAGCAACAACTATGCTTCTGGTTCTCGATGTCGGTAACAGCAATACCGTGCTCGGGGTCTTCGCCAAGGCGAAAGTCGCTCCGGCCTCGAGCCGTAGTGCCGAACCCGAATCATCCCACTATGAAGTGCTTGTGGCGAATTGGCGAGTCGCAACTATCGCGACTGAAACCGTGGATGAATATGGCGTGCTATTCCGCAATCTGTTCGCTATGGACAACCTCGAAGCCAAGGGTATTCACGGCATCGTGATCTCATCGGTTGTGCCGCCTCTCGACTCCACTCTGGGGCAAGTGTGTGAGCGATACTTTGGTACGAAACCGCTTTTCATCGAACCGGGCGTAAAAACCGGCATGCCGGTGCATTACGACAATCCCGCCGAGGTGGGTGCAGACCGCATTGTGAACTCGGTTGCGGCGTACGAAAAATATGGCGGACCCTGCGTAATCGTGGATTTCGGAACCGCAACCACGTTCGATTGCGTGTCTCGCAAGGGAGAATACATGGGCGGCGTTATCTGTCCCGGCATCGGAATCTCCGCCGACGCGCTGTTCGAACGCACGGCACGCCTGCCCCGCGTGGATATCCGCAAGCCCGCTCACATCGTTGGCAGCAATACCGTAAGCAGCCTGCAGTCCGGCCTCTACTACGGCTATCTTGGCATGGTGGACGGTATTCTGGAGTTACTGGTGCAAGAATTAGGAAACGAGACCAAAGTGATTGCGACCGGCGGCTTGTCTTCGCTGTTCGGCACGGGCTCGAAGCATATCAAACAGGTGGACGAGTTTTTGACCTTGGAAGGCCTGCGGATTATATGGGAGCGCAACGTAACGGCGAAACCCGCTCGCGAGGGGGCGCCGGCCGCGTTCAAGCCTTCTTCCGGGAGCAAGCCGCGCTCCCGCTGATCTTCGAGAAACGAAACAAAGACCCGCCGTGGAAAATTACTTCAACTACTTCACCGAAATCGAGGAGCATTTTCAGCGGCGGCGCGGGCGCATTCAGTTGTCCCCACTCGATTGGGCTCTGATCGAAACCTGGAAAGACGCAGGCATTCCGCTCGAGGCGGTGCTGCGCGGCGTTGATGCTGCGTTTGATAAGTACGAACTGAGGAAGTCGAAGTCACAGAAAGTCAATAGCCTGGCTTATTGTGCCCAGGCGGTGCTTGTGGCTGCAGAAGAGATGAAGGAGGCCGCCGTCGGAGCGCCGAGCCCGGATGCACAAGACCCCCGCCGAAGCGGCTTTCCGACCTCCGAAATCTCTGTTTTCCTCCGGCGCAATGCGGAGCAGCTCGACGCGGCGAAGCTCCCCGAAGCAAAAGGGATTGATGCCACACCGTTGGCTAGAGAGACTGCCAACACGCTGCGTGAAATTGCCTCTGATCTTGAGGCCACCAAAACTCCGCCGCGATTGGAGGATCTTGAACGCCGGCTCACGGTGGCAGAAGAGAAACTGCTTGCGGTTCTACTGGCGGCGACGCCAGATGAGCAGATCATCACCGTGCGGGCGGAGGCCGACCGGGAACTGGCACCTTACCGGCGCACAATGCCGTCAGCGCAAATCGAGCAGTTGCTGAAGCAGTACCTCCACAAGCGATTGCTGGAAAAATATGGATTGCCGCGATTGAGTTTGTTCTATATGTAAGGTGCTGTCGGCAATTCTTTTCACCCGGTGTTTCGGTTTCCAGAATAGAATCCTGGCTTGCAACTCTCCATTGAAAAACTCATTTATGGCGGCGACGGGCTTGCCCGGCTGCCTGCCGACGAGCACGGTCCCGGCAAAGCTGTGTTCGTCCCCTTTGTTCTTGAAGGCGAAAGAATCGAAGCTTCGCTGCTCGAACAGAAGCGCAGTTTTGCGAGAGGCCGCGCAGACGCAATTCTGCAAGCTTCGCTGCATCGAGTAGAGCCGTCCTGTCCCTATTTTCTCCGTTGCGGTGGCTGCCACTACCAGCATGCCAGCTACGAACATCAGCTAGAGATCAAGGCTGCTGTCCTAAAGGAAAATCTGCGCCGCACTGCCAAGCTGGAACTGCGAACAAGCGTGACGATTCATCCTTCGCCCCCTTGGAAATACCGAAACCGTACCCGGCTTAAGGTCCGAACGACTCCCGAGTTTGCGCTTGGCTATTACAAACTTGGGTCGCACGAACTGCTGGCGGTCGAAGAGTGTCCCGTTAGTTCGCCGCTGATTAATCGCGCCATTGCCGCCTTCTGGAAAATGGGGCGCGAACGCATGGTGCCCGACGGAATTCATCAGGTTGAGTTCTGTGTTAATGCAGAGGATACGCAACTCCTGGTCGAGGCCTCCTGCGAATCCGGAACGCCAAGCACTCCGGTCAGAGAATGGGCAGGCGCTGTGCAGAGCGCTCTTCCAGAAATCACAGGTGCGGTGTTCAAGGCAAGGCCCTCTGGGATGACTGCGCCGGTGGAGCCGAAACCAATAGCGGTGTCGGGAGCCAGAGAAATCACCTATCGGACTGACGACGCCTCCCACCGGGTCAGCGCCGGGGCCTTCTTTCAGGTTAACCGCCATTTAATCAATGATTTGGTGAAGATCGTCGCACGGGAATATTCAGGTGATAGAGCGCTCGATCTTTATGCAGGCGTCGGGCTCTTTTCCACAATCCTATCCCGAAGATTTGCACAGGTAATCGCAGTCGAGGCGTCACAGACTTCTCACGCAGACCTTCTCTACAATTCACCGGATAATGTGAAGGCCGTTCGGGCGACGACCGTAGATTTCTTGCGGAGCGCTGCCAGTAAGCGGCGGCCCGATCTTGTGGTGGTGGACCCGCCACGAAGCGGTCTGGGGGAAAGTGTGGTCCAGAGCCTTGTCGGATTGGGAGCACACCGTATAGCCTACATCTCCTGCGATCCGGCAACCGCTTCTCGTGATCTGGCTGGCCTGCTCAGCGCCGGATATCGCATCGAGCAGGTGCACCTGGTCGACCTGTTCCCCCAGACCTACCATCTGGAAAGCGTGTTTCATCTTGCTCGGTAGGCGGTGCCAACAGAAAATTAGTGCTCTTCGCTTCTGAAACTCGGTGAGGCCTAATATCCGAGCACATCCACCAAATCTTGACCCGTTCCTCCGGGCAGGGCCGTGAATCCGCCATCGACTGCGCCCCCACCACCCCTCAGAAGCCGCTCTCAGGACAACCCATACTTCGGGCTGCCTCGGCGTATGGAGCTGGAATTGTTTTCGGCTACTACGTCTGGCGGCCTCCGATTTACTGGCTGGCGGCTGGAGTTGCCTTCTCGGCATCAGCAGCATATTTTCTCCGCCGCCGCTCCAAAGCGGCCTACTATGCCCTTGCTCTAGCTGCGCCTTTGTGACGGGAGCACTGATGATGCAAGTGCGGGCTCCCGAGAATCAGAACAGCCCTCTCGCGTTTGCGGACGGCCGCGACGTAGTGGTCATCGCCCATGTAACTAAGGAAGGAAATCTGCGCGATCGCGGTCGGGGCGACAGTCAACAAAGGTTGGACCTGAGACGGAGCAAATAAATTCGAGCAGCGAGAACCTTGCAGTCCGCCTCGGGATTCGCGTGAGCTTCTACGGCTATGAGGCCAAGGATGAAGCGGCAAAGAATGTATCAGATGGACGGAGCGGTTACGTTCTATCTCGACGGCAAAACCGTCACTTCTCGGCTGGCGGCTCCTCATTGATGGCAAATTCGGCAGTCTCCAATTCGTCTGGCGCTTGCCTGTATTCCTCAATCATTCGCCGCGCCTCGGCGGCATCTTCCTCGCGCACCAGAATCACGGTCCCGCCCACTCCGGGCAAGATGTCCTGCTGCGCATCGAGAGACGTGAGATCAGACTCAATGCCGGCGGATTCGAGCAAGCCGCGTACGACCATCGCTTCCGATTCCTGTTCGGTGTCAAACACCCGCACCAGCTTTTCATTCGGATTGGGACGCGCTCCAGATGTGGAAGTCGAGTCTGCCATTGTTGCCTCCAATCAGGATGATCTCTTGGACTCAAGCGCACCTATCCTGAAGCGCGCATGATACTGATTTTAACTCGACCCACGTGATGGCGGGGGCACTTTCGTCAATCCGACTCACAGCGCTGGAGCGCGCCTCGTTGCTGTGAAGTGACTGAAGGTCTACACCAATGTAGCCATTGCGCTCAGGCCGCTTTGCCGCCACAATGACCTCAAAGGGCGCAACGCGCTCGTGTCGAGGGACATCTAAGGGCACAGACAGTAGTTTGGGGGCCTCATGAGTAGTTTGGAACGTCGTGGACAGCCGGCAAATGGGAGCGAAAGAGAGCAGGAGGCACGCAATATCCGCCGTCTGCAGATTATGATCAGCATGGTAATGTCCGTGATCGGTCAGGACCCTAACCTCACGGTTGAAGAAGCTTCCGAGCTGGTGGCGGGCGCCAAGCGCGCCGCGCTGGCGATGTTTCCCGACAAAGAGTTCGCCTACGACATCCTGTATAAACCTCGCCTGCAGCGATTGATGAACGAGCGCTTCCGCCTGCAGTAATAGCCAGTTGCGTAGACAGGAGACGAGCAGGCCGTCTGAGTTAAAGTCTCCGGCCACAATTCCCAAGTCCTCTATATTGTCGGGAAGATTCACGGCCGTTTCAGGTTGGAAGGTACCGTCTCGGTTTCCCAACAGAATTGCAAACACCCGCGTGCGTACACATTCTTGAAGTGCCAATCAACGAAATCAGTCTTGGCCGTCTGAATTGAAGTACGCCTGCGGTAAATGCCCACGTACTGTAGTCGCTACCCGCATGGTAGTACACAGGCTTCTTGAACGTGCCATCGCCATTGCCTAATACAACTCCGATCTGCCCATATCCAATAGGACATTACGCCACATCCAGCTTCCCTTCGCCGTTGAAATCATTGACCACGAAAGGCACGCCTTCGCCGCAGCCCAGTCCTCCTTCCTTCGGTCGTCTTTGCACAATGGTCCGAGAGCTCTGAAACGTCCCATCGCCGTTGCCGAGTAGAATCTGTAGGCCGTCGCCAGTGGTATCAACTACCAGATCCAGGTTTCCGTCTCCGTTAAAGTCCGCAAGCACAGGACTGAAAGCGCCGAGAAGATCATAGGTTGCCCCCTGCCGGAAGGTTCCATCCCCGTTTCCGAGGAAGATGCACACGGCGGAATCTCCGCCGACTGCGGCTGCGAAGTCGAGCTTTCCGTCGCCATCGAAATCACCGACAACAAGGTCCGGACACGTCTTGAAATGTTCCATACTTCCCACTGGTTCGGAACGTACTATCCCCATTGCCTAATCTCACTTGGACGCTTGCCGAATTCGGGTATACCCCCGCTGGAAAGATAAAATCCAGTTTGCCATCGTTATTGAGGTCCCCGACAGCACGGGTACAGCCGTAGAGGTTGTAATATCGATGGCCGACGAACGAAGCAGCCTTGAAGGTGCCGTCACCCTTTCCCGAGAGGAGATACACTGATTCGCTTCCCGCCCCGGCTAATAAATCGAGCTAACCGTCGTCGTTGAAATCCGCTGCCACTAGAAAACTCGATGGCGTTGCCCCCGAGCGGGTAGTAGTGCGGTGGCGCTGGAACAATCGTCGAAGTCGGCTGGTGCACTTCGACAACGAGGTAGCTAGCATTGGAAGGGCCACCGCCCGGAGCCGGGTTGGTAACCGTGAAGTATCCCGCCGTCGGCTTGGTCACATCGCAGGCCAGAATCTTCGCTTGCAGTTCTCGGGCGGAAACAAATGCGGTGGAACGGGGGATGCCGTTCCAATTCACTACCGCTCCATCCCCAAAGTTCGCCCCATCGACTGTGAGGATAAAGTCTCCGTGACCTGGAACTACCGCTTGAAGATGAACTGGCCCGGTCACCGTTGGCACCGGATTGGCAGCGTAGGCAGCGCTCCCACGCAGAAAAGCGACAGCAGCAACGCCGAAAATATACGTCACGCGCCAGTTAGTTTTTGTCCTCATGGTCGACTCCGAATGCTCAGGACGAGAACGTCAGTCAAGCGATAGGCGATTCCTGGCGCAGGGAGTGATCCAGGATTCGAAATCTAATGGTCAGCATCCTCCACTATGTCGGATATTCAGCTTCCAACCTAGCCTCGGGAAAGGATCGCCGTCGCTCGCTCCGCCGGAGTTCGCATGCCCGCTTCCACGGAGGTGTAGGATTTTTTCCGGCATCTATAGCCATCCCCGCGTCCGTTTGACCCTCCTCACCCGCAGCAGCTAGACTCGCTATTCAGCGGGGGTGTTCCATGAAGCGAGCCGCGTTGGTCTTCACAGTCGTGATCCTCTGTGCGTTCGAGGCGGCGGCCGATGAAGGCCATCACCACGAAGATCTGACCACAGATCAATTGGGCACGGTACATTTCCCGACATCGTGCGCAGCGGCGGTGCAGAAGCCCTTCGAACGCGGTGTCGCGCTGCTGCACTCTTTCTGGTATGAGGAAGCGAAGAAAGAATTCGAGCAGATCGCGAAGGACGATCCGCGGTGCGCGATGGCGCATTGGGGAATCGCCATGAGCACCTGGCATCAGCTCTGGAACCAACCCGACGCAGCTACGATCAAGCGAGGGCACGAAGAGGTCAAGAACGCGAGGTCACTGCATCCCAAGACCGATCGCGAGCGTGACTACATCACTGCCATGGACGAGTTCTACCGCGGCAAGAGACGCGACTATCCAGATCGAGCCAGCACTTACTGCCAGGCTATGGCAACGACCCATCAGGATTATCCCGATGACCGCGAGGCGGCGGCCTTCTATGCGCTATCGCTGCTCGCCTCCGAGCCGGACAATGACACAACCTTTGCCAATCGAAAGCAAGCAGCGGCGATTCTGGAAAAGCTGTTTGCGGTCGAGCCAGACCATCCTGGCGTCGCGCATTACTTGATTCACAGCTACGACAAGCCGCAGCTGGCACAACTTGGACTGCCCGCTGCTCGACGCTACGCGCAGATTGCCCCGGCCGCTCCTCACGCGCTGCATATGCCATCGCACATCTTCGCCCGCCTCGGCTTGTGGCCGGACGATATCAATTCCAACCTCGCTTCGATTGCCGCCACGCGCAAAACCGCAGCCATGCACATGAGCGGCGAAGGTCATCAGTTCCATGCCATGGATTTTCTGGTCTACGCTTATTTGCAAAGCGGGCGTGAAGCGGATGCGCAACGAGTGATTGACGAAGTGAAGGCCATGCCGGCGAAGAAGGATGACATGTACGGGATGGACTTCGACCCGCGAACGGGCGCGCTTGTAACTTTTACTGCGAGGTATGAGCTCGAGATGCATCGCTGGACCGAAGCTGCTTCTCTGGAGCCGATTCCTGGGGCGGAAACTGGAGACAACTCGATTACTTACTGGGCGCGCGCGATTGGCGCAGCCCGATCTGGCAACTTGCCCGACGCACGTAAAGACGTGGCGGAGATCGACGCCATTCACGCCACCCTGCTGAAGCAAAAGAAAACAAGCTTTGCCGAATCGGTCGAGCAGGATCGTCAGGAAGCCGCAGCCTGGATGGCTCACGCCGAAGGCAACGATGACGAGGCCATCATGACATTGCGCACCATCGCGGAAAAGGAAGAGGCGGAAGGTGACGAGCCTCTAGCGATTCCTGCGCGTGAAATGCTGGCCGATATGATGCTCGATATGAACCGTCCGGAGCAAGCTCTGGCGGAGTACGAGGCAGACTTGAAGTTCAATCCGAATCGTTTCAACGGATTGTACGGCGCGGCGCGGGCCGCAGAGATGGCGGGCAAGAGCGACAAGTCGAACTCGTACTACGCTCGGCTGGTGAAGATGTGCGATGGATCCAATTCAGATCGGCCAGAACTTAGCCGGGCTAAGTCGTTGCTGGCACAGAAATAGTTCGAGGGCCGAAATCGCTCATTGCTTTTCTATCGTTTGCAAGCGGAACAGCAGAGTTCCCCATCCCAATTTCGATCGCATCTGCACCGGAGTGTGGTTGACGTCATCCGTGAACCACGCCCAAACCGTGCCTTTGCCCTGCAAAGCGCCGGAAATCGCTTCTACCTTTACGCGGACGGTCCGGAAGCTGCCCGCGGGTACTTTGACCTGTTCCCGAGCTTCTACGCGCGCTGTAACCTCGGTTGCTTTGTTGCCGTCGTTGATTGGGAATGTATAGCTATTCCCCGATTGCAGAGGCAATGACGCAAGGTAATAGAACCCGCTAACCACATCGGTTACGCACGCGGGAAGATCGTTTTCCACGTGTTTCTGCTCGCCAGTCTTCAGATTCTTTTCATCGAGCACACTCTTGTTGCGAGAGTAATCGAAACGAAGCTCGGTCTGACGGGAGCGCGAACCCTCTTCTGTATTCCTCGAAACTCGAAGGGAGCAAAACGTACGTGGGTCGAAGGACGCTTCAAAACGATCCTGTACTTTGTACAGCGCGTTTACCACCCCCGCGGAGTTTGCAACCGCGGTGACGTGCTCCTGGCCGCCGTCGAGTCCCAGCGTGACTTTAGCCGTTCCGGCATTGAATAGGTGCCATTCGACGCCATACACATAGGTCTGCCCATTCGGAAAAGCGTAATTCGGTGGCGGAGGAATGACCCGCGCCGAGGGCGAGGCGCTAACTGTGGGGAGTGAAGCCTGGTTGGGTGGCGCCGACGGGGCAGCCTGGCCTTGCGATAGTGAACCCGAAAGTATTACGAATAAATACCACGCCGGATTGAACCTTCCTAAAATGTGCATGTCTCTTCGACCAACAATTCCAGTTTCTCATAAGACACCGAAAGCCAGTTCTGGCAACGGTTCTCCAGACTCCGTCAGCGACGGATGCATAGCATCTTAGCCGTCAATACCGCCAACATGGCCAGTGCACCTAGTGTCGCATTGTACTCGCGATGCTTCCAGTACAAGTCCCATGAAAACGCCCCGCGTCCACTCTTAAACCACATTAGCCGAGGCAGCAGCCGAGGAACTTGTCGCGCGTACCCCCCGAATTCTGGAAAATGTTCTCTCAGAAATGATTCTTCTCCACGAATCACCGGCAAATAGATCGCCAGAAAAATCAAAACCAGAGCCGCCCCGATCCACCAGTTTCGAGCAGCGATCGCAAAGCCCACAGCTAGAATCAGCGACCCCAGATAGAGTGGGTTTCGTGTATAGGCGTAAGGCCCTGTCGTCGTGAGCTGCTCATTTTTCTGCACGTGCCCGGATGCGAGAGCACGAATCGCGAGTCCGGGAATGATCAGCGCAGAGCCGACCAGCATGGAGGCGGCCGTGGGTGTTGCCAACCATAAATAGAGCGCAGTGAAAGCGAATCCCAGAGGCACGCGGATGCGACGCGCGACGTTCGTCCAGGTAAAACTAGCCACGGTTGCTCCTTAACAGTTTGCGGGCGGCAGCAATAACGTCGTCGGTGCTGATTCCCAGCATGCCGGGATCGGGTTGTGTGCGGCGGGAGTGTGTGGTTGGGCTGATAGGGCTGCGCAACACGATGCTGCAAGTCCCGAATGGCCCGTTGCGCACAGGATTGGTGGGGCCGAAGATTGCAACCACGGGGATTCCGAGCGCCGCAGCGAGGTGCATGGGGCCCGTATCGCCGCCGATGAAAAGGCGCGCGCGTCGCGCAAGAGCAATTAATTCTGTGAGTGAACTGGCAACGCTTATTGCTGCGCCTTTGCTGGCCGACTCGACTGCTCGCGTCAGCAGCTCTTCGCCGGGGCCGAAATTGATCAGCGATTTCACACCATCTTCCGCCAATCGCCGAGCGACCTCCCCGTAGCGCTCCGCTGGCCATTGCTTGGCGCCCCAACCCGCGCCTGGATTGAGCAATGCGAAATCGCCGACGCCCTGTTGCAATCGGTCCTCGTATTCCTCCTCGGCCGCATCGTCACGCGGAAATTCTACCTTCGGTATCGCCAATGGCAGGCGTGCAACGGCCTCCGCCAGTGAAAGATTCTGTTCGACAACGTGGCCGCCACGGCCAATCACCTGCCGTGTATAAAACATGGTGGCGACATTTTCGCGAGGCTGGGCAAATCCGTACACCACGTCCGCTCCGGACCAACACGACAACATTGCGGATCGGGCCGCGCCCTGGAAGTCGATTGCGACTTCGTATCGCTGAGCACGGAGTTCGCTGAGCCCAGCCGCAATTTCCGCCCAGGTTTGGCTGGAAAACAGGGATCTCCGCCAAGCCTTGGTATTCACGGTGTGGATCCGGTCGACCAGCGGCCTGCTCGCTGAGCGCAGTCCCGAGCGGGGCTCGGGCAAGGTGCAAAGCAGCTCTGCCCAGCGCTCCTCAATCACCCAACCCAGGCTGACCTCGGGAAACGCTTGTCGTAACGCGGTGACCGCAGGGAGCGTGTGGATGATGTCACCCATCGAGCCCAAGCGAATAATCAGCAAGCTTCGGGCAGTGAATGAAGCGGCATTTTCCGAGGAGGACGGAACCGGCGATTGCATGCTCACGAACGCTGCGGCCCGATCCGCGAACGGATAATCTCTGTCGCCGAGTGATCCTTGGGATCGCCCACAATTTCCACGCGGCCGCCACACGCCGCGACCGCGTCCCGCTCCGGCACCGTGTCGATCGTGTAGTCAGTTCCTTTCGCGTGAACGTCAGGGCGAACTTCATGGATCAATGCTCGCACGTCGCGCTCAGGAAAAATGACCACAGCGTCCACGTCAGCCAGCGCCGAAAGAATTTCAGCGCGTTCTTCGGCAGGCATGAGCGGACGGCCTTCTCCCTTCAATGCGCGCACGGATTCATCGGAGTTGATCGCTACAATCAAGCGTCCGCCGAGTTGCTTGGCTGAATGCAAGTAGCGCACATGGCCGACGTGCAGCAGATCGAAGCAGCCATTGGCGAGTGTGATGGAGTCGCCCGCCTGGCGCCACGCGGTGACGCTTTGCCTCAGCCGTTCGCGGTCTAGGATTTTCTTGGTCGACATTCAGTGGGCTCGTGTTGCCGGTGGCGACTGCTCCAGCGCATCCAGCAGTTCCTGCCGCGACACAGTTGCCGTTCCGCGCTTCATTACCACGATTCCGCCTGCATAGTTCGCCAAGTGAGCGGCTTCTTCTGTGCTGGCTCCAGCCGCTAAAGCGGCAGCAAAAGCGGCAATCACTGTGTCCCCTGCTCCGGTCACATCCGCGACTTGATCGGAGCCGAAGATTGGAATATCGACCGGCTTATGTTTTCCAGTGAAGGCTGCCATGCCATCGCGGCCGCGCGTGATCACGAGTGAACGCAGCTTCATCCGAGACATCACGCTCTCTCCGGCGGAGCACAAGCTCGACCAATCGTTACCGATGCGAAGACCCAATGCAGCTTCGACTTCCGGTTCGTTGGGCGTGGCCGCGACCACGCCTGAATATTGCAGCATGCGATATCGTGAATCGAGGATGACCGGGACACCGTTGAGACGTCCGCGCTCGCGGATTGCATCGAGGATCGCAGGACTTGCCGCGCCATAGCCGTAATCGGAGATCAGCAATGCATCCGAGGCGCGGGCGTATTGTCGCGCAGCCAGCACGAGTTCCCGTTTCAAGTGACGGTTGGGCTCCGTTTCCGGTTCACGATCAACACGGACCACTTGTTGCCGCGCGTTGTGGGTCATTCCGGCCAAGATGCGCGTTTTGGTCACAGTGGTATAGCTCTTGTCCTTGAGAATGCCGCTTACGGGAATATGTTTGTGGCGAAAAGCTTTCAACAGCAAACGTCCAACTTCATCGTCGCCCACCACTCCCACGGGAAGAACGTTAACGCCCAGGTCGGCAAGATTGTTGATCGCATTGGCGCCGCCTCCCGGCACCACGGTTCGCTCCCGATGTTTCAGAATCAGTACGGGAGCTTCTCGAGACACGCGCGAGATTTCGCCAAATATGAATTCGTCGGCGACCAAGTCACCGACTACGGTAATCGTAATCTTGGGGAACGACTCAACGATCTTCGTCAGGCGGTCCGCCTCTTTGGGGTGTTTGGTCATTTGGAAACTATCTCAGCCGCTCAGGCACCGATTTTCTCACGCCCTGCTCTTCGTCCCGCAATCATCCGGAGCATGGTATCGACAGCGTTAGCTGCATCCATTAATTCCATCTTCACCGGAATCACCGCCAAGGGTTGCAACGCGTCGAGAAACCCGCCCAGGTTGATAGCATCTTTTTCGGTGGTGGCAAAGCCCTCAGCTTCGCTCTGCTTCCGTAGTTTCAACAAGTCCTGGATATCGCGTTCTGTGTATGCGTGGTGGTCTCGGAACAAAGCCTGCGCCACAGGCTCGATACCCGCCGTGCGCAGTTGCAGCAGGAAATTCTGCGGTCGCGCGATTCCGCAGAAAACCACCGGGCGGGAGGGAATATTCGTCAACGAAATACCCCGTCGCACCCGCCATAGCAGTTTGCCATTCAAGGGAAATGATTGCGGTGAAGCACCACTGGCCAGTACAACCGCGTCGGCACGGGACAGGGAAGTAACCTGTTCGCGCAAACGCCCTGTGGGAAGCAGGCGGTCGCGGGTGTCTTCGGGTGTAACCAGCACAATATCGAAATCACGCGCCAGGGCACGATGCTGAAAGCCGTCATCCAGCAAATGAAGTTGTGGGCCGAAGCTTTTTTCCGCGAACAGCCCAGCCTCGTATCGATCCTCACCCACAATCACTGGCACGCTGAGGCGCCGTGCCAGGAGCAAAGGCTCGTCGCCAAAATCCCGGGGTAAGCCTCCCGGATCAACCCGCGCTACACCGCGTGTTCTGCGACCGTAGCCGCGGGAGAGTATGTCGAACTTCAACCCGCGCGCCTTTAACAGTTCCGCGAGAAGCAGGACGAAGGGTGTTTTGCCTGATCCACCAACTGACAAGTTCCCGACGCTTACGACTGGCCCTTGTACTCTTCGTGCGCGAGTGATGCCGCGGTCGTAGAGCGCGTTGCGCGCCCGGACGCCTGCTCCGAAGATAGTGGACAAGAAATTCATTCAACGACCAGTTCCCCCCGAGCACTGGCAGACACCAATAATGTTTCCAACGCTTGCCTGGTCTTCTGCATTGCCCCCATTTGTGCACGGATTGTTTCTGCGGCCCGGCGACCCAGTTCGGCACGTTCGGCTGGATTAGAACTGAGGTGCATGAGTACGAGCGGAAGCTCGGCTGGGCCGACCACACGTACGGCGTCGCGACTTTGAAATAAGCTTACGATGTCGCGAAAATTCTCTGTGTGATTGCCAACGACAATAGGAACTCCATGCAGTGCAGGCTCGATGATGTTATGCCCGCCGCGGGGAACGAGGCTACCGCCCACAAAGGCCACGTCGGCCAGCGCGTAGAGCGCCGCGAGTTCGCCAATCGTGTCGATTAGCAGGACGCCGCCCAAGATCGGTTCGCCTCCCCACAAGGATCGGCGCCAGAATCGAATACCAAGTTGATTGAGTAATTCGGCCACTTCACCGAATCGCTCAGGATGACGTGGCGCTAGAACCATCACAGCGCGAGGATGGTTCGCGAGAATATTTATGAAGGCTTGCAGCAGCAAGGGCTCTTCGCCCTCGACCGTGCTTCCGCAAACAATCACGGGGCCGGTCTGAGCTTGTTGGAACGCTGCGCGCAGGCTGGCAATGATCGGCGGCGCAGCTGGTGCAGGCACATCAAACTTCAGATTGCCAGTTGCGAGGACGAGCTCGGGGGGCGCTCCAATTTCCACCAGGCGACGAGCATCCTCCGCCGTCTGGGTCAGGAAAAGGTCCACGCGCCGCAAAACTCCCGTAAGCAAACGCCGGAAGCGCCGGTATCCAGGCCAGGAGCGGTCCGAGATGCGGCCGTTCACCACGGCAATGCGAGCGCCGCTGGCATGGGCAAGGCGCAGAAAGTTTGGCCAGAACTCAGTTTCCGCGATCACAACCAGCTTGGGCTGCAGCAATCGCAAATATGGCCGGATCGCAAAGGCGAAGTCGAGCGGGAAGTAAAAGACATTCTCCTCGCCGAAGCGGGTTCGAGCCAACTTCTGACCCGTATCCGTCGTAGTCGAAACAACGACTCGATGTTGCGAGAATCGTTTTGTGAGTTCTGTCGCCAAACCGCTGATCGCCAGAACCTCACCGACCGACACCGCGTGTATCCATATCGTTGGCCTCGCGGGCTGAGCAACCAACCGCCGCGGAATCCTCCCCAACCGTTCCCCCAGGCCCGCGTCGTACTTGCCGTGGCGCATCCGCTGCAACAGCCAATATGGGAGGGTCAGCAGCATTGCCGCTGCCAGCAGCGCGCTGTAGATCAAATACATGCAGGAAGGGACATTCTACCTTGCCGACGTCGCGTCCGAGGCACCACCGTTTACCGAGCGTGCATCCTATAATCGAGAATCATGTCCTGCACGGTCACCCGCTCTCTGCTGCTGCGAGACTTGGCCGCAGTTTCCGCACTTTTAGTGTCTTCGGTCGTTTGCCTCGCGGGAAAGCATTTTGTCATGCCAGCGGCTCAGCCGGCGAAGACCTATCCCGCACATGATGAACATCCGAGTGAATCGGTCACGCTGGGGCTTGATCCTTATGACTTGCCCGACAAGGCAAGTATTTTTTCCGTTCACTACAGCGACGTCGGCCTGATGCCGATCTTCGTAGTGATCACCAACGACGGCGACCAGACAGTTGCGCTGTCAGGGATGAAGGCGGAACTCGTAACCGTGAATCGGACCAAGATTCCGCCCGCCACGGAAGATGATATTTATCGGCGCATCGCGCGGCCTACAGGGACCATTTCTCCGAATCCGCTGCCTTGGCCCAAGAAGGCGAAGGGAAGCATCAGCAAGGACGCGATGGAGGAGATTCAGAACACACAATTTGCCGCCAAGGCAGTCGAACCTCACGGCACCCAGTCGGGCTTCATCTTCTTTGATGTCTCGGACATTGCTAACCCGCTTGCGGGCGCTCACTTCTATTTGACTCGCGTGCGCGATGCCAAGGGAAATGAATTGATGTATTTCGAAGTCCCGCTGGAGAAATATCTGAGCGCGCCGGAGAAACAGAAGTAGCAGAGATCTCGCACCGGATGTGGCTCAGCGTTCCCACCCTTTATAATCGCTGGATATGGCCACCACACCGGATACTTCCCTAAGGTCCCGCGCCAAATACGAACCTGTGATCGGACTGGAGGCGCACGTCCAGCTCCTGACGGCAACCAAGATTTTCTGTTCGTGCTCCGCGCGCTTTGGCGCTCCGCCTAATACTAATGTTTGTCCGGTTTGCTTGGGCCTTCCCGGAGCTCTGCCCGTGTTGAATCGCAAAGCGGTGGATTTCGCGGTGCTGGCAGCGATGGCGCTCGGCTGCCGCATAAACCAGACTTCCATTTTCGCGCGGAAGAATTACTTTTATCCTGACTTGCCCAAGGGTTATCAGATTTCGCAGTACGACAAGCCGCTGGCCGAGTTCGGCAGGATCGACTTTGTCACCGCCTCCGAAGCTAAGACGATCGGAATCACGCGCTTGCACCTCGAGGAAGATGCGGGCAAGAGCCTGCACGAAGGCTTCGCAGATTCTGCCGAGACTACGGCCGTCGACCTGAACCGCAGTGGAGTCCCGCTGATCGAAATTGTCAGCGAGCCGGACCTTGCTTCGCCTGCGGAGGCGCACGAATACCTCACCCGCTTGAAGGAAATCATTCTGTACACCGGGGTCAGCGATTGCAATATGGAGGAAGGTTCGTTGCGTTGCGATGCCAACGTCAGCGTTCGGCCTCGGGGGCAGAAAGAGTTTGGCACGAAGACCGAAATCAAGAACGTCAATTCATTCCGGTTTATTCGCGAGGCGCTGGAGTACGAAATCGATCGCCAGATCGATATTGTCGAGTCAGGCGGCAAAGTCACGCAAGAAACCCGCCTCTACAATTCGGCGGAAGGCAAAACTTATGGCATGCGCTCAAAAGAGCAGGCGCACGACTATCGGTATTTTCCTGAGCCCGACCTTCTGCCGCTGGTCGTTGACGAGAAGTGGCAGGCGGAAATTCGCGGCACACTTCCCGAACTGCCCGAGGCGCGCCGCAAGCGTATGGTCGCGGACTACGGCATCACCGACTACGATGCGCAGGTGCTGACGTCCACAAAGTCGTTTGCGGACCAGTTCGAGGCGGCGGCGAAGGCCGCGAAGAATCCAAAACGCGTTGCGAATCTGGTGCAGGGCGAGCTGATGGGGCGCCTGAAAGCGAAGGGTCTGGAGATTGAGCAATCGCCCATTTCGATGAAGGGCGTAGCTCTGTCGGCGGATCTGGTGGAGAGCGGCGCGATTTCAGGCAAGATGCTCAAGGACTTATACGAGCTGTCCTTCGAGCTGGGAAAGGATTTCGGCGAAATTTACGAGAGAGAAAAGCCACAGCAGATTACCGATTCCTCCGCAATCGACAAGATCATCGACGAGATTATCGCGGCCAACCCCAAGCAGGTTGAACAATATCGGGCGGGAAAGAAGACAGTGGTAGGTTTTTTGGTCGGCCAAGTGATGAAAGCCTCAAAGGGACAGGCCAATCCGCAAATGGTGAATGAGCTGCTTGCAAAGAAATTAGAGAGCTGACCAGCATGTTCAAGAAGATTTTAATCGCCAACCGGGGAGAGATTGCAGTGCGGGTGATCCGCGCCTGCCGCGAGTTGGGCATCACTTCGGTTGCTATTTATTCCGACGTCGATCGCGCTTCGCTGCATGTTCGCAAGGCTGACGAGGCCTACCACATTGGAGCCCCGGCCGCTGCGGAATCCTACTTGAACATAGCGAAGATCCTGGACGTTGCGAAACGATGTGGTGCCGATGCGATCCATCCCGGATACGGGTTTCTCTCCGAGAATGCGAAGTTCGCGCAGGCGTGCGGCGGTGCTGGTGTGAAGTTCATTGGCCCCAGTCCCGCCTCGATGGAAATGATGGGATCGAAAACGCGGGCACGCCAAGAAATGGAAAAAGCTGGAGTTCCATTGGTGCCGGGAACTTCGCGAAAGCTGGAGTCCGCCGAGCAGGCCGAGCAGGTGGCGGCGAAGATTGGCTATCCCGTGATGCTGAAGGCAGCGGCCGGCGGCGGTGGAAAGGGCATGCGGCTGGTGCATGAGCCGGAAGAGTTGAAACCCGCTCTGGAAGCGGCACAGAGCGAAGCCGAGCGGGCATTCGGCGACCGCGAAGTCTACGTTGAGAAGGCAATCGTGAATCCGCGGCACATCGAAATGCAGGTGTTGGCGGACGAGTACAGTAACACGGTTTACCTGGGTGAGCGCGAGTGTTCCATCCAACGTCGGCATCAGAAGGTGCTGGAGGAGGCGCCATCTCCAATCGTTGACCCGGATATGCGGCGGCGCATGGGCGAGGTCGCAGTCCGAGTGGCCAGGGCGGCAGGCTACACCAATGCGGGAACGGTCGAATTTCTGGTCGATCGGGAGAAGATCTTTTATTTTCTCGAGATGAACACGCGACTTCAGGTGGAACATCCTGTGACAGAACTGATCACGGGGTCGGACCTGGTTCATTTGCAGATTCGGATCGCGGCCGGCGAGAGGCTTCCGTTTCGGCAAGAAGACATTCACATTCGCGGATCCGCCATTGAGTGCCGCATCTACGCGGAGGATCCCGATAACAATTATTTTCCGAGCCCGGGGAGGATCACGTTGTTGCTGTCACCTTCGGGGCCCGGAATCCGGCGCGATAGCGGGATGTACGAAGGCTGGACCGTGCCCGTCGATTACGATCCACTGTTGGCCAAGCTGATCGGGTATGGAACGGACCGCAGGCAGGCGATCTCGCGATTGACGCGGGCGCTGCATGAGTATTTTGTGGGTGGTATCAAGACCAACATTTCGCTGTTCCGCCGTATTCTGACTGACGCAGATTTTCAGGCAGGAAAGGTAGATACCGGCTACCTGGATCGGCTGCTGAAGTCGAAGGCGTCCGAAGTCATGGGTGAAGATGCGGAAGTCGCAGCCATTGCCGCCGCGATATTCGCAATCCTGGATCCGGCATCGGTTGTTGGCAACGGAAACTTATCTTCGAATCCTGGGAATAAAGCGGTCGGCGGAATTACCCTATCGGGTTGGAAGAAGGCGGCAAGGTTCGAAGGATTAGCTTAAAACTGTCTCGTTCGAGAGGCCTTGCAGCAACGTCAGCCGCCGGCATCTGATCGACTCTCCACTTTCCTATGTTCTACGACGTCAGTATCGACGGAAAGGATTACCGGCTGGAATTGGAGCGCGCGGAAGCCGGCTGGCGATGCCGCATGAATGGTCACGAAATCCAGATCGACGCAGTTCTGGCCCGGCGCGATGTGCTATCGATCTTGATCGGAGGGAAAGCCTACGAGATCAAACGGGAACACATTGCTAAGGAGACGCACCTGTGGATCGGCGGCGTCCGCTACGCCGCAGAGTTGTGTGATCCAAGATCATTGCGAAGCCGCAAGGGTTCAGCGGCTGACGAAAAGGGCCCCAAAAAACTCTTCGCTCCCATGCCCGGCAAGGTAGTGCGTGTTCTGGTTGCCGAGCAGCAGGTGGTTGAGGCAGGACAAAGCATCCTGGTCGTGGAAGCGATGAAGATGCAGAATGAGATCAAATCTCCGAAGAAGGGGACCCTGAAAAAAATCGTGGCCGCTGAGGGGGCGAATGTGAATGCCGGGGACGTGTTGGCGATAGTGGAATGAAGCAAGCTTTTGGCTCTTAGCCTTTAGCTCTTATGATAATTGCTGGTTCGTTAAATGCTGAGTGCTTACGCGCCGCTAGTTCGCGGTGCCGTTGCCTTCCAGTATTTTCTCGGCATAATAGTTTTGCACCTTGGCTTGATCGCGCAGAACTTCGTAGTAGGCCGCCTTCAGAAGTTGTTCCCGTCGGTCGCGGAGCTGTGACCGGATTGCCTCCTGCACGCGAGGGTCTGACAGTTCGCGTTGTCCCGCGCTTTCCTTGGCGATCAGTTTCACAATGCGGAAGCCGACTAACTGTTTGGTCATCGGGTTAATGACGGTGATAACCGTGGTGTATTGCCCGGGCTTCAATTTCGTGACCGCATCGCGAGTAACGGGGTCGGTGTTTTTCAAGGCAGATTCCGGCGTAAAGCCCAGGTCTCCGCCGTTGCCTGATGTTTCCGTGTCCTCGGAATATTCCATTGCCAAGGTACCAAAATCCTCGCCACTGTCCAGGCGATTCACGATCATCTGGATTTTCTTGCGCGCATCGGCTTCGTTTTGCGCTTTGTCGTTCTTCAGATTGTGGACCTGGGGGTTCGGCGTTGTGGTTACGAAGATCTGGGCCAGATGATATTGAGGCTCGACCAGGTTGAACTCCGACTTATGTCCGTTGTAATAATTGGAGATGTCTTGGTCGGAAACGTTAATCTTCGACGTCACCTCTTTGTTCAGAACCTTGTCCACCGTGAGCTGACGGCGCAGGTCACGCTTGAAGTCGTCGATGGTAAGCTTCTTTTCCTTCATGCGTGCGTCGAATTCTTCTTTTGTATAAGGCGACTTGATTTCGTTCAGCTTGCGTTCGACTTCGTCGTCTGTGGCCAAGAGTCCAAGTTTCTCGGCGCGGCGCATCAGGATTTCAAAATCAACCAGTTGGTGCAGGATGCTGAGGTGCAGGCTGGTAGCTTGTTCTCCGGAGGGCTGCTGCTGGGAACCCGCAGTCTGGTTTTCGTAATACTTCTCAAGATCCGCGCGGGTAATTTTGCGGCCGTCAACCGTGGCTGCAACGTCGTCACCCGCCATTTTGGTTCCACAACCCAGGGAAACCGCGAGAGGTGGAACCGCAAGCAGTACAGTCAGGAATCGACGAAATCGCGAATTAGTCTTCAAAGTGGTCCTCTCGGCACTACTTGCTGGGGGATAGTGACTCGTGTTGTGGTTGGCTTGAGGCTTCGGCGGGGTGAGACGGCACTGGTACGCCAGCCTGCTTCAACGCTGAATCCAGGGCAGCCCGCAATTCGCCGATGGGAAGCGCGCCATCCATTTCCTCTCCGTTGACGAACAGGGTCGGCGTCGCGTTCACACCCACGCCTTCGGCTTCGTGCATGGAAGCCTTAATCGCGTCTTCATTCTGCGCCTTGACGCAAGCCTGAAGTTTGGTCTGATCAAGGTTATGCTTCTGCCCTTGTTCGAGGGTCAAGCGGTCCAGCACAGCGAACTGTGCATCCCGCCCCTTCTCTGAACTGACCTCCCGCTGGTTGGCGTGAATGTGGTCTGCGAAATCCCAGTACGCATCGTTATTTTGCGCAGCCAGACAGTTCGCGTCCACTGCCGCGTGTATAGCCCAGGGATGAATTTCCGACAAAGGGTAATCTTTGTACACGAATTGTACGCGGTCCCCGTATTCCTTCAGCAGTTCGGGGAACAGCGTCTGGTGCATGCGGGAGCAGAATGGACACTGGAAGTCATCGAAGTTGACGACCACGACTTTGGCATTCTTGTTGCCGCGCGACGGGCGTCCACTCACCTCGATCTTCTTCATATTCTCGGCATAAGGATCTTTGGTCAGATCCATCTTGGTCAGCCGGGCCAAAGTCTTACCGTCCTTGGAAATGAGGAATTCATAGGTCGATTTTTTTTCACCGCCGTCGATGGTGATGGTCACGGCGTCGTAATTCGGAAAGTCGCTGGGCCGGAGCTGGCCGATGATAACCTTCACGCTCGCCGGAACGCTGTAAGTCGCACGCACTTGCCGCTCGATTTTTGCAGTGAGTTCGGGAGAAGGAGGAGCTAACTGAGCCGAACAGCCCAGGCAAACCAGCACGAGAACAAGAATGGAACGTCGTAATAGCTTCACAAAGAACCGCCTGCACATTGGGAATAAGTAAAGATTATCTCATAGAGAGCGCAGCGGAGGGGCTAGTTATGCGGGTTCTGCGAGCATTCTTCAGAAGGACAGTATGCGGCGATCAACCCTTGCGGAAGAGTTGTTCGGCCGGAAGCAGAGAGTTCATTGAGCCGGAGCGGAATCCCTCGAGGTCTAAGGTCACGAACTTGAAACCGAGAGCTTTGAAAATGCGAGTGAACTCTGCTGCCATCTCAGAATTGAGAGCGCGAGGCAGTTCGTTGTTGGCGATTTCGATGCGGACGATTTCGCCATGGTGACGCACGCGGAACTGCCGGAAGCCGAGCGTGCGAATTGCATCCTCGCCCTGCTCGATGGTGCCGAGAGCCTCACGCGTAACCGGGCGCCCATACTCGATACGCGACGATAGACAAGCCGAAGCCGGCTTGTCCCAAACCCGCAAGTTGGCATCGCGTGCCAATTCTCGAATGTCCTGCTTGGTCAATCCCGCTTCGAGCAGAGGAGCGGCAACGCGGTGCTGACGGGCGGCAATTTGTCCGGGCCGAAAGTCGCCCTGGTCGTCCACATTGACGCCGTATGCGATCGCATCGAATCCATGTGTGGCGCGAAAGGCTTCCATCGCCGTGAAGAGTTCGTCCTTGCAGTGAAAACAACGGGAGGCGTCGTTGCGCACATATTCGGCACGGTCGAGTTCGCTGGTAGAGATGACCTCGAACGGAATACGTTGTTCAAGAGCAAAGGCGGTAGCCTCGGCAAGATGGGTCCGGGCGAGACTGGGAGAATCGGCAATCACCGCGAGCATGTCAGCGCCGAGCACTTTGCAGGCGGCCCAGGCCAGAAAAGCTGAATCGACGCCTCCGGAATAGGCAACCAGAGTTCGACCCAAGGTCCGAATCCTGGCGTCGAGCGCCTCGCGCTTAGATACGGTCGTGGCCGGGAGAGGCATGGAGATATCTTAATACGCCAAGCCCTGCGGCGCGATTGGTTCGGTGCCAGCATTCCCTTTCGAATAAAGCAAAATCTCGATGCCTGGAAAGTCGCGTTGCTCGACGTTGGAATAGAAGTCATGCAGCAATCCGTTGAGTTCAACCGACCTCGCATCGGGCAATCCTGACTGGGTTTCCGCATAAGTGAGGACGAGCCATGCCCGAGGATGCTGCTGAAGGGAGCGCTCAAGCTCCACGTCGTTAGGCTTCTCGACAAAATCGAGGAATGTAAGCCGATCGCCGTGGTGCGGATACAGCACAACCGACGCGGGCGTCAGGGGCTGCAACGAGCGATAAAACTCGTAGGGCATCCGTCCCATGGGAACGTGAAACAGCAGGGCGTCGCCCGGCTGCGAATGGTTCAGCAAGTATGGTGTCGCGGCTCGCCAATCGTCGCGTTGAATGTCCAGATCCTGCTTGTAATAATCCGCCGTTCCCCGGAAAGAAAGGATCAACATGAACAAAAGAGCGGGCGCTCGCAGCCCTTCAGGACGAAGGCGGGCAATTCCGCAAGCCACGAGAAGAAAGAGCGCGGGCAAGCAAAAAATAAAATACCGCGAAACGAAGAGCGGTTTGACCAATGACAGTGCCAATATGAGCAGTATTGGAAAAAGCAGCCAGGACAAAAGAAAACGGTAACGCCAAATTTCCCAAGGTACTCGCCGTGCTCTACGCGTCGGCCAAGACGGAAGCAGCGCTGCCAGACACGCTGCCGCACTCGCGAGCAGCAACCACGGCCCGCCGTTTCCGCTGAGATGCAGCGCGAATATCCAAAGGTCTTTCAGCCCGGGGCGTTGTACCCAGCGCAATGGACCTGTCCCCGTGGTGGCGACGAATGCAGCGACTGGCGACACCAGAATTGCGATCCAGCGCCAGTCGTTTCTGGTTTGCCGGGGAATCTGTCCCCGATCCAGCATCTTCAGGGAAAGCCACTGCGCGATCAGGAACAGCGCAGAGAAAAATTGAGCATAGACCGCCAGTACGGTGCTCAGAACATACGCTGCGCGGTTCCAGCGCGACGGCTCACTCACGCACTTCAGAAAATACAAACTCGAAAGCAGGCACAACAGCACCATCAGCGAATAGCTGCGCGCGTCCTGCGAATACTGAACGTGATAGGCATTGACCGCCATCAGTGCAGCCGCAATCAGACCAACTCGTGAGTCAAAGAGACGGAGCCCCAGCCAGTAGATGACTGGGACAGAGGCAATCGCAAAAAGAACTGACAGGGCGCGAACGAAAAATCCGGTCCCTCCAAAGTGCAACCAAAAGTGAAGAAGAAAATAGTACAGAGACATGTTGGCTTCGCGCCGCCACAGAAGCCGCGCAAAGTTGTACCAGTCGAGTCGGGCGATCGCAACGCTTACTCCCTCGTCGAACCAGAAAGACTTAGCGGCGAGCGAGTGGAAGCGAAGTACGGCCGCCAACCCCGCAATGAGAACAAGCAAGCAGAGTTCGAGCGGTGATGAGGCGTTCTGTGGGTGAGGGATAGAGTGTTCCGCGGTCTTTCGATCGCCGGCGCCGGCAACGTTAAGATCCACAATGTTCACAATGAAGGTCGACGGTACCCGCGATCGCCCCGAATCTTGGCGGACTAGAACAACCTTTCTGTCCGTCTCAGGTTGCCCAGCGAACCGAGATTCGCCAGCGCGAACGTAAAGCGATATTGGTTCTCATTCCGTACCGCGCCCAGGTTGAAGCGGCGGAATTCCAAACTCACTCCGCAGCAATCCCAGTTATACGTGGCTTGCGCCGCAGCGTACTGCAGGAAATTCAGTTTCGCATCGAAGCCAACATTGGTCGCAGCACTGAAACCCTGTTTGCCAGAGTGGCCGTACCCCAGCAATAGTCGGAACTGGTTAAATAGCTGGGGCCAGAAGATAATATTGGGATCGGTCGTCGTGCTGTAGTTGCAAGTACTGACGGCGCACTCCCCCGGAACTTGCAGATAGGCGTCGCCGCCACCAATCGTAAATGAGCCGACACGATAATTCGCCAGCACCGTACTCTCAGTGATGCCGCCACGCTGGAAATCGTAGTCGACATCCCATTCGAAATCAGTGCGCGCGCTGGCCTGAAACCGCAGGCGCGAGATGAGCGGTGAAAGATGGGCGGGCGCGGTTAAGAACGAAATGCCAGTCAAATCAACAGTGCTGGTAAAAACATTGCTGCGACCGGAAACTAGCGCGCCGCCGAAAGTCGGATCGAGGAAATATTTCTGGGCGAGTTCCCAAGTCACGATCTCCCGTACTTCCGGGCCAGTATTGCAGGGCGCCTCAGTCATGTCATTCTTTCGTTCCCAAGGGATGGGGTTGGGCGCTGGGGCTCCCCCGATAAAGAGAGTAGGCATGCCGGCTTTCCCACAGTCTTCCGGCTGGGCAGACTTGCGCTTCGCGTAAAGGCGATTGACGATTCCATATTCGACTTCATTCGTATTCGTGAGAATGTCGCGTTCGTCAAAACGTAGAATGTTAGCGAAATTGTTCACCCCGGTTACATAGTTGTAGACCACGCGGGGTTCAATTACGTGTTTCCACTTGCGTCCCATGAACTCGCGGTCAAAGACGCGGCCCAAAACCGGAGGCCGCACTTCCACCGAGCCTTCCAGCGCGTATCGATTGATGGGACTGGATTCTGCCACTTTGGCGCCACTCGCAGTTGCAAGCTGCTCGGTATAGCCGGTATCTCGAAGCGAGAACTCCGGACGAAACGACCACCCCCCGAGCCTCAATGGCAGAGATACGCTTGGCGACAGGTCAAAGCGTCCGACTAAAGCAGCGGTGCTGAAACCGGGCTCACTGCGCGAAAGTCCCTCGATCGCAGCCTCATAGGACCAATAGAAAGGTGAAGGGCCGAGTGGGCGATCGACGCTGGATACTTCGAAGCTTGGGGCATGAAGGATGGTGACGACATCGCCTGCAGTGGTGCTTTCGAAGTCCTGGTAACGCTGCATCGAGGCGTTATAGAAGAAGCCGTTCGTCGTGTTGGAGAGAAACGCCTTCGACTTCACCTCGGAGTTCACTGCCTGGGTGAACACATCGTTAAAAGCCAGCCGAAAAACGTAGGAGCTGAGATAGTCGATATTGGCGACTCCGCGGAAGTTATGACCAAACGCGCCTTCGGCATTCAGACGCACCTCTTCCCCGCCCTGATTCACCGGTGGATTGCCGGTGCCGCGGTCGAGCACACCAAAAAAAGTGAGGTCGACAAACGACGTATCACTGGGCCGGGCGCGAAATTCGCCCGATGGCGCCCAGCCTCGAAGGGAGAAATACTCCGCCCCAATGTGGGCATCCATGCTTCGATTGATCGCCCAGAATAGCGACTCGCCAAGGATTAGTCCTTTCACAGAGGAAGTCCCGAAGTTGGGAATGAGGAATCCAGACTGCCGCGGAAGACGCTCCGCAGGCAGCGTAGCGAATGGAAAATACAAAATCGGGACGCCCTTTATTCCAAACAGGCTGTGATAAATCTTGGCCGTGCCGCCGACGTTGACCACAATCTTATTGGCGTTAAATTGCCATTTCGGACGAGGCAACTCACACGTTGTCACCGTGCCGTCATAAACCATATAGTGATCGGGCCCTGTCTTTTCGACCACTCTTCCCGTGAAAAAGAAGGGATTCGAGGAAGTCAGCATGAGCCGGCTTCCCCGCATGCGCATGCCAATCGTCCCGGTTACATTCTCGAAGCGGCCGCTTTCCGCCCGCACATTGTAGGCGCCACGGCTGGCTTGGATATGCTCGTCATTAAGTCCGCCGTCAAGCGCAACATGACCATCCGCGGTGGCCTGGCCCGTATCGGCGTTGTACGTGACTTCATCCCCACGGAGGATGTACAGGCCGTAATGAATCTCAGCTTTGCCATGCAGTTTGTAGATCGGACCGATCTTTTCCTGCGTAATTGCGCTCATGGTTACATCTTCTTCGTTCGGCACCGAGGGCGTATTCGGCAAGTCTTGAGTTGGACTGGAGGCTTTATTGGGAGAAAGCAACTGGCTGGTTACTAAGGAAGGAGCGAGTAGTAGATGACAAATGAACGCCGCCGTGATAAGGAATCGTGTGCGGGAAGTCATCGGAAAGCGCACGAACTCCCCGAGTGTGAAGTCCTGGGGTATCGTGAAGTTAGCACGGCACTGGCCCGAGAGGCAAAGTGATTAGAATTGCGATGACCCCGACCATTTCTTGAATGCTCTGACTTAGTCCTGCTGGTTAGCATCGGGCGGGTTACATAGTAGGTTGCATAATGGGTTTCGTAGGAAGACCGGTACATCTGCTGCCCGCGTCGCGGTGCTGTCCGTCACGGCGCTCCGAAGTCCACCCAGCCCACGACCTCCAGACATGAAACCCAAGTTTGAACCCGATCTCGATTCCGGCCTGCGGCTGCCTCCTGCTGTTCGGCTTGTTGACCCTGAAGCATACGATGCCAGCGAACAGCGCTTTGCCGCCTGCGTCGAAGAAAAGGTCGAAGAAAAGGCGGTACCTCGCCGGTTTGTGGTCGATACCGTGCAAGAACCGCAGAGCAATCTGGCGGCTGGTGACGGTTCGCTTCATGCTGAGGGTGGCGGGAATGAGCCCTATGGAGAGCCTGACAAGCTGCTAGGTGCTCCGGCTCCCAACGAAAGCAGCGGCCTGGTCGTGGAAACGCTGCAGACGGGACTTCTCCGGCCGCAAGACCCCGATTCCTGGCGCCACGAAGTTGCCGCTCGAGTCGACAATTACCGAACTCGCAGACGTCCCCGTGCGCCGCGTTATCCGTCGTTGCAGCTAAAGTTCGAACCTTACGAACCCTCGTCGAGTGGTCACGCGGCCGCGAGCCAGGCTGCGACCACTGTGGTCCCCAGCGGTCTCGCCGTTGCGATGCAGGATGCTATCGCCGTTCCTCAGGGAGAGCCATGGACCCAGCCCGAGACCTATGACGGTCGTTCGAACGTGCAGGACGCCGGCGCAAGGATTCTTGAGTTTCCTCGTTCCGTGGCCCCACCGCCGCCAGTTTTCCCGCCGCCAGTTTTCGACGAACTCGCCGAGCCTGTCGTGAACCGGCCTCGCATCCTCGAAGTGCCTGAGCTTGAGCTTCCTCCGCCGGCGCTCGGCGGAATCCTGATGGATCCAGTGGCAGAACCGGAGAAAGAACGGCGTCCTGGATTCGAACTGCCCCTGCAAGCTGCCCCCTTTTCAAGACGTCTGTTGGCGGGCGCCATCGACAGCCTGATCGTGGTCACAGCCTTCGCAATTTTCACCTATATTTTCTTCAGGATTACCTCGATCGTGCCAGCCCCGCAGCAAGCGGCAGGTATTTCCGTGAGTCTGATCGGTCTTTTTTGGATCACTTATCAATACTTGCTGCTGGTCTTCACCGGAACCACCGCGGGACTGAAACTGTCGCGGCTGCAATTGAGCCGGTTTGATGGGTCTGCGGTTCCCGTGAGAATCCGCCGTTGGCGCGTTCTGGCGTCCGTGTTGTCTGGATTCTCGCTGGCGCTAGGCTACGCCTGGTGCTTCCTCGACGAAGACCGACTATCCTGGCACGACCGCATCACCAGAACCTACATGGCGCCCACCCAAACTCGTGTGGGGACGAGTGTTGCCGAGCTACCGCGATAGGCGTTTTTCTCCACTGACCCGGATCGCGCCCTCTTCCGGTCACAGATTCCACTCTTACTCTGTGCTAAATTCGTAGACTTAAGTTTCCGGCATTTCTTTAAATGTCCTCATCCGTCCCAAACATCCGGCGTCCTGCCGTAAAGGTCTTCGTCGCCACAACGGTGATGCTGACCTTCATCTCGTTCTGGCGGGCGGCCGCTATCGTCCTTGCCGACCTGGCTTCTTCCGCTTATTATGCCGGCGGCGACGCTGAGAAAGTCATCGGCAAGAGTGCCCCCTGGTTCATCCTGGCGGTGATGTTGTTCAGCTACTGTGTGCGTGCTCTCTACATCGAGTCGAGCAGCATGTTTGTGCGTGGCGGTGTGTACCGCGTGGTCAAGGAAGCCATGGGCGGAACGTTGGCCAAGTTTTCGGTGTCAGCGCTGCTGTTCGATTACGTCCTCACCGGCCCCATCAGCGCTGTCTCGGCCGGGCAGTACCTGGCGGGCTTCATCGAAGATATCGGGAAATACGTTCACCATCCCCTGGTCTTTTCCGAAGATCATTTTTCCGCGGGTTTCGCCATTCTGATCGTGCTGTATTTCTGGTGGAAGAACATCCAGGGCATGCATGAATCGAGCGAGAAAGCTCTGCAGATCATGATCGTCACCACCGTGATGGTTGTGATCCTGATCATCTGGTGCACAATAACGGTCTTCAGCGCGCCCGTTCATTTGCCGCCGAGCCCCCTGCAACCCGGGGTGATAAAGCTCACCAAAGAATCCCTGGGCTGGCTATACGGAACCCGCATCAGTCGTTTGACCTTAATCATCCTCTTCGTCGGATTTGGGCACTCGGTTCTGGCTATGAGCGGCGAGGAGACTTTGGCCCAAGTCAACCGCGAGATCGAGCATCCCAAGCTGAAGAACCTGGAAAAAACCGGGTTGGTCATCTTCATCTACAGCCTGCTGTTCACCTCGCTAGTCTCGTTCTTTGCGGTCATGATTATTCCGGATTCCGTGCGGCCCGAATACTTCGCCAACCTCATCGGTGGCATCGCGATGTACCTGGTCGGCCCCACGGTGCTGAAGCTGATCTTCCACGCTTTCGTAGTGCTGGTCGGCGTGCTTATCCTGGCGGGAGCGCAAAATACTTCGATCGTAGGCGCGAACGGCGTCTTGAACCGGGTGGCGGAAGACGGCGTCCTCACCGCCTGGTTCCAGAAGCCGCAAAGAAGATTCGGCACCAGCTATCGCATCATCAATTTGATTGTCGGGCTGCAGTTGCTGACCATTGTCCTGAGCCGAGGCAACGTTTATGTGTTGGCAGGACTGTACGCCTTCGGCGTGATCTGGAGTTTCGCCCTGAAGTCGCTGGCCGTCCTGGTATTGCGCTATACCGAGCCAGAAAACCGGCAATGGAAAGTGCCCGGCAATTTCCACATCGGTGGCCGCGAAGTGCCGCTAGGCCTGATCGCGATCTCGGCCGTCTTGCTGATTACCGCATTGGTAAATCTGTTCACAAAGTCAGAAGCCACGATCGCCGGACTTACCTTCAGCGCCGTTTTCTTTGCCCTTTTCACTTACTCCGAGCATCGGGTCATGAAAGAGCGGCACGGCAAGCCGGAGAATCTGGATCAATTCCGCGTTTACGGCAACCAGGAACTGGGATCCGGAGCGCTCGGGGTAAGGCCGGGAAACATCCTGGTTGCGGTTCGTGATCCCAGGAATCTCTATTATCTACGTGACGTCCTTCGGAACACCGACACAAACCGTCAGGACGTGGTCGTGATGACGGCCCGCCTCTACCATCGCGAACATACCTTTAGCGGTAGCACGGTGGTCGAAGCCTCGCAAGTCTTCGATCATTACGAGCAGGAGTTGTTCACCGCTGCCGTAGCGGTCGCGGAAAAAGAAGGCAAACCGGTTTCGCTGCTGGTCGTCCCGGCTACCGATGTCTTCGAGGCGATCATTGTAACCGCCCAACGCCTGGACTCGAGCCGCATTGTTTGCGGGTTCTCCAACAAGCTCACCCCCGACGAGCAGGCGAAGCTTCTGGGGGACGCGTGGGAACGTCTGCCCGAACCCAGACCGCGGCTGATTTTGGAGATCCATGAGCCCAATGGAAGAATCCATGAGTATCCGCTTGGACCGCACGCGCCGCGGATGCGCCCCCAGGATATCGAGCTCATGCACCAGGTGTGGCTCGACATTACCTCCGATCCCAAATACTGCGGTGCCCACCACTATCACGTCGTCGCGCTGGCGCTCGAAGAACTGCGCCGCGAGCTAAATACCGACCAACGAACCGAGATCCTCGCGAAACTACTGGATGAAATGCACCGCAACGACGCGCTGAGAGGCGAGATGAAACCTCCGGACTGCTGAAAATCTCCCGGTTGTTTTGATTCCACACGGTCATCCCGAGCGAAGCGAGGGATCTGGGTTCTTCGCGTGAGCCGGGGAAACCCGGATTCCTCGTCGCCTTCGCTCCTCGGAATGACAAAGGATGTGTTTTGGCGCAGATGATGCGCTTCCCGCTCTCCTGTTAACATCGTTTGGTGAGCCCAAATTCTCCAGTCCGCGTGCGCTTCGCCCCTTCGCCCACCGGCCACCTGCACGTAGGGAACGCCCGCACAGCTCTGTTCAACTGGCTTTTCACCCGGCAGAAGCGCGGCACCATGGTGCTGCGTATCGAGGATACCGATGTCGAACGCAGTGAAGCTCGCTTCGAAGATCAACTCATTGCCGACCTGAAGTGGCTGGGCCTCGACTGGGATGAAGGCCCCGACATCGGGGGCCCCTACGTTCCTTATCGTCAATCCGAGCAGCTGGACCTCTACCGTGAACAAGCTGAGCGCCTGCTGCACGAACGCAAAGCGTATTTGTGCTTCTGCAGCGAAGATGACTTGCAGAAGGAGCGCGACCAAGCCTTGGCTGAAGGTCGCCAGCCGATCTATTCCGGCAAATGTCGCATGATGGATCACGACGAAGCCCAGCGTCGCCGCTCGGCTCGAGAAGCCTGTGCCATCAGGCTGCGGATTCCCGAACATCCCATCCGCTTTCATGACATCGTTCACGGGGACGTTGAGTTTTCGAACGAAGTGGTCAGCGATCCCATCATTCTTCGTTCGAACGGCATGCCGGTCTACAACTACGTGGTCGTGATTGACGACGCGCTCATGAAGATCACCCACGTGATTCGCGGCGACGACCATCTCTCCAATACACCCAAGCAAGTCGCGCTCTACGAAGCTCTGGGTTGGCCGGTACCGGAGTTTGCGCACTTGTCGACTATTCTTGGCGCCGACCGCGAACGCCTTTCGAAACGCCACGGCGCCACCTCGATCGCAAACTTCCGCGACATGGGCGTCCTGCCCGAAGCTCTGGTGAACTATCTGGCCCTGCTGGGCTGGGCGCCGAGCGGAGGCGCGAGAGAAATCTTCAGTCTCAAGGAATTGATAAAAGAATTCTCTCTCGAACGGATCACGCCGTCCGCCGCCGTCTTCGATATGGAAAAGCTTTATTGGTTGAACCGGCAATACATCAAGGCGTGGCCGCCCGACCAGCTCAGTGCAATTGGGGTATGGTTTTTTGCTCAGGCTGGGTTAGTCGAATATAGTGACGCCGTTTGGCTGAGTTCTCACCGAGTTCCGATCGTGCAGGTGAGCAACGATTTGCGGGATTGGTTGGGGAGAATAGTAGCGCTGCTTGCACCTTACGTAGATCGCCTGGATCAGCTGCCTGAACGTGCTTCGCCAATTTTCAACTACGACGCCAAGGCGGCGTTGGCCACGCCGGACAACGCCGAGGTTCTCAGTTGGCCGAACACCGATGCCGTATTCACCAGATTCGCCGTCAAGATTATGGCGGACGAATCGTCCAGCACGGGCCAATTGACGCCGGAGCGGTTCAAGAAGATTGTCAATGAAGTCAAAGCCGAAACCGGAGCCAAGGGCAAAGAACTATTTCACTCCATTCGCATTGTGATCACCGGCTCACATTCCGGTCCGGATTTCGACCGGCTCATCCCTATCCTCGAAGCCGGCAGCCATCTGAATCTGCCAAAGCACGTATTAAGCGTCCGCGAACGAGTAGAAGAGTTCGCCAGAGCGCGAACAGAATTAGAAAAATCCGCCACGGATCAACACCGATCTTAGAATTACGAGAAACATCCATGTAAATCCGCAGCCGGTTCTTACTTCTTCAAGATGTCTTCCAACGCCTTTCTCAGATCCGGCTTCTGGAAGACGTAGCCGCTGGCCGAGAGCTTCGCCGGTTCTACCCGTTGACTAGCGAGCAGGAGTTCGTCGCCCATCTGCCCGAACACTAATCGTGCCGTAAAAGCGGGCATAGGGAAAATCGCTGGGCGCGACAATACCGATGCCAGCGTCTTAGTGAATTGCGCATTCGTCACTGGATGCGGCGAAACGCTATTGATCGGGCCGCGCAGAGATTCGTTCGTAAGTATGTGGCGAATTGCCCCGATCTCATCGTGCAAGTCAATCCAGCTCATCCACTGACGTCCGGTCCCGATCTTCCCTCCCAGTCCCATTCGAAACGGCAGCAGCATCTGTTTCAATGCACCGCCTTCAGCGCTCAAGACGATGCCGGTTCGCAAGAAAGCCGTGCGAATGCCAGCTTGCACGGCGGGATCCGCGGCTGCTTCCCATTCGCGACCGACCTCCGGCAGGAATCCGCTTCCGCCGGACGCGCTATCCTCCCGCAATATCTCATCGTCGCGATCACCATAAAAGCCGATTGCCGAGGCTGAGATCAAGACACGCGGAGGAGATGCCGCCCGAGCAAGCCCTTCGGCAAGATGTCGCGTCCCCAGAGCGCGGCTGTCACGAATTGCCTTTTTCTTCGACTCCGTCCAACGGCTGGCAATGGATTCTCCGGCAAGGTGAATGACTGCGTCGAAGCCAGAAACCGATTCAGACGCAAGAGGCCGCGCCGGATCCCAACCAATTCGCCCGTTACCAGATTGCCCGCGACCCAGGCAAACAACCTCATATCCGCTCGCCTTCAGAGCAGGCAACAAAGCTGATCCGATTAGGCCGGAAGAACCGCTGACGAGAACCTTGGCTGACATAGAGTCAACTCTACCAGTTCACCGATGCCCAGGGTAGATAGCCATTCACCCGCCGGAAACGCAGCAAGCTACGTTTCTACCGGTCAGTAGAGACGTTGCTGGCAACGTCTCATTGCAATTGCGCGAAAGAACTTGTCAGAAAAACATCCTGTCGTTTGCTAGTTGTTGCCGAGCACCGACCACGAATCACCCTGCCTGAACTCCTGTTGCCTCACTGCGCCAAACTTGGTGTACCAGCTTCGCCAGTCAGCGGAGCTGTTCGGCAAAGGCTGGTTGGTGATCTCGCAGCGACGTGTCATCGCCCAGATCGATCAACCCCGGCACCGCCTTCATCCGTTGCTCGCGTGTCAGCATGCCCAATTTTGCCAGGCTGCACCCGGCGCGCTCCTACACGTCCATCGAAACGTCGCTGCGGAGCACCTCAAGAAAGTCCTTGATGTTTTCATCGGTGCCGAGGCGAGCCAGCCCTTCGACTGCCCAGAATCGGGTCTGCTGCTCAGGTTCGTGGATGTAGGTGACCAGCAATTGGTGAATGCGTTCTGGCTCGACCCCGCGATTGGCAGCATACCTAACTCCCACGCAGCCCAGGGACGGTTGCTCGGGATGGATTCAGCCGACCGCATGATTCGATCCGCAGTTTCGTCGGTCTTTGCCAGATTGTTAACCACCAGATTGATCTCGATTGCGGCTGCGCGCACCCGCAGATCATTGGAATAGAGCGCACTGTCCTGCAGGTCTTGCCATTTTTGAGTGCGGTTCAGTTTTCCAAGCCAGCCATCCACCAGCTTGCTGATCCAGTCCGTGGCGCCTTTGTCGTGATTGATCGTCGCGGACAAAAGAAATTCCGCCCGCACCTGCGGCGGCTTGGTCTGCATCCATTCGATGCTATGTTCGGACAGCTTGGAATGATCGGCCGCAACCCACTTGCCGGGGACAGGGAGTTGCTCGCCGGTACCGACCGGATTCGCGGCCTGCTGCGCCTCACAACGACGAGCGAGCGCCAACCTGAGAGTAAGGATCGCCCATCCTAGTTTTGCGCGAGACTTATGCCTGCCGCCGATTTCAAGCAGACCACGATTGCTGTCGCGATTGCGCTCCATAGGTAGACGGCTAGGTTGGTTTGTCGTGGCCATCAAATTACTCGCGTCACAGCTACGGGCACCCGAACGTAACCGATCTCGATCATTTACTTGGGTCTCGTCCAAGACCTGAAATCGGCTCTGGGCCCCGATTCCGGGCGATATAATGGAATCAGCTAAGCGGTTTGACTTCGAGTCTCTTTGCCCGTCGTTCCCCGGCTATAATCCATTATGGCGACGCTGCGCGAACAGATCGCGACCACCGCCCTCACGGTGACCAAGTTTCGGGAGTTGTTGCGCACCATGCGTGCCAACCGCCCCGGCGACGATCTGGAACTGGTGCGCAGAGCTTACGAGTTCTCCCAAAAAAATCATGCCGGTCAGAGCCGTGCCTCGGGCGAGCCCTATCTGGTCCATCCCCTCGGCGTTGCGCAGGTTTTGGCCGAGATGAAAATGGACGCGGTCGCGATCGCTGCCGGGTTACTGCAC
This sequence comes from uncultured Acidobacteriota bacterium, assembly GCA_963796095.1. Classification (GTDB taxonomy): domain Bacteria; phylum Acidobacteriota; class Terriglobia; order Terriglobales; family Acidobacteriaceae; genus JABDBE01. Next base: position 468,992 of record CAWCKL010000042.1, read on the forward strand.
GACTCCGTTGAGGACACCTCGGTCACAATCGTTGACCTCCGCAAAGAATTTGGCGAGCAGGTTGCCCACATTGTCGAGGGCGTCACCAAGATCAGCCAGATTGATTTCGCCACGCGCGAGGAGCAGCAAGCCGAGAACCTCCGCAAGATGATGTTGGCTATGGTCGACGACATCCGCGTCGTGTTGATCAAGCTTGCCGACCGCCTGCACAACATGCGAACTCTCGAACACCTACCGCTCGATCGCCAGCAGAAAATAGCCAAGGAGACGCTCGAGATTTACGGCCCTATCGCTCACCGCCTCGGAATGGGCAAGATTCGCGGCGAACTCGAGGACCTGGGATTCCGTTATCTTGATCCGCTCACTCACCAGCAAGTGCACGACGCCGTCGAGGCTCGCCGCAAGAAGGGCGAGCAATTTCTGGCGCGGGTCGAGCAAACCCTGCGCGACAAGCTGAAAGAAGCGGGAATCACGGCCGAAGTGGAAAGCCGCATCAAGCGCCTCTTCAGCATCCATAAGAAACTGGTGCGGCAGAAAATCAGTGTCGATCAGGTCTATGACTTGTACGCCATGCGGGTGATCACGAAGTCATTGCAGGATTGCTACGCCGTACTCGGAATCGTACACAACGTTTGGCGGCCCGTGCCTGGACGGATCAAAGACTTCATCGCCATGCCGCGACCGAATTTTTATCAGTCGCTGCATACCTCAGTGATCACTGAGGATGGCACACCCTTTGAAGTTCAGATTCGCACCGAGGAAATGCACCGTATGGCGGAAGAAGGCATTGCGGCCCACTGGAAATACAAAGACGGGCCGGTCTCGGCTCAAGACGAGCAGCGGCTGGCTTGGCTGCGGCAGGTCGTCGAGTGGCAGCGCGATGTCTCCGATCCCACTGAGTTCCTTTCTACTCTCAAGATCGACCTCTATCCCGAAGAGGTTTACACCTTCACGCCGAAAGGGAAGGTTGTGGTGCTGCCGCGGGAATCCACGCCGATAGATTTCGCCTATTCGATACACACTGAAGTTGGCCACAGTTGCGTGGGCGCCAAAGTCAACGGACGGATGGTGCCGCTGCGCCACAAGCTGCACAGCGGCGATATCGTGGAGATCGTTACTCAGCCCGGACGGACGCCGAGCCGCGACTGGCTCGCCATTGTCAAGTCTTCTCGCGCCCGCAACAAGATCAAACACTGGCTCAACATTCATCAGCGGGAGCGCGCCATCGAAATTGGGCGCAAGCTGATCGAAAAAGAAGCGCGCAAATACCGTGTCGCGCTGAAAGAGATCAAGGACGACGAACTACGCAAGGTCGCCTCCGACTATGGTCTGGGCCAGATCGAAGACTTGATGGCCGGAATCGGATACGGCAAGTACTCCGCGCGGCAAGTGCTAGCTCGCCTGGCGCCGGCCTCCGCCGCGCCCGTCGCCGATAGTGAGGGAGGTAAATCTGGCGGCATCGCCAGCGTGGTGCGTCGGGTTTTCGGTGGAGACAGCGGCAACAACGCCATCCGTGTGAAAGGCCACGGCGACCTGCTCGTATACCGCGCCCGATGTTGCAATCCCATCCGCGGCGAGGGCGTCGTCGGTTACGTGACCCGCGGAAAAGGCGTCGCTGTCCACGCCGTGAATTGCCCTAACGTGGTCAACCTCCTGTATGAGCCGGAGCGCCGCATCGATGTGGAATGGGCGCACGATGAGGGAACGCCAAGTTCCTATCCGGTGAAGCTTACCGTCTTTTGCGATGATCGATTCGGCATGTTGAAACAGATAACGGCGGTGATCAGCGACGCCAAAACTAACATTCGAGATATGCAGGTACGCAGCTCGAATGGGCAGGCAAACATCGATGTCATTCTCGACATTGCCGACCTCAAGCACCTGGAAAACATCATCAATGGCGTGCGCAAAATTCCCGGCGTGCACGATGTACAAAGACTGCAGAAGGTTTAGTCGTTGGTCATTGGCCGTTGGCCAACCTACTGGTTCTGGAATCCCATTCCATTTGACATCCTCTGTACCCATCTGCGTTAATCAGCGGCGGTGAGGTTTCTGGAGGATGGATGCGAGACGTGATTTCTACCAACGACGGCCCGCAGACGATTGGGCCGTATTCCCAGGCAATCCGGGCCAATGGATTCGTCTTCGTTTCCGGGCAGGTGGCGATTGATCCCGCCACTCAGCAGGTGGTCGGCGGCGACGTCGCGGTCCAGACTGAGCGTGTGCTCAAGAATCTCTCCGCAATCTTGAAGGCTGCGGGAAGCGGGCTGGACAAAGTGGTGCGCTCGACTGTGTTCTTGAAAAATATGGGCGACTTCGCGACGATGAATGAAGTTTACGGACGCTATTTCACTTCAACCCCGCCGGCCAGATCGACCGTCGAGGTGGCTCGCCTGCCTAAAGACGTACTGGTCGAAATCGACGTAATCGCACTGGCATAGAGATTGGCAATTTGCAATTGGCGCATTCTCGAGCGCCAATTTAGAATGCAAAGTTCCGCTCTTAATCGAAAATCAACTCTGGGAGAAGAGAATGCTGAAGACTGCGTGTTTGATTGCAATCGTTATGTTCGTAGCTGCAGCCCTTTTTGCGCAGAGCAGCAAGAAGCCTGACAATAGTGCGCCAACGAAAGTTACCGGCGACGGCACCAAGACCGCCGATGGCCTGCAATATTGGGACATCAAGGTGGGCACGGGCCCCACTGCGTCGGCGGGCCAGACGGCGAAGGTCCACTACACCGGATGGCTTACCAATGGCAAGAAGTTCGACAGCTCTCTGGACCGTGGCGAGCCATTTACGGTAGAGCCCCTGGGCACCGCGCCGGTCATCCAGGGGTGGAATGAAGGCATCATCGGGATGAAGGTTGGAGGCAAGCGACAACTGCGAATCCCGCCTCAGCTCGGCTACGGAGCTCGCGGCACCCCGGGCGGCCCCATTCCTCCGAATGCGACCCTGATCTTCGACGTCGAACTGCTGGGCGTGCGGTAAAGGCATTAACACAAAGGACACGAAGGTTCACAAAGGAAAACCTGCGGCTAGGATTTCCTTGGTCCTTTGTGGTTATTCGGGTCTTAGGCTTTGACTACTTTGCCGCTTCGCAGGCAGGAGGTGCAGACGCGCATGCGTTTGGCTCCGCCTTTCACTTTGGCGCGAACCGGGCGCAGGTTGATGTTCCAGCGCCGACGCGACACGTTGTGGGCGTGGCTGATGGTATTTCCAAATTGCGGCCCTCGGCCGCAGATATCACAAACTTGTGCCATGACGACTCCAGAGAAGTTCAGAACTTGCTGTGCAAAACATAGATTTTACCGGAGTTGAGGTGGTTTCGACAACTCACCTGTTCCAACAGTGCTGGGCTACTCTGAATGTTCCCGTTTTATAAGCCACCGAATACTACGCAACACGCCCAAGGCCGCGAGAGCTAATGCCGGCCACGCAACAATGATTGAGCCATGCCAAATCCCCAGCTGTGAAAGATCGGCCAATCCATCGCATCGAATACTGCCATCAAAGGGATCAGTAAGTGGATCCCGACGATTGCGGAAATGACAACGGAAAGGCATCCGGTCGTCGCTTGATCGAATGTCCGGTCAATCATTGCGCTCTTCCCGTATTGCTTATGCGGCTCTGGCATGACGTGAGTAGGCCACGATCACGCCAGTCTCAAAATGAGGTAGCCTGCTACCGTTTCAACAGCGATTTAGTGCTCTAGAATCCACTTCCCAACCACATCCAGGATTTCCGGCGTTTCCGGATCCCAGAGTGTGGTGTGAGGCACGTCGGGGTAGATTTTGAAGCATTTGTCCGTTGACGCGGAGAGCTTGTCGAAAGCGACGCACTCCCGGTGGCTTACTACCCGGTCTTTGCCACCTTTAATCAGCAGGGTGGGAGCATGAACGCGGGGCGCGATTTTCCATCTCCAGCCGAAGACGATGCGCTGCACGTCGAGCAAGTACCCGAAGCTGACGTTCTTGTAGGCCAGCGGGTCAACGCGACGATGGGCGATGAACTCGAGGTCGCGGGAACTTTCCTCAAGGCGCTTGCTTACCAGGCTGATCACAGGCTCCCGGTGCGCCAATACGAAGTAGGGCAGCAGGCTCAAGCTCTCGAGGCTAAGGAACTGGCTGAGGTCGAGATTCAAAGCCAGGGCCAGAAGTACCAAGCCGGCAAGTTCGCGGCTGTTTCGCTTGGCGTAATTCAGGGCGAGGTCGGCTCCCATGCTGTCGCCCAGCAGAAAAATCTTTGCCGCGGGCTTCTGCTGCTTCACCAAGCGGATCATAGATTCGACGTCCGCTCCGACTTGGGCCTGGGTGCCCACGAATCCTCGTCGTCCCTGCGATAACCCGTGGCCTCTGGCGTCCAAACCGTAAACGTCAGTACCGTGCGGGTTCAGGGCATCGGCGATGACCTTGTAGGGAGCGCTGTGATATCCAATGCCGTGCAGCACAACGACCGCGCGGCCATTCCAGGCTCCGCTTGTAGGCCAGTGGCGATAGAACAGGCGCGTCTCGTCTGCGGAGGTGACAAATCCGTGCTGGTCGGTGATCTTGCCCGAAAGATGAGACACATCTTCGGGAGAACTGACCTCGGGCGGCATTGGCGTCTCTAGCTGAGCGGAATCGAGCATTGTGGAAAAAGGCGCCTGACGTCGCCCTTGCGGATTCTTCTTCGAGACCCTTTCAGGATCGTTCTATTGATAGCACGCGGCGGAGCGTGGTGGCTATTTCTCTATGGGTGCTTAGGTGATTTTCGTAATTGTTCACCATGTGGTACACCGATGTGATGAGTTGTTTACCAGTTAAGAAAGTTCCATTTTCTGTCCAAATTAGTGAAAACAAAGGATATGTCTTCGGGATACCCACGTAAAATATCCTTTCTAAAGGACTTATCGGAGGGGATACCCGTCCGGGAGAGCTGCGTTTTCCTTGCAAGCTTATGAAAACAGGTGGTGCTCGTCGAGATACCCGGTAAAATACAACTTCCAAAGGACTTACGTCCTAGCGGCAATTCCAACAGATCCGGACATCAATTGTCGGTTATCAGCTCGCAGTTTCGCGGACACGAGGGTCCGCACCGCACGACCTAATATCAGTACGACAGGTTGAGTAGGGTAAACCCGCCAATTTCTTAAGAAATATATTTGGAATGGAATGAGCGAGTTGGGAGGAATTTGACGGCTCAGGGGGCTTGACAAGTTTTTGACTGCGGGAGCGATACTGGGTTCATGGCGATCGTGGCGGACCCCAAGTCGGTGAAGGTGAACCTGAGCACAGGTACGGGTCTCGATATTGATTGGAAGGATGGTCACCGGTCGCATTATTCGTTTCCCTTCCTGCGGGATGCGTGTCCTTGCGCGCTGTGCGACGAGGCGCGGTCCAAGGCGCACCACCAGCCCGGAGAGCCTCCGAAACTTGCGCCGGGGGCGCTGCCCATGTACAAGCCCGCGGTCAAAGCGGTTTCGGCGGAAGGCGTGGGCAAGTATGCGATCAAGTTTCATTTCAACGATGGCCACGAGTTGGGGATTTATTCGTGGCAGTTCTTGCGGGACTGGTGTCCGTGCGAGGAATGCAAGGCGGCGCGGACCAGTCAGGCTGGCGTTCATCTCTAGAAATGCGATGGCCCCAATTTGTCGGAGCCAACAATTCTTGGGTACCTACCCACCCTTGCGACTCTTTCAGTATAGACCGCGACAATTCTCAGTCTAGTCACTCTTGGAGGTAGTTATCCTCGCGTTCGCTTTCCAGAACCTACACTCCAGTGACGTTCGTCACAGACTTCTTAGGATTTCTCGGCGAAACTCTGCACACCGACGCGCGGACCCACGAGGATCGCGTACCGTAGGTGCCACATGTGAAAGCCGGGCACGGTAGTGCCGGGTCGGAGGGTCGGGACAATCGAGTTCCCGCCCGGGGACAAAACGATGGCCCATACCTATCCGAATGTTGTCATGCATTGCGTTTTCCGCACCAAAGAGCGCTGGGATTCAATTCCGGGCGAGTTACTTGAAAGACTGCGTCTGTACTGCGTTGGGATCGGTAAGAATCATGACATTCCGGTGCTTTCTGCTGGAAGGACTGCTAATCACGTCCACCTTTTGATGGGTCTTCCCGCGACAATCGCTCTCGCGAAAGCGGTTCAGATGCTCAAGGTCAATTCGTCCCGCAGGATTGGGCACGCACGGTTTCGATTTTGCCTGTCAAGAAGGCTATGGAGCGTTTAGCGTGAGCGCCTCAAATCTGGGCGCGGTAAAGCAATACATCGAATACGAGCGCGAGCACCATGCGAAACCCTCATTCGAGGATGAGTTCGTTTCGCTTCTGCGTGAGTCGGGCGTGCCCTATGATCCGGAATTTGTTCTTGGCTGAGTGCCGTCCCTGTGGGACTCGAATTTCGGAGGGAAGCGTACCCGGCACTTCCGTGCCGCGCTTTCATATGCCGCCGCTACGCGGCTGGAGCATTTTGACTGTCAGGCTTCTCGGCGCGAGGTAGATTCCGAATCGCGTCAGATTTTCGAAAACTGGATCTACGTGACGCCGAGCGAATCGTTAGTCACGAATCCCTGTAAAATCTAAGAGGCTGGGTTTGGAGCTTTTCCCAACTTTGTCTTTCCTCGACCAACTCAATCCGCAGCAGCGTGAGGCGGTTGAAACTACCGACGGGCCGGTGCTTATCCTGGCTGGCGCCGGAAGCGGGAAGACTCGCGCCATTACCTACCGGATCGCTCATTTGATCGAGAACCTGGGCGCGATGCCGGAGTCCATCCTGGCTATGACGTTCACCAACAAGGCGGCTTCAGAGATGGTGGAGCGCGTGGACAAGCTGGTGGGCGGGTTGTCGATCGCGAAGCCGGTTATTTCTACGTTTCATTCTTTCTGCGTGCGGGTTTTGCGGCGGGATATCGAGGCGCTTCGCATTCCATCGACGGTTCCAGGCGCGCCGCCGATCGGGCACACCAAAAGCTTTGTGATTTACGACGAAAACGATCAGCAGCAGCTGGTCAAGTCTGTAATGCGGCGGTTGGGGATCGACGACAAGCAGACTACGCCGCGCTCGGTGCTGGCTCATATTTCGTGGGCCAAGAACCACATGCTTGATCCACAGGAAGTTTATTTGCAGTCGGCTGATCCGAAGACCGAGAGGGTGGCCCAGATTTACGTCGAGTATAAGAAAGAATTGGCTAAGGCAAACGCGCTGGACTTCGACGACTTACTGCTCGAAACTGTGCGCTTGCTGAAGGCTGCGCCTGCGGTGTGCGAATACTACAACCGGCGGTTCCAATACATTCTGGTGGATGAGTATCAGGATACGAATCGTCCGCAGTATGAGTTGATGCGGTTGCTGGCGGGAACCCGGCACAATATTTGCGCGGTCGGCGACGAGGATCAGTCGATCTATTCCTGGCGCGGCGCGGACATCCGGAACATTCTGGAATTTGAGAAAGACTTTCCCGAGGCGAAGATCATTCGCCTCGAACAGAACTATCGTTCGACGCAGAACATTCTGCAGGCGGCGTCGGCAGTCGTCGCGAACAACCTCAAACGTAAGGGGAAGAATCTGTGGACTTCGCGCCAGGGCGGCACCAGGCTTGGCTACTACGAGGCTCCGGATGGCGAGAATGAGGCGCTGTTTGCGGCGGACTACATTGCGAAGTATCTGCGAGAGGCGGTGGACCAGGGCGAGAATGCGCGGGCGGCCGTGCTGTACCGTACTAACTCTCAGTCACGGTTGTTTGAAGAGGCCATGCGCCGCTATCAGTTGAAGTATCACGTGGTGGGCGGCTTTTCGTTCTACGAGCGGGCCGAAATCAAAGACATGATTTCGTATTTGAAAGTCATCCATAACGTTGACGACTCGGTCTCGCTGCTGCGAGTGATCAACACGCCAGTGCGAGGGATTGGCAAGACTACGATTGAAACTTTGGAGCGGGTAGCGCTCGAGACTGGCGTTTCGTTGTGGGGTGCGATCGGGGAGGCGATCAAGCGTCAGCTTCTTCCCGCACGTGCTCTGGCTGCGCTCAAGAGTTTCAAGGGTCTGATTGAGGATGGGCGAGCGATGCTGGCCGGAAGCTACGTGGAGCGACTGGAAGAAACGGCCGGTGGTGACCCGCAAGACGAGGCAGAGGCGGATGCCTCGCTCGTAGCGGCGGACGACACTGATTTCGATCCGGACAACCTGGCGTTCGACTTCGGAAGCGCGGATGAGGAAGTGGCCGTTCTTCCGTCCCCTCTGCTAGAAGCGGGCGAGGGCGCGCGCTCCACACCGGCCGCGGCGGACTCGGGGTTTCGCGCTCCTGGCGATGCGGCTAACACCGCAGAGATCCTGAAGTTCCTTATCGATCGCACGGGTTACATCAAGCAGCTTGAGGAGGAAGGCACGCCGGAGGCTTATTCGCGGATTGAGAACCTGCGCGAACTGGTCAATGCGGCTATGGACTCGCGTGACCGGGGCGAGAGTCTGGACCAGTTTTTGGATCATGCGGCGCTGGTGAGCGATTCCGATGCGTACGATGAGCAAGCTCAGATTACGCTGATGACTCTGCACGCCGCGAAAGGCTTGGAATTTTCGCTGGTGTTTCTGTGTGGGCTGGAAGAAGGATTGTTTCCGCATTCGCGGACTTTTTTGCAGCCGGACGATATCGAAGAGGAACGGCGGTTGTGCTATGTGGGTATGACGCGGGCGATGGACACTTTAGTTTTGACCCGGGCCGTATATCGCCGGCGTTACGGGACAGATTTGCCGGAGGCCAGTGTACCGTCGCGATTTCTTGAGGAAGTTCCCGCGGAGTTGGTGGAGGAATTGGGGGGATCGCGGCGGAAGCGGGAGTCTTCGCGGACAAGAGTTCCTGTCTCACACGATCTACCGCAGGAACAGGCCCACTATGCCTACGAGGACGAGGATCAGAGCACCGCGAACTGGGCTGCTCGCAATCCGTCGCGGGCTCCGGCTTATTCTGGGCGCAGCTACAATTCCATTGACAATATTGCGGAGTTTTTCGCATCGCGCGGGAAGAAATTCAGCATCCCGAAAACGTTGGTGGAGGAGCCGAAGGGCAAGAAGGGCTTCAAGCCGGGTCAGAAGGTGCGGCATCCCAAATATGGCGAAGGGACCGTATACCATCGAGAAGGAGAGGGTGAAGAGGCCAAGATTACGGTACAATTCCCTCGCTTCGGTTTGAAGAAGCTGGTGGAAAAGTATGCCCAGTTGGAAAGGGCGTAGATTGCGATCAGGGAATTGTTTGCAGGCGGACAATGTCTTTAGGGAGAAAAAGTGATGACGAGAAGAATGGTCCAGGGAGGGTTGGTTGGTTTGCTGTTGATCGTGGCGTCGTCGCCCGCCTTCGCCCAGGCTAGTCAGAGTCGGCACGAACGTCGGCCGGCGGCATGGCCGCAAGGTCCGTCGCCTTTGGTGCAGCCGGTACCTGAGTATGTGTACTTTTCCATCCTCGATGGCACGCCCAGGCTTCTCGAGCTTCATCACGATACCGAACTGGGTACCAAGAAGCCGGTCGATGTTTATCTGTTCGCGATCGAGTTGCAAGTGATGAATTCGGATGGGAACCTGGAGCCAGAGGGACTGATCATTGATAACTTTTATACAGCCAAGGCTGTCCATCCGAATACCGCGCTGAATCCGCACAACGCCCGCGATTGCAAAATTTGGAATGGCCTCGTATTGAATGAGATTAAGAACCACAAGGGTGGTCCCACATGGCCGTATGTCGAGTTTACGGTGGCGAAGGGCGCCCGTGTGATCCAGACCAACGAAGATGGTCAGGTGTGATGGAGCGACGACGTCGAATGCTGGGCGTCGAGAGATCGTTTCAAACCGTTCTGAGGGAGAAGCAGTTGCCGGTTTTTCGGGCTGTAGAATTGTAAATTTGCTCGGATATAAAATACTGAACCAAGAAAGCACTCGTGGCAAACACAAAAAAGCTAAGCCAGGAAGAACGCAAGAAGTCGAAACGCACCGCCCGCAAGAAAGTGAAGGCGGAAAAGCCGCTGAAGCCGCGGGAATATGCCCGTGGCTCGAAGAAGCGCAAAGTGAAGAAGATGGTGCGCGGCGCGGCGAAGCGGTAAGAGGCAGCACCCGGCATTTAGTACTTGGCCCTCGGGGTAAGTGCTGAATGCCGACTGCCAATTGCTGACTGCTACGTTCCAGGAGACAACCCCTTTGGCTCAAATACCGACCATCACCAATCGAACCACAGAGGGAAGCCCTCGAACCTCGGACAACCAGCTTTTCTGCTGCAAGTCCATCGACAAGCTGATCTCCGACTCGGAGGAGCCTGATCGAAAGCTAAAGAAGACGCTGGGCCCGGTCTCGCTCACTGCGCTTGGCATTGGGGCGGTGATCGGATCGGGAATTTTTACAGTCATCGGGACCGCGATCGGGGGGCAGAAGTTCGATACTTCTTCCATTCTCAATGCTCCCCTGCTCGATTTTCTGGTCACTCACCATGCCTCGCTGGGGCGGCCGGGGGCGGGTCCGGCACTGGCGCTCTCATTGGTTCTAGTCGCCATCGTGTGCGGCTTCACCGGGCTTTGTTACGCCGAACTGGCATCGATGATTCCAATCGCGGGCAGCGCCTATACGTACACCTACGCCACCATGGGCGAGTTGATTGCGTGGATCATTGGCTGGGATCTGATTTTGGAATATGCGGTGAGCAACATGGCGGTCAGCGTGGGTTTCTCGGCGCACCTGGTGGGCATGTTTGACTGGTTCGGATTTCATCCGGCTTTGCGCTGGATTTCGCCAGCCTACCTGCCCGGGGGTCTCACGGATCTGAGGGGCAACGTGCTTTACACGCCCGGCCTTCACTTTGGTTTCAATTTCCCCGCATTTCTCGTGGTCATGTTTTTGACCGTGATCCTCGTTCGTGGCATTCGCGAGTCGGCCGAGGCCAATAACGTGATGGTCATCCTCAAGATCGCGGCGATCCTGGCGTTCGTTATTGTCGGCTCGCAGTACGTGCATCCTAGCAACTGGCATCCTTTTGCCCCCATGGGATGGTCGGGGATCCTGACCGGCGGTTCCATTATTTTCTTTACCTACATTGGATTTGATTCGGTCTCGACTGCTGCGGAAGAAGCTCGCAATCCACAACGCGACTTGCCGATTGGCATTATCGCCACCTTGGTCGTGTGCACCGTCCTCTACATCGGCGTTGCAGTTGTGCTCACCGGGATTGTGCCCTGGGCGTCGGTCCGAGACGATGCCGCTCCCGTGGTCAACGCGATGAAGTTATTGACTGTGCAAACGGGTTCGCACACCCTGAACTGGATTCACCTGGGAGTTCTGTTTGGTGCGATGATGGGCATGATTTCATCGCTGCTGGTGTTCCAGTTGGGACAGGCGCGAGTGTGGTTTTCCATGTCCCGGGATGGGCTGCTGCCTCGGCTCTTCGGCGGGGTGCATCCGCGGTTTCGCACGCCGGCAACGGCTACGTGGATTGCAGGTTTCCTGGTTGGCGTTCCGGCGGGATTTCTGGACATCGGCACGCTTTCCGATCTTTCAAACATCGGGACGCTCTTCGCGTTCGTACTGGTTTCGATCGGCGTGATTATCCTGCGCTATCGCGATCCTGGACGGCATCGCGGGTTCCGCGCTCCGGGCGGCATTGTAGCGCCGGTGCTGAGCGTATTCTTCTGCGTTCTGCTTATGTCCGGTCTGCCCATTCTCACTTGGCTGCGATTCTTTGCCTGGCTGGCCATCGGCCTGAGCATCTACTATCTCTATAGCCGGCATCATAGTGAGTTTGCCGGGAAACCGTAGCCGGCCACTGCGTAATGCAAGTCTCCGTTAAGACCGGTTTGCGTGGATGATGCGATCCACACTGGCTGTTGCATCGCCGGAGGCGGTCCTGCCGGGGTGATGCTGGGCTTCCTTCTTGCGCGCCAGGGCGTTGACGTTTTCGTGCTCGAAAAACACGCGGATTTTCTGCGTGATTTCCGAGGCGACACAATCCATCCTTCTACGCTTGAAATCATGTATGAACTCGACATCCTGGACGAGTTCTTGAAACGTCCGCATCAGCAAGTGACCGAGCTTGCCGGAAAGGTCGGCAGCGAAAGCGTCACGATTGCGGATTTCACTCACCTGCCGACTCACTGCCATTTTCTGGCATTGATGCCGCAATGGGACTTCCAGAACTTCATCACTGAGCAGGCCAGCCGCTATCCCACATTTCACTTGCAGATGCAGACCGAGGTAACCGACCTCGTCGAAGTGAGCGGAACTGTGGCGGGGGTTCGCGCAAAGACACCGAACGGCATTCGCGAAATTCGCGCTCCATTGACGGTCGGCGCCGACGGCCGCCACTCTGTCGTTCGTGAGCGTGCAGGCCTCGAAGTGATTGATCTTGGTGCTCCGATGGACGTGATATGGATGCGAATCAGCCGACATCCCACTGATCCGGCGCAGATTCTGGGCCATTTTGATGGCGGCAGAATTCTGTTTCTGATCAATCGCGAGGATTACTGGCAATGTGCGTTCGTCATCCCCAAAGGAACCGCCGATGAAATCCGGCAAAGGGGGCTGGAAGCATTTCGGCGAGAGATCGCGGCTCTTGAGCCATTCTTACAAGACCGCATTGAAGAGCTGCGAGACTGGAAGCAGGTCAGCCTTTTAACTGTCAGGGTCGACCGGCTGACACGATGGTTCCGCCCGGGGCTTTTATGCATCGGGGATGCCGCTCATGCCATGTCGCCGATCGGCGGTGTAGGAATCAATTTGGCGATTCAGGATGCTGTCGCAGCAGCAAACATACTCGGCCCAAAGCTTCGACAAAATAAGCTCACCGAAAGCGACCTCCAGGCGGTCGAACGACGCAGGAATTTCCCGACTCGAGCTACACAACGGCTTCAGATCCTGATCCAGAACAATGTGATCCGCCGAGTTCTGGGCCGCGCTGAGACGCTCTCGGTTCCGTGGCCTCTGACGCTCCTGCGGCATTGGCCAATTCTGCGGCGCATTCCGGCTCGGGTCCTCGGGCTGGGCTTTCGTCCTGAGCACGTGAACCCTGGCTAAATCGGATGGAGAATGGTCATCCGGCTGGGCAATCTGCAAATAAGGTTTGCTCCTTTCGAGTGTTCGCAAATCTGCGGTTTGGAATCTACAATCTGAAGTGTGAGTGCCCAGCCCAGCCACTTCATCGTCACCTTGCCCAAGGCTGAGCTGCATCTGCATCTCGAAGGTTCGATCGATCCTCCTACCTTGCTGGAGTTGAGGAAACGTCACGAAAAAAAAGGCACTCTCGCAGAAGTGGAACAGCTTTACCGCTATAAGGATTTCACCGGGTTTCTAATGGCATTCAAAGCCGTGACCGAAGAATTGCAGACTCCCGAGGATTACGAACTCATCACCTATCGGTTGATGGAAAAGCTTAGGGCGGAGAATGTGCTGCACGCCGAAGTGTACGTTTCGGTGGGAGTATGCCTGTGGCGCAAGCAGGATTTTGATGCGATCTTTGTTGGACTCGAACGCGGTCGGGAACGTGCCGAGCGCGACTTCGGCGTTTCGTTGCTCTGGATCTTTGATGCGGTACGCCAGTTTGGCGCAGAGAAAGCACAACAGGTGGCCGAGTCGGCGGGGCGGCATAGAGGTTCGAGTGTTGTAGGGTTCGGCATTGGCGGCGACGAGCGGCAAGCTGCTCCCGAATTGTTTCGCGATGTCTACGCCTATGCCGCGAAGAACGGCCTTCGACTTACGGCGCATGCGGGCGAAACGGCTGGCCCTGGGTCGGTGTGGGGAGCCCTAAACCTTCCGGCTGAGCGGATCGGTCACGGGTTCACGGCCTGGCAAGACCCCGAGTTGGTGGAAGCGCTGTCCACTCGTCAAGTTCCAGTGGAGGTCTGCATCACCAGCAACTTGCGTACCGGCATCTGCGCCACGATAGCCGAGCATCCCGTGCGGAATTATTTCGATCAAGGTGTGATGGTTACGCTCAACACAGATGATCCCTCGATGTTCGCGACTTCTTTGAGCCAGGAATATCAGTTGGCTCAAGATTCATTCGGGTTTACCGATGAGCACTTGCGCGAGTTGGCGCGGAACTCGTTCGAAGCTTCTTTTCTTCCCCCCGAAAAGAAGCTGGCCTTCCTTAACTTGTTTGATGCGGCCGCGGCCAGGTCGTAACTTGATGGCCATCCTGTAAAATTCAGACTCATGACCAGGCGTGGCTTGAGATTCTCTCGGATGCCCGGGAAGTTCGCTGTCTGCCGCTTGTCGGGGGGCGCGCCTGTGCCGGAGTGGGCATGGAGCGGGCCCTTTACGTCGGTGACCCGGACAGCCGATGAACTGTCCATCGTGTGTGCTGCAGACCGCGTTCCCGAGGAACATCAGCCTCAGAGTCCGTGGGTGTGTTTCAAGCTCGAGGGGCCATTCTCTTTTTCGGAAGTTGGCATTCTGGCTTCGGTGATAGGTCCCTTGGCAGAGAGTGGAGTTCCAATTTTTGCGCTTTCCACGTTTGATACTGACTATGTGCTCGTTGATGCGGAAAATGTCAAAATCGCTCTGCAGGCTTTGCGGGACGCGGGTCACCAGTTGGTGAGTTAGGCCCGGTCCCGCGGCGATGGTCCTGCTGAGCTTGCGCTCGACTTAGACGGGCGAGGACCCCGTCCTCCATTGTTTCAATGTTTGCCATTCGACCTTTAAAAACGTCCGATCGATGTCGAAAGCGCGATGTCGGTGGCTCGGTATGGTCTAATAGAACAATCACAAATTTCATGCCTAACCGCCTTACAACTCTGCGCCGACGCATGCTTGCGCTACACCGCAACCTTCGCGGGGCGAGCATGATTGCTCGTGCGTTTGCGTCCACGGACCATCCGTTGCTGGCACACATTATTCCCATCCGGCGCTGCAATCTGGCCTGCGAATACTGTAACGAGTACGACGATTTCTCCAAGCCGGTGCCGACTGCCAGCATGTTCGAACGGGTGGATAAACTGGCCGAGCTGGGTACTTCGGTGATCACGATCAGCGGGGGAGAACCGCTGCTGCATCCCGAGTTGGACGAGATCATTCGCCGCATTCGCAAGCATGGCATGATCGCAGGGCTGATTACAAACGGCTACCCGCTGGTCGCGGACCGCATTCAACGGCTGAATCGTGCGGGACTGGAGTGGCTGCAGATCTCGATTGATAACGTTACGCCAGACGATGTATCCAAGAAAAGCCTCAAGGTTTTGGACAAGAAGCTGGAACTGCTCGCCGAGCACGCCGATTTCCATGTGAACATAAACTCTGTGGTGGGCGGTGGCGTGTGCAATCCGCAGGATGCGCTGACCATCGGCACGCGAGCTCTGGAGCTGGGTTTCAGCTCGACCGTCGGCATTATTCACGATGGCAGTGGACAACTGCAGCCGCTGGCGGAAGAAGAAAAGCGCGTCTATCACGAAATGAAGGCGATGGAGAAGAGCAGCTTCACCCGCATCAATGGCTTTCAGGACAACATCGCGCAGGGGCGGCCGAACCAGTGGCGTTGCCGGGCCGGAGCGCGTTACTTATACATCTGCGAGGACGGGCTGGTGCACTATTGCTCCCAGCAGCGCGGCTATCCCGGAATTCCTCTGGAGAAGTATTCGGTGCACGATATTCGTCGCGAGTACGTGACTGAGAAATCGTGCGCTCCGCATTGCACGGTTTCCTGCGTGCATCAGGTGTCGATCTTCGATTCATGGCGGGCACCGCAGCGTGCGGGGGCGACGGCGCCTGATTTAGTGCAGATTCAGTAAGGGCCTTTAGGAAGTGCGCATAAATAACTTGCACATTTCATCAGTGTCTTATAAGCTAGTTGAATGAAGCTAAGGGGACTAGTTGAGACGGTTTGTGAAAAGTACGAAACTTTGCGCGACGTGTTATCGGAGAGGCAACGACGGATATGGGCGGCTACGGAAGCGCGAGCATTGCCGCACGGTGGTATCTCTCTGGTAGCGCAGGCTACGGGTTTGTCGCGTGGCACGATTCACGCGGGGATACGGGAATTGGAGGTGGGAGGGGAGAAGGAGTTGGCCGGGGAGCGCAACCGGCGATCCGGAGGAGGTCGAAAGCGGCTCACGGATCAGCAACCCGAGATACTCACGGCACTGGAGAAGCTGATTGAGCCAACCACGCGTGGGGACCCTATGTCACCATTGCGCTGGACCTGTAAGAGCACTCGCAAATTGGCCGAGGAGTTACAAGGACAAGGATTCCAGATTGGGGAACGGAAAGTGGCCGCTCTTCTCCATGAGATGAAGTACAGCCTGCAGGCTAACGCCAAGACCATTGAAGGCAGCGATCACCCGGATCGCAATGCTCAGTTTGAGTTTATCAATGCCCAGACCAAGAAATTCTTAAAGCAGGGTTGCCCAGTCATTTCTGTGGACACCAAGAAAAAAGAATTGGTAGGAAACTACAGTAATGGCGGCCAGGAATGGCAACCGCAAGGAGAGCCGGAGAAAACCCTGCTGCATGATTTTCCCGATTCCGAAGTGCCCAAGGCGGTACCCTATGGGGTCTATGACGTGGGGCGCAACCAGGGTTGGGTAAATGTGGGTATGGATCACGATACCGCCGACTTTGCCACCGATAGCATCCTATCCTGGTGGAAACACATGGGCTGCAAGGCCTATCCGAAAGCGACCGAGTTGGTCATTATGGCCGACGCCGGAGGTAGCAATAGCAACCGTTCCCGGCTATGGAAAGTGGGAGTGCAACGCTTGGCGGACCTCACGGGATTGAACATTCACGTATCGCACTTCCCGCCTGGAACCAGCAAGTGGAACAAAATCGAACACCGGATGTTCTCATTTATCACTCAGAACTGGAGGGGAAGGCCCCTGGTCAGCTTTGAAACCATTGTCAGCCTTATCGGCAATACCACCACCCAAGCGGGTCTCAAAATCAAAGCCAAGGTGACGCGCAAGAGTTATCCCAAAGGAATCAAGGTCCCTAATTCCGAAATGGCCAAGCTTAACCTCAGGCCAGCCGCTTTTCATGGAGACTGGAACTATTTGTTATCGCCCCATGGTAACTAGACCCATAGCTAGAAATGTACATTTTCTTTGTGCGCGGCCCCTTAAGGACAGCTCCCTGTCGAGCTTCGCTCGGCTGCCCGGACGAGGGCGTCCGGGCCTACGGGTAAATCGCGAATCCCGCGTGTTGCGAAGCGTGTGCATCGCAAATCGTGAGCTTGCTACTTCTTTGGCTGCGCCGTTGGCGGCAGCAGGCCATTCAGGCGAAGATACATCGCGGCGGCGCTGTAATGGTCTGCCCAATCGTTGGTAAGAGAAATCAGCGCGGACGCTACGGTGCCCTGCCTCCCGCCGAAGAGCTCAACTGGATTGCCAAGCTTTGAATCGTCCACTTTGCCCATGGCCGCTTCGCAGTACAGAAACGACTTGGTCAGCCCAGCCTGCAGCCTCTCCTTATCGGTCTCTGCCGTTGGTTTCATGGGGGGAGGAGGCATGCTCGCGGCCTTGCTACACAGTTCGATGTTGGACATGGTTACGTGCATTACCAGATGGCCGAAGGTGATCTGAGCGGGCGTGGGACTGTAGCCGAACTTATCGGCGGGCATCTCTTCCACGGCGGCAATCAGATTCTTCTCCTGGCGCGGCAAAATCTCTCTCACCGCATCGGTCACGGGATTTTTGCTAGGCTCGATTTTCGCCGGCGTGGTGTTTTTTGGTTCGGCCTTGTTTGGTTCAGGTTTGTCCTGCCCAAACAGAAAAGCAGTGGATGCAAGCAGCGCGAGAAAAGCGAGCGCTCGTTTCATGACGCCTCCGTTGTTGCTCAAGGATAACTCGGAGTAAGCTGGTTTCGCCAGAGTCGGCCTCCGAGTGCGCTATGACGTTGCAGCAGCCAGCCCCGCGCCCGCCAGCTTGTAAAGCAGGTACCATCCGGCGACAATGGCAATCGCCGTCGAGCGCTTCACTTTGCTGTTGCATGCGAAACCAATACCCATGAGCACAATGTTCCAGATGATGAAAACATCCAAGGCCGATGCCATGCCATAGACAAACTTGTTTCCCGCAGGATCCATGAAGTGCGCCGGGTTCGTAGCCACCGGATTCTGCGCATTGAACCCAGCCGGGTCAACCCCGGCGAACATGGAAATAATCCCCAGCACAGCGCCAATTATGCCGGGAAGGTTGCCATAAGCCACAATCGCCAGCGAGGTTTTGAAAGGCACTTTGGCCCCAAGAGCCACATTGAAGGTGGCTATCAGCACAGCTGCGATCACCAGGAAAATAATCAGGTTCAGTAATGGGAGACTGTAAGAGATGTAGCGGGTGATGGTAGTCGCCAGCTGTAGCTGCTTGGCCTGCGGCTCGGGCGGAAGTTTTTCGAACTGCTCGGCGCGCGATGATTGGGCAATTGAGTTTTTGGTGATCTGCTCGAAGCCGATCTGCCTACCCATTACGAAAACGAAGAGGAGCGAGACGATGGAGATCAGCAGCCACGGCGTCCACCAGCTGGAGTTGCGGCGCAAATCGGTGAAGGTCTTGCTGGGCGCGATGAAGGTGTCGATAATGCGCGCCCCTTCGGAAAGCGCCGGCTCTTCGGGTGGGGGTATTGGCATAGGGGTTATGGGTTGAGCGGCCATGCGACCCTCCTTAAAAGAATGTCGACGGAAGAACGCCGTCGTGGATTGTAGTCTGCGGAGAGAGAACGGACAAGCTTAGTCGCGTTGCGATTTGGTGGAAGCGGGCGTCCCCCGCCGGGCTGGACGGGCGAGACGGCCGTCCTCCATTACGTCAGGCGATCCCTTCTGGCGTTGCCTCCAGCAGGCTGCGGGTGTAGGGGTGCTTCGGCCGTTCCGTGATTTGCTCGGTTGGACCAACTTCGACGATCTTTCCGCGATACATTACGGCGATCCGAGTAGCCAGGTAGCGAACCACGGGCATAGAGTGCGAGATGAAGAGGTAGGTCAATCCGAACTCGCGTTGCAGCTGGGCTAGGAGATTGACGATCTGCGCGCCGACGCTCACGTCGAGAGCGGAGACGGGCTCGTCCGCCACAATGAATTTCGGATGCAGCGCCAGCGCCCGGGCAATTCCGATTCGTTGGCGCTGGCCTCCGCTGAATTCATGAGGGAACCGGCGCATAGCGGAGCGGTCAAGGCCCACTGCGCGAAGCAACTCTGCAACCCGTGTGCGCCGAGTCGAAGAGCTCATGCGGTCATGGATGATCAGAGGTTCGCTGATGACATCCTCGACCCGCATACGGGGATCGAGAGAGCCGAACGGGTCCTGAAAGATGATTTGCATGTCGCGACGCAGCCGCCGCATCTCACCGTGACTCGCCGCGACCAGATCGCGGCCTTCGAAGACGATCTTACCCGCGGTCGGCTCAATCAGTCGGAGCACCAAGCGGCCGAGTGTGCTTTTGCCTGATCCCGACTCGCCAACCAGGCCGAGGGTTTCGCCGGATTGAATGTCGAGGGTCACATCATCGACGGCACAAACTTCGCGGGTTGCGGGGCCGCCAAAGACGGATTCCCCCAGCGGAAAAACTTTGGTCAGATCGCTTATTTCGAGCAAGGGCATCGGAAAGATGGTAACAGCAAGAACAAGCCACGGATTCTCACTGCCTTCCAGGGATCGAATCTTAAACCTTGTTTCAGGGAAAAATCAGCGTTAATCCGTGCAAATCCGCGGTCGAATTTTCTTCAGCGCCAAGCAATCATCGGCACGGCCAGCAAAGCCGCAACCATGCCCAGAGCTTTCCAGCGAGTGAAGTGCTCCCTGAGGATGAAGCGCGCGAACAATACGGTCACGGCGGGATAGAGCGAGCTGAGTACGACCGCGGCGTCGAGACGGCCGGTCTGGCTCGCACGGATGAACAGCACGCTGCCGATGATGTCGAGGCAACCCGCAAGCACGCCAAGGGTGATCCCACGGCGGTCAATTTTGCGGATGCTGTGTCCGATCACAACGATCAGGCCAGTCAGAGTGAACGATGCGACCTTTGACGTAGCTGCGATCCAGAACGCCGAGCCGTCGCCGGCCTGCTTGATGCAGAGATAGAATCCCGCGAAACCGATGCCTGCGAGTGCGGCCATTCCAATACCTTCGGGAGGGCTGTCGTCCTCAGTGCGCGAGATGAGCCAGATTCCGGTTGCGGCCAGTACGAAACCGACGACTTGCGCAGTCTGGGGCAGGCCTTCGCGGAACATTCCGAATGCGGTTGGGATGGCTGCACCCAGCACCGCCGCCACCGGAGCGGTCAGGCCCATTCTTCCAGTGGCCAGTGCGCGATAGAAGATGGCCAGCGCACCGCCTCCGGACAGGCCTCCCATCAAGGCCCACGCGACTGCAGTTCCCGAAGGGAAGGGCGAATGACTTGCCAGCGCTACTCCTGCCATAAGCAGCAAGCCGCTGAGATGCGCGATCGCAGTAAGCACGAATGCATTGGCGCGCCGGGAGCCGTATCCGCCAAGAAAATCGCTTGTGCCCCAGGAGAAGACGGCGGCCAAGCTGAAACCGGTGGACGGGGTTAGCGAGGGCAGGGTCATTCGTCGTTTGTCATTTTTCAATCTCGGAGTAAATGAGACTAACACGCGCGAGGAGACTCGGACGCTGCAGTCCCTCTCTCGCATTACTGGCCGCGGCAAACAGGACTTGTTGGGGCGAGTCTAACTGACCTTCTCTGACGTAGCAGCCGCCTCGGGAACCTCACCGGCTAGTTTTTCAAGCAGGGTTTCGAGATGGTCCAACACTTCCTCGGCTGCGGTTGCTTTCAGCGAAAATTTCAGCATTCCGTCCGGGGTGAATTGCGCGCCAGGTTGTGAGGACACAAATTGTGCCAGCTTGCCTGGATCGACTCCGGCATTTTGACGAAATTTAATGGTCACGAGATCCCGCTTGCGCTCGATGGCGTTTACGCCCACGCGCACTGCCAGCAGTTTGAGTGAAGCGTAATCGAGCAGGTTGCGCACGGCGGCTGGCGGCTCGCCGTAGCGGTCTTCAAGTTCAGCGCCGACGTCACTCAGCTGCGATTCGGTTTCGACTCCAGCAACCCGCTTGTACATTCGCAGCCGCTGGTTCTCCTCCGGGATGTAATTTACCGGGATGCGGATATTGAGGCCGAGGTTGAGCTGCGTCTCGGCCTCATCCGGTGTGGCTTCGCCCTTCATCTCGCGGACTGCGCGGTCGAGCATCTGGGTGTACAGCTCGAAGCCTATCGCTTCAATATGTCCGCTCTGCTCTCCCCCGAGCAGGCTGCCTGCTCCACGCAATTCGAGATCCAGCGCCGCAATCTTGAATCCCGCACCCAGATCGGAAAACTCCTTGAGCGCCGCCAGGCGCCGCCTCGCGATCGGCGTAAGCTCGACCTCCGCCGGAATGAGCAAATAGGCATAGGCCCTGCGGTTCGAGCGTCCCACGCGCCCACGCAATTGATAGAGCTCGGACAGCCCAAAACGATCGGCGCGATTGATGATGATCGTATTGCACAGCGGAATGTCGAGCCCGTTCTCGATAATCGTCGTAGACACGAGAATATCGGCCTCATGATGCATGAATTTCAGCATCACTTTTTCCAGTTCTCCCTCCGACATCTGTCCGTGTCCCACAATAATGCGCGCCCGCGGAACCAATTCCTGCAGCTTGGCCGCGATCTCCCAGATGGTCTCCACGCGGTTGTAAACGAAATACACCTGCCCGCCGCGGTCGAGTTCCTGTTCGATTGAAGACTGAATCAATTTCTCGTCCCAACTTGCCACCACAGTCTGAATGGCGATGCGGTCCTTGGGCGGAGTTTCAATCACGCTCATGTCGCGCATTCCGACTAAAGACATATGCAGCGTGCGCGGAATGGGAGTGGCAGACATAGTGAGAACATCGACCTCCTTCCGCATCTGCTTTAGCCGTTCTTTGTGGCGCACACCGAAGCGCTGCTCTTCGTCCACAATCAGCAGACCAAGGTCGGTGAACTTGATATCTTTCGACAGCAGCCGGTGAGTACCGATCAAAATATCCACTCTCCCGGTGCCGACCTTTTCCAGAATCTCTTTTTGCTGTTTGGCCGAGCGGAAGCGGCTGATCATCTCAATGCTCACCGGAAAGGCGGCAAAGCGCTGCTTGAAAGTTTCGAAGTGCTGAAATACGAGTACCGTCGTGGGCGCAAGCACCGCGACTTGTTTATTGTCGTTGACCGCCTTGAACGCCGCCCGCATGGCGATTTCCGTCTTGCCGTAACCGACGTCGCCGCAGAGCAAGCGGTCCATAGGTTGCGAAGACTCCATGTCGCGTTTCACGTCGGTAATAGCGAGATCCTGGTCCTCCGTCTCGGTGAATTCAAAGGCATCTTCGAACTCGCGCATCCACTGATTGTCGGGCGCGAATGCATGACCCTTGGCTGCACTCCGCTCCGCGTAGAGCTTCAGCAGTTCCTCGGTCATGTCCTTCATGGCCTTGCGTACGCGCGCCTTGGTCTTGGCCCACGCAGCCGTGCCCAGATGATTCAGCGCCGGCTTTGCGCCTTCCGACGACCGATATTTCTGAATCAGGTCGAGCCGGGTCAGGGGAACATAAAGACGTGCTCCTTCCGCATACTCCAGCAACATGAACTCGGCATTGCCATCGCCTTGATTGATTTCCTTCAGCCCCTGATACTGCCCGATGCCGTGCTCGACGTGGACCACGTAATCGCCCACTTGCAGGTCGCGGAAGTCGGAAAGAAAAGCGGAGACTTTGGACTTCGAGCGTTGCGGCCGCGAAACCACGGAATCCGACTCATCGAATAGGTCGCGAGCACCGAGGATCGCCAGATGTGCCTCGGGCAAAACGACGCCGTCTGGCACATACGCTTTGGCCAGCGTGGTGGTAAGAATCTCGCCCGCGAAATAGGAGGTTTCGTCGGCGTAACTTTCTCCGCCGCGAGTGCGGCTACCCAGGCGGAAAGAAAGGCCGTACTCGCTGAACACGTCGGCCAGGCGCTCGACCTCGCCGATATTTGGAACAGCGATCAGCACCCGATTCTGTTCCGCTAGTTCCTTCTTGACCTCCTCCAGCATGGCCGGAACCGCGCCATGAAAGCGCTGCGCCGGCTGCGAATGGAAAGCGATCGCCTCGGCTTCGTCGGGACGCGCGATTCCGAGGTGCTCAATCGAGGCTCCCGGAAGATCGGCCAGTTTCCCCCACCAGTCGTCGGGAGAAAGATAAAGATCCGTAGGCCGTACCAGATTGCCGACCTCGCTACGCACGTGCGCCTCTTCGATTCGTGACCAGGTGTGCTCGAACTCTTGCTTGAGACTATCCGGTTCGTCCGTCAGAATTACAGCTTGCGGAAGCAGATCAAAAACGGTGCGATCCGCCCCAGCAACGGGGGCGTAAAATTCCCAGCCAGGAAACACGCTGACGCCGCCCGCGCGGACGGCTTGCTCGACAACCTCTTCTGATCCCGTGATGCGCTTTCCCGACAAACGGACGTGAATCGCGCCCAGCAGAGCGTCACTGATGGGAGTTTCAGTCAGCGGAAGCAGCAGCGCTTCGTCGACCGGAGTAGACGACCGCTGGGTCGCAGGATCAAATTTGCGGATAGACTCGACCTCGTCGCCGAAAAACTCAATGCGCAGCGGACGGTCCGCCTCAGGCGAATAAACGTCGAGAATGCCGCCCCTTATGGCGTACTCGCCGGGCATTTCCACAACGTCGGTCGAGGTGTAACCAACGGTGTTCAGGTGCCGAAGCAATGGCTCGGTATCGAGCGTCTCACCGCGGTGAACCATTCGCGCCAGATCGGCATAGTACTCGCCGGAACGAAGACGGAGCGCGGTCGCTGCGATGGCTGAAACCAGAATCGAAACGGCACCAGTAGCAATTTTCCACAGCGCGACGGCGCGTTCTTCCTGGATCTCGGGATGGGGCGAGAGATTCTGAAACGGCAGCACATCTCGCGTCGGAAGCGAAACTACCGAGTCTGGGTCGTTTCTCCCAATCAGTTCATGGAACGCCTGCAAGACTGGGACCAACTCCTCTGCAGTCCGATTGTCGGGAACTACCACGATGAATGGGCGTCCAGCGGCCTTCTGCAATAGAACCAGTAGCAGGGCCTTTGCGGTAGGCGTGAGTCCGGACACACATAGACGCCCCGTGCCCTCGCGAAGGTGGGAGGCTACACGTAAGAAGGCGGGCAACTTTTCCACGTCCGCGAACAGATCGCGGACGAAAGGTAAGACCATTGCACTCTGATTCTAACAGGAGATCCGTGGAGGTGAATCGATCGAGCAGGGACGGGCGAGGACGCCCGTCCTCCATCGAAGACGGTTCCCAGACAGCCCTTGTTCATGCTCGCAGCAATGGCCGAGTCAGGCAGGTCGGGCCGCCGCTGCCGTTGATGCAGAGCTCCGAGCCAGGGAAGGTCCGAACATCAAACCCTGCCGCACGTAGCTTGTCGTTTGTCTTTGCGTTTTCTTCCAACGCCAGCAGACGCTTCTCGCCCAGTGAGAGAACATTGCACGCCAGCGTTTCCCGCTCCGAATAATCGATCTCGATAAAGTGATAGCCGCGCGCTCTGAGTAACTCCACAGTCTCAACAGCCAGCCAGGGCAAGTCGACGAGTGCCGTTCGTTCATCTAACAAGCTGACCAGCGACATTAAATGCAGGCAAGCGGCAGGTCCGGGACCGTACGGCAACGGCGCGGACAGGACCTCCACACCTTTGGGTTTGAGCAGTGCACGTATTTGCTGGATGCCTTGCGCGTTGGTGCGATAGCCATGTCCGATGAGTAGCGTCTTTGCGTCAAGCCATAACATGTCCCCGGCTTCCGTGGTCGCGGGAGGCGTAATCTTAGCCAGCATCGGAATACCCAGGATCTGGCAGAAAGATCCGTGATGTTTGCCTTCAGGAACTCGGTTCGTTTTGCCGGGACGCATCAGGATCAATCCAAAATCAGTCGGCAACGACGCATCATGCGTATACACGGCATCGAGAGAGAGTTCCATAGCCGGGGGAATATCCTCGACCTCCGCCCCGCACGCGTCCAATTCGCGACACAGAGCTTCGTGTTGCGCCTGCGCCATCTCGAAATCCGATGGATGAGCAAAACCAAGTTCCCGCCACCGAGCGGCACGCCCGGGTTGATGCCAGCAGGCGGTGCGCGGTGAACATACGAGCACCCGTTTCAATGCGCCCACCATGGAATGGCCGTTGAAACGAGCCTCAGTCGTTGGGGTTATGGCCTCCACGACTAATTTTTCGAAGCCACTGGCCATAGAAGAAATCTAAACTGGTGTTATGACAAAAGCAATATGGGAAGGCACGGTCCTTGCGGAATCAAACCAATGCCGGGAAGTCGAAGGCAACCAGTATTTTCCGCCTGACGCGATCAAACAGGAGTATTTCAAACCGACCTCGGCTCACAGCGTTTGCCCTTGGAAGGGGACAGCCAGCTACTACGACCTCGAAGTGAACGGCAAACGGAATCAGAGCGCGGCGTGGTATTACCCGGAGCCGAAACCGGCGGCCAAGGAGATTAAGGATTACGTGGCATTCTGGAAGGGTGTCAAGGTCGAGAAGTAGTATCGAGCCCGGTGCGTACGGAAATCTTAGAACTCCACATGGGCACGGAACGAGGGCACAATCACCGGCCCGCGATCGTGGTTGTATCCCGGATCGTTGATGTGCTGCACGCCCGGAGCCATGTAAATGCCGCGCCACACATGGACCGTGTAGTAAGACTCCACGATGTTCTCGCGACCATAGTTCAGCTTGCCATCGCCGAGCAGAAAGCCGAGTCCGCCATCGGCGAGATAGATTTGGTGATCTTTCTTAATTGCGTTGGTCACGAAGGCAATGCCCGCCCGATCCTGTTTCCGATGCCACCAGGCACCGGCCGCTCCCAGTCCCATGTCAAAGGTTTGATCGACTTCCGTGTAGGCGAAGGATTCCGTCTTACCGTTATCCCAGCCGAAGCGGCCGAATGCGCTCAGGTAATGAGTGAGATTCTGCTCCAGGTTCACGCCGAATCCGTACTTGCGGGTGATGTGCCAGGGATGGTCGGTAATATCTGGAGTGGTTGTGAGGCCTGCTTCAAAGTTGGCCACCGCCTGGCGATAGATCCCCATGTTGGCGTAATTGGTATAGCCGAGTAGACGGACCACCCCGGCTTTTTTCGGGATCACGCCGTGACGTAACTCGAATTCATAGTTCTCCGCGTGGACTTGCCACGGCCGCCAAACCAGATCAATTCCATTCGCGACCTTGGGCATGAGAGCTTCGGCGAAGCGGAAACCCCAGTTGCGGTCTTCATAATCGGCGGTAACCCCGACGGTGTAGCCGCGGGTGTCGGCTGCATAGTCATAAGCGCCGTTGTTGTCGACGGTCCAGTTGGTAAATTGATAGTGAGTATCCGAGCCAACGGAATTGATATCAAAAAAATCCACCATGCTGAACTTGCCGAAGCGAAGTTCCAACCGGCGGCGCGGCAGTTCATCGAAGAGCGACAGATAACTGCGCTCATTTTCGACCTTGTCCTTGCTCAGCGCAAATACTCGGTGAATCATGGCTCGGGCTACATAAGGCGCTTTGCTCAATGAGGGATTGCGCACGATGTCGAGATCCGTGTTGCCCGCGAGCCCGAAGCCTTCGCTCAGGGCCGCTCCGCCAGCCTCTTCGATGTCTACCAGAATCTCGGTGGAGTTGTTAAGGCGCACACCGGTATAGAGGGTCAGTACACGCGACGTGGCTTTCTCATAGTTAGGGCTCAGACTGTGTTCCCCGCTGTAGGCCGCCGGGAATGGAGGGTGGGTCTGGAAAATGAAATTCATCTGCCCCGAGAGCCAGAAGCGGGTGTCCTTAAAATGTGGAAACATCGTTTCCACACCCTCGTCTGCGGGTGGGTCAGCCTCATTGGCCGCGTTTGGCTGGGGGGCGGTATCCAGCTTCGCCGTGGCAGGCGCGTCCGGTTGCTGTGCAAACGACGGAAGCGTCGCAGTGAAAGCCGCCCAGAGCACAAGCATCACCCAGCGGGCACTGATATTGACGGGTTGGGCCTGCTTTCTCATGTTTTCTACGTTCAGCCGAATGATCTGGGCCAACCCATTCCGTGAGGGCTGATTCCACTCGCCGGATTTCTTTCCGGTAAATTAACGCAACTATACCACGTAACATTAACTATGGTTAACTACCATAGCCATCCGGTTGCGTGATTGGCGAGTTCTCCAACGCGAGGTCGATGCGCCGATCCACTCAGCCTATGCAGGGTTCGTTAAAGGGAATGTTACAGGTCGAGCCCAGTGCTCTCAGCAGCCCTCAATTGCAACCCAGTGCATGCGGAGCTGCCGCTTGCCATTTTCGTCGGTGACCACGACCCAGCTCATGTGCAAAGGCTTGTGTTCCGCCTTGCGTTCCACCTGCCAAAAAGGGGCATCTTCGTGGTGGATCCTCACGAGCTGCGTCGTCGTCATCGCCATCGGTTCTCCGAATAGAGTCATGCAGGACATTGTCGTTGCTCCTCCTTTCTGTAGAGTTCAACCACCAATTCGATGTGACGCTGCTAAAGAACGCCATAAGAGGTTCATAAAGATTAGGGATATTCTTAGTGCATACTCTGGCCCAACGCTCCCGACAGATCGATCACGTGGTACAGAACCAGCAACATCATGAGCACCAGGTATCCACGCAAAGCCATCAGCGAGATCCTCACGCTGGGGGTCATGGACATACGTCCAAGCGAGGCCGTGTCCACTTTTTCCTCCCGCACATCATCAAGCGGATGAACGACTACAAATTGATCCTCCGACACGTTGCTAATCGTGGTTGGTCTCAGCAAAGCCATCACACCCATGTTTGCGCCTCTCTCTCTTCCTCAAGTTGCAGGGAACAGGTTGGGGGCGACCACCTGGGCCGCCAGAATGAGTGAAAGAATGAAGAGGACAATGATGATGGTCCAGTTCACCCAGTTGTTCCAAGGTTGGTTCACGTACTCATCGCCGAGTACCTGTTTGTCATTGAGCAGCAACTGCAAAAAGATGATGGCGGAAGGCAGCATGATGCCCGCTAACACCTGAACGCCGATGATGATCAACTGCAAAGGCGCGCCGGGAATCAGCACGATGGCAGCGGCCAGCGCGACGCATACGACATAAGTCGCGTAAAAGCCTTTCGCCTTGCTCACTGGCATCTCGAGACTGTGCGGCCAGCCCTTCACTTCCCCGTAAGCCCAGGCGCTGGAGAGTGAGATCGCGGTCGTGCCCAGCACCGCCGCATTGATCATCAGCAACAGAAGCCCGCTGCGGACCGCCTCGCCGGCGAACGGCTGAAGATCATGGGCCAGTTGCGCGGGATCAGAAAATGCAAGTCCGTGGAGCTTGGCGGCATTGCCCGCGATCATCATGCAGCCGGCGACTACGATCGTGAACACGGCTCCGAGGAAGGTATCCAACCTTGACCACTTCAGGTCTGCAAAACGCAGCCGTTTATCGGCCACGCAACTCTGCTGGAAAAACAACTGCCACGGCGCGATCGTGGTTCCCACAATCGCGACCATCAGAAACACCAGGCCCGTGGTGACTCCACCCGCAGGCAAATTCGCGACGAACGTGTCATGAACGAGCCCACCCCAGGTCGCCGGACGCAGCTTAAAAGCGATGAACAGCCATGCAGTGTCCAGCAAACAACAGAAAAACGGTTACGCGCTCCCACCGGCGATAGCTTCCAGTCAGTACCATGAACATCAGGCCGGCCGCCGCAATGGGTACGCCAACTTTGGGCGCAATGTTCATGTGGCCAAGCGCTAATGCGATCGCTGCAAATTCCGTTACCAGGGTCAGGAAGTTCACCAATTGAAGATCGATCAATGAGAACAATCCCCACCACTTCCCGAAACGTTGATAAATCATCGTGGCGTGGCCCTTGCCCGTCGCGATTCCGAGCCTTACCACCATCTCCTGAATGAAATAAGTGACCGGGAGCAACCACAGCAACAGCCAAAGCAGCTTGGTCCCATACTGCGCACCGGCTTGGACATAAGTCGACACTGCGCCCGCGTCGTTATCGGCCTCCATAACGATCAGGCCGGGTCCGAAGACGACGAGGAACGTCAGGACATTGCGCGCCCACTTGGAGCGGACGAGCCGCCCGCGAACCGCTGGCAGCTCAACATCCGTGTTGCCGGTTACGACGATGACTTCCTCTTGCATGCCTTGTTCCTGCCGGTTGAATTGCATTGCCTTAAACAGGCACCCCTCACCAGTGCTTTCCAGCGTGGGTTTTACTCCGGGGTGGCGTTGCCAAACTTTCAAGTTTCAAGTCGCCCTGCAGTCGGTGAATCAAGACGGCGACCACCGCGCCCCAGAATGGAATCAGCGCAGCGACAATCCAAAACTTGACGAACCAATGCACGGAAAACTTCGGCCTTGCGAACCGCGAACGATTTGCGTCAGGGCCGTAACTCCGCCACGTAGGTCGTATCGCGATTCGCGGGTTTTTCCGAATTTGCAGAAGGAAGAAGTGTGCCTCGCGGCACCAGCCTCGATTCCTCGCGTTCTTCAGTTGTTGGTCAGAAGAAGCAGAGGTGAGGCGATAGCCAGGATGAAGCTTATCGGGACACCTTACCGCTTGTTCTACACCGGAATGCCGCCGATACTACTCGGAGGCTCAGGTCCAAACACTGGCTGCATACTTCCTTTCGCTCCTGGCGGGCGCTGTGGATTTCCCGCCCAAAAAATCTTATATCATACCCCCCTTGGGTATTGTCAAGGAAAAAATCGAGAAAGCAGGAAAAAATGGCAGATAAAATTCCCGAGATTTCAAAAGAGAAACAAAAACTCCTGTTCCGTATCAAGAGAATTCGCGGCCAGTTCGCAGCCGTTGAGCGCGCCCTCACCGCCGGAGATGAATGCGCCGACATCTTGATGCTCCTGGCTGCCATTCGTGGTGGAGTTAACGGGTTAATGGCTGAGGTCCTTGAGGACCATATCCGCCTGCATATTATGAATCCGGATCACGCCCTGGATTCGCCCGAAGAGTTGGGCGAAGATTTGATTGGACTGGTTCGTGCGTATCTGAAATGAGTGGGAGCCGTCACTAGGAGAATTGCCAGCAAAAAATGAGGACAGCTCGGAGCCCCCCGAAGCTGTCCTTGAAACCCTCCCGGTTAGAAGGGCGTGTGTACTGAAAAGAGAATACCGGCAGCGTGTTTCAGGACTGTTGCAAAATTGTAAATATCAGGTGAATTCCAGCCCCTCAGAGGACGCCAAGCTTTGATGTCACTACCAAGTGGGTTGGACGCGAGAGCTGTCTTTCGCGGGACGGCGGTGCAGTCTGAAGCTAATCAGCAGATTGACCGCGAGAGTGATCGCGTAGACGTTTGTCTTTCTCATCCAATAGCCGGAGGATTTCTGCCGTCAGTTTCATGAGCCTCTCTGGGTCCTGTTCGGTTGAAGCTTGCTTGCAAAGCTCAAGCCACTTCTCGGTATTTTGGTGCACATACACCTGATTCCGTGTACCGCTACGGTTATAACACGAATGTTATCGCTTGCATGTTACGGGTCGAACAGAGAAACATAAAAGAAACCGGCCATCGGCAGTGCCTGGGTTCCGCTGGATAAGGCCCGTCGCTGTTACGATACTATGACCAGTTTCCTTCCGGAGAGCCCATGGCCCGCAAAACGGAGATATCCCGCAAGCTGCAGGAACGCGCCGAGCAGATGATTCCCGGCGGCGTCAATTCGCCAGTGCGTGCCTTTCGTTCCGTAGGCGGTGACACGCCCTTCATTGTGCGCGGGCAGGGTTCGCATATCTTCGACGCAGATGGCAATGAGTACATCGACTATGTCGGCTCGTGGGGTCCACTCATTCTCGGGCACGCTCCCTCCAAAGTGATCGAAGCCATTATGGACGCCGCCTGCAACGGCACCAGCTTTGGCGCCTCCATTCCCGCCGAGGCTGACCTGGCTGAAATCGTGCTGTCCGCGTTCCCTCATATGCAGAAAGTCCGGTTCGTCAATTCGGGGACGGAAGCGACCATGTCCGCTGTTCGACTGGCTCGTGCTTACACCAAGCGCAAGTACATTGTGAAATTCGAGGGCTGCTATCACGGCCACGCGGACGCCCTCCTGGTGAAAGCCGGTTCAGGCATTGCGACGCTCGGCATCCCGGGCTCCGCCGGCGTTCCGGAAGAATTCATTCAGTTCACGCTGGCCCTGCCCTTCAATGACACCGACGCGCTCGAACATGCGTTCAAGAAGTTCAAGCACGAGATCGCCTGCGTGATCGTCGAACCGGTCGTAGGAAACATGGGTTGCGTTCCTGCCCCAGGCGGATATCTAGCGGCTCTGCGCTTGATCACCCAGCGGGAAAAGAGCGTACTGATTTTTGATGAAGTCATGACCGGATTCCGCCTGGCCTTCGGCGGCGCGCAAGAGCTTTACGGAGTGACGCCAGACTTAACCACGATGGGCAAGATTATTGGCGGCGGACTTCCGGTTGGAGCCTACGGCGGACCTTCCGAGATTATGAACATGGTGGCGCCGCTTGGGCCCATGTACCAGGCGGGCACACTCTCCGGGAATCCGCTCGCCATGGCTGCGGGGTTGGCCACATTGCGTCATCTGCGGGACAATAAGCAAGAAATTTATCCACGTCTCGACAAGCTCAGCGGAGAATTGGTGGACGGAGTGGCGGCAGCAGCCAAAGATGCGGGCGTGTCTCTTTGCCACAACCGCGTGGGCTCGATGTTCACCTGGTTCTTCACTCCCGGTCCAGTAACGGATTGGGATTCGGCGGCTAAATCCGACACAGAGGCCTTCGGCCGCTTCTTCCGCGCCATGCTGGACAACGGAGTCTACCTGCCGCCCTCGCAGTTCGAAGCCGCATTCCTAGGCACCGCCCACACCGAAGAAGATATCCAGCGAACGATCAGCGTTGCCAAACAAGCATTCGCGTCAGTACACGCGTAGCTCTCGAGCTTTGCTCGTCTGGACGGCCGAGGGCGGCCGTCCTCACGTGGGTTCAGCCTGTGTGGGACTGGGTCTTCGACCCGGTCAGGGCGCAGCGCCGCAGGCTCTAACTGAGTGCTGACAGCTGAGAGCTGATAGCTTGCTTTCCCATCATTTCCGGAACGGTCACGAATTCGTATCCTTCAGACTTGTACCGGGCAATCAGCCGATCAGTCGCGATCACGGTTTGCGAACGATCCGCTCCGAAGGCTTGATGGCTGCCATCGTGCAGCAGAATCACATCGCCGCCACAAATCTGCTGGACCACTTTTCTTTCAACGTAATCCGCTGGCTTTCCCTTCCAGTCCCAACCAGTGACATTCCACATCACAGGCTCCAAACCAAGCGCACGGGCAATTTTCAAAGTAGCCGGCCGCCGTCCACCAAAAGGAGGCCGAAACAGCCTTGAATGCTCCCCCACCGCATCGGTCAAGGCGCGCTCGCAATCCCGCAACTGTATCGTGGTCTTGCGCGCCGAAGCACAGATCAGATTGGGATGGCTGAAAGTATGATTGCCGACGACATGCCCAGCTCGCACCAACTCGCGCGCGATATCGGGCCTTTGTTTCACGTAGCGCCCGATGAGAAAAAATGTCGCCTTTACGTTGTGTCGGGCAAGAACTTCCAGCAGACGGAGAGTGTGTGGGTGGTTAGGACCGTCGTCGTAAGTCAGTGCCAGTTGCCTGGCCCCGAGGTTTAGTCCGGTGAAAGTTCCGCCAAACCACTGTCCCGTCGGCGCCATGGACTGGTAGCCCGCTACCGAAGCAGCGATGGCTCCGCACATGCCCGAAACGACGTAACCCAACATGCTGCGCCGATTGTAACCGCGGGGATGTCGATTTCACTACAGAGACCCAGAGAAGAAAAGAGTCCGGCCTGTTTTCCAATTGTCTAAAGCATAGAATTAGTGAGACGCCACATTCCTAGGATTTTTCTCTGTGCCTCTGTGCCTCCGTGGTGAATAGGGGTTACTCTTCCCGCAATTGCGCTCAAAGCTTTGTCGGGATATCCTGCCATTCGAAGCTCGATCCCATGGCCAACCTTTTCGAACTGCCCCGTTACATTGCCGTGGAAGGTCCCATACGCGTCGGAAAGAGCACGCTGACCAGGGTTCTTGCCGAACGCCTCAACGCGCAGCGCGTCATGGAAGCGGAGGACAACCCCTTCCTGCGCGCCTTCTACGACGGCGAACGCGGCGCGGGATTCCAGGCGCAGTTCGCTTTCCTGATCCGCCGCTTCGAACAGCTCCGCGCTCTCGACCTGGGACCGCGCTCGCAGAAATCGGTGGTTACCGACTTCGTCTTCGAGAAAGACAAGCTCTTCGCCTGCCTCAACCTCAACGACCAGGAACTCGAAACCTACAATCGCTATTACAACTATTTTCGTGAACAGCTCCCCACGCCCGACCTAGTCATCTATTTGCAGGCCACTCCCGAGGTGCTGAAGAAGCGTCTCAAGAAAAAGAACGCGCCAGGAGAGAAGGCGATCAACGAAGAATATCTCGAGGAAGTGATCAAGGCGTACGAACACTTCTTTTTTCACTACACCTCATCGGACCTGCTCATCGTGAACACCTCGGAGATTGATTTTGTTGAGCGCAACGAGGATTTGCAAGAGCTGCTGCGAAAAGTTTCCGCCCCAATCAAGGGCACGCAATATTTCTTGCCCCTGGGAAATCAGGACGCGGCCAGCGCGTAAGTGTATCGCTGGTCTGGGGAGTTCCGCACTGGAGAGTGCGATGTCGCTTGAACGGGAAGACTGCCGATTTTAGTGTATGCCTCGTTGCTTCGCACAAGGCAAGAGCTTGGCATCGGAAGCCAGCCGCTATCGCTGAGTGCCATTGCAAGCTGGGTAAAGCAAAAGTCCCAGCAGACCGGACTCCTGCCACCGAACACTCAATTTTCGCCCAGCAATCTTGACAAGGCAGACCAGGACGCGATGGGCGAATGCGTTTTGGGGTCT
Organism: uncultured Acidobacteriota bacterium; assembly: GCA_963796095.1. Taxonomy (GTDB): domain Bacteria; phylum Acidobacteriota; class Terriglobia; order Terriglobales; family Acidobacteriaceae; genus JABDBE01. Next base: position 502,885 of record CAWCKL010000042.1, read on the forward strand.
CATTATCCAGGGAATCGTGGTCCGATGGAACGTCCAACGACGACACTTACCAGTCAAACCTTCCTTGGGTGCAAGTGACCGAATGGGGGAAAACCTGTCTGGAGAACGGTGAGTGCGTGCCATACGATGCCGGCTTATTCCTGAGTCGCACCAGAAGCCAAATACCGAATCTCGACCCGATCGTGGATTTGTATCTCAAGGGAAGCGCTCAATTCGTTCAGGTCGGGCGCCTACTTGGCCGTGGCAGTGATGACCGGCGTAGCTGCCGAGCGGATTTTAATCGTATTGCGCGATGTGATTGTCGCTTCAATCACCGACGACCATGGGAAAAGAAAACTGATTGAAGCAACCGAGAACCAAACGGCTAAGCGCATTTATGAAGCGGTCAACCATAGGATTGATCCGATACGGGAGCAGTTGCCAGTAGAGCTTCAGGAGTCCGTGGGCGCGGAATTGGAGGGGTTTTCCAGGTGGTCGGAAGAACCTGCAACGACGCCGAGCATCCGACAGGAAGGGTTATTGAAAAAGAAGAGGCCTACGCGCTTCTCCAGCTTTTTCCAGTCTATGCCAAAAACTCCTGTGCGCTGATGGATTGGCTGAGGGCGAACAGAATATAGAATTACTAGCAAACTGGTTAAGTAGCAGCGGAGAGGAATCGTGAATGAACTCAAGATGCGAAAATTCGGCACTCGCTCGGGGTAGTCCTGCCCAAGGAAGTGATCGCCCGACTGCACACAGGGGACGGGCTGAGGCTTTTCCTGATTGAAGCGCCCTACGGTAATTACCGACTTACGCCCTACGGCCCAAGATTCGAGAAGAAAGTGGCGAAAGCTGAACAGATTATGGCTCGCGATCGCTACACGCTCCACACGTTGGGGGGTAGATTCCGCCGAGTGGAACAGGCTCGGCACTCCTACTTCTCATGTCGTGGAAGCGAATAGACAGATAGCGCTTTCCCAACCTTCGAAAACTCCGGATCGGCCGTCACCAACCAGGCGCCGCGCTCGATAGCCAGCTCGGCGGCAAACGCATCGGCATAACCCAGGCTGTGTTTCTGCTTCAATGCGCCAGCCCGGGAGGCCCGCTCCCGATCCACACTGATGACTGCCACGGGCATCTCCTGCAGCCGCATTTCGGCTTCCCCGGCTTTCGATTCGCCGTGGTGTCTCCACGCGATGTAGAAGACTTCACCCCAATTCACGGCTGACATCAAGAGTGGCAAATCCTGTCTCAGGGCTTGGTCCAGTAGGTGTTCAACCTTTCCCGCAGTACCCTCACGGTCCTCGAATAAACCGATCAACGCATTAGCATCGAGCACATATCGCCGCGCGCTCCCACGGGAGAATGCGGAAGTCATCGCTTCTCTCGTTTGCGCTCTCGTTCACGCTCTGCGAACAAGTCCTCAAACATGGACGGCGCCCCGGGAGCAGGCTTCAGGAATCCCCTGATCTCGCGCAGTCGCCGTTCGGTGATCGGGGTCAGCACCAGCCTGCCCTGCTCTGCACTCCAGGTGGCAGGAGTGCCTTTTTCCAATCCGAATTCCTCGCGCAACTCAGCCGGAATTACGACTTGTCCCTTGGAGCTGATGACTGTGCGGTAGCCTCGCATCGGATAATCTTACCTCTCGGTAAGACGTATTGCAACTGTCTTACATGGTTCCTATGGTTCCTAAGGTTCAATAATCTACCCTCCTTTAGATACCTTCATAGCCATCGACGAATCACCACTTCCGGGTCTACAATAGCCCCAGTAGCATCCAAGATGTGTACGGGCTCTATCCGCTAAGGCGGAGGGGCACTGGAGGACATCGTGAGCGTTACACCGATTGGCGAACCGCGCCAGAAGATTACCGTAGCTTCCCTTCGCGAGAAGAAACTTCAACATCAACCCATCACCTGCCTGACCGCCTATGACTATCCAAGTGCGCGTCTGGTGGACGAGGCTGCCATCGACATTGTTCTAGTCGGCGACTCGCTGGCCATGACCATGCTTGGCTACCCCGACACACTCTCGGTCACGGTCGACGAAATGCTTCATCACACCAAGGCCGTGCGTCGGGGCGTGAAACACGCATTGCTCGTGGCTGACATGCCCTACGGCTCCTACCATGTGGGGGCAGATGACGCGTTACGCAACGCGGCTCGATTCGTTAAGGAAGCCGGCGCCGAAGTGGTGAAGATCGAGGGCGGAGAGAAACGCGCCGACCTGATTCGCCGCGTGATCGACGCCGAAATTCCCGTGGCTGGCCACATCGGGCTGACCCCGCAGTCAGTGAACGTCATGGGCGGCTACAAGGTTCAGGGCAAATCGCTGGCGGAAATCGAACAGCTCATGCGCGACGCTGTGGCGCTTGATCGCGCAGGCGTGGCCTTCTTGGTTCTCGAAGGCATCCCACGCGAGGTCGCAGCCATGATTACGGAAGAGATCGCGACTCCAACGATCGGTATTGGCGCGGGACCGGACTGCGATGGCCAGGTGCTCGTCTTCCACGACATTCTGAATCTCACCTTTACCCTGCCAGCCAAGTTCGTTCGGCGCTACGGGGACGCAGCAGCACTCATCAGCGACGCTGTGCACGCTTTCCAGGAGAACGTAGTCTCGCATCAGTATCCGGCGGATAGCGAGTCCTACCATCTATCGAAAGAAACGCAGCAGGCCCTCGAAACAGTGCTCGAACGCAAACGGGGGATGCGTCGATAGTAAACTGCTGGGATGAGATACCTGTATCGATGCGCTTTGGTCGTGAGCCTGGTCGCGGTCGCAGCTTGCGCCAGGCCGCCCAGAGCGCCGGTGGACACGGCCACAGCGACTACCCCGGAGGCTCGAATCAAACAAATCCCGCCCGCGGATCCCCAAAAATATGCCGTCGTGCGGGATATGAAAACCTGGCGAAATCCGTATTTGATCGTTCGAGTCGACGGTATCGGATTGCTGGACGTTGGCGATAACCTGCAGCAGATCATCGATCCAAACAAATTGCCTGATGCGCTCGCGAATCTGCCCCCGTCGGCGTGGCCGTATGGGCGCGTAGTGGCAATTCAAGAGCCGAGTGCGCCCACCTCCACGGAAGAGAAAGCCCGCTTTCTAAGAAACAGAGCTTTGGTCGCCGGAGCACTGGAAAGCATGCAGGTAATCATAACCTGGGTTCCGTCCACCTGAGACCGCACCGCACGATGAAAATCTGCAAAACGATCGAAGGAATGCGCTCCGCCTCCAGAGCGACGCGCCGCGGAGGAAAGCGTTTCGGCTTCGTCCCCACCATGGGAGCGTTGCACGAAGGCCATCTCTCGCTAGTCCGCGCTGCCAAGGCAAAGAGCGATGTAGTAGCAGTCTCCATCTTCGTAAACCCTCTGCAATTTGGACCGACTGAAGATTTGGCCAAATATCCCCGCAGCTTCGAACGCGATCGGGAATTGCTCGAAAAAGAAGCGGTGGATATTCTCTTCGCCCCGCAGACTGAAGAAATGTATCCCAAAGGAGCGGTCACCTATGTCACAGTCGAAGGACTCAGCGAGAAGCTGTGTGGCAGCTCGCGCCCGGGCCACTTTCGCGGAGTAACCACGGTTGTGGCCAAGCTCTTCCACATCGTCGAACCGGACCTGGCGTTCTTCGGACAGAAAGATGCGGCTCAGGCCACGATCATCCGCCGCATGGTGCGGGACTTGAATCTGCCCGTCGAGATCGTGGTCTGCCCTATCGTGCGCGAACCGGACGGCCTGGCCATGAGCTCGCGCAATGCTTACCTCAGCCCGCAGGAACGCAAAACCGCTCTGATCCTGAACCGCTCACTCACTGAAACGAAGAATCGATTTGATCAAGGCGAACGAAACGCGATCGCGTTAATCGCAGTGGGAAAACAAATCGTGGCGCAGGAACCCGCCGCGCGATTGGACTACTTCGAGATCCTAGATCCCGGCACGCTCGACCCCATCCAAGCGCTGACGAGCCCTGCGCTTGTTGCCGTCGCCGCATTTGTCGGGAACACGCGCCTGATCGACAACATCCTTTTGAACACTTAGGAACTCGGCAAGAAGCCGTCATGCGAAGGACTGCATGGAAGCTAGCGATCTGGCAGGTTCCTGATCTTCGGTCCGGAGACGAACTCATTTCCCGCGATCACGTATCGCAACGGAAGCTCAGCCGCCTTGGTGATCCCGATCCGCGGCGTTGTCAGAATTCGACGAACCCGGTATCCGTCGTCCGCAATGAAGAGGTCGGAGCGCGCGCTGGTTAGGTCTTTCCCATTGTCCCGTTCCCGTGTGATGCCGAACGCTTCAGCCAACCGTCCTGGCCCGCTGGTCAACTGCCGCAGATCTCGGAGCGCGACGGTGACAGACAGACCCCGTGCCAGCGCCATCTCTTCGATCCCCGCCAGCGGTTCAAGCGCGCGAAACAGAATCCCTCCCGCAACCCCGTCGGGCAGACAGGACACATTCAGACAATAGTGATTGCCATAAATGAAATAAACGTACGCATTGCCAGGAGGCCCAAACAGCACCGCATTGCGCGCGGTGCGGCCCGAAAACGAATGCGCCGCAGGATCATCCACGCCCAGGTAGGCTTCGACTTCCACGATGCGCGCAGTGCGAACGCGCCGTCCTTCTCTCCGCACCAAAACCTTACCCAGCAATTCGCGGCTAATCCGCCGCAGATCGCGATCGTAGAACTCACGCGGCAATGGACGTCGAAGTTGGGCGTGGAGAATGGTCAAATTCAATCGTCCTCTACATCTCCCGCTCCAACTCACCGCTAAGCCGCGCCTTTCGCCGCGCTCTTCAAATAATCCAGCACCTCTGCGGCGTGACCTTCAGGCTTCACCTTGTTGAAGACGTGTTTGATCTTTCCATCTGGGCCAATGATGAACGTGGTCCGCACCAGGCCCATGACCTTCTTGCCATACATATTCTTTTCCTGGATCACGCCGTAGGCATTGCCAACTCTCTTATCGGCGTCGCCCAGAAGCGTGAACGGCAAATCGAATTTCTCTTCAAACTTCTTCAGGGCCTTGGGCTCATCCGGCGAGACGCCCAGAACAACGGCACCGGTCTTCTCCGTCTTTTTGTGCGAATCACGGAATTCGCAGGCTTCGATGGTGCACCCCGGCGTGTCGGCCCGGGGATAGAAATACAGCACGACCCACTGGCCGCGAAAGTCCTTCAGCGAGACCGGTTCGCCATTCTGGTCGGGCAAAGTGAACTCCGGGGCTTTATCATTGATATTGATATCCATGGCTGCCTCTCTTTCTCGTTCAACCGCTCGCTCAAGGTTATACCGCACCGCGCAGGGGCGCGTCATCTCCGTCGTCTTGGCCGTAGGTGTTTTCCTACAGGGCGCGGGTCCGCCAAAGCTCTTTGCGCAGGCTGCGCAGCCTCCGAAGACGGCCAAAGGTCCACGCGCTCTGGGCCTTCTCGAACTGGCGCCAAACGGCAAGGCCCATCTCATTCCGATCACGATTCTCATCGACGGAAAATACTACGATGCCAGCGCCTACAAGGCTGCTCCCGTCCCCATGGCGCTGTGGAGCGATACGGTTTATGAAGCCGTGCTCACCGGGGTTTCGCAGGGACTGTTTACCGTGACCGGTGCGCTGCAAAGGAAAGATGCAAACGAGGCCACTGAGTGGATGGCCGAGGGCACGTGGCAGTCGGCAAGCGCCATCAAGGCGAAGGTAAAGAAGACGCCTGTGGCGTCGGTGCCTCGCGGCCTGAACGAGGACGAGGGTCCGCCGGTACTGCGGCGCGGCAGCAGCGATAAGCCCAAATCGACCGAGCCGCCCATCGAGCCTGCCACGCCGCCGCAGACGGCGCCGGCCTCCAGCGGTTCGCCGGGCGCTGCCACTCTACCACCAACGCCGCCCGCTTCGACCTCTTCTTCGTCGGCAACTCCATCCCCGCAGTCGCAGGCGCAAGCGCCGGACGATAAGCCTGGAGAGGATCAACCTCCGGAAGATAAAGATCGACCGATGCTGAAGCGTGGCACACCTGGTGCCATCGCCGCCGAGCAATCTCAGAACGCGGCTGTCCCTTCGCCCAAGACAGCAGGACGTGCTGCAAGCCCCGCTCCGACCAGCGCAGCGGCGCCGTTCGGCTCGACTTCTAGAGCCCATGCTGAAACCCCGGCGGCAAGTCAGATCCAGCTGATCCCGGCAATCTCAGATTCGCACGGGCCCGACCTCATTCCCTACGCCTTCAACATGCAGCCGGGCGAGGAGCAGGAGTTCCGCAAAAAGATGCTGGCAATCGCGGCGGACGAAGTCCGCGCCCGCGCCGGGCAACCGGCGTCGACCAGCGGCAAAGCCTCACAGCCGGCACACGCTTCTTCGCAGCGCGCCAAAGCCACGGCGGTGCAGCCCATCTTTGAAGACGTGCAGCTTCGTGTTTTTGATCTGGGAAACGTCAACGAAGCTGAACTGGTCCTGACGGCGAAAGCCCGCATGCCACAGCCCTTGCACCAAAAGCAGCCTGCCAATCCCGACCTGCAATACATGATCACGATAGTGGCTCGCCAGGATGGGAACGGCGACCTTCACAAGGCGCTGGCGAATATAACCGACACCCAGCACCTGGACGCAATTCCGAGGCTTGAACTAATTGATGCAGTCGACGTCGATGGAGACGGCCGCGGTGAGCTTCTATTCCGAGAAGTCTCCGAGGCAGGCACCGCCTTCGTGGTCTATCGTGTAATCGGAGACCGCTTGTACCCGCTGTTTCAAGGCACGCCGGGATAGTGTCCTGCGGAACTGAAGCGCACGTTCCTTATTTTCTTTAATCCCTTCCACGAATGCGACTAAAAACCTATACAGCAATCACCTTAGGGACCTCACTCAATTTCCGACTAAAATAGACCAACAACTTCCTCCTTAGCATAAGCGACGATCTCTGCAGTGCCTGGACGCTTGATCGCGGCCATGGTGAACGTATGAGAGGCTCCAGAGAGAGCGTAACGATCCGGAACGAGGGCCCGCGGCGCCAACTAAGAACAGTCGATCGGCATGACGCACTGAACGCGCTCGGCAGCTTGCGTCTCCACTGGCCGGAGTATCTGATGGAAGCTGGCGAGCTGGCCTTATACATGTTTTTTGCTTGCGCATTTGCTACCTTGTTACGTCACCCCGCTTCGCCGATCCCACACGTCATTGCCAGCGATCTCATTCGTCGGGCGCTTTACGGATTGGCGATAGGGGCGACCGTAGTCGCGATTGTCATGACGCCATGGGGCAAACAGTCCGGAGGTCATTTCAATCCGGCGGTGACCTTTGCCTTTTATCGGCTGGGAAAGGTGGAGTTCTGGGATGCTTTGTTTTATACTGCCGCACAATTCTCGGGCGCCATTAGCGGTGTCGCGATAGCTAGGTATGTGCTGCGAGGTGCGCTGGAGAACGACGCGATTCGGTTCGCCATAACCGTGCCCGGCGTGTATGGCAACGCCGTGGCATTCGCAGCGGAACTGGTGATCTCCTTTATCTTGATGATCACCGTCCTGTTCGTAACCAATCGCGAAACGCTGGCACGATACGCGCCGTATTTTGTGGGTGCGCTGTACGCAACATACATCACATTCGAAACGCCCCTCTCGGGGATGAGCATGAACCCCGCACGAACATTTGGTTCAGCATTGCACGCCGGCTACTGGCACGCGCTCTGGATCTATTTCATTGCACCGACCTCGGGCATGCTGGTTGCTTCGGAGGTTTTTCTTCGAGCTCGCGGGGGTGTCGGTCCCTACTGTGCCAAGCTGCACCACGCCAATAACAAGCGATGCATATTCCACCACGGACATTCAATAGTAAGACCCTATCCTGCAGTTGAAGCAGTAAATTCGCACGACGCTAGTGTTGCTGACGTTGGGAATCTCGAACAGACGCGAACGAGCCGCCGCCGCAACGAAACCAAAAGACGAGCGTGAAAGCGTCTCTAGCTCAGCGGTGATTCAGCCGCCGATTTCTTCAACCTCGGAGGGTTGCCATGCAAACCGCTCAAACTACTTATTTCTCCGCCTACCGCAGCCTGAAGCTGACCCGAAACGCGCAAGGCGTGCTGGTGGCCGAGCTCCATAGCAAGGGCGGGCCGTTAACCTTTACCGCCCAGGATCATACAGAGTTTGTCGATGCCTTCTACCGGATTGCTCAGGATCGCGCGAACAAAATCGTAATCCTGACCGGAACGGGCGGAGAGTTCATCCCGGGGATCGATTTTTCGTCCTTCGGCAATGTCGTCGACCCCGACGTTTGGAGCCAGGTTCACGATGAAGGCGCTCAGATTCTGGAGAATCTGGCTAACATTCGCGTGCCGGTGATCGCGGCGGTCGAAGGAAGTGCCCATGTGCATTCCGAGTATGCGCCGCTCGCCAACGTGATTGTGGCGGGGGAAGGCGCAACGTTCAACGATCTGCCGCACTTCGCTGGCGGCATTGTGCCGGGTGACGGAATCTTCACCACCTGGAGTTACCGGGCCGGGCCAGGAAGAGCAGAGGCGTTCCTGCTGAATCCCCGGCCGCTGACCGCGCGCACAGCACACGAATGGGGAGTGGTCGCCGAGGTTGTGCCCAATGGTCAGGCGCTGGCTCGAGCGCGTGAGCTGGCCTCGCTCTATCTGAAAGCTCCTGACGTCACCCGCCGCAACACCCGCGCGCACTTCATTCAGCCGTTGAAGGAGCGCATCGTGCGAGAAGTAGGTTACGGACTCTCGCTCGAAGGGGCTTCGGCAGCAGATCTTGTCAAATCAATGCAAACCTGCACTGAGCCAGTCGCTGAGAAAGGAAAAGTCGCATGAGCGTAGAAATGATTTCATCAGCCCTTTCACTTAGGAAGACGGATCCAGAAGAATTTGATCTTGTGATCCTCGGCGGCGGTACGGGATCAACGATCGCCGCATGGACATTTGCCAAGCAAGGACAGCGTGTCGCAGTAATCGATCGCAAATACATCGGCGGATCGTGCCCGAACATCGCCTGTCTCCCCAGCAAGAACATCATTCACAGTGCGAAGGTTGCGTCGTACGTTCACCGGAGCGCGGAGTTCGGCATCGCTCGGGACGGCTTCACAATTGATATGTCTGCCGTGCGTAACCGCAAGCGCAAGATGGTATCGGGCCTGAACGAAATATATCTCGACAATTACAAGAACACCGGAGCGGAGTTTATTCTCGGATCTGGACGCTTCGTAGGTCCCAGAACTTTGCAGGCCACGCTCCCCGATGGAACCACCCGCCGGCTGCGCGGTGCCAATGTGATCATTAGTACGGGCACGCGCGCGTCGCTGGATCCGCTCCCTGGCCTTGCTGAGTCACAGCCACTCACGCATATCGAAGCGCTTGAACTGGACGAGGTCCCCGAACATCTTCTGGTGATCGGGGGTGGCTACGTCGGATTAGAACTATCCCAGGCCATGCGTCGATTCGGCAGCAAGGTGTCAGTGATTGAACACAACGGACAGTTAGTGTATCGGGAAGACGAAGACGTGACGGAAGCTCTTCGCGTGTTACTTCAGGGCGAGGGCATCGAGATTATTCTGAATGCACAGGTCAGGCGAGTATCGGGGAAATCGGGCGAGTCAGTGAAAATCGTTCTCGATCAAAATGGAGTCGAGAAGACGCTCGACGGCAGTCATGTTCTGGTGGCGGCAGGCCGCAGCCCGAACACAGAAGGCATCGGACTGGAGTTGGGCGGTGTCGAACTGACCAATCGTGGATTCATCAAGGTCAATGAGCAGCTTCAGACGACGGCACCCGGTGTGTGCGCGCTCGGCGAAGTGGCAGGCAGCCCGCAGTTCACACACATCAGCATTGACGATTTCCGTGTGATCCATGACAACCTCGCCGGTCGTAACCACGTGACCACCGGCAGGCAGGTTCCGTTCTGCCTGTTCACAGACCCGGAATTGGCCCGCGTGGGCCTGAGTGAAAAGGAAGCTAAAGCGCAAGGCACTGAGTACCGTTTATTCAAAGTCCCAATGGAAGCCGTTTTGCGGGCGCGCACGCTTTCTGAAACACGAGGATTCCTGAAGGCGCTGGTGGAAGCCGATAGCGATCGCCTTCTAGGGTTTACTGCCTTCGGTGTCGGCGCGGGCGAGATTATGGCTTCCGTCCAAATCGCGATGATCGCAGGACTGCCCTATACTGCGCTTCGCGATGCCGTCCTGACTCACCCGACTCTTGTTGAGGGGCTTGCCGCGTTGTTTACGTCCGAACCTTCGGTGCCCAAATTAATAAGCCAGTCCGATCGCTCAAGCTTCCGTAAGTCGGCTTAGCGGAGCGGTTTGCTGAGCGCGCTGTATATGAGAGGAGCATGGTCCATAGTTCCCGCTGCGCCTTTATCATTGACTAAATGCCTCAAACCAGATAATGCTATATAGAGCTCGTTATCTACAAGATAACTGCCGATCTTTGACAATTGACCCAAGCGACGGTGTGGCTTCCTAGAACCGTCACCATGCCGAACTTACCCAGTTCCAAAATGGGACGGAGTCGGTGGCGAGCCAGCGCTAACCCCCATGTTCTCTGTATTTTGCGTGTAACTTCTGAAAACTCAAAGATGTTGGACATAGTCAGAATCTAAATCTATTGTTTTCTGGATTTGGCAGACTAAGGGGGGAGGGGTGCCCGGACCTAGGTGGTAAATTTCGTACCAATCTGGAAAAGCGGCAGCCGCCCACTTCGGCGCTGCGCTCGGCTAGACGGGCCGAGTCGACCGTCTCCAAACGATCCTTCGCCAAGCTATTTTTGCGTGGCGACCAGTTGGCCGTTCTCGACCTTGATGTTTCCAACGTCATCTGGCAGCTTCAAACGGTCGCGCTGTTCGGCAAGTTTCTTCTGCAACGCGCCGCTGACCATTGACACCGGAATGCTCAAGTCGCCCACTTTGAATTCAGTTGGCTCGAAGGTCGCATAGCCATCCTTGGAGCCGAGATGTCCGGCGAGGGTGACATAGACATCCTTGCCGCCGATCTGGGTGACGAACTGGCCGCGGGCGACGTCACCGTCGAAGTTGACTTTGTAGTCTTTGACCTCAGGTTCGCCCTCTCCGAGGACCGCGTCTGCTGAAGAGGGAACCGAGGTTGGCAGGCCGTTAGAGGCTTGGGGTGCTGAGCCAGCAGTGGCCATCGCCGCTGACGCAGGAACGTTCGCAGGAAGCGCCGCAGCCGCCTGCGCTAGCGCGGCTGTGATCTCATCGGAGTTGAAGCGAACCTGGGCTGGCGCTTGGCCGGGGTCTTTCGGCTGTTCCAACTGCTCCAGTTTTTTCTCCAGCGACTGGACATTCGCGGCCGCTGCCGCGGGAGATTGCACCGGCGCCACCGGCTGCGGTTTCTTCAACACCAGGAATATCGCTATCAAGGAGGCGGCCAGTGTAGCCACGCTGATAATGCGGTCAAGCTTCCATTTCATGCGCTCTCTCCCCAAACGTCGCTGTAATCATGTTACCGGGGAGGGTCGACCATATCAGGTGACGGAAGGCACTGGTCTCAGGGTGACTTTGGAGAGTTCGGTGTGAAAGACTAAGGCAATCCAAGAACTGCTTTAGTTTGAGTGCTCGGTGGCCTTGACGATGGCGACGGAGCCAGGAGTCCAGACGTAATGTCCCTTGCACTGGACGCACTCCGCATCCAGTTGATCGTCCTTGGTGTTGAACTGAAGTTTCACGTCGCTCTCTTTTTCGTTGGTCACCATGAGATTCAAGTTCTCGCAAAGAGTGCAGCGGACGAAAGCGGACTCACCCGGATTGAGAGTCAACACGTACATAGGGCTGCAGCTTAATGGATGAGGGATTGCCTACGTCAGTTGCTTATTTACCAGGCCGCCGATCGACCTCGCAGCACGATGCGACGGGCATAAACGGGAACGTCAGGCGGCTATGCCAGTGCCAGGGTCCAAAAAGCAGGTTCACCAGAGATTCTTACGTAGGCTAATTTATGTAGGCCGATCTTGCTTTGATCCTACTTCGCTTGATCTTACTTCGGTTGATCGAGGCTGATGCCACCCGGGGCTGCAGCCTGCTTTTCAGCCTTCGCCCTTTTGGCGGCCATGGTCTTGTCGACCCATTCGTCCGCCGTCTTCAGATCCGCAGCGCGCGCCGCGGGATCATCGCATTCGACGTCCGCCTTTTCGCGGTACATCAAGTTCAAGTACGCCATGGCATCATCGTAGTCCGGGCGCAACTCCAGCGCCTTATTCAGCGCGTTGATACCTTCCTGAATGTTGGCAGAGTTCTTTTGCTTGAGCTCGTCGCAGACTTTCTTTTGATTCTTATCCTTGGCATTCAAGGGCTCATCCGGCTTCATGCCCAGCTTGGCTCGCTCTTCCATGCGTGGTTGATAGGTCTGGGTCCAGTCCACCACGCCAATCGAGTAATACGAATCGGGGTCCGAGGGGTCGGCCTCTGCCACTTTGAGGTTCGCTTGCTTGGCCTGGTCCAGTTTCTTCATGTTGAAGTAGATAGAGGCAATTCCCTTGAGGCTGGTGATCTTTTGATCGCGGCTCGGGTTCGCGGCCAGGACCTTTTCATATTCCTCGATCGCCTGCTGGCCGATGCGGTTGTTGTCTTCCGCGTCCACGCCCGGGATGTACTGGTTTGCCAGGGCCGTCGCCAGATAAAGGCGGGCATTCACCAAAGCGGGATCCAGCGTGACCGCTTGCTGGAAATGGCTGATGGCCTCTTCATAGCGGGCACTCTTGTAGGACGCAACTCCCTTGTTGAGCTGATCACGCGCTCGCAGTTTGTCGCAGCCAGCGGCCGACAATAACAGTACGCCGACCGCCATGAGCGCCAGCACTCGCACTCTTGTTTTCATTGCTTTATTAGTCTCCTCGCCAGGAATCCCCGGGATCTATGACGAAACTTGAACCAACGCAGGACTGCCTCTGGCGCAGCCGGTCTTGAATGATAACCCAGCAGACGCATGTAGAGCTGTGTTTCGAACTTCGTGACGACTCTATTCTGAAAATGAACTTGCCGCCTTCGAGCCTAGCCTCCGGCTTCGATCTTGGCGGTGATCAAACCAACTTTGTCCACGCCGGCGGCGTGTGCAATATCGATCACAGTCGCGACATCGGCGAACGGAACATTGTCGTCACCTTTGACGAACATCACCTTTTCGGCGCGGGTCTTGAAAATATCGGTCAGTCGTCCTTGTAAACCGTCCCAGGTCGTGTCTTCCTGGTTGATCTTTACTCCTGGCTCCTGGCCAGCTCCGCGATCGATCAACTGAACCACGATCGTACGATCAGGGGTGTTGTTCTTGGGTGCGTTCGGCGGCGGCGGCTGGGGCACAAGAGCGTCAAGTCCCTTGGGTTGAGGAGGGTTGATGACCATGAAAATAATAATCAACACAAGAAGCACGTCGATCAGCGGAGTGACGTTCATGTCCGCGTTCTGACCGCCGCCGGAGCCAACTGCCATACTCATAGAGATATCCTCCGAATGGTCTTATTGTCCGCCAGCAGGCGGGGGTGGTGGAGCCCCGCGGCCGGTCTTTTTCTGATCCGTCAACAGACCCAACTGATCTACGCCGGCAGACCGAACATTGTCTACAACGGCAACAACGGCACCAAACTTGGCGCGCGCATCCGCCTTTACGTAGACTCGCTTGTCCTGCTGGCTGGCGAGGCGATCTTTCACCTTTTGCGTGAGCTGGTCCACCGGAATCTTATCGCTTCTGAAATAAACTGTGCCATCGCGCATGACCGAAACCACCATGGCGTCTTCTTTTTCGGCGTCTGGCATGCGCTCTGGATTGTTCACCTGGGCCAGATCCACACTTACGCCGTTCTGCAACATGGGAGTGATCACCATGAAAATGATCAACAGCACCAGCATCACATCTACCATGGGGGTGACGTTGATGTTCGAGTTGACCTTGGCACCTTCGTTCCGCGTTGAAATTGCCATAAAAGATCCAATCTCCTCCGCGCCCTGATTTCCGCAGTTAGTGATCCCGCAGTTCAGTTCAGCCGGGAGGTTTTCGGCGCCAGACAAGTGCCCGACGCCGGATGAGCAACTCTAGTGCAACATGCCCTGCTTCAAAACTAGGGCCGGCGGGCGACGCCGCGGCGCTTCAGGAAGTAATCGATAAGCTCGCTCGAGGAGTTATCCATCTCCACGTCGAACGCTTCCACGCGGCCGGTTAGATAGTTGAACATCATAACGGCCGGGATGGCCACGAACAATCCGACAGCCGTGGTCACGAGCGCTTCCGAAATACCGCCTGCGACCGCGCCCAGACCGGTGGTCTTGCTGGTAGCGATTTCGCGGAAGGCATTCAGAATACCGACCACCGTGCCGAACAGTCCCACGAAGGGCGCGGTTGAGCCGATGGTGGCCAAACCGCCAAGTCCGCGCTTCAGTTCAGCGTGGACGATGGCTTCGGTGCGCTCCAGTGCGCGCTTGGAAGCCTCAATGGTCTCGCCCGGAATTTCTCCACTTTCCTGGTGAGCACGGAACTCCATTAAGCCGGCGGTAACAACCTTAGCCAGATGGCTCTTCTTGTTGCGCTCCGCGACTTTGATGGCTTCATCGATTTTACCATCGCGGAGCGCGCCCGCGACTGCAGGAGCGAACGCCCGCGACTGCTTTCGTGCCGCGTTAAATGCCATGGCACGGTCGATCATCACGCCGATGGACCACCCGGACATGATGAACAGGATTACCACGACGATTTTCGCCAGGATGCCCATCTGTTTCCACAGCGAAATCGGGTCAAACCCCACCGCACCTTGATCCTGAAAAAGCCAGATGGCAGTAGTGGTCATGTGGCTAAGGGTATGTACAGCTATATTGGCGACGAACATGAGTTGCTTCTCCCTCCTCGGAACTGGTTAAACCGTTTCAAACCGCTAGAAATCTACTTATCGTGCGGGAATGCAAGTGTACACTTCGCCGGGCGGGGTTTAAAGTCTCCGTCTGCCCGTGCTGACACTTCATAGTTCCCTACAGCTATCCCCCTGAAAGGGTAAAGTTCACCGTAATCTGCGTTTCCACCTCGACCGGTTCGCCGTTGAGAATATACGGCTTGTACTTCCACTGCTTCACGGCTTCGATAGCAGCGGGCGCGAGCATTGGATGACCACTGATTAGATGCAGATTTTCGATGGTACCGTCCTTGCTTATCTCAGCTTGCAGGAGCACACTTCCCTGGATGCGGGCTTGCCGTGCCAGGGGTGGATAGTTGGGCTGTATCTTGCGGATCAAGAGTCCCTGGGTCACACCCTGGGATACCCGCACGCGTTGGGGCGTAGCGACTTTGGGCACGGCCACCGGGGCTGAGCTGATGATGCCGCCGATCACGCCACCCATCTGTCCACCGGGGATGCCACCGGGAACGCCACCCACTACGCCAGCTGACATCACTGGCGGTGGAGCTTCATCTTCCTTGATCATCTGTACTTTCTCGGGAATCTTGGTGGGCGTGCGCAGTTGCCCGTTGACGATATCGGTCTGCACCTGCTTCACAATCTTGATGGGAGCGGCCGCCGGCGGTGGCGGTGGCGGTGGTGGGGGCGGGGCGACCAGGAAGGTCATTAACTGGGTTTTGGGCAGAGCTTCGGTGAACAGCAGCGGGATCAGTACCAGCACCCCAACCAGGATAAACTCCAGGATGAATGAGAAGATCGTCCAAACTCCCCTCTTCGTCTTGAGCTTTCCACCCGACTCTATCAGGCTGTCTTCAAACATACGGTTTCTCCTACAGCGGATCCTAACTACCTTTTAGACACCGCTTGCCCCCTGTTTGCTCCCAGTATGCATGTCGCGCGGCGACCAAATGGAAAACCGGACGATACTACCTCAAATTCCAATCAATCACAAACTTAAACATCCCAACCAAGCTGGCTTAGGCCTTAGCCTTTACTTTTTCCCGCCGGCTGGCTTCCTTGGCGACGGGGACCATAACCGGCGGTCTCCCGCGGCCTGACCGCCAATCCTGATAGGCCACCAGAATGGGGGCTGCGATGGCGATCGAGGAATAGGTTCCGATCAAAATGCCGATTACGAGGGCTAAAGAGAAGCCCTTCAGCACTTCGCCGCCGAACAAATACAGGGCCAAGACAGTCAGGAAGGTTAAACCCGCCGTCAAGATGGTCCGGCTCAGAGTTTGGTTGATGCTGCGGTTGACGATGTCCGACAGCTTCTCCCGACGCATCAGCTTCAGGTTTTCCCGGATGCGGTCGAAAACAACGATAGTGTCGTTGTTGGAGTAACCGATCAGGGTCAGGATGGCAGCGATCACGGTCAGCGAAATTTCTTTGTTCAGAAGCGAAAACGCCCCTACCGTGATCAAGGTGTCGTGGAAGACGGTGACGACGGCGGCCACGCCGTAGATCCATTCAAAACGGAAGGCCAGATACACCAACATGCCGGCCAGTGAGTAAGCCGTGGCCAGCAATGCCTGTTTACGCAACTGCGCTCCCACCTGCGGGCCAACGATTTCCACGTTGCGCACACCGAAATTGGATAAGAAGAAGCCGTCCGACAGGGAAGCTACTACTGCGGGATCGGCTGCCGCCTTCAGTTCGTCCAGCGAATGCAGCACGCCATCTTTCACCTTGTCCCGGTAGTTGACGATCGCCTGAGCCTGGGCCGTATATCGTTGTTCGGCATCGGTGCCTAGGTGGAGAGGATCCTTCTGCATGAGATAGTTCTTGATGGTGAGGAAACCCGTGTTGTTCAGATCCTGCTTATTAGCAGGCGCATCGGTTTCCAGGGCATTGATAATTTGAGTCTTGCTCCGGTCGAGAGCCTGCTCACTCGTCTCCTGCTCAGAGACATCAATGAGGACTTCGTTGCTGCCAGGTGAACCGTAGCTCTGGATCCGGGCATTGTGGAGGCCAGCGCGGTCCATCGCGGCGCGGATGGCATTGTTATCGGGTGCCTGAGCGAACTTCACGTAGACCAGCGTGCCGCCGCGAAAATCGACGCCGTAGGGAATCCCGTGCCAGAACAACATAGAAAAAACGCCAGCCACGCTGAAGACCAGCGAGAAAGCGAGGAAGTACCACTTCTTGCCGAGAAAATCTATGTTTGGATTGCGAAAAAATTCCACGCCGCTTTAACCTCAATTTTACGTTCTCAATACCGCCTGACTGAATCACGCGCTCGCCTAGACAGCCCAGGCGGCTGTACCTATAAATCCTACTATCCGATGCTCAACGCCTCTCCGCGCTGCTTCCGACTGAGCAACCAGTCGAAGATCACGCGTGAGACGAATACAGCCGTGAACAAATTCGCGAACAGACCAAAACTCAACGTGACTGCGAAACCTTTCACTGGGCCAGTACCGAAGAGGAACAAAATGATCGCCGAAACAATCGTGGTGACGTGCGTGTCCACGATCGTTATCCAGGCATGGCCGAAGCCCTGTTCCACCGCTGATGGCGGGGTCTTCCCATTGCGCAGTTCCTCACGAATGCGCTCAAAAATCAGTACGTTCGAGTCTACGCCCATACCGACCGTTAATATGACTCCTGCGATGCCCGGCAGGGTAAGGGTCGCGCCGCTGAAACCAAGGAATCCGAGGAGGATGATCAAGTTCAGAATCAGGGCGATGTCGGCGTTGATTCCGGCCGCATGGTAATAGATCAGCATGAAGATGAGCACGGCTAACATGCCAATCACTGCCGCAGTCACTCCGGCGCGGATCGAATCGCTGCCCAGCGACGGACCCACCGTGCGCTCCTCCAGATACTTGATGCCGGCAGGCAAGGCGCCCGAGCGCAGAGTCATGGAGAGGTCTTTCGCTTGCTGCTCAGTGAAGCGTCCATTGATTACGCCTTGATCGTGGATCTGGTCTTTGATGACGGCGACTTCCTGTACCTTGTTATCGAGCACGACGGCGAGATTGTCGCCAACGTGCGCTCCGGTGAAGCTGGCGAAACGACGGCCGCCCTCGCCCGTCAGAGTGAAACTAACCGAAGGCTGTCCGTTCTCGTCCCGGGACTGGTCCGCGGTGCGCAGGTCTCGGCCGGTCACTGCCGATGCGCGCGAAATCAGGTACCAGGTCTGCCCACCGTCGGCCGAACCCATACTGTGACCGCCGGGAACCAGCACCTGATCCGGCGGCAAGACGCCGCCTTTATCTTGCAAGGCTGCCTGCTCGCTGGGGTAAGGACCGCCGAAGGATTGTCGGATCTCGAGCATGGCGGTGGACTGCATGATGTCCTTCACCCGAGCGGGATCGTCAACGCCGGGCAATTGCACCAGAATCTGATATTGCCCAAGCCCGTGCTCTTCGATGATGGGTTCGCTTACGCCTAACTGGTCGATGCGGTTTCGGATGGTCTCAATCGCCTGGGTCACGGCGCGGTTTTTCAGGTCGGCTAGGGCCTGCGGCTTCATGGAAATGGTCCACGTGTTGTCCGCGCCCGAGGTCAGCTGGTACTCGGGAAGGCGATCTTGCACGATGGTGAGCAAGTCAGATCGGGATTCCGGAGGCACACCTTTCAGCACAATCTTGTCGGGATTGTTGGCCGGATCGGGTTTGCTGATCTCGGCGTAGTTGATCTTGCGAGCGCGCAAGTCGGCCTTAAGCCGTTCCACCGCGTTGTCCGAATCTACATTGACGGCATCATTCACCTGCACTTGAAGGATCAGGTGCGTGCCGCCCTTCAGGTCGAGTCCGAGGTGAATGCGGTTCTGCAATGCGGCGAGGGGTCCGCCTGACCAATTATCCGGCGGTCCAAAAATGCCGAACGCGAAGAACAACAGCGTGGCGACAATTACGATAAGTTTCCAGCCCAAGTTCTTATTCATGAAAAACGACTTCCGACTGCCCAAAAATTTAAGATCACAGAATTCATTTCGTCGCGTCCTCGGCCGTAGTAACCGAGGCCACCGAACCCCTGGTCACTTCAAGCCGCAAATTATCGGGAGGAACCCGGAGATGGATGTACTCGTCTTTGAGAGCAACGATAGTACCTCGCAGGCCTCCGGTGGTTACCACCTTGTCCCCGGTTTTCAGGTCGTTGAGCATGGCCTGCCACTTCTTCTGGCGCCGCTGCTGCGGCATGATGAGCAGGAAATAGAAAATGGCGAAAATAAATATGAGCGGGGCAAACCCCAGCCATCCTGCCGAGCCACTGCCTAGTTGTATTGCCAATAATTGCTGAATACTCATAACAAAGACTAGAAAGACGTTTCCACCAAATAATTCGGACTACGCCTGCGGGCGCAACCGCCGTTTGCAATTTACCGCTGGAGTTCTCGCGCTATGAGGCCGGAGATTCCTTCAGCTTCGGACACGAACCGGGGATGCCGAGCTATGGTTTCAGTCGAGACTGGACACACGAAGAACCAGTCTCCTTCCCAAGTAAAATAGAATGACGCACCGACCGCATAGTGTCAAGGTAGAAGCTCAGATTGTGGACCGTATTTAGGATTTGGGCTAAAACCTCATTGGAGGCATAAAGATGCCGCAAATAGGCTCGGGAGTAGCGCTGGCACACGCGGCAGCCGCAATTCGGGTCGAGCGGAGCTTGGTCGCCCGCGTAACGAGCCTGTTTGATGGAGATTTTGCCTTCAGACGTAAATAGTAACCCGTGCCGGGCGGCGCGCGTGGGCAGGACGCAATCCATCATGTCGATGCCAAGATTGGCGTATTCGACGATTTCCTCGGGCGTGCCGACTCCCATTAAGTAGCGGGGCTTCTCCGCGGGCAAGTGTTCGAGTGTGGACTCGACAACCTCCCGGGTCAGAGCCCGCGGCTCCCCCACGCTGAGCCCGCCGATGGCGTAACCGGGGAAGCCAATTTCGATGGTTCGCTCGGCGGATTCTTTTCGCAGAGCGAGGTCCATGCCGCCTTGCACAATGCCGAAGAGAGCTTGGGTGGCCTGTGCTTGTATGGGGACAGCCGCCCTCGGCTGTCTGGCCGAGCGAAGCTCGGCAGGTTCTTGTGTGGCGCGGGCGCCCTCGCCCGCGTGGCTGCGACCATGCTCGTTGGCATCGGCTCGCTTCGCTCGCTCCCCGGACGAGGCGTCCGGGGCTACGTGATTTTTGGCCCAGGGAACTTCATTCTTATGTTCCTCGAAATGCTTCTTGCTTCGCTCTGCCCAGCGCACCGTCAGTTCCATGGATTCCCGCATCCGCTCCCGATCCGCTGGGAACTCAGTGCATTCGTCAAACGCCATGACGATGTCGGCGCCCAAGCCGATTTGCGAGTTCATCGCGCTCTCGGGGCTGAAGAAATGCGAAGACCCATCCAGATGCGAACGGAACGTCACGCCCTCCTCGGTAACTTTGCGCAGATCGGTCAGGCTGAACACCTGGAAGCCGCCAGAGTCGGTGAGAATCGCCCGCGGCCACGCCATGAAGCGATGCAGTCCGCCCAACTTCCGGACTTGCTCGACTCCCGGCCGCAAGTACAGGTGATAGGTATTTCCCAGAAGGACTTGGATGCCTAGTTCTTCAAGAACGTCTTGCGGAACACCCTTTACAGAGGCCAGTGTTCCCACCGGCATAAAAACTGGCGTTTCGATTTTGCCGTGAGGCGTGATCAGCCGACCGGCGCGGGCTGGGCCGGAACGAGCTTCGATCTGGAAATCGATGGACACTATGGGGATTGTAGCGGACCGGAGACTTTGTGAGCTTCGCTCACCGCCTGGACGAGGGCGTCCGGGACTACGTGGTTTTTTCGAGCAGGAGAATCTTGGCGTCGATTCCGCCATCTTCGATGGTTATGCGTCCTACGCTTACCGGTAGCTTGAACCGTCTTGGACCGGCGCTTCCGGGATTGAAATAGAGTACGCCGTTCTTCCATTCCTGCTTGGGCACGTGGCTATGCCCGTAGACGACCGCTGCGAATTTCGCTGCTTCGGGTTTCAGGTCGAGTTCTTGAATGCTATGCAACACGTAGATGGATATTTCGCCGATCTCAAGAACATTCGCAGTCGGAATTTTGTTTGCCCACGCGCAGTGATCAACGTTCCCGCGCACGGCTGTGACTGGCGCGATCTCGGATAGCTTGTCCAGGATTCCGGGATCTCCGATATCCCCGGCGTGAATGATTTGATTCGATCCGCGCAACGCAGCGAGAGCTTCAGGACGCAGCAAGCCATGGGTATCAGAGATGACGCCGACAATCACAGACCGATTCTATCTAATGGAGGACGGGCGTCTCGCCCGGCCTCCATTCTTTTCTTGGCCTAGGCGTTTGCCAGTTCCTTGGCTCGCTGCGCTGCTTTTACTACCGCTTTGATGAGCGTCACGCGCAGCTTGCCTTCTTCGAGTTCCAGAATGCCGTCGATGGTGCAGCCGGCCGGCGTGGTCACTGTGTCCTTGAGCTGTGCTGGATGCTCGCCGGTTTCGAGCACCACGGTGGCCGCGCCCATGGTTGTTTGCGCAGCCAGCAGGGTGGCAACGTCGCGGGGCAAGCCAACTTTCACGCCCGCTTCCGCGAGCGATTCTAAAATGATGTAAATGTACGCTGGCCCGCTGGCGGACAATCCGGTCACGGCGTCCATCAGCTTCTCGTCGACAACGACCGTTCTGCCCACGACTCCGAACAGCGTGCTGGCGATCTCCAGATGCTGCGCCGTCGTGAACTTTCCCTTGCACAAGGCAGTCATCCCGCAGCCGACTACGCAAGGCGTATTGGGCATGGCACGCACTACCGGCACCGCGCGCTTCAAAACACGCTCGATCCGGCTGGTCGGAACGGAAGCAGCCACTGAGATTATGATCTGGTTCCTGGTGACGCTGGGGCGGATTTGTTCGACCACTTGGTCGACAATTTGCGGCTTCACACACAGCAGAATGATGTCCGCATTGCGTGCCGCAGCCCGGTTGTCAGTGCTCACCGGGATCCCCAACTTCTTACTTAGGCTGCGAGCCTTCTCTTCATGCTGGACGGTGGCAACCGTCGTCTTGGTCGAGAACAATTGTTTGTCCAGAAGCGCTTTGAGCAGGATTCCGCCCATCTTTCCCGCTCCCAGAACGGCTACGCGCTTCTTTGAAAAGTCAGACGCCATGAAGCACCTGGCACTATACCCCTTCTGGCGAGCTTTGCTCGCCTGGACAGCCGAGGGCGGCTGTCCCCACGTGATCTATAGTTTCGGAGACTTCTCGGCGATCAGCTTCTTGATCTTTTCTACGAACTCCGCGGCTGGCATGTCTTCGGTCTTTTCTTTGCCGCGGATGCGGACATTGACCTTGCCGGCTTCGGCTTCTTTGTCACCGACCACCAATAGGAACGGCACCTTCTGCATCGCGTGCTCGCGGATCTTGGCATTCATCTTTTCGTTGCGAGCATCCACCTCGACGCGCACGCCGATAGCCTTTAGCTGATCGGCGACTTTATTCGCGTAATCAACATGGCGCTCGGCAATCGGAATCATCAGCGCCTGAACGGGTGAAAGCCAGACCGGAAAAGCGCCCGCGTAGTGCTCGATCAGCACGCCGAAGAAGCGCTCGATCGATCCATACAGCGCGCGATGGACCATGACGGGTTGCTTGCGCGTCCCATCTTCCGCGACATACTCCAGGTTGAAGCGCTGCGGTAGATTGAAGTCGCACTGAACCGTCGAAAGCTGCCAAAGCCGTCCGATCGCGTCCACTAGCTTGATGTCGATCTTCGGCCCATAAAACGCCGCTTCGCCGGGGATCACCTTGTATTCGATATTCCGCTGCTTGAGCGCATTTTCGAGCGAGCGGTTGGCCATGTTCCACTGCTCTTCCGATCCCAGAAAATTCTTGCGGTCATTCGGATCCCAGGTGGAGAGCTCGGTCTGGAACTGCTCGAAGCCAAAGACCTTCAGCACTTCGAGCGCAAAATCCAGGCAGCCCCCAATTTCCCCTTCGATCTGTTCCGGAGTGCAGAAGATGTGGGAGTCATCCTGGGTGAAACCGCGCACCCGCAACAGTCCATGCATCACGCCAGAACGCTCGTAGCGGTAGACCGTCCCAAGTTCGCCCAGACGCACTGGCAGGTCGCGATACGACTTAAGCGAATCCTTGTAAATCAGAATGTGGCCGGGACAGTTCATGGGCTTGAGACGGTATTCCGCATCGTCGAGTTCCATGGCATCGAACATGTTCTGCGAATAGTAACCTTCGTGGCCCGAAACATGAAACAGCTGCCGCCGCACCACGTGCGGCGTGTAGACGAGCGAATACCCGCGCTTGATGTACTCGGCGCGCATCCAGTCTTCCATCTCTTTGCGGATGATGCCGCCCTTGGGATGCCAGAAAATCAGCCCCGGCCCGGCGAGTTCCTGGATGGAAAACAAATCGAGCTGTTGTCCCAGCACGCGATGGTCGCGCTTCTTGGCTTCTTCCTGTTTGTTCAGAAAGTCGTCGAGATCTTTTTTCGAGAAAAATGAAGTTCCGTAAATGCGCTGTAGTTGCGGATTCTTCTCGTCCCCCAGCCAATAGGCGCCGGCGATGCTGAGCAGCTTAAAGGCCTTAATCTTGCCGGTCGAAGGGATGTGCGGTCCCCGGCAGAAGTCGGTGAACTTGCCGGTGCGATAGATCGAAATCTTTTCATCGGGCTTGGTGAACTGCTCGATGAAATGACACTTCATGAAATCGCCGTCTTTCTTGAACTCCTGCAGTCCCTGGTCGCGAGGCAGGAACTCGCGCGCATAGGGAATGTTCTGCTGGACGAGCTCCTGCATTTTCTTCTCGATCTTTTCCAAATCCTCCGGAGTAAACGAAGTGGGGCGATAGAAGTCGTAAAAGAATCCGGTTTCGGTGGCCGGACCGTGACCGAGTTTGGTTTCAGGGAAAAGCTCGAGAACCGCCGCCGCCAGCAAATGGGCGGAGGAATGCCGGTAAACCTCCAGCGCCTCAGGATCGCGGTCGGTCAGGATGCGAAGATCGGTATCTTTCTCTAGCGGCCTCGTGAGGTCGATAAGGTCGCCGTTGGTCTTCGCCACGAGGGCGGCATCGGCCAGTCGCTGGCCGATAGACTTAGCAACATCGAGTGCAGTGCCGCCTTTGGATAGTTCTTTGACGCTCCCGTCCGGGAGTTTGATATGAATGCTGTCCGCCATAAGATTTCAGTATAAAGCAGGTAGGGGCGGACGCCCCCGTCCGCCCAGCGGTGCGAAGCGCCGCACTACCCGCGACGGCGCTGGGGCTCGCTTCGCTCGCAGCCCGGACGAGGCGTCGGGGCTACGTGATTTCAGCCGACCTTGACCGTTTCTGTGCTTCGAATTTACGCTGAAACCTCACCTCTTGCTGGTTCTTACGTCTATACGGATTGGCCCCCGCGCCTTATTCGAACCCAAGTGGAAGGACACCGATGATTCATAAGAAAACTGCTGCCTTGCTGTTGTTAGCGGTCGTGCTGGCCTTATTTGTAGGAACTGCCCATGCTCAAACGCAGACGCCAGCCCCGGCCGGAGAGCGCGGCTCCTCTTACCAGGCAAGCGACCTCGAGGAAGGCTTCGCCGCAGCCTCAACTTTGCTGGCGGGCACTCCTGAATTGTTTCTGGCATCCTGCCACAGCGATCTCGATTTGACGAAGAAGCAAATCGCCGAGATTAAGGCAACCAAGTCTCCCCGCGTTGCCATGGCGACGCTGCAAGCGTTCGATACGACCATCCTGATTGCCAGTGATGCCGCCGCCCGCTCGGGTCTTGCCGAGCAGGTGCATCCGTCAAAGCCATTTCGCGACGCCGCTCAGGTCTGCGAACAGGAGGCGAGCCAATTACTTACCGACATTTCGCTCGATAAGGAAATGTACAACGTCCTCGCCTCGCTCGACGGTTCCAAGCTGGATAACGCTGGCAGTTATTTCTTGCGGACATCGCTGCGGGATTACCACCGTTCCGGTGTCGATCGCGACGATGTCACCCGGGCGAAGATCCGGCAGCTTCAGGATGAGTTGGTGAAGATCGGTCAGGAGTTCGAGCAGAACATTCCTGCGGACGTACGCACGTTGCAACTCGACCCGTCGCAATTGGACGGCCTTCCGGAAGACTTCAAGCAAGCCCACAAGCCGGATGCATCCGGCAAAGTGATACTCAAGACCGACAACACCGATTACATACCCTTCCGCGAATATGCCACGAATGAGGCGGCCCAGAAGGCTTTTTACGAACTCTACACTCAGCGCGCTTACCCCAAGAACATTGAGGTTCTGTCGCGCTTGCTGCAAAAGCGTTATGAACTGGCCACGGTTTTGGGCTATTCCGATTGGGCGGCCTACGTCACCGAAGACAAAATGGTCGGGACGAAGCAGAATGCGGCCGATTTCATCGAGAAGATTACGGCAGCATCGCAGGCCGGGTCGCAGCGGGATTATGACCAACTACTCGCCTACCGACGGCATCAGGAGCCGAACGCTACCTCTGTCGATATTTGGAATTACCACCATTTTTTGCACGAGGCGACCATCGAGAAGTATGGATACGACTCTCAGGCAGTGCGCCCGTACTTCGAATACCGGCGCGTTCTGCAAGGTATCCTCGACCTTACCAGCCAGATGTACGGGATCACGTATAAACGTGTAACCAGGGCTAAAGTTTGGCATCCGGATGTTGCCGTTTACGACGTATTCGACGGCGACAAACTGCTGGGCCGGATTTATTTCGATATGTTCCCGCGTGACAACAAATACAAGCACTATGCCACGTTCAATCTCGCTACCGGAAAGGAAGGGTTTCGGTTGCCGGAATATGTGCTGGTGTGCAACTTTCCGCAGGCGACCGACGGTCCAGGCCTGATGGAACGTGACGACGTAATTACGTTCTTCCACGAATACGGGCATCTGCTGCATGGGATCTTTCGAGGGAACACAAAGTGGGCCACGGGCGATCTGGAGAACGACTTCATCGAAGCTCCCTCCCAGATGTTCGAGGAGTGGGCAAAAGATCCTGCCATCCTGCAAACCTTCGCCCGCCATTACAAAACGAATGAGCCCATTCCTACCGAGCTGGCAAAGAAAGCCGAGGCGGCGGATGAATTCGGGCGAGCTCTGGGTGTTCGCATGCAGATGTTCTACGCAGCCATCAGCCTCGATTATTACAATCGCAACCCACAAGGACTGGACACAACCAAACTACTGGCCCAACTGCAGGAACGTTACACACCCTTCAAATACGTCCCAGATACTCACATGCAAGCCGCATTCGATCATCTCAACACCTACTCGGCGGTTTACTACACTTACATGTGGTCTTTGGTTATCGCAAAAGACATGTTCACGGAGTTTAAGGCGGATGGCCTGACCAATCCTGCAGTCGCCAGAAAGTACCGCGACACAGTTCTCGCGGCAAGCGGAACCAAGCCAGCCGCCGTGATGGTAAGCGATTTCCTCGGCAGGCCGTACTCGTTCAAGGCCTACGAAGAGTGGCTGAACGGGAACTAGGCTGAGCAATTGTCGTTATATGATCGCGTCGGATGTCTACGATAGCCGAAAGCGTCACCGTCAACCGCGTCCGTCTCGAATCGATTGACATCGTTCGCGGCGTCATCATGGTCTTGATGGCGCTGGATCACGCACGGGACTTCTTCGGCGTTCCCGGCGTGAGTGCCACAGATCTCGATCAGGCGATCAAAGCGGTGTTTTTCACGCGCTGGATCACTCATTTCTGCGCGCCCGTTTTCTTCGTGCTGACCGGCACCGGCGCCTATCTGTCGCTAGGCAGAAAATCCAAACGCGAGTCATCGCGATTTCTTTTCAACGCGGCCTGTGGCCGATCTTTCTCGAAGTGGTGGTGACCCGCTGTTTCGGCTGGCAATTTAATTTCGATTACCACGTTACGATGCTCATCGTCTTATGGGCGCTGGGCTGGGCAATGATCGTGATTTCGGCGCTGGTTTGGCTGCCGGCCTTCCTGGTAACGACGTTCGGCGTGGTCATGATCGTCGGCCAAAATTTATTCGATTCGGTGCAATCCTCTAGTCCGCTTTGGTCGATTCTGCACTCTCCGAATTCTGTAATGGTAGATCCGCAGCATTCCATCTTTGTAGGGTATCCGCGTATTCCCTGGATTGGAGTTACGGCGGCAGGCTACGGTCTCGGCCAAATTTATGGTTGGGCATCGGATCGCCGGAGGGTCTTTCTTCTGCGCCTTTGGCCTCGGTCTGACGGCGGCTTTCTTCTTACTGGAGTACGCAGAAATCAGCAGCCTTCACCGTGCTTTCATTTCTGAACAACTAACAAATATCCGCCGTCGCTGCTGTTCCTTCTGATGATACTCGGCCCCGCAATGCTTTTCCTGTGGGCTGTCGACGCCGGACACCGCAGTGGCTGCGGCCGGCCCTGGTCTTCGGCGAAGTGCCGATGTTTTATTATCTGTTGCACATACCGCTCATCCATCTACTCGCGGTCATCGTATGCTATGCGCGCTACGGACAGGTGCATTGGATGTTCGAGTCGCTGACAGTCGGGCAGTTTCGATCACACCTCCGCCCGGATGGGGATTCTCTCTGCCGATTGTCTATCTGGTCTGGGCTTTCATTGTGGTCGTGCTCTATCCGCTTTGCCGTTGGTTTGCATCCTTGAAGCAGCGAGGCAGCGATGCCTGGCTCAGTTATTTCTGAACTCGGATGATCGGTCAGGGACTCACCCCTGAAACGCGTAGGGGCGGACGCCCTCGTCCACCCGGCGGCGCGAAGCGCCGCAGTCCTGCGACGATCTGTAGCGACCTTCGCTCTCACCCCGGACGAGAGCGTCCGGGCTGCCTGATTCTCGCGGTTACCAGGCTACCTTCTGGCCTTTGTTCTGCTCGTCGAGCCATTTTTGCAGTGGGGCGAAGTAGTCCAGTAACGCACTTGCGTCCATCCGGCGCTGTCCGGTCAAGACCTCTAATGCGTCTGGCCAGGGTTTGCTCTGGCCCATCTCCAGCATCTTGTTGAATTTCGCGCCCGCTTCTTTCGAGCCGTAGAAGGTGCAGCGATTTAGGGGGCCAGTGTATCCGGACGCCCGGCACAAGGCACGATAGAACTGGAACTGCAGAATCCGCGCCAGGAAATATCGCGTGTACGGCACATTGGCGGGCACGTGATACTTGGCACCGGGATCGAAATCCGCCTCGCTGCGCGCGACTGGCGGGGCGACGCCTTGATATTTCAATCGAAGATCCCACCAGGCTTTGTCGTAATCGGCAGGAGTGATTTCGCCGGAGAAAACCTTCCACCGCCACTGGTCGATCATCAGGCCGAAGGGTAAGAACGCCACTTTGTCGAGCGCTTGGTTCAGCAGAATCGGAATATCGCTGTCGGCTGACGGCACTTTTCCCAGGAGTCCGATCGTCTGCAGGTACTCGGGGGTGATCGCCAGCGCGATGGTGTCGCCAATGGCTTCGTGAAAGCCGTCGTTGGCGCCGTTCTTGAACAGGAAGGGCTGGTTCTCGTAGGCGCGCTGGTACATGTTGTGTCCAAGTTCGTGATGAATGGTGACGAAGTCGACATCGCGAATCCGGATGCACATCTTGACTCGCAGGTCGTCGAAGTTATCGATATCCCAGGCGCTGGCGTGGCACACTACATCGCGATCGCGGGGCTTGGTCAAGAGCGAGCGCACCCAAAACGTATCGGGCAACGGAGCGAAGCCCAGGGATTTGTAGAAGCCCTCGCCATAGCGCACCATGCCTTTGGCATCAAGATTCTTGGCTTGCAACAACGCAGTCAGATCGTAGCCGCGGCTCTGCTCAT
Source organism: uncultured Acidobacteriota bacterium (assembly GCA_963796095.1). GTDB lineage: Bacteria > Acidobacteriota > Terriglobia > Terriglobales > Acidobacteriaceae > JABDBE01. The sequence continues at coordinate 531,466 of CAWCKL010000042.1, forward strand.
CCAGACCGAGGACCGGAAAGATGTTACCCCACTCCTGGGCCCAGGGATTGCCAAGCAAGTGGGCGGGAATTGGTCCGTCGGGAGGAACCACTTGCGGCCCGTACTTTTGCACCAGCCGGGCCCGAACATAGGTATGCAGAGAAAGATAAAGCGGACGAACCTGCTGCCACAACCGCTCGACCTCGGCACTGAATTGGTCGGGAGTCATATCGTAGCCTGCGCGCCAAAGTGCGCCCGTGTCTTTGAAGCCAAGCTCCTGAGCTCCCTGATTCGAAAGCTGGACAAATCGCGCGTAGCGTTGGCGCATGGGAGCGCCTACCTTGTGCCATCCCACCCAGACGTCTTTCAGTTCGTTGGGATCGCGGCTGTCTCCCATGATCCGTTCGATCGCGGTAATGTCGAGACAGTCGTCGGGCTTGCGGCAGTACTTTCCTTTTCCGTAGTCCGCATCCAACGAAACGGCGATCTGCGTCATCTCTTTTCGTAGTGCTGGATCTCTTGGAGCGGGTGCGGTCAGAGACAGCCGTAGCAGCATAAATTTGCGTGCCAGCTCAGGCGGGAGTGAAAGGCCGTCAAAACGCTTGGATTGTTCTATCAACTGGGTGGTCGCTGCTGTGAGTTGATCCTGGGCATCGGCTGACAAAGCTTGCGTGTCGTCCGTAATGAAGTTTTCTTGTACCCAACTGGCTCGAGCTGCCTTGACCTCAATCTCATTCAGCCGTGCCTCGGTTTGGTTCATAAATTGTTCGGCTTCGGCGACGGTGGCTTTCGAAGCGGCGTGAGCTTGAATCAGGAACAAAAATGAAAATAGGAATAACAGGACGCGAAATTTCATTCAGATCCTCCGGGTGAGCATTATGAAGGAGCAGACGGAAAATGTCAGGTTCTGCTTGAGGATTCCCTTGAACATTGCCGGACAAGCAACGAATTTCCGACGGCTTCACGGCTTGCGGAAAATCTTGGGCGTTGAATTCTTGAACGGGCACCGCTTCCCAGCTGTGCCGTAAGTTCTTGAAGACGATGTACGGCGCGGCTTGAAGCCGCGCCCTTTCAAGGCCCACCAGCTGATTTCGACGTTTTTCCGCAAGCTGTTCACCGCCGCCCGCAGACCGCCCGCGCGCGCGCGGTCAGCTCGATTGCACTCTCTGGGTCGGTGGTCAGCGACCGACGCAGTCGTTCACGAATCGCGTTCTTGGTGGCGTCATTGCGCGTCGCAAGATAGTTGGGAGCAGAACCTTGTTCCGTCAGGAATGGTTGCCAGTAGTCGTCGAAACTCGTGAACCGGGTGATGACGTCGAGCGCGCGAACGCTCACTTGCTTGATACAAGCGCCCTCGAAAAGCTTCCGGAGTGCTTCGGGGATTGCACAGAGGGAAACGCCGGGCCTGATCGTATGCCAGCGCTTCCCGGTCGACAGCCACGGCCGCATCCCAGAACTGCCGCAGGAAACGTGCTCCCTCGGCGTAATCCCAAACGTAAACCGCGATGACGCCTTCCGGAACCGTGACGCGGCGCATTTCCTCGAGCGCACGTTCAGGCTCCGGAATGAAATTCAACCCCAGGCCGCAGACCGCCAAGTCGAAAGTGGTTTCAGCGAAAGGGAGAGCCATAGCATCCGCGATTTCGAAGTTGACCCCAGGCTGGGCGCGGTGCTCGCGGGCAAACTCAATCTGCTGAAGGGATGCATCAATACCCGCGATTCCAGCGGGCGCGAAGCGTTCGATGATGGCTTCCGTGAATACGCCGCTTCCGCAGCAAACGTCGAGCCAGCGCAAGTTCGGGGGCAAACTCAGCCAGTTCAAGAACTCATCTGTCAGCAGGCGGCTCCAGTGTCCCATCCACTGGTCGTAGGCTGCTCCGGAAGTCCATTTGTCCATATTCACCGGATTGCGTTGGAGGACGTCCCCGTAGGTCCTAGCCGAGCGAGGGTCGGCAATCTCCGGCAACAAACATTCTGAGCTCGAGGAACCAAACTAGGAACGACAAACTAAGGCGAGCTTTGCTCGCGCGCCCGAACGGGGGCGTCCGGGCCTACGTGAGCGTTGCTCCCGTAACACAGACCTTCCATCGCCTGGTGAACTTTGGCCGACAACTCTTCCATCTCGCGAAGCGTGTATCCGGCGGTTGGAATAGGCTCACCGACTCGCATCTCCAGCGGGCGGCACTTGACGTGATACGTATTCATGGGCAACAGCTCGTACGTTCCGACGAGCGCGATGGGCACAATATCCACTTGCGCCTTGATCGCGAGATAGAACGCTCCCGGCATGAATGGCTTGATCTCCCCATCGGGAGTGCGGCCGCCTTCTGGAAAAATCACCAGCGGCAGCCCGGCTTGTAGACTCTTCACCGCCGAGCGGATATGCGCAAGCGATCGTGTCGGCCTTTGCTGATCAATGCAAACCTGCCCCGAGCGTCTCAGGTGCCATCCGACAATCGGGTATGAGAGCAATTCCTTCTTGAACAGAATCCGGAACTGGAATGGCAAATAAACGTAGAGCACCGGAATGTCGAGCGCCGAGGCATGGGTCACGGCGTAAACATGCGGTTTCGATGTGTCGATCTTCCCCAGGCCCGTCACCTTCACCGGGGACAGGATCGTCTTCATAATCAGCCACGACCAGAAGCGCGCAAAGCCGTGCAGGATGCGGGTCTTCTCACCGAAAAGAGAGGCCGGAATGGAGACAATTCCGAGAACAACCGTATACAGCCAGATGAGGGGATCGAAGATGAAATAAGAGCGCAGGAGGCTGAGCCAGCCGTATTTCTTATCTGCGGCGACGGGAAAGATTTCGTCTTTCAGAGTGAGGTCGACTGCCCGGTCTGAGGAGACGTTCGCAGACAGTCGTGAACCGCTCTGCTCATGCTCGCCTGCGGATGTGTGCACTTCCTGCATTTGAAGAGCTAAACCCTTACCCCCAAGACTCGCATGGCCTCTCCTACAATGTATATCGAACCCGTTATAACTACTACGCCCCGGGGACCAGCCAGCGAACGGGCTCGATCGAGCGCGGCCGCCACGTCGATAGCATCTTCGATGTCGGTTCCGGTTCGCGCGGCTGCCTCTCGAATCTCGTCTGGCGTCGCTGACCGCGGATTATCGGCCCTGGTGGCAATGACCCGCGCCACGAGCGGAAACAGGATCTCAGCGATTTCGCCAATCGCTTTGTCGCGCATTGCTCCAAACACGAATGTGAGTGGGCGGTCCTCATAGCAGGCGGACAAGGTAGACCGCAACGCCCACGCCCCCGCTGGGTTATGGGCCACGTCGAATATGCATTCGGGCGCCGTGCCCTGGGGAGGCAAGACCTGGAAACGTCCCGGCCAACGGGTTTCTCGAATGCCACGTTCGATCACTTCTGGCGTAATCAGAAATCCCTGATGGCTGAGAACTTCCGCGGTAGCAATTGCCAGCGCGATGTTCCGCAGTTGATGCCGGCCAACGAGTGGCGTTTCCACGAGAATCTGCTTCCCCATTACTTGTAGCGGATAACGTGAGATCCGAACCTCGGTCTGTGGCGTGCTTTTCTCGGCGTCCTCTGCGCATTCCTCCGGGTTCTCGGCGATCAAAGGCTTTTCTTCGACACTTGGCACGAAGCACCTATCGCTACCCGGAGATACCGGAGGCACATAAGGCACTGCGCTCACGCCCTGCGCTCCCAATTCTAAAATTGCGTTTCCAATCACGTCATTGGCCTGCGGCTGTTGTGGCAGGGTCACGACGACTCCACCGCAACGGATGATTCCTGCTTTCTCGCGCGCGATCTCGGCTACCGTGTTGCCCAGGAACTTCTGGTGGTCGAGCGAAATGTCTGTGATCACGCTCACGCGCGGCTGGATCACGTTGGTGGCGTCGAGCCGCCCACCCATACCAACTTCCAACACCGCGATCTCCACTTTGTTTTGCGCGAAATATTCAAACGCAATCGCGGTCAGCATCTCGAAGAAACTGGGATGCCATGGCAACTCGCCCTCTTCGACCAAACGTTCCGCCGTGCGGTCCACCACATCGTGCAGCAAAGCGAAATCGTCGTCGCTGATTTCGGTGCCGCTGATGCGGATCCTTTCATTGATTCGCACCAGATGCGGCGAAGTGTACAGACCGGTGCGCAAACCTGAGGCTCGGAGAATGGAAGCCAGCGTAGCCGCCGTCGAGCCCTTGCCGTTCGTTCCGGCGATCAAGACGCCGGGAAACTTCCGCTCCGGATGATTCAAGGCTTCCAGCAAGACCCGCATGTGCTCCAGCTCGAACTTGTGCGATGGGGTTTGCGTCAGTTCGTGACCAAGAGCGTACATGCGTGCAACCGCGGTTTCGTAGGACATTGGAAGCTATCAGCCGCCAGCCGTCAGCTATCAGATTACCAGTTTGCAGGTTGCGATTCGGAGTTTGCTACCCTCCATCATTCAACGTAGAAAGATGTGGTCCGAACGGTGCTGGAGGCGGGTCAGCTGAGGGCTGATGGCTGAAAGCTAGGCGGCCGTCATGAAGTCCAGTGCTCGCCCAATATACGGCTTCAATTGCTTGCGTGGTACCACGGCATCGAGCATGCCATGCTCGAGCAGAAACTCACTGCGTTGAAAGCCCTGAGGCAACTTCTGCCGAATGGTTTGCTCGATCACGCGCGGCCCCGCGAATCCGATCAATGCCCCGGGCTCGGCGATATTCAAATCGCCCAGCATGGCGAACGAGGCAGTCACGCCTCCGGTAGTCGGATCGGTTAGCACCGAGACATAGGGCACGCGGGCTTCGTCCAGCCGGGCTAACGCGGCTGAGATCTTGGCCAGTTGCATCAGGCTGATGACGCCTTCCATCATACGCGCCCCGCCTGAAGCCGAAACAATGATGATGGGAGACTTGCTCTCCGTGGCCCGCTCAATGGCTCGGGTAATCATTTCCCCGACCACCGCACCCATGCTCCCGCCGATGAACGAGTACTCCATGGCGCTCACAATGACTGGGCGCCCGTTGAGTTTGCCCCGCGCATTGATGACGGCATCCTTCAGTCCGGTGTCGGCCTGCGCCTGCTCCAGTCGCGATGAATAGGTTTTCAGGTCGGCAAATTTCAACGGATCGGTCGAAACCAGATTTCCGTCAAAAACCTCATACTGGTTGTCATCCAAAAGCTGCGCCAGGCGGGCCCGGGCGTCGATGCGGAAGTGCTTGTCGCACTTCGGGCAAACGTTGAGGTTATCTTCCAGGTCCTTTTTCCAGATGATCTGCCGGCAATGCTCACACTTCACCCACAAGCCTTCGGTGCGGACTTTCTTCTCGCCCGTTGCATCCAGCTCGCCGGATTGTCGTTTAAACCAGGTCATAGACGGTTGGCAATTGAAAATTCCTAATACTCGATCCCTCTCTGCGCCATCACACCCTGCTCGTACGCATGCTTTATCTGGCGCATTTCTGTAACCGTGTCGGCTAGTTCGATGATTGTCGGGTGCGCATTTCTGCCGGTCAAGATAACATGAACCATCTCCGGCTTGGTCTTCAGGCTTTCGGCTACCTTTGCCGGATCGAGCATAGCGTAGCTGATGGCGTAATTAATCTCGTCCAGAATCACCAAATCCCACGTGCCGGAGTGGATCGCCCGTGCGGCCTCGGCCCATGCTTCTTCAACCAATTTCACGTCCTCAGGGTCGGGCTTCTCGGTTCCCACTTTCACAAAGCCGCGACCCATCTGCTTCATGATGAACTTGTCTCCAAATGCCTGCACCGCGTCGAGTTCGCCGTAATGCCAGGAGCCCTTGAGGAATTGCAGCATCAGCACCCGCATCCCCTGGCCAACCGCCCGCAGAGCCGTTCCCATGGCAGCCGTGGTCTTCCCCTTGCCCGGCCCGGTGTTCACGATGATCAGACCGCGACGAATATCCTGCATACTTGGGAACAATTGATTGTACCTGTTCGGTGCGGATGGTGGGGCTGGTGCCTAAAGTAGGGTAAAGGGTAATTGAGTAATTTGCCAATTTGCAATCGACGCCGGCAGGTTGTTCAATGCCAATCACAAATTACTCAATTACAAAGTGCTAAGGCATATTGACGACTTGGCGGAACTCAACTTTCCCGTCGGCAGTAGAAGGAGGTTCTTCTCCGAGCAACTTAGCCGTGATCCGTAGCGCTTCTATTTCTTGTTTGACTCTCGAGATTTCCTGCTCTTTCATCCGAAGTACGTCGAAGGGGTTCTTCATGGGGAGGGCTCCTTAAACAATCAACATATGCGAACTAAGCTAGCATCGACCCTAAATTGCCGCTTGAGAATAAGAAACATCACGAAGGTACCTGCCTGATTTCGTGAGCGCTTCTCAGTGTCCCAGGTGGTAAGGGTGCCCTTTCAAAATAGTGAACGCGCGGTAGAGTTGTTCCAGCAATACCACTCGCGCTAGTTCGTGTGCAACTGTCATTTTTCCCAGGGACAGTAACAAGTTCGCTTCCTTCCGTGTTTCAGCGGTGAATCCATTGGCCGGGCCCACGGCGAACAATAGCGGCAGCGGATTGCGATCCCGATGATTCCCGAGAAACTCGGCGAACTCTTCCGAGGAAAGCTGCTTTCCGCGACTGTCGAGCAGCACGAGCCTGTGTTTTGGCGGGCGTGCGTCAGGCCCACACAGCGTTAGCAGGGCTGACTCATCTTTGAGCGCCGTGCCCTGGACATCGACGCAGCGAGACAAGCGCTTCAAGTATTCGTCGGTCAACAATTGGATGGCTGACTCTTTCGTTTTGCCAATCCAAGCAATTCTCAGCTTCACATCGGGATTTAACCACAGAGGGCCGCGGAAAGCACAAAGAAAACCGAGCCGCGGATTCGCAAGGATCGATTCTTTCTCTTCAGTATCCGTGGAATCGGTGAAATCCGTGGCTGGCGTTTTCTAAGCCCGCTTTTTCACCGCGCTTCGTGCCGCAGTTCGTTTTGTCTTTCCCAGTTCCGAAAGTTCCAATCGCTTGGCGGACTTCCACAGGCGCTCCAAATCGTAGAACTTGCGCGCCTTCTCGGAGAACACATGCACCACGAAATTGACGTAGTCGAGCAGGACCCATTCGGCTTGCCTGTAACCCTCGATGTGAGTCGGCCGCTGCCCTGCTTTCTCCATCCGTTCCTCGACTTCGTCCGAGATCGCCTGGATCTGTCGAGGGTTGGTCCCGCTGCATACTACGAAATAGTCAGTAAATGCTCCCGATCCCTGTTCCAGTTCTAAAATCGTAATCTCTTCCGCCTGCTTTTCCTGGCAGGCGGTAATGGCTTCGGATACTTGTCGCTTCAGATCATTCTTTTTCATGCGTCAATTCGGTCGTTGGTCGCTCGTCGTTGGTCCTTGGTCTCTCTATTCTAACTGACAACACTCGACATGTTGATCGCCATTTCTCGCCATTTACCGCGACGTTGGGGCAGCCACACAGGCCCGACGACCAACGACCAACGACTACCGGCTCCGATACAACCCCATCTTCTTGATGTATTCAGCTACCGCAGGATCAACGAATTTCGTCAGGGGCTTCTTGGCCACCACCGCGTCCCGAATCGCCGTAGACGAGACGTTTTGATGCAAGCCTTCCAGCAGATGCACCGTCGCACCCGCGAGGACGAGGTCGCCCTTTGCTGGTTGCTTGGCAAATGGCTTGGTCACCGTCGATTTCGGGCGTAGCGCTTCCGGTAACGCATTGGCGACATCCGCTAGGGAATATCCCGGACGGCTCGCCACAATGAATTCACACTCGCGGAAGAGCGCCGCCGCCTCGTGCCAGGTCGCAATATCTTTGAATGCATCGATCCCGATCAGGAAGAAAAGCCGATCGCTCTTCTTGAGTGTCTGTTTGAGGCGTCGAACTGTATCGAGGGTGTAATTCGCGCCCGGAATAGCGTGTTCAGTCCGCCGCTTCTGTTTGTTGGCAGCAGCTATGGGCGCCTCTTCCGGCGACTCCAGCAGGGATGGCACGAATGCCTTCTCGTTCATCGTGGCCAACGCCAGCATGGCGTAGCGATGAAAATAAGAGGCCAGAGGATGCTGTTGCTTGTGGGGTGGAATGTTGGCTGGGGCGAAGTAGATGCATCCCAGCTGGAAGTGTTCTTGCGCGCCTCGCGCCAAAGCCAGGTGTCCGCGGTGAACGGGATCAAAGGTTCCGCCGAGCAGTCCGATGTTCATACGGTTCCCACAGCCAGACGCTGTGTTGTTTTCCTCCCCGGTGTATCTCTTGATTCACAAAATCCGGAATTTTGGGCCCAGAAGTGATTCACAGGCCGAACTCGTTGTACATTCAGGCTAACCGTTGTGGCTGTGGTTGTACTCATGGTCAGCGCCCACCCATCAGCAACCACCTGAACTCCCGTAACTCGCGGAGTTCTCATTTTGGAACTAAAGTTGGTTTGGATGCGATTGAAGCTCCCCCTTCTTCGCGCACGCTACATTCCCCCGGCTCGGGCGCCCATCCTCCGATACGGCGTCGCTGTCCTCAGCATTACCCTCGCCCTGATCCCGGCGCTAATGCTGGCGGATGTCGTCGAAAGCCGCCTGGTCGTGTTTGCCGTCGCCATTATGGTCAGTGCCTGGTATGGCGGCTGGAAGCCGGGCCTGGTCGCGACCTCTTTTGCGCTCACCGTCAGCGCTTATTTCTCGCTAGCTGGAGAACACTCCCCTGCCGAATATCGCAAAGCTATCATACATCTGACTCTATTTGTGTTTGTGGCACTGTTGATTTGCTCCTTCAATGCCGCCCTGCGTTCGGCCCAGGAGGGTTTGCGGCGTTCGGAAATCAATTTTCGCTCGCTTGTGACCAATGCTCCCTACGGGATTTGCCGCTGCGATTCAGACGGAATTCTGCTAAGTGCGAACCCAGCGTTGGTGAGCATGCTGGGCTACGCTTCGCCCTCCGAACTGGTGGACGGCAATTTAGCGAACCTGTATGCCGACACTCAACAATGGTTTGTGGTCGCCGACCATTTCCGTTCCTCACATCGCTTCAACGGGTTGATTGCCGATTGGGTTCGCAAGGACGGCATTCCCATCACCGTGCGCCTTTCCGGGCGGACCATTCGCGATGACCACAACTCGACGTTCTTCGAACTGTTCGCCGAGGACGTGACCGAGCATCGAGCCTTGGAGCAACAACTCCGCCAGGCCCAGAAGATGGAAGCCGTTGGCCGTCTGGCCGGCGGCATTGCCCATGACTTCAATAACTTGTTGATGGTAATCTCCGGATACTGCGAGTTTCTACTAGAGCGAATCGGTTCCGATCCCGCCGTTCGTGGCCCGGCTCAGGAAATCGCCAACGCCGCCAATCGTGCCACCGCCCTTACTCGCCAGCTCCTCGCGTTCAGCCGCAAGCAGATGCTAACTCCCAAGGTTCTGGACCTGAATGCGGTGGTCACTGAAAACTTCAAAATGTTGACTCGGCTAATCGGTGAAGATATCGAGCTGGTCATGGTTCCGGGGACCGACCTCGGCCCGACTAAAGCCGATCCCGGGCAGATCGAGCAAGTCATTATGAACCTGGCGGTGAACGCCCGAGACGCCATGCCCCGCGGGGGCAAACTCACCATTGAGACTGCGAATGTTTCGCTGGACGAAAGTTATGCTCGTCTTCACCCACCCGTGGAACCGGGCGAGTACGTAATGCTCGCCATGAGCGATACCGGCGTAGGAATGGATTCCGAAACCCAGAGCCGCATCTTCGAGCCATTCTTCAGCACAAAAGGAGCGAAGGGTACCGGCCTGGGCCTTTCCATGGTCTATGGCATCGTCAAGCAGAGTGGAGGTTACATCTGGGCCTATAGTGAACCGGGCAAGGGAACATCCTTCAAAGTCTACCTGCCTCGGGTAACGGAGACCGGCGAAGCGGCCGTGTTACAACCAGCGACTGCGGCCAAAGTCGTTCAGCAAGGACGAGAAACTGTTCTGCTGGTCGAAGATGAAGTCACCGTCCTGCGTCTCGCCCGCGAATACCTTGAGCGTCAGGGATACACCGTGATCGACGCCGGCGATCCCGCGACTGCGATCCTGATTTCCAACGCTCACTCCGGCCCCATTCACCTGCTCCTGACGGATGTCGTCATGCCGGGAATGACTGGGCGCGAACTGGCCAATCAACTTTGTCCGCGTCGTCCCGAAATGCGAGTGCTCTATATGTCGGGCTATACCGAGAATGCGATTGGCCAAAACGGCACGCTGGACGCCGGTATCACCCTGCTCCAGAAGCCTTTCACCCTCCTCACGCTCAAAGCAAAAGTGCGCGAGGTGCTCGATACCCCACTCCCCAAGGAGGTCTCCATGTCCGCCCGTTTAGCCATGCAAGTTGAAGCCGGTGTTCCGAACACGAAGCTTTCGCCGTTCCGTGCGCAACGCTTCAAACTCCAGTTGCCGCTGAAGTATAGGCCGATCGGAGAAGAAGCCTGGCGCGCCGGCACTACTGAGAACATCAGTCGCTCGGGCCTGCTGTTTCGAGCGGAAGAATTGATTCCAGCCAATGTCCAACTAGAGATCAATCTGGTGTTACCCGCGGAAATCGCGGGCCTGTCGGCGGCGGAAGTGGTATGCCGAGGTGAGGTAGTCCGCACGATGGAAGCCGAAACTCCTGCGATGAACCCAGCTCTCGCCGCGAAGATTCTTCAATACCACTTCCAGCACGGCTCACATATGCCAGAGGCGTAGGGCGCAGACACCTTTTTCCTCGCGACTGGATGCTTTGGCGTGAAGGTACAGCTAAACTAGGGCGCGAACCTGGTTTCCCCCTTTTCTCTGTGCTTAATGGGAAGCGTTCGTCGTCTCATTTGAAAAGTGTCGGACGGAGATATCGATGCCGGCGCACTTGACGACTCGGAAGTCAAGACTTACATGGTCCCCAGGCCTTCCGCTCTCCCTATAGGTCACCTCCAGGTGTGTTGGAGTTACCCATTCCATCTTCAGATTCATCGTCGCGTATTGGTGAGAGAACACCAACACCTGCGTCGGAGGCTGTGACCCCTTATTCCACTTGAGGTACACGATGGTCGCATCATAGGCCGTCCCGGGGCCGCCCGACCGTTGACTGCGGGCGGTTGCAAGCCAATGCCCATCCGGAGATGAGACTTCCCCTGACCAAGTCGTCGCGGTATCCCGGCAGCCGGACCCTAAAACGCAAACTCCAATGATGACGAGCGCAATTGCCCTGCGGATCGCAGCGGGACTACCGTGAACATCGCCGAAAGTGAAAACTCCGGCACTCATGTTTCTTTTGTTCGCTTTCTCCCTTCGCTAATGAGCACTTCTCCGCGTTCTCTGCGGTACCTCTGCGCTCTCTGCGTTTAAAGGCTCTTCCTGAAGCCGATCGCCCGAAGCCTGAGGCCTGACTTCTTCCACCTTATCCGCCATCGCGTACTTCAATTCCTCGATGCCTTTCCCAGTCACAGCTGAGATCGGAAACAACTCGAGCCCCTGCTTCTTGCAATAACGCTTCAACTTCGCCAGCTTTTCTTTATTCGCGACATCGATCTTCGAAGCCACCATAATTACCGGCTTCTGGTCGAGTCCCGCGCCAAAGGTTTTCAGTTCGCCTTCGATCACCTCGATGTCCTTCACCGGGTCGGGACGGCCGCTCGCATCCGACACGTCCACCATATGCACCAGCAACCGTGTGCGCTCAATGTGCCGCAAAAACTGGATGCCCAACCCCGATCCCGTATGCGCCCCTTCGATCAGCCCAGGAATATCCGCCACTACAAAGCTGCGCTCTTCTTTCGCTTCGCCGACCGCCACGACTCCGAGGTTGGGCTGCAAAGTCGTAAAAGGATAATCAGCAATTTTCGGCCGCGCCGCCGAGATCCGCGAAATCAGCGTGGACTTGCCAACGTTGGGATAACCGACCAACCCGACATCGGCCAGCAGCTTGAGTTCCAGACGGAAGACGCGTTCTTCGCCGGGCCGTCCCTCTTCGTGCTCGCGAGGCGCCTGGTGCGTGGACGTTGCAAAGCGCGCATTTCCCCGCCCACCACGCCCGCCGCAGGCAATCACGACGCGTTCATCCGGGCGCGAAAAATCGTGTACCTTCTCGCCAGTTTCCGCGTCATACACAATCGTTCCCACTGGAACCTTCAATAAAACGTCTTCGCCCTCACGTCCCTTGCAGTTCGAACCCTCACCATGACGTCCGCGCTGCGCCTTGTACTCCGGATTGAAACGGAAGTGAACCAGAGTGTTGTGACGCTCGCTCGATTCCATAATGACGTCCCCGCCATCGCCGCCATCGCCACCGGATGGCCCACCCCGCGGAACATACTTCTCCCGCCGGAAAGCCAGACAGCCATTCCCGCCGTCCCCAGCCTTCACCCGAATTGTCGCTTCATCGATGAACATGCAGAAGTTGGATTTTCCTTTGTGTACCTTCGTGCCCTTTGTGGTTCAAGCCATTGAACTTCATCAACCACAAAGGACACGAAGGTGCACTAAGGAAACCAAAACAAAAAAGCCCCAGCCCGAAGGCGAGGCTCTTCAAACCGCGTGCCACGGGCGCCCTCGCCCGCGAAACGAGAAAAACTTACTCCACAGCGACGGGCTCAATCATCACGTACTTACCCAGCTGACCCCGATCCTTGAACACGATCCGGCCCGTGATCTTGGCAAACAACGTATCGTCCTTGCCCCGGCCAACGTTCAACCCCGGCTTCACCCGCGTCCCCCGTTGCCGCACGATAATCGTTCCGCCGGGAACCAGTTGCCCGCCAAAAGCCTTGAAGCCTAACCGCTGCGCATTAGAGTCGCGCCCGTTTCGAGATGTGCCCTGCCCTTTTTTGTGTGCCATAGTGTTTTCCGTAGCGCCAGCGTCCTCGCCGGCTGTCCCGAGGGCATCCTGCCCTCGCGCTTACTTCTTCTTTTTCGGCGCAGCCTTCTTGGCCGTCGACTTCTTAGCCACAGCCTTCTTCTTCGCCGGAGCCTTATGAGCCTTCGCCTCGGCTTTGACCTCTTCCGCCTCCACCGGGGCCAACTTCTTCGGCTTGGCTACCTTCTTGGGAAGTTCCGGAGCCGTGAATTTCTGCCCGTCAAACGCGATTTCCGTAATCCGCACGGCCGTGTATCCCTGACGATGTCCGCGCAGCTTCTTGTATTGCTTCTTGCGTTTGTAATGGAAAACCAGGATTTTCTTTTCGCGGCCTTGCTCGACCACGTCGCCGGTCACCAGCGCTCCGGGCTGCGGCTTGCCAATCTGGCCATCGCCGGCCGAAACCGCCAGCACATCGCTGAACTCGACGTGACCGTCGGTGCCCGTGCCACGCTTTTCCGAACCCACGCTCTCCACGCGGATCACATCGCCGGGCGCAACCCGGTACTGCTTCCCACCTGTGCGGATGACCGCGTACATGCTTATCGCTCCTAAGTTCCGCGCGTCCACGATTCAGCGCGACGCGGAAAACGTAAAATCCATCCCGTCGCACACTGGCGCGATCTACGGAACCAGATGATTTTCTATGCTTGCTGCTTTCCGCGTCGGCGCTCTCAGCAACCACGGCGGACGGCCCCAGAACGGAACCGCAAGTACAGGCAAACTCAACCATTCTAACGTGCGCTAACGAAAAGCGTCAAACCAAAACGCTGCGTCCAAAACGCTGCGTCGAGGCCCAACGCACGCGTCGCCAACCTCGCATTCTGTGATAGGATGCCCTCACTAGGGGGCACCCCTTGCGCCCTGGCGCAACAACCCACACCTCCGAAGATGGCCAGCCTTCGTCGGCGACACTCCTTGGTCAAAGCTCCATTTCATAAAACTCCCAGGGTCTGAACGCGCAGAATGCGGATAAACTTACGAACGGTGGGCGGGTCCGCCGACCGTGCTTTGACTTGAATGAAGGCACGAGGAGACGTTATGAAAATCAAGCTTGCGACAATCGGCGTGCTGGTTATGCTCCCGGTGACCGCCTGGGCCAGCACAGAAACAGCGGTGTGGAATTTCGGCGGATCTGGAGACGGGGCTGGCCCAACGGGCCACCTCATCGTCGATTCGTCGGGTAACTTTTACGGTGTAACAAGTGGAGGAGGCACCCACGGCGTGGGGACGGTTTTCGAGTTTTCACCCAATGGCAACGCCGGGTGGACCGAGACCGTGCTCTACAGCTTTGGCTCTCAGAACGGTAACGGAATTCAGCCCTCGTCGGGTTTGGTCATGGATACCGAGGGAAATCTCTACGGAACCGCGGAGTTTGGCGGGGCAAACCAAACCGGTACGGTATTTGAGCTTTCCCCGGCCGCCGCTCGGGCGTGAGATACGCTCGCCTTGCGCTTCATAGTTGGTAGATTCATTGCAACGAACTCAAACCCTGCCATCCCGACCGGAGGGGATCGCCCGCGATAGCGGGCGATCTCACGGAGTGGAGGGACCTTGAGTCTGACGTTTTCCGGCCGCAACCGCTTTTTCCTTGTTCCCGCCCACCACCTAAGATATGATGCGGAGAGTGAGGTTAGCTATTTGGGAATAGCTGTAAGACGCTCGCTCTTTGACAAACCAGATCGCTGGCCCTCGGAACCCGTTTCCGTTCCCAAAACGGAAACGCAATCGGCGCTTTGAAACGTCTCAGTCCTTATTGCGGAATAGTTTACGTATAAGTCCTTATTCCTCCGAGATTTGGAGAGTGGTGTGGCCGCAACCCCGGGATTTCAAAAGATCAGCGGGATACTCATGGTTACCCAAAAGTAAATAGCCACAAGCGACGTTCAACGGCGCTCCCTTTCCGGTCACCTTGCGACTCGTGAAGCTGCGCGAAGAGCGCATCGCGCCCACGCGCTACAATCAATCTGTGCCCCCACGCATTGCCATCCCCGTTCCGCATTCCACCGACCCCGAGTATGCCGAGCGCTCCCTGTCGCAATACGAGCGCGCAGTCGCGATGGCCGGAGGAGAGCCGGTTCGCATCCCGCTGGATCAGCCGCCCGCGGAAGTGATGAAGCTGATCGAGCGCTGCGACGCCGTGTTGTTGCCGGGAAGCAAAGCCGACGTCGATCCCGCCAAGTACGATGCGCCGCGTGATCCGCAGACCGCCGCCGCTGACGCCGGCCGCGACACCGTCGACGAGTTGCTGCTGCAGGACGCCTACAACATGCGCAAGCCAGTTCTCGGCATCTGCTATGGCCTCCAGATTCTGAACGTATACCGCACCGGCACACTGATCCAACACATCGAGTCTCCGGTGAATCACGCCGCGGGACGAAAGGCCGCGATAGCGCACACTGTAGAAGTGACACCGGACTCGAAGCTGGAGAGAATCCTGCAGCCGAATGTGAAAGCTTCCGGCGAGCTAGCCGCGGAGCGGCACCAGACTGCAGCCCACGGCGTGCGCCGTGGATGGGAAGCTGAAAATGATCGAGCTCCGGAGGAGCGAAGGAAGGTTGGTGACAGTGCCGCCGAAGGAAGGCCGCTTGTCGTCCCGGTGAATTCCAGTCATCACCAAGCTGCGGACGTTGTCGGCGATGGATTGCGGGCAGTCGCCCGCTCTCCCCAAGACGGAGTCATCGAAGCGCTCGAGGGCACGTCCCCGGATCACTTCGTGCTCGCGGTGCAGTGGCACCCCGAGCGATCCGTCGATGAGGACGAGCCGTCGCGAGCAATCTTCCGTGCCCTGGTCGCCGCCGCCCGAGTCAGGCACGAAAAACTAAAAGGAGAATTCGAGTCGGTCTGAAGAAAATAAGCCACGGATCAACAGGGATTCGCACGGATCAATCCGAAAAAAATGAACTAGGTTGATTCGTGAGAATCGAGGCAAGACCGCGGCTAGTTCTTCTTCTCCAGCAACACGACGGCGTTCGCGATTGCCGCGTTGTCAGTGCTCAATCCTTCCGGCGTCTTGGCCTTGAGGCCGACGCAATCGGCGGGAACACCCAACAATTCCGCCACATGCTCGCGAATAGTAGCGGCGTGCGGACCAATCTTGGGTGCGACAAGAATAAGCGTGGAGTCCACACTGACGACCGCGTAACCGGCGGTCCGCACCCGCGTCAAAGCCTCGCGCAAAAAAACGGCGGAGTCCGCGCCCTTCCACTTTGGATCGGACGGCGGAAACAGCGATCCGATATCAGGAGCCGCTACGGCGCCGAGCAGAGCATCGGTGAGCGCGTGCAGAAGCACATCGCCATCGGAATGGCCACCCAGGCCTTTCGGATGAGCCACAGTGACTCCGCCGATCTTGAGTGGAACACCAGTCTTGAATTCATGAGAATCCCAGCCGAATCCGATTCGCATCGCTGGTTGTTTTTCTTTAGTCTTCAAAGCTCAATTCGCGCCTCATGAACCTGACTCCAAGTAAAACTCCGCCAACTCCATGTCTGCCGGAGCGGTGATCTTGATATTTCTCGCCGATCCCATGACCACCGCTACTGCGTGGCCCGAGCGCTCAACCAGCGAAGCTTCATCCGTTCCCACAAATCCGTCGGCTGCGGCCTCGTCGAAGGCTCTCTTGAGCACATCGTAGCGGAAGCCTTGCGGGGTTTGCGCCATGACCACGCGCTCCCGCGGAAGCGTGGCCGTGATCAAGGCTCCATCAGATGTGCGCTCGACTTGCTTCACTGTGTCGACCGCTGGCACGCCTGCAATCGCCGCGCCGAATTTCTGGGCCGCCCGAATCACATCATGAATGATCTCTTCCGTAACGAACGGACGCACGGCATCGTGGACCAGCACGATGTCGTCGTTCGTCGCAGAAACGGAACTCATCGCGTTGGCGACGGAGTGTTGGCGGTGCTCTCCGCCTTCCACCAGATGAACCTTTTTCTGCAGAATGTCCTTGGCATCTTTCTCCAGGCGGGCGCGGAATCCCTCGATCTCATTCCCGCGCAGTGCAACGTAGATCTCCGACACCTCCGGACTGGCCACGAACTTGCGCAGAGTATGAATGAGAATGGGCGTGCCCCCAAGCTCAGTAAACTGCTTGGTTGCCCCAGGCTTCTTTCCCTTGGCACTCGGAGCCGAGGCCATGCGCGTCCCCAAGCCCGCAGCCGGAATGATTGCAACCACCTTCATAGCGGGCTGCAAGTATACGAGGGTGAGTGCGCGAGTTCAAATCGGATTGGAGCGATCCGGGTTACGCTTTACTCTCTTGCGGCGGCTCCCATGGCTCGGTTCGATTTCCGTCGGATCCATGATCCAGGCGAGGCGGCCATAATCAGATGCGTATCTGTATGCTTACATAACTCGGATTGTCAAGACATGCGTGTTGAGTTGTGAAAGCCTAAGCGATTCAAAGCGTGACGAGATACAGGATTTACCCTACCCGCATTTTGCTCACGTCGGAACTCTCTTTTCCGCCACCACCGTGACGCATCGCGTGTCAGTATCGGCTGCTTCGTCCCAAGTTAAATAGTCTCAGTTACTTACATTGAACGAAACCAGAACGAACCTGGCAATCAACGTGCACATCCAAGGAGTGACTGCGTAGAAGAAGGCTTGCCGAGTTAGAGAGGATGATGTGAACAAAACTCGTTCCTGGTTCGAGCTCGTGACACCCTGTGCCGCTTCAGCCTTGGCGGTGGCTTTGTCGTGCGCCCTCCTTTTTGTTAGCGCCGCCGTCGCGTTCGCAGCTGCCGACGGTGGAAAGGCGGTCGAGGTTGCCAGTCGGGATACGGACAATCGGGGAAGAGCATTTGCTGGCCTGATTACCGACGATCACTGCGGCGCGAGGCATGAAATGGATTCTGGCATGAGTCCGGCGGAGTGCACGAAGATGTGTGTGCGGAACGGTTCAAGATACGTGCTGGTCAAGGGCAGCAAGACGTACGCCCTCGCTGGGGACGAGAGTAAACTCGAGGGGCTTGCCGGTCAGCGAGCGACCATCGTCGGCGCTCTCACCGGACACACCATCAAGGTAATTTCGACAACCTCGGCACAGTAATTGGACGAATTGGAAAAGACCTTCGCGACCTCAATGTCGTTAGGGCCGATTGTCCATAGAGCTTTGGATCAATTGCCTTACTCGACCGGACGTTCCACGACGACTGGCGCGGTTTTCTTGGGGTCTCCGTTCGGGATCGCTGCGGATGTTGTCACCACGACGACCGGGCGCGGCTCGGTGCGAGCCATGATTCGCTCGTCCCATTTGCCGAAGATCATCTTTCCTGCCGTGGTCTGCAATACCGAGGTAACGGAAATGTCGATGGTCTTGCCAATCATTTTGCGTGCATTGTCCACGACCACCATCGTGCCATCGTCCAGGTAAGCAACTCCCTGGTTGTATTCCTTGCCTTCTTTCAGGATGAACACCTTCATGGTTTCGCCCGGCAGCACGATGGGTTTCAGGGAGTTTGCCAGCTCATTGATATTTAGCACCGCCACGCCTTGCAGTTGCGCCACCTTATTAAGATTGAAATCGTTGGTGATGATTTTGCCTTCGTAGAGCTTGGCCAGTTCAATCAGTTTCAGATCCACTTCGCGGACTGCGGGAAAGTCGTCCTCAACAATTTGAATTTGTACGGATGCCATCTTCTGCAGACGCTGAAGAATGTCGAGGCCGCGGCGCCCGCGATTACGCTTCAGGGAATCAGCCGAATCCGCTACCAGTTGGAGCTCGCGCAGCACAAATTGTGGAGTCACGATGACACCGTCCAGGAAGCCGGTCTCGGCGATGTCGGCGATGCGGCCATCAATAATGACGCTGGTATCCAGAATTTTGTAGCTCTTCCGGGATTGCTTCTCGCCGCCGAAAACGCCTCCCAGCGCCGCCAAATTGAGCAGATCGCCTTTGTTGGCGCCCACGATCAGTCCAACGTAGGCCATCAAAAGCATAACCATAATTTGCATGAAGCTCTGAGTGTGCCCCGGAGGAATACTGTTGCGAATCACGAGGGCGAACAGGTAGGCACCGAAAATTCCGAGCACGCTGCCGATCGCGGCTCCGATCAGACGTTTCAGGCTCACCAAACGCAACCGCCACTCGAAGGTGACGATCGCAATGCCGAGCAGTGCCCCAACTCCCGCATCCAGCTTGGGATCGAGACCGAAGGGTTGAATAAGGTAGCAAGTAACCGCAACAAAAATAACAAATAGTAGACGAACCGCTATTAAGTCCACGGATGGACCTCCTCGGAACCCACATGCTTAAACTCCAAGTGGAGTTCCGCACCGGCCGCCTAACCGCCGAATGGATTGCGGCCAGTGATCTATATGCGGAGCCTATGAATGAAACGGCTATGAAACTGCGCTCCGCTCTCTGTGCCTCAAATCTAGTCCCTAAAATCTGTCCAGAAATCAGACAGAGGCATCCTACAAATATTCCAGTGGAAGTATATACCTGATGGGAAGCCCGCGAGATTACGCAGGTCACAGTCCCAGGTGATAAGCAAACTGATCGAAACGGTCGGGCGGGCTGCTGGTAAACTTTCGGGATATGAAAGCCATTGTCATCAGCCGGTTAGGTGGGCCGGAAGTGCTGGAAGTACGAGATGTTCCAGATCCCGTGCCCAGCGCGGGACAAGAACTGGTCCGGGTGCGGGCTGGCGGGTTGAACTTCGCCGACTTCATGACCGCTCAAGGCGGATATCCGGGAACGCCGAAACCTCCCTTAACCGCTGGCCGCGAATTTTGTGGCGCAAGGGAGAGCGATGGGCGGCTGGTGATGGGCTATACGCAGTGGGCAGCGTTTGCCGAGCGGGTCGCGGCCCGCACCGATTTGTTGTGGCCGGTCCCGGCGAACTGGACCGCGGAGGAGGGAGCGGCTTTCCCAGTGAACTACTTCACGGCATACTTCGCCTACTGGAAGGCCGGACTCATCGAGCCGGCGAAACCGGTTGCTGGTGCTGTTTCTCGAGTTCTGATTCACGCAGTTGCGGGCGGTGTGGGAACGGCGGCGGTGCAGATCGGAAAGCTGCTCGGCGTGGAAATGTATGGGACATCTTCTTCCGATGAAAAGCTTGCGCGCGTGAAGGGACTCGGCTTGCAGCACGGCATCAATTACAAAGAGCACGATTACGAAGAAGTGATCAAAGGTCTGACCCGCGGCGACGGTGTAGACGCAGTGTTTGAAATGTTGGGTGGCGAGCACACCACCAAGAGCGTGCGATGCCTTGGGGATTTCGGCCGCGTCATCGTGTACGGAACTGCGACCGGTCAAAAATCGAAGCTGGACACACGGCTGCTTTATGCGAAAGGCGCAAGCGTACACGGACTCTGGCTGACATATCTATCAGCTAAGCGGGAGTTGATGAACCAAGCCTGGCAACAACTTTCCGCCTGGACCTCGCAGGGCCACTTGCATCCTGTGATCGGGCACGTGTTGCCAATGGAGCGTGCCGCCGAGGCATACCAATTACTAGGCGAAGGGAAAAACTTCGGGAAAGTGATTCTCGAGATCACGTAGGGCTCGCACGGCCTAACACAGATCCGCTGTTCGCTTCCGAACGCGATGAATCCATTAGCGGACACTTGACGTCATCGCACGATGTACTTCTCACTTGTAATCAGCACATTCTTGTTAAGTCTGTTGGAAAGCCGCGTGCAACGGTCATTTTCAGATGTGAGCTTTGTGAAAGTTTGTGAACTCTCGTAACAAAATGCGCGTAGTGATAGACAACAAATGTTGTGCAAGTCACAAGCTGCCTCAATTGCTAACGACGCTGCTGATGAAGCGTCCAAGTGAATAAGTGCGGTTTGTAGCAAGGGAACTAACCGGCATCTAACGACGTATCAGACACAGTGAGGATGGAAGTTCGGACGACCAACCAGCCGAGCCGACTTTCAGGAAACAATTTCAGGGGTTAAGGGACTGGTTCACTCTCGGTTTGGCGGCCCAGGTGAACGCAATCCCTGCAGCAGAGAGCCCGCGGTCTTGCGGCCACGCGCTTTCTCCTTAACCCCGCGGCAGCATTGTAAGTCTTTCGCGGCAAAACGCAAGTTTTTCGTGCAAGACGAGTCCAGGCCGCCCAGAAACGATTCTCGACGTTTATCGGGAAAGAAAAAGGAGTGTCATGAAATTCCAAAGTATCTCCAAGGGTTTGCTGGTGGGACTGGCTCTGTTGCTTGCGACAACCGCATTCGCGGCTGCCAACAAGGGTTCGATGCAGTTGCTGGATCCGGTTACAGTGAGTGGAAAGCAATTGTCCGCAGGTGATTACTCAGTGCAGTGGGATGGCAGCGGTCCGAATGTTGAGGTCAACATTTTGAAGGGTAAGAAGGTCGTGGCCACAACCCCGGCGCGGCTGATTGACCTGAGTCAAAAACCAGACAGAGACGCTGCCGTGGTGAGGAATAACGACGATGGCAGCAGGTCCCTGGCTGAAATTCACTTTGGGGGGAAGACGTACGGCCTGGCCATTGGCACCGAATCAGCCAGCATGGACGGTAGCGGCAGCAGCAAGTAGATCTGCTGCTGATCTAGCGCGCGAAACGGGGAGCCTCAGCTCCCCGTTTGTTCTCGTAATCACCAATCGCGGTCGCCCTGCTCAACGCTATTTCGCTGAAGCCAACACATCATCGAAGTAATTAACCAGAGCGCGCCGCGGTTTTTCCTTTGTGCCTTTCAGCGCAATCTTTTGCTAGCGAGCCCGTCCCAGAAAAATAATGCGGCCGTCTGCCAATTCGAGATAAATCGGTACCAGCATGCGGAAATGTTCGTTGACGTTGGATTGCGTCAGCTGGAGACCAAACACCACATCGCCGCTGGCATCGTTATCGAAAGTAGATTAGATGCTGTAGCTCGGTAGCGCCGTCCCATAGACGTATTCATCGAAAAACCAGTCCATGGTTCCTCCGCCGAACGCAGCCATTTCCGGCGTCATGTGTTTTTCCACCATTGCCTTGAAGTCCTCGGTCGTGGCGGCACGGCCAGCCTACGTCTGCACGAAGTCCTGCAAGGTTGCTTTGAAATTCTGGTCTCCAGTTTTGCGGTCCCACATCATCATGCGAACCATGTGCAGGATGTAAGCGCCTTTTGGATAAATGCGATCGCGGGTGAGATGCGTGCCGGTACGCGAATTGCTCATCCTGTAACCCATGGTGACAGGACCCGCATCAATGGCGCGAAAGCCTTCTTTGTCGCGCTGAGTCAGGAGATAGCGCTCGTCATCCCAGAATTCGATGAACTTCTTCGGATTCTTCTCGACCGACTGGATGAAGAGTGAGGCGGACATGTCGGCAAAGCCTTCGCTCATCCACTGGTCACGGTACGAATTGAATCCGACCTCGTGTCCCCACCATTGATGGGCGACTTCATGGGGGGCGACGGTCTTCCAGTAACTCCGATCGCCAAAATCCAAACCAAGTTCATGGCGCACCGTGGTATCAAAGAATGCACAAAGCGGCAGCCAAACCAGACTGGGCCACGATTGTCCAAAATTGCATGCGGTCTGTTGCGTCATGGCGAGGCGCTTGAAAGGAATGGGACCGAAAAAGTCGGTGTAGAGTTCCATGGAGATTTCGCCGTCTGCCAGGGCCTTTTTCTCCATCCCCGTGGTTCCCATGAGGCCGAAGGCAACCTCAGATCGCTGCGGCGCGCGGCTGCCCACTCTAGTATCTAATCCATTGCCCTCCGCGGCGTGCTGCAGGCCCTTGACCCATTCAGGCGGCTCTTCGTTCGCGAACGATTGCACCAGGTACTCCGGCTTCGTCATCTTGACCTCGAGCATTTTGAACTTGCCGAAGTTGAAGCCCGCTACCGTTTGGGGAACTTCGCTTTTCCAGACCGTGACATTGTGATCGTGATCGTTGCTCTCGCTCAACAGAACTCCGGTCGCGGCAATCTTCATACCTTTCGGAATGCGGAAAGTCATGTCGTAGGCGGAGTATTCTCCAAGAGAGAATGTCGGGTTATTCGGATACCAGTTTTCGCGCGCAGTCGTCGGTGTCCGAAAAGCGGGTCTTAGGGTAGGCCGCCTCCTGGCAAGCTGCGGTGCTTTGCACCGCCAGGCGGACGAGGCGTCCGGCGCTACGGATTTTTCAGTACTTGGGCATTCTGGGATCGACGCGATCTGCCCAGGCCAGTATCCCGCCAGCCAGATTGTGCACCTTCTTGAATCCAGCCTGTTGGAGGAACGTGACCGCCTTGGCGCTGCGCACGCCGGAGCGGCAATGTGCCACGATCTCGCGGCTGGAATCAAGTTCGTGCACGCGCTTCGGCAGATCGGCGAGCGGGATCAAGTGTCCGTTGATATTGCAGATTTGATATTCATGGGGCTCACGCACGTCGAGTACGAAAAGGTCCTCGCCTGCGTCCAGACGCCGCTTGAGCTCTTCGACTTGTATTTCGGAAATGCCTGCTTCCACTGGTTTCTCCTGGCTTTTTTCTTCACCGCGAATTCCGCAAAACTCGTTGTAGTCTATCAGTTTTGTGATGGTGCGATGCGTCCCGCAGGCAGGGCAATCAGGATTCTTGCGCAGCTTGAGCTCGCGGAACTTCATACCCAGCGCGTCGACGAGCAGCAGCCGACCAATGAGTGGGTCACCCTTGCCAAGAATCAGCTTGATGACTTCGGTCGCCTGAATTACGCCCACGAGGCCCGGCAGAATGCCCAGCACTCCACCTTCCGCGCAAGAAGGAACCAGTCCCGGTGGCGGCGGTTCGGAATACAAACATCGATAGCATGGGCCGTCTGCGGTCGCGAAAACGCTGGCTTGTCCTTCGAAGCGAAAAATTGAACCGTAAACATTGGGCTTGCCGGTAAGCACGCAAGCATCGTTCACCAGATAGCGGGTGGGAAAATTGTCGGTGCCATCGGCAATAATGTCGAAGTCGCGAAACAGTTCCAGCGCATTCTCGCTGCTCAGCTTGGTTTCAAACTTGCGGATATTCAAAAACGGATTAATCGCCTTCAGCTTCTCTGTGGCCGAATCCAGCTTCTTGCGCCCTACGTCCGCCGTAGTGTGAATGATCTGCCGCTGCAAATTCGTGTAATCCACAACATCGAAGTCCACAATCCCAAGCGTTCCCACGCCAGCCGCGCCCAAGTAAAGCGTCAGCGGCGAGCCCAGCCCCCCGGCTCCAATACACAGCACGCGCGCGGCCTTGAGCTTCTGCTGTCCCGCCATGCCCACCTCGGGCATGATCAGGTGGCGCGAGTAGCGCAAGATTTCGTCATTGGTAAGAGCGGCGGCTTCGGGCTTTGCTTCCGTTGGTTTGACTTCTGTAATGGTGGCCATAAAACCTCTGTTCAGAAACGCTGATTTTAATGATTGCGAAATCGACAATTAGAAACAACAACGGAACGGACAACAACCGCAGGCGCTGTGGCGAGGCATTCGGGAAGTGGTCCATCCGCAATTCATTGATGGGTACGGGTTCACCAGCCTCCGGCAATCGAAGGCACTATCGAAATAGTATCACTGTCCTTGATTGCGGTGGCCTCTTTTTGCAGGTAGCGGACGTCTTCGTCATTCAGGTAAACATTCACAAAAGAACGGAGTTTGCCGTCGTCGGTGTAAAGATGCCGCCGTAATTCAGGATGCTTGGAAACCAGTCCGGACAAGGCTTCCGCGACGGTTCCGGCCTTAACCTCGACCGTCGGCTGCTTGCCGGCGTATTGGCGCAGAGGAGTGGGTATGTAGATTTTCGTCATCCTGATAAATGATGCCGGAACGGAGCCTCGGGATTCAGTTCGTCCGAGACGTTGCAAGCAACGTCTGTACAGATGTATTTGACGCAACCCCAGTAGAAACGTAGCTTGCTACGTTTCTGGTTATTCCACTTCGACCTTCTCGTCCACCAGGGTCTTGTCGCTCTCGTCGCCACCCGTTAGTTCGAACGAATTCGTCAGCGCCGCTTTCCCTCTCTCCACGCTGGTAATCACGTAAGAGCAACCCAACCAGTGCGCTTCAGCCAGATCAGTTGGCGACCAGCGCGCCGGGTGGTCGGGATGCGAGTGATAGAACCCAACGATGTCTTCGCCGCGCTCCCGGCCTTCCCGCTGGACGCGAACCAGTTCCCGCGGATCAATGTGATAGCGATTCTGCGGCGAATCTGTACGCGTGTTGCCGCAACGGGCGATGGATGTCACGGTACGCACTTCCCCGTCCATCTGTCCCAGCAAAATCCCACAGCACTCATGGGGATAAGTTTTCTCGCCGTGCTGGCGGAGGGACTCGTAATTCTTGAGCTCGATCTTCAACATAAAACCATTTACCACAGAGACAGAGCGTCACAGAGAAGTCCAAAAGCAATTCATTCCATGCCTTCTCTGGGAGGCTGTGTCTCGGTGGTGGAACCTCTGCTATGACTGCCAGAATCTCTCGCTTAGATACTTGTCCCCTGAGTCGCACAGAATCGTCACGAAAACCGCACGCTCATTTTTCTTCAACTGCCGCGCCAGTTGCAGGCAGCCGACTACGGCCGCAGCCGCCGATATTCCCACCAGCAAACCTTCCTCGCGGGCCAAACGCTTGGCTATGGCATAAGCGTCTTCGGTAGAAATGCCAAGGTCCGCGTCGGCCAGCGAAGCATCGTAAATTTTTGGAACGATCGCGCTAGCCATGTGCTTGGTGCCTTCGATTCCATGGAAGGCCGAGTCCGGCTGTAGCGAAATACAGCGGATGCGCGGATTCAATTCCCGGAGCCGCCGAGTCGTCCCGACGAAAGTTCCACTCGTCCCCAGCATCGCCACGAAGTGAGTGATGCGTCCTTCCGTCTGTTGCCAGATTTCGTTGGCTGTGCCATGGTAATGAGCTTGCCAGTTGGCGTCGTTGGAGTACTGGTCGGCGTAGTAATACAAATCCGGGTGCTTGGCCGCGAGTTCGCGCGCCATGCGGATGGCGCCGTCGGAACCGTCGGCAGGGTCGGTATAAATAATGTTGGCGCCGTAGGCGTGCAGAATGCGCTTGCGCTCGACCGATACATTCTCCGGCATGCACAGTGTCACCGGAAAACCCTGCGCGGCGCCGATCATGGCATAGGCGATGCCGGTGTTGCCGCTGGTCGAATCCAGCAGAATTTTACCGGATGTTAACTTGCCGCTGGCCCGGGCTTGCGCCACGATGTTGGAAGCGGCGCGGTCCTTGATCGAGCCTCCGGGATTGACCCATTCAGCTTTGCCGAGAATCTCAACCCCGGGCAACTCGCTGCCGATGCGCGCGAGCCGGAGCAAAGGAGTATTGCCGATGCGATCCACAGTATGCTGCCCCAAAGTAAGGCTGCCAAGCGGATCGCTTCCGTCTGCATGTGTCGAGGAACTAGACACTTCCGCGATATTTGGAGACAAGCGCTGCATAAACTTCAAACTCGAAGGCCGTGACCTACGTAACGTTCCTTAAAGGCGAAAGTAAGCGTGAGCGACGACTCTTTAGATTATAAGAGAGACTGATTGGTTCCACCGAAGATGCGGGCAGCGTACCTTTTTCAAGGAGCCGCATCTAACCTAACGAGAACGAAGGATGAAATGGCATCAAAGGTAGAACAACGGACTTATGAAGAGGCGCTGGCCTGGCTGCGCGACCACGGCTTTGATCTGCTCGAAGCCCCGGGCACACAAGCGCGTGTGTTCCTGAAGAAGTACAATGTTTCCGCTGCCATCCAGAAGAACGGCGACGACGGCGTAAAGATCTTTGCCTATCCCGGCTACCTGATTGGAAGCGAAATTTCAAAGCTGGTCAACAAGGGATACCAGCAGTTCCTCAAGACCGCCAAGACCGAAGTCCCGGCCACTGCCGACCATCTGAAAGCCTTGCAACAGTTCACGGAAGAATTAAAGGAAGGCTTGGGCCTGCCTACGCTTTACAACGAATCGCTCGGCACGGTCAGCGAATCCTATCACTACGATCGCGTCGAGAATCGCGACAAGCCAGCCGCCGACCGGCCGAAGCGTCCCTGGGAAAAAGCCGGCGTCATGGCCGCCGCCGCCGCGAAAAAGGGCCGCGCTTAGCAGGCAACCTTGAATCGCTGTGCCGCAATCGCTGGAATCACGAATGCTCTTTCGTGATTCATCATCTAGCTTTATGCTGTTTAGGACATCGTAGCCGTTGACCGCGCGGGTTCTTTCCGGAAGTCATGATTCCAATTCGCCTCTATACCACGATCTTGGGCGGCGCCGGTGCCTTGGTAGCCGCGTATCTCCTGCTCCGTCGCAAGCCCAAGGGCCCGGAGGAAGTGGAACGGGAGCGGCGGGCGTGGCTCGACCGCGTCGGCCGCATTACGGACGGAACCGTCATCGACGTTCAAGAAATGCAGCCCGAGGGGCGCAAGCCTGCCACGTTCCTGATCTTTCAGTACGACGTGGCCGGCGTATCCTACGAAGCCTCGCAGGACGTTACCTACTTGCGGCAACTGATCAACCTCCACTCTTGCCGCCTCGGCCTGCCGACGTCCGTGCGCTACGATCCCCAGAATCCGGGGAACTCCATCGTGGTCTCGGAGCGTTGGATGGGCTTGAGACAGTGAAGCTGTCAGCTCTCAGCCGTCAGTTTTCCGCAAGGGTATATTGACCTTCTGGGATTGCCGAGAGTTGAGAGCTGAAAGCTCCCTTCTAGCTTCCCGCTGCGAATCCGCCACTGTGGGCCAGAGTGAGCCGCAGGAACTTATGGGGATTCACTGGAGTGTCATTGATGCGGACTTCGTAGTGCAGGTGTGGACCGGTGCTGCGACCGCTCAGCCCGACATATCCGATCGTATCGCCCCGGCGCACAAACTGTCCGGGAACAACCGCATAGCTCGCAAGATGCCCGTAGCGGGTGGTAATTCCGTGGCCGTGGTCAAGCGCGATAGCCCGCCCATATCCACCCATGAAATCGGCGAAAGTCACCACGCCATCGGCTGGAGCGACGACCGGCTGCCCGTAGGAAGCCGAGATGTCGATTCCACTATGGAACGCACCCTCGCCGTTGAACGGATCGGTTCGCTCTCCGAAAGATCCCGTCACAGGACCTTCTACCGGCCAAAGGTTGGGAGCCGAGTTCGCACGGAGCCAGTCCGCTGTCGTCACATTCCGCGTAAGGCCAAGCGAGATCCCAGTCGCGGCGGCGCCGCTTAGAGCGGTGTCCTTTAGAGCATAAAGCCGATCCAGGGAGGAACTAACTTGGGCGTCCTGAATGTGATCCGAAGCCTCTGATACCAGAGTCGGCTCCGACTTCAACCCGTAGAGGGAAGAAACTTCGCTGGCCAACGAACCTAGCGATGCGACCTGAATGTCTCGTTCCTGCGCGACCTGCTCCAGCCGCGAATAGCGGTTTTTCAGCTCATCCTTCTGGGTTTTCAGCTCATTAAAGCGGGAGACCTTCAAAAGCATTCGCATGTAGGAACTGGCAATTCCGGTCAGGCTCAGGACCCCGATTGCCGCCCCTACAACTAGTACGTACAAATAGCGGACTGGGATGGGTATCTTACGGAGTTGCCCGTCCTCGCCACGCGCTACGAAAAGTATGTAGAAACGCTTACGCAATATTTCCCCTTCATCAACTGATCGGATCGACTATCGCGACAGGTTCGCCGTGTAGATCCTATCGCCCGATCCCTGCTGCGATCCTACCTTTTCCCGTCGGGAATACGGTCAGTAAATCGCTCCGTCCTACCGGAACCAGGGTCAGGCCCGAAATCTCTGTGCCTGCAATCCTAACCGCATGCGGCACTTAGCTCGGCCAGAGTATTTGGAAGCAGCTTCGCAACGGTACCAAAGTAGATCTGTCCTGTCAACGACCCACGGGGTTACGAAAGGCAGCCGGAATCCACGGTACCTGGGCGGGTTACCAGCGTAAACTTCTGCAGTATAAAGAACAATCCGGCGTGATATTCGGCGTTGCAGCCCTTGAACTGCCAGCAACGCTCACCAGTCGGAGGCTTCTGTTGGATGGATTGGAGTCGGAGGTGGTTGCCCATCCCTCACTGTCAGCATTCGCCCCATATTTCGCCCCGCCTAAGCCTCCCCGCTTGTATATGATTGAGCCATCTTGCCTCTCGCCGAAAAACTGCTCATTTCTCGCATCCGAAGTCGCGCGACTCGCAGTAAAGGGATTGCGGCGGGCATCGGGGATGACTGCGCCATCCTGCAAATCCCCTCCGGTCACCAAGCGTTGGTTACTACCGATTTCAGCCTGGAAGGGATTCATTTCCGGCGCGAGTGGCACTTCCCCGAAGTCGTTGGGCATCGCTGCCTCGCCCGCGGTCTGAGCGACATCGCTGCCATGGGAGGCACGCCCGTCGCCGCATTCTTGTCTCTTGCCCTGCCGCAAAACCTGCGCCAACCCTGGGTCGACCGGTTCATCAAAGGCTTGCTCGGACTGGCCGACCGGTTCAAGGTGAGCCTCGCAGGTGGAGATACGGCACAAAGTCAGGGCGGAATTCTGGCCGACATTGTAGTCATCGGATCGGTCCCCAAAGGGAAAGCAATCCGGCGCTCGGGTGCCCGCCCCGGAGATAGAATCTACGTAACCGGTGCGCTGGGAGGCGCCGCCGCCGCGCTGCAGTTGCTATTCTCCGGCAAGAAACTTCGGCAAGCCGATTTTCCCCGGCACTTCCATCCCGTCCCCCGAATCGAGGTTGGCCAGTTTCTGCTCGAAAAACGTCTCGCCTCGGCCATGATCGATCTCAGCGACGGCCTCTCCACAGATCTGGGGCATATCTGCGAAGAGAGTGGTGTTGGCGCGCAGATCCAGGCCCCGGCTATAGCCCGTGCCAGCGTAGGGAAACCAGCCCACGAAGTCGATCTGCAGTTCGCTTTGCATGGCGGTGATGACTACGAACTGCTTTTCACGGTGCCTCGTGGCAAGCGAGTCCATCCCCGAATCGCAGGTGTCGACATCACCCAAATTGGCTACGTCACGCGCAACAAGCAACTCATCCTCATGAATGACCAAGGCTTGGGACTCGAGCTGCGCCCCCAAGGTTGGGAGCATTTCAAACGGTAGGCCCGGAGATGGACTGCGGCGGCGGGTCTTTGACCCGCCCGCTCGAGGCAAAGCTCGTATCCGTCTTCTAAAGCACGTGACTTTCGTGCTACCCACGCCCCATCTTTACCTGTTGCCCGCCCCCCCAACGGGATTAATGTAGCTCTATGTTGTTCCCAAATTCTGTTCCTCTTCTGATCGCGTGTTGTCTGTGGCTAAGCGTCACGCTGAGCGCCCAACCCGCGTCCCTGCCTCCGGTGGCCAAGCCTGCCGTCGACAACGCCTTCGTCCAGAAACAATTCGGATCGACCTGCTCTCTCATCGGAATCGAGCCGCTCATCGCCGACTTGGACAGCGACGGCATTGAAGACATCGTCATCCCGGCCCGCTGCACCAATCCAATGATGGACCAGGTCGAAGACAGCTTCGTCGTCGTCGATCCCTACAACAGCTTCTTCGGCTACGGCAATCCTAAGATCACCACGCAATTCTCTTCGGACGATCCGGAACATCGCGGATACTCTCTGTTGGTGATTCATGGAGCCGGTGCCGAGGCCTGGCACTCCGCCACTCCCAAAGCGAAGTTCATCATCATAAATCTGCCCTTCAAGCAGGTCGTCGTGAAGAAATTGGCCATCAAGAAAAAGAGGCTGATCATGGGAATCTTCGCCGAAGAGACCGGCGGCGATCAGGCGACATCCGTGGTTTTCTGGGATGGCAAGAGATATAAATACACGCCACTCGGCTCCAGCATGGAGTAATCGCAGTCAATGGAGGACGGGCGTCCCCGCCCGTCGAACCGGGCGAAGCCGGCAATGGTAGAGATCGTCGTCGATCTCCACCTAATTTCTGATCCCCGCAACCCGCTATAATTCTCCCGCCATGAACCTCGAACAGAAACTGGCTGAACTGAAGAAGCGCGACCACCTCGCCGAAGACGGCGGCGGCGAGCGGCGGCGTGAAAAGCAGCACAAGGAAGGCAAGATGTCGGCCCGCGAGCGCATTGAGTTCCTGCTCGATGAAGCCACATTCGAGGAAACCGACAAACTGGTCAGCCATCGCTGCAACGACTTCGGCATGGCCGAGCAAAAGTTCTACGGCGATGGCTTCATCACGGGATACGGCCGCATCGAAGGCCGCCTCGTCTTTGTCTTCGCCCAGGATTTTACGGTGTTTGGCGGATCGCTCTCCGAAGCCAACGCGGCCAAGATCGTGAAGATCATGGATCTCGCAGCCAAAATGGGAGCTCCGGTCATCGGCCTTAACGACTCCGGCGGCGCCCGCATTCAGGAAGGCGTCATGTCTCTGGCCGGCTACGCCGACATCTTCTTAAGAAATACGCTGTACAGCGGAGTGGTTCCCCAGATTTCCGCCATTATGGGCCCATGCGCCGGAGGCGCAGTTTACTCGCCGGCGATTACCGATTTTATTCTGATGGTCGACAAAACCTCGTACATGTTCATCACCGGCCCCGATGTAATTAAGACGGTCACCCACGAGGAAGTCACCAAAGATCAACTAGGAGGCGCAGAGACCCACAACGAAATCTCAGGGGTGGCCCACTTTAAAGCACACGACGACGCTGAGTGCCTGTCGATGGTCCGAGAGTTGCTCAGCTTCCTGCCCTCGAACAATCTCGACGACCCGCCACGCAAGCCCTGCACCGATCCCATCGATCGCGCCGATCCCGCGCTGGACAAGATTGTTCCTGACCAATCAAACTTGCCTTATAACATCAAAGACGTAATCCACGCCGTGGTGGACGACGGCTACTTCTTCGAAGTCCAGGAACACTACGCGAAAAATATCGTCGTGGGTTTCGCACGCCTGAATGGAAAGCCCGTCGGAATCGTAGCCAACCAACCCGCTTTTCTAGCCGGCACGCTGGACATCAACGCCTCCATCAAAGGCGCCCGCTTCGTACGTTTCTGCGACTGCTTCAACATCCCGCTGGTGACCTTCGAGGACGTCCCCGGATTCCTCCCCGGAACGAATCAGGAATATGGAGGCATCATCAAACACGGCGCCAAGCTGCTATTTGCCTTCGCCGAAGCCACGGTGCCAAAGGTGACTGTTATAACCCGCAAAGCCTACGGCGGAGCCTATTGCGTCATGGCCTCCAAGCACATTCGCACCGACGTGAACTACGCCTGGCCCACCGCCGAGATCGCGGTCATGGGCCCGGAAGGCGCAGTGGACATCGTCTACAAACGCGAACTGGAGAACGCCGCGAACCGAGTAGAGGCGCGTCAAAAAAAGATCGAAGAATTCCGCGAGCGTTTCGCCAATCCTTACGTAGCCGCCGACCGCGGCTTTGTCGATGCAGTAATCCAACCCCGCCAAACCCGCAAAAAAATAATCCAAGCCCTGGAAATGCTAGAAACTAAGCGCGACAAAAACCCGCCCAAGAAGCACGGAAACATCCCGCTCTGAAGCACGTGTAGAGCGGACGCTCCTGTCCGCTGTCTCCGAAGTTGAATTGCATTGCGGCAGTTCAGCTCACCCGTCACCGTCTGATCCCAAAAACAAAGAACCCGGAGGTTCTGAACCTACAAAGTGTGCAGATAAGCCAGCAGATCGTTGATCTGTGGCTGACTGAGAACCTGGGTGTAGCCAGGCATTTTGTTCCGCCCCATGCGAACGATGTCGGTGACCCGATCGTCATTGGCGGGCATCCCGCTCATCGGCAGATATTGGCGCTGGAACACGCCTTTCATGCTGGGCCCCTGCCGTCCTCGCGAAGAGTAAGGCGCATGGCACCGGTCGCAATAGTTGTCATAGATCCGGCGCCCCGCGATCTGCTGCGGATTGAGTCCAAGTTCCGCGTCGCTCTTGCGCCGCTGGACATCGCAAGCAGCCAGCAGAACGAAAGAAACCAGGAAACAACCAGCAAACAGTTTCAGATTCTTAATTCTGGTCTGCCGCTTGAGGGAGAGGTGAATGCGAAGTTGCTCCATTTGTCCGTCGAAACCTGAAAACAAACCGCTACAATAATAAAGCAAAGCCATGCCCAGCGCGGGAAGCGACGTGACGGCAAAACGAGTGACGGTAAAACGAGTCTACGATCAACCCGCCCGCGCGGACGGGACGCGCGTGCTGGTCGACCGCCTCTGGCCCCGCGGCCTGAGCAAGGCCCGCGCCGCAGTGGATCAATGGCTGCGCGATTTAGCCCCGTCCGACGCTCTGCGCCAGTGGTTCCATGCCCACCCTGAAGCCTGGCAGCTATTCCGCAAGCGTTATCTCAAAGAGCTGGCCCATCCAGAATCCGCCGCAGCCCTCGATGAGCTCTATCGTTTGGCCAACCGCCGAAAGAAGCTGACCCTGCTTTTCGCCTCCAGGAATGAAGAGAGAAACAACGCCGTGGTTTTGAAAGATCTCCTGGACGGAATGCGCAAGCCGCCAACCGGCACCGGCCCCGGCGGAGTCCGCGCAGTGCGCGATCGTCAAACAAAAAGAATGCGGAGTTGAAAGGAAGCGCTTAGCATTTGGCATTTTGCATTTAGCTCTTTGCCCGACGATTCCAGCGAGAGCGCCTTGCGGAGTCAAGGGCTGAGGGCTGAGTGCTAAGTGCTAGCTGCTAATTGCTCTAGCAGCTACTTCTCATCCACAATCGCTTCCACAACGCTGTCTATCGCATCGGGAACGCGTTTGCTGGGAAGGTTGAAATTGTTGGTGAGAATGGAAAACGCGATCTGCTGGCCGCGAGCGGTCGTCGCATAACCGGAAAGCGTCTTGACTCCGCCGAGCGAGCCAGTCTTGGCGTAAACGTGCGTCCGTGGATTAAGATTCGGGAAGCGATCCGCCAGGGAACCGTCGATCCCGGCTACCGGCAGCGTTCCCCGAAAGCTGGCACCCCACGACTGGCTCGCGGCATAGCGCAGCAACTGCACGACGGCGTGGGGCGTCACCAGATTTTGACGGGAGAGGCCGGAGCCGTCGTAAAAAAGATACTGGTCGCTGGGCACGCCGGCCTGGTTCAGAAAGCCGCGCAGCACTTCGAGCCCGCCTTCGACTGTGCCCGCGGTTCCTTTCTCTCGACCCAACAAGCGCAGCAGAATTTCCGCGTGAAGATTCTGGCTGACCTTGTTGATCACCTGCACATCGTCGATCAGCGGCTTGGACTCGTAGCTGGCCAGCACCAGTGGCTGATTGGGCAATGTGCGCGAAGCTTCATCACCGCCGCGGGCGGCCGCGGAAGCTGTGACCGTCAAAGTGGAAAGACTGGCCAATTCAGTGTGCTGCGTACGCTGTTTGCCGTAGACAACGATGCTGCGGTTCTGCAGTAATTGGTGGAAGAGCGCCGCGGCGAATTCAGCGGGGTCTTCGATGGCGAGAGCTTCGTTGGTGCCGCCATCATCCAGCGGCACGTTGCCCCATACGGTGACCAACATGGATCCGGGTTCGCGGTTGATGAAAATTTTCCGGCCTGTGCCCGCAGGCGTAGTGATGATGCGATTGTCGATGCGATAGTAATCGGCGAAAGGCGTGATGTTGACGAAAGCGTGCTCCCCAGCGCGATCCGCGGGGAGAATATTCACGAACACTACATTGTCGTTGATGGTGAGTGCGGAGACTGGCGCGCCGTCGGCGAGAACCAAGTCATCCTGACTCCAACCTTCACCGTAGCGCTCGAAGGCGAAATAAGAGTCGTCGGCGATGATGTTGCCATCGACGTACTTCACGCCCTTCTGGACTAGCGCATCCGCTAGTTGTTCAAGCACCTGAATGGGATGATCGTTGCGCGAGGTACGCAAGTTGTACGGCAATTCACGGCCAGAAAGATTAGGATCGCCGCGGCCGACCAGCACGAGGTCGCCGGTGAGGCGTCCATATTTGTCGAGAACTCCGCTGGTCTCGACGGTGGTGCGCGACGTGTAATCTGGCCCGATCAGCGCGAGCGCAGCGGCAGTGGTGAACAGCTTGGTGTTGGAAGCCGGAGTGAAAAGCTTGCCCGCGTTCTGGGCATAAATGATTTTTCCGGTGTCGATCGACACCACTTCGATGCCCCAGAATCCGCGGGCGAGGTCGGGGACGGAAAGAATTGTGTCAATGCGTTTGGCAACGGAGTTATGCGAGGCGGCGGGGAGTTGTGGCGCCAGCAACAGGCAAAAAACGATCGCGAAATACGCGCGCTTTCGATGCATCCAAGTAAACCGATTGTAGCACTGGCTCGGGTGGGTTCCCGCGCTCCGGGCGGCGGACTTGCTCCAACGTCTGGTCTACCTGTCACTTCGCTGCAAAACAGCGAGGGATTCTTTTGCCACTGTCAAGGTAGGATCAAGTTCAAGCGCTTGCTGATAAGCGACGCGAGCTTCGGCCAATTTGTTCATCTCCTGCAGGAGCATCCCAAGCTGCAGGTAGCTTTCGCTAGTTGGCTGGCTGGCAATACTTTGGGAAAGGTGACGAACCATTTCATCGGCCTGCGAAGGATCAAGCTGCAAGGCCTGTCTATAGCTTTCGTGAACCTTGGCGTAATCTCCGAGTGCGCCGAATAGGGCCCCCAGACTCTCATAGGCGCGGGCGAGGATTTTGTCGTCGGAAGTCAGGTGCGTAGCGGCTTGGTATTCTTCGATCGCGTCTTGCAGACGTCCGCACTCCGCGAGGTCGACGGCCAAATTCAGATGTCGAACCGGATCCCCCGGGCTGAGTCTGGCGGCTTGCTCATAATGCGGCAACGCCTCTTGTGGCCGATCGAGCGATCGAAGCGCTCGACCCAAACTAGCCTCCGCGAGAACATTGTTTTTTGTAACTCTTACTGCGTTCGACCAGAGGTCGTAGTCGCTGCGCCAATATCCGATCTGCCGCCAACTAAGAAACGACAGAAGGCCAAAGACGATTGTCGCGGTTGCGGCACGGAGGCTAAGATTTATCTTGTTGCGATCCGCAAACTCAGCGAGACCCCAAACTGACATGACGAAGATTCCGATCAGGGGCAGGTAGCCATAACGGTCGGCCATTGCCTGGTTACCTACTTGAATCAAGCCAATGACCGGCACTAAGGTGCCGAGATACCACAGCCAGCCGGTCACAAGATATGGACGTGTGGCGTGTTGACGCCAGGTGAGCCCACTGATACCGAGGAGGAAGAGCGACGCCAGGGCGACTTGCCCAATGGCAATACCCTTATAGGGATAGGGATAGTAGACCGCAAGGTGCGCAGGCCAAAATGCCCTGGCGAGGTACCCGACGTAGGAGTTGATGGCGTTTTCCAGTCGTATTCCAAGATGGGTTCTTGTGGTAGCTTCAATGGCGCCGGTCGACTTCTGGGCGATAATGGTAACAATCGCGCTGGCAGCGCAAAGAGCCACCCAAGGCAGTTTCTCGCGAACCAATTGCCAGAACGGCAGCTCAACTACGGGGAAAGGAGAACCAGGTAGTGAGAGTTTCGATCGTTCCTTACGGCGCTTTTTTTCTTTCGCATCGAGCGGGGGATAATTCTTCTTCCAAACTCTTTGCAGCGGCCAGAAGTCGAGCAGCAGAAGCACAAAGGGCAGGGTGATCACCATGGGCTTGGAGGCGAGTGCGAGCACGAAGAAAACAGTAACGGTGACATAGCGTTTGAGATCCGGCTTCACCGCGTACCAGCCGTACGTCCCCAGAGCGAACAGGAAAAACAGCGTGCTCAGAACGTTCTTACGTTCCGCGACCCAAGCCACCGACTCCACATTCATGGGGTGCAGCGCGAACAACGCGGCCACCAGAAAGCTGCGCCCCGTCGCACCGGTAACTCGCGCCAATAACCAGAACAGGATCAGGGCGTTGAGTACATGAAACAGCACATTCGTGAGGTGGTGGCCGAAAGGATTCAGTCCATAAAGTTGACAATCCAGGGCATGGGAAAGCCAAGTAAGCGGATGCCAGTTACCCGACCGGTGAGTGGACGTTAAAGCCCAAGCGAAGGTTTTCCAGGCCAGGCCCTGCTGAACATACGGATTTTGGGTGACGTAGACGCCGTCATCCAGATCAACGAAAGAGTTGTTCCGGACGCCACTACTATAGACAGCGAATGTGGCAAGGACCAACACGAGGCAAGCGATGCGGAAGGTATGAGAGAGTTCTTGGCCCATCCGATTACTTGATCTTTGCAAAAGTTGATCCGCCGCCTTCTAAATGTAAGCCACAATCTTCGCGCGAAGTGCGCTGTTCTTCGTTGCTGCTCACGACACAGGCTAATGAGACGTGCCGGAAGTTCCGACCGTGAGTCGTATTCACAGCGGTCTCTCAGTTTGTCCCTCCGCTGGACGACTTCGCAGGATCCATGCCATGAGGAGTGTTGAAATACGCATCGTTAAAATCGGTTTTGATGGAACTCTTGAGCGAATCTTGCAACTCCTGCAGTCGCAGTCGTTGCAGAAGGCGCTTCGCTTCGCTCAGCGGAATCGTACCTCGAGACCGCACCTTCACGATATGCCACCCTTGCGGAGCCGAGATCAGCTCAGAAACCTGCCCCGGTTTCAAATCGAATACCGTTTCGGTGTATTGTCGCGGCATTTCCGAGCGAGTTGTCATACCCAGATCCACATCGGGCGCATCGTCGGGACCGTAGCCCGCGAATTTATAAGCTTCGGTCTCCAGTTTTTCAAAATCTCCACCGGCAGCCGCTTTCCTGCGAATCTGTTCTGCTTCGATCTTCATTGCGGCTTCGTCAGCTGCCCGACGTTCCTCGATCTTCTCGGGCGCGGCGAGTGTAACTGAATGCTTGATTTCACTAGGGATAAAAATTCGCAGCAAATCCACCTGATCGAATATTTCAGGATGCTGCCGGTATTGTTGTTCGACCTCGGCATCCGATATGCCGTTTGCCTTCCGCCCCAGATCTTCGGAGAAGCTCTGCCACAAAAGCTGAAGATAGGTGTACTTTACTCTTTCTTGGAACCTTGGATCCTTCTCAAGTTCCAACTCCCGTGCTTTCTGCGCATAGAGGAGTACTTCAGGATAGCGCACGGCAGTCCTTATTTTATTAGAGCGATCCTGCCCGATGCCGAGAGCATCGGTCAACCGCTCAAATTGGGCTCGAGTGACCTCGGTCTTGCAATCCGCATCTTTAGTTTGGGCAGCGTTTGGCGCTGCTGTGGCCTTCCCTTTATTTTGGGGGTTGGCCTGGTCTGGTTTCGAAGTAGAGGTCGGCGACGTGGGTGCTATTGTCCCTTCCACCAGCAGCGCCCGATCGCAAAAACCACTGATCGAGATGACTACATCGTCAAGCGCAACCCCGGTTGCCGTGACTGGGTGCGCATCTGTAATGTCTGCGGCGCCACCGCTTGATTGGGCGTCCTGCGCACAGGCGAATGGGCCGGTCACGAACAGTAGAAATAACATAAGAGTAAGACAACGACGCATGAGATAAGCCTCCGGAGATTAACAGTAGTATAGCGACTATCGGCCCTTAGCCATCCAAGAGAGCTTCTGAAAAAAGGCTGCAACTGCGGCCTGGTGGACTCTGCTTCATGAACGGAAACGTAGTGAAACATCGCAGGCCATTGCTTTCGGTTTTCGCGTGCAGTCGGACCAGGAGAAGGATGCAACCAAAAAATTCGGGGGAGACTCGAGAAAACATCTCCCAAGTTTCCCCCAATTTCAAAACACACTCACTTGCCAAGCAGAATCAAATTCCCAGTTATTTCGATGTGCCAACCACGCCCGCGGACATCCAGTTACATGCGAACCCCGGGAATTTGTTCGTAGTGCAATAGGACGAGTTGATTCGAATCCAGTCGATTCCTGCCCCGGCTCCGTTCTGGAAGTTCAAGCCCTTCGGCTCTGCGCCGAAATTATGTGCACCGCGTCCTGTCGTGGCGTTGTTGAACGTATCGCTCTCGAAATACAGCGCACTAGCACACGCCGAATCCTTGGTGTTCGTGCAAGGTGGGGTCACGGTCTCCCAATAAGTCCCGGCCTTCAGGACCACAGGCTTGGGGAGCTTTACGAAGACCGTATATTCGGTAACTGGACCGGCGGTGCTGGTAGCGCTTCGGCCAGTAGCCTTGGCAGTTCCTGTGGTTGAACCATGAGCAACAACCGTCCCGCCGCTACCCACCTTAACGCCCTTGTGGATTGCCCACTCGGGTTTGGCCGGGTCCATCTTGTTGATGCCGATAAAGCCAGTGTTCGAGAACAATGCGGTCACAGTCCAAGTCTTGCCTGTGGGAACGGGGACCGGCGAAAAAACATTGAGTGGGCCACCGAATGACGGAAGGTCGCCGTTTGCGAAAATAACCCAAGCGGTCGAGGTGTCATTCCAGTCGCCACCGTAGAGCAGGCAAGGCTTGCAGTAAGCTGGCGCGCCCGGGGCGGACTTAAGAGGTGGGTTATGGATTGTGCCAACGCCGGTTGAAGTAGCGTGCGCAAGCGAGAACTCCTGTTGTGCCGCGGCCAAGCCAGTCAAAAGCATCAGCGTTGCGCACAGCGCTGTAAAGCAGAGCATCTTTTTCACTAGATTTCCTCCTGAGAGTTTTACTGCATTCTAGATGGTTGGGTTGACTCTTCCATCGCGGCTTCCAAAATGGGCAAGCACCCCGCGGAAGAGCATCCTATCTTGGCTGGCGACAAAGTCAAGTGAAATTCGAATTGAGGGGCGGATTATTGCTCCCCGTATACGATAGTCGCACTTTCTTGCGCCTATTGTGCAAAACGATTCGCGACTACCTGAGAGTAGAGACGGAAGTCCTACGGCGTCCTGATTAAATGCCTCGCGGAAATCCACCTGCCGTTTGAGCGTTCCTGTCATTTTTCGTGTCATTCCGGCTCCGTTTCACTCCGGGGAGTACGCCGCGAGTGCGCTGGCGATTTCGAGACGTGCGCATCGCTGGGAAGCCAGTCAAGGTTTAGAATCGGGCCATGCGCCCGGTTTTTGAGTGGAATCTAGGCTCGCGCTCATTGCAGTTAGGGAAGCGCACGCTCGTCATGGGCGTCATCAACGTCACCCCAGATTCATTTTCCGATGGAGGAGTGCATTTTGATCGCGATCGCGCAGTGGAGCACGGGATGCGCTTGCTGGAGGATGGCGCTGACATCCTCGACGTAGGGGGAGAATCGACGCGCCCCGGAGCCAAGGTTCTGCCTTCCACGGAAACTGCTGGCACGATTACTGCGCCGGCGGGGCAGCCTTATGCGGAACTGCAGACGGTCAGTGAGAAAGAGGAATTGGAGCGAGTGATTCCGCTGATCGCAGCTCTCAAGCAAAAGCGTCCGCAGGCAGTGATCTCGGTGGATACCTACAAGGCAAATGTGGCGCGCGTGGCAGTTGACGCCGGCGCAGAAATCGTCAACGACGTGAGCGGATTTCGTTGGGATTCAGTGATGGTGAAGACGCTGGCCGGATTGAAATGCGGCGCCGTGCTGATGCACATGCGTGGCCGTCCGGAGGAGTGGCGTACTTTGCCGCCGGTATCCGACGTGGTAATGCTGGTGAAGCGTGAACTCCGGGCGTGGGCCGATGTTGCGCTGTTAGGAGGAGTCAAGCGGGAGCGGATCGTGCTCGATCCTGGATTTGGATTCGGCAAAAGCTTTCAGGAAAATTACCCGCTGCTCAAGCGCTTCGACGAGTTGCACGAACTGCGGTATCCGTTGCTGGCGGGGATGTCGCGCAAGTCTTTTATCGGGCGTGCGCTGGCGCGCAATGGAAACGATGCGCTAGTAAGCGACCGGCTCTGCGGCACACTCGCGGCGGAGACGGCGGTCATCCTGAAGGGAGCACACATTATTCGCACTCACGACGTGCGAGCTTGCGCTGACGCGGTCCGGATCGCGGACGTAGTGGTTAGCTGAGGGTTCATAGGTTCAGATGGGACAACACAGATAGCGCGAACCAAGTCTTAAGACCAAGCTTTTGGGCTTGGTCGGTGGGACGTTGTTAGTGGCAGCTTGCCTCTACCCGATCGCTCACTTCTCGATGAATGTTATCAGGGCGCATTACATGGGGGAAATACTGGGTCTCGGATTAATTTTCATGATTGCCCCATCTGGAAATTCCTACATACGAAAAGGCGGTGACACTGAATTAGATTGCATCGACCCGAGACGTCTTCAGTGGTGGACGACGCGGCGCTGCTATAATCAAGAATTGCGCTCATGAGCAAGAAGCGTTTAGTACGATCGACTACGGTGCTTTGTGTCCGGCGTGACGGCCATGTAGTGATGGCTGGCGACGGGCAAGTCACGCTGGGCGAAGGCGTGATCAAACACACCGCCAAGAAAATCCGCCGCTTATACCAGGACAAGATTCTGGCCGGATTCGCGGGCTCGACTGCGGATGCATTTTCACTCTTCAGCCGCTTCGAAGCCAAGCTGGAGCAGTATCATGGCAACATCGGTCGGGGGGCGGTGGAACTGGCGAAGGATTGGCGGACGGACAAGTTCCTGCGGCATCTGGAAGCGTTGCTCTTGGTCTCCGACAAGGAGCAGACTTTCCTGTTGAGTGGCCAGGGCGATGTGATCGAGCCGGATGGCGGGATTGCGGCCATCGGCAGCGGCGGGCCGTATGCGCAAGCAGCAGCGCAGGCGCTGGCGGCGCACACGCAACTCTCCGCCCACCAGATTGCGGAAGAGGCGATGAAGATTGCCGGCAACATGTGCATTTACACGAATGACAAAGTGACGATTGAAGAGCTTTAGTCGCTAGTCGATGGCCGTTGGTCGTTTGCCAAACCAGTTCAGACTAACGACCAACGACTAGCGACCAACGACTGATTTTATGGCCATTTACCTACCCGGAACCGTCGACGAAGAACAGATTACTCTCGACGAACTCACGCCGCGTGAGATCGTCGCCGAACTCGACAAGCACGTCATCGGACAGAAAGACGCCAAGCGCGCGGTGGCGATTGCGCTGCGCAACCGTATGCGGCGCCAGAAGCTCGCGCCGGATCTCGCCGAAGAAGTGATTCCCAAGAACATCATCATGATCGGTCCCACAGGAGTAGGGAAAACCGAAATCGCCCGTCGGTTGGCCAAGCTCGCCAACTCGCCTTTCCTCAAAGTGGAAGCGTCGAAATTCACCGAAGTTGGATATGTGGGGCGGGACGTTGAGTCCATGATCCGTGATCTGGTTGAGATCGCGATTGAAATGGTGCGTGAAGAAAAGCTTGAGGACGTGGCCGACAAGGCCGAATTGAATGCAGAAGAACGCTTGCTGGATATCCTCTTGCCTCCGCCCGCCGCGGTTCGCCCCCCGGAGTCTGCGCAGGCTGGTTTCATTCTGGAAGGAACGACTTCATCTTCATCTGGCGAATCGCAAAGCCGCACCCGCGAGAAGCTTCGCCAGCAATTGCGCGAGGGCAAACTGGACGAACGCACCGTCGAAATCGATGTGCGCGAGCGTGCGTTTCCATCTTTCGAAATCATCTCTAATCAGGGTGTCGAGGAGATGGACGTCAACATCAAGGACATGTTGCCCAACATTTTCGGCCAGCGCACGAAAAAGCGAAAGATGAAGGTCAACGAGGCGTTTGAGTACTTGATTCAGGAAGAAGAGCAGCGGCTGATTGACATGGATCAAGTAACACGCACAGCCATCGATCGCGTAGAGGATTCTGGCATCATTTTCCTTGACGAGATCGACAAGATTGCAGGACGGGAAAGCGGCCACGGACCCGACGTTTCGCGTGAAGGCGTGCAGCGTGACATTCTGCCCATCGTCGAAGGAACCACGGTCAACACTCGCTATGGCATGGTTCGTACTGACCACATTCTGTTTGTGGCAGCGGGAGCGTTCCACGTTTCCAAACCCAGCGATCTGATTCCGGAGCTACAGGGCCGTTTTCCGATTCGCGTCGAATTGCAGTCGCTGACCATGGAAGACTTCATCCGGATTCTGACCGAGCCCAAGTCTTCGCTGGTGAAGCAATACACTGCGCTGCTCGAAACCGAAAGTGTGAAACTGGAATTTACCAAGGATGCGCTGGAAGAGGTTGCCCGCTTTGCCTTCCGGGTGAACGAAGGCACGGAGAACATCGGAGCGCGCCGCCTGCATACCATCATGGAACGCGTGCTGGATGAGATCAGCTTCGACGCCCCAGACAAAAAGGGCGAACACTTTAAAGTTGACGCTGACTACGTGCGCCACATGCTGGCCGAC
Source organism: uncultured Acidobacteriota bacterium (assembly GCA_963796095.1). GTDB lineage: Bacteria > Acidobacteriota > Terriglobia > Terriglobales > Acidobacteriaceae > JABDBE01. The sequence continues at coordinate 574,271 of CAWCKL010000042.1, forward strand.
ATCGTGAAGGATCAGGATCTGTCGCGATACATTCTGTAGGGTTAGCAATCTGTCTGCGAGAAATTGCCTTCTGGTAATCTTGTTCTTCTGCCGATGAGGCAATCCATTGCGAAACGAATGTTATTGCTGTCTGGCGCTGCTGCCCTTGTGGGCTGCGGCGTTCCCGGTATCCCTAAGCCTCCATCGTTGGATCTTCCCCAGCCGGTCACGGATCTTCGGGCCGTACGCAAGGGCGACAACGTTCACCTGGATTGGACCGTACCCACCGAAACCACGGATCGGCTCGCGGTGCGGCACTTAGGCCCGACTCGGATTTGCAGAAGTCTGGATGCCGCTATGGGCGAGTGCGCGAATCCCGTGGGCGAAGTTCCTGCGCTGCAGCTTCCCGGGACAGGCCCTCAGCGACCTAAGTCTGCGAAGACCAGCGCGACCGTGCAAGCGAACTACACAGATCGTCTTCCGCGAACACTCCTGGTCGAGAACTCCGGTGCGCCGGTTTTCTATGCGGTTTCGGTGCTGAACGCCAAGGGACGGAGCGCTGAAATATCGAATATCGTACCGGTTCCGGCGGTGCCAGCTTTGCCCCCGCCTTCCGACTTCCGAGCTCAAGTCACTGCGGAAGGTGTGATCTTAAGTTGGACCAGGATTCCACTTGCGAACGAGACTCCGGGGCTGCGACACGTTTATCGTGTGTATCGTCGCCAGGAAAACGGAAATACGGACACGATCGTGGGAGAAGTACCCCTGGACGCATCATCCGCCACGGAGCTTGTGGATCATAGCTTCGAGTGGGAGCAAACCTACTTGTATCGTGCGACCGTGGTCACCGCGATCCACGAAGAGGGAAAACCCGAAACTCAGTTTGAAGGCGATGACACGCCTGCGGTCAGAGTATTCGCTCACGATGTGTTTCCGGCCGCCGTGCCCACTAGCCTGCAGGCAGTGTTTTCGGGCGTCGGTCAGCAATCGTTCATTGATTTAATCTGGGCTCCGGATACCGACGCGGACCTTGCGGGCTACAACGTCTTCCGCCATGAAGCAGGCGCTGAACCAGTGAAGATCAATGCAGCAGTGGTGAAGATGCCGGCATTTCGCGACATGAACGTCGCGTCTGGAAAGACTTACTTCTATTCCGTTTCATCGGTCGATGTTCGTGGGAACGAAAGTGCGCGGTCGCAGGAGGCGAGCGAGGCTGTACCATAAAGCAGCAGTTGGCAATTGGCCCTGAGCATTTGGTCCTACGACTCAGCTAAGTGCTAAAGGCAGAGGCTCTTATGAAATATTGCGGATTCGAACTGAACGGACAATCTCATTACGGCTTGGTGGAGACGGTCGCGGGTGCGGAGCAGATCACAAGATTGCTGGTGAAGCGGCCAGAGGAATCCGACGGCGACATCGAGGATCTGCCCTCCAAGCGCATGGACCCGCTTAGTGTGGCCGAGGCGAGGTTGCTCGCTCCGGTGCGCCCGTCGAAGATCGTGTGTGTAGGCCGCAACTATCGCGAGCACGCTGCCGAGTTGGGCAATGAAGTACCAAGTGAGCCGTTGCTCTTCTTCAAACCTCCGTCGTCCTTGCTTGCGCCCGGCGGCGAGGTCCGTCGGCCGAAGCTTTCGCAGCGTGTCGACTTCGAAGGGGAACTCGCAGTTGTGATTGCCAGGAAATGCTACAAGCTGGGCCCGGATGAAGATGCGCGTCCCTACATTCTTGGCTATACCTGCCTCAACGATGTGACTGCGCGCGATCTGCAAAACAAAGACGGTCAATGGACCCGCGCCAAAGGCTTCGACACCTTTTGCCCGGTTGGCCCGGTGGTGACGGACGAGATTAATCCGTGGACCGGAGTTGGGGTTGGGACGCGAGTAAACGGAGCGGTTCGACAGCAGGGCAATACCCGGGATTTCATTTTTTCACTCGGTGTCATCATTCGATATATCACGCAGGCGATGACGCTTGTTCCCGGCGATTTGATCGCGACCGGCACTCCCAGTGGCGTGGGCCCAGTGGTCGCCGGAGATATGATTGAGGTCAGCGTCGAAGGCGTGGGGACGCTGAGAAACCCAGTGGTTGACGAATAGGCCATCTGTTAATGAAGGATGCCCGTCCTCCATCGAATCTGGATTGTGGCGTTTACTTCTTCACTCGTACTTGGACTCGGGTTCCTTCGGGGAGTTTGCCGTCCAGTAATTCGATTTTTCCCTCCCGAACGACTCCGTCGAACTCTTGTCGCGTTTCAGCAACGTTTGCAGGCACAAGAACCTGCGCCCGCGCCACACGTCCCATGCCTTTGTCCATAGCGGCGTTGGCCAGGCCATCGGCTTCTTCGTTGTGTCCGCGAAGAACGTGGCCGATGGAAAACCAGTCGAGTTTTGCGATCAATTCCTTGGCGCGTGTGTGGAGGTCTTGCAGAGCGGCATTCTTCACTTTGTAGATGCCTTTGATTTGCCGTACCAATAACTCTGAGTCGCTGATCACTTTGAGCGCCTTGTGGCCGTTGGCTACCGCGTACTCGAGCGCGGCAATCAAACCCTGATACTCCGCAAAATTATTGGTTTGATGCCCGAGATATTCGCTTAACGCCGCAACTTTTCGTCCGGTTTCATCTTGAATGACGACGCCGTATCCGGAAGGTCCGGGATTGCCGCGAGCACCGCCGTCGCTGAAAGCAACCACGTAGCGCTCGGGCGGGTTTTCGTGCGCACTGAACACTTCCTGGGTAGCGCGAGCTGAGAAATTTGAGGGCATGGCGAAAGTTTACACTGCGGAAGGTTATCTCCGCCGGCTACAAACGGGGGAGACGCCCGTCCTCCATTATTATTTCAAATAGTGGTCGAACCATCCCGTCAGGCGATCGAGGACATCGCGTCGGTGCTCGGCTTGGAGGAACTCGTGTCCTTCGCCGGGATAGATGACCAGCTGCGTTTCCACGCCTAAGGTTTTCAGCGCCCACCAGAACTCGCGGGATTGCGGCATCGGGCATTCTCCGTCGTACTGGCCAACCAGCACGAGGGTGGGTGTCTTCACATTCTTTATGAACGTAATGGGCGCGCTCTTTGCATAGATCGCGGGATCATCGTATACGGTCGCGCCGAAATAGGGGGGCATCCATTCATCAATATCGTTTTGACCATAGTAGCTTTGCCAGTTCGCGAGTCCGGCGCCCGCCACCGCTGCGCGAAAACGGTTGGTCTGGGTCACCGCCCACATGGTCATGTAGCCGCCGTAACTCCAGCCCGTGATGCCGACGCGGTTGTTATCGACCGGCAGCGTTTTTACAACCTCGTCGACGCCCTTCAAAATATCCTGAAAATCGCCATAGCCAAAATCCTTGACGTTCGCAGCGGTAAACTTTTCTCCTTGCCCGAAGCTGCCGCGAGGATTCGGAAAGAGCACGAAATATCCATGGGCGGACAGGTCGTAGGTATTAAAGAATGCCTCCGGCCATCCGACATGCGCCTCCCCGGCCGGGCCGCCGTGCACCACCACAACCATTGGGTAGCGCTTGTTGGGATCGTAGTCGGTCGGATACATGAGCCACCCTTGGATCTTCATATCGCCATTTGACCAATGGAGGCTTTTCAGTGGACCCCAGGCTGGACGGATACCATCATTTACGCTAGTGACTTGTTTCCACTCCCCGATCGGGCCGGCCCAGATTTCCGTCGGGTGCGTAGATGAACTCCGAATCACTGCGGAAGACTGGCGATCTGCCGTGAGAGAAACCGTAGGTCCGCCCTCAGCCTCCGTAGAAATGACTTCCGGTCCAGTCCACGCTACCGAAAGTTTGCCGCTGGGCAAATCGACCCTGGAAACGCCGTCCAGACCATCGACGTTTTCGGTAAACAGAATTTTGCTCGGCGATTCCCAATAGAGCCACGAAGGCGAAGCGGCAATTTGAGGGGTCACGTTGCGAGCATCTCCTCCCTTTGCTGACACGGTAAGAATGTCGCCACCGATCGACCCCTCATCGCTCATGAGCCCGCCAATGAAAGCGATGGTCTTGCCATCAGGAGACCAGCGCGGAACCGCGATCTGCAAAGAAGGTTTGTAAACCGGCTTGAGTTCTCCGTTTTCTGCGTTCAGCGTGTAGAGTTCGGCGACATACCAATTGGAATCGCCCGCGCCATGCGCCGCAATCGCCGCGAAACTCTTGCCATCCGGTGACCAGTCGTACTGGTAAACGTACATGTCCGGCGGCGAGAGCTGGCGTACTTTACCCGAGCCAAGATCCACCAGGGTCAGCCGCTGTTCGTAAACTTTCTGATCGATGACTCCGGTCTCGGGCACCATGGGCATTAAGGGACCAGCTACCCGGGGCGCATTCTCCGTAAACAAGAACGCCAGCGTTTTTTGGTCAGGAGACCACGCGGGATCGGCCAGGTAGCCCTTCACGCTGGTCAGCTTGCGAGCGCTGCCACCTTCCACGTTCGCTACGTAAAAATTCGATTGCCCTTCACCTTCAACATCGGAAAGAAAAGCCAGGTGCTTGCTGTCGGGCGACCAGGCGATGGTGTCCTCACTTGCGGCATGAACATCGCTGCCCGCGGAGATACGTTTTGGCTTGGCGCCGGGAGACTTGAGGTCCTGAACGTAAATAGCGGAACCATTCTCTGAGGATTGCACCCAAGCCACGCGATTTCCATCCGGCGAAATGGCCACCTGATTGAAGTCTCGGACGGCGGGGCTGGTTTGCGCGCGTACGCCAGCAACTACGCCGAGGCAAGCCACTATCAGACCCACCCGAAATACGAGCCTTATCGACATCCCACGGTTTCTCTTCATTTCAACGTTCCTCGAACTAGGTGATGAGCTGGCTGACTTGGAGGACGGGCTCTCATCCGCCCAGCCGGGCGGGGACGCCCGGCCTCCATCGACATTCTTCGGGTTCATCTTCCGGCGGCCAGCCGGGTCGCTAAACGCGGCGGCAGGTCGGCGGCCAGAATACGATCCTGCGCCTTCTTCAGATTGTAGGGCACGCGGTAGAAAGCAACGAGGCGGGCGTCAGCGTCGTAAACGGCGAATCCCGCCCGCCAGTCGCCATCGCGTGGCTGTCCCACTGAACCGGGATTGACCAGATACGGCTGATTGTTCTTGAGAGGGAATTCAGACCTTTCGATTTGTCCGACTGTCTTGTAGGCGGGATGAATGGAGTTGATGTGATCGCCATTCAACATGAAGCTTCCCTGCAAATGGGTGTGCCCGAAGAAGGTCACCATCGTTGGAGCCACCATGAGCGGTTCCACCGCGTCGCCCACCGTCACTACGTACTCATCTTCGTCGGCGGGCGATCCGTGCACAAATTGGGCATCCGAAAGTCCTTCAACCGCAATTGGTCCCTGCGGCAAAGACCGGAGCCACTCCAGATTTTCCCAGGTAAGCTGATCGTGGGTCCATGACGAAGCCAGGGCGGCCACGGGATTGAAATCCTTGATGTCGATCAGGCCGCACACCGCTTTGTCGTGATTGCCGCGGACGAAGACCTTCCCCAATCCGCGCGAGCGCTCAATGACTTCGTTCGGACTGGCTCCGTAGCCAACAATGTCACCCAGATTGACCACCAGGTCGTAAGGCGGCGCGGCCGCGAGGCATGCCTCCAGAGCTTCGAGATTGCTATGAATGTCGCTTAACAGAAGTACGCGCACTGTTCACCGGGCAGAATGGCGATTATAGACCCACAACAGCAAAGCACGCGCGGTGTTTCTTATGAATTGACCACCGGGCAGCGTGCCCAGTGACCCGGAGACACCTCAACCAACGGTGGCAAACTGTGCGCGCACTCCGCTATGCGAGAGTCACAGCGAGGCTCAAACGGACATCCGGGAATAAACACCTGCATGGGTGGCACCGTCCCTTCGATGGTTTGAAGGGGACGCGTGCGATCCGTTTTCAGCGTGGGTACAGCACTTAGAAGTCCACGCGTGTAGGGGTGCGCCGCTGCATGGAAAATTTCGCGCTTCGATCCCAGTTCCACAAGGTTGCCCGCGTACATTACCGCGATGCGATCGGCAACGCGTGACACCACGGCGAGATCATGCGAGATGAATAGCATGGCCAGACCGAACCTGGCCCGCAGGTCGGCGAGCAGTTTGAGAATCTGTGCCTGCACCGTGACATCCAGAGCCGTCGTGGGTTCATCGGCAATCAGCAACGCAGGTCGATTCACAATGGCCATCGCAATCATGATGCGCTGGCGCATGCCCCCGGAAAGCTGGTACGGATAATCGCGGGCTCGTAGAGCCGGGTTCGGAATCGCGACATCTTCCATCGCGGCAACCGCACGCTCCCAGGCCGCCTTTTTGGTCATCTGTGCGTGCACGGCGACGGCCTCGGCGATCTGTTCGCCGACCCGCATGACTGGATTCAGAGCAGTCATGGGCTCTTGAAAAATCATGGCCACCTGCGATCCCCGCAGGTTTCGCATTTCTTCGTCGGGAAGACGCAACACATCGTGGGCTGAGCCGTTGCCGTTCGTAAACAGGATTTCTCCCACGACTCGTACCTGCGGGGGGAGCAAACGCATCAAGGCAAGTGAAGTGACGGATTTCCCAGAGCCGGATTCACCGACTAGGCCCAGAACTTCGCCGGCAGCAAGGGTCAGGCTAAGATCACGAACCGCTAGCAGGGACTGTGCCGAAGTCGAACCCTGGGTTGGGAACTCGACGGTAAGACGCCGGACATCGAGCAGCGGAGGCACGAAGCATATCCTAGCAGGGCTGATATGCCTTCGTGCGCTTCGCAGCCAAGTCCGCGACCGATTGGTCCACCCTTATCGGCCTCCGTCAATCGTTGTCTGGGTCTTCGGGTGTGCTCTTGTCGTTCAAGAAATATTTGGCGTCGTGCGGCGCCGGAATCTTCTTGAAAAGATTGTGCCGGTGAAAGTCGAAGCAATCGGATAGATCGTCAGCCAAAGCATCGGCGTATCCGAGCGAAGGCAAACGGTAAACCTCTTCGATGAAACGCAGAATGCTGCCGAAATCATGGGTGACGTGAGAGACATAACCCTGCCTCGCAAACGGAGACACGACGATCAGCGGCACGCGAAAACCATATTCGTACGAGTTGATGATGGTCGGGGGAACGTGGTCATACCATCCTCCCCAATCGTCCCAGGTGATGATGATGACGGTGTTGTCCCAATATTGGCTCTGGCCGATGGCGTTGACAATCGACGCAACCCAGGACGGACCCAAACCTTGATTGCCTGAAGGATGATCTGATTCCTGCCCAGTTGGAATCACCCAGCTGACGTTGGCCAGTTGGCCGTCGGCGATGTCTGTCAAGACCTGCGCCGGCTTCAGAACAACGTCATTGGCCCAATCTGAGCCGAAACGCAAATGCTGAATAGCATTCGGCCCTGTCCAGATGGAACCCGCCGATGGGGCGTAATACCTCCAACTGACTCCTGCATTGTCGAGCAGGTCGGCCAGGGTTTGATGATCGTAGCAGGGGTACGCTTTCTGAGCTTCGCTACCGCTCGGATCAATCAACTTCACGAACTCGCCAGCCGGAGCAGTACACCCGGTTTCGTTATTCGCATTCGTGACCCCCGCCGGATTCTCTGAGGCGAACAAATCGCTGCCTGGGCTGGGCGCGGATGTTCCGGAAATGATGAATTGGTGCGCCGGAAAGCTGGGCCCTTGGTTGGTTTGGAACATGCGATCGCCGAAGGTGTACTGTTCAGCCAATTGAAAGTAAGGATTCAGGATCCCGCTCGAATTGTCGACATATTTGAACTGAGGATTGGCGGGCGGACAACCCGTTGTACCCTTCTGGCAAGTCACCCCAATCTTGTCGGCTCCGGTCATGTTTCCATGGGAGTACATGGCCACGAAGGCGGAATGCGCGTGACTCAGATCGTAGTTGTTCGCCAACGGTACGGCCGTCAGCGGGATTGTCTGACCCTGAGAATTCACCCCGCTCGTGGCGACGTCCACACCTGGCAGGAAGTTTGGGTTGCTGCCAAAGAGATTGTCGGTTGAGCGATTTTCCTGAAAGATTACGACCACGTTCTGAATGCCGTGGTGGTGATCTCGTGGAGCCTGGGCGTACGCAGCGGTTGTACCGACTGAAATCAGCAGTGTGAGGATCGCAGCGACAAGTTTCATGTGGCCTCCCGGGAGTTGGCGTCACTCAAAACGGTCCTCCCCAACCCAAGGAGGTCGGGAAATCGGGCTCGGTCCGCCAAGGTACACATAAATGTGCCCCAAGGGTACTGGCGTGTCAAGAATAAAGGGGATTGCATTCCGTGTCGGGCGCGGCTTTCGGGCTGCAAAATAACGTCTTAAAGAGTGCCGATCAGGCCTCTTTCTTGACCCGAGTGAGCGGCCCGCAAGATGAAAAATCATGCACATTGACAGCGCGCGAACCCTCGATGTATGTTCGCCCGACGACTGAACTACTACTGCGCCTCGCTGCTGCCGAGAAGTGTACTCCCCATTTGGCGTCACAACCGAGCCGCGAATATTACATTCCTAATCTGAATAAGGACAATCCGATGAATCGAATCGCCGATGTGCTTCACAGTCGCAGCAACAGGTTTGTCTTCTTCGCTGCCCTGGTGTGTGCGATTTCTCTCGCCATGACCGCTCCGCTTCAGGCGCAATTCTCCCTGGTCAAGATCAGCACCGACAGCTTCCATAACTCTGACAGCCAGCACAAGACCGAAGTTGAACCTGATACTTATTCGTGGGGCTCAACCATGGTTGCCGCTTTTCAGGTGGCTCGTATTTCCGGCGGCGGTGGCGCCGACTTGGGATTTACCACTTCTACCGATGCTGGCAAAACCTGGACCTTCGGTTATCTCCCAGGACTGACCGTCAACTACAAGAACGGATCCTACCAGGCCGCGAGCGACGCTTCGGTGGTGTACGACGCGAAGCATGGAGTGTGGCTGATTTCCAGTCTTCCGATCGGCAACTCGGGGGTCAATATCGCCGTCAGCCGCTCTAAGGACGGGATCCACTGGGGCAGCCCGATTCCGGTGGATAGCAGCGGCGGAGACGACAAGAATTGGATCACGTGCGACAACACCGCCACCAGCCCCTTCTATGGCAACTGCTACACCGAGTGGTCTGGCGTTCTGATGAGTACCTCCACCGATGGTGGATTGACTTGGGGGTCACCCAAGGGCGCAAATGGCGCCTTTGGAACAGGTGCCGAACAACTCGTACTACCCAACGGCATCGTCGTCGTCCCCTTCCTCGGTAATAGAATGCAAGCCTTCACTTCAACCAACGGTGGCGCCAGTTGGGGCCATACTGTGACCATCTCTCAGGTCAACACCTTCCAGGGAAACAGTAGTTTGCGGAGTGTCGGCCTGCCTTTTCCATCCACCGGCATCGATAAATCGGGGAAGCTTTATGTGGTGTGGTCGGATTGTAGTTTCCGGACAGGTTGCAGCACGAATGATCTGGTGATGAGCACTTCGACCAACGGAACAAAGTGGACCACCCCAGCTCGCATTCCGATCGACAAGCTCAACAGCACGGTGGATCACTTTATTCCCGGGTTGGCTGTGGATCGTGCCACCTCCGGCAAGACTGCCCATCTCACGACAACTTACTACTACTATCCCGCAGCTGGCTGCAGCGATTCCACTTGCCAGATAAACGTTGGCTTCACCACATCCCAGGATGGAGGCAAGACTTGGACCGCCGGAAAACAACTGGCTGGACCGATGAAGATAAGTTGGCTCCCCAATACCTTTTCTGGACCAATGCTTGCCGACTACCTCTCGTCGTCCTACGTGGATGGCAAGGCATTTGGAGTATTCATGGTGGCTAAGGCTCCTTCAGGAGGCCTCTTCAGCCAGGCTGCCTACACAACAAAGCAGGCGCTCGAGGCTTCGGCTGACGAGCCGCGCTTCAGTTCGAGAGGCGAAAAACGCATACCCAACGCTCATGCGGACCGGCCATTCCCCAGGTCCCAAGGTGAGGAAAGAGCAACTCCTCCGTCAGGCGATGGTGTGCAGAAATAGCGAGGGTCTCTTACACCGCCGGTGCAACATGCCGGCGGTGTTTTGTTGACGATTCCACCGGCGGTGCGCACCATTCCTGCCGTCAATGTGAAATACGCTTCACATTGACAGCCGTGAGAGGAGCGGTGTAGGCTCGCCGAGCGTCACTACTACCGCGTCTCGTTGCGTCCTCGAATGCGCTCCCATTCAAACCGCGGCGGTCGTTGCGGGTAAAACTCCAGCGTACTAAGGATAATCCGAATGAAACCAACGTTCCTCAGGCCTCAGAGTGGAAGGACCATGTCTCCTTTTTTTACATCTACGTTGGCGTTTTCAATCGCGCTGGCGACGCTCATTCCCGCACGTGCGCAAACCAATCTCGTAAAGCTCAGTACGGATACCTTCCACAACTCCGACAGCAAACATCACACCGAAGTCGAACCAGATACCTTCGCTTGGGGCTCTACGATAGTGAGCGGTTTCCAGGTCGCACGCGTTCCCGACGGCGGTGGCGCTGACGTTGGGTTTGCTACTTCCACGGACGGAGGCAAAACCTGGACCAGCGGCTATCTCCCCGGCCTGACGGATAACTACAAAGGTGGGAGTTTCACGGCGGCGAGCGATGCTGCCGTTGCCTACGATGTAAAACACGGCATGTGGCTGATTTCCACTCTTCCACTCATCAACAATAACGGAGAAGCTGTAGCAACCAGCCGCTCGACCGACGGAATCCACTGGGGCAAGCCGGTCATTGTGGATCAGAGCGGCTCGGACGACAAGAACTGGATTACCTGCGACAACACTCCAACCAGTCCCCACTATGGCAATTGCTACACCGAATGGGACGAACCCGGGCTAGGCGATCTCATCTTCATGAGCACCTCCAGCGATGGCGGATTGACTTGGGGACCGGCGAAGAATACGGGGGATCAGGCCTTTGGCATCGGTGGCCAACCGTTAGTGCTGCGGAACGGCAGAGTCGTGGTGCCGATCTCGACCCTGGGTACCATGATTGCTTTCCGTTCGACCAACGGTGGCAAGAGTTGGACCAGCACTTCGTTCATCGGCAACCAGAACTTCCGCGGGGAAGATGGGGGACTGCGCGACGGCTTTGGTATGCCCTCGGCTCAAATCGACGGCAAAGGGAAGATCTATATCGTGTGGCCGGATTGCAGTTTTCGCAGCGGCTGCAGCACCGACGACCTCGTCTTGAGCACCTCAACCAATGGCACGACGTGGACCAAGATTGCCCGCATTCCGATCGACCCGATTACGAGCACGGTGGACCATTTCATCCCCGGAATCGGCGTTGACCGGGCCACCTCGGGAAACACCGCACACCTCGCCGTGACCTATTACTACTATCCCGTTGCAAGTTGCAATAACTCCTGCGAGCTGGAAGTAGGGTTTACGATTTCGAAGGATGGCGGCAAGACTTGGACGAAAGGACAGCATCTGGCCGGACCAATGCAGTTGAGCTGGCTGCCCCAATCGCAGAACGGACTCATGGTGGCCGATTACCTCGCGGTCGCATATGCGAACGGAAATCCGTTTGGAGTATTCGCCGTGGCCAAGGCTCCCTCCGGCGGTCTGCTTAACGAAGCCATGTACACAACCAAGGCTCCTCTTTTGGCTGCGGCTGACGAACCTCGATTCAGCTCGAAAGGCGAAAAGCCCGTGCCCAATGCCAAGGGGAAATACGTTTGGAAGTACTACGATGACGATGGAGAGTATCCCATCCCGCCGTCAAAGCAGGGACGACCTTTGAAGCACAGGTGACCGTGATTTCCAATTGCGGCCGTCGGCACTGGTGTTGGCGGCCGTGAGTTCGCAACGATTCCGCGCTTGCTGAATCTCGACCCACGAGAAAAATCTGATGAATCGACATACGTCGGCTTTTTTTCTGTGATGCTAGCCTCGGCGATTTGCCTGGTACTGGTAACGCCCGCGCACGCGCAATTCACTCTCGTAAAAATCAGCAACGACACGCTCCACAATTCTGACAGTGTGCACAAGACCGAAGTGGAGCCCGACTTCTTCTCCTGGGGCAACACGATCGTGGGGACTTTCCACGTCGCCCGCGTGCCCGGCCCTGGATGGGGCAGCGGCGATGTGGGCTGGTCCACGTCGACCGATGGCGGCAACACATGGAAGCACGGTGTTCTACCGGGGCTGACAGCTAACTACAAGAATGGATCATACGGCTGGGCTGCGGATCCGTCCGTTGCCTACGACGCTAAGCACAAACAATGGCTGATCTCGACTCTTCCCCTCGCGGGCCAGTCAAACTCCGGTTTGATCGGAGATGTCGCCGTGAGCCGTTCCCCGGATGGCATCCACTGGGGGAGGCCCATCATCATTGATAAAACCCACGAGGACGACAAGAACTGGACGACTTGCGATAACACGCCCACAAGTCCGTACTACGGAAACTGCTATACGGAATGGGATCAGGCATACGGCAGCGGCGACGTCCTGATGAGCACGTCGCACGATGGCGGATTGACTTGGAGTGCAGGCATCCCCTCGGTTGACCATGCGACCGGGCTTGGCGGAGAGCCGGTGGTTCAGCCTAACGGAACCGTCGTTGTGCCGTTTAACGGCGGAGGCGTCGACGTCTTCCGTTCGACCGACGGTGGCAAAAGCTGGAGCACGACCGTAAACGTTGCAAGCTTCATAACCCATCAGGATGATGGGGGCGTTCGCACCGGTTTTGACCTGCCCGGGGCGACGATTGACGGGGCAGGAAAGGTCTACCTGGTCTGGTCGGATTGCCGTTTTCGTAACGGCTGTAGCTCCAATGATGTTGTGATGAGCACGTCCACCGACGGTAAGACCTGGAGCGCGGTCACTCGCGTTCCGATTGATCACCTAAACAGCACGGTGGATCACTTCCTTCCTGGAATCGGGGCGGACCCTGCCACTTCCGGCGCCACGGCTCACCTAACCATCGTTTATTACTATTACCCGGTTTCGGCTTGCAATAATACCTGCCAGCTGAAAGTGGGGTTTGTCACTTCCGAGAATGGCGGCAAGACCTGGACCGCGGGAAAACAATTGGCCGGCCCCATGAAGTTAACCTGGCTGCCAGTCTCCGACGCGGGATACATGGTCGCGGACTATATTGGGGTTACGTATACGGGGGGAAAACCGCGCGGCATACTTGCGGTGGCCAAAGCCCCTTCGGGCGCGGTCCTGAATGAAGCGATGTATACCACCAAGGAACCGCTGCTGGCTGCGTCCAACGAGAAGCGCTTCAGCTCGAAAGGCGAGAAGCCGGTGCCTAACGCCAAGTCGGACCACGAAATGAAGTTCTACCTCGACGACGAAGGCCATGTCCCGATTCCTGCGTCGAGGGTGATTCCGCCTCAGAAGCAGAAGTGAATCTGAGACTTCGAACTTAGGCCGCTAGCGTCTCCGCGCTGGCGGCTTTTTCCTGCGCGGGTTTTGGAATCGCTGGAATTGGCTGTCAACAAGGATTCCGCCAGATTTTCCACATTCGGGAATTCTGATGACTTCCCTCCTGCAACATGAACTTGCGGCGCAGTGTGCACGCCAACAACGAACTGGAAGCGAATCGCTGTGAGGGCTGGCGTCGCCCGCTTGCACCAAATCCGGTCACTGGCTTGTGGAGCAGCTGCACTCGACTGCATTCAAAGCAGATACACTTTTGCGTTTTTTGTTGACTCCCAGAACAGGAAGAGTAAAACCATAATCGTTCTTTGACACGTTCTGGAGTTTACCCGGTTGGTGCAGCGTCCGGGACCCAAGCGGAGTCACTCTGCGGCATCGCAAGATGAAAAGTGGAGAGGGCAAGCAAGGGTCTATAGCAAAGCGCTGGTCGAGGCGAACAAGAACATCATGTCAAAGGCAGGATAGAGTCCCGAGGCGTTGAACTGGTTTATCCGGTTGGCGGTAAGCCCGGAGCCCAAGCAAGGGTCGGTGGTTGCAGTCCGCAAGGATAGCAACTATGTCAGGTCAGCAAGGGTCTAACGCGAGCTACTGGCCGAGACGAATGAGCTCAACACCACCTCGGGACTCTTAGTGTTTGGGGTGTTTGGGGTCAGCTTTCTGCTATCAGCTTAGGAATCCAACCAAAACCATGTGGTGACGCGCGACTCGCCCGTCCCGTCGATCAGTGAACGGCGGGGACATCCCTGATATCTTAGACCGGGCCCATCCCTGACACTTTTTCCTCCGCCTCAGTGACAAGTTGAAGATTCGGCAAGTCCCAGGTGCACCCGATCGAGATGGATTACACTCGGGATACAGAACCCATGCAAGAAGCGACGAAAAATCTACTGCTGGTACTGGTTGCCCTCTTCCCCATCGTGGACCCGCTCGGAGGCAGCCCGTTTTTTCTGGCTCTGACCAGGCAATACGCACCCGAAGCACGAAAAGCATTGTCGTGGCGCATTGCGGTCAACAGTTTTTTCTTGTTGGTTGGATCGTATTTTGTTGGGACTTACGTCCTCGCCTTTTTTGGGATTTCGGTGCCCGTGGTGCAGGTCGGCGGAGGCCTGATCGTGATTGCGACAGGATGGTCGCTGCTGAAGCAGCGTGACGACGAAAAACACGACGTACACAGGACCGTCCACCCGCAGGACACATTCAGCCAGGCATTCTATCCTTTGACGTTGCCACTGACCGTGGGCCCTGGATCAATCTCGGTGGCGATCACGCTGGGGGCGAACGCGGCTCACCATCACCAGTACCAACCGTTGACAATCCTGGCTGCACTCATTGGATTGGTGTTGATCGCGGTCAGCATTTTGCTCTGCTATGGATTTGCCGACCGACTGGCGAGAATCCTCGGAGCAACCGGGATGACGGTGATCACGCAATTGTCGTCGTTCTTTCTGGTTTGTATCGGTGTGCAATTCGCCTGGAACGGGATCAAAGCATTGCTGGAGTCGGTGACGCTGCATATTGGCTGACCACTGCACTTTTCCTCCGGCGTTACTCACTGTTCACGAACAAGGACTTGTTCCCCCCGCAGGAAACCACTGCTATAGTGCGATTCGCCCCAAGCGGCGCGTAGCCGATGAAGACAAGCAAATCGATATGGGGCACTGTCCCTCGAAAGACACTCATTATTTCTCTGATCGGGGTTTTCTTTACCTTCAGCACGATCGGGTTTGCCAACGACATTATCGAGATGGGACGCCAGCCTACGCTTCGGTTTGGGTTGGCCATTTCACTAACTGGTCTATTCTCTGTGTGGTATGCGGTTTACGGGAACTATTCTTCGGAAGAATTGGTGGAAGGCAGCATTGCCAATCTTTGCCACGCAATTCTTCGTGATGGGCTTGCTAGGCAACTGGTTGCCCAACCTGCCCGCACCAACCTGGATGGGCGCGGCCGAGATCGCCCGTTTGCAAAGCCGGCTGACCTTCGGTGGTATAGCCATAATATTTGCGGTGGCAGTGGGCTACACGTGCTTCGCTTACGTCTCGATTGCCGAGGGCAGGCGCTATTTCCGCGTGCATGCGGAGATGGCGCTGGCCGCCGAGATCCACCGGTGCTCGTCCCCACCATCGATATTAAGAGCGATGGTTTCGAGTTTTACGGACGCTCCCTGCCGAGTGGCGAGGTAGGT
Organism: uncultured Acidobacteriota bacterium; assembly: GCA_963796095.1. Taxonomy (GTDB): domain Bacteria; phylum Acidobacteriota; class Terriglobia; order Terriglobales; family Acidobacteriaceae; genus JABDBE01. The sequence continues at coordinate 589,822 of CAWCKL010000042.1, forward strand.
GGCGACCTGGTCGATGTGTTTCAGACCGATCGAGGCTGGATCGCCTACATTGCCGATGTCTCCGGCCATGGTGTTGCCCCCGGGCGTCGTTATGGGCATGGTCAAGAGCGCCGCGCGCATGCAACTCTCGTCCACGGAAGAAAGCGCAGCGCTCCTCGAACACCTGAACTCGGTCCTTATCCCCATCAAGAAGCCTGAGATGTTCGTTACATTTGCCTACCTGGCATGGAATGGAGAACGATTACAGTACTCCCTGGCGGGCCATCCCCGATCCTGCACTACCATGCCGTAACCAGGGAAATTTCCGAATTGGCATGCTCCAACCTGCCGCTGGGAATGTTTGGCGGGGAACAGTTCGTCAGCGGGTCAGTGCAGTGCGCTCCGGATGATTTGTTCCTGCTGCTCACGGACGGAGTGCTCGAGGTCGCGAACAACAAGGATGAGGAGTTTGGCTTGGCTGGAGTAAAGACCGTTATTTCGGCGCACGCCGGCAATCCGCCCAGCGCGACCTTAGATGCGGTTCTGGATGCTACAAACCGTCATGGTCATGCGGCTGACGACCAGTCGTTGTTACTTGTTCAATGCCACCTTCGCGCGACCTAATACCGACAAGGAGCCTAAGTCAATGGCAGCGGACAGGAGTGTCCGCTCTACACGTTTATGGTTGGGAACTTTTTGAGTGGTTTGGACATTACAAGTATGTGAGGCGAGCCGGGAGGTTGCGCTTACGGCTATGACTAGTGACGAAGGCTTGATGCTGGAATTCCAGCGCGGGTCGCGTGAGGCGTTTGAGGAACTGTTTACGCGGTATCGGGAGCCGCTTTACCGGTTTTTCTGCCGACGGCTGGAGAGCCGTGAGCGGGCCGAGGATCTGGCGCAGGAAACTTTTCTGGCGGTGATTCGTGCGAGCTCGCGTTATGAGCGTCGGGCGCTGGTGCGGACTTATCTTTATGGCATTGCGTTGAACTTGGTGGCGTCGGAGCGGCGGACACGAGTAAGGAATGCAGTCTTGGTGGAGGGCGGTTCGGAGGTTACTGCGAATGCTGACTCTGACGCCGCGTTGTGGGTCCGAGGGGCGCTGGAAAGACTCGATGCATCGGAGCGCGAAGTCCTCATGCTTCGTGAATATGAGCAGCTCAGCTATTCCGAAATTGCGCAGTTGCTGCGAATTCCAGTGAACACCGTCCGTTCCAGATTGTTTCGGGCGCGTCTGGCGTTGAAAATCTGGCTGGAGCCGGAGAAAAGAGCGCACGGCTCTGAAACGCCGATCGATGCACCGGCGCGGCAGAGGGAAGGCAAGGTTTGAAATGAGCCAAAACCATCCTTTTGAACAAGAAGAATTGATGGCCTATCTGGACGGGGAGTTGTCGACGGATCGGGCGGCCGCGGCTGTGGCGCACCTGGAGCGGTGCTCGGAGTGCCAGCGAGTTGCGCCTGTTCTCCGAGAGGTTTCGCAAGACCTGATGGCGTGGGAGGTTGGCTCATCGAGTCCACGGATCGAGGCGGGGATCGCTGTGGCACTCGAGGAGCGCGGACGGGAACGGACAAGCTCAAGTCACGCCGGTGGACAACATCGGCGTATTCGCCGCTTCGCTCCGTGGGCTCTGGGATTTGCAGCGGTGGGTGTGGTTGCATTCGCCGGTTACATAAGGACGATTGGAAGCCCGATGCTCATGAATCGTAGGGCTGAACCGAGTGAGTCGAAGTCGGTTGAGCAGTGGAGGATTGCAGGCAAATTACCACAAAACGAGCGAGGGCGCGACAGGCTTGAACAGTTTGCGAGATTGCAGCAAGCTCCCCAGACGCCGGGACTCCCTATGGATTCGAACGGCCGTCCTCAGAGAACGGGCGATCACACGCAGAGGTCGATCTCTGTCGACGGCCGGCCCATCCCCGGCCAGAAAAGCGTAGTTCAACATGAAGAAGAAGAGTTAGTGGCAGGAGACGACATAGTGCCACTGCCCAACGGGCCGATGATCGTCCGCACGGCCGGGGTCACCCTGACGACCAAGGATTTCGACAAAGCGCGAGCTAGTCTGGACGACATTCTGAGGCGGCATCGCGGATATGTTGGTCAGCTGAACGTCAATACCCCGGTTGGCGTGGGACGCACTCTTACCGCAACTTTGCGCGTCCCCGCTGATCAGCTCGACGCTACTTTGGCCGAGCTGCGAAAACTGGGGCGGGTCGAGGCCGAGTCGCAGAGTGGACAGGAAATCACGGCGCAGTACGTGGACCTTGAAGCCCGGCTCTCGAATGGCCGTAACACCGAGCGGCGGCTGACAGACGTGCTTCAGCAGCGAACCGGGAAGTTGGCCGATGTGCTTGCGGTCGAGACTGAGCTCAGCCGGGTTCGCGGTGAGATTGAGAGCATGGAGTCGCAGAGGAAGACTCTGACAAACCAGGTGGACTTTGCCACGCTCAACGCAACCGTTAATGAAGACTATAAGGCACAACTCCAGGTTGTGCCGCCTTCTACTTCGACGCAATTTCGCAACGCAGCCGTGGACGGTTACCGGAGCATGGTTGACGGGATCATTGGAGTGGCAGTGTTTCTTTTTTCCTACGGGCCTAGTCTCCTTTTCTGGTGCGCGCTCCTATTCTTTCCTGTTCGTTTTCTTTGGAGGAAGTTGCGGCGGGTGAATCCTGAGTAGTTCCTGGGCGATTCATTCCTCCGCACGGGTCAACGGCAGCGGACAAGAGTGTCCCCTCTCCATGAACTATAATTGCGCGCACAGATGACTCTTGCTTCTGGCGCGAAACTTGGGCCTTACGAAATTCTGTCGCCGCTGGGTGCGGGCGGGATGGGTGAGGTGTATCGGGCCCGCGATACTCGTCTTGACCGCACAGTAGCCATCAAAGTTCTGCCTTCGCATCTTTCTGCAAACCCCGAATTGAAGCTTCGCTTTGAGCGGGAAGCCAAGGCGATTTCTGCGCTGCAACATCCGAACATCTGCACGCTTTATGATGTTGGTTTGCAGGACGGTGTGGATTTCCTGGTGATGGAATACCTGGAAGGCCAGACGTTGGCGGACCGGCTTGCGAAGGGCGCACTTCCTCTGGAACAAGTTTTGAAGATCGGCGCGGAGATTGCGGAGGCGCTGGAGAAGGCGCACCGGCAAGGGATTGTGCATCGGGATTTGAAGCCGGGGAACATCATGCTGACGAAGTCCGGCGCGAAGCTGATGGACTTCGGGTTGGCGAAACCGGAGTTCGCGGTCGCGACGGGGACGAAGGGATTGTTGACGCCATCTACGCCGACCATGAATCTGGCTTCGCTGACGTCGGCTGCATCGCCGCTTACGCAGAAGGGCTCGATTGTTGGGACGTTTCAATACCTGGCTCCGGAGGTCTTGCAAGGATCGGAGGCCGATGCGCGGAGCGATCTCTTCAGCTGGGGTTGTGTACTCTACGAGATGGTAACCGGGCGGCGGGCTTTTGAAGGGAAATCGCAACTCGGCGTGCTGACCGCGATTTTGGAGAAGGAGCCGGAGCCGATCGTTGCCAGCCCAGCGGCGCCGCCGATGCTGGATCGAGTGGTGCGTGCTTGTCTAGCGAAAGATCCGGCGGATCGGTACCAGGCTGCGCATGATGTAGCAATGGACCTGCGGTGGATGGCGGACTCCGCAGGCGGTGAAGAGGCGAAGCCAGCTCGGGAGTTCAAAAAGTCCTGGGCAATTCTATTGGCCGCGGCTTTCGTGCTGTTGGTTGGGCTCGCCGCTCTGGGCGGTTTTTGGTGGTCGAAACACGGCGAGAGTGGAAAGGCTCTTCACGCCGAAATACCGCCGCCGGACAAATTCTCATTCGACGCCACCGGAGACAACGGTGGCATGCCGGTGCTGTCACCCCAGGGCGACAAGATTGCATTTGTCGCTCATTCGGCGAACATCCAATCGTTGTGGGTTCGGTCGCTGGAAAGTGACACAGTGCAACAACTCGAAGGCACTCAGGGTGCGATCCATCCCTTCTGGTCGCCGGATGGACGGTATGTGGGGTTCTTCGCTTATGGAAAGTTGAACAAGATCGCCGTGTCAGGAGGACCGGTCTCGGTTGTGGCCGATGCTCCGAATCCGCGAGGTGGCTCGTGGAGCGTGGACGACGTGATCGTGTTCAGTCCGGACTTCCGGGACGCGCTTTTGAAAGTGAGCGCACAGGGCGGCACTGCGGTTCCGGCTACCGTGCTGGACAAAGAAAAGCACACCACCCATCGCTGGCCATGGTTTCTTCCGGACGGGAAACACTTTGTCTTTCTGGCGACCAGCCACACGGGAGGACGTCCTGAATATGACGGAATCTACCTTGGGTCGGTCGATAGTACTCAAACCCACATGGTGGTGGCGTCGGATTCGGGGGCGCAATACGCGTCAGGCCATTTGCTTTATCGTGCGAACCGGGCACTGGTGGCGCAACCATTCGATCCGACGGCGGGCAAGTTGTCGGGATCGCCGGTGCCCCTGATTAGCAATGTCCGCTACGACTCGGGAGTGTGGCGCAGTATTTTTGCGGTATCGCAGAACGGGCTCATGGTCTACCAGACTGGCAGTGCCGCCGCGGCGGGAACACGCCTGGTATGGTTTGACCGCTCGGGAAAACAGCTTGGTGACGCGGGTCAGCGCGAAAATGGGTTGTTCGACGTGACTCTCTCGCCCGATGGCAAGCGGGTGGCGTTCGTGGCGGGAAACCCTGCTACTGACGTGTGGGTGCTTGATCTGGAGCGCAAAACCAAAACCCGTATCACGTTCGAGGAAACAGTTCAGTACCCAGCATGGTCCCCCGACGGCAAAACCCTGGCGTTCGCAGTGACCCCGGGTCAAGGGGGAGGCCTGGTCGAAATTCGCAGTAGAGCGGCTGATGGCAGCGGAACAGAGAAGAATTTAGTCGGCACGCCACGTTCGTACCACTATCCGGGATGGTCGCCGGACGGAAAGTATCTGACCTACATTCTTGGCATGGGTGAAAAAATGCTGTCGCTGTGGGCAGTGCCGGTTGTCGGAGATGCTCAGCCGGTTGCGGTGGTGCAGCCGCCCTCGCAGCGATCCAATACTTACGGGTACCGAATTTCGCCCGACGGCCGCCTGGTGGCGTACATCTCCGACGAATCCGGACAAAACGAGCTCTACATCACGACATTCCCGGAGGGTAAAGGGAAATGGAAGGTGTCGAGCGGTGGTGCGTCATATCCCCGGTGGAGCGGAAATGGAAAGGAAGTGTTCTTCAACAATCTGAACGACGACTTTTTCAGCTGCCCGTTGACGTTCAAGGGTTCGGAAATTGAAGTGGGCACGCCCCAGCGTCTCTTCCACGCCAGCATGCCCGGAATCGGAGTGCCTTATGACGTTTCGGGGGACGGTCAACGCTTTCTGGTGAACCTGGCGGAAGAGGAAGGCGCGGCGCCACTCTTTCTCGTCGTGAACTGGCCGGCGGAGTTGAAAAAATAGCGCTTCCTACATGGATGTAAGAAGACATTCAGGCGCTCACTTCGAGCTCGTCAAATCGGCGCCACTTGTAGACTGCGATCGAGACGATCCAGCTGATTGCGAAAAGTCCTACGATGAAATAGCCAAGTGCGCCGAAGTGACCGTTAAGACTGCTGATTCCATCCCAGAATCTTCCTTTCAGATGAAAACGTCCGGCCAGGAGTCCGAGAACCTCGATGCCTCCGACGACGAGCGCGACGACTACAGAGATGCATGTGATCGTCATGTTGTAGTAGAGCTTGCGAATGGGCTTTACGAAGGCCCATCCGTACGCGCCCAGCATGAGGATGTTGTCCGTGGTATCGATGAGTGACATTCCTGCCGCAAAGAGTATGGGGAACACGAGGACCGACCAAAACGACAGCCCCTTCGATGCTTCAGTGGCGGAAACGCCCAGCAGACCAATCTCGGTTGCAGTATCAAATCCCAAGCCAAACAACACTCCCAGGGGATACATGTGCCAACTGCGCGTAATCATGCGGAACATGGGACGAAACACTCGCGAGAGAAGTCCTCGACTGCCGAGGAGCAGATCGAGATCCTCTTCGACATAGGGCTCGCCGCGACGAACTCTCACGAAGGTCCGGTAAATTGATCGCAGAACAATCAGATTGACGATCGCGATGGCAAACAGAAAAAAAGCAGAGACCAATGTGCCGATGACTCCGGCAACGTTTCTGAAGGCGTCGAGGCGATGTTGAAGGGCCAGTGCCGCTCCGGCAATCGCGGCCGAGCCGAGCACGACTACGGTCGAATGCCCCAATGAGAACATGAACCCGACCGCAACCGGCCGCTTTCCATCCTGCATTAATTTCCGGGTCACATTGTCGATGGCGGCTATGTGGTCGGCATCGACGGCATGACGCAGGCCAAAGCTGTAAGCAAGAAGCGCCGTCCCCAACAGGACCGGATAACGGTGGAAGGCGATGCTGGCCCAGAGCCATGCAGCGATGTTGAAGGCGAACAAGATGGCGTATGTAGCGACGACCCTGCCGCTCAGATTGTCGGCAGCGTCGTCGAACAAATTATTCAGTTTGGGCTGCAGTGTTGATTTCACGATAGAGAAACCATAAGCGCTAGGGTGCGCCAGTTCGCCCGAACCTGTAGGTGAGGGTCGCGCTGGCATAGGATGGGATGCGAACTCCGACGACCTCCTGAACGTCGGAGGGATAGAAATTTTCCGTAGTCTGACCGGTATAGCCGCTGGCAATGAGAAAATTCACACCGGCGGTCAGGCGTCCATTCAGAAAAGGGCGGACCAGCGCGCCGCGAAATTCCTTCACGGGAGTGCCAGTACACTCGTTAATCAGGACGGGCAGGCATCCTGTGCCCAGTGGCTTGGTGCCAACGTATTCGAATTCCCCTCGGGCCTGCAAACCGAAGGGGAGCTTCTGAATTGTGCCCAGCAGATCAAAGATGGTGCGGGGCGCTTCGGGCGTGGGCTCTCCAGTGTTGAGGTCCCTCGCGTCGGCTTTGGAGAAGGTTGCCAACAACGAGGCCGAGCGAAAGTTCCGACGCGCGGTGAGCGTCATGAACCGAAGGCGGCTTGGCCCTTCATCAAACGGCAGTCCAGTGTCCGGATCAATTTTTGCCAGTTGTTGGCTATTGGTCACATGGCCCAGTGTGAGTCGAACATCCGTTTTGTGGATAGTCTTGCTGGCGACGAGCTGATATGCACGCGCTGTAGCCACGGGAGTGCCCGCAGTAGTTCCCCCGCCGATGCGGGGGTCTTCGGTAAAAAAGGCTTGGCCGAAGCTGAAAGAAATGAGGGGAGCGTACCACGAATCACTGGGAAGAAAAGAAATGGTTGCTTTCGGCGAATTCACGCCCACCCATTTTTGAAACGAATTCGGTGAGTGCAAAAGATCCTGGTTATCAAAATTAATTTCATCGCGGCGCCAGCCGAGATAGTACCGGAAGTAGCGGCTCAGCGGGCCCTGGACGGCAATGTAGGGTGCCACAGTTCCGATTGTGATGTTGTTTGAGTCCACGGGAGTGAAAGGACCGTGGTAGGCGGGGTTGCTGAGATTGAAGGCCCCATACTGGTCGAGATCGTCCCGCCGCGGCGCTTCGCGGACGTAGTCAAACCCTCCCAGCAGCGAAACATATTCAGAAATTTTATTCAGATAGTTCCCGCTTGCGCCGGCGACCGTGCGGAACTCGCTTTGACGGATGAGGCCCTGCCCGAAATCCGAAAACAAGGAAAGATTGTAGGTGCGAAAGAAGCCGGATAGCTGCAGTTGCTGGCTTCCAGTGAGTTGCCAGACATCGTTCAGGGCTACGAGCGCGGTATGGGTCTGGTCTTTCTGCCGGGGATCGATGGTGTCTCCATAGTTGGTGACATGGGCATCGGCGGAATTCGTGGCGAGGATCGGGACGAGTCCTGGAACATAGGAAAAACCGTAATACCCGACGCCAAACAAAGTGAGCCGGTGCTGGCCGACCTGGAACATTCGCTCGCCATTGAATTTGTACTGTTGGCGATGTTCCAGCCGATCAAGGAATCCATTGCCATACGAGGCTTCAAAAGCCATCCACGACTGCGGGCTGGGGCTTAGGCCCGCAACCACATCGATATCGCGGTAGTCTCCCGTGACCGTAATAAATGGAACCAGGCGGGAGCGCAGCCCGTAGGTAGCGGCCAGGTCGACGGAGTGATTCCCTTCGCGAACGTTGAATGCCCCGCCATCGATCTGAACACTCTCCAGCACTTCGGGAATAAATATGTTGGGGTCGGCATAGCCATTGCCGTGCGCATTCGCAGACAAGTTGTTGGGCACAAGATAGGTGCCTGCCGCGATGTACTGGGCGATGGGTTCGCCGTGATCTCCAGCAACGCCGGGTGCAAAGTATTGGGGCGCTTTGATGCCGCTGGACGCGGTTTCAATGGGATATCCGGGGATGGACACTGGCGCACCGGGCCGGCCGGGGTTGGCGTCAAGCAAATCCTGACGAACAAAAACTTTCTCTCCAGGGTCGGGAGAGAGCACGTCGGACTGGTTCACGTCAGCCGTGACCGTGACGGTCTCAATCCGCGAAGCGAGTTGGGTCATTTGAATCTCGATTGGCGGATTGCCATCGGGGTAGATGGTGATCGGGCGGGTGACCGGGCGGAATCCGGAAGCTTCGGCTTCGATGATGAACTCGCCGGGCGACATGACCTTCACCAGAAACTTTCCATCCGCCCCCGACGCCGCCTGGGACAGGACTTGTTTGTGTTCCATGAGTTGGATCGAGGCGTCTGGCAGAGCGTTTCCCTCAGGATCGATGACTTGGCCCTTCAGCACGATCTCCTGCGCAAGGCAGGGTGTGAGAAGCAGGACGAAAACGACGATCTTGATCCCATCCATATTACGTTTTCTGCTTTCGTGCTACCAGAGGAGACCGTGCAGTACCAATACAGATTGTGCTCCTTTCAACTATTACGGTTTTCGACGAGGGTTTGGATTGCCATAATTTTTCAACTCAACCGGTTTACGCGACCAAGCCGAACCAGTAACAAGGATTTCGCATTCGTGCTACGCATGGGCATCTTACGCTCGCCTCAAAGGGCAGAGCAAAACCTAACAATGAGAACAAGGATGCTCTGGTTGGACAATCAGGGGATTTCTAATTCCGGAGTAGTGATAAGTCCGGTGGGAGACGTGAGGGGAATCCTGCGCGGGAGATTCGAGTCAGTGGTGGTGTCCGGAATGGTGGGAAACGGCCTCGAGAGAGCTCATGACAAGCCGCCCATGTTGCACGCCTTTTGTGCTGATAAGACGGTCGGCCAGCTTTTGTACATCCTTCGAGGTCCCGCGAAGTATGACGACTTCGAGGCAACTCTCGTGGTCGAGGTGGGCATGCAGGGTAGAAATAATTATTTCGTGGTACTCGTGCTGGAGATCGGTCAGCTTCTCCGGCAGAAGGCGGGTGTGATGGTCGTAGATAAGGGTGACCGTGCCCACGACGAGCGCGTTTGCGGCGATCACTACCGAGCTTACGAGGCGATCACGAATCAAATCGCGAAAGGCTTCCGAGCGGTTCTCGTAGCCCTTGTCGGTGATGAAGGAATCAAAGCGGCGCAGCAGGCCTGAATCGATCGATACTCCGATACGGCTGAGGTCTCCCATGAAACACCTCTTGCGTCCGAGGACAGCGATTAGCGTAGCACATTTGTCACATGGTGTAGCACTGCTGGTTGTCGCGACAATTGTTCGGGAGTCGGCCCTCCACACGGTCCCTCGGTCAACGGCAGCGGACCGGAGTGTCCGCTCCACATTGGGACGTTACAATACGGGAGTGAGCTCCGTTACGCCGTCGCCGGTCTCGAGTGGGGCATCGACGGAGGGCCGGCCATATACCTTGTGGCAGAGATTCTTGCTTTGGCTGATCACCTGGGCGGGAGTTCTGATGGTGCGGCTGATTGGCCCGACGCTGCGTTTTTCGGCGTCGTTTGAAGATGGGGCGCCGCCCACTCTCGAGACGCGACCCATAGTTTATGCGTTTTGGCATAGCTGCATTCTTCCCTCGATGTATCTCTGGCGGAACCTGCAGATCAGGGTAATGAGCAGCGATAGTTTTGATGGGGAGTGGATGGGCCGCATTATGCGGAAATTTGGTTTTGTGAAGGTGCGCGGATCGAAGAGCCGCGGAGCCGTGCGTGCACTGCTGGGGATGCGCCGGGAACTCGAGCAAGGCTGGACGGTCGCATTTACGATCGACGGTCCGCGCGGTCCGCGATTCGAGGCCAAGCCGGGGCCGGTTCTGCTGGCGCGTGCGACGGGTGTGCCCATGGCGGTGTTTCATATTGCGCTGGACAAGGCCTGGATTCTGAATACGTGGGACCGGTCGATGATTCCGAAGCCGTTTTCGCGGGCGCTGATGCGGGTGAGTCGCAAGATTCCGGTTCCGGCGGACGCGGATGACTCCCAGAAAGAAAGACTTCATGCGGAGCTGCAATCCGCGTTGGAGCGAGTTCGGGAATTTGCGGAAGCGAATGTGGGAAAGGTGGGGAGTGCGGAATTTCCGGTGAGAGAGAGTTAGATTTCGCGAGCCTGCCGAGCTTACCCTCGAACTGGACTGGTTCCTTCGACTTCGCTCAGGACAAGCTCCAACCCGTGCCCACACGGAGGCCCCGCACGGCCGAGGGGGTTACGATTAGAGTTGCGGCTGAACTTTGGATCGAGAGAGACGAGGGCTGATGGCTGCGAATATTCTGGACGGAAATAAGATCGCTGCAGCAATTCGGGCGGAAGTCGCGTCTGAAGTAAAGGTGATGACAGCTGCGGGCGTACGTCCAGGACTGGCGGTGGTTCTGGTGGGCCATAACCCGGCGTCGGAAGTTTATGTTCGGGGAAAGGTAAAGAGCAGCGGAGAGGTCGGAATTTACAGCGAGCAGCATACTCCGCCTCAGGCGGTTTCAACGGAGGAATTGCTTGAGTTGATCGCTGACTTGAACCGGCGCCACGAGATCGATGGCATTTTGGTACAGCTTCCGTTGCCGCCTCAGGTCGATGCCAAGAGAGTTCTGCTGGCGGTCGATCCAGCGAAGGATGTGGATGGGTTCCATCCCATGAATGTGGGGCTCCTCTCTACGCAGCGGCCTGGGCTAGTGCCGTGTACGCCGGCAGGAATTATGGAGATTGTGAAGCGCAGCCGGATTCCGATTGCCGGGCAGGAAGCCGTGGTGGTAGGCCGCAGCGACATTGTGGGCAAGCCGACGGCGATGCTGTTGATCAATGGCAACGCGACGGTTACGGTTTGCCATTCGAAGACGCGTGATCTTCCTGGGGTTTGCCGGCGGGCGGATATCTTAGTCGCCGCGATTGGCCGGGCAGGAATGGTGACGCGCGAATTCGTGAAGCCGGGCGCGACGGTGATCGACGTGGGCATGAACCAGGTGACGGACCGGGCGGAGTTCGAGCGGCTATTCGCCGGGAATGCGAAACGAGAGGAAACGTTTCGTATGAAGGGGTCCACGCTGGTTGGCGATGTGCATCCTCACGTAACGGAGGTTGCCGGAGCTCTTACTCCGGTTCCGGGGGGCGTAGGGCCATTGACCATCGCCATGTTGATGGCGAATACGGTGAGGGCCGCGAAGCTGCGGCGCGGAGACAGGGTTACAGAGTTTTCACGGGTCTAAGTTCTTCACCACAGAGACACAGAGGAGGTAATTCAAGATTCTGCAGCTTATCGAGCTGCTGCTTCCGCGGCGTCGAGAACGAAGGAGCCATGTTTTCTCCAAAAGATTTTCTCTGGGACTCTGTGTCTCTGTGGTGAGTGGGCTTCTGATGAGGATGGATTGCTGAAAGTCGGACTGACCGGCGGGATTGCTTCTGGCAAATCCGTAGTGGGCGAGATGTTTGTGGCGCTCGGCGCTCACCTGATTCAGGCCGATGCGCTTGCCCACCAACTCATGCAGCCGGGCGAAGCTGTTTATCAGAAGGTACTGCAGCATTTCGGCGCGGGAATCCTCAATCCTGATGGCAGCGTCAATCGCGCTCGACTGGCAGAAGCGGCGTTTGGTGACTCGGAGGGGACCAAACCTTCGCGCATTGAAGAGTTGAATCAGATTGTGCATCCGGCGGTGATTCGAAGACAGGAAGGATGGATGGCGGAAGTCGGACGGGGTGATCTGCGGGCGATCGCCGTTGTTGAAGCGGCGCTGATTCTTGAAGCGGGTTCAGCGAAAAGTTTCAACCGTTTGGTGGTTGTAACCTGCCATCCTGAACAGAGAATTCAGCGCTGGGCCGCGCGTCTGGGCGTGGACGAGGAAACTGCTCGCCGCGAGGTGGAACGGCGGATGGCGGCTCAGTTTCCGGATGAAGAGAAGATCAAGGCGGCGGATTATGTGATCGACAACTCCGGATCGTTGGACGAGACCCAGAGGCGGGTCCGTGAGGTCTTCGGCGAACTGAAACGTGCGGCCGAAGGAGAGTCCTAATAATTGCAAGGGTTCGTGGAGGAGCCCGCAGAGACTCCTGGCCTGCGGCTGTCGCCTTATTCAATCGATAATTAATTACAATCTAGGTGTGAGTCCGTGGAAGGTTTTTGAACTATGAAGCTGCTTCGACCTGTTTTGTTTGCCGTGATTCTCGCCGGCGCGTTTTTCTATTTCACTACTTATCGTTCGGGCCGAGGCGTACTGACCGACTGGGTCGGACATCCGGACAAAGTGGAAATCAGTGAGGCCGCTGGCAACGATGGCCTCGACGCAGAAGAACAGAACAACATCACGGTCTATCACAAGAACATTGGCTCGGTGGTGAACATAACGTCAAAGGCGGTCACGTTCGACTTCTTCTACGGGTTGGTGCCTGAGGAAGGACAGGGATCGGGCTTCATCATCGACAAGGAGGGGCACATACTGACCAACTACCACGTGATCGCGGATGCGCGTCAAATTGAAGTAACGCTGCACAACCGCAAGAAATACCGGGCTACGATTGTCGGCACTGACCGCTCGCATGATTTGGCCGTGATTCAAATCAAAGCACCCGACCTCGCGCCCATGGTGCTGGGCGACTCCGGCAACCTGCAAGTCGGTCAGAAGGTGTACGCGATCGGCAATCCGTTCGGGCTGGCGGGTACGCTGACGCGCGGTATCGTGAGTTCGATTCGTCAGGTGCAGGAACCCGACGGCATGACGATTGATGAAGCCATTCAGACGGATGCCTCCATCAATCCCGGAAACTCCGGCGGCCCACTGCTCAATATGCACGGCGAAGTTATCGGCATTAACACGATGATCGCTTCAAACGTTGGCCAGAGTGCAGGCATTGGCTTCGCGATCCCCATCAATACTGCCAAAGCGGTGATTAACGATCTGCTCACCTTGGGCCGGGTGCGGCGTCCGGCGCTGGGTGTGCGCACGATCCCGATCGATCCTGAATTGGCGGACCAGATGGGACTGGCGGCTGATTATGGACTCCTGATCGTGCAGGTCATACCGGGAGGAGCCGCGGACAACGCCGGCCTGCGCGGTGGAAGCCAGCGCGCATTCCTGGGCAACACCCCGATCATGGTCGGCGGAGACCTGATTGTCTCCATTGATGGGAAAAAAGTTGAGGATCAGCAGGAACTCGCGCAGATGATGAACAACCACCGCGCCGGCGATACGGTCCGCATCACCATCTACCGTGGGAAGAAAAAGCTAGAGGTGAACGTGGTGCTGGGTGAGGCGCGGCAGGAGGTGTAAAGGCAACTTTCAGCCGTCAGCTGTCGCGAGTGCAAAGCTTCAAACGGCCTTTCAATTCTAAGCGGCAGTCTGTTCGAAAAAGTCTTCGATTTCATTTACTTCTTTGTCGCTGAGGCGGAATTCTCCTGCGCGCATCACGCCGTCGGCTTGTCGCGCATTTCTTGCCCCTACAATCGCGCCGGTTACAGCGGGATTTCGCAGCGTCCAGGCAATCGCTACTTCGCCCGGCGAACGGCCGTGGCGCTTCCCGATCTCACGCAACTGCTCCACCAGGGCAAGATTCCGCGACAGCCTCGGCTCTCTGAACTCAGGATCGCTACTCCGCCAATCATCGTTCGGAAGCCTGGTGGCACGTTCGCGCGTCATCGCGCCGGTCAAAAGTCCCGAAGCCATGGGCGAATATACGATCACGCCGATGTCCTCACGCTGGCAGTAAGGAACGATGTCCTCCTCGATCCCTCGATTGATCAGCGAATAGGGAGGTTGCAGAGAGGTGATGGGCTCGATGCTCTGCGCACGGCGCATTTGCTTGACGTCGAAATTGGACACACCGATCCAGCGTACCTTGCCCTGCCGCCGCAACGCGGCAAGAATGGACCACCCTTCTTCGAGGTCGGGAGACTCAGGATCTTCCGGCGGCCAGTGGATCTGGTACAGATCTATGGTTTCTGTGCCGAGGCGCCGCAGGCTGTCTTCGACTTCGCGGCTAATCGAATCCGCGTGCAGGTTCTTCTGGACGTTCCCTTGCGCGTCCCAGCGTAAGCCGCACTTGCTGAAAACGTAGGGTTTCGCGCCGGGCCACTCTTTGAGCGCACGGGCAACAACTTCCTCGGAATGCCCTAGCCCGTAAACCGCGGCAGTGTCGATCCAGTTGACGCCCAATTCAAGCGAGCGGTGAATGGCGGCTATGGAATCGTTGTCATCCTGCGCCCCCCAGGCGAACTGCCAGCCACCGCCGCCGATGGCCCAGGCACCGAAACCCACCGGGGTGATGTTTAAATCGGACTTGCCAAGCTGCCGGGTTTCCATTTCAATCTCCTAGGTCGTGGTTCGCAGGATTCTTAGTCTACCGCAGATGGTTGCACCAGCATGAACGTCGATTCCGTTCGAGGCTATTGTCTTTCCTTTCCGCAGGCAAGAGAAAACTTGCAGTGGGGTGAGACGGTCTGCTTCAAAGTTGCCGGCAAGATTTTTGCCACGTTGAGTTTGGGCTCGATTCCGCAGAGCCTGTGCTTCAAGTGCACGCCGGAGAAATTCGCGGAGTTGTGCGAGCAAGAAGGGATCCGCCCAGCACCGTACGTGGGCCGTTACAAATGGGTATTGCTGGAGCGGTTAGATGTGCTGCTTGATGAGGAGTTGGAGGACTTGATTCGTCAGTCCTATGGAATGGTGGCAGGGAAGGGCAAAACGAAAGCGAAGGCCGAAGGTCCGCAAATGGAAACACAAAAGACAACAAGGAAAAGAGCGAGCAGACAAGAGAGCTGATCGCTGAAGGCCGGCCGCTAACTGCCCCAACTGCCCCAACCACATTTGACTCCCACTCGCTGGCTACGCTAGCCTCAGAAGTCCGCCCACAATTTTTGATTCCATGCGATTCAAGCGCAAGCGATTAATCGTGCTGCTGCTGGCAGTGCTGGTGGCCGTGGCCGCTCCCGCGATGGCGGCGACGCAACCCGTCCATGCGCCGCATGCCATTGTGGTTAGCGTTCACGAATTGAGTTCGCACTCTGGGGTGGAAATCCTGAAAGCCGGGGGGAACGCCATCGATGCGGCCGTCGCCACGGGTTTTGCCTTGGCCGTGGTCCATCCGCAGGCAGGCAATCTGGGCGGCGGCGGCTTCATGCTCATTCGTCTGGCGGATGGACGGGTGCATTTCGTCGACTATCGTGAAAAGGCTCCGGCGGCGGCGACGGCGAATATGTATCTCGACGCTCGAGGCAATGTGGTCGAAAACGCCAGCCTCGTTGGTTATAAATCGATCGGTGTTCCGGGTTCGGTTGCGGGCATGGTTTACGCAGAGAAAGAATTCGGCAAGCTGACCCTCGGTCAGGTTATGGCCCCGGCCATCAAGTTGGCACGAGAGGGTTATCCGCTAGCCTGGCAGGACACGCAGGATCTGCACGACGAAGATCTGGCGAAATTTCCCGAGTCCCGGCGTATCTTCCAGCGCAATGGAAATTACTACAAGCAAGGCGAAATCTTCCGGCAGCCCGAGTTGGCACGCACGCTGGAACGAATCGCGAGCAACCCGGATGACTTTTATCATGGGGCGATGGCGCGTGAACTGGCGGCATCGATCCAAAAGGGTGGGGGCCTGATCACAAATGATGACCTCGTTCATTATGAAGTGAAAGAACGGGAACCGATACGCGGGACCTATCGTGGCGACGAAATCATCAGCGCACCTCCTCCGTCGTCTGGCGGGATTGCGCTGATAGAGATATTGAATATTCTGGAAGGTTACGACCTGGCCAAGGCTGGGGATCGGTCTGCAGCGTCGATCCATCTCACGGTTGAGGCCTTCCGGCGGGCGTTCTATGATCGAGCGGAGTTTTTGGGCGATCCGGATTTTTCCAAGATTCCTGTGGCGCAACTCATCGATAAGAAGTATGGTGCGGCATGGCGAGAGTCGATTGATCCGACGCGTGCCAGCGTCAGCAAAGATCTGAAGCGGCCCGCGATCTTCAACGAGCTTGAACAGTATGCTTCGCGGCGGCCGCAGCCTTTGGTAGTACGTGAACCCGAACACACCACGCACTATTCTGTGGTGGACTCAGACGGAATCGCGGTGGCTGTCACGACGACATTGAATGACGAGTTCGGCTCGCGCGTTACCGCGGAGGGCTTAGGCTTTCTGCTGAATGACGAGATGGATGACTTTGCGGCGAAGCAAGGCGTCCCCAATCTCTACGGACTGATTCAAGGGCCGGCCAACGCGATTGGACCGGGCAAGCGGCCGCTTTCTGCGATGACGCCGACCATCGTGCTGAAAGATGGAAAGTTGTTTCTGGTGCTGGGCTCGCCGGGCGGGGCGCGGATTATCACCACGGTGGCGAACATTTTGATGGGCATTGTCGACTACGGTATGAATATCCAGGAAGCGGTAAACGCTCCTCGCTTCCATAATCAATGGATGCCCGACGTCGTGAATGTCGAGCAGTGGTTTTCTCCGGACGCGGTGAGGTTACTTGATCAAATGGGGCATAAAGTCGAAGTCGGCGAAACCGCGGCAGGGGACTGGGTGCCCTATTGGAGCGACGGAGAATGTATGGCAATTGATCAGAAAACCGGTGAGCGTTTGGGAGCGAGCGACGTCAGAAATAATGGAAAGGCAGTAGGTTACTGATGCTGAAAGCAATATCGACGTTAGTCTATGTAAAGGAGCGGTTGCATCCCGGGCTGCTGGATGGGCTGGTACGCGGCGGAGCACAGGCAATTGAAATTTTTGCTGCACGTCAACACCTGGATTATGCCAACCGCAAGCAGCATGTGCGAGAGATCGCGGACTGGTTTCGCACTGGTGGAGTCGTCCTGAACTCGGTTCATGCGCCGCTCTACGCCGACTACGAGTGGGGACGCGCCGGGGCGCCGCAAATGAATGTGGCTTCGACAGACCGGGCGAGCCGGATTGAAGCCATGGATGAGATTAAACGCGCGCTTGAAGTGGCAGAGCACATTCCGTTTCGTTTTCTGGTGCAGCACATCGGCACGACCGGCGAATCGTTCGACGACCGCAAATTCGAAGCTGCGATGACCTCGATCGAGCACCTGCGCGCCTTCGCTAAGCCGCTCGGAGTGCGGATTCTGCTGGAGAATATTCCCAACGAGCTATCCACGCCAGAGCGGTTGGTGGAGTTCATCCGTGCGGCCCACTTCGACGATGTGGGAGTGTGCTTTGACTTCGGTCATGCGCACATTGTGAGTGCTGTGCCGGAGGCGTTTGAAACCGTCAAGAGTTACATCCACTCCACTCATGTTCACGACAACGCCAAGGCCGCCGACTCGCATCTTTGGCCGGGCAGCGGCTCGATCGATTGGAAACAGGCCATGGAGCTGCTCCGATCGGCTCCGCACACCCCGCCATTGTTGCTGGAGATCGAAGGCGACGAGAAGATCAACCCCGTCGAAAAGATGGGCGAAGCATTCGAAAAGCTGGAAACCGTGTAGCGCCGCCGTCCCGGCGGCTCCTGTGAGAGCGTCCCGCCCGCACAGGTGAGAGCAGGACGCCCCCGCGACAGCCGGGCAAGATGCCGGCGCGACCAAAAAAAGCTATGTCATCCCCTGTAACGACGATCATCGATATCGGCAAGCACGAGGGCCAGAGCGTTACCATCCGCGGCTGGCTCTATAACCTGCGTGAGAGTGGAAAGCTGCTGTTTCCGCAGCTTCGTGATGGTTCCGGCGTTATTCAAGGCATCGTGCCCAAGAATGCAGTCCCGCCCGAAGTATTTGACGCGGTAAAGGGTCTGACCCAGGAATCAAGCGTGATTATCGAAGGCAAAGTCCGCGCCGACAAGCGCGCTCCCGGCGGCTATGAACTGGACATCTCGAATGTGCAGGTCATTCAACGGGTTGCCGAGAATGATCCGTACCCCATCTCGCTGAAAGAGCACGGCGTCGATTTCCTGATGGAGCACCGGCATTTGTGGGTGCGAACGCCAAGGCAGGCCGCGATTCTGCGCGTGCGGGCCGAGATCATCAAAGCCGCACGCGATTTTTTCGATGAGCGCGGCTTCACCCTAACCGATCCACCGATCTTGACTCCGGCAGCGTGTGAAGGTACGACCACGCTTTTTCCTGTCGATTACTTCGATGAGCAGGCATATCTCACGCAGTCGGGACAGCTTTACATCGAAGCTACTGCCATGGCGCTGGGCAAGGTGTATTCCTTCGGGCCTACGTTCCGCGCTGAGAAAAGTAAAACTCGGCGTCATTTAACTGAGTTCTGGATGGTCGAGCCAGAG
This sequence comes from uncultured Acidobacteriota bacterium, assembly GCA_963796095.1. Lineage (GTDB taxonomy): Bacteria > Acidobacteriota > Terriglobia > Terriglobales > Acidobacteriaceae > JABDBE01. Next base: position 608,442 of record CAWCKL010000042.1, read on the forward strand.
ATGGCTTACGCACAGTTAGAGGACATCATGGAGCTAGCCGAGGGGCTGCTCAGCTTTTTGGTGAAGCGTTGCCTGGAACGCCGCCGTCCCGATCTGCAGACCATTGGTCGCGATGTTACGAAGTTGGAGAAAATCGAAGCTCCGTTTCCGCGGATCACTTACGACGAGGCAGTGAAAATGCTACAGGAAGGCCATGCCCAGGGTGCTCTCGAAAACAAGTTCGAGTGGGGCGGAGATCTGGGTTCACCAGACGAAACTTACATTTCGTCGCAGTTCGACCGGCCTGTGATGGTGCATCGCTATCCGGCAAAAGTGAAGGCGTTCTACATGGAACCCGATCCGGTGCGGCCGGATCTGGCGCTGTGTGTGGATGTGCTCGCGCCCGAAGGCTACGGCGAAATTATTGGCGGCTCGCAGCGTATGGCATCCTACGATCTGCTGCTCAAGCGCATTCACGAACACGGTCTGCCGGAACAGGCATTCAAGTGGTACCTCGACCTGCGGAAATACGGAAGCGTGCCCCACGCGGGCTTCGGCATGGGCATCGAACGAGCGGTGGCATGGATCTGCGGGCTCGAGCATGTACGGGAGACCATTCCGTTTGCGAGAATGCTGCATCGGCTGTATCCGTAGCATTCTTAGTCTGGTCATCCCGAAGCGCCGCACTTTTCATGAGCGGGCGAGGGATTTGGCGCGGAGTATTTCAAACTTGACCGGTACTGGAATTGACGATCGGCAATCTTGTTTCTGTTCTCAGCAAACTCTATGACGAACATTACCCCATCTTTTTCAAGCATCACTCCCCGCAAGATCCGCGTCATCGGTGTTCCGCTCGACCTCGGCCAGTCGCGCCGCGGCGTAGACATGGGACCTTCCGCAGTGCGCGTAGCTGGTCTCGAGGCGCGATTAGAGGCGCTTGGGCACGTGGTTGAAGACGCCGGAAACGTGTCCGTCGCAATCGCCGAGCAAAAGAAGGAAGGCGACCCTAACGCAAAGTATTTGAAAGAGATTACCGCAACTTGCACCAAGCATGCTGAACTTGTGGTGAAGACGCTGGAGGTAGGCAAGGTTCCGATCACCTTGGGCGGGGATCATTCCATTGCCGCCGGAACAGTTGCCGGCGTGGCGGAATTCTATCGTCGTCAGAACCAAAAGATCGGCCTGATCTGGATTGACGCGCACACCGATGTAAACACTCCCGACAGCTCGCCAAGCGGAAACGTACACGGCATGCCGCTGGCGGCGATCATGGGACTAGGCCCTCCTGAGCTGTCCAACATTTTCGACTTCTCTCCCAAAGTGAAGCCGGAGAATTGTGTGCTGGTGGGAGTGCGGGACATCGACGCCATCGAAAAAGAAAACGTCCGCAAAACAGGAATCCATGTCTTCACCATGCGGGACATTGACGAGCGCGGCATGCGAACCGTGATGGAAGAGGCTCTGCGCGCCGCGGGACGAGGCACCGCGGGTTATCACGTTTCGCTCGACATGGACTGGGTCGATCCCGAGGACGCGCCCGGTGTAGGTACGCCGGTTCGTGGAGGTGCCACCTATCGCGAAGCTCACCTCGCGATGGAGATCATCGCCGACCACGGCCGCATGCTGAGCTTCGAAATCGTCGAAGTAAATCCCGTAATCGACGAGCACAATCGAACCGCGGACTTGGCGGTGGAGTTGGCGCTGTCGGCGTTCGGAAAGAAGATTCTGTAAGCCACATTCTAGCCATGAAGAAAATTCGAGTCGGAATTCTGTTTGGCGGGCGCAGCGGGGAGCATGAGATCTCCCTGCTCTCGGCCGCATCAATTTTCAACGCCATCGACAAAGATAAATACGAGGTTGTGCCCATCGGCATTACCAAGGAGGGCCGATGGGTCACAGCGGCTGATGCAGAACGGTTGCTGCACGGAAAATTTGACGATCACAAGCATCTTCGTGCCGGCGATCCCGAGGCGACCCCCGGGGCCGCGGTTCTGGCCAAGGGCGAAGCGGTCGTAGTGCCTCCCGAACCGCAAAAACATGGATCGCTAACGCCTTTTGAAACTGATGCGTCGTCTCACGCGCTGACTCGCCGGGCGACGGATCGCGCTATTGACGTCGACGTTATTTTTCCCGTGCTGCATGGAACTTTCGGCGAGGACGGAACCATCCAGGGGTTGCTCGAGTTGGCGGACATGGCTTACGTGGGCGCAGGTGTACTCGGTTCAGCCGCGGGGATGGACAAGGACATCATGAAGTCGCTGTTCCGAGCTGCTGGACTGCCGATTGTGAAACACGTCACGCTTCTGCGCAGCGAGTGGGAGACGGATGCGAAGAAAGTTCAGAAATTTGTCGAGAGCAAGCTGAAGTATCCGGTGTTTGTGAAGCCGGCGAATTTGGGATCGTCGGTGGGAATCTCTAAGGCGCATGATCGCAAGGACCTTGGCCCGGCGATCGAAGAAGCGGCAAAGTTCGACCGCAAGATTGTCATCGAACAGGGAGTAGGCGGACGCAAGCAAAAGGCGCGCGAAATCGAGTGCTCGGTGCTCGGCAATGACAATCCCAAAGCTTCGTTGCCCGGAGAGATCGTCCCCAGCACAGAGTTCTACGACTACAACGCCAAGTATCTTGATGAAGGTTCCCAGTTGATCATTCCTGCCAAGCTCACCGCGGGCGAAACGAAAGAGGTTCAGCGCTTGGCGATTGGGGCGTTCAAAGCCGTAGATTGCTCCGGGCTGGCGCGGGTGGATTTTCTGATGGAGCCGAAATCCCGGAAGATTTATTTGAATGAGATCAATACTATGCCTGGATTCACTGCCATCAGTATGTATCCCAAGCTGTGGGCAGCTTCGGGCGTACCGTATCCCGATCTAATCGGGCGGCTGATTCAGTTGGGGCTGGAACGGCATGAAGAAAAGAAGAAGAATCAGTACAGCCGGTGAGCTGTCTCTGGGCCATCGCCACATTCAGGCAGTACTGCACGGGCGTGAACGTCAGCGCCCACATTGCAGCGGGTTCTTGACGAGCAAGGTATGACTCTGAAAGCGGACGAAAAACAGTTAGTTGGAAGCTGGAAGTTAGTCGATGGACGGATGATCGGGGACGAGACCTCTAAGAGGATTGCCGCATTGGTTCGGCAACAGCTTGAGCAAGTAGCCGTATCAACCGGAGGATGGGATAAGCTTTTTCGGGACCCATCTGACAGTCGTTTTTGGGAATTTACATACCCATCCAGCGGTACTCACGGGGGCGGTCCGCCCGCGCTAAACGTCATCTCAGAGGCGGCAGCCCGTAAGTATAAGTTCTAGCCTAGAATAAGCCCCTTGCCTGCCTCGAATGAGTTCGATCGTCTGCGCGTAGTTCTGGTGGCTGCACGCAATCCTCTCAACATTGGTGCGGCGGCTCGCGCCATGAGCAACTTTGGAATCCGCCATCTGCGAGTGGTGAACCCTTACGACGCGGCGTTTCGCGAGGCACGTTCCGCGGTCGGAGCCTCGGCGCTGCTGGCTAGCGCGGAGGAATGCAAGACGGTGGCTGAGGCGGTCGCGGATTGCGCCCTTGTCGTCGGTACCACGGCGGTCCGTCGTCGTGAATTGCAGCATCCGCTCAGGCGGTTGGAATATGGTGCACGCCTCATTCGCCAGCAACTGGGAACAGGCCGGGTCGCTCTGCTGTTTGGCTCGGAGAAGTTTGGTCTCTCGAATGCCGCGCTCAGTCACTGCCACTGGTTGATGCGCATTCCGACGTGCGAAGAAAACATCTCCATGAACCTGGGGCAGGCGGTTGCGGTTTGCCTGTACGAACTGATTCGTGATGGTAAGGCTGCGCGGCAGACGGAGAAAGTGAAGCGTGCGACGGCGGCCGAGTTCGAGCGCATCACCACGACGCTACTCGGAGCCATGCGTGCCAGCGGCTATCTCGATCGGCGCCCCATTGCCGACGTGGAGGAAAGAATGCGCCGTCTGGTCCGACGTCTCAACCTTCCTGCCCGTGACGCCGTAGTCTGGCTCGGCATCCTGCGACAGATCGCGTGGAAGCTGCGGTCTGAGAAACCGCAGGGGGACTGAAGTGGCGCGGTAGTAAAGCCATTTGTTTCCGTTAGTGGTTGGGAGGGAACTGTGCGAAAGCTGATTATTGTTTTCTTTGCGATCGGGGTCTCGCTCTTGGCCTTGACTTCCTGTAAGCCGAAGAACGAAATCACGCAAGACGAACTTGTCCGCCGCACTCAGGAGCTGTTCGATTCCGTCGCCCCGGCTAATCAGGCACCCTGGAAAAAGTACTTTGCCGACGATTGCATGTACTTTGACGAAAAAGGCCGGAACATGAACAAAGCTGCTTTAGTCGCCGATGTCACTCCTATGCCGCCCGGATTTTCGGGCAGCATCAAAATAGAGAAAGTGCAAAGCCACATAGAGCGAAATTGGGCCGTCTTGAGCTATGACATGGACGAAAAGGAAACCATCTACGGGCAGGAGCTGACGGCGCGTTACCATGCGACGGATACCTGGATGCGCCGTAACGGGCAATGGCAAATCGTTGCGGGTCAGGTGCTGCGGTACTACGAAAACCCTGCGCCAGGTAACGCAGACACTACAAAGTTTGCTGAATATGTCGGAACCTACGAGCTCGCTCCTGGGAACACGCTGACCATTTCGACCGACGGGAAGCTCTTGTATCGCCAGCGCGGTGATCGGCCGAAGGATCTCCTCATTCCAGAAGCCACCGACATATTCTTTCGCAAGGGAGTTGAAGGCCGCATTCTTTTTCGCCACGCTGATAACGGCAAAGTGGATGCGCTAATCGACCGGCGAAATAACGAGGATGTGTCTTGGAAGAGGATCAAATAGCGACGCAGACGTGAGTTACGCTCGGACACAGGACACGGAGGTAGAGTTCATGATCTTCGGTGCGCACGTAATTGTGTACAGCAAAGACGCAGAGGCGGATCGCGCCTTCTTCCGAGATGTTCTCGGATTCAAGTCTGTGGATGCCGGCCACGGATGGCTGATCTTTGCCTTGCCTCCGGCGGAAGCCGCGTTCCATCCCGACGAGAAGAATGATCGGTGCGAACTTTACTTCATGTGTGACGATCTCAGAGCCGAGATCTCCGCGCTCAAGAAGAAAGGCGTGGCGTGCTCCGAAGTTCAAAAAGAGCGATGGGGTTCGATCACCAGGATCAAGCTTCCTGGCGGTGGACAAATCGGTCTTTACCAGCCGAAGCATCCAACGGCGGTGGCTTCAAACTGATCGACCCCTCCACGCTCTCCACGCTCTCCAGCATCAGCTTGACGGAGGCGATTCGAAGCGTGTAGTATCGCAAACAAGTTTGCTCTTCGGAGCAGACCTTGGATTTCATGAAGAGTGGCTGAGGGACGAGCCCTGAGAAGCCACGACAACCGGATCGGGAGTCATCTCCCGGTCGTCTGGTGTCAACTCTCACCCGGAAACGGGGGACATGAGATTTGGGGTGCCGCGTTTTTAGCATCTCGTTCTTCTTCTTCCTCCTTCAAATTTTTCCGGCAAAGAGATTTTCAATCACGCTCGTCCCTCGGTCACAGAAAGCGAGTAGCTCATGAGCGCTGCTGCGAGCGTTTCAACGTGCGTTACCCCTCGGGTCGATGCGGGCGTTTCCGCGCAATACGAATTGCGCTGCCGGGAATGTCACAAGAACTGGGGGAACCAGCCCCGGTCGATCTGCGACGACTGTTTTTCTCCTCTCGAAGTTTTCTACGACTACGACGCCGTGCGCGGCTCTTTTACGCGCGAGCGCATCGCCGCCCGCGCTCCCGATATGTGGCGATACGCGGAGTTGCTGCCGCTGCCCGCCAATTATCAGCCGAGTTTGCCCGTGGGTTTCACGCCTCTGCTTCGGGCTCCGCAGTTGGCAGCGCGCCTGGGAGCCAAGAATCTTTTCGTTAAGAACGACGCGGTTTGTCTGCCAACGCTCAGCTTCAAGGACCGAGTGGTTGCGGTGGCGTTGGCGCAAGCGCGCAGTTTCGGCTTCGACACGGTGGCATGTTCTTCGACTGGGAACCTGGCAAACTCCGTGGCAGCGCAGGCGGCGCGCAATGGATTCAAAGCCTGGATTTTTATTCCGGCGGATCTTGAGCCCGCGAAAATTCTGGGCACGCAGGTCTTTGGCGCCAGGCTGGTTCGCATTGCGGGCAGCTATGACCAGGTAAACCGTCTGTGTTCGCAGATCGCCGATGAACGGCGATGGGGATTCGTAAATGTGAATCTGCGTCCTTATTACGCGGAAGGTTCGAAGACAGTGGGATTCGAAATCGCCGAGCAGTTGGGATGGAGACTGCCGGACAACGTGGTTGTGCCCATGGCGGGCGGGTCGTTGATTGTGAAGATCAAGAAGGCTTTTGACGAACTCATTCAACTGGGCTTGGTCGAAGCGAAACCGGTGAAGTTTTTCGGGGCACAAGCGACGGGATGCTCTCCGATTTCGACTGCAGTAAAAGCTGGAAACGCCGATATAGAGCCGCAGAAGCCGGCAACGCTGGCGCGATCGCTCGCGATTGGCAATCCGGCCGATGGACACTATGCGATCAAGGTCATCACCAGGAGCGGGGGGTGGGCTGAGGATGTTTCCGATCCGGAAATGATCGAGTCCATTCAGGTCCTGGCGGAGACCGAAGGCATCTTCACCGAGACTGCCGGTGGGGTAACGACCGGGTGCGCTCGCAAACTTTACCGGTCAGGACGCATCACGCCCGAGGAGACGACGGTGCTGTGCATCACCGGTAATGGTTTGAAGACGACCGACGTGCTCTCTGGCAAGTACGAGGTGGAAGAGCCAATTCGGCCCAAGGTCGCCGAGTTCGAAACACTTTTGCAGAGAACGCTGGAGCCTGCTGAGTTTCCAGAAACCGTGGAGGCTTGAGATGACAGTTACGGTACAGATTCCAACAGCGTTGCGCCGCCTGACGTCTGGGACCGGCCAAGTCCAGTGTTCAGCGGCGAACTTGGGGGAACTATTCTCGGCGCTCGATCAGCAGTTCCCGGACTTGAAGCAGCACTTGCGCGACGAAGCCGGCGAGATTCGGCGGTTCCTCAACGTGTATGTCAACGAGGAGGACATTCGATTCCTCGGCGGAAACACTTACGCCTTTCAGGACGGCGATGAAGTGCTGCTGGTGCCGTCGATTGCGGGCGGGTCCGCATAGCGTTTGAGATGAAGAGAAAACAACTTTCAGTTTTCAGCCATGACCATTCGTAAATTGAAAATCGGGTTGCTGGGTTGCGGGACGGTTGGCCGCGGGTTGGTGGAGTTGCTGGGCCGGAATGAGGCGCTCATCCGTCAACGCTCTGGCGTCGAGTTGCGGATCACCAAGATTTTGGTCCGCGATCTCGATAAGGAGCGTCAAGGGGTGGATCGCACACTTCTGACCAGCGATCCCGACAAAGTGCTGAACAATGGGTGCGATCTCGTGGCGGAGTTGGTGGGCGGGATCGAGCCGGCCCGAGGTTTTATCGAGCGATCGTTGTCGCGCGGCAAACACGTGGTCACCGCGAACAAAGCTCTGCTTGCGCTGGATGGATTCAGTTTGATGAAAGCCGCGGAGGCACAGAAAGTTCGCCTGGGATTCGAGGCCAGCGTTTGCGGCGGAATTCCGATTATCCGGACCCTGAGGAATGGCCTGGTGGGGAATCGCATTCAGAGGCTTTGTGGGATTCTGAATGGCACCTGCAACTACATCCTTACCCGCATGACCGAGGACGGTGTCGAGTTTGAGAATGCGCTTCGCGAGGCGCAGGCTAAAGGTTTCGCGGAAGCCGATCCTACGCTCGATATCGACGGACACGATGCCGCGGAGAAACTGACAATTCTGACTGAGCTCGCTTTTAGCACGCACGTGGATGCCACCGCGGTTCGGGTCGAGGGGATTCGCGACCTTACCGCGGATGACGTGCAAGCGGCTCGGGAACTGGGTTTCGTGATTAAACATGTTGCGACCGCGGAATTTAGCGAAGGTACGGTGTCGCTTGGCTGCGCTCCTGTATTGCTGCCCTTGTCGCATCAACTGGCCAGCATTCGCGATGAAAATAATGCCGTGCTGGTTCGCGGAGACGCAGTCGGCGAGATGCTTTTCTCGGGCAAAGGAGCTGGTTCTCTGCCAAGTGCCAGTGCAGTGCTTTCCGATGTGGTCGATATTGCCTGTCACAAAGGCGGGTTTTCAGTGAGCCCCGGCGACCGCGTCGGGGTTACCACTCGTGATTGGGATAGCAGGCACTATCTTCGCTTCACGGTGGGTAGTCCCAGTGACATTGGCCCGATCACAAGTATTCTGGAGCGAAACCGGGTTGGAGTGGCTCGTGCCGCGGCGGTGTGGGCGAGAAGCGATTCCGGAAAACACCAGGTGCGGGTGCTTACGAATGCCTGCTCGCGGAATGCGGTTGAAGCATCGCGGCGTGACATTACTACTAGATCGGGCCTAGAGAGAGGCAAAAGCGTCGTTCTGCGCGTAGCGGACTGACCTCATACTCCCCAGTCGACCCAGATTCCTCAACCTTTCCTGCGGTTGTGAATATTTCCAGCCTTTGGTATAATCTAACTAACCAGTTAATTAACGGCAAATGGGCCTAGTCATCTCCAAGTCGCGCCTAGGATCGCGCGGTCGTCCTGAGCAGAGCCGCGCTGCTATTTTGCAGGCTGCGGTGCGGGAGTTTGCCTCCGAAGGTATCGCTGGCGCGAGAACGGAGGCCATCGCCCGCTCCGCCAAAGTGAATAAAGCCCTCCTCTATTACTACTTCAAGGACAAAGAGGCCTTATACGGCGCAGTGCTCGATCAGGTATTTGGAGGTTTGATTGCGTGCGTTGGAGAAGTCTTGTCTCGCGATCTCCCGCCCCGCGAGAAAATTCTCGCCTACGCGGGCGCGCACTTCGACTACGTCGCGACCCACCCGCTCTACCCGCGAATCGTACAGGGCGAAATGATGGGCGCCGGCCGGGGCAGGGCAAACCATCTTGAGCACATCGTAAAAAAATATTTCCGCCCGCTGTTTGGCTGCATCGCCGAGGTTCTCAAGAGCGGCCAGGCATCAGGCGAATTCCGGCCAGTGGATCCCTTGCATTTTGTCCCTTCTATGATCGCGGTGATTGTTTTCTATTTCACCAGTGCACCGGTCATGCGCGTCATGACGGGGAAAGACCCGCTGTCTCCGCAGCTCATAGCGGCGCGCAGAAGGGCCGTGCTGGATTTTATTTCCGCGGCGCTCTTTCAAGGGTCCAATGCAAAGCAGCGAGGAGCACGAAGGTGAGTGTACGCAATAAATTTCTCATCATTCTCGGCGTGATCTTCAGTATATCGCTGACCTACTACCTGTTATCCACGCCCCGCAGCAACGATCTGATTCTGATCGGTACGGTGGATTCTAACCAGGTGATCGTGAGCCCGCAGATCGAGGGGCGACTGGCAAAACTTCTGGTCGACGAGGGAACCCAGGTAAAACAGGGCGATCTCATCGCGGTGCTCGATCCGTCGGAGTTAGAGGCGCAGGAACGTGCTGCCGCCGCCACGATCGATAGTTTGAAATCGAAAGTTGCCGAGACCCAGTCGACTTTGCAGGCGACACAGGGATCGACGTCGAGCAGTGTTGTCAATGCACAGGCACGGCTGCAATCCACGCGCGCGCAGTTGCTTCAGGCGGAAGCTACGCTCGAGCGCACGGAGAGCGACAGCCGGCGCATGATTGAACTCGCTAAGCAAGGAGTCGCTTCCGATCAAGAGCGGGTTCAAGCTGAGACCAGTCTCGCGGCCCAGAAGGCGCTGGTGCAATCGCTGAAGGAGCAGGTGAGTGCTGCCGAGGCCGATCTGAATATGGCCGTCGCCAACACTCATCAGGCGCATGCCGCCCAGAGCACGGTTGAATCCACGCGTGCACAGGTTGCTAATGCGGAAAGCATGCTGAAGCAAGCGGAAGTTCGTTTGGGCTACACCAAGATTTATGCGCCGGTAACGGGCACTGTCTCCGTGCGCGCTGCCCGTGAAGGGGAAGTATTAAATGCAGGCCAGGCAATCGTGACTATTGTCGATCTCGGTGACACGTGGGTGCGCGCCGCAATTCCTGAGACCGATGCCGATCACATCGGTTTGGGAGACACGCTGAAAGTCCGGTTGCCCGGCGGCACGATTACTTCAGGCAAAGTGTTTTTCAAATCAGCAGAAGCAGATTTCGCTACTCAGAGGGACGTTGGCCGGCGCAAGCGTGACATCAGGACCATTGTCCTCAAGGTTCGGCTCGACAATCCGAGGGGCGCATACGTTCCGGGTATGACGGCCGAGGTTTTGGTTTCGCCTGATCAACTCAAGGGCACAGCGCGAGAGAACGTATCTGCGGAAGAGCATCCATGATCACCGATCGCAATGCTCCCGGCGGATCGAGTGCAGGCGCTCCCACCAACGGGCATGATTCCAACCGGCATGGTTCGGCTGGCGATCCCAATGTGTTCAATGCCATCCAGGTGGAACACATCGTCAAGAAGTATGGCGATTTCACGGCGGTTGATGATGTTTCCTTCAACGTGAAGGAAGAAGAGATTTTCGGTTTGCTGGGGCCAAACGGCGCGGGCAAGTCCACGCTCATCCGCATGATGACCACGCTGATACCGATCACTGCGGGGACCGCTTGCATCGCTGGTTACGATGTGCAGAAGGATCCAGATGCGGCTCGGCGGGCGATTGGTGTAATTCCGCAGGCACTTACCAGTGACCTTGACCTCACTATCGAAGAAAATCTCAACATCTATGCCAAGCTCTACGACGTTCCTGCGAAAAAACGCAAGGCTGCGATTGATGAGTTGCTGGAACTGGTTGATCTGACGAAGTGGCGTTCAGCCCAGACCAAGACGCTGTCCGGCGGCATGCGGCGACGGCTCGAGATTGCCCGCGGCTTGGTGCACAGTCCGCGAATCTTTTTTTTGGACGAGCCCACTACTGGGCTGGATCCGGTTTCTCGGGTTGCTGTCTGGGAGATGTTAACCAACATCAAAAGCCATCGGCAGCTTACCATCCTCATCACAACTCACTATATGGACGAGGCCGATCGGCTGTGCGACCGCATCGCCATTGTGGACCATGGCAAGCTCGTGGCCCTCGATACGCCGCCGGCGCTGAAGGCAAGCGTGCCGGGATCGAATGTGATTGAGGCGCAGTTCGACAGTGCTCCCGAGGACTGGGAGGATCGTTTGAAAAAGTTGAGTGCCGTAACTTCTGTCCAGCATGAGGGCGCCGGAATGTACCGTGTGCTGACCGGTGACGGATCGCGGACCACGACCGAACTTGTGGAAGCGGCGGTGCACAATGGGGTCAAAATCCGGTCGCTCTCAGTACAAAACACCACGCTGGACGACGTCTTCGTCCACTACACCGGGAGACAGTTGCGCGATGAACTGGTCAAAGCGCACGCCTTCGTCATGCCACCCAGGCCGGGGTTACAGCCATGAATCACATTCTCGCCATTGTCGAGCGCGAAATGCGCAAATTCTTTCGCTCCCCGGCGCTGATGATGGCGTCGATGATTTTTCCGCTGGTACAACTCATCGTGCTGGGCAATGCTTTCGGCGGAAAGATTCGTGACGCGAAGCTTGGGCTGGTCGATCAGGACGGAGGGACGCAGGCGCTCAAGATTCGCGAAGCTTTTGACTCGGTCCGCTCCAACATGCGGACCTTTGAACCGGTCTACTATAACAACCCGAAGACGGCGATGGACGACGTGCGCAATGGCAAGATCCAGGGCGCCGTCATTATTCCGCCACAATATTCAAGGCGAGTGTATGAACAGGATCAGCCGCGTATTGCGCTGGTCGTGGACAACAGCGACAACTTCATGAGTTCGACTCTTGAGGACGAACTCACGAGCATCACCAACGCGCTCAATCAGCCCACCATCGAGCCTCGAATCTTGCAGCAAACTGTACTGCAGATTGTGGAGCTTTATCCTTACATCGAATACATGAAGTACCTTTTGCCGGGTTCGATTACGCTGGCAATGTTCGTTTCCGTGATGATCGGCGGCGGAATGCTTTACATCGATGACAAGGCCCGCGGCGTACACGAAGGATACTTAGTGACACCCATTACCAAGACCGAGCTGGTCTTCGGGCTTAATGCCGCAGGTGCCATCAAAGCCGTGATGACGGGAGTCGTAATTACGGTGATTGGCTCGCTGCTGGCGGGTGTGGGAACGGTGTTCAATCCCGTCACCGTGCTCCAACTGATGATCATGATTTTGCTAACCTCGATCGCCTTCAATACCATGATGTTTTTGCTCATGGTCCGGGTGGAAGATCCGCTAGTGCCGCGTGCGATCTTTGGCATCCTCAATACGCTGCTGTTTTTCCCCAGCGGAGCCATCTATCCGATCCAGGCATTTCCCTGGTGGTTGCGAGGCATCGCGAAGGTGGATCCGTTCACCTTTGCCGTGCACGGTTTCAAGTCAATCCTGCTGAAGGAAACGGGGATGGCCGCCATCTGGCCGGACATGGCGTATCTATCCCTCTTTGCGTTCGTAACGCTGGCGGTGGCCACACCGCTGTTCAAGAGAACGCTGTAATGAGAGTAGTAATTGTGTAATCTGGAAATTTAAGAACAACCCCTCACTGCGGCCCCCATTACGGAATTACTGATTACTCGGCGCCGGCTCGGGAACTTTTTTGTTCCGCGCCGGTTTCCGTTATGCTTATAGGAGCCATGACACTGATGGACGCCGAACAGTACGATCCTGCGCGCGACCGACGTCGGCGGCGTCGGATTGCGATTGCGATTGTTCTTGTTCTACTCGGCGCATGGGTGGTTTATCACTATCGTAACTACCCGGAGCGGAAAGCGGCGAGCAAGTTCTTCGCAGCGTTACAAAGCCAGAAGTACGAAGGCGCTTATGCGGTGTGGTTCCGTGATCCTGATTGGAAGCAGCACCCGAACAAGTATTCCGCTTACCAATTCAATGACTTCTACCGTGACTGGGGCCCGGGTGGAGAATGGGGACTGATCAAATCCTATTCGGTTGATTGTTCCTTGCGCCGTGGGAGCGGAGTCATCGTTCAGGTTACGGTGAACTCTCGCGCGGAACACGCTTACGTCTGGGTGGAAAACAAGACCTTATCTTTCTCGCCAAACGAAATCGAGTGTGGCAACTGGTGGACTTGGGTCACGGAGTAGGACTTCCTAAACTAAAACGTATGGTCTCGCAGACCACTCCTCCGATCAATGAGGTGGGCACGTTCCGGTTGCACAAGTTCGAGCAGCCGATCGGTGAAGAGACTTACACGATCACGCACGACGGCAGCACGCTCACACTGAAATCCGATTTTTTGTTCACTGACCGCGGTACACAGGTTCCTCTCTCCGCCAGGCTGAAGGCGACGGACGATTACACGCCGCAGAGCTTCACCATAAAAGGCAATACTTCGCGCATGTCGGCCATTGATTCTGACGTCGAACTGAGCGGCTCCAAGGCGACGATCCGTCAGGGCAAGGAAACACATACAGTCAGCGCGCCGCAGAGTTTTTTCACCATATCCGGCTATGCGCCCGTGGCTGTGCAGATGGCGCTGGTTCGCTACTGGCGGGCGCACGGTTCTCCGGCGCAACTGACAATGCTTCCTACCGGCGAGGTGAAGATTCAGGATCGCGGCCTTGAAAGCATCGAGGCCGAAGGGCACAGCATTCAAATGGAGCGCTATACCGTCCGGGGCCTGATTTGGGGAATGGAAACACTCTGGATGGATGACAAGGATAGTTTGGTGGCGCTGGTCTCGACCGACGCCGAGTTCGACCATTTCGAAGCAGTGCGCGAAGAGTACGAGACTGCGCTCGCGAAATTTGTCGCCAGCGCGGCGCGCGACCAGATGGCCTCTCTCTCCGAGCTCAGCCAGGGGCTCCCAGGACGCCGTACCGGCACACTTGCATTTGTCGGCGCTACGGTGATCAGCGGTACGGGCGACCCAGCCATAGCAAATGCGACGATCGTGATTCGCGGCGCCAAGATAATCGCCCTCGGCTCGAGCGACAAAGTGAGAGTGCCGTCGGACGCACAGCGTGTCGACGTTACAGGAAGGTTCATCATCCCAGGATTGTGGGATATGCACGCGCACTATGAGCAGGTGGAGTGGGGGCCGATTTACCTGGCTGCGGGCGTCACCACCGTGCGCGATGTAGGCAATGAGTTCGAGTTCATTACAGCCGTGCGGGATGCGGTGAACAGCGGTAAGGGACTCGGTCCGCACATGCTGCTGGCAGGAGTCGTCGACGGCGATAGCTCGTATGCGATCGGGGTCGCGCGCGTGAACTCTCCCGCCGATGCACAGACCTGGGTGCAGCGCTACCGCGACGCCGGTTTCCAGCAGATGAAGATATACAGCTCAATGAAGTCGGAGAATGTCAAAGCCGTCTGCACTGACGCGCACAAGCTTGGGATGACTGTTACCGGCCACATTCCAGAGGGCATGACTGCGTATGACGGTGTGAACGATGGCATGGACCAGATTAACCACATTCAGTTCATCCTCAATCTGCTCAAGCCGAAAGATTTCGATCCGAAAAAGGCGACCCGACAGGAGACCGCGAAGATGATGGAGTCGCTTGATGTGAATTCGGATGCGGGCAAGCAGGCCGTCGCATTCTTGAGCGAGCACAGGACCGTGATCGATCCGACCATGGGGTTGATGGAATTCATGGAGCGTCCAGCGGATGTGCCTGCGGATAAAGTTGAGCCCGGAGTCGATCACGTGGCGCCGGAACTGCGCGAGCAACTGATCAATGGAGGATTGCCGCCGGAGCGCGTGGCGACTGGCCAGAAGATCGTGCAGGAAGAATTGGCGATCATCGGCGCACTGCATCGGGCGGGAGTGCGGATCGTGGCCGGGACCGATCAGACCGTGCCGGGTTATTCACTCTATCGCGAGATCGAGTTGTACAACCAAGCCGGCTTCACGCCGATGGAGGCGCTGCAGGCTGCCACCATCGTGCCCGCGCGGGTGATGAAGGTGGACCGGGAAAGCGGCTCGATCGAAGTTGGCAAACGGGCCGATTTCGATATTCTCGACGCCAATCCGCTGGAGAACATTCACAACATTCGCAGCGTTCGCACAGTGGTCGCGAATGGCGTGCTGTACGAAAGCGCGCCACTGTGGGAGAGCGTGGGCTTCAAGCCGTAGCGGCATCGCGCTGTTCTCAAAGCAGGCTCGCAAACTACCAGCTCTTCTCTTCTCGAGCTTTAACCAGGGATCTGCTCCAACGTCTTCTGCAGCGATGCGTCGTCTGCGACGTTGAGAAATTGCTGCGAGCGGTCGATCTGGCGCATCAGACCGCCGAGAACTTTGCCGGGACCTACCTCTACGAAAGTCTGCACACCCTGAGCAATCAGCACGCGCATGGATTGCTCCCACTTTACTGAGGCGGTGACTTGGCGAATCAGGGCGTCGCGGCTGCGGTCTACGTCCTCGAGCAATGCCGCGTCGACGTTGCTGACGACTCCAGCCGCAGGCTTGTTGAAGGTGACGGCGAGGAGATCTGTGGACAATCGATCCTGCGCTGGCTTCATCAGGGAGCAATGAAACGGCGCACTGACGGGCAAGACCTTCGCGCGCTTAGCGCCGCGTTCGTCGGCTAGCTTGGTAGCGCGCTCCACAGCTTCGGTGTGACCAGAAATGACAACCTGTTCTGGTGAATTGATATTGGCAGGTTCGCAAACCTGGCCATGAGCCGCATCGCTGCAGACTGCGACGACTTTCTCGAACTCCATTCCAAGAATCGCCGCCATCGTCCCGACACCGACGGGAACTGCTTCCTGCATATATTTGCCGCGATGGCGTACGGTGCGAACCGCGTCGGCGAAGCTGAGGGTTCCGGCAGCAACATGCGCGGAGTATTCGCCAAGGCTATGGCCGGCGACGAAGCCGGGCTTGAGACCTTTTTCGTTCAAGATGCGCCACGCCGCGACCGAGGTCGTCAGAATGGCTGGCTGCGTGATCTCGGTCAGCCGAAGTTGATCTTCCGGACCTTCGAAGCAAAGCTGAGAGAGCTTGTAGCCGAGAACTTCGTCGGCTTCTTCAAACGTCTGCCGGGCTATAGGATGCTTTTCGGCGAGATCTTTGCCCATGCCAACGGCCTGCGACCCCTGACCGGGGAAAAGAAATGCGAGTTTACTTGCGGTTGCAGTAATTGTCATAGTTATGCAGTGAAACGTAGCAAGATAAGTCTTAGATAATCGATAAATCCCATTTGCCGTCGTGCCGAGCGAAGCGAGGGATATGCGCTTTTCTCGTGGCTTGCGAGACCCAGATTCCTGGGCGCCTTCGCGCCTGGAATGAGAGGATCGGTTGGTTAGCGCTCCGAGACGTAGCAAGCTACGTCTCTACACAGGGACGACTGTAGAGACGTTGCTGCCAACGCCTTCCGGCCTGCTGCGAGCTGCCCTCGCTGCCCGAATGCCGGTCAACGTTCTTTCTATCTCCGCATTAATGGGGTGCTCGGCAAATTCCGCCGCTACGCGGATCGCGTTCTTGATCGCATTGGCGTTCGATGAGCCATGGGTGATGAAGCAAACTCCCTTCACTCCGAGTAAGGGTGCGCCGCCATATTCTGTGTGGTCGAGACGCTTTTTGAAATCAGCAAATGCGCTACGCGAGAGCAAAGCGCCAACCTGGCGCGTAATGGTGGCTTTCAGCGATTCCTTCAGCGTGGAGCGAACCAGGTTGGCAACACCTTCCGAAATCTTCAGCGCAACGTTTCCCACGAATCCGTCGGCGACAATGACGTCCACTTTGCCGTTGTACAGGTCGCGGCCTTCCACGTTGCCCACAAAATTCAGGGGAAGCTTTTGCAGAAGGTGGAATGCTTCGCGGGTCAGTACGTTTCCCTTGGTTTCTTCCTCGCCAATGGAAAGCAATCCCACACGAGGACGCTTCGTGCCAAACAAAGTACGAAAGTAGATCTCTCCCATGACTGCAAACTGCTCGAGATTGTGCGGCTTGCTGTCGACGTTGGCGCCGACGTCTAAAAGGCTGGCGACCGTGCCGATCGCCGTGGGAAAAACCGCCGCGAGCGCGGGCCGATCCACACCAGGGATTGCTCCCAGAACCATTTTCGCGGTAGCCATGGCTGCGCCGGTGTTGCCCGCGGTGATGAAGCCCGAGGCGCGTCCATCGCGCACCAGGCGCAGTCCAACCCGCATGGACGAATCGCGCTTGGCGCGCACCGCCTGCACCGCTTTGTCCTCCATGCCGATGATTTCGCTGGCATGCACGACAGCGATGGGGAGTGCTGCCGCGCTGGGATACCGTGCCAACTCGGCCCGGAGAGCGGGTTCCGGGCCCACTAAAAGCACGTGGACATCGTAGTGCCGCGCCGCCTGGATTGCGCCTTCGATCTCAGGTTTTGGCCTGCGGTCCGAGCCCATCGCGTCCAAGGCTATGACGCTTGGCATGGGGTGGCGACGCTAGCTGGCTTCCTCGACGTTTAAGACTTCGCGGCCTTTGTAGTAGCCGCACTTCGGGCAGGCCCGATGCGGCATCTTGCGCTCATGGCAGTTCGGGCATTCAGAGAGTGCGTGGCTCTTCAGGGAGTCATGGGCGCGCCGACTTCCGGTGCGTGCTTTTGAGTGTCGCCGTTTTGGATTTGGCATTTAGATTCCTTTTGTAGGCGCGAGTGTCCTCGCTCGTGCGCTTTTCCTTGTTCAAACTACAAAAATTAAACGATATAGCTCAGTCTTCCAACTTACTGCGCAAATCCTTCAGCGCCGTCCAACGCGGATCTTCTATCGGCTCAGAACAAGAGCATTGGTCCAAGTTCTGATTCGCACCACAATGTGGGCAAAGTCCTTTGCAGTCCTCTCTGCAGATGACCTTCAGAGGAACGGCTAACAGCACCTGCTCCCGGACCGCATCTTCGAGCAGCAAACCCTCGCCCTGATAGTAGCTGACCTCGGCTTCGGCGCCAGTTACCGAGAGCTCCTCCCGCCCGGCATCCGCTCCGAGGGGACGGTACAACAGGTCGAACTTGCGCTTAACATCCTGGATCACAGGCTCGAGGCAACGAGCGCAGGGCAACTCCAGTGTTGTAGAGAGCTCCCCGCTGACCCGTATGTCCTTGATCCGCTGATGCTTCCCGTGATGCTCTTCGATCAGTTGGGCGCGCCCGGCAGCATGCAACGGGGTGCTCTGCTGAAGATCCGGCCCGAGATCGAGCACGCCTGGACGGTACTCCTCCTCAAAGTCAATAGGATGGAGTTCCAACTCTTTGATTTCGATGAGCATCGAGGTCCCCCGCGCCCCCAACCGACACCGCGAAGGAACGCTGAAGCACGCTCAGAGGCGTAACTTCTCCAGGGAGCGAAAGTTAAGGATAAAGGCCGCAGGAGCGCAGTGTCAAGGAGCGGAACGTCTGGTAGCGTCTCAGTTTGCCGAATGAACCAATCCAAAGGCGAGTTCAAGCAGAAACAGGCATCCGAAAAACAGCCCCATATATCCGACGAACACAGCGCGCTTTAGTTGTTTCGCATCTGGAGTCTTGCTTCGCGACTCAATCCGATAGCACTGCGCTGGGAATTTCAGCAGTAGAAATCCCCACCCGAAGAACCACACTAGAATAACAATGTGAAAAATGCGGGAAGATGGCATGGGTGCGAAGCGAGTATGCCATAGATCGGCGGCTAGAAACTCGGACACTATCGGATGTAGACGAGCAATAGTCTTGCCTTGACTTCCACTCCGGCACAGCGTAACGTCGCCTGCGAATTCCGGCATTCACCTTCGCACTCGAGGGGGCTGTCCATGGTTTCTCTCACGGCTCTTTGGCTGCCCATCGTATTGTCGGCGGTCATCGTCTTCGTCGCCAGTTCCATCATGCACGTCGTACTGAAATACCATCAGAGCGACTGCTACCAAGTCCCCGACGAGGACAAATTCCTCGCCCTGCTGCGGCCCGCGAACCTCAAGCGGGGCTTCTACGTTTTTCCTTACTTCACACACAAGGATATGAAGTCACCGGCCGCAATTGAAGAGTACAAGCAGGGACCAGTCGGGTTTATGACCATCATGCCCAGCGGGCCGCCTGCCGTGTCGAAGTTTCTGGTTCGGTGGTTCGTTTATTGCCTGCTGATCGGCTTCTTCGTCGCCTATCTCACCGCGCACACGGTTCCTGCCGGAGCAAAGTATGCCGCGGTATTCCGCGTTGCTGGTACCGCTGCCTTCCTCGCCTACGGTCTGGGACACATGAGCGATGGTATTTGGAAGGGTCAGACCTGGTCGATGACGATCAAGGAAGTCCTCGACGGACTCGTCTACGGCTTGCTAACCGCCGGCACCTTCGGCTGGCTCTGGCCAGGTTAGAGTTCCGGGGCCCTCTTCCGCAACCTCTTGATCGATTGTGGGAGGGCATGGCTTTCAGCCGTGCCGTAAGTCTTCGAAAACGATGCAAGGCGAAGCTTAAGCCGCACTCTCTCAAGGCTCCAGTCGTCGATTTCGAGGATTTTCCGCAACCTCTTCAGCTGTGCCATCACGTCCACTGAATATGCAGCTTTCAGCAGCTGCGATTTGCTCATCCTCGCATTCGATCCCAATCGAAGGGTCCCCCAGCATCAAGTCGCAGAAAGTTGCTGAAAGGGAATGCCATGGACTACAACTAAGTCATCCCGTTGACTGGATGGTAGTGCATCGGTCCTCTGCATGATGGATGCCGCGATTCCGACTATTGCCGCCGTGAGCGCTCCTCGGCGCTGGTGGGCGCAGGCGCGAACATCTCTCTTCTGGATCGTGATCGTCGCCTTCGGAGTGCGCTTCGGTTACATCGTCATCGGCCACACTTACAAGTTCGGCTCTCGTAGCCGCGTCCTGGTCCAGGCTAACGAAAAAGATTTCGACTTTGGCTTCGAGATGGGCCGGATCGGGCGTTCCCTCGCTCAAGGACAGGGTTTCAGCAATCCGTTTAACGAGACCACCGGCCCAACTGCTTGGGAACCGCCGCTTTATCCTTTTCTTATTGCGGGCATTTTCCGGGTGTTTGGAATTTATAGTCGCGCTTCAGCCCTGGTCCTGCTGACCATCAACAGCATTTTTTCCGCACTCACCTGCCTTCCGATTTTTCTGATCGCGAAACGGTGTTTCGGCGAAAGGGTCGCAGTGTGGTCGGCGTGGACGTGGGCGCTGTTGCCGTCAGTAATTTTCTGGTGCACGCGCTGGGTCTGGGAGACGAGCCTCGCTGCACTGTTGCTGGCGGTGATTTTCTGGTTGACGCTCACGATGGACGAGAAAGACGGGTGGAAGCCGTGGCTACAATTTGGCTTGCTCTGGGGCGTTGCTGCGCTGACCAACACTGCCCTGTTGTCATTTCTGCCCGCATCTGGCTTGTGGGTGTGGTACCACCGCGCCAAACTCGGCAAACGGTCTCTTAGCGGAGTGATTCTTGCTTCGATCATTTTCGCTGCATGTCTCACACCCTGGCTGGTGCGCAACCACCGCGTCTTCGGGCAGTTTGTTTTCATCCGCTCGAATTTTGGTTCTGAACTTCGGCTGGGGAACGGACCCGGCGCCGATGGCACCTGGATGGATTATCTTCACCCGACCAAGAATGTTTTCGAGATGCGCCGCTTTCAAGAACTGGGCGAGCTTGCCTATATTGCCGAACGTAAAAAAGAAGCGATGGCTTACATTCGCGAGGACGATGCGCGATTTGCCGACCTGAGCCTGAAGCGGTTTGTCTACTACTGGGGTGGGCTGCCGAAAGCGTTGGAAAATCCCGTCGTGGCATTCTTCAGGAAGTCTTTATTCGCGGCTTCCTCGGTGTTGCTCTTCTGGGGTCTGGCACGCGCGCTGCGTAAGCACAAGCCGGGCGCATGGCTTTTCTTTTGGCTGATTCTCTTCTATCCGCTGGTGTATTACTTTCTCTTTCCTCATCCGCGCTACCGGCATCCCATCGAACCGGAGCTGGGAATCCTGATGCTGTATATCATTTCTGAAGCCGAAGCCAGAGGTCGGCCTCGGAGCGACGTAGCCATCCGACGGTCTTCCAGCAACGGCTGATCCCTATCTCCTGATGAATTACTCACGGCACGGCGTGCAGGATGAACTCCAATCGGGAGTGAATCGCTCTGCTGAGAGCTGGTTCGAGGCCCATCCGAATATAAGCGCGATTCTGGTTCTAAGTGCGGCGTTTCTGGGTCGCTTGAGGGCTGCGTCCGGAACATTCTTGAATCCGGACGAAGCGCTCCACTACCTGCTTGCCAATCAACCCTCATGGCGCCTGGCCTATAACGCAAGTCTGACAAACGCTCATCCTCCGCTTCTGACCCTTGTGCTTTTTCTTTGGCGCAGCGTGGGTACCTCGGAATTTGTTCTGCGCCTTCCTTCAGTGATTGCAGGCACGGCATTTTGCTGGATCTTTTTCAAATGGCTCACGCGTATCCTCGGGCCGGTCACGGGTTTTATCGGCTTGATACTGGTGAGCTTTCTTCCGCCTAGGATCACGCTCGCGGCAGAAGTGCGGCAGTATGCGCTGCTCCTGTTTTTCCTGGTGAGTGCAGCGTATCTCCTCGAGCGCGCGTTAGCAGAAAACTCGGCCGCCATGATGCTGCTATCGGCGATATCCCTTTGTCTCGCCATACTCTCTCATTACTCGGCGATTCTGTTTGCGGCCGCCATAGGCCTTTATTCTCTGGTTCGCGTGATCGCTCGCCGTCCTTCAACCCAGGTCCGCGCAGCTTGGGTTATCGGGCAGGCAGGCGCCCTTGGGCTCATCGCGTCTCTTTACGTTTCTCACATTTCAAAGCTGAAGGGCGAATACGCAGCCGGAACCATCAATGGATGGCTGGCCAATTCGTTCTTTCGTCCGGGGCATGACAATCCGCTTCTATTCGTCATCGCCAGAACCGGCGGAGTTTTTCAGTACGGTTTCGGACAACTCGCAGTCGGCGACGTTGCTTTCTTGGCATTTATTGCAGCAGTGGTTTTGCTTTGGAGAGAAAACGTCACCCCCGAAGGCTCAACCGTTACGTCCCGGCAAATCGATGCTCTCCTGGTTCTACCGTTCGCGGTGGCCGCGGCAGCCTCGATCGCCAGAATCTATCCGTATGGGGGAACCCGTCATTCGGCATTCCTCATCATGTTTGCCGTCGCTGGCGTCAGCTTTGTGTTGGCCAAGTTGGTGAAGCAACGAATCCGACTTGGAATCGCGCTGGCCATCCTGCTCGTCGCCGTGTGCACGGCATTCGGAAAGCCACATCGGCCTTTCATGCTTCGTGAAGATCAGAGCCGCACGCAGATAGTTCGTACCATGGGGTTCATCCATGCGCAGATTCCGCAGTCCGACCTAATCTTCGTTGACTATCAGACGCGTCTCCTGCTCGGGTACTACCTTTGCCCGGAGCAACCGGTTTCATTTTCCGCGCCGGTTGGAACCCTGGAAGAGTTTCAGTGCAACGGATACCAGGTCGTAGCCGCCGGTCCCGACCTCTACATATTCACCGCCGAGAATTTTGTTTCCAGGTGGGATCAGCTGTTGCAATCCGTCCCGTTGAAATCTGGTCAATCGGTTTGGGTCATTCAGGCGGGGTGGGAGGTAGATTTAGCTCACGATCTCCAGAGCAAACTCCCCGAGTTCGGAGAACTCAACCGGCAATCGTTTGGAAGGAATATCACGATCTTCAAGCTGAAGGTTGGGCAACGAATCCGCGTGACTGCTGCTCAGCCCAACTGAGCCAACAAGTCGACATCAGCTCAAAATCGGCAAGGCCCGTATGCGCTTCCTGGTCGCCGCGAAAATCGCATTGCACAAAGCCGGCGCCAGTGGCGGCACCGGAGGCTCGCCCGCGCCGGTGGGCGCTTCCGTGCTCGAAACCGAATACGCCTCGATCACGGGAGCCTCGCTCATACGGACGGGCGTATAGTCGTCAAAGTTGCCCTGCACCACGCGTCCCTTTTCAATCGTGATCTGCGCGCGCAGAGCGTTGGAGAGCGCATAAATCACTCCACCTTTGATTTGCTGTTCGAGAATGTTTGGATTCACTACCTGGCCGCAATCCATTGCGGCCACCACGCGATGCACGTGCGGCTGATCGTTCTCCATTGTGATCTCCACCACTTCCGCCATATATGTGCTGAAGCACCCGAAGCAGGCAACGCCTTGGTAGTGGCCGGCGGGCAGCGGTTTCCCCCAGCCTGCTTTTTCCGCAGCCAATTGCAACACGCCGCGCATCCGCGCCGTATGCCAAACAGTATCGAAATACTTGATGTCTTCATCTTTCGACAGCAGGTGCAGCCGGTATCCGAGTGGATCTTTCTTGGCGGCCAGTGCGAGTTCATCAATAAAAGACTCGCTGGCAAACCCGGCCTGCAGGGCGTATACCGAACGCATCCAGCCCAACGGGACCGGAGTTTCCGTCATTACGTATTCGACCGCTGCGGCGGGAAAAGAATAGATCAGCGCGGCCTCATCCGGCAGATCGGGATCAACTCCGTTCGGCGTCGGCAATCCCTTTTGCCCACTGATCGAAGGCGCTACGATGCGATGGGTGAAGGCAACCGGCCAGCCTTGTCCATCGAGCACCGCACTCAATTTGTGATAGCTGGCGGGCCGGTAGGTCGAGTTGCGCATATCGTCTTCCCGCGTCCACAGCACTTTCACGGGAAGGTTCGCCGCTTTCGAGACCAGCGCCGCCTCGACGGCGTAATCGTGCTCCAATCGTCGGCCAAATCCACCGCCCATCAACGTGACGTTGACCTTTACTTGATCTGGATCGAGTCCGACCGCCTGCGCCACCGAGTCGCGAACATCCTGCGGCACCTGAGTGGGAGCCCAGAGTTCGCAATTCGATCCGCGGAAGTGCGCCGTGCAATTGCCGGGTTCCATCGCCGCGTGCGCCATCAGAGGAAGCTGGTACTCACCTTCAATGCGACGTCCCGATACTTTCGACGTATCGCCGGTCGCGTACAGAGTCACAGCCTTATTGGAAGCAGATTTCTTCAACGACTCGAACATGGGGGACGAGTTGAGATCCTTATTCGGACCTTCGTCCCACTGCACATTCAGCACTCGTCGTCCTTCCATCGCGCCCCATACGCGGGCGGCTACAACAGCCACAGCCGAATCACTGATCTTTCCCACGTAACTAACACCAGAAATCTTTTTGCATTCTTTGTCATCGAAGCTCGCGACCTTGCCGCCGATCACCGGGCAGCGCGCCAGAACGGCGTACTTCATGCCGGGGACGCGAAAATCAATGCCAAAGGTGGCCGTGCCGTCGACCTTAGAGGGCGTATCGAGCCGCGGCACAGCTTTGCCGACAATTTGGTAGTCCTTGGCTTGCTTCAAGGGAACATCGGTGGGAATTGGTTGCGCGCTCGCCTTGCTCGCCAACTGTCCATAGGTAAGGCGGCGATTTGACGGAGCGTGAACCACCGTGCTGTTTTCGGCTTTGCACGCCGACCGTGCAACGCCCCAGTCCAGAGCGGCGGCGCTGATCAGCATTTCGCGAGCCGCGGCGCCGGCCTTTCTCATCGGATCCCAGGTCGTGCGCACGCTGGCGCTGCCGCCGGTGGTCTGGTCGCCATAGAGCGTGCTTGCGCCGGCCTGTTCAATAGCGATCTGTTTCCAGTCAGCCTCGAGTTCTTCCGCGAGGATCATGGGAAGCGAAGTGCGAACTCCTTGCCCCATCTCAGAACGCGCGACTACGATCGTAATCTTTCCGTCGGGCGTGATCTTCAAATAGGCATTGGGCGCGAATGTGCTTCCCGACGAGTTCCCGTGAGGCAGGTAGAAGCCAATGACAAGTCCAGCGCCGGTAGCTACGCCAGCAACCACGAACTCACGGCGGGAGAGTGGGCTCATCGCGTGGCTCCCGTTCCCGACGCCCGATGGATCGCACGCCGAATCCGGTCATAGGTCCCGCAGCGGCACAGGTTGCCAGACATCGCCTGCGTGATCTGCTCGTCGGACGGCTGAGGAGTCTTTGCCAGCAGAGCTGCGGCAGCCATGATCTGACCCGTCTGACAATATCCGCATTGCGGGACCTGTTCCTCGATCCACGCCTGCTGCAAAGGATGGACTCCGTTCGGGGACAGTCCCTCAATGGTGGTGATATTTTTCGCCGCAGCTTGCGAAACCGCTGTCGAACAGGAGCGCACAGGGGCTCCATCCACCTGGACCGTACACGCACCGCAGAGACCAACGCCGCAGCCAAATTTTGTGCCGGTCAATTCCAGCGTGTCCCGCAGAACCCAGAGCAGGGGCGTCGCGGGCGCAACGTCTACCTTTCGCTCACTGCCGTTGACGTGCAGAGTGATCGCTGCCATGTTTTGAAGAACCTCGAGGATATGGATAGAGATCGTACCCAACAACCAAGGAAAAGGGAAATGGAGATCTGTCTGGTAACTGCGATGTAGATTGTTTCCGGAGTAAAGCCCGAATCAGAAACCAAAAAGAAACAGCTCAACGAAAGGTGAACTGAAAGTCCGTTCACCGCCAACAAACCCCAATCCTTGTCATTCCGAGGGCGAAGCGACGAGGAATCCCGGTTTCTCCCGGCTACGCCGAGAACCTGACTTTGTCAGCGCGCTGAAGGAAGCGACAGTCCTTCTCGCGTTATTTCGCTGCGCTCTCGAGCTCGCGCATTATCCTGTCGCCTATCAGGGCCTGAAACGCAGAAAACTCGGGCAGATCGTAGAAACGCGAGCCGAGTTCGTCCAGTTGCACGTTGTCGGCTTGTACGTCGGCGTTCCCCTCGCGCACGGCGTCGACTAGCTTGCCAGCCGTCATCTGATCGAAGCTTTCGGAGACCAGTACAGTCTTGTCTGCCCACTGCTCCACAATCACGGGCCCTTCTTCGGTGAGAATCTGCACCGCGAAAGCCGGACACTTCGCCCCTGCACAAGAGGTAACGGCCTGTGGCGCCGAGCTTTGGTAGCGCTGGGCAATTGCTCTCGCATAGATGTGAGCAAAGCGGTCCGCCGATGCTGACGACTTCCATCGTGAAACATACAAAAGCGAGAGGTCGGCGGTTGCCAGCGTATCCGCGGCGGCTTTGGCACTCCTGCGAAATGCGACGTAAGCTCCACCCTGCCACGATCCCGCAAAAATGTCCGCCTCTTTCCTGTTTCCGTAGGTCTTCAGAAGCGCCCGCACGTCGAGTTCGCCAACTCCGCCAGCGTCATAAACCGCGTACTTGTCGCTAAGTATCTGCTGAACGTCCGGGATGCGCACCTCTGACAGTTTTTCGCGGTTCATTTAAGCGGTTGGCTGCATTACTTCGTGAGTGTTGCGCGGTGGACGCGCGAACACTCCTGAGAAGGCCATCTGGTTCCCAGCTTTTTCCAGCAGTTCGCCTTCGAAGATCAGACCTTCACGATAAGGGAACGTGCCCATTTCCCTCAGGATCATGGGTGCATCATGCAACAACTGCGAATCAGCCGCGGCTTTCACGGCGGGTTCTTCCATTTGATAAAGCAGACCAGGCGTGTTCTGCAGGTTGCGTTCGAGCGGAGCCAGGATGTAAATCCACGAACACAATCTGCGCCTGACCTTCGACCGTGGCCCGCCGCGCCGGAATGCTACTGACAGCTGACAGCTACTTCAATTCCTGCAACTTACCCGAGGCTAACTGCGCAGCTTCACTGGCGGGGTTTTCTTTCTGGATAGTTTCGTAGATGCGTTTGGCTTCGAGTGGCTGATTGTCTGCCTTATACGTCGCGGCCAGTTCGATCTGAGCCGTCACCTTGCCCACCGTGCTGGTAGGTTTTGCGGCCAGCTGTTTGTAAAGTTCTTCTGCTTGCTTACTACGACGAGTATTCCGATAAACCGATGCCAGGGCCATCTTGGCCAGCGCCGCGAGGTCGTTATCGGCCGACGAAATAACCTTCTGCAATTCACGCTCAGCGGAAGCATTATCCCCAAGATCCGCCGAGGTCAGACCGAGAAAATAACGGGCGAACTTGGCCGAATGGGTATGCGGATATTTGTCGACAATCGCCTGAAACTGCTTGTGAGCCGCAGTGGCGCGCTCTGAGGAGCTCGCAAAACTCGGGGCGTCCGGCTGCGCCGGCATGTTGGGCGGACGCACAGGTGTATCCAGGGTGCGCACTGCCTGGCTCATATCGAGGCTGGCCTTCTGATCCTCTTGGTTCAAGTAATACCAGGATCCGGCAGCCGCCACAGCGATGACCAACACGATTGCGATCGCGGCAATCAGTTTGTTTTTATGTTCGACGGACCAATGCGCGGTTCTCTCCGCGGCGTCGATGGTGACTCGGCTAAACCGGTCCTGTTTCAGTTGATGGCGGGTTTCTGCGCGCACGAACTTCCCTTCTGATTATGTCAGGGTGGGGCTCACAATCTCTCAGTCTAACAGGCATAATTCAGCAGCGTCAAAGGCATGGCGGAGATGCGGAGAAGTAGGCCAGCTTTAGCTTGTTTTAACGAAGACGTCAGCCCAGCGGGCGAAGGATCTAGCGCGGAGTATTTCGAACCCACCCGAACCCCAGAGCAAAAACCATAAGCCGCCGAGCAAATCGGCGGCCCGTCCACTCGTGCGCATTCAGCGTCGCGCCTACCTCTGTGTTTCTTCCAGCAGTCCCTGTTCCGCCTTCTCCTGGCACTCGATGCAGTGGCGGGTCCACGGCACGGCCTCCAGGCGCTTGGCGTTGATCTCCTTGCCGCACGAGATACATTCCCCGAAACTGCCTTCCCGAATGCGCGACAGCGCTCCCTCGACCATCTGCAGCAGTTGGCGGTCGTTGTTGCTCTGGTGGAAAAGAAATTCTTTGGTGTAAGAGCTGGCGGCACGGTCGGCGATGTCCTGCGCCGAATCCTCATCGACGGTGCGCCCGTCCTGCTCCGTGCGCGTGACCATGCGGCGCAGCTCTTGCTGCCGCGTTTCCAGTCTCTTCTTGAATGAGTCCAGCTTCTTTTTATCCATGGATAATAACTTCACTATTTGTGACCTACCTAGCTCGTTCCAGCCCATAAGGCCAAACGAAAATCATATGCGCCTAAACTGAGATGCGTCAAATCGCGTCCGGGATTCGGCAAGGGATGAAATAGCAGGATCAACCGCCGGAAGACAAAACTTTACAGTTGGAGCCTAGCACGCCACGAAACATCGCCATGTGACGCGGATCACTGGGCTATCCTGGGCGATGATCAGAACGGACGGCTCCGAGACGTCTGCCGCAGCTTGAATACCAAGGGGTACTTTGGTTATCGGCCACCAGCATGAGCACGTTGCGAATGCTTTCTCTGTGTCACTACCGTAACGTGTGCGACTCTGGTCACAAGTTCCCCGATATACCGCTGGTTGCGCCTTCTTCGCAATAGGACTACTTGCTTACGCCCAACAGGTCTCGTCAGGTTTTCAGGGCTCCGGATCGAAGTGAGTGAGTCGGAGATGGCGTAGCGACTGATCACCAAAGTCCCTGCGAATTATTTGTAAACCGTAAGATTTGTTCTCGGGTCTTTGTCATGGCATTCCCCAGAGCTGAATCGAAGGCTTTGTCGTCGGAAGCAAACCCAACGAGTATTTCGGCGGTGATCACGTCGGCAAAAGGATAGTGCACGC
This sequence comes from uncultured Acidobacteriota bacterium, assembly GCA_963796095.1. Classification (GTDB taxonomy): domain Bacteria; phylum Acidobacteriota; class Terriglobia; order Terriglobales; family Acidobacteriaceae; genus JABDBE01. The sequence goes on from CAWCKL010000042.1 coordinate 636,969, forward strand.
TTTTATTTTGGTTTTCTTCGGCTTCGATAAACGGACCCTCATTGCAGATGGCTTTTTGTAACGTCTCCGCGAACCGCTCTGGCGGGAAGTGAAATACAGCGCCATTGCGTAAAGGGTCGAGATTTGCCCGCTCCATCGTTTGCACCGTCCTGTCTTTCAATAAGGGCTGCAGTCCCCCTGAAACACGGGATCGTCCTTGAATGTTTTATTCATCCTTTTGATTAATCCTAGAGCTTCATAAAAGTAGACCAGAAGCGAAAAAATATGAATTAAGACCGTCCCGACGCGCATCGGGAGTGTTGGTTTCCCCCGCATAGAGCAGAGGCGAGTGCGCAAAGTTCAGAGCATTCATTGCCCGAGCTAATGCGACGGTATGGAGATTTGTCCTTTTTTCAGGCACGCCTCGAAAGTCACCTGACGGCAATTAATACGCCACGCGGTCGACTCCGGTACCATCTCGCCTCCTCATCATGGCTGCAATTATGAATATTTTGCTCGTAACCGCCTTATGAACCATAGATCTAGAAGGCAAGAGAAATCCAATCTCTTTGTTTTCTATTTCTTGCGCAGGAACAGGGCGTTCTTATGGAAATTCTGCACCAGGACATGTGCATCGCGCTCAGCGCGGCAACGGCTCCGGCAAGTCCGCCAGCGCATATCCCATGACTGCCATAGCTGCCGCATTCTCTCGGAGCTCCTGGGGAACAATCTTGTCCAGCGTGTCAGTCGCGGTGTGATGGTAATTAAAATACGTTCGCGCATCCTGCATGATTCCGAGCGTTGGAACGCCGGCTTTGGCCAGCGGTGCGATGTCGGCGCCCGGACTGCGATCCGTCAACTGAATCAGGTTCGCTCCAAAGGATTGCAGGATGTCTTGTACTGGCTTAAGGCGAGGCAAGGCTTTGGGGTTGATCTTGGCATAGAACCCCAAGGGGTGCGCAGCGCCGTTGTCGCTCTCAATGGCAGCCATGTGATTCGCCAGTTCCGCCGCATGATCCTTGGCGTAAGCATCGTGCCCGCGTCCGCCATTTTCTTCGTCCATCCAGGCGACCACGCGGATGGTGCGTTTGGGATGCAGATGCAACCGCTGAACCAGTTCCCCAGCTTCCATGGCAACCGCGACTCCCGCCGCGTCATCAATCGCGCCAGTTCCCAAGTCCCAGGAATCGAGATGCCCGGAAACGATCACTACTTGTTCGGGATGCTCCGAACCCTTCAAATCCGCGACGACGTTGTAACTCAACACGTCCGGCCCGGTCTGTGAAGTGAGCGTGAGGTGCATGCGAACTCTGCCTTGAGCCGTGAGTCGCGCCATGAGATCGGCGTCCTCGCTGGTGACAGCTCCGGCTGGAATTCCCGCAGCCGCGCTCCATCCGGTATGCGGAAGACGATAATCCGCATTTCCGACCGACCGTACCAGCGATGCAACCGCGCCCAACTCCGCTGCGGCTTTTGCGCCGCCGGCGCGATATGCGACTGCTTCGCCATAAGCCTCACCAGCCAATCCGTTCGCAGCCTTCTGCTTGTCGAAGGCAACATTGAACAGCACAATTTTCCCCGCCACTTTCTCGCGGCCGAGCGTCTTCAACTCATCGAAGCTGTTCACCCCGACAACTTCCGCGGTGAGGCCGTCAGCGGGCGTAGGCGTGTTTCCGCCTAACGCGGTAAGCACAATCTTCTGGCTGGTTCCCGGCGCTTGCCCGGAATATTCCACGAGTTCCGCGGTCTCAACTCCGCGCATCCAGTGAGGAACTTTGACTTCCTCCAGGCGAACCTCGAGTCCAAGCTTCCGCAATTCATCGGCGACATACTGCACAGCGGCTGCGGCCTGGGCGGAGCCGATGGCTCGCGGACCGATATTGTCGGTAAGATGGGCGACCTGCCGGTAGGCGTAGCCATCAGAGAGCGCGGCATCGCGCAATTCGGACAATGCGCTGCTTAACTGCGACAAGGAGGTTTGCGATGATTCGGGGCCCTCAGGCGAAACCGCCAGACGGCGGGACATCAGGGTTTCGGGCTCACAGCAGAGGACAGTTGTGGCGGCGAGCAGCAGCACAGCGGCAATTTGAACGCGCATGTTGACCGTTAGTGTAGCCGGATGTCTTGCCGACGGGAAGCGATTCGCGCCTCGGCAAAGGCGGTCGGATACTTTGATCAATCCAAAGACCGGGCCGCAAAAAAAGCGGCCCCATTGCTGGGGCCACAGTTCAAAAGAGGCAAAGGGTAGGAAATGTCAGGAAAGGCGATGCAAAGGACCGATCCGCCAGCCGGATCGGCTGAGAGTGAGAAGTCGAGAACGGAGAGTGAAGGTCAAGTGCGGCCTCTTTTCTTACCGCGTAAGGGAGCACTTCCCCGGCCAAAACTTCCCTCAACACGCCGAAAGGACGGCTTTCCTGCAAGTCAATGCAAATAAGTAACTTACAAAGAATCTGCAGATTCATCCCCGGGCCGGTCAAAGCAGATCCCAAGGGCAAAATAATGCACATTCCTGCACATTGACTGCAGGACACTACTCCGCCCCCCAAGGACATCAAAGCTTTATTCAGACGTGGGCCGCGTCTATGAGTTGCCCGCGACCGTTCGCAGCTTGCCTGGCAGGAAATGATAGGGCGGCCAGGGCCCGCTGAGGACCAGTTCGCAATTCTTCAATTGCTTAGCGGCACTGCTATAACGGTTTTGATACTTTTCCACCGACTTCGAATCAATCAGGTGAGCGATGTCAATCATCATCCCGTCGGTGTTAACTCGTTTACAACTAATCTCTTCTTCGAGGGGATTGAACATCTTGTGGACTTGCACCGCCAGCCCGCGCGCTTTGGTCTGACGCTCACGGTCTTTGGAAGCCTTTTCCCGCAGCTTGATCAGGTAGTCGCCGCCCACTGTGTCCGGCAGCACCACGTCGGCCATGGCGGCTCGTAGCGAGCCATCCTTGACCAATACCTTGAGGTGCATCTCGGCCTTACCGCGCAGCCGCTCGACGCTCATGCCAAAGGCGCGGCGGTTGGTGCGTACCGCTTGCCGAAGGGCTTCATCGCTGTCGAAAATGGTCCCAAAACGGAAGGGAAGAACCGTGCCGTGTCGAAAGCAGACACTCACCACCCGCGCATGTTCCAGGACGGTCTTGTCTTCCAGTTTCTCGCCGCCCTCGGCCGTGCGGTCGTACTCGCTGACTACCACAGCAAACTCGCCGCTGGGATAACTCAGGACTGGGGCTCCGTTCACACCTTGAATTCCCTCGAGGAGGAAGGGGCGCCGCGTGCGTACTCCGTTGTTTAGGTTCTGTTGCTCAGTGAGGCAATAAGCGTACCACGCCATAAAAGGTTTCTCCGAACCTGGTCCGAGGCAGTAGTATCCACCTCGTGACGAGACAGTTGGTTACGGCTCTTGAACCTGGAAGAAAGGGCGGTACCACGATTGGATCGGACGCTTACCACCGCGTCCTAGGTAACATATTACTTCAGTACTCAAAAAATGCAACCTTTTTGTGACAGAGGGCATCGTTTCGGCGCGAAAAAACTACACTCCATCGAATGTTGACCCGAGGTCAACTTTCGGCCCGACTCTGCAGCAAATTTACAGAAGCTTAACCTCGGTGAAACGTTCTCTCAACCTCGGTTCACTATTCTCCATGCCATCGGCAGCCTGGCCGGAAAGCTCTAGCCGCGCGGGACTCCGGGGGCCTATTTCAGGCCCTACGGTTTTTACCCCTCCGCGACGAGGTCTTGTTGCCCGGGGGCTTTCGAGGGGTGTCTCCATGACTCGTTTGAACCATGATCACCGAAGGATTCTGCTAATCGATCAGAACCGCACCAAACAGAACCTGCGGGCGACCACCCTGAGGAACTACGAAATTGAGGTACACACCGCCGGCAATTCTAAGGAGGCGTCCGCCCTTTGGATAAGATATTCTTATGATCTAGTGCTCTTGGCGGCGCCAGAGAACTCCGAAGAAGTAGTAGAGATTTCCGCGCGAATCCGGCAAGTCCACCCTCGCCAGCGAATCGGCCTGCTGGTCGGCCCCCCGGTTTTTATCCGGGAATTGGGAGGGGCGCGGAGAGAACCTGCGCGGAGAAAAGCCCGCTCCATCGGCATGGTCTTGCCGGGCCCAGACCTCGAAAGTCCTACTGTGCCTGTCCTAGTTCCGCATGCTTCGTCGCCGCAGGCTTCCTCGCCACAATGGCAAGAGATGATTCGGAAGTTGGTCACTGACTGGTACGTCGGCTCATCCGCTCTGGTGGGGTGGGGGAAACTGGCCCGGCGAGTCGGTGACGCATAACGTCACCCCGGGATTGTTGCCTGGCGTTGTTTGTCATTGCGTAGACGTGGGAGCGTTTTGGCTCTCGCATAATAGTTTCGCCACTGCGCGCGAGATCCTTCACGGGCTGAAGCCGGGTTCAGGATGACGTCGTTAGCTTTTAGGGAGTTTACTTGTTCAGGATGACGTCTTTTAGCGGCTACTTCTTCTTGGTGTCATTCCCGCCATTCTTGGCGGCACGTTCTTCGAGAATCTTCGTCACTACCCGGAGCATCTCGTCCCAGGGCGCGGGCTTTCCCGTCCAGATTTCAAATTGACGTGCTCCCTGCTGTACGAACATTTCGACTCCCGGGATCACTTCTGCGCCAGCAGCCTTGGCCAGCTTCATCAGACGAGTTTCCGGCGGATCGTAAATCATCTCGAAGACATACCGCGCCTTGATTTCGTCCTGATTCAATGGTGACTCCTGCGAGTTGCCCATACCAACCGGCGTGGCGTTGATGATGACGTCAAAGCTGAGTTTTTTCAGGTCGGCTCGCTTCAGAGTTCGCGCCCGGGCGGAGCGAGCCAGTTTCTGCGCTTGAGCCAATGTGCGGTTCAGAACATAAACTTCCGCGCCTCGTTCTTTGAGTCCAAACACAGCGGCCCGTGCAGCGCCCCCAGCTCCGAGAACCAGTATCTTCGCCCCTTCGATAGTAATCCGTTGCTCCAGCGGTCGCACGACCCCGGTGGCATCGGTATTGAAGCCGTACAGTTTTCCGTCCTGCGCCCGCACCACGGTATTGCAGGCACCAATCTTCGTGGTGTGGGAATCCGTGTTGTCGAGGTGCGACAGAATCGCGGTCTTGTAAGGCATCGTGATGGAAAGACCGTGAATCGGGATATCGCGAACGCAAGCCAGCAAATCTTTCAGATTCTTGGCGTGCAACGGGAGATAAACGCCGTTGACCGTCTCACGACGCAGCGCCGCATTCATGATCGCCGGCGAGAGCGAGTGTTCCACAGGATCGCCAGCGACTCCGTACACCCGCGTCGCCGCATCGACCTGCTCGATTCGGTAAGTGCTGCGCAAGTCCTGCGCGGTTACCTGGCCCGGCGCCGTTTTTTCATCCTGCCTGACGGCGGCAAAAGTGAACACACTGCCCGCACGGACTCCCAGCAACCGGCTAATGATGCCCTGCTCCCCCATGCACACGCCGATCAGCGAATATTTATCGTTGTTCTGCTCGAGGAATTTCATCAAGACCACGTTGTCGTAGAGCGTCGTAGCAGTGCTGACGATCTTGTAGAAGTCGGCAGGAATGGCGACCATCTTTTCCAGAGTCTGTTCCAGATTCTTGGTGGCGCGGAAGTCGTGGTGCGAGAGGATGAGAGCGGCGTTCGTACGCAGGCGCCGCAATTGCTCCGGTTTACAATGCGCCGCGCTCTGCAGTTCAAGATCCACTACCTGGCAGCCGGCCGCCGCCGCCTTGCCTAGAATGTCCAATTGGGAGGCTACTGAACCCTTAAATTTGCCCCCGGCCACGACCCGCCTGCAGGTCGCCATGGCTACCACATGAGAATGGTACTGGGCGAACTGTTTGATCTTCGGTAGCGCCAGCGCCGGGCGCGGCAGGTAATCTAACCTGAACTCAAGAAAGGTGTTGTCCCGAACCAGAGCCTCGGCCTTTTCAAGCATCTCGGTCGGATCGGAACCGATCACCGCTACGCACACGCGGGGCAGCCGCAAAGGCCGGAGACGGGCGATATAACTATTGGATGCTGCTGTCATCGATATTTTAAGAGTGGCCGCGATATTACAAGCCTGCAATTCGAGATGCAACTATGGATTACGAATTTTCCCGGAAAAACTATTTAACGTATCCCGCATGACACCAGAGTAACCTTGACCGCCCTTGCCTCTGTTGTTACTGTCCGGGCTGTAAGTCCTTTTATTTTGTGCAATCAACGGGGCCACCGCGCTGACTGGTTTCCAGATCTGGCCCTGGAGGTAACATGAAGAAAACACGATTGTTGCTAATTTTGTGCCTGACGATCGCCGTCCATGGCCAGAACCCTGCCCCGGCCAATCAAACGGCCCTGGTCGCGCCCCCGGGAACACAGCCCACCACGGTCAGCTTCCCCTTTGAGCGGATACAGACACCGACGGCGGTTGACCTGGCCTGCGCTGGGTTCGTCAGCAAGCAACTTGTGGCCAATGCCAATTTCGTGGCCGGCGACTTGTACACCCCGAGCGACACCAAGAACAGCAATGGCGAGGTTGTATATCTGGCAGGAAAGGGCTATGAGGTCGGCCAGAAGTATACGATCGTGCGCGAACTGCGTGATCCCAACCGCTATGAAATCTTTGCCGGCCAGCATACATTGTTGAAAACCATGGGCCAGCCCTACTCCGAATTGGCTCGCGTGCGCATTATCGATACTCGCAGCAAGATGGCCATCGCGGAGATCGAAATGAGTTGTGATCCGGTCAACCCCGGCGATTATGTCATCCCGTACGTCGAAAAGCCGGCCATCGCCTTCCATCCGCCGTTGCGCTTCGATCGCTTCCTGCCCTCAGGTGGCAAGTTAACCGGACGCATCGCCATGGCAAAGGACTTCGACTCGGAGATTGGGCCCGGAGACAAGGTGTATATGAACGTCGGCTCCAATCAGGGTGTGAAACCCGGAGACTACTTCCGCGCCGTGCGGACCTACGAAGCCGATCTGCACGACCCGGTGGACTCGCTCTCGTTCAAAGCCTCCACCAGCGAAGATACTCAGGCGAAACAGGCCGTCTTCGAACCCAACTTCCTCAACAAAACCGGAGGCCCCGAGATCCACGTCCGCGATCTGCCGCGCCGGGCGGTGGGAGAAGTCGTGGTCATTTCAACCACCCCGACGACCGCTACGGGCATGGTCGTCTTCGCCATGGAAAGCGTGCACCTCGGCGATGGTGTGGAACTGGACCAGCCGTAATCTCGCGCCAGAAACGATCTGCAGGAGTTAACGGGGAGAAGCAAACCGCTTCTCCCCGTATTTTTACCGGAATCCCTTGCGCGCGTAACGGATCACGCAAGATGCCGAGAGGGTTGTGAGCGCGTCTGAGTATCGCTGCATCCCCCCGGTAGGGATTCGATCCATTGACGCAGCAACTTCACGCCCTCCTCGTGAACCACATCACGGCCCAGCGCCGGCATGGAAACTTTCGGAGCGGTGGATTCCAGGCGGAAAATCAAGATGGATTCGTCCGGGCGTCCCGCCACCACGTCGTAGCGTAGAGCGCCCACCGCCCCCGCCGAGTTCGGAGACTTGCAAAATCCCTGGTGAGCCGGGTCCGTCTGCGTGAGGCGGAGATCGACGCCGGTGTAGCCCGCTTGTCCGCCGGGCTGATGGCAATGCGCGCAGTTGTTATCGAGATAAGCGCGCGCACGGTCGGTCACCGATCCGCTGCCCGGGTCATCCCACTTCGCAGCCCTCGGGCGCGCCACAGCTGCAGGCAAACCCTGCAAATATCCCACGCGCGCCCAGTGCTCAAGCTGATTTTCGACGCCATCCTCATAAGCGAAGTCGCGGTTCAGGTTGCGCGCTTTAGGCCCGATGGGAAGCAGCACTTTCTGGTTTTCATGGCACTCGCGACATTCATTCGCATTGGGGATGACGTAATTGAAATCGCGAAGTCTTGCCGATGCGTCTGTCCACGTCACCCGCACCGGATCCGGTACGAGTTGCAAAGTGGCGTCGCTCTGTTTCTCATCCCAAACGTAAGGGAGGGCCACCCATCCCGTTTTTGAATGCACCAGCAGCCGGGTCTCGATCAGCTTCTCCGCTGATCGCCCCCCCACCGGGAACGCGAAAGTTTTTGCCAGCACAGTTCCTACGGGAAACTCGAATGGCTCGTCATCACGATAGTGCGCCGAAGTTCCTGGAGGCATCCAGACAAACCGGTATTTATCGCTGTAGTCAGAAAATAAAGGTGTATTCAGATCATAAGGAATCACGCCGCGATTGGGTTTGAGCGCGGGAGAGTGCGCGGTGAACAAATGCCACGCCGAAAGCTTCTGCGGGAACGGTTCCTCCAGGTGAGCCTCTACATCCGGTTGCAGGAAACGCCCACAGCTTGCGAACAGGCACACACAGAGCAAAGCGGATCCCGCTGTCCGCAAAGCGGCCGGCCGTCGCATTACTTCCCGCCTGCCGGTGAGGCTTGCGCAATCGTCACTGCCGTGATCGGCGTTAAGGAGCATGCATACCGCTTCACATCATGAACCGGATGCTTCATGTTGCCTGCGGCGTCGAAGTTCAAGAATGTCGCCGCCCCGTTTGCCGAAAGGCAGACCTGTCCCTGGTTGAGTCCTTTGCGTCCCCACGTCGGATCTACCATGCCGTCATAAAGGATATCGGGGAACTTGCCGCCCAGCGCGGTGGCCATCTCTGTCATGCCCGGAACCCGGCTGTCCGGCGATTGGCCGCCGCCGCTGATGTCGTTGTCATGGATGAAAACGTCGCGCACGAATGGATCAAATCGCTTGTCCTCGGGAGCGAAGACCTGCTGAGTGATCGGCGAGGATGCGGTGTCTCGGAGGGCGTCCTCGCCCACCCCCGTTTTGTAGTTAATGATGTAAAGGTTGACCGTGTTGTTGTTCTGGATTTTGTTGTTAAAGACTTCCACGTCGCGTATGGCCATTACATACATGCCGGTCCCGGTCGGCAAATAATAGATCGGACCCAGACTCTTGGGCGCAAAGTTTGGCGTGTTGTTATCCACCAGTTGATTGTTGAAGGCGCGCACGTGGCGGCCGCCTTGCCGGGGCAAATTGGGCAGGTTGAATATTCCCATTCCTCCGGCATTGTGCGTGGCTACATTTTCATAGGCGTCGACGTTCTCGGAATTCTCGATCTCGTAACCATCCACATTGAACTCGGAACGGTTGCGGCGGATGATCACATTCTCCGACTGTCCCACGTAAATGCCCGCATCGGCCGCGCCGCGCGCCACTGAATCTTCCACCAGCAGTTGCTTGCACTCCACCGGATAAATGCCGTACGGGCCGTTGGCTTCATTCGGCCCGCGTGTCCACTCCGTACGCACGCGTCGTACGCTGATGTTTGTGCCGCCCTGAATGGTGAGCGCGTCGCCCGCCGGGTCTTCGATGGCGACATCCTCGATGGTGAAATCATTCGCCTTAACCAGCACTCCTTGGGCCCCGGTTTTCTGCCCGGTGAAAGAAAGAATGCTCTTGTCCATACCTTTCCCGCGGATGGTAACGCCGTTGGCGATCAGCGAAAGCGTGCGGTCGACATGAAATTTGCCTTCGGGGATTTCAATCACGTCGCCCGGCTTGGCCGTGATCAGGCGCTCCTGCAGACTTTTCTGAAAATCTTTCGCGGCAGGCTTGCCGCAACTGGAGAGCAGAAAAACTCCGGCCACTGCGACCACAGCGCACCAGAAGCTGGCCCGTTTCATGATTCCCCCGATCGCTACGCAATCATCGTCGCTAAATCAGCGAGGATTCTATGCTGCACCGTCGCTTTGGTCAAAACGTGATTGTCGTTGAATTCCGTGATCGGTGACGAACTTGTAAATACAGGCAACAATCAACCATGGAGCGACGTTGCTCCAACTCCGATCGCGGCCCCGCCCAGCATCAGCCAAACGGAGTTGACGCGACAGCGAAACAGCAGAAAGAAGCTCACCCCGGCCAGGACTAGCGTGGTCCAGTCTACGACCGCGGCGCGGAAGAGTTGCCAGGAGACGACCGCGATCAAGGCTAGTGCCGCAACGTTCACTCCATCCAGCACGGCCCCGGCGACAGGCGACTGACGCAACCGTGGAACCAGCGGCCCGCTCATCGCGACGAAAAAGAATGCCGGGAGAAAAATGGCGACGGTCGCAATCACCGCCCCAGGAAGGCCCGCCAACAGGTAGCCAATGAAGGTAGCGGTTGTGGACAGCGGGCCCGGAGTTACCTGTCCCATGGCGATGGCATCGAGCAACTGCTGTTCGCTGATCCAGCCCAGTCCGGCCACCAGGTTGGAACGAATCAGCGCCACCAGTACGTAGCCGCCTCCAAAAAGAATCGCCCCAATCTTGAGAAAAACAAGGAACAACGCAGTTAGGCTAAAGGAAGCAGCGATACCCGATGGCGCCGCAAAGGCACTGAAGCCACTTCCGCTCAAGAAAAGAGCTTTCGCAGAAGTTCGCCTACCCGAGCGCAGCCAATAAACCAACCCGGTCAGCAAACCACCACCTGCCAGCACAGCGAGTTGATCCACGCCAAGAACGGTCCCCAGCGCCGCGAACACACCCACCACGGCAATCCACGTCGACTTCACCGCTGTCTTCGCCAGCTTGAACACGGCCTGCACAATCAGAGCAATCACGACGGGCTTGACTCCGTAGAGAAGCCCCGCAATCCGCGGCAGTGATCCAAAGCGCACATACGCCCACCCCAGCGCGGTAACCATGACCGCCGAAGGCAGAATGAAACTCGCGCCCGCCACCAGCAAACCCGGCCATCCGGCGCGAATCCGGCCCACATGGATTGCCATCTCGGTGGAGTTCGGGCCAGGGATAAGATTGGTCGCGCCCAGAAAGTCGAGAAACTGTTCGCGCGTAAGCCAGCCACACCGCGATACGACTTCGTCTTCCATCATGGCAATATGCGCCGGAGGGCCACCGAAAGCGACTATACCGAGCTTCAGGAAGAGGCGTGCGAGTTCAATCAGCGAGGTGTGGCGCAGCGCAGAGGCGTCGGAATATTTAGTACTGGCGACCGGTTCGTGCAAGCCAAACCTCGCTGGAAAGTGATCCGAGGATTGTAATCAAGAGCCCGTCTGCTGTCTGAATTGGGCGGAACTCGTCCGGCGCAGTAGTTCCGGCGATATAGCTAATGGCAGTCTATCTTCCGGATTTCGAGTGAGCCCGAAACGGTCACTTTTGGATCGTAGGTGACTGTGCATCCTGAAGTCTCTGCCGGAAGTTGCTTTGCGAGAAACACGCGGGTAGATGAATAGATGAATAACGGCAACTTAGCCAGATCGGGTGGGAAGATTTGGGTTGAAAGTGCCAAACGCCGTATGCCAGGCCGTTGCGCTTTGTCCACTGGTCGTACACCAGACTGGCTTCTTCCTCGGGAGGTCCGCTATAAAACGTAATCCCCTCCAAGGTGCTGGCCGCTTCATCCTGCCTAACCGTCCAGCCTTCCGGAATTTTTTCGACAGTCTGCTCCACGGAGATACTCTCCGGACAGTAGGTCTCTTGAGCCGAGGCTGGCTCGGGACTAGCGAAAAACAGCGAACCCACAATGAGTGCAGCGCTGATCCACCTTACATGGAACTTAGTCCGTCGCGAAATGCCATGTGGTGTCGAGTATAAAATCTCTGGCGTCGCACCTCTCATTTTGCCTCCCGATCCCCGAACACTTCCGCCGTAAATGCCTCGAGCGTCGCACCCTGCCGCCAGGCATCGAGCGGCAGCCCCGCCTTGCGGCAAGTCTGCTCCATGAAGGTGGCGCGGTCCCATTGATGTTCGACGGGTACTTGGGGAAGGAGCAACCCACGGCGTCCGCCGTGCGAAACGACCAAACCGTGCCGCCCGACCTCAACTTCTTCCGGCGTGATGACTCGCAGGGGAGACAGAATGCTCAGAGAGACGTCCAATTCCGGCGCCTCTTGTGGGCTGACGGGCGAGAAACGCGTATCCTCGAAGGCCGCGGCGCGGGCAGTTTCAGCCACCGTCCGGTATAGCGAAGCAACCGGAAATACGTAGCCCACACATCCGCGCAGGTTGCCGTGGAAATAAATCGTAGTGAACGCGCCCCGCGGCTCTTCGAGATGCGGCGAAGGCGGGGTCAGAGAAATCTCGCGGCGCTCGAGAGCCGACAGGATGGACTCATGGGCAAGCTTCAATAGAACTGCGCGTTCCTCAGGTGTGAATTCGTTCTGACGTGTGCTTGCCAGCGTAGCAGGTGCTGCCAGGTGTTCAGGTTGCGGCGACATCGCGCTTCCTCCGACGGCTGAGGACAAACGCGCGGCGGCGGCTCTTCACCACCTGCCGGTCGATCTTCGACCAGAAGGCGACGAAGTAATCGCCCGCCGATACCAGCGACAGCAGAACCATGAACCAGATAGCCAGCCGCGCGATCCAATGCACCGGAAAGAAATACCCGCCGTAGATGGGCCATTCTTTCCAGCGATGGTCAAGAATAACGGCCACCACGGAAACAATTTGCACCAGCATCTTGAACTTGCCCAGATCGCTGGCCTCGATCGCAAACCCCTCGGAAGCCGCAATCGAACGCAAACCACTTACCAGAAATTCCCGCCCGATGATGATCACGGCGATCCAGGCCGGAACCATGCTGGGATTGAACTGCACCAGAGTGATAAAAGCGGCGGCGATCAGCAGCTTGTCGGCCAGCGGATCGAGCAGTACACCCATGGTCGTGATCTGTCCGCGCTTGCGCGCAAGGTACCCGTCAATGCCGTCGGTAATGGAAGCAGCGATGAATAGGGCGGAAGCCAGCAGCTCCTTTTCGCCTCCCGTACTTTGAAAACGGTTGGTGGAAAGAATCCAGATCAGCAGCGGGATGCTGCAGATGCGGGTGAGCGTGATGGAATTGGGAAGGTTCACCGGTACGCTGGCAACCGCAAGCCGGCACGAATGCCGAAACGAGCGATACCGAATTATCCTCCACCATGAATAGCGAAAGCAATGCAAGAGTAAACGCGAAGGGGCAAAACCTGCTTAACAGCTTGCGGAAAAACTCTTGGCGTTGGATTTTTGAAAGGGCACGGCTTCCCAGCCGTGCCGTAAGTCTTTGAAATCGATGTAGGGCCCGGCTTGAAGCCGAGCCCTTTTCAGGGAACCAGCCGCTCATTTCGACGTTTTTCCGCAAACTGTTAAGCATTGAACGGCCCCTCGCGCCAAGTGAAGCTCTGCTTGGCCGAGCAGGGCTGGACAACAAAAAAGCCCCTGCATGACAGCAGGAGCTAGGTCTTTTGCCCTCCAGTTCTCGGTCGGACAAAACCCTCAGGCGGCGTCGGTCCCGGTTTTTGTCAGGGAGTTCAGCATATTCATTCCGGTCGCGAGCAGGCCGTTTTGCGCCGGCACCTGACCGTTAGGGGTCAGTCGGTCCATGATCATCGGCAGTACTTCGGCAATTTTGGCGCTGGCCACGTCGGGCGAAATCCCTGCTTTGGCCGCGAATGCCTGTACATGTTCATTGCTGAGCACACTTTTGATCTGGTCCGCAGAGATCGGGAGGTTCTGGCCCGTGCTTACCCACGAGTTGATCATGTCACCCAGGCCTTTGTCATGAAATTGCTGCACCAGTCCGCTGATGCCGCCGGGATGGTTCTTCAGAAGTTCCAGAGCAGCGCTCGCCGTCGGATTCTCTTCCGCGATATTTCCCATAACCTTGTTCTTCATGTCGTCGACGAAATTCATTTTGCCTCCTTGGAAAACAGATTCAAGACTTGGCTTTGGTTAAGGTTGGGGCAGGGCGCGGCGGTCCGGTCTGCGGGCTCGTCGTGGAATGCTCGTGGTACTACTGTTGCTTGGCGATAATCATGTCCTTAATCTTGTTGTAAGTAGCCTGAGGTATCACCTTCTTGCGTACCAGGTCCGTCTTCTTGGCGTACGGGCGGCCGTCGATGATCTTCTGTGAATAGGCCGCGCCGATGCCGGGAAGCGCATCGAGTTGGTCCTTGGTTGCAGAATTGATATCAACCAGGTTGGCGGAACTTGCGGCCATGGTTGACGTCGAACTCTTGCTCCCGCTGCTGGCTTGCGCAGCACTCTGACTCACGCTGATGCCCGTGATCAGTGCCAGGGCGAACAGTACAAGCAGAACACGTGAAATGGGTTTCTTGCTCATTCATTCCTCCTTACTAGTCTTTTTGGGATGCTTTGTACCCGGCTTGCTGGGCTTCGGCTTCAGTCATGAACTTGCCGTTTTTCGTGGTGCCATACCAGCGTCCGCCTTTGTGGTAGACGCCGCTGTCAAGATTGACCCACACCTTCCCGCTGGACTTTGCCGAAGCGATTTCCGGACTGGAAGCCGTTCCGCCCGCTGGTGCCGTGGAAGGCGCCTTCTTGGTCGGGGCGCTCGCCGAAGAACCGGCCGCAGGTTTTGCCGGAGTAGAATTTGCCGTTGGAGCGGAACTTGCCGCGGGCGCTGAACTGGCCACCGGGGCGGAGGCCGAAGCGGCCGAAGCGGACTTCTTGCTGCTTGAGGCCGGCGTCTCCGACATTGCTGACGAACTCGCCGGAGCCGTCGATTGCGTGGTGCTGTCACTGGCCGCTGCCTTCTTGCTCTTATGACTCGTCTTCGGCGCAGTTGCATCGGATGCACCCGCCGTGGACTGATCGGTCGCGTCTGCACTTGCAGACTTCGTCTTCGAGCTGGACTTCTTTTTGCTGGCACTGGACGACGTGTCGCTGGCGGCAGAATTCGGACTCGCAGCAGTATCTGATTTCGCGCTCGACTTCTTCTTGCTGGTACTCGATTTGCTGGCAGTCGACGAAGTGTCGCGGGCAGAATCAGAGCCAGTTGCCGCATCCGACTTCGCGCTCTTCGTAGATTTCTTGCTGGAAGACATACCACTACTCGAATCGGCGGATTGATCGTCGGTGGCGGTTGTATCCTTCTTGGACTTTTTCTTTTTGCTCGTGCTGGTTGACGAGCTGGTTTGATCCGTCGGTAAAGTGGTTTGGGTCTGCGCTAATGCCGGAGCTACGACCAACCCCAACAGTAGACATAGTCCTGCCGCCCAGGTCAGCACCCTCATTCGCGGTGTGCTCATACCGATTCCCTCCTTGAAGATGTTTTACTGAATCGTGGTTCTGCGCCTGATCCGGAATCTCAGGCGTAGATTCCGCGCTGCCGAATCGTATACGCGACGCGGTCGATTGCCAGCATATAAGCGGCAATCCGGTTATTGACACCGTGAATTTCGGCGAACCTTACCACATCCTCGAAGGCTGCGACCATGATTGTTTCAAGCTGTTCGTTTACCACGGATTCCTTCCAGAAATATCCCTGGCGATCCTGCACCCATTCGAAATAGGAAGTGGTTACACCCCCGGCATTGCACAGGATGTCCGGAATCACGAAGACTCCCTGTTCCACCAGAATCTCATCCGCGGACGCCGTTGTCGGACCATTCGCGCCCTCGGCCAGGATCTTGCACTTTATTCGATCGGCATTGCGGCTGGTGATCTGATTTTCGGTGGCGGCGGGAATCAGAATGTCACAATCCGTGACCAGCAATTCAGCGGGATCGGCCGCTTCGGCCTCCGGGAAACCCGCCAATGTCCCATGCTTCTGCCGGTAATCAGACAGCGCCCGCACATCAATTCCATTCTTGTTGTAAAGGCTGCCGGTGACCTCGATAATGCCGATAATCTTATAACCCGCTTGTCTCATGAGCAACGCGGCATTCGAACCCACGTTCCCGAACCCCTGCACAATGATCCGCGTTGATTCAGGCCTCATCCCCAGCTTCTTGATCGCCTCATCGCAAACGATCATGATGCCGCGGCCCGTGGCCTCGCGGCGCCCCCGCGATCCGCCAATATTAATCGGTTTCCCCGTGACCACCGCGGTCACGGTCTGCCGCATATGCATGGAAAATGTATCCATGATCCACGCCATCGTCTGCTCGTTGGTATTCACATCCGGCGCGGGTACATCTTTCTCGGGACCGATAAATTCAAACAACTCTGCCGTGTAGCGGCGGGTCATGCGTTCAAGCTCGCCCATCGACATCTTATGAGGATCGCAAATCACGCCACCCTTCGCGCCGCCAAAAGGAATGTTCACCACCGCGCACTTCCAGGTCATCCAGGCCGCGAGCGCGCGAACTTCATCGAGAGTAACGTCCGGTGCGTACCGAATGCCGCCCTTGGAAGGGCCGCGGGCGATCGAGTGCTGCACCCGGAAGCCGGTGAAGACTTCCAACTTCCCGTTGTCCATGGCCACCGGAATATGCACGATCAGTTCGCGCGTGGGATAGCGCAGCACCTTCCACAAACCCTCGTCCAGATTAAGTTTCTGCGCGGCCAGATCAAATCGCGCAATCTGTGCTTCGGTGGGATTAAGCTCTTGCTCAAGCGAAACCGATTTCGTGGCGGTGGTCATAACAATCTCCGATGATGACGAATTAAAGACTGCAAGTCCATGAGTGGCGGCAAACCCCAAGAAGTATAAGCAGCTAAGCACACCGAGGCAAGCCAACGTCAGTAGCAACAGTAGCAACGGAGCTAGGGGCGTCTCGCCCGTCGAAGTCGAGCGAAGCTCGACAGAAGCCGCGTCACCCTCGCGCCTTCTTCACCGTTGCACCCAGCATCCCCTTAGCCAACCGCGCCGAAATCTCATCCCCAGCCTTCACCTTCGCGGCATCCTTCAACAAGGTTCCTGACGCATCGAACACCAGAGCATACCCTCGCTCAAGAATTGCTAACGGAGAAAGCGCCGACAAAGCCGTAACCATTCGCTCCACTCGAACCCTGCGCTCAAGCAATAGGTTGCGGGCAGCCGAAACAGTCGCCGTAGTCCGTGCGTCGAGGTCTTTCTTCATGCCCGCCAACATCCGCCGCACATCATAATGCCGAACCGCTGCGGACGAAGCCTCGAACCGCCGCCGCTGCTTCTCGAAGATATCGCTCTGCCCATGAGCAAGCCGATTCACCAGATCATCCAAGCGTTGCTCACGGCGATGAATCAGGTCCATCATGCGAGCGAATGCCCCATGCCGCGCCAGTTCTGTCAGATTCTGGCGAGCCATAAGCAAGTGATAACGCGTCGCCTTCTCAAGCCGCCTATGCAGCCCTTCAAGTTGCTCCTCCACTTCCAACCGCGAACGTATGACCAACTCCGCCGCCGCCGAAGGCGTAGGCGCTCGCAGGTCAGCAACGAAATCAAGAATGGTGAAATCGGTCTCGTGCCCAACCGCGGAGATCACAGGAATCGTTGAAGCCACAACCGCACGCGCCAGCCCTTCGTGATTGAACGCAGCCAGATCCTCCGCCGAGCCTCCGCCCCGCGCCACGATAATCACATCCACAATGCGCGCTTTATTGAAGTAGCGAATCCCTGCCGCGAGTTCGAGCGCAGCCGCTTCGCCCTGCACCTGCGCGGGGAAAATGAGAACGCTGGCCGTATCGTGCCGTCGCCTTAGAATATTCAGGATGTCGCGCAGCGCCGCCGCCTGCGGCGACGTCACAATACCAATTCTCGCTGGCAGCGTGGGAATCGCCTTCTTGCGCCCGGGATCAAACAATCCCTCCGCTTCGAGCTTGGCCTTGAGTTGCTCGAACGCGATCTGCAAAGCCCCAGCGCCCTTGGGTTCGACATACTCGGCCGAGACCTGCAACTCTCCGCGATCCTCATAAATGGTAACGCGCCCGCGTACCACGACCTGCAGGCCATTCTCCGGACGGAAGCGCAACAATCGCGCCGAAGACCGGAACATCACCACCCGAATCTGCGCGTTCTGATCTTTGAGAGTGAAATAAAGATGCCCCGACTCATGCGCCCGGAAGTTCGAAATCTCCCCTTCCACCCAGACGTCGCCATACTCCCGCTCCAGGTGAGTGCGCACCGCCGCCACCAGATCCCGCACCGTCCAGGTACGTCGTTCCGCCGGCCTGAAACTGAATCCGAGCTGATCGGCGGAAGCCATGAACAGGAGTTTACCGTACCGGCCAGCAATCAGCAGTCAGCACTCAGTCAAAGAACCTAACGCCCAGTCCGCGCCAAGATGTCGGGAAGCTAAATGCTGATTGCTAATT